>CAVPHN010000014.1:0-146269 GCA_963704205.1 uncultured delta proteobacterium
TTCTTCCTTTACAAGAAGCAAGCGGATTTCCGAATATGTCACATTGATTCCGGTGGTTACCTGCCTGGGCTGACCCGTTTTTTCAAGTAGCAGCCGCACTTCGCCGATCTGGCGGCGAATTTCTTTTACGGGGATGCTTACCTCGGTAAATATGGAAAGAAGCTCCTGTTCCTTCAAGTGCAGATCGTTGAGGCGCTTTTGCAATTCGTCGGAAGCCGAGTTGGGGGATCCGATAATTTCCGTGGTCACCCGCAGCTCCGGAGTCCCGGCAAGTTTTTCCTGCAGGGAACGGATGGCGGCTGCGGAGGCTGCCATATCGGACTGTGTTTTTTCCAGTTCCCGCTGAAGACTGCCGGAGCGCTCCAGAAGAATCCGGCGCTGGTCCAACAGATCTGAAACCCCGGTGCTGTTTTTCAGGCTATTGAGTTCTTTTTCGGTATTCACCAGCGCCCTGTGAATTTCTTCTTTCTGCTGATCGAAAAACCGGTAGGATCCGGTGGTTCGGTGGGCGTTTATGTGCATATCCAGATAAAGGTCGATGATTCTGGCCAGTACATCGCGAGCCATTTGCGGATGTGTTGCATCGTAAGACAGGGAAATGATACTGCTCTTTTTGGCAGTTTCGACAATCAGGTTCTTCATGAGAAAACGGACTGCCTTGTCCCGATTTCGCTCGACGCCCTCGGGGCCGGGTTCCTGGCCGAAACGCATGATTTTTGCCAGCACCCTGCCAAAGGCCTTCATCGACTGGTGAAGTGCATACCGCACCCTGCCGAAAACGGAGTCCCCATCATCAGGCGCTGATTCCGGACCCTCCAGGATCATATCCGCGCCGATGGCATCCACTGCTTTTTCAGCCAGCTGGCGGCTCTGGAGAATCGCCAGTTCCGAGTTGATCTCGTTTTCCTTGTCCACGCCGATGCCGACCACCTGGCCGGTTGTGGCCGTGGGGTCCAGAGAAACGCTCTCGCGCCCGAGCGTATCATCAACGTGGCTTCAGAGCGGAAGATTTCGGAGGACAGAAAGGTGGCAAGGGTCGTTGCGATCATCACGCAAAAGAAAAAGAAGCAGGCTCCTGCGTTTGTACCGGAACAGGACATCGTAAAAATCCCGAAGGGTTGTTTCTGTAAAAGTCCGCTCTTGCATTGTGTTGAAAACCTGAAAAATATCAATGGGTTCGAAACAAGTCCATCCGCATGACGAATTCTGTCAGGTATATGCTGACGCTCGTTTGCAGTCAAGACTTATTTCAGATTCAACACAATCAAGTATCCTTTTTTTGGTCTCAAGTCGTCACACGGTGAAAACCGGTGTCAGTCTTTCATCAACTATCCGAAAACACGGAATTATAGGAAAAGATCAGTTTCCGTTGCTTATACGGTGAAACCGATACTGACGGGCGGCAGAAGTTTGTATAAATATTGCGATACCCACTGGTCCACATCCGCAATGCGGGTGCGCGGCACATAGACGATGTCACGCGGTTTCAGGTAAAAGGGCTGAACTTCCCTGCCGGCAAGCGCATCGTTCATATCAAGCCCGTATCCGTATTGCTTTCCGTCCGCAACCCGGGCGACCACGACATTTCCCACCTCCGCCCTGTCCAGATTGAAGCCCCCCGCCTGCATGACGGCTTCAAGCAGGGTCATGTCGCCCGGCATCTCCAGCAGGCCCGGCCTGTTGACCTCGCCTCCGACATATATGCGGCGCTCGGCCAAAGATCGAACCATGACCGACAGTTCCGGGTGCTTCAGTTGGGGCGTGTACCCCTTTATCAGTTCATCCCGGAGTTCCAGAGGCGTTTTCCCGGCAGCAGCGACTTCCCCGACAAGCTGCAGTGAAATAAAGCCGTCCGGCCGGACGGTCTGGATTTCGTTGAACTGGCTTGCATAGGGGAACTTGATTTCCACGGTGTCGCCGGGCTTGAGCGTCAGCCGGGGCATCGGCTCCGGTTTCATTTCGGATTGCGGGGGGGCGGGAGCAGAAACGCTCCGGCAACCGGATGCAGAAACGAGCATCAGCATCAGAACCATCAAAGACAGTATGGATGTCATGAATCGCAGGCGGAAATAAGACGGCATGAGAGTCCCTCCTAACAGTTGCCGCATAAATATCATAGCCCGGACGCAAACGCCATAGGTTATCTTTGAGATTTGTAACTACTCAGGCACAAAGGCATAAAGGCGAGGCACAAAGGCACAAAGCTTTTTATCTCGTTTCAACATAAGTCGACAAGAACTCCAGTTCCCATAAACATATCCGCATCCTATGTGCTGTCAAGCGTTTCTCTATGTGCCTCTGCCACTTTGTGCCTTTGTGCCTGAGCAGTAACTGAGATTTTGCAACAACCTTGGGAAGTCAGAAGTCAGGCTTCTGAATCCCTGCGCCGTTACAATTTGTCCCTGTCTTCGGACAGGCTGCCGCCATTAGCTGTCATATATCAGCTTGACAAGAAAACAGACCGGCTCTGACCGCCGGCTGCAGGATCCGCACTGCAAAATCCCGAACCCCGAAAATACCGAAATCGCAGATCCTACACGATTGATATCGGCTGTTTGTAAAAATACTTGAGTGATTAATTTGTAGCTGCGATAGTACCGCGACTCTTGAAGTGACCCGCCATTCTGGCTTCTGACTTCTGACTCCTGACTCCTGAATACAAAAACGGATTTCAGCCTGCCAGGACAAGCACTTCCATCGCATTGTCCATCAAATCCATGACAAGGAGTCTGTTTCGCAGCAGGCTTCCCCGCTTGAGCAGGATTTTGGTGATTTCCGAGCATTCCAGGGAGGCCATGGTCATGGCGGTATAGGGAAGGGTGCCAAGGGTGGCTTCGGCGCCTTTGGCCGGGACCTGGTCTTCCGGGCCGTAGATCATGGCAAGTCCCGTATCCTGCGGGAAAATCGTGGTGATCTGTCCGTAGGTGCCGGCAATGGCGGCGGACACCAGGGGGATTTTGGCGGCTTTGGCGGCCTTTTCCAGGACAAACCGGGTTTTCAGGTTGTCCAGGCAGTCCACGACCACATCCGCGCCTTCGATGAGCCGGGCGGCATTTTGGGCATCCAGAAACACGTCATGAATGCGGGTCTGAACCGATGGATTGATTTGCCGGACCCGGCTTTGGGCAGCCGTTGCCTTGGAGGCGCCCAGGGTTTCCACCGTGCTGAGAAGCTGGCGGTTGAGGTTGCTTTCTTCAAAAACATCCCCGTCAACCAGGGTCAGCGCCCCGATCCCCAGGCGGGCCAGGATTTCGGTGACCGCGCCGCCTAGCCCGCCAAGGCCCACGATGCAGACCCGGGAGCCGAGCAGAACGATCTGGTCCCTGGCCGGAGAACGTCCCCATGTTCCGGGCATAGCGCTCTGGAATTTTGAAGGGATCAAGGGCAGAGATTTCTGTTGACCGATCATCGTCAGGCATCGCTTGCTCCTTTCATCCGCCGCCGACCGGCGGGAAAATGGCCACACGCTCTCCGCCGGAAAGCACAGCTGACCAGATCGCGTTTTTGTCCGTTGACAAATATCAGCTTTGCGGATTCCAGGGGAACCCCCAGGCCAAGCGCCAGGTCACGGACCGAAAGGCCCGGATCGATCGGAAAAGCGTCGCTGCTCTCCGGCATGTAGCGGCCAAGGGATGCAAACAGCTTGATTTGAATGGATGGTTTCATATGACTTTCTTCTCTGCTTGCAAAACAAGGTAGACTTGCAAAAATGATTCCGCCTCACTTTGTGCACATAAGTGAAGTTGTCACTATTGTGCTCAAGTGTGAATGCCGGTTCACTTCATGAACAGTGAATACTTTACGCAGCAATCTATGCCAGAGTGACAAATTTTTGTTAATAGGATAACACAAATTTGCGATTCACCTCAACACTTCCGTGCGCCTGGCCGGAAAAAGTTCGTGCATCTGCCGTCATCTTCTGATAGAGATATTCAGGGAGGACACGACCATGCAAGAATGCAGCCTGTTTGAAAAATGGGGCACTTTTCACAAGGGAATGAATGCGGAAAGCATTCAGCTGTCTTTCGCCAATCATCTGGAATATTCGCTTTCCAAGGACCAGTACACGGCGACAAGCCGGGATCTGTACTATTCGCTGGCCCTTACCACCCGGGACCGTCTGGTGGAGCGGTGGATTCACACCCAGCAGTGCTATTACCAGCACGACGCCAAGCGGGTCTATTATCTGTCGGCCGAGTTTCTGATGGGCAGGCTTCTGATCAACAACCTGATCAACCTGGGAATATATCCCGAGGCTCAAAAAGCCATGGAAGCGCTTCACATCGATCTGGAGGAGCTTTCGGAAAACGAGCCGGACATGGGCCTTGGCAACGGCGGACTGGGGCGGCTGGCCGCCTGCTTCATGGAATCCATGGCCACGCTGGAAATACCGGCTTACGGATACGGCATCCGCTACGAATTCGGCATCTTCGATCAGGCCATCCGGGATCTGGGGCAGGTGGAGCTTCCGGAAATCTGGCTGAAATACGGAAACCCCTGGGAGATTCCCCGTCCCGAATACACCCTGACCGTGCATTTCTATGGCAAGGTCAAGCAGATCACGCTTCCGGACGGGACCCTCAAGACCGAATGGACCGATACCAGCGATGTGATCGGCATCGCCTACGATACGCCCATCGACGGATACGGCAATGATACGGTGAACACCCTTCGGCTGTGGTCGGCCCGCGCATCCAAGGAATTCGACCTGAAGTATTTTCAGGGCGGAGATTACCTGAAGGCGGTCGAGGAAAAAAACATCTCGGAGAACATCTCCAAGGTCCTCTATCCCAACGACCAGATCTTTGAAGGCCGGGAGCTTCGCCTGAAGCAGCAGTATTTTTTCGTTTCCTGCTCCATCCAGGACATCGTGCGCCGGTATCTGGTGACCCACACCACATTTGATGAATTTGCCGACAAGGTCGCCATTCAGATGAACGACACCCACCCGTCGCTGGCCATTGCCGAGCTGATGCGGATTTTGATGGACGACCACGGTCTTTCCTGGGAAAAGGCATGGGACATCACCAGCCGGACCTGCGCCTATACCAATCACACCCTTCTGGCCGAAGCCCTGGAAAAATGGCCGGTCTGCCTGTTCGAGACCCTGCTTCCCCGGCATCTTCTGATCATTTACGAGATCAACCGCCGGTTTCTGCGGGATGTGTCGGTGCGGTATCTGGGAAATGAAGACATCCTGAAACGCATGTCCCTGATCGAGGAAGGCGCTGAAAAACAGATCCGCATGGCCCATCTGGCCATTGTCGGCTCCCACTCGGTGAACGGGGTTGCCCGGCTTCACAGCCGGCTGCTCCGGGAAAAGGAGCTGAAGGATTTCGACGGGATGTATCCGGGAAAATTCAACAACAAAACAAACGGCGTCACGCCCCGCAGATGGCTTCTGGCTTCAAACCCGGACCTTGCGGCCCTGATAACCGGCCATATCGGAGATGCCTGGATCACCGATCTGAACCAGCTTCGAAACCTGGAGCCGCTGATCGAAAACCCGGACTTCATTCAGGCCTGGCAGGCGGTCAAACAGAAAAACAAGGACGAGCTTGGCCGGATCACCCTGAACCTGACCGGCATTTCCGTTGATTCCGCCTCCATCTTCGACATTCAGGTGAAACGGATCCATGAATACAAGCGCCAGCTCATGAACATTCTGCATGTGGTTTACTGCTGGCTCAAGATCCGGCAGCAACCGGACCAGGTCTATCACCCCAGAACTTTTTTCTTCGGCGGCAAGGCCGCTCCCAGTTATACCACTGCCAAGCTGATCATCCGGCTGATCTGCCATATCGGGGAAATGATCAACCGGGACACCCTGACCGAAAAGCGGATCAAGGTCGTTTTCCTGCCCAATTACCGGGTGTCTCTGGCCGAAAAGATTTTTCCGGCATCCGATGTGTCCGAGCAGATATCAACGGCCGGCTATGAAGCTTCCGGAACCTCCAACATGAAATTCGCCCTGAACGGCGCCCTGACCGTCGGCACCCTGGACGGCGCCAATGTTGAAATTCAGGAAGAGGTGGGGCCGGAGAACATCTTCATTTTCGGACTCACTGCCGATGAAGTTTCCGGCATCCGCCCCGCCTACAGCCCGACAGACTACTACATGAAGGATCCGGTCCTGAAACAGACGGTTGACCTGATCCGGGAAGGGTTTTTCTGCCCCGAAGACCCGGATCTGTTCAAACCCCTGATGGATGGCCTTTTGAATGAAGACCGTTATCTGGTGCTGGCGGATTTCGAAGCCTATCAGCAGACCCAGATGAAAGTGGATGCCTTGTACCGGGACCGAAAAGCCTGGATCGCCACATCCATCCTCAACGTGGCAAGGGCGGGGAAATTTTCTTCGGACCGCACGGTCCTGGAGTATAACCGCGACATCTGGAAAGCGGAGCAGTTATCGGTCTTACGATGCGAACGGGAAATCGGACGTGAATGCTGAAGCCGGGCCCGCGCTTTCGCCACGGCCCCTCATGGACCAGTATCTGAATTATCTGCTCATCGAAAAAGGGCTTGCCGCCAATACCCTGGACGCCTACAGAACGGATTTGGACCGGTTTGCGGACTTTCTGCACGCCGGCGGCATCCGGAGCCTTGGCGAGGCGGATTCGCCCGTTATTCTGAAACACCTGATCTTCTTAAGGGATTCGGGAATGGGTCCCCGCTCCCGCGCCCGGCATCTGGTGACCCTGAGGGGATTTTTCAAGTTTCTGATTCAGGAAAAAATTCTGGAGAAGAATCCGGCCACCCGGATCGATCTGCCCAAAAGCGGCCTGAAACTTCCGGATGTGCTCTCGGTTCAGGAAATCGATCGCATTTTAAACCTGCCGGATGCGAATAAACCCGCGGCGCATTCGAAACGCGGCCATGATCGAGCTGATGTACGCCGCAGGACTCCGGGTGTCCGAGCTGGTGACCGTGAAACTTCAGGATGTCAACCTGAACGGCTGCTGCGTCCGCGTTTATGGAAAAGGCGCCAAGGAACGCATGGTGCCGTTTGGACAGCCGGCCCGGCAGAAAATCGATTTTTATGTGACAACGGTCAGGCCGCTTCTCCTTCGCGCCGCTGTCAGCCCCTTCCTGTTTGTCGCAAGGGCCGGAAAACCCATGACCCGGCAGGGTTTCTGGAAAATTCTGAAGCAGGCATGCGCAGGCTGCGGGAATCTCCAGATCCATCACGCCCCACAGCCTGCGCCATTCCTTTGCCAGCCATCTTCTGGAAGGCGGGGCGGATCTGCGGTCGGTTCAGATCATGCTGGGGCACGTGGATATTTCAACCACCCAGATCTATACCCATGTGGCGCGGGATCATCTGAAGCGCATGCACGAAAAATATCATCCCAGGGGGTGACTGCCATGAACGGGCTGCTGTTTATCGACGATGAGGAAGGCATGCGGCGCTCGGTTGTCCGGGCGCTGCAGCGGGAATCCTACCCGATATTCACCGCTGAAAACGGGGAGGCCGGCGTTCAATTTGTTCAGGATCATGTTTCAACTGTCGGCACCGTGATATCCGATCTTAAAATGCCGGGCATGAACGGGCTGGAGGCCCTGGCCGCCATCGGAAACCTGAATCCGGACATTACCCGCATCATTCTGACCGGCTATGCCACCGTGGAAACCGCCATTTCGGCCACAAACGAAGGCATCGACGGATTTCTGACCAAGCCCTTCGACAACCGCGAGCTGCGGGCAAAAATCCATGAAATCACGATTCGAAAACGCCTGAGGCAATTTGTATCGGATCCGGTTTACCGGGAAATCACCGATTCTGCCCAGGCGCTCAGGCCCCGCTTTCACGAGGTCACCATTTTATTTTCGGATATTCGAAATTTCACGAAAATGTCCTGCGAGTGCCGAAGCCCATGACATCGCCGCGTTTCTGAACCATCATTATTTCACGCCCATGGCCGAGATCATTCACCAGCACAACGGAACCACGGATAAACACATCGGCGACAGCATCATGGCGGTTTTCGGGGCCCCGGTCCAGCATGCCGATGACGCGGTCCAGGCCGTACGGGCAGCCGTCGACATGCAGAAAAAAGCCGTGGAGATCAACAAGGGCCTCGATTCCGGATACGGCTTCCGGCTGAACATCGGCATCGGGATTTCCACGGGAAAGGTGTTTTCGGGAATTCTGGGGTCGATTCGCAAAAGGGAGTTCACGTCAATCGGCATGGCCGTCAACATGGCCTCAAGGCTTCAGCGCCTGGCAAGGGCCGGAGAAATCCTGATCTGCGGCAGCACCCGGGACAAGGTATTTGCGGAATTTGCGGACCGACGCCCTTCCCCCGGTGACCGTAAAGGGAATCGAAGCGCCGATAACCGTCTATCGGGTCAATATCCCTTGAAAAAAATCACAAGATGTCCAATATTTCTTTTTCGTTCATCGCTACTGCTTTACATGTGTTTATGGGAGAGCTGGAAGGCGTTATTTTCTTGTCTATGGATGAATTCCGGTTCATGCGTGTTTAGTAACTACTCAGGGTTAAAGGCACTGAGGCACAAAGTTTTCTTATCTCGTTTCTACATATATTGACAACAACTCGAGTTCCCATACACAAATCCTCATCCTATGTGCTGTCAATCATTTCTCTATGTGCCTATGTGCCTTTGCCACTTTGTGCCTGAGAAGTTACCTTTTTTATTTTGTCTTGACGACATTATCGATCTGAAACCCGGCGCCGGAAATGGCCACGGCCTCGGCGCTGTCTGAAGAAACCGTCGTGACTTCTAATTTCTCCGATCTTTTTGCCGGGGAGCAGAAATGTCTGCGATTCAGTGCCCTGAATCCGTTGGCCCGGCTCATAAACCTTGAGCACACGCCCGGCGGAGAGGCCCGATCGGCTGCCGGATGAAAGGGTCAGGGTTTCTCCGGACACTTTGGCGACATATCCTTTCCAGGGCGTTCGAATGAGGGCATCGCACACGGCATCCGCCATCTCCTGAAGGATTTCGAAAACCGCCTTTTCAACCGCCGGAACCGAACTGACATTCCCCTTTCGAATACTCTCGGCCGCTTCCTCGGTCAGTTTCAGTTCGCGGGTAAAGGTCTTTGTCCAGATATTTGGCGCCGGTTTCCGTATCGTAGACTTCCGTGGTGGCGCTGACCCACGCAAAGGGAAGTTTTTTTCGAAACCACAAAAATCCCGTGTCCTGCTGCCGAACCGCAATGGCGTAAAAACGGCTGCTCACCACGGCCGATATGCCGGACTGCTTTCCGATCCGGATCAGGGCCAGATTGTCCAAGGGGCCGACGGATTTTTGAAAAAGCAGTTTCAGCGCCTGTGAATCTGCCGAATTCTCTGCCCCGGTGAGAAGAAGAGCGGGGCAGGACTGCGGAAGGGCCTCAAGATAGCGGCTGTCGATGGTCGCACCCATATCCTGCCGGGCCGCCGCAACCTGGTTGTTCAGCCCGACCCGGAATACCGTTTTCTTCAGGTCGTGGTCCGGAGCCCTGAAATCCCGAACGACATTTCCCGTGGATTTTTTCAAATTCGAATAGGCGCCGCATCCGCAGAATAACGCCGCTGTCAGCAGCAGGATCAGTACCGGCATTTTTCCGGCCGGAATTTTTCTGGATAGCAAGCTCATATCGTCCTTTCGTAAACTGCGGTGACACACGTGGTGATCCCGCCTCTGGCTGTAAAATCCCCGGAAACTTCCATGCGTTTGGGCTCAAGAACCTGCACCAGGTCATCCAGGATCCGGTTGACGATGTGTTCATAAAAAATACCGACATTGCGGTACTGCAACAGGTAGTATTTCAGCGATTTCAGCTCGATGATCCGGATGTCGGGACGGTACCGGATGGTAATGCAGCCGACATCCGGAAGGCCGGTCATGGGACAGAGCGATGTATATTCGGGCTGGGAAATGGTGATGTCGATATCCCTTTTCTCCCGGTACTGATAGTCGATGGGATCCAGGACATCGGCCCGGATGCGGTCCGGGGACTCCGGCGCAATGGATGGTTTTTTTTCTGAAAACGTGGACATGGTGATTCTCCGAAAAACAAGTTAATAGTAACTTATCAGGTATTCAGAAGTCAGAATTGACTCCTGACTCCTCAATACCTGAGTCGTTATGATAATATTTCCTGCGGATTCAGCGCAGCTTATCGATTTCCGCCAGCAGGCGACTGAAGACCTCCCCTGCCTTTCCCATGATGAGAAGATCGCTGACATCCCGGGTCAGGGGCGTTTTTTCCGAATTGATTTCAATGATCTTTGCCCCGCAGCGCTTGGCAATCAGGGGCATATACGCAGCCGGCTGAACCAGGGCGGAGGTTCCGACAACCAGCATGACATCACAGCTTGAGGCAGCCTGCCGGGACCGGCTCAGGTGATCCGGGTCAATCATCTCTCCGAAAAAAACGCATTCCGGCCTGAAGATGCCCCCGCACCGGCATCGCGGCGGCATCCGGGACAGGTCAATCCGGCGGGTTTCCAGGCGATGATCGCACTGCCATGCACCGCTGCCAGGCGAAATTCCCGTGAAACTCGATGACATCCGTGTTTCCGGCCATCTGGTGCAGCCCGTCGACGTTCTGGGTAATGATGGTTTTCAGGATGCCCAGCGTCTCCAGCCGGGCAAGCCCAAGGTGCGCAGTGTTGGGCCTGGCCTTGTCCACCACGTCCTTCATTTCCCGGATCAGGACCTGCCAGACCTTGGCCGGATCTTTCATGAACGCATCGATGTGGGCATATTCCATGGGATCAATTTTTTCCCACAGCCCGCCTTTTCCCCGAAAAGGCGGAATGCCGCTTTCCACGGAAATGCCGGCGCCGGTAAGTGCCACCACCCGGCCGGCTGCGGCCAGATCCCGCGCTGCGCTTTTTATCTGGGAGTCCATAATTTGATCTATACGCATTCCCTGATTCAAAATCAATACTTAAGTGACCCTGCTTCGGAGCGGATTTTGCGTGACGGGTTCTCATTGACAGGGGGATGACCGGGTGATATAAATTACAGGTATGACGCGAATCGATTTTAAAAGGCAGGGATAACGGAACAGCAATGGCAGAAATCATCTCTCTGAACGCAAAGCTCCAGCTATCTCAGGATAAACGGGATGCGCTCATCCGGAAACGAAAGATTCTGGCGGTTCAAAAAGTCTTTCAGTGCACCCGCTGCGCCCAGAAGTGCGAGAAATGCGGCGTGCACACCGAACTCAGCCCCGAAACGCGCATGGATCACGATCATTCCATCGGATGTCCCTACCGGTTCTGCGAGAGTTGCCAGGATGAATACAGGGATTTCGTCAATCGACTGAAAGGCGGCGGGGATCCGGCCTGCTACTGGCATAACGAGGCATGGTTCGAGAGCTGGAGACGGTGGATCGACTACCAGGCGGCAACGGATCGATATCTGAAAACCCCCGAGTTTTTTCAGCTCATACAGGAGTTAAAGCAGAACCGTCTTGACGAATAGGAGGCTTATATGTTTGGCTTGGGAATGTCTGAACTTCTCGTAATCCTGGTTATCATACTGATTATTTTCGGCGCCGGAAAGCTTCCGGAAATCGGCGGCGGCATCGGCAAGGCCATCAAGAATTTCAAGGAAGCGACAAAAGATCCGAATTCAAAAGAACCGGACAAGATCGAAGACGATAAAAAACCCGTGGCATAGCAGTTAACATGGCCATTCGGTAACTCCACAGGCGGCGGCTGGATATTGATTCAGGCCGCCTTTTTTCATCGCGATTCGCTGTCCATCTGCTCCCGGATGCTTTTCAGCTGTCTCGGCGATTTCCCGGGACTTCAGCCGCATGTCGTTCAGGGTCCGGGATACCCGGTCCTTGTCAGTCTGGTGACCATCCGCCCACTGCGTAATTTGTGAAATATCCATGGAATAGGCGCCAAACCGCTCCATGAGGCATTCGTGCAGAGACTGAAAGGCCGCATCCGCAAGTTTTAAAATATACTGGAATTTCAGATTTTCCCGATAATCCTTGAAATGCGAGACAATGGAACGTTCGGTTTCCCGTTTCATGCGATCCACCCCGTCTTTCAGGGCATGCATTTCATCCGCCTGCCTGTTTTGAACCGATTGCTTCAACAGCCGCTTCACCAGCGTGACCAGCGTATAGCACCCCAGCTTCACAACCGCTTCGGTTTTGATCCGGGCGGAATATTGCAGCGTTACGCCGGCAGACGGCAGCCGAAGCCCGGATCGGGATTTGACGGCATCCAGTTCAGGAATGCGGATGGGGTCCATTCTGTCCTGAACGGGCGCAAAGCCCAGGGTGCTCATGGACGCGCGGTAGTCGGAAAGGGCATCCTGCAGCAGGCCGTCGTAGGGTTCGGCAATCGTCAGCAGATAGGCCGCGATCTTTGCCTCTTCTTCCCGGACGAAACGGATCACCTCCGGCATCGTGGATTCCGTTACGAATGTATCCAGTCTGTGCTTGAATTCCTGAAACACCAGGAAAAGGGCCTGGGTGAAGCCGGCTTTCGGGGTTTTCTCCTGAAATGGATCGATAGCCGCCGCATATTGACGGATGAACCCAAGCATGCCGGAGAGAACCTGCCCGTAACGGATGTCAAAAAACCGGTCCACGTCCAGTTTTAAGGTCCTGCCTGATTTTTTGCAGCGCCCCGTCCAGCGTGCTTTTCATCATGGTTTTGAGCTGAAGGATTCTGTCTTCATGCCGCTTTATTTTTTCCAGCATTTCGACGGCGCTGACAGAATCCCGGTTCAGCATATCCAGATTGATATCGATCCAGTGATCCATGCCGGCCGAAATCACGCGCGAGGCGCTCCACGGGGTTTCGAAGCAGCAGGCTGTAGCGTTCGTGGAGAAGCATTCCGTCAAAATCGGTCATGAACCGCCGGGTTTCCCTGTCCGAAAACGCCGCAAAATCCCGTTCTTCCTGCCACTGGAGAAGCCGCATGCGGTCTTTTTCGCTCAGGCTGGACTCGGTATTTTCAAAGAGATTGTACAGGGAGGACAGGGTATAGATGCCGGGGGATGGTTTGATCAGCGAAATTTCTTCCCGGATGCGTTCGATGAGCGGCAATAAGACCGTCAACCGTGTCATGCTCGCTGAAATCGCAGTTAACGACAAACAGGATATGCTCCGCCAGGCCCATTTTCTGGATCATGGACAAGAAGCGGATATCCGCCCGCCGAAGACCGGTTCGACTGCTGATCACGTAAATGATCAGGTGGGTCAGCAGCAGATAGTCCTGAATCATGGCCAGGTGAAGGGGATTGGGGGAATCGCTGCCCTGACAGTCGGCCACCTCCAGGTTGTTGTCCAGAATGTCGGCGTTGATTTCAATCTCGACATCCTTTAAATACACCGCCAGGGAATCGTTGCCGACAAAATCGCGGTGAAGTGCAAATTCATTGTCCTCGGTAATGCCGGACCACGGTCTCGGTCGAAATGATGTCCTTGACGCTTTCAAATCCTTTGAGATAGGAGGCCATCAGGACGCTGTTTTCGTTTCGCGTGCCGTTGCTGATCAGCTGGTCCGGACCCAGCGCCGCCAGAGCCGCCTGGAGCGCCGAGCGGCTTGCCGCCTGCCGGAAATCAAAGGATGCGGACTTCGGAGGAAACCGGCATCGACGGCAGCAGCACCATGGCATGTTCCAGATCCGCGTGGATCTCTTCCCAGGACTTGAAATAAAGCGTTGCCTTCAGTCCCTGGCCTTTGCGGACCCGCGTGACAATGGATGTGACAACGCCGGCGCCCCGCTTGAGATAATCCCCTTTCAAAAACGCATTGATGAATGTGCTTTTTCCGGATTTGATGGATCCGACCACCGCCACCCGCACCCTGTCCCCGGAAATCGCGCGGGAAATATGATGGCATGTTTTTTCCCAATCATTTCGAATCGCGCCGGAAAGCCCCGGAATGCCCCGGGCCGTGGTTAACAAATCCGCCATATTTCCGGCGGCACCCAACAGCTCTTCTTTAAGCATATGAAATGAACGCATCAATCGATGTTATCCGAATCCTTTCTGAATTGGCCGCCTGTATTGCCCGGCCGGCCGCAGCCGTCTCATGATGTACCGATGTATCCAGGAGCCAGAATTCAGAATTCAGAATGGAGCGGATCAAACGTCCTTCTCTGCACGGCCCCGCATTCCGGATTCTGACTCCTGACTCCTGAATACCTGATCAACTACAAATAAACTACATGTTATTTGATTCATTGTCAAAACGATTTGAATATTGAATTCTTTTTTGACGGAATTCTGCCGGAAAAAAGAGAATCAGACATAATTTCTTGTTAAATCCGTGCGTTTATGATACATAATTCGGAATATGATCTTGAAGGGGAACTTGAACGATGTCAGAAAAAAATCCTGAATGTCCGCTGTACAATCCCTTGAACTGTAAAGAATACTACAATCCCAAGCTCTGTGCTTTTGTCAGAAAAGACCGGATCTGCCTGAAGAAAAAAAAGCCCAAGTCCAAAAACAAGGAGGATTCGGGAGAAGACGCCATGGAAGAATCAGACGAGCAGCCATGACGGCTACGCATGACCGGCCGCCGAAGACAACAGCAGCGGGTCGATTCCCATTTTCTTTAAGGCAGCGCCCCACCGATCTTCGTTATTGATGTCAAAAACGATCGCCTCCCACACCGCACTGGTCAACCAGACATTTTCCCTGATTTCAGCATCCAGCTGACCCGGCCCCCAGCCCGCACAGCCCAGCGAAACGATATACGACTGCGGCCCCTTGCCAATGGCTATCTCCAGCAGGATATCCATCGTATTGCTCATGGCCAGCGATGGCGTGACCATCAAACAGCCTTTCCAGCCAAACGGCTTTCCATGCAGAACAAATATTTCACCGGAAAGAACCGGACCGCCGGAATGGATGGGGATGGGCGCCTTATCCGGGGTGGCTTCAATTCGAAGTTCGTCAAAAATATCCTTTTCCGTCAGAAAGGGATGGGGGCGATTGACCACGATGCCGACAGCTCCCTGCGGCGTATGTTCGCAGATGCAGACAACCGTCTGGAAAAAATTCGGATCCGTCATGTTCGGCATGGCAATCAGAAACTGCCCTTTCAATGAAGACCCTTCTCTGTCCGTTTGCAGTTCCATTCGCATCCTTTATCCATCAAACCATCCGTCATTTTATAATAAACGGTCATGACCCTGGCCTTCTGACTCCTGACTTCTGACTCCTGACTTCCTTTTCACTTGCTGCCGATCTCGTTCAGCAGCAGGGTTATCGGGCGGTCGTCATCCACATTTCCGGTAAAATGAACCGGCTCGGGAATCCGGTAGTCGTCATCTCCGGGAGTTGCGGCAAGCCATTTTTCCCGAAGGGCCTTGGCCACGAGAAACGCCGGCGAACGCACATCCACCAGGCTTTTTTCCAGGACCAGCGCCAGCCTGCCGTTTCGTTCTTCAAGGTGCATCAGCGGCGCAATGGGAAGGCCGACCGGCTCCCAGTCGGAAAATTTCTTCTCCAGGTTCCGGATGGCGGCCATCTGTCCGGTGGCGCCATTGGCAATCAGGCTGAATACCGTCCATCCCAGGTTATACGTATACACGCAATCAAATTCCGTGGGAATGCTTCCCCGGCCGTCATATCCGTAAAAATGGGTCTGGGTCTTGAACTGGGGAACGGACTTGTTATAAATTTTTTCGATTCCCGGCGGGATCTTCTGATCTTCCTCCATAAGATTGGCCCGGATCAGGGCCTGCTTCAGGGTTTTAACGGACATGATGCTCTCTTTGACCAGAAGATACAGGGCATTGCCGTAATTCTTGAACAGTACCGGGCCATAAATGTCCGGATCCAGGCCCTCGGCGACAAGCGTTCTCTGGTAATACCGGCGCTCGATCCCCATTTTATAGATGCCTTTTTCCTTGAGGATGTTGAGATAGTCCTTTACCAGCCCCATGACCACCTTGTCGGTTTCAACCAGGGAAAACTGGAAATTGCCGTGACTGTCCCGCTCGAGAAGCAGCCCTTCCTGGAAAAAATCCGGAATGTCGTTGAACAGATCGTCATCACGGGTGCTCCATACCGAAAAGTCGCTGTTCTCCCGGTGCGCCTTGGCCAGCCGCCGCAGATAGTCTCTTTTATCCTCGAGAACGGGAAAATCCGAATGGAAAGCAGTGTCATGGGTGCGGTTGTATTCGCCGATAATGGTGTTCAGTTTGATAATAAACACCTGAATTTCATTGACGAACTCCAGAATGCCCTCCGGAATCACCATGACCCCGCAATTTTTTCCCACCGCCGCCCGGCGGACAATGGCATCGCAGACCACCCGGGACAGGTGGCGAAGGGTCATGCCATATGCCGTATAATCGACGGTGCCGGCCTTTTCTGGCGGCTTCGATCCGCTTGTTGTCGACGTAGTCCGCCACATCCTCTCCGATCAGCGTGATGTTGGCATGGGTCTGAAGGGCCACTTCCAGGGCCAGATGACTGGCCGATCTTCCCATGACCTTGCAGATGTGCCAGTATTTCATGTCCGAGCTGGAATCCGTGCATAAATTGCTGACTTCCTGGGCAAAGGCCCTGGCTGCGGAATGGAATCCGAACGATACGGCGCAAAGGACTTTGCCGGTTGCATCCCGAACCTGAACATCGCCGTCGATGGTCTTGGGGACCCCGATGACCTGAATACCGTCATCAAAGAATTCCTGGGCCATAAAGGCCGCATTGGTGTTGGAATCGTCTCCGCCGACGATGATCAGGGCATTCAGGCCAAGGCTTTTGCAGGTTTCCCGGGAGAGGGCCATTTTTTTGGGCGTGTCGATCTTGGCCCGGCCGGTTTTGATCATGCCGAACCCGCCCATATTCAGATACTGCCGGATCCGTTCCGCAGTCAGCTCCACGGCCCTGTTTTCGATGACGCCATCCGGACCCATTAAAAACCCCCAGATCTGCGTATCGGGATTGGCTTTTTTGGCTGCGTCAAAGATTCCGGCAATCACGTTATGGCCGCCGGGCGCAGGACCGCCGGAAAAAACGATGCCGATTCGCCGTTGTTTCCGATAACCCTCTGAAAGCTTTTCGTCCGCAGCATCCGCCCCTTCAACCGCCTGGACGTTATTGCCGATGATATTGGGAAGCTGTCTTCTGGCCTCGTTGTCGATTTCAAACACAAACCCGTCTTTTTCCCGCAGCCGGGTTACGGGCGAGGCAAACACCCCGCACAGGGCCGGCGCCATCTTTCTGTGACTGACGAGCTCCGGATTGATTTTGCTGGTGATTTTCTGAACTTCCGGATTGCCGAGTATGGCTTCGATTCCATTCGGTACTGACATGCGGCTCCTCCTCCTCATGTGCTGTCAACCACTTCTGCTATGTGCCTCTGTGCCTTCTGCAATCGACTTTGTGCCTGAGCAGTTACAAATTATTCAACAATAACTGTCCGTGAACCCGGATGTCAAGATGAAACCGCCCGCACCCGCCATGCGAATGAGAAGCCGGAGATGCGCGGGCTGTTTCAATTTTTTTTGATTTCTTGGAACATTCTACCATATCTTGTAGAATAAACCCGATGTGACCCCCTTCCGTTGTGTTTTGACTTTACAATTCGAAAAGTTGCTGATAGAGTGTTTATCATGAGTGAATCCGGCATTCGCCCGCAAGCATGCCGGCTTTGTAATAAGCCAGAAATCGGGATGACACATGAAGCTTAAGAAGCTGGAACTGACGGGATTCAAATCCTTTCACGAAAAAACCTGCCTCCATTTTCCGCCGGGCATATCGGCGGTTGTCGGACCGAACGGGTGCGGCAAGAGCAATGTCATGGACGCTCTCAGATGGGTCATGGGAGAGCAGAGCGTCCGGCAGCTTCGCGGCAAGGCAATGGAAGACGTCATTTTTTCAGGAACTTCCGGGATGCATTCGCTGAACATGGCGGAGGTGTCCCTGACGCTCATCAACGACAACGGCTCGGCGCCGGAATCGCTTCGGGAATTCTCGGAAATCATGCTGACCCGGCGGATCTACCGCTCCGGCGAAAGCACCTACCTGATCAACAAACAGCCCTGCCGGCTGAAGGATATTCACCATGTCTTCATGGGAAGCGGCATGGGCGCCAAGTCCTACGCCCTGATCCAGCAGGGAAATATCGGCGCCATTACCGAAGCCGGTCCGGATGAAAGACGCGGGTATATCGAAGAGGCGGCCGGAACAACCCGGTATAAAGCCAGCAAAACAGAAGCCCTTCGAAAGCTGGAATCCACCCAGCAGAACCTGCTTCGGCTCACCGATATTCTCTCTGAAGTCAGCCGCCAGATGAAGACCCTGGAGCGCCAGGTTCAAAAAGCCGAGCGTTACCGCAGAACCCAGAAAAAAATCAGGCGCCTGGATATCCGGCTCGGGCTTCATTCCCATGACGCTCTTTCGCTTCAGATTCAGCAGCATCAGGCGCTTCTGGCCGAGGCCGGCGATCAGGACGTCTCCTGCCAGTCCCGCTCAAGCCAGCTGGAAGCGGCAATCGAGGCCATCAAATTCCGCCATGTCCAACTGCACGAAACCCTGTCCGGCTTCCGATCCCGGAAATTTGAGTGCCGGCGACAGATCGACCGGCTGGAAAATGATCTTGGCCATTTGAAAAAAGACATGCTGCGACTGACCGCGGAAACCGAAGCGATGGAAACCTCCCACAGTGATCTGGAGAAAAAATCGGCTGAGATCACCCGGGAAATTTCGGATCTGCAGAATCAGGCGGATCGGGTTCAAAAAGACATCGAAGCCTTTTCCGTAACCCTGGATGCGGAAAAAGCCGCATTTCAAAGCGCACAGGCCGGGTTGTCGGACCTCAAGAAAGAGCGCGATGCCGTCAATGCCCGCCTGATGGACTTGACCGGCCGGGAAGCGCGGCATCAGCACGTTTTTCAGCACGCTTCATCGAGCCGCGAAACCCTTAAAAGACGTTTGAAGCGCGCCGATGAAGAAGAACTGGCTGCCGGAAAGGCCTTGCTTGAATCCGAAAAAGAGCAAGCCACGGCCGCAAATGCTCAGAAATATCATAAAGACGAGCTCTCCAGGCTGGCAGCGTGTGTGGATCTTCAGAAACAGCAGCTTCAGGTATCGAATCAAGCCCTGGGGCAACAGGTTAAAATGACCCAGAGCCTGGATCTGGAAAAAACCCGGGCAGGGTCCAAATATGGCGCGCTCAAAAAAATGGCGGACAATTTCGAATGGTATCATGGCGGGGTCCGGGCCATCATGAAGCAGGTCAACCAGAAAGCCGGATCCGATTCGCCGGAACTATCCGGAATCATCGGCCCGGTTGCCGGCGTGCTGAATCCGGCCCCATCGTACGAAGCGGCCCTGGAGGCGGCGATGGGAGAATCGCTTCAGTATCTTCTGGCCGCGAATGCACAGGCCGGACTTCGGGCCGTTTCTTTTCTGAAAAACACGCAGGCAGGCCGCTGCGGATTCATTTTGCTGGATGAGATCGGAAAACCGCCGAAACCGGAGGGCACGCACCCGGACCGGCTGCTCCGGCATGTTCAGGTCCAGCCCGAGTACGAACCCGTTGCAGAGGCCCTGCTGGGCCATGTGGTTCTTGCAGCCTCCCTTGAGGACGCGATTCAAATTCAGAGCGATTCAAAATCCTGCCGGATGGCCGTCACCCGGGACGGCCAGGTGCTTTCTCCGCAGAAAATCCTGATCGGCGGCAGCAGCGACCCATCCGCGGGGATTCTGGCCAAGAAAAATGAACTGGCGGCATTGGCGCTGGAAATCAGCCGGATCTCGCAGGCGCATGACGCAGCCCGCAAAACGCAGACATCCATGGAAGCGGATGTCAGGCAGCAGGAAACCCTTCTTCAGAAATCCATCGAGCAAAAAAACAGCGCGGTTCAGGAAGAAGTTCAGGCGGAAAAAAACGCCTATAAAACCTGCGGAAATGCTCAAACAGGCCAAACGGCGGCTGGAGCTGGCACAGCTCGAACAGGAGCAGCTCGGCGGCGAAGACATGGATATGGAAGCGGAAATCGCAAGAAACCATTCGGCGCTTTTGCAGATCCGGCAGGAAATTGCAGCCGATCAGGCCGAAATTGCCCGCAAAGCCGAGGCCATTCAGGCGCTTTCCCGGGAAACAGAAGCCGCCAATCAGCGGTGGATGGACTGCCAGCTTCAACGGACCACCTTGAATGCCCGGGCGGAAAACATTCAAAACACCCTGAGGCGGCTGTTAAGTTTTCGCCAGGACGGGCTGGAGCGAATCACGCAGCTTAGCCGCGACATTGCCGAAAATCGCCGGAAAATCTCGGCCGGCGCGCTGAAGACCGATGCCGACGAAAAGCGTCTCAAGCAGGCAGTGTGCGCAGATTCAGGCGATTGAAGCGGAGCTGCATACCCGCCAGAATGAATATGATGCCCTGGAGCAGGAGATTGCAGACAGCGGCGCCAGGCTCGGCAGCCTTCACCGGGAGCAGGAAAAAACGCTTCAGGAAATCCGTCTGCTGGAGCTTGAAATTTCCCGGATGACCCTGAAGCAGGAAAGCATTCAAGACCGGCTGACCGGAGCCTATCATCTGTCTTTTTCCGAAATCCGCGGGGAAGCGGCAGCCGTTGCGGACCCGGACGAACAGATGTCTTTGCCGGACATGGAAAGCGAACTGGTCCGGCTCCGGTCCAAAATCGCCGGAATCGGGGATGTCAATCTTGAGGCCATTTCCGAATACGAGGCCCTGAAAACCCGGTTTGATTTTCTGGAAACCCAGCGCCAGGATCTGAACAAGGCCATCGATGATCTTCACAAACTGATCCAGAAAATCAACCGGGTCACCCAGGAGCGGTTCATGGAAACCTTTCATGCGATCAATGAAAAAATCCAGGAAATCTTCCCCCGCCTCTTTGAAGGCGGCACCGCCCGGCTGATCCTGACGGATCCAAGCAAACCCCTGGAGACCGGCGTCGAATTCATGATTCAGCCGCCCGGAAAAAAATTGACGCGAATCAGCCTGCTTTCCGGAGGCGAGAAAGCGCTTTCGGCCATCGCCTTTATCTTTTCCATATTTTTAATCAAGCCCGCCGCATTCTGCCTGATGGATGAAATCGACGCGCCCCTGGACGAATCGAATGTTTTCAGGTTCAACCATCTGCTGAAGCTGATCGGCCGGAACTCCCAGATCGTGATGATCACCCACAACAAGCACAGCATGTCTTTTGCGGATACGCTTCTGGGGATTACCATGGAGCAGAAAGGCGTCTCCAAGGTGGTTTCGGTGAACTTTGAAAACCAGGCGGAAAAAAGACCGGCTGAAGCAAAACTGTCTTTTCCGGATCCCTGGGCCATGGCCCCTACCGGAAACGGGAAACCAGACGATCAATACCCGTCATGAGCCGGTCCGGGCGGGTCAACAGACTGATGATCAGGCAGCTGTCTTCATCAAAATCATAGAAATATCCGGGATGCACCAGGACATGGTCAACCTCCAGAAGACGGCAGACCATGTCCTCATCGCAGAGGCCGTTCTGCATGGCAATAACGGCAGTCCATCCGCCTTCCCGGCGAAGCATCCGTCCGGTTGTGAGCCGATCGCAGGCGGCATTCAGGTATGTGTCATTGGCATCAACCCGGGCGATGACCTGATGCTGAAAAAAATGCCGCTGCGCCATCAGGGCAGGAAGCGCCGCCTGAACGGGGGTGGATGCCGACAGGTACGTATCTGCGATCATTTCCAGATGACTGCATGCAGACGCGCAAAGAGGCTGCGGTCCGCTCACCTGTATCCATCCCAGCTTGAACTGGGGAAGCCCCAGAACCTTGGAAATTCCGGACAGCGTAAACGTCAATGCACCGGAATTTCCGGCTGCGGATAAAGATGACAGCCGGCTTTGGCCGGAAACAAAATCCAGAAAAACCTCGTCCACAATCAGCGCAAGATCATGATCCCGGCACCATCGGGTGAGCGGATCACGTTCCTGGGGCCGGACATAGGATCCCGTCGGGTTGTTGGGATTCACCAGAATAATGGCACGGGTTCGGGATGTGGTCAGCGATTTTATCTGCTCCAGATCGATCCGCCAGCCGGTGTCCGGCCGATAGCGCAACCGGTAGGCTTCCAGATTGACGGACTCCAGGCCGGCCAGAAAATCAAACAGCGGATAACTGGGCCGGGGGGCCAGAACCGTATCTCCGGGATCACAGAGCAGCTTGAAGAGACAGGCGTAAGACTCGCTGGTGCTGGATGTCAAAAAAACCGTTTCCAGGTCAACGGCTTTTCCGTGATGCCGGTAATAGTCCACAACCGCCTGCCTGGCGGGAATCATGCCCCGGGGATTTGGATGATATTCCAGAATGGCGGGAGCTGAAATGGCGCTGCAGATAGCGGCCGCATCATAATCAAAACCGGCCGCGGTCGGATTTGTCCCGGTAAGATCCACAATTTCGACGCCGGATTGCTTCAGGGCATGGATGCTGCGGGTAATGCGATTTGTGGATGTGTTCCAGCCAAGGCGGGAGGAGAACATGCCCTTCACCCGCTTTGCGTTTGTGGTGCCGATGTCAGCATATACACATAGCGCTCGGCATGGATAACGGGAAGCGTGTAGGAAAGGGTCCTGGCGTGAAAGCCGCCGGCCATGCCTGGAAACAACATCCGAGGCCGCTGCCAGCTCCTCGCCGTTGATCCTGCCTTTCATGGCCAGCATCGTGCCGGATGGTGCCAGAAGCGGGGCCGCCATCTCGACAAAACGGGCCAGGTCCGTAAAGGCCCGGCAGACAATGACCGAAAAAGTACCCGCATTGCCGCCTTGAAAAGAATCCGGGTTTTCCGAAAGCGCCTCGATGCGGGTTTGCAAGGCGGCGATGCCCACCAGGCCCAGCCTGCGGATGACATGACGCTGAAAACTGTTTTTCTTGCGGGAAGAATCAATCAGCGTGACCGACAGGGAAGGCATCAGAATTTTAAGCGGAATCCCGGGAAAACCGCCGCCGGAGCCGACATCCAGCACGGACGCTTCGGCGGGAATCCACCTGGCGATGGCCAGCGAATCCACAACATGCTTGATGGCCACCTCCTGCGGCAGGGTGATGGCGGTCAGATTGGTCTTCCTGTTCCAGAGCAGCATTTCCTGCGCATGGACGCCGAGCTGCGCCGCCTGGCATTCGGAAACCCGAACCCCCAGGCTTTCAGCCCCCGCTATAATCAGCCGGGTCCATTCCGGATCACCGATCTGCATTTCAGCTGGCGCCTTCTTTTTCTGCGGCTCGGTCGCGTCGGTGAAATCCATCAGAATGGTCAGATCTCCCCCGCTCATACTGACGATTGCATTGGGATAGCGTTTTTTAAAGACACGGATCATGCCGGAGTTCTCCCGAAGCACCGTTGCCGAAAAGCTCTTATAATCATTTCCCCTGGCGATTTTTTCAAGTTCCTTCAACAGATACGTGGAAATGCCCATCCCCTGGTAATCTTCCCTGACCACAAACGCCACCTCCGCCCGGCCCGCTTCTTCCTCGGCATAAGAGGCGATGGCCATGATTTCGCGGCTGCCGCCTTTCTGGGAAAGACCGATGAGCGACATGTTCTTGCGGTAATCCACACTGGCCCACTGCTTCTGAACCACTTCATGGGAAAAAATCTTCATTTTGTAAAAAAACCGGCGGTAAATGGTCTCTTCCTGAAGCGAATAGAAAAAATTGCGGTAGGAAAATTCATCCGAAGGCAGCAGCGGCCGGAATTCAATGGTTTTGCCGTTCTTCAGCGTCAGGTTGGACTTATAGCCTTCCAGAAAGAGCAGATCGTCCTGTGAGGGCGGAAGCTGGTCGGCAAAAATATAATGGTGCGACTTGGCGATATCGATCAGCTCCTCGCGGAATTTGGGGTGGGCCACCTGTGCAAGCTCCATGACCCGCTGGTAAATGCCCTTTCCTTTCAGCTCGGCAATGCCGTATTCGGTGACGATGAAATTGACATCTCCGCGCGTGGTGGCAATGCCTGCGCCTTCGCTGAGATGGGAAACAATCCGGGAGACTTTGCCGTTCTGGGCCGTGGACGGCAGCGCGACAATGGAAAAGCCGCCTTTTGACATGGCGCTGCCCCGCAGAAAGTCGACCTGATCGCCGATGCCGCTGTAAAACAGATATCCCATGGAATCCGAACAGACCTGACCGGTCAGATCCACCTCCAGGGCGGAGCTGATGGAAATCAGGTTGTCGTTCCGGGCAATGACCGTGGGATCGTTGACAAACTCCGACGACCGGAAATAAAAAAACGGGTTGTTGTCCACGTAACGGTAAATGGCCTCGGTGCCCATGCACAGGGAGGCCACGACCCTGCCGGGCAGAAGGGTTTTTTTCTTGTTCGTGATCACCTTTTTTTCCAGCAGGGGCAGCATGCCGTCCGTGATGAGCTGGGTATGGATTCCCAGATCGTTTTTTTTGTCCAGATAGGGCAGAATGGCATCGGGAAGGTTGCCGAACCCGATCTGAAGCGTTGCCCCGTCATCGACAAGCTGGGAAATGTAATGTCCGATCCGCTGAATGACTTCCGTGTTGGGGCGCCGGACCTGGGTTGCAACGATCGGCTCCTCATGGACCACCAGATAGTCGATATCGTCCAGATGAACGAAACTGTCTCCCCAGGTTCTGGGCATCAGGGGATTGATCTGGGCAATGACCATGGTGGCGTTTTCCATGCCCGAGAGGGTGATATCCACCGAAATGCCCAAACTGCAGTACCCGAACTTGTCCGGAGGGCTCACCTGAATAAGCGCCACATCCAGGCCGATGCGATGGCTGGCGAAAAGCCTGGGAATCTGGGACAGGTAAGCGGGGATATAATCGATTTTTCCTTCGAAGGCGGCTTTTCGCATGGTTCTGCTGATAAAAAAAAGCTTGAGCGAAAACCGCCGGGTAAATGACGGATCATCAATATAGTCAGCCAGGGTGTAGGAAAGCATCTGGTAGACCATGATGTCCTGCATGGAAAGATCCATGACCATGGCCCGGATCAGATGCTGGGGCTCTCCGCACCCGGTGCCGATAAACACCCTGCTGCCTTTTCGAATATGGGAAATCGCTTCCGCCGCACCCATGACCTTATGCGGGCAATATGCATGTAAGTCCATTGTTCTCCTTTATATCAAATCAATCCATTCGGCCTTAATAACAGTCCTGTCTTATGAATTCATACTGAGGGAATCGAAAAATGTCAAATAGTTCTCTGCATGCAGGCATTAAAGGTGCAAAACCCATTTTTTTCTTGCTAATGGCTGGATTTGAGATATACTTTGGATGGTTGTGCTAGGCTCCGATTCATGCGGGGCTGAATTCCCGCTTAAAGGATAAACTCCTGGAATCCGCGGCCTTCGGGCTGACCGGCCGCCATGCAACAGACACTCGTGAACCTCGTCAGGTCCGGAAGGAAGCAGCGATAAATGATGGCGCCTGTGTCATGGATCGATCCCGGTTTTGCTTTTTGGTCCCGGTTTTAAGGAATTGTTCAAAGGCGGGTGCACAGCCGCTCCCCCCCAGCCATTCATCGTTGTGGTCTCCACGGTCCAGGAGATCCGTTCTTTCAGGGGCAACGCACGCTCCCCGCACAGATACCTGGAACATACCGGACAATTTGGTTCAATGCAGGGGTCCAGATGAACCAGGACGCTTGCATTGCCCATGAAATGGCGGCTCAGAATATTTTCTGTTTCCTTGGCTTCCAGATGGGCATCTTCAAGGGAGAAACTGCGCGGCAGAATCAGATGAAAATCGATATGAATGAGATTGCCCGAAGCCCAGGCACGCAACTGGTGGACGTCAATCCAGGCATCTTTCCGGTTTTCATCCAGGAGGCTGCTTATTTCCTGAAGGAGTCCGGGATCCGAGGCGTTCATCAGCCCTGAAAAGGATTGATGCAGCAGCACGCCGCCGGTATAGAGAATGTTGACCCCCACCAGGCAGGCAACTGCCCCGTCCATCCAGAACCATCCGGTCAGATTGACCATAAACAGCCCCAGGATGACCCCGATGGATGTATAGACATCCGTCAGCACATGCTTGCCGTCTGCCACAAGGGTCAGGGACCGGGTTTTCCGGCCGGTCCGGATCAGCCCCAGACCCAGCGCCAGGTTGATCAGGCTTGCGCCCAGCAGCAGCCAGAGGCCTTCTTGAAGATTGGGCAGGGGCGCGGGTTCAAAAATCCGGGGCCATCCGGTTTTAAATATCCCGGCAGCAGCCAGCATGATGAGCGCGCCTTCAAAGCCCGCAGAGAAATACTCGATTTTACCATGACCGTAAGGATGGTTCTTGTCCGGCGGAATGGCCGCCAGCAGAATGCTTCCCAGGGCGAATGCGCTGGCCACCACGTTGATGATGGACTCCAGCGCATCGGAAAGGATGGCCGCGGACAGCGTGATCCGGTAAATATAGAATTTGGCGGCCATGAGCAGGGCGCCCACCACCAAAGACAGGGTGACCGCCGTCAATCCGCGTTCTTACCTGCCGTTTCTCGAAAGGCGTTGATGAAGGATCTGGCATTCATTCTCCACACAGCGAATCTCAGTTCCTGGCCTTGCGGCTTCTTTCATTAAAACGTATTCAGGTGGGTAAACTCCTGAATTTCCCTCCGGGCAGGCGGCGATGAAATCTTTGCCGGGTATCCGAGAGGCATCAGGGTCACCAGTTCGTATCCGGCCGGAACATTCAAAACGGCTTTGGCCCGGTCGTGATCGAAGAGGCCGACAACCACGGTACCCAGACCGAACTGATGGGCCGCCAGGCACAGGCTCTGCGTGGCGATTCCCAGATCGAACATGAACCAGTCGCCGAATTTTGTGGTGACCTTGCCGTCATAGCACCCGGAGCTGTTTTGTTTGCCGCAAAGGGCCAATAGAACCGGCGCAGCCACAATGGCCTTGGTTGCGGGGTTTTTGGGCGCCAGGGTTTCCTGAAGCGCTACCCTTAGCGCCGGATCTTTGATGATCAACACTTCCCAGCACTGGGTGTTGGCCCAGGAAGGCGACCAGCGAACCGCTTCGAGAATCTGGTCCAGAATCTCCTGCGGCACTTCTTTTTCTTCATATTTGCGAACGCTTCTTCTTTCTTTAAGGATCGTCATAAAATCAGTCATGTTCAGTGCCTCCCCGCCCTTTCACCTGTTTTATGCAATCGCAGTCTTTTTCGCCGCAGTGACTGCAGATATAAAGATCAGGCGCTTTAACGCTTTTTTTTCGTTTGATCATCCCGACCACGAGCAGTACCAGAACCGCCAGCACTGCAACCCATATCATCGTTTTCATCGTCATCTCCACGATACGTTAAAATGTTTTATGGATACTGTCAATACAAAGTCATCACAGCATGAAAACAGGATCCACGTCAAAGGCCACCGTCACCTGAGGATGGTGAATCTCTTTTCGGTGCGTGCTGGTCAATTCACGGACCATTCGGCGAAGCGGGGCGGTTCGCGGGCTTTTGAGCAGGATCTGCCATCGGTAATATCGGGCGATTCTGGGCAGATAGGATTCGATGGGCCCGAGAATCTCGACAGGGTGCCAGGAGGCATGGGTTTTTTTCAGGCCCGCGGCAGAGCTCGCCAAGTTTCAGGGCATGGCTGCGGGTCTTTTCTTCATCTTTTCCGGACAGCTTGATCTGGATCAGCCGTGAAAACGGGGGATATTTCAGCTTTTCACGAAACTGAATCTCTTTTTCATAAAAGGCGGCGTAATCCTGCCGGGTTGCCGCGGCAATGATAAAATGCTCCGGGTTGTAGGTCTGGAGAATGACCTGGCCGGGCGACATCTCCCCTGCCGGCCCGGCCGGAGACCTGAAGCAGGAGCTGAAACATGCGCTCGCTGGATCTGAAGTCCGGAAAATTGAAGGAAATATCGGCGCAGATAATTCCCACCAGGGTGATGTAAGGGAAATCATGGCCTTTTGCCACCATCTGCGTGCCGATCAGAATATCCGTTGTCCGGTTCCTGAGATCTTTGAGCATTTTCAGCAGCGATCCTTTGGGAGCAACGGTATCCCGGTCCATCCGGGCCACGGCTGCTCCCGGGAACAGCGATCTGACGGCAGCCTCGATTTTTTCCGTTCCCATTCCCAGAAGCTTGATGCGGGAGGATCCGCAGGCTGTACAGCTTGTTACCGATGTTCTGGAAAAACCGCAGTAATGGCATTTGTATGCCTGATCCTTCTGATGAAGGGTCAGGGAAATGGAGCAGTTTTTACATCGGATCACCTCGCCGCAGGACGCGCATACCGGAAAACTGGCAAATCCCCTGCGGTTGAGAAACAGCAGGACCTGCTCTCCTCTTGCCAGCGTCTGCTTCATCGCCTCATGAAGCTGCGGCGTGATCAGCTTCCAGACCCCCCGCTGGTCCCGAAGCTGACGCAGATCCACGACCAGGGTTTCGGGAAGCGGCCGATTCTCGATGCGCCGCGACAGGATCAGGCCGTGGAATTTCCGGGTCAGCACATGATGATAAGACTGAATGGAAGGGGTTGCAGAACCCAGCAGGGCAACGGCGCCGTGCATTTTTGCCCGGACCAGCGCAATGTCCCGTGCATGGTAGTGAAGGCCGCTGTCCTGTTTGTATGAGGTATCATGTTCCTCATCCACCACGATGAGCCCCAGACGTTCAAGCGGCGCAAAAACCGCCGAACGGGTTCCAATGACAATGGGCGTGAGACCGCGCAGGATGCGCTCCCACTGGTCAAATCGCTCGCCGGCGGAAAGCCCGCTGTGAAGAACCGCCACACATTCCCCGAAACGGGCCCGAAAACAGCGCTCGATCTGGGAAATCAGCGCAATTTCCGGAACCAGCACCAGAACCGAGCAGCCTTTCTGAATCATCCGCGTCTGCAAGCTGCAGGTACACTTCCGTTTTTCCGCTGCCCGTGACCCCTTTCAGTAAAAACGGCTTGTATCCTTTGCCCATTGCAAGTTCCACCGCGGAAACCACGTCCAGCTGATCCGGCGTCAATTCCGGCGGCTGATCCGGCTGAACGGTTTCACCAAAAGGATCCCGATACAGGGTTTGGGTGCGGACGTGAATCCATCCGGCCTCTTTCATTGCCGGGAGTTTGCGGGATGCTGCCGGGATTTTCCGGTTCAGTTCCCGAACCGGCATGCCGCCATAAGACCGGATGGTCTCCAGAATGCGTTTCTGTGACCGCGAGAGGGACGCCGTTTCGATTTCACCGGACGGGAAATACATACAGTTCCTGCCGGCGCCGGGTCGTCTCGACCTTCACTTGCCGGATCTTTTCAATCCATCCGTTTTTTTCCATGGACAGCAGCAGCGATGGGGGAATGCGGGTTCCGGCAGCTCCGGATATGTCTTTGCAGGTTCTGGGCTTGTCTTCAAGGAGCCGAAGCACCGCCTGTTGCAGCGCAGGCAGGGAAACATCCGCCGCAAGGCTTTTGCCGGCCGGCGTCAGGGTGTAGCGGGTCACATCCTTTCGGGTCAATCCGGCGGGAAGGGCGGACTGAATCACAAGCCCCAGAGGGTAGAGGTAATAATCGGAAATCCATTCAAAAAACGGGATCATGGAAGCCGGAAACAGCGGGAATTCATCCAGGATATCCAGGATGAATTTAACCGAATCCACATCCATTTCCCCTTGCGCGCTTTCCCCGAGAATATATCCGGTAACCCTGCGCTGGCCGAAAGGCACCAGAACGCGCATCCCCGGCTCTGCCAGAAAGGACAGGTGCTCCGGGATTCTGTATGTGAATGTTGCGGCAACGGGAAGCGCAACGGCGATTCTGACATATGCCGAGTCATGGCCGCGTAAGAGTCGGATGGGAGTGCGCGAAGGACGAACCGGTCGATGGCTCATCTTATTCCTGAAGGAGTTTGACCCGGTATTGCTTCACGCGATTGCCGTCCATTTCCTGAACGATCATCAGAAAATTGCCGATGGGGATTTCTTCGTTCACCCTGGGAATTCTGCCGGTTTGATTCAGAACATACCCGGAAAATGTGTCAAATTCCTTGGAATCCGGAATGTTCATGGGAATGAGCTCATTCACCTCATCAATATCGGATTTTCCCGGCACAATCCATTCGTTGTTCTGAACATTGATAATTTGCGGCTCTTCCATATCGGTTTCGTCGCTGATTTCGCCCACGAGTTCCTCCAGGACATCTTCGAGAGTGATCAGGCCGGAAACTCCCGCCGTGTTCATCCACAACAATGGCGATGTGATTTTTTCGCTTTTTGAATCGCCGCAGCAGCGAATCCAGTTTTTTGTTTTCCGGAACAAAATACGGCGGACGCATGATGCTTCGAATGTCGATGGCCTGATTCAGCGTGGATTGCTGAACGAAAATATCCTTGATGTTGACGATGCCGATAACGTGATCGATGTCGGCTTCAATGACCGGAATCCGGGTGAATCCCGAGCTGGCAACCGCCTGAAGGTCCAGGGTCTGCCCGGCGTCCACGACAAACATGTCTGCCCTGGGGGTCATGATCTCGGATGCATTGGTATCGTCGAATTCAAAAATATTATGGATCAGCTCCCGTTCTTCTTCCTTGATTTCCCCTTCTTCCTCGACGACCTCGACAATGGTCATCAGCTCTTCTTCGGTGACGATGGATGTTTTTTGAATTTTTCCGGTCAGCAGCAGAATGAAGTTCATAAATTTTGAAATGGGAAAGAACAAGATGGAACACCAGTAAATCGGATAAACCGTCAATCTGGCGATGGCCACATTGTTTCGGGTGGCCAGGGACTTGGGGAACACCTCGCCGAAGACCAGAATAAGCAAGGTCATGATTCCGGTCGCAAGGCCCAGGGCATAATCGGGAAAGGTCTTCAGGGCGATCGCCGTGGCAAGGGCGGATGCACCGATATTGACCACATTGTTTCCGATAAGAATTGTGGTCAATAGCCGGTGAGGGTTTTCCTTCAGCTGATAAATCAGCACATAGCGTTTCTGGTTATCTTTGGCCAGATGCCTTGCCTTGGTACGGCTGATAGAAAAAAAGGCGGTTTCGGCAGCTGAAAAAAAAGCAGAAAAACACAGCAGAAAACCCAATATGATGATATCAAAAAGCATAGACAAACGGGGTTGTCCCTTGAATCGGTTTACCGATCCCGGAAGGCACGGATATTATTTGGAGTGGCACTCCACGCAACCCGTGGGGCCGGTTTTCATGAGTTTGGCTTTCAGGACAGCGCCGGAAAGCTCGATGTTCTTATTCTTCTGTTTGATGCTTTTATGGCATCCGATGCACTGGCCGTGGTAAGCGCTCTTGTAGTATTTCATTTCAGAACCGGGCGCTGCTTTATTGCCGGGCTTGGGAGCTGCTTCCAGATCGTGGCATCCTGAAGTTTTACATCCAACGACGGTTTCTGTTCCAGACCAGGTGTGATGGCATTTTTTACAGGCATAGTCAAAATGCGCAACATGAGGGAAATTCACTGCCGGACGTTTCGATTCAACCGATTTCGGCGCTTCAAGCAGAATGTTGCCCATGGGGACGCACATCGGCTCCTTGGTTTCTGCGCCTGTCAATCCCGGAACTCCCACGACGCTTCCATATCCCAACACCACTGCCAGACAATATGCCGCAACCCTCGATTTCTGCATTGTGCCCCCCTAAAAATTGTTGATATTCAGCAGATCGCTTAAACATTCTTCCATTATCATGATCAATCCAGGGAATCAAACAGAAATCGTAGCTACTCAGGCACAAAGTGGCAAAGGCACAGAGGCACATAGAAACGATAAGAAACTTTGTGCCTTTGTGCCTTTGTGCCTTTGTGCCTTTGTGCCTTTGTGCCTCTGTGCCTCTGTGCCTCTGTGCCTTTGTGCCTCTGTGCCTTTGTGCCTTAGATCATCATGGATTGGATGAATTCAGGCCGCATGCGGGCAATCCAAAGGGTCGTTACATCTCCGGGCGATATCAGCTCTACAGACACCTGAGTGTTTTCCGGCGCTTTGCTGTAGCCGGCGCAGATGGATGCCGCCTGCCGGATCTCGTCGTTTCCCGCCCCCAGGGGAATCAACACGACAGGGCCGGGGATCTGCGTTGTTTTTATAACCATGTCCCGCGACGGATCATGGTGGTCAAGAATGGCGGTATTGTCCTGAAGCGTTCGGCCCACAATGATTTTCACCTGGCCGTTCAGACGGATATGCCGGCCGTATTTAAGCAGGTGAAGCGCGTTTTCCGTGCAGTCCGCGCCGTGGTCAAAAAGATCTTTCAGGCGGCTGCTATAAACAGATTCCGTCAAAAGACATCCGCCTGCCGGCGCCGGATAATCGGCAATCCCCCACGTTCGGGCAAGCTGGATCTGCGGTTTCCGGGATCTGCCGGAAAGCCCCAGCAGAAGACTGCGGTCCACAAGCCCTTTTTTTTCAGGAAGCGTTTCTTCAAGAAGCTTTGCACTCAGCGGCCGAACAATCACCTCCCGGCATCCGGAATGCTTTTCAACATAGCGAAGCGACGAGCGGGTCTGCGACATGGGTCGCTGCCCCAGGACTTCACCGCTGAAAAGAAAATCCATTCCCCTTTCTTTCATCACTTCGCCGGCCAGGCGAAACATGAGGGCATGACAGTCCATGCAGGGATTCATGTGCTGACCGTAACCGCAAGGGGGATCGCGGAGCATTTCCAGATACGGCCCGGTAATGTTTCGAACGGTCAGCGGAATCCGGAGCCGGGCAGCGGCCCGGCGGGCTTTTTCCGATGAGAAAAACGGGGTTTCAAAACTGATCCACTCGACGGCAATTCCTTGATTTCTCAGAACTATTGCCGAGAGAATGCTGTCAAGTCCGCCGGAACACAGCCCCAACGCCCGGACTTTATTTTCATGGTTATTCATGGTATGGTCTCAATAAGTTCAGGAATACAGGATTCAGGAGTCAGGAGCCGGAATTCGGATTGTCCCGCATGCTGGCATCTGAATTCTGACTCCTGAGTCGTTACTACATGATTTCCAACAAAAAAGACTCCGATCCGTATCGGAAATCACCTTAATATGCGTTCATCGATCATGACACTGAAAAAAAATGCCGATAAAATACGTCAGATACTAAGTACCGCCTATCCTGATGTCAAGACGCAACTGGATTACAAGACGCCGTTTCAGCTGCTGGTGGCCACCATCTTGTCGGCCCAGTGCACGGACAAACAGGTCAACCAGGTGACCCCGGTCCTTTTTCTCCAGCTCTCCAGCCCGCAGGATTTTGCCGAAGCCGACATCGAGACCATCGAAAAACTGATTCGTTCGACCGGCTTCTACCACAACAAGGCCAGAAATATCCGGCGCTGTTCCGAAATGCTGGTCAGCCGGTTTCACGGCAGGGTACCCGATACGATGGCGGAGCTCATTCAACTTGCCGGCGTGGGACGGAAAACAGCCAATGTGGTTCTGGGGGCTGCTTTTGGAAAACCGGGAATTGTGGTGGACACCCATGTGGCCCGCATATCCAGACGCCTGGGGCTTACCCGGAACCAGAACCCGGAAAAAATCGAGGATAGATCTTATGGCGCTCATTCCCAAAAAATCGTGGAATGCGTTTTGTCTGCGCCTGATTTATTTTGGCAGAGAGATTTGCAAGGCCAGAAAGCCCGGATGCCCGTCATGCCCGCTCCTGCACCTGTGCCCATTTGTCGACAAAACCGCCGCTGCCTGAAAAAAGAGACTGACTTGCCGAAAATGAGGAAACGATGGACGTTAAACATCTTGCATCACGACTCGGACTGGAAGAAGACGATATTTATGATGTACTGGCGCTTTTTATCCAGACAGCGCCTGTTGACATCATGAAGCTAAGCGCCGCTTACAACAGCCGGGATCCGGTCCGGACAGGAGAGGCAGCCCACTCCCTGAAAGGGTCCACCGGCACGCTGGGGTTCATGGACATTTCGTCCCAGGCCCAGCAGATCATGACGCAGTCCCGCGAGAAAAAATTTGAAGCGCTTTCCCGGTCGATTCCGCCATTTCTCGACCAGGTGAAGGACTTGCTTCTGGAACTCCGGCAAGTCCTTGACAACAGGAAATTCCCTTTGTAACGCAATAGATAAAGAGGCCATCCATGAACACATCGACGGAAAACACACCCAGACCCTCCTCAAAACGTAAGAAGCTGGGAGAGCTGTTGCTTCAGGCAAATCTGATTGATTCGAAAACATTGGAAAACGCCCTGGAAATTCAGAAAACCCAACAGAAAAAAATCGGCCAGATCCTTGTGGACATGGGCGTCACCGATGATGAGCAGATTGCCAAGGCACTGGCCAGCCAGCTTAAAATACCGTTTATCCGCCTGAACGATACACAGATTCTCCAGGAAGTGATTGATCTTGTGCCTCAGGACATGGCTGAAAACTATCTGCTGATTCCGGTCAAGGAGGTCAAGAAACAACTGGTAATTGCAATGGCCAATCCGCTGGAATTCTACGCGCTGGATGATCTGCGGTTTATCACCCAGATGAGCATTTTCGTGACCGTTGCCCCCCAGGGCGACATTCTGTCCGCCATTCACAGATACTACCCCAGAAGAGGCCTTGACAAGGATCTGGGGCCGGATATGGGGATTGCCGAAAACCTCGAGATTGTGGAACCGGTTCGGGCACCGGAGATATGGCGGCCAAAAGAACAGAATGTTCAGGATCTGCTTAATTTAACGGAACTGCCGCCGGTGGTCCGCTTTACCCATACCATCCTTGCGGATGCCATAAAAATGAATGCCAGCGATATTCACATCGAGCCCCAGAAAGACAGCGTGGTTATCCGTTACCGGGTTGACGGCATCCTGCGGGAAATCATGCAGATCGACAAGCAAAACCACCTGTCTCTGGTATCTCAAATTAAAATCATCGCCAACACGGATATTTCCATTCGCCGCAAACCCCAGAATGGCAGAGCGCAGGTTAAGCTGGGAGAATCCCGGTTCGATCTCCGGTTTTCAACAATTCCGGCAGCCTATGGCGAAAAAGTAATGATCCGGATAACTCCCAATGCCGAATGCATGGGCCTTGCGGAGCTGGGGTTTTCTGAAACAGATCTGCAACGGTTCAAGGAAGTTATTTCAAGACCCCAGGGAATGATTCTGCTAACCGGTCCGGCAGGCAGCGGCAAATCCGCCACTTTATACGCGGCCCTCAAGCATCTGAAAGCATCCGACACCGGCGTCGCCACGGTAGAAGACCCCGTGGAGTTCGACATTGCAGGCATCCATCAGGAAGAAATTCATGCGCATGCCGGCGTCACGTTTGCGGACGGCCTTGCATCCATTCTGAAATTGAACCCGAAAATCGTCATGCTCGGCGCTATTGCGGATGCTGAAACCGCAAAACTTGCTTTTCAGGCTGCGCAAAACGGACACCTCGTACTCTCCGCCCTTCCGGACCCAGATGCAACAGCTGCGATCGCCCGCCTTCTGGAACTGGGCGTGGATGCTTCCGTCATTGCAGCGTCCCTGGTTGCCGTGGTCGGGCAGCGTCTGGTCCGGGAGATCTGCAATAAATGCAAAACCCCCGACCCCTTGACCCCTCAGATCTTCGAACAGCTGGATTCGTTTATCCAGCCGGATCGCGCCAAAAAATTCTGGAAGGGAGCGGGCTGTGAAGCCTGCCAGTATTCGGGATATCTGGGACGGCTGGGAATATTCGAGGTGTTAATAATCACGCCATCCATTCAGGAAATTCTGTCCGGGGGTGCCGCCGGGGACTTTTCCGCAGCAGCCCTCCGGAAAGCGGCGGATGCCGAAGGTTTTACGACACTGAAAATGGACGGAATTGCCAAAGCCTTTATGGGACGGACCACAATTGAAGAAGTGATACGCGTGTCACCTCCGGAGCAGGACGATGCGGCGCAGGACTCTTTGGACAAGGCCGCTCAAAGCCGGGCAGGGGCTTTTCCGGCATCGACGGAAAGCGAGGATTACCGGCCGGAGCCGCCTTCGTCGATTGCCAGCTTTCGGCCGGAAAAGATTTTGATTGTGGATGACAACCGCGTTGTTTTAAAAATCCTTACAAACATTCTGGAATCTCAGAATTATCTGACCGTTTCGGCATTAAACGGCATTGATGCCCTGAAGATTGCCTACCAGGAAAAACCGGATCTCATCATTACCGATTACATGATGCCTGAAATGGACGGCATGGCACTGATCACCAAACTCAAGTCCCAGCTGGCCACCCGTTTTATTCCCATCATCATGCTGACATCAAAGGATGAAGTGGATGCTGAAGTGGAAGTCATCAACGCCGGAGCAGATGATTATCTGACCAAACCTGTCAACCCGAAACGTCTCATCGTCCGAATCAACCGGCTGCTGAACCGGGCGTTCGTTGTTGAGGCGGAATAAAATCTCACAGCTTGCCTTTGCGGATAATGGCAACCAGAAGCCATATTCCCATCAGCGCAGCTGCAATAAAACCGATAAAGCCGATAAAGGATATGCCGTAAACCAGCGGCGGGGTTTCGGAAATGACGATAAGGGCAGAGCCGATAATCAGCGCCGCAATGATGATGGAAAAGGCAATCCGGTTGCTGATCTGATCCTGGGTGGAAAGCAGGGTGTTCAGGCCCACCTGTTCAACTTTGACTGTCAGCTTCTGCTGACGGACCAACCGGCTGATCTCCAGAATGTCCTGGGGGAACTGGCCCAGAAACGTCACAAGCTGGGAAGCCAGTTGCAGCACGTCCCCGGCAACACGGTCCGGATGCAGGCGGGCGAGTTTGACTTTTCGAATATAGGGCGCCGCATGAGAAACCATGTCAAACTCCGGATCCAGCACCAGCGCAATCCCTTCCACCGTTCCCAGCGCTTTTAACATGAGAAAGATGTCCGCCGGAATCCTCAGGCCATGAACCGCGGAAATCTTCAGAAGGTGCTGCAGCAGCCTGCCGATTTTGATATCCCTGACGGGCTTGTAGAGATGCTGTCCCATGAATTCCGAAACATCTTTTTCAAACACTCTCTGGTCGGGCTCCGTGTCCCATTCGGTAATCCTCAGGAGCACCTGGACGGCCCGGGACGGATGATGGTGAACAATACTGTCCACCAGTTCCACAAAATCTTCACGGGTTCTCTGGTCCACGTTCCCGACCATCCCGAAATCCAGAAGACATACCACATTCCCCGGAAGCGCATAGATGTTGCCGGGATGGGGATCGGCATGAAAAAACCCGTATTGGAAAATCTGTTTCAGGCAGACATCCGCTCCCCTTACGGTCAATAGCCTGCGATCCAGACCCGCCTTTTCGATGGCCTCGACATGGGTGATCTTGATGCCTTCGACCATCTCCATGGTCAGCACCGCGGAGCTGGATTTATCGCGAAACACCTTGGGAACATATACGGCCGGATCATGCAGAAACATGGCGGCGATTCGCTCCATGCTGGCCGCTTCGATCGTAAAATCGATTTCATTTTCCAGCACCTTTGTGAACTCTTCCACAATACGAACGGGCCGATGCAGCGCAAATTCCTCGATATGGCGCTCCATGAGGGTGGCCAGATGAAGCATGATTTCCAGATCGACCTCGATGATCCGTTTGATGCCCGGGCGTTGAACCTTGACCGCCAGGACTTCACCCTCCCTGGATCCGGCCCGGTAAACCTGTGCAATGGATGCGGAAGCCACAGGCGTTTTTTCCAGAAATTCAAAAAGCGCATCAAAGGGAACGCCGAATTCGGAAAGGATAATTTTTTCGGTTTCACTGAAACTGAACGGCGGCACATCGTCCTGAAGCCGGGTGAGCTCCGTGATGAATTCCGCCGGAATCAGATCGGGACGTGTGGAAAGCACCTGGCCCAGTTTGATATACGTTGGTCCCAGCTCTTCAATGGCCATTCGAATTCTTTCGGCGCGGGTGAGTTTTTCCATGCGGTCTCCCCGGTTTTTCGAAATCATCTGCAGGCCGATATCCAGGTACTGGTCGATTTTCAGAAGTTCGATGATTTCGCCGAACCCGTAGCTGAACAGAATGCCCAGGATCTGGCGATACCGGTTCAGGTGACGGTAGGTTCTGCCCAGAACGCCTATTTTTCGAATACTCAGCATGGATGAAACTCCCGATTCAACGCATCGCCTACCATCTCAGCAGCACGGCTCCGTAAGTGAGGCCGGCACCAAAGGCATCCAGAAGCACGGTCTGGCCTTTTTGAATGCGGCCATCGCGGACCGCCTCATCCAGCATGGTAGGCACGGTCGCAGCCGACGTGTTTCCGTATCGGTCCACATTGACCAGGACTTTTTCCATGGGCAGATTCAGCCGATTCGCCACAGCCTCGATAATGCGAAAATTGGCCTGATGGGGAATAAACCAGTCCAGCATGTCAACCGTCATCTGGTTTTTTTTCAATGCCTTCACCGCAAAACTACTCAGGGTTCTGACGGCGACTTTAAAGATTTCCCGGCCATTCATATGGATTTTATTCAAGTTTTGAGAAATCATCTCCGGGGTCACCGGCAGCGCCGAGCCGCCGGCAGGCACATGAAGCATCTCCCAGAGAGCGCCGTCGGACAGCAGGTGGGTGGAAAGGATGCGATGGACGGATGCCTCCTGCGTTCGCTCGACAATGGCGGCTCCTGCCCCGTCACCGAACAGAATGCAGGATGAGCGATCTTCCCAGTTGATGATGGAGCTCAGGACTTCGGCGCCGATCACCAGTGCGGTCCTGACCTGCCCGGAACGAATGAACTGCTCGGCAATGCTCAGCCCGTAAATGAATCCCGAACAGGCGGCGTTGATATCGATTCCCCATGCTTTGGCAGCGCCTATTTTATGCTGAAGCCAGCAGGCAGTCGACGGAATGATGGTATCCGGGGAACAGGTGGCGTAGATGATCTGATCAATGTCGAGCGGGATTTTTCCGGCCATGTTCAAAGCGTTTAGCGCTGCCGCAAGGCCAAGGGACGAGTTGTGTTCTTCTGAATTTCCCGGCATGGACATGCGTCGTTCGGCAATGCCGGTCCGTTCCCGAATCCAGGAATCGTTTGTTTCAATTCCGGATTGCGCCAGTTTCTGAGAAATATCCGTGTTTGAGACCCGGTTTCGGGGAAAGGCCGAGCCTGTCCCGGTTATTTTAGCTGCATATTCCAAAGGGATTCACTTATCTCCTGTTTTGATGGCGTCGTAAAAAAACCAAAACTTGTGTCGGCCTTCGTCCCTCAGCCTGCATGTCAGATCAACCGGATTCGGGTGTCAGTTCCGATCCCGGCTGACGATGGTTATCCGGCCCGCATATCTTATGGCCGATAATAGGTCATGGCCTCGGGAATATTATCCCTGATAGCCTCAATCCGGGTCTGATCGGAAGGATGGGTGCTGAGAAGTTCGGGCTGGTTTTTTTCCGCCCTGCTTCTCTGACATTCTCTGCCAAAAGTCGATAGCCGTATGGGGATCATAGCCGGCCAGCGCCATGAAAATCAATCCCAGGCGATCCGCCTCTTTTTCATGAAGCCGGCTGAAAGGCAGCATATATCCCACGGACGCTCCCAAGCCATAGACCATGGTCCAGAGCTGCCGGCTCTGGCTGGATTCATTGGACATCGCCACCCCCAGGGCCACGCCGCCCATCTGCATGGCCAGGGCCTGGCTCATCCGCTCATTTCCGTGTTTGGCAACTGCATGGGCGATTTCATGGCCCATGACAACAGCCAGTCCATCATCGCCCCCGGCAATGGACAATAAACCGGTATATACCACGACTTTTCCGCCGGGCATACAAAAGGCATTGATTTCTTCGCCTTCGACCAGGTTGAATTCCCACTTGTACCCGTCCAGCTCGCTCAGCATGCCGCTTTCGGCAAAATACCTTTCAACCCCTTTTTGAATCCTGCGGCCGACTTGCCGGATTTTCGCTGTTTGTTCAGCGTCCGTGCTGAGCTTATGGGTTTTCAGAAAATCGCTGTACTGCTGAAGACTCATGGACAATATGGCGGGATCGGACACCATATTGAGCTGTGAGCGTCCGGTTATCGGAACCGTGGTGCAGGACGCCAGAACTCCCAGCATCAGCAAAGCGATATATGATCGAACATGCTTGATTCTCATGGCATTTTCTCCCTTGACGTCTGCCGATTTATTGTATATCGTAAAACTACGATAAAGAAGGAGCCGACATGACACAGGTTTTCCCGAATCCGGGGGATGCATTTTCCGGATCCAACGAGATGAATATAGTAGCTTTTGCGCGAATTTGCAAGGCGCTGGGCCACCCGGCCCGGATCCGGATTATCGAGCATCTCAGGTCCATGGACCAATGCATCTGCGGTAAAATCGTGGATATTCTGCCTCTGGCGCAGTCAACGGTCAGCCAGCATCTGAAGTGTTTAAAAAATGCCGGATTGATTCAGGGCAATGTGGAAGGCCCGCGAACCTGCTACTGCCTGAACAGGGATGTGCTGGAACATTTCCGGCGGGTCGTTGACAAACTGAGCCTGTAATAAACTGCTCAGGCACAAAGTGGCAAAGGCACAGAGGCACATAGAGAAATGGTTCACATCACATAGGATGAGGATATGTGTATGGGAACTCGAGTTATTGTCAGCATATGTAGAAACGATAAAAAAAACTGTTGTGCCTTTGAACCTTTGTGCCTTTGTGCCTTTGAACCTTTGTGCTTTGTGCCTTTGTGCCTTTGTGCCTTTGAACCTAAGTAGTTACACTTTTTTAAGGACGGAAGAATGAAGATAATCGATCCCCGCACCTGCCGCCCGGACTGCTGCACGCCGGCAGCGCCGGCCGTCTGCGAAAAAAAGAGCCCGTTTCTTCCCCTGCCGGCCGCAGAACAGAAAGATATTCCCTGCTGCGGACCCCCTCTTGCAAAGGCCGCAGGTCTCTATGAAAAACCGGGATACACCATTTGCCGTTTTGTTCGGGACTTTGTGGAAACGCCGGCAGGCCCGGTTCCGGTGGTCCATTCCGGATTGAGCGGACTGGACTGGCTGGGAACCGTCAGAACCAGGCTGGGAATTTACCGAAACGCCTACCAGGTCTCGCCGGGGATTTACAGCACCGGCAGTCCGGGTCCGGATTCCCCGGTTCTGGTCACCGCCAATTACAAGCTCAGTTTCGACACCCTTCGCCGGTATCTGGGTTCTGTGGACGCCTGGATCATGGTTTGCGACACCCGGGGAATCAATGTGTGGTGCGCAGCCGGCAAAGGAACGTTTTCCAGCGAAGAAGTGGCCGATCGCGCGGCCCGCTGCAATCTGAATCAGCTCGTTCACCACCGCCGGCTGATCCTGCCGCAGCTGGCGGCTACCGGCGTATCCGCTCAGAAAGTGAAGCAGCTTTCCGGATTTGAAGTGGTATGGGGGCCGGTGCGGGCAGAAGACATTCCCCGGTTCCTGAAAGACGGAATGAAGGCGGATGAAAACATGCGCCGGGTCACGTTCTCGCTGACCGAGCGGCTGGTTCTGACACCGGTTGAGCTGTCTCTGCTCGCAAAGCCCCTGATCGGGGTTCTGGCGGCCGTGTTTCTGGTTTCCGGCATTCGGACCCGGCTTTTTTTCTTTTCATGCCGCCTGGTTCCGGGGGCTTTACGCAGCCCATGCTTTTGTTCTGGGTATTTTTTCAGGCGCCGTTGTCACGCCGCTCCTCTTGCCCTGGATACCGGGCCGGTCTTTTTCCCTGAAAGGCGGCTATTATCGGCCTGATCTTTCACGCTCTTCCTGCCGAAAGGTCTTTCCGGAATTGAACTTTCGGCGCTGATGCTGGTGGTTATCGCCGCCAGCTCATACCTTGCCATGAATTTTACCGGATCCACGCCCTTTACTTCGCCGTCCGGCGTTGAAAAAGAGATGCGCATTGCCATTCCCCTTCAGGTCGATTGTCATGCTGGGAGCGGCAGTGCTGTGGATAACTGGCCCCATTTATTTAAAAAGGATTTTTTCATGAAATCATTTCGATATCTGCCGGGTGTTTCGACTCTTTCCCTGAATACCGCAGACTGCGTGGGCTGCGGCATGTGTGAAATGGTCTGTCCTCACGGCGTGCTGAAAATCGACCAAAGAAAAGCTGTCGTCGTTGACGGCGACGGCTGCATGGAATGCGGGGCCTGCGCCACCAACTGCCCGGTTCATGCCATCTCGGTCACGCCGGGAGTGGGCTGCGCGACCTATATCATTCAGACCTGGATCAAGGGCAAGGAAGCCGCCACCTGCGGGGGCGGATCATGCTGCTGAAATCGATAGCCGGAAACCTGAACCGCGAAGACTGGATCATCCCAGCCATTCTTTATGCCAACGTGGGGATGTTTGTTCTGTCTTTTCTCATCAATCCCCTGAAAACCGGCTTTTCTCTGAACCCGCTGACGTTTCTGTCTCCGGACAATGGCAGCCTGATCCTTCTGGGCGCAACCGGCACGATACCGATTCATCGTTTCGGTCGCTGGTGGTCGCTGATCTCGGCCAATTATCTTCATGGCAGCATTCTGCACATTTTCTTCAACATGATGGCATTCCGTCAAATCGCCCCGCTCATCCAGGAACAGTTCGGGGGCTCGCGAATGATCATCATCTATACGCTGAGCGGAATGGCCGGCTTCTGGGCATCTTATCTTGCCGGCGTTCCGCTGACCATCGGCGCATCCGCCGCCCTGTGCGGTCTGATGGGAGCAGCCCTGTATTACGGCAAAAGCCGGGGAGGCGCCTTTGGTCGGGCTGTTTTCCGGCAGATCGGAAACTGGGCCGTGGGTCTTGCCCTCTTCGGGCTGACTGGTTCCCGGAATCAACAACTGGGGGCATGGCGGGGGCATGGTTTCCGGCGCCGTATTTGGGGCGCTGCTGGGTTACCGGGAAAGGTCGGCGCCACACCCGCTGCAGCATCTGCTTGCCGCTATTCTGGTGCTGGCGACAGCCGGCGTTCTGTTATGGGCCGTTTTTGGCGCGCTTGCCTTTGAAATAACTGTCTTCATCCGTAACCAACCACAGGCAACGATCATCACATTATGATCTCATCCGCCTGCAAACCACTTATTTGCCTGCACGATAAAGCGAGTAATGCTATACCTTCCTTTGCCGCTGAACCGCTACCGCGCGCCTCCATCAGGACTTCTGAAAACGTGGGATGGCTGTGAACCGTTCTGGCGATATCTTCGGAACTGGCCCCCATTTCCATGGCCATCACCGCTTCCGCGATCATTTCGGAAACCCGCGGGCCGATCATGTGCACGCCAAGAATCCGATCGGTCCGGGCATGGGAAAGGATTTTGACGAGCCCCTCGGCATGGCCCATGCACCGGGCACGGCCATTTCCGGAAAACGGATACGCGCCGGCAATATAGGGGATTTTCCGGGCTTTGACCTGCTCTTCGGTCAGTCCCACGCCGGCCACTTCCGGCCAGGTATAAATGACAGACGGCAGGGTATCGTAGTTAACCTCTGAAAATAGCCCGGCCATGGCTTCGACCGCGGCAATCCCCTCTGCGGACGCCTTATGCGCCAGCATGGGGCCGGGAACAACATCTCCGACGGCATAAATCGAAGGAATGCTGGTCTGAAAGCGCGCATCAACGCTGACATGGCCGGTTTTCGGATCCGTTTCAACACCCGCGGCTTCAAGACCCAGTCCCGTGGTCAGGGGCTTTCGGCCCACGGCAACCAGAACGCGGTCAAATTCCATCATGTCCTGCTTGCCGTTGGATTCAAGGGATAGTTTCACCTCTGCCTTCCAGCACTTCAGCATGGGTCACGGTGGTTTTGAGTCGAAACGCCATTCCCTGTTTGTCGAGTATGCGCTTCAAGGTCCGGCTGATCTGGCCATCCAGGCTTGCGGCAATCTGAGGCAGCATTTCAATGACCGTGACCTTTGCGCCCAGGCGCTGCCAGACAGACCCCAGCTCCAGGCCGATATAGCCTCCCCCGACAATCCCGAGCGTTTTGGGAACCTCGGAGAAATTCAGCGCGCCGGTGGAGGTGACGATCCGGTCTTCGTCAAATTCCAGGCCGGGAACCGCGACCGGAACGCTGCCGGTTGCCAGCAGAATGAATTTCGCGTCAAGCATGCGCTTAGCCGCCATCGCTGTCGGCAACTTCAACGCGATGGCCGTCCACGACCCTGGCCGTTCCCTTAATAAGCGTTACGCGGCCGGCTTCCAGAAGCTTTCTCACCTGTCCGGTCAGGGATTCCACGACCTGGTCTTTTCGGGCCATCATGGCTGCCAGATCCAGTGTCAGATCCGTCACCCGAATGCCGTGAGCCGACAGCCCGTTTTGGGTCGTTGCGTATATTTCGCTGGAATCCAGAAGCGCCTTGCTGGGAATGCATCCCACATTCAGACACACGCCGCCCGGGCGCGGCTCTTTTTCCACGCAGGCCACCGTCATTCCCAAGCCCGGAGGCTTTAACCGCGGCCGTATAGCCGCCGGGTCCGCTGCCGATAACCACGAGATCATAGGTATTTTCTGCTGTCATGATCAAATCTCCATCATGAGTCGTTCGGGTTCTTCGATGCACTCCTTGATCCGTTTCAGGAAGGAGACGGCCCCCTTGCCATCCACGATGCGGTGATCGTAGCTGAGGGCCACATACATCATGGGCCGGATAACGATGGCGTCATCGATCACCACCGGACGCTTTTCGATCTTGTGCATGCCCAGAATACCGCTTTGCGGGAGATTTAAAATCGGGGTGCTGAGAAGAGATCCATAGACGCCGCCGTTACTGATGGTAAACGTGCCGCCTTCCAGATCGCCGAGGCCGAGCTTTCCGGAAGCGATTTTATCCACGGCCGCTGCAATGGCTTTTTCCAGATCCGCAAACCCCATGCGATCCGCATGGCGAAGGACCGGCACCACCAGCCCCCGCTCGCTGCCGACCGCAATTCCGATATGATAGTACTGGTGATAGACAATGTCCTTTGCATCGATAAACGCATTGATCTCGGCAAAATCCTTAAGCGCGGCAATGCTGGCCTTGATGAAAAAACTCATGAAACCCAGGGACACCCCGTGTTTTTTCTGAAATGCTTCCTTGTACCGGGCTCGAAGCGCCATCACCCGGCTCATGTCGATTTCATTGAATGTGGTGAGCATGGCTGTCTGCTGCTTTGCCTGAACCAGTCTTTCGGCAATCCGCTGACGGATCGGGGTCAGGGTTTTGCGGATCGATGAGTTCATCCCCAGCATCAAGGCTGGTCTCATGAAGGGGTGCATCCGCAGGAGCTTGCAAAGGCGGTTCGGAATCGGCCGCTGGCCCGGCGGGCTTAACCGGCAGCGTTTCAAGATGCAGCAGCACATCCCCCTTGGTGATTCTGCCGCCGGGTCCGGTTCCGGAGACGGCAGCGACATCTATCCCTTTTTCGTTGATGAGGCGCCGGACGGAGGGAGAGCAGCTGCGTCGCATCGTGAACCAAAGACTGCGATAATTCGGGGGAGTTCTCTGCCGGTGGCGCGGATAGCCGGGCATCGTCGGAAGGCTGAGGAGATTGAGATGGAGCTGGTATCGGTGGCTCCGGGGACTGAACACCCGGGGCCAGGTGAAGCAGCGAAGAAGAGGGCAATGGCGTCGGAGCGGTTGTTTCGGCGCCTTCATCCACGGCAAGGGTGCCGACGACCGCGCCGATTGGCACGGTCGTTCCGGCCGGAACCTGAATGTGAAGCACCCCGTCGGCTTCCGCCGCCACTTCCAGCGACACCTTGTCGGTTTCAATCACCAGTATGGGTTCGTCTTTTTTTACCGCATCCCCGTCATTTTTTAGCCACTGGGCAAGAACCGCTTCCCTGACCGATTCCCCCACGCCGGGGATTTTGATTTCAATGACCATACTGCCTCCCGATTCTGACTTATTACACCAAAAGATCTGCCTGGCATCATCCCTTGCCCTTGCCTTTAAGCAGTGCCTCAAGGGCCGCAAACGGTCTGTGGCCGGAACCCGTATCCGTCTCTGCGCCCGGGGTGTCACTGCCGTACCATTCCGCATCCAGATACCGGGAGTGTTCATTTTCGTGGCAGTAGAGACAAAGCAGCTCCCAGTTGCTGCCGTCCGGCGGGTTGTTGTCGTGATTGTGGTCCTTGTGATGGACCGTCAGTTCCCGAAGCTTTTTTCCTTCAAATTCGCGCGCGCATCTGGCGCAAACCCAGGGAAACAGCTTGAGCGCCCGTTCCCGGTAAGTCTTTTCCCGAAGCTCCCGGCCTGCCCTGGCCTCGGCAATGATCCGATCCATACTGCCGGCTTCCGCCGGTTTCTTTTTTTGTGACATATCCACGCCCTTCGGTTGAGGTTATAGGCCATGGGTAATAGGCAGAGGGTATTTTCATCGCCATCCCATCCGCAGCTTGTATCCCATACCGTTACCCATCGTTATTATCTATAATGCTGAACCCTTGTCAACAGGGATTCCAGATACCGCGATTTTACCTGCTCGCTGGCCAGGGTCTGCTGGATCGGCGGTATTTTTAGAATCACCCCCAGCACGGCGGCAAGCGCCCGGTGACTCCACAGCACCTTGTTGTCAAAGATCAGGTGCTGAAGCGTGCCGCGTTCAATGGCCATCACGATGATGCGATGCGTACTGTCCAGGGGCGTGATCACGCGCTGCGCCCTCGGCTTTAAAACGACATTTCCCCGGGTACAGGCCCTTACACACAGCCCGCACCCCAGGCAGATGTTCTCCTGAAGCTTTGCCGTTTTTTTATTCGGCTTTGCGGGGATCATTGGCCGAAACCAGGGTCATGGCTTCCACGGGACAGATGCCGACGCATTTTCCGCAGCCCGCGCACGTTTCGGATGCGGACTTCGGGAATAAAGTTCGTGGTGTGAACCGGGTGAAGCACGCCAAAGCGCCGGGCGGCGATCATGGCCTCGCAGCAGCACCCGCAGCAGTTGCAGATAAAACACACGTTTCTTTTGACATTATCGCCGAACTGGACAAGACGGTTTTCATAGGCAAGCTGCAGCAGCTCCAGCCCTTCTTGTTTATCCACGCTGCGTACGTGTCCATGCCGGATCAGCGAGGCCGCAACCGTGTTGAACGTCATGCAGATGTTCATCGGCGCACTGCATGACCTGTTCACATGTTTCATCTTGTGCCGGCAGTAACAGACGCCGACCCCCATGTGCGTGGCTGTGGCAATCACCTCGGTGGCCCGCTCATAATCCAGAACCTGCACCGTAAGTTCCGGCGGCAATGCCGGTTCATGGACAAAGGTACGGCCAAGCTGAGTTTCTCCCCGGGTAAAAAGATCCCGGATAAAATCGTCTTCCATATTCAAGTACAGGTAAAAAAGCTCGCTCAGCGTCTTTTGATCGATGTCGTCGCGCACCCGCATGAGGGAAAACTCGAAAAAACCGGCCATGGGCGGCGGCAGGCAGTAAACAGACTCGCCATTCTGATCGATATCCACCAGGATGGCCCTTGACGCCAGGTCCTGCAGAATTTTCCGGGCGCTGAGAACATTCATCTTCCAGATGCGGGCGGCCTTTTCGGCTGTAAACGGATTGATGGGCATCCTGGAAACCAGGGCGGCTTCTTTTTCGCTGAAGAGCAGTTTCAGGATTTTAAACAGCAGATCGGATGGCGGAGCGCCCTGAGGAAATCGGTTCAGGCGTTCCACAAGTTCGGAATAACCGGAACGATTGCCAAGGTGCGCCATTCTTCCTCCTTAAGGTTACTCTCACTGGCAATTTCGTAACAGCCTTTTACGTGGGAATCAAGAGAAAATGAATATGGTTACATAAAATCCGCTATCAGCGGTTTTAATCGCGGATTGTCTTTCATCCGGCTGAGTTTTCGCTGAATCTGCCGGACAGACACCCCCAGGATTTGAGCCGCCTGCCGGCGATTTCCACGGGTCTGGGCGAGTACATAGGCGGTGTGAATGTCGTCGTTTTCCTTAAGGCTGCATAACGTGCGTGCAAAGCCGGCCGGCTGGTCCCCGGGCTGTTGATTCAGATCCCGGGGTTGGATCAGATCCGAATTTGAAAGCAAAACGGCATGCTCCACCCACTGGATCAACTCCCGAACATTTCCCGGAAAGGATTCCTGGCTCAACATGTTCAAGGCTTCGGCGCTGAAACCGGAAATCTGTTTGTTGTGCTGAACGCATGCCTGCTGCAGAAAATGTGAGGCCAGCAGCAGAATGTCCTTGCCGCGTTCCCGAAGCGGCGGCAGATGAATATGGGCGGATTTTAGCCGATAAAGCAGATCGAGTCTGAACTTCCCCTCCTGGCAGGCCTTGTCAAGGTTCTGATTGGTGGCGGATAAAACACGGACGCTGATGGAAATTCCCCGTGAATCGCCGATGCGAACCACGGTTTTTTCTTCAAGAACCCTCAGCAGCTTGGCCTGAAGGTGGATTGGAAGCTCGCCGATTTCATCCAGAAAAAGCGTTCCGCCGCTGGCTTGCTCAAAATAACCCGGCATGTCTTTTTCAGCACCGGTATATGCGCCGCGGGCGTGGCCAAAAAAATGGCTCTCGAACAGCGTTTCCGGAACCGAGGCCACATTGACCGCAATAAACGGGCTGTCCGGGTGGGGTCCGGATTGATGAATACCTTTGGCTATCAGTTCCTTTCCGGTTCCGGTTTCTCCGGTAATCAGTATCGGCGTCCCGCTTCTGGCCATAATTTCGGCATAGGACAAGAGTCCTTTCATGGGCGGATACCGGGTGATCATCCCGGAGAAAGCAGCCGGAACCTCAAATCCGGAATCATCTGCTTTTGCCTGTCCAATGCAGGCCAGAAGGCACTTTGCGTTCATACGCCCGCTCAATGGAAAGCATCAGGCGGTCATTGTCCACGGGTTTCACCAGATAATCATAAGCTCCCAGGTGAAGGGCTTTAAATGCAACCGACGCATCCTCCACGGCTGTCAGCATGATGAATTCCGTTGACGGCACATAAGGCTTTAGCCGCCTCAATGACCTGAAGGCCGTCGATCCCCGGCATCAGAAGATCGATGATCGCCACATCATAATCCTTGGATCGAATCCGGGAAATGGCCTCTTTGCCGTTGTCGCAGATATCGACATTCTGATGGCCTTTGCGCTTCAAAAGGCGGCGAACCGAAGACAGCGCGACGGTTTCATCATCCACAACCAGGATTCTCATAATTTTTGCCTCCCGATAGTGCTGATCGATTCCAGAAGCGATTTTAACGGGACGGGTTTGGAAAACAGATGATCGGGACGGGGCGCATAATCCGGTTTTTTCTCAAGCTGATCCGGGTCTCCGGAAAAAAGAATAACCGTCATCAGCGGATATTTTTCCTTGATCCGGGTCAACAGTTCCCACCCGTTCATTCCCGGCATCTTGATATCTGAAATCACGATATCCACCTCGGGGTGAGTTTCGATATAGCCCAGAACTTCTTCGGCTCTGGCAAGCGTTTCAAGCGGAATGTTTTTTACGGAGACAAAATATTTGCGGAGCATCGAAAGCACTGCCGGATCATCATCCACGCACAGGATGGTGGGCCGCAGCTCCATGCGGCAATCCTTGTCGAGCGGCAGATAGACGGTAAACCGCGTGCCGATACCGGGTCTGGAAGTGGACACCGATTCGCCCGAAATGTTCCTTGATCAGTCCATAGGAAAGCGAAAGGCCCAGGCCAGTGCCGCCCGTATCCCGGCGGGTTGTAAAAAACGGTTCGAAGATCCGGTCCATGATCCCGGGTTTCATGCCATCGCCGTTATCTTCCACTTCAATCAGGACCGACTGAATGCGATGAATGTAGCGGGTGGCAATCGAAATTCTGCCATTTTCCTTTACAGGTATCGCATTGGCGGCATTTAACATCAGATTGGCCGCAACCTGCTCCAGCTTCATGAAATGCCCCTGAATCCGGGGCAGATCGGGGGATAACGCCATCTTGATCTGGGAAGCCGCTTTTCGGAGCTGACCGCCGACAATCACCAGGGTTTTTTCAATGACGTCATTGACGCAAACCGCTCGTGTGGGCGCATTCTGATCCATGCGGGCGAAGTCCTTCAGGCTGGAAACCACCTTGGTGATTCGGTCCGAGCCGATGCCGATCGCCTGTATCATTTCCTCCATATCCTGGCAGAGCTCCGGAATATGGAGCCCGGAAGTCTGCCATTGCGGATGGGATTTTGAAAACTCGGTGATGATGGGTTTCAGGAAAAGCCAGGTTTCTTCCAGAAGCGGCAGGTTATATATGATAAAACTGTTGGGATTGTTGATTTCATGGGCCACTCCGGCCACCACTTCGCCAAGCGACGCCAGCTTGTCTGCCTGAATCACCTGCTGAAGGCGATATTCGGACTCCATGAGAAGGTGTTTTTCCTCCGTGATGTCCTGCCATGAACCGATGATGCAGCCGGCGTCATGGACGCCATTCAGCAGCTTGCGCCTTTCCCGGAACCACTTGTATGTCCCGTCGGCAATTAAAAACCTGTATTCGAGCGGGTCATCGCTTTCGCCGCTGATTACGGATGTTTTCGCAAAAACAGATGCCCGATCTTCCGGATGAATATGCGATTTCCAGAAATCCGGCTCCCCGGCAACTGTTTCCGGAGAGTATCCGGCAATGGTCTGAATGGCCGGATTCACAAATCGAATGCAAAACGGATCCGACGTGTCGCAGACAAACGGCACAATCGGCAGGCATTCCAGCAAAAATGAAAGCTGCTCCCCGAAGAGCAGTGGTTCATTTTTCGACTGCGGTTTTTGCTTTTTTGCTGTACGGGGCCGGGCAGACACGGGCATCGGGCCTCCCATTGCGGGATCAGACGGATCATGCACGTTAACGGAAGCATTGATACTATATCATTCAAAAGCCAGGATGCAAATTAAATCTATGGCTTTTGCCTCGAAATCATTTTGTTTAATACCGCGGCAACATCTTTGATATTGCTGTCTGCATAACTCGTATAACTTGGAGACAGGGTATGCCCTTTTATGACGGTCGGATGCTCCCTGTCCGGAAGAATGAGAATAATGCGGACATCAATCAGAAAAGCCTTTAATGAGATCAATTCAGAAAGTTGATCATGATTCTGGGCGAAAAGCACGGCCACATCAATATTTCTCGGGATCTGATATATTCTTTCAGCAAAATCATGGCTGTTTCCGAATATCTCCATACAGCTGGAAGGAATGCAAGCTTCCATGACGTTTTGAAGGCATTTGCTCACCGGTTCGTTTTTTTCATTCGCATAGAGAACGACGTTCATTCTTTTCGCCTTTTGATTTGCAATCCAGATGATCTACCGCAATTGATGGCATTGTTACAATGTTTATTAATAAATACTCCAGTTCGGATCGACTACAGTTAGCAAGAACTCCACACCCGTTACCGTCGCCCCGTTCATATACGACACGGCGTTCTGACCGGTTGAAGTGTTCCTCCAGAGAATGTCGGGATCGCCATCGCTGTTGTAGTCACCGACACCGACAATTCTCCAGTTCGGGTCGGCCACCGCTGGCAAGAAAACCACTCCCGTAGCCCTCGCCCCATTCATATACAACACGGCGTTCTGACCGCTTGATGCATTCCTCCAGAGAATGTCGGGATCGCCGTCACCGTTGAAGTCACCGACACCGACAATTGTCCAGTTCGGGTCGGCCACAGCTGGCAAGAAATCCGCACCCGTTACCGTCACACCGTTCATGAACCACACGGCATTCTGACCGCTTGATGCATTCCTCCAGAGAATGTCGGGATCGCCGTCACCGTTGAAGTCACCGACACCGACAATTGTCCAGTTCGGGTCGGCCACAGTTGGCAAGAAATCCGCACCCGTTACCGTCACACCGTTCATGTACCACACGGCGTTCTGACCGCTTGATGCATTCCTCCAGAGAATGTCGGGATCGCCGTCACCGTTGAAGTCACCGACACCGACAATTGTCCAGCTCGGGTCGGCCACAGCTGGCAGGAAAACCACTCCCGCTGGCCGTCACTCCGTTCATATACAACACGGCGTTCTGCCCGGTCGAAGTGTTCCTCCAGAGAATGTCGGGCTTGTCGTCTCCGTTAAAACTTTTCAAAGATTCGGACTGAACCTGAATAGGGGCAAATGAGGCCGAAATGCTGTGATTGGCCGTTACATTGGAAAATGTATAGCTGCTGACCGCTCCCACGGATACCCCGTCAACCGTTACGGCAGAGACCTGGTAATTGGCAGCCGGGGTGATGGCAAATGTCTGATTCATGCCGCGACTGACCACTACCGCGCTTGAAGGGCTTATGGCGCCGTTTACACCCGGGGCAGGCACCAGCGTAAAACATTCCAGTTCTGTGGAAAATGCGCTCTCGTTCCGGTTCGCATCATAGGCCGTGACCGCAAAATAACAGTTTATTCCTTCTTCAATGCCGGTCAGCGTGTACTGGTGACTTTGCCGACATCCACCGGCGTACCATAGGTTCGGGAGGCCTTTCCATAATACAGTTTATATCCGGCCACAGCGGGATCGGTATTGGCATCCCAGGCCAGCGTCACCTGGGCCGCAAGACCCTGGGTGCTGCCAGGACCGATACAGATCAATAAAAGCAGGCAGACGAGAAAAGATAATAAAAGGGATAAAACCGGGGCGAAAACGTGAAATAGAACTTTGATTAACATAAAACACCTCCTTAATGCATTTCGGCAGAAAGGCATTAAGAAAGTGCCTTTTCCCGCCCGGCAACCCTGCTACCTTATTCCTAAAGGAATTTAGGTCAGAAGTTTTGCGTCCCATCCTTTCGGATGGTTTGCCTTTATCAGACGATAACGTAACGACGAATATTTATTTGAAAACATGCATATCAAAAAACATGCCAAAAACATGAATTTAATAAATATTTTGTTATATCAATATGTTTACTTGTTATTTTGCTCGACGCCAAGCGAGAAATTACATGATTTTACTGAATGCAGGATTCCGATTTACTGGAAACAGGAGAAACAGTGATGGAAGGGAATGTAATTATGAAGAACGAAAACCGGAAAGCTTGTGCTTTTTTAACAGATCGTACAGCCGGGACTGGGATATTCCGGAGAGATTGCAGGCTTTCTCACGGCTGTCGCCGGCCTTAGCCAGCAGCATGCGAAGATAATTATCTTCCAACTGTTGCCGATATGCGGACCAGGATGGAAATACGGCATGGGCGTCCGGTGTTTCAGCTTTTTGCGCCGAGGCGATTTTCGTGCGTTCGGAGTCGAAATCCAGGCGGGTGATCCGGTATGCGGGCGGAAGGTGTTTGGGTACCAGCGTGGGATCTTGTCCGGCTGCAGCCAGCGCATATTCCAGGACATTGATCAGTTCCCGGATATTTCCGGGCCAATGATGCGCATTCAGGTGCATTAAAAAATCCGATGATACACCTTTCAATCCGAGGCCGTAACGCTGACCCATTTCGTGGATTTTATGAATCGCTATTTCCTGCAGATCCTGCTTGCGATTTCGAAGTGGCGGAAGGGTGATCCCCATGGCTCGAATCCGGAAAAGCAGGTCCTCTCTGAAGGTTTTTTCTTTCACCATCTGATCCAGGTCGCGATTTGTTGCGGAAACCAGCCTGAAATCCACCGGCAGTTCCTGTTTGCCCCCCAGCGGGCGGATTCGATGTTCCTGGAGAGTCCTGAGAAGGGAGGCCTGAATATTCAAGAGAAGATCGCCGATTTCATCGAGAAAAAGCGTTCCCCCTTGCGCCTGCAGGATCAGTCCGTCCTGCCGTTTGTCCGCACCCGTAAAGGCACCTTTTTCATGGCCGAACAAGGCGCTCTCCGCCAGGGTTTCGGGCAGGGCACCACAATCGACCGTAATGAAAGGCCCCTTTGATCTTGCGCTGTTCTGGTGTATGGCCTTTGCGAACAACTCTTTGCCCGTACCTGTTTCACCGGTAATCAACACGCTGGAGTCCGTAACAGAGATTCTGGCGATTTCTCCAAGACAGATGCGAATCGCATCTGAATCCCCGACGATGTCCGCCCGGTCGAGAAATACAGGCTGCTTTGTCGCCCCCTTTTCACTGCGATACTGCAGCGCCCGGGTAATGGGAAGGGATGCCTCGTCAAGGGTAAAAGGCTTTTGGATAAAATCCCATACTCCGTATTTGAACGACAGTTCCGCTCCCCGGGTGTCTCCGGTTCCCGTAATAATAATCACCTCGGGTGATGAAGAAACTTTTAACAGATCCGGCAGTATCTGCAGTCCGTTTCCTTCGGGAAACTCCAGATCAAGCAGAACAACATCATACGGGTCAATGACTGCCCGGCCGAGACCCTCTTCCAGCGTATGGGAGACGTTGGCCTGGTGTCCCATGCTCTCGATCAGCCTGGAGAGAACCATGCAGATTTTGACATCGTCATCAATAATCAATAATCGAGCCATTGGATTCCTGATCAGATTCCTGCTCATATTTTGGGAAAAACCCATAAAAAACGGTTCCCTTTTCAGGTTCATTGCACACCGAGATAGTGCCGTCCATTTCCCTGGCGATGCTCTGAACAAGAGAAAGCCCCGGAGAATAGCCCTCTGTGCTCGCAGGTGTGCCGCACGGGTCAAAAGTCCGATCAAGGGTCTCTTTGGACATTCCATCTCCCGTATCGCCGATGCTCAACTGAAAATATTGGCCTGGTTTCATACCGATATATTGCAGGAAACTCTTTTCATCAAGCCTCATATCCTGCAAGCGGATCTCGAGCAGGCCGGCCTTTCCCTTCATGGCATGTAATGCATTTGCACATAATATAATCAAGATCTTATGAAATTGAACCGGATCGGCCAATATTATACCCTTAAAAGCACCGGGACGGAAACTGATTTCTATCGAAGCGGGCAACAACGCCCTGATGAATTTCATTGCTTCCTTGATGAGCAGCGTGACCTCGATCGGCATTTTCTGGATGCCGGTCTGGCGAATGAATGTCTCTATCTGGCTGACCAAATTTCTTGCCTTTATAGCGGCTTTCAGAGCTTCATCAAGATCTTTTTCCACGTTTGCGCCACTGCTGAGACCTCTTTTTGCAAACTCTGCAAAGCCCAGAACAGATGATAACACATTATTGACATCATGTATCATTCCGCCTGCCAAAGCAGCGATGGCCTGCTTTTGACCTGCCTGTTGAAGCTGCGTTTCTATTTTCTCCCCTTCTTTCTCGAAGCGCTCGGGTTCGGTAATTCGGGCGTATTCCCAAAGCTTGTTTTCCGCAGCTTTTCGCTGTCGTTTCTGAACCAGGAACCCGACGATCAGCAAGAACTGTAAGACAAACATGGCGATGATGATGAGCCATTTTTGATCCTCCCAGAACGATGGGTCCTGATCCACCCGTCTGCTCTCCGCGGAAGCCCTTTCCTGGTTTTCTTTCACTGGCTGAGCCCCCGAGACCGTCTGGGCACAACTCGTGTTTAAAAAGAAGCAACAGACAAAAACGATCGGCAAAAGGAACCGGCGTATGGCAATAGATACGATTTTGTTTGATTTGAAAATCATCACCGGCTCCAGTAAGGTTTAATATAAAAGGAGTCAGAAATCAGAAGGCGGGGCAATCTCGCTGTTATATAGCGTAGAAAAATGTATCGCCGCTGTCAATAGCGCTTTTACATAATATTGCGCTTGTTCTTGATGATTTGGAAAAAAACAACTAAACAGGAAGTGATGCACCAAAAATATTTCAGAGACATTTCAGGTAGACACGGCCGACCAGTGGTATGTTACAAGCCGATCGGCATTCAGCGGGGAACACCATGACAAATCTTCTCACAAGTTTTGACAATGATAAAATCGATCTCGGCAACCGTATCGAGGCGGCATCGTCCATTGAAGAAGCGGTGAAATTAACGGACGGATATTTGAGCAGACTGCACAGGGATATGGCCGGCGCATACCCCCTTCAAAAATCCCGGCACGCCGGCTATCTGCTTGAAATTCTCAGGTATGCGGTCCGCACCCTGAATGCGGTTGATAAAGAAGTCAACATGGCCGAATTCCGGCCTTCTAAAACCGGGACCGAACAGGTCTCAAAGCGTTTTTTCGTCTTCGTCAAAACCGTGCAGTCGGCCCTGGTCCTTGCCCTGCTGATGACGCTGCTTTCGCTCAATCCGGCCCCCTGGATTCCGATTCTGCTCGTAGTCATTCTCCTGGGGACAGAAATCTATCTGCATGTCTTTGATCGCAGAGGCTCCGTTTCAAGGAAATCTTTTGATTTTAACATGCCGGATGAAACGCCGAAAGTCGATGTTCAGCTTAAAATCGCCCATGTCCATGCCTTTTTGAATTGCATCGCCGATGCCCTGTCCTATGCCGATAAAGCTTTGAATGAACCGGCATCGGAGAAAGACGGCGGTTTTCTTGAAAAGGAAACGCAGATTCTGAAGCTGTTTCAGGACTTGTTTGAGGCCAAAGCCTTTCATGACGGCGAATGGGCGTTAAAAAAAATACCGCATATTCAGGCGATTTTATGGGAGCAGGGAATTGTGGCAAAGGAATTTGATCCGATGGATGCGGCCGATCTCCTGTCATTTGATGTTGAACCCGGCGCCGATGCATCGATCAGCCGCCACGTAACCATCCGGCCGGCATTCATCAAGGGAAAACGCGTTCTGCTTCGCGGCCGTGTTGCCGAGCCTTTTTAGAATCCGGGGTTGATATGGATAACATTCACATCGAGAACATTGACATCGTGGGGTTTGATTTCGGACATGGAGAAACCGCACTGGCCAGGGTGTCTTCTCTGGCCAATGATTCGGAACCCGAGATGCTTGAAATCTTCGCCAGAAAAAGCCAGGTGACGGCGCTGGCGTTCAAACCCGACAGAGGAGACCTGGTAGGTGATCAGGCCCTGAAGACCACGGGAATCACCGAACTTCACATCGGCTTTAAACCCATGCGCCACAACCTGAATTCCCCGGAACATCAGCGCATTGCAAAACGCTTTGTCAGAAAATATCTGGACATTCTTGAAGAGAATGGTCAGATCGAGCGGACCGGAGACCACCCTTTTTGTTGTGGGTTCACCATCCGGCTGGTCAACTGCCGAACGCGCCACATACGCGGACATTCTGAAGCAGGCCGGAATGCGGCGCGTCACCGTCGAAAAAGAATCCAGGGCCGCTTTTCTGCATCTTAAGGAGTCCAGGATATCCGAAGTGGATGCCGAGCGTTTGATGCAAAACGTGCTGATCATCGATATCGGTTCCTCGACAACGGATTTCACAATCGTGAGCCGCATGCAAGCCCGCCCCATCGAGGATTTCGGCCTGAGTCTGGGCGCGGGTCTGATTGAAGAAATGATATATGAAAGAACGCTGCTTCGCATGGAAAAGGAAACTCCCGATGAACTGCAGCGGCTTGAGGATGTTTTTCAAAAATTTCCGCATTTTAAGCGCCAGTGCCTCATTGCCTGCCGCGAAGGCAAGGAGAAATATTTTTCCATTCCCGAACTCTACCTGTCGGAAGACCAGCCGGTGGATTGCAGTCTCAAATTCAGGACCATCAAACCCCCGATTGAATTTGAGCCCTGTATCCACCGGGATGAAATGGAGAAGATACTGGCCCTTCCCATAAAGGCGTTAAACGGCCAAAGCTGGAAAGAAGCGTTTCTGCGCGGCGCTGGCGCATGCCAGAAGCAAGATGGATGCGGCCGGGCCGGACCTGGTTGTTTTAACCGGCGGCGCTTCCAGAATGGACGTGGTCCTTCAGCTTTGCAGCCAGGTGTTTTCATCGGCGGAGAAGATCATCCGGGGCCTGGAGCCGGAATTCACGATAGCCAGGGGATTGGCCAGAATCGGCCGCACGGATATCCTGTCGAACGGGTTGAAGAAGGCCATTGAAACCATCGGCGATTCCACGGAAATCATCACGCTTGTGGAACAGAGCCTTCCCGGCTTGATCGACACCCTGGCGGAGCCCCTTGCCGACGAGCTGATTTCCTATGCCGTCGGCCCCTCGCTGAATGCCTGGCGCGAAGGCCATCTGAAGACCCTGAACGACATCCGGCCGGATATTGAGAACCGCAAAAATAAATCTGCTGGGCCGGATCCGGGGGGAAGACGCCAGAAAAAAACTGGATGCCTGGCTGAACAACACGCTGCTTCCGGCCCTTGCGGATTTTACGGATCCCGTCTGCAGACGATTCGATATTCCGCGCAGCGTGCTGGATCTCAGAAACCGGAATATCGCGGCAGGCGTCAGTTCCATTTCACATCCCCCGTTTAACGTGAATCAGCTCATTCGAAGCGATGAAATAATCGTCCTGACGAGCATGCTGGCGGGAATCATCGTCGGAATGGCCTCCGGCGGCACGGGGCTTGCGCTGTTTCACCTTCCGATAGCGGGCCAGGTGATTGCGGCCGTCATTGGCGCAATCATAACTGGCTTCGGCGTTGATGCCGTGACGGAAAAAATCAAGGACCGGGATTTGCCGGGATTTTCCCGCAAATGGGTGCTTCCGGACAGCAAACTGGCGCAAGTCCTGTCGGCCCAGCAATCAAAGCTCCGCAAAGCCATCGCGGAGCAGATGGCGGCCGACTCCGGCTGGAAGAAGAAGCTGGCGGAAGATATCCTCGGCGAACTCAAACAGGTTCTGAACGAACAGGTCGAAAAAGCCGTCATGTGGATCCGGTGAGGTGATCGCCCGGCCGAATCCGCTTACCCTGGTATCCCGGTTATTCCATCGTCGGAATACGCTGATGGAACGGGCGACCCGGGGCACGGCCTTTATGAGATCAGCAGGATCTGGCTTTTGGGGGAGCGGCTTTCTCCTGAGGCAATCACCCGGATGGCGGGCGTTCCCTTGACCGGGCATTTGTTTTCGCAGATGCCGCAGCCCACGCACTGCCGCAGGTTCACATAGGGCTGCTTGAGACGGAGCCGGTCCGCACCGAAGCCGGCAACATCGGCTTCGCGAAAGACAACGGCTTTGGGCGAGGTCGGACAGACTTCCTCGCAGACAATGCACGCACCGTTTTCCGTCCAGGGCAGGCATCTGCCCCGATCCACGAATGCCGAGCCGATCCGGATGGGGCCTGCGATCTTTTCTTTGCCGGTAATGAGCCGAATGGCGCCCGTCGGGCAGACGCTGCCGCAGAGGGTGCAGGAATATTCGCAGTATCCCGTGGCCATATTGAGCACCGGGGTCCAGATGCCGGCAATGCCGGCTTCCCCGAGGGCCGGTTGGATGACGTTTGTCGGGCAGGCCTTCATGCACAGGCCGCAGCGCTGGCAGCGTTCCAGAAACCGGATTTCCGTCAAGGATCCCGGCGGCCGGATCAGCCGGGGATCGGATGTCTGGTGAATCCGGCCGTCCAGCCGGCTGAAAAGCGGAAAAGCAATGCCGGCCGCAAGTCCGGTCAGCACGGCCCGCCTTCCCGTATCCGGGGCATGGCTGCGCGATTCCCGCCGGATGAACCGGAACGAAAGGGCATCCTCCGGACAGGCATTCTGGCAGTTGAAACAGCGGACGCACTCGGCGGATTCCCATTTTAAACCGGGCCGTGGAGAAGCCGCGCCCTGGCAGACCGTCATGCACTTATTGCAACCTGTGCACCGGGTTTCATCCTTTTCAAGATTCAGCGGGCTTTTAAAAGACAAAAGCCCCAGCATCGCGCCCAGGGGGCACAGCACGCGGCACCAGAATCTGGGACGAATCCGGTTCAGAAAAAAAAGTACCAGAACGATCATCCCGATCGCAAAGCCGGTCTGATAGGCCGGATATCCAAATCCAAGCACGGGGGAGACCATGAGTTCCGCGCTGTAGCTGAGCAGATTCAGGATTTTGATGTCGCTGGCCGCCATGGCATCAAACACTTCCTTGATGCCGATGTTTGCGGACGGCAGAATGGAAACCGCAAGGGACCGGAACAGCAGCGCGATCGGGTCCAGAAAGCCCGCAAGGTTCAAACCGAACAGGGCGGACACCAGAATCGCCGCAAGAAGCCCGTATTTCAGACGATGGCCGGATGTTCTTTCGTTTTGCAAAGCGGCCCGACGTCCCTTGACGGAAGGATGGATGGCGCCGATTGCATGGTGAAGGGTTCCGAAGGGACAGAGGAAGCCGCAGAAAAAACGGCCCAGAAAAAGCGTCAGGCCGACAACGGCCAGTGCCCACCCGGCGCCGGCCAGCCACTTGTGCGTGGCTATCGTTGTGGAAAGCCATATCAGCGGATCCATGTCAAAGAAAAACATGACCGGGTAATTCAGGCGGAGGTCCCTGGGGCCGGCGACTTCCTGGGAATAGTCCAGAAAGACACTCTGCGGAAGACGGGTTTCCATCACCAGAAACAAAAACAGCAGCAGAAAAAGAACCTGCGATATCCTTCTCAGATATACGAGGTGCCTGATTTTCACAGCACGACCTGGTAGCGGGTCAGCCGGCTGAAATCCGCTGTTCCCAGTCCCCATTTCTGCGCAAGCTGGATATGGGCGATCGCGGACGGCTGAACCTGAAACAGACCGCAGGCCAGGGCATCGGCCGCAACCGGATCATCGCTTAAGATCAGGCGGTTGGCAACCGCGACATCGGATGCGCTTCCGCCCGAAGGACCGTTTGCCGTCATGATGCGGATCGCGTCGATCAGGGTGATCGTGGGCCTGAAAAACTGGGCCAGATCCACGATGGTCTGATGGATGTCCTGATGAAGCGCGTTGCGCCTGCCGCCGACCGCGCCGATCCAGTTTTTCATCCCCAGGGTCAGCCCGCTGAGACTGTGGACCTTGGCAACCGGCAGGTTGATGATTTTATCGGCTTCCTTGAACGGCGTGAACACGGGCCAGACATTCAGGCGATGCCCCTGAACATTCATGTCCCGCATGAGATTGGACAGGGGATACACCAGATCGGCGCCGGTTTTCTTCGCCACCTGGTCGGCGCCGGTAACCGCAAAACAGTTTCTGGCTTCATGGATGGTGTTGTCGGCGATCCTGACTTTTTGGGCACCGGCTTCCTGGCAGAGAAAAATGACGGTCTCCAGAACGTCCGGATGCGTGGTTGCCCCCAGTTGCGGGGCCCTGGCCCAGGAGATGTTGGGTTTGATCACCACCACATCGCCTTTGGAAACAAATCGGGACATGCCGCCGGCGGCTTCAAAGAGTTTCCGGGTCAGGGCCCTGACATCACAGGTCTCTTTGCCGGATGACGCCTCCGCGATAAACCCCTTTCCCGTTTCCGCGGCAAAACCGGATAAAGGAGAAGGGACGATGCTGTAAAGGACTGCGCCGCCGGCCAGTCGGATGAACTGTCTTCGGCTGATGCGCGGGGATTTTGTGTTCATCTTGGCTCCTTTCCGCCAGTGGCCTGAGCCTGGCCTGGTTCATCATTTAGATCGTTCGGGAGAGCCCCACACGTCGTTCTCTCGTTCAGGACTCCGGGGACAGGGACGGATAAAACTGATGACAGAGCTTGGAGACGGTCTGGCTGTGCCAGGCGCCCTTTCCTGAAAACGTGGGAATCCCCTGCGCCTCAAGCGTGCGGGCGATCTTTTCGTAACTCAACTGTTCTTTCCGCATGGCGCCGATCATCTCGAGAACGCTTTCACGGGCTGTCCCGGGGTTGACGGCGTCCGCGGCGCCGTCTGTATTTCCGGCTCCGGAAACGGCCTCCGGTCAGTTGCGGGATTCGAGCCGTTTTCAGCCCGACACAGGTGCTGCCGGGTTTTTCTCGAAAAAGCCCGAAGCGATTCTTTCCATTGCCGATGCAATGCGTTCTTCCGCCGTTGCCCGGCGATCATCAATTTCAGCCTGGCGCCGCATGGCCCTCCGTGATGTCTCCAAGAAGTTTTTTGATGGCAGGGAAATGGTCTACCGGAGGCGATCTTTGAAACGCGTCTTTTCGACGGTTGTCATTGGGACCTTGTCTGTCGGGGTTTTTGTATCCGTTGTTATCAAATTGTTTCCGGTTTCGATCAAAGGGGGTTTGTTTTTTCCGGTCCGTAAATTATGAAGGAAATCATCCATCACGCGGGCTCCTTTAGGCAGGGAGTGGTTAATGTGTCGGAATCGTTATAAAAACGAAGACAACGTCGATATCTTGGCGCGGGGTTGAGACTGAAACAGCAGCACCAGCCGTCATCTAATTCTGGTGAACTTAGCAATGAATAAAATCGGGCAAAGTAAACTCTGAATCTCAACACGGATATCGGACTGTTCACAACGGCGCCGATTCCCTTGATGATATGCGATGACAGGGCATTTTGTCAATAACAGATTTAAAAAACCGGCTCCGCCATACCGTATTGCCATTTCCCTGCTGTAAAGAATACCGACAAATTCATGGGTTCCGAAAACTTTAAGGCTGCAGAAATCCCGGCGAAATTTAAAACAAAATCTAAGTGTTAAATTTCTTTTATTTTTTTTTCATCTTTGGTATATGAATGGTTGATTTGTGAACTGAATATGGGAGGATTTCATGACGAATCCATCTGAACAACCGTCGTATTATCGAATTCTGACCCGCAAGATGTTTATCACCATCATTACGGTATCCTTTATCCCCGTTTTTCTGGTCAGCGCGACGATTTTTTATCAGTTCAGGACCTCCTACCGCGAAAAGATATTCGACAACTTAAACGAGATGGTTCAGAAGCATACGACGAATATCGATATTTTTCTGGCGAACAAACTCTCCGATATCCGCTACCTTTCCAGAAGCGCCGGATTCAGCAATCTGAGCGACGAGGCGTTTCTGCAGCGGACAATGGCCATCATGCAGCAGGAGTACGGATCGGTTTTTGTGGATATCGGCGTCATTGACGACCTGGGAAAACAGGTTGCCTATGCCGGACCTTACCATCTGGCCAATGCCGAATACGCGGACGCGGACTGGTTTCAAAAAGCCATGACCCGTCAGCACTTTATCAGCGACGTCTTTCTGGGCTTAAGGGGCGTTCCCCACTTTATCATTGCCGTCCGCAACAACCGGGACGGAAAGCCCTGGATTCTGCGGGCCACCATCGATTTTGAAGCATTCAACTCCCTGGTCGCCAAGATCCGCGTGGGCGAGACGGGATTGGCGTTCATCATTAATCGCGAAGGCAGTTTTCAAACCAAACCGATCTTTAACGTGATTCCCAATAAAGAGCTGTATCAGTCGATTTTCCAGCAGGAAACGGTCATTGAAAAACAGGATGCGGTGCATATCAGGGAACAGGTGGATTCGACCGGCAGGAAAAACATTTATATGGGCTCGCTTCTGAAAAACGGGGACTGGCTGCTGATCTACCAGCAGAATTCCGCGGATGCCTTTTCCAAACTGAATCAGACCCAGGCGTTTTCGCTGGTTATTTTTATTCTGGGCGGTGTCGGAATCGTAGATTATGGCCTTTCTGCTGTCCGGAAAAATGGTCAAGCACATTGCCGTTACAGACAGTGAAAAGGAAATGCTGAATCAGCAGGTCATCGAAACCGGCAAGCTGGCTTCGATCGGAGAGCTTGCCGCCGGAATCGCCCATGAAATCAACAATCCGGTTGCCATTATGGTGGAAGAGGCCGGATGGATTCAGGATCTGCTGGAAGAGGAAGAATTCCAGGCCAGCGAAAACTACGACGAATTCAAACGGGCTCTGGCCCAGATCAAGACCCAGGGAACCCGCTGCAAGGACATCAACTATAAACTCCTCAGTTTTGCCCGCAAAACGGATTCCCGGATTCAGGATATCCAGATCAACGACCTGATGCGTGGATCTCATATCCTTATCGGATCAGCGGGGAAAATACAGCATGGTGGAAATCCACAGTCAGCTGGCCGAAGATCTGCCGCTGCTGCGGCTGTCTGTTTCAGAGCTTCAGCAGGTGTTTCTGAATCTGATCAACAATGCCATCGACGCCATGGAAAAAAAAGGCGGCAATTTGACCGTTCGCACCCGGCAGGAAGATCGGCTCGTGGTCGTTGAAATGGCGGATACCGGCGCCGGCATTCCCGAAGCCAACCTGCCCAGAATATTCGATCCGTTTTTTACCACCAAGCCCGTGGGCAAGGGCACCGGGCTCGGCCTGGCCATCTGCTACGGCATCATCAAAAAAATGGGCGGAGAAATCAAGGTCCGCAGCACGTTGAACGTGGGCACGACATTTTCCGTTTACCTGCCGATTCCGGAACAGACCCTGACCCCGGAACCTGCAATTGTTTAGATAAAAAGGAGAACGCGCATGAGCCTGGCCAATTTACTGTTAGTCGATGATGAAGTGCCTTTTGTGGAAACCATGACCAAGCGCCTGAAAAAGCGCGGGTTTGATATTCTGTCCGCACATTCCGGACAGGATGCCCTGGATCAGCTTTCCAGACACCCCGGCATCGAAGTGGTGGTCCTGGATGTCAAGATGCCGGGAATGGACGGCATTCAGACCCTGGAGGCAATCAAACACAAACATCCCATCACGGAGGTCATCATGCTGACCGGCCATGCCACGGTCGAGTCCGCCATCGACGGCATGAGACTGGGCGCCTTCGATTACCTGATGAAGCCCTGCGACATGGAACAGCTGGTTTCCAAGGTGGAAGGCGCTGCCAAGCGTCGCAGGTCCCATGAAGAAAAAATCATCCAGGCGCGGATGAAGGAAATCACTTCCCGGATGGCTTAAGGAGACCCGTCATGGCTGATAAGGACCCCAGTGAAAATGCGCTGCCCCGGCTGCTTCTGGTAGACGATGAGCAAGGTTTTGTCAATGTACTTGCCAAAAGAATCGGAAAGCGCAATATCCTGGTCCGCAAGGCCTACAGCGGATTTCAGGCCATTCAGATTCTGCGGGAGGAACGATTTGATGTCGCGGTGCTGGATCTTAAAATGGAAGACATGGATGGCATCGAAGTGCTGAAAATATTTAAAAAAATGTCCCCCGATCTTCAGGTGATCATACTGACGGGACACGGCAGCGAGATTGCCGCCCGCGAAGGCATGGAATCCGGGGCCATGGATTACCTGATCAAGCCCTGCGATTTTGACGAGTTGATCCTTAAAATCCAGGAAGCGGTTTCCCGAAGGAGGTAACAGGTGGAAGGGTGTAATGTACTCTTTGTAGATGACGAGATTGATTTTCTGGAAACCCTGCTCAAGCGGATGAAAAAGCGGCAGCTGAATGCAGCCGGGGTCAACAGCGGCGAGGAGGCCCTGGACTACATGATGGACGCATGCCGTGGATATCGTGGTTCTGGACGTGCGCATGCCGGGGATGGACGGCATTGAAACGCTGAGAAAGATGAAAAAAATCAATCCCCTGCTTGAAGTCATCCTGCTGACCGGACATGCCTGCCTGGAAATCGCCCGGGAAGGCATGGAGGTCGGGGCCTTTGATTATCTGCTCAAACCCATCAGCCTCGATGATTTGCTATATAAAGTTCAGGATGCGTTCAAGAAGAAATCCATACAGATGGAAAAAATAAAAAATCTCGAGGAATTGATGAACACGAAATAAACCATCTCCGTTTATCCACTCATCAACAGCAAAGGAGCAGCATCGACATGAATTTTTTCAAACAATGGGGATATTTCATGATGATGGGCACCAGAGCCCACGCAAAATGGGAAATCGAGATATCCAAAACGATTCTCGGCGACAAAAAACGGCTCGCCATACTCGGGCTGTTAACAATTCCGATTATTCTGGGCGGCTATGCCTTTGCCGATCAGATCGCCGGCGCGCTGCCCAGCGTCATCGGCGATAAAACCGCGTACAGCCCGGCCTTTTATTCAAACGGGATTTTTATCGCCTCCATCCTGATCGGCATCTGCGCCGGTCTGATCACCGGCTGTATCGGTGCCGGCGGCGGATTCGTGATAGCACCGGCCCTGATGAGCGCGGGCATCAAGGGTATCCTGGCTGTCGGGACCGACTTGTTTCATATCTTCGCCAAAGCCATCATGGGAAGCGTGATTCATAAAAAACTGGGAAACATCTCCGTGCCGCTGGCCCTGGTTTTTCTGATCGGCGCCATGGCCGGCGCCACCACGGGCGGGGTCATCAACCGGTGGCTCTACGAAATCAATCCGGTTTTAAGCGATGCGTTCATCACCACCATTTATGTATTCATGCTGGGCGGTCTGGGAGTTTATGCCCTGATGGATTTTTTGAACGCCAGAAAAGCCGGCGATGCGGGCGGGGCCCACGGCGGGAAATCGGAAGGCGCGGAAATGAGCAATCTTCCCAGAAAACTTCAGGCCATCAAAATCCCCCCCATGATCACCTTTGATGAAGGCATCATTCCCGGGGGCCGTCAGATATCCTGCGTGTTTCTGATCCTCAGCGGCGCCCTGGTGGGGCTGGCCGCGGCAATCATGGGCGTGGGCGGCGGATTTCTGACTTTTCCGATCTTTGTCTATATCCTGGGAGTTTCCTCTCTGACGACGGTCGGAACCGACATTTTCCAGATCATTTTCACTGCGGGCTACGCCGGAATTTCCCAGTACGCCATCTACGGCTTTATTTTCTACACCCTGGCCATGGGCATGCTGCTGGGGTCTCTTCTGGGAATTCAGATCGGCGCCTTGGTGACCAAGGTGGTTCCCGGAATTACCATCCGGGGGTTTTACGCCATGTCGGTTCTGGCCGGATTCGTCAACCGGTTTTTCGCCCTTCCCAAAAAACTGGCGGACCTGGAGTTCATTACTTTGTCCAAGGACACGGCCGTTATTCTGGATAAAATCGGAATCTATGCTTTTTTCATCGTGATCGGGATTTTTGCCGTGTGGGTGATCGGCACATTTCTGATGAACATCAAAACGCTAAAAGGGGAGACGGCCTGATGTTAGCCAAAAAAAAAGAATTCTACTGCGGCGTGGGGCTGATGGCCGCTTTTCTCGTGATTCTTGCCGTCATGTTCATGCCGGTGTTCGGCGGCCAGAAAGGCCTGAATCAAAACGGCCTGGATTATATGGACGGCCTCTATAACTCCATATCCAAGGGCTCTGCCTATTACATACCGGATTTGAAAAAGAAGGCCGCAAAGCTTTCCGGAAACGTCATTACCGCATCGGTGGTGATGACGGACGAAAAACAGGCCAAAGAAACCGCTTCCCTGTTCATGAAAGCCGGGGCCATGGTCAATGTGACCGGAGCTGAAATCAAGGTCAGCGGGGATCTTGGCAGTATTTTGACCAACTGCCTGGAAGATGCGGATCAGATGTTCCATAACAAGGGCGAAGGTGTAAAAGCCAAGTACGCCATGGATGAACGGCTGTCTCTGTATAACTGGTGGATGGCGTTAAAGGCCCTGACCAAGGATCTGAACAAGCAGAAAAAATTCGCGGAAACCAAGTTTATCGGCGATATCAACAAAAGAGCCGTGGAATGCGCCTATAATTATTACGGGGTCGAGCCGCAGAACATCATGGACAAATGGGGCATCGTCGTGTTTTCACTGGTGTTTTATGTCATCTACACCATGTGGTACGGCTTTTCCATTCTGTTCATGTTCGAAGGATGGGGACTGAAGCTGGAACATTAAAAATTAAAATAGAATTCAGGAGTCAGAAGTCAGAAGCCCTTCCATACATGAAACGAATCCGAAACTTCTTCAGAAACCTGTTTTCCTTCGATACCCGGCCCGAGGATCCCGAAAACATCGAAGAGCTTCGCGTCGCGTTCAAGGAGCGGTATCACAATTTCAAGCTTCTGCTGAGCGCCAACAACCTCTGCCTTGAACTCATGGCGGAAATGGAACAGGCCCTTCAGGGAGACCGGCCCTACGACATGTCCTTTGTCCGGTCCGGCGCCACATCCATTTCCGTCAATGTGTACCGCATGATCCAGAGCCTTCACCATCTGGCGCCCGGCAAATATGCGGAACTGGACAGCCGGTTCGACACCATCCGGAAAACCGTCGACGCCATTCTTAAAGCAAACCCGGGCCCTGCCGGCCGGCCGCCTGATTCTTTCCTTGAATGCCCTGGACAAGGACATGGCCGAAGTTGCCGGCAGCAAAATGGCCAACCTCGGCGAAGTCAAGAACCGCATTCATTTGAAAGTCCCCGCAGGCTTCGTGATCACTTCCTCCGCCTTCAAGCGCTTCATGGACGACAACAGCCTTCAGGTGGAAATCGACCGCAAGCTCCAGTCCATCGATTCCGGCGATATCGATGCGCTCTATTCGTTCTGCGCCGAAATCCAGCAGCTCGTGATCCGCTCCCGTATTCCCGATGATCTGGAAGAAGCCATTCGCGGCGCCTGGCAAGATCTGGAAGCGGAAAGCGGCGGCAGGATAACGGTGGCGCTTCGCAGCAGCGCGCTGGGAGAAGACGCCGAAGGCAGCTCGTTTGCCGGCCAGTACCGCTCGGAGCTCAATGTCAGCTTTGAGCACGTCTTTCAGGCTTACAAGGAAGTGATCGCCAGCAAATACAGCCTTCAGGCCATTACCTACAGAATGAACAAGGGCTTCCGGGACGAAGACATCCTGATGTGCGTCGGGTGCCTGGTCATGGTGGATGCGGTATCCGGCGGGGTCATCTATTCCCGGAACCCGGTCTCCGGCGGCGATGACCGCATTTTTATCAATGCCGTATGGGGTCTTCCCAAATCCGTGGTGGACGGCAGCGTGGCCTGCGACCTTTTTGTGGCCTCCAGAGAGCCGCCCATGCCGATCGTTGAAAAAGTGATCAGCCCCAAGGCGCGAAAATTCGTCTGCTACCCCCAGGAAGGCATCTGCCGCATGGATCTGACAGAAGAAGAAAGCACCCGTCCCTGCCTGACGGACGATCAGGCAAAAAAGCTTGCGCAGATCGCCATCCGCATCGAAAATCATTACGCCATGCCTCAGGACATCGAGTGGGCCATCGCCGGAAACGGGAAGATTCATATTCTCCAGTGCCGGCCCCTGAAGCAGAGCCGCGCCGGCGAAACCGGCGATGCCGCCTCGGATCCCGAACTGAAAGAGCGGCGCATCGCCAGGCGGAGGCATCACGGCAAGTCCGGGCGCCGGCAGCGGTCCGGTCCACCTGGGAGACCGGGGCGTGGATGTGCTGGCCTTTCCCGAAGGCGCGGTCCTGGTGACCCGCCAGGCCCTTCCCCGATGGGCATCTCTTTTGACCCGGGCCTCTGCCGTGATTACGGAGCAGGGCGGATTTGCAGGACATCTTGCCAATGTGGCCAGGGAATTCGGCGTGCCGGCCCTGTTCGGCATCCCGGATGCCGCATCGATTCTCAAGCAGGGCCAGGTGATCACCGTGGATGCCTCGCGCCGGGCAGTCTACGACGGATCAATCCCCGAACTGATTTCCGGCGCCGGCGCCGTCAAAACCCATCTCATGGAAGGCAGCCCGGTGCATGCGATTTTAAAGCAGGTCAGCCGGCACATCATTCCGCTTCACCTGCTGGACCCGGACGCCCGCGAGTTTTCCCCGGCCGGCTGCAACACGTTTCACGACATCACCCGCTTCATTCATGAAAAATCCGTTATCGAAATGTTTGATTTCGGGAAGGATCACAATTTTTCGGAACGCTCCAGCAAGCAGCTGCATTACCGGGTTCCCATGCAATGGTGGGTGCTGAATCTGGATGACGGGTTCAGGCAGGAAGTGCCTGGAAAATATGTCACCCTGGAAAACATCGACTCCATTCCCATGAAAGCCTTCTGGAAAGGCTTTGTCGCCATTCCCTGGGACGGGCCGCCGGCCCTGGACAGCAAAGGCCTGCTCTCGGTGATGTACCAGTCCACCGCCAATACGGCCCTGACCCCCAGCATGCGATCGCGGTATGCGGAGCGCAATTATTTCATGATTTCCAGGCATTTTTGCAGCCTGAGCTCCCGGCTGGGCTATCATTTTTCGACAATCGAGGCCCTGATCAGCGAAAGGCCCCGGGAAAACTACATCAGCTTTCAATTCAAGGGCGGGGCCGCCGACACCTACCGCAAGCTCGGGCGCGTGCATTTCATCAAGGATATTCTGGAAGAGCTGGGCTTCCGGGTCGACATCAAGGAAGACCATCTGGCCTCCCGCCTGGAAAACCACGACATGGCGCATATGGAAAAGCAGATGGAAATCCTGGGGTATCTGACCCTTCACACCCGCCAGCTGGACATGATCATGGCCAATCCCGGATCGGTGAATTATTACGGAAAAAAGCTTCGAAAGGACATCGAAACGCTGCTGCAGGAGGAATAATGGCTAGGAGTCAGAATGCAGAATCCAGAATAGATTCTGACTCCTGACTCCTGAATTCTGCTTTACTCCCGATACTCCGGATAAAACTGCTGTTCAAAGCCGGTCCAGCCCTCCGGATCCTCGAAACTGCCCCGCTTTCCCGCAAAACTGAACCGCTTTTCGATGATCAGGTTCAGACAGGTCTCTGTCACGACCGCATCGTAAAGCCTTCCCTTGTTCCGGAGAAGCTCCTCGATGGCCCGGTCCAGGCCCAGGGACGGCCGGTAGGGCCGGTGCGAGGACATGGTCTCGAACACGTCCGCCACGGCAAGAATCCGGGCTTCCATCTGAATATCCTCCCCTGAAAGGCCCCGGGGATATCCCGAACCGTCCATGCGTTCGTGGTGCTGAAGGATGATCTCGGCCAGGGGCCAGGGAAACTCGATTTTTTTCAGGATATCGTAGCCGGCCTGAACGTGATTTTTGATGAGTTCGTATTCCAGGGGACCCAGGTGGCCCGGCTTGCAGAGAATTTCGGACGGAATGGTGATCTTGCCCAGATCGTGAATGTTGCTGGCCATGCGCAGCCCGTAAATCCTGTCCGCGGAAAGGCCCATTTCCCGGGCGATGGCGGCGGCCAGATCGGACACCCGCTGCTGGTGGCCGGCCGTATACGGGTCTCGCAGCTCCACTGTCAGCGACATGGCATGAATGATGCCGTCCATGGCGCGCTGGAATTTCTCAAGATTCAGGCGCAGGCTCTCGGCGGCCTTGTCCCGCTCGGCCAGGGTCTCCCGCTCAAAGAGCACCCGTTTGAGCCGGGCGATGAATTCCGAAATCCGGACGGGTTTCTGGATGAAATCGCTGGCCCCGCGACCGATGATCTCTTCATAGGTGAAATCCTCGATAAAGCCGGTCATGATGATGACATCGCAGTCGTGCCGCTGCTTGATGACCTTGATCAGCTCCAGGCCGTTCATTTCCGGCATGTTGATGTCCGAGACCACCACATCGACGCGCTGCCGCTGCAGAATCTCCAGGGCCTCGAAGGCGCTGTTGGCTGTCAGGCACGCATAGCCGACGTACTGAATGCCTTCCTTGAATATGTCCCGGATGTCCGGATCATCGTCCACAATCAGGATGCGCGCGGGTTCCCCCGCAATATTCCGATCCATGCCCCCCGCTCCCCCGGCTTTCGCCATTGCTTTTTTTCACCATAAAGCCAACCCGGCCCGGTGTCAAAGAAAAAAAAGGGGTGACTACACACAACTGACGAGTCTCCCCCGCCTGACCTTGAACCAGACTTTGAAAAGGAACGTGCCATCAATAAAACCATTCGAACTATCATAAGGATATACAGCGCGGCAAAAAAAACGGGCTGCAGTTTTTGGCTGCAGCCCGTTGATTTTTTCGGTGGCGTCCCCAAGGGGATTCGAACCCCTGTCGTCGGCGTGAAAGGCCGATGTCCTGGACCGGGCTAGACGATGGGGACGCATGTGGTGGTGGGCCGTGTTGGACTCGAACCAACGACTCTCTACTTAAAAGGCAGATACTCTACCGACTGAGTTAACGGCCCCTTGATGAAAGCGCCACTATAGACAAAAATAAAAATTTGTCAACAACAAAAACAGGGCTTTCCAATTTCATCAAATTCTTTAAGGTCGTTTGTCAGAGCCGGAAACGCATCCGTAAGACCTTATTCTTTGGATTTATAGACCGATTCTGTTGCAATTTGCAAGCATAAATTTGAATCCGCCGAAAATCCGCCCCTGCCCCCCCTTTTTCCAAAGGGGAAATCAAAGCCATCAATTTTATTGACTTGAAAACAATAATATGATTATCTAAAAGGGTTATAAAAACGGCAGCAATTGACTGCCTTGCTCTGGAACAGTCGCAATTTCGGTACGTTGCCATCACAATCATGACTCTTTACGAGTCCAACAACACTTAATGAGGATATTTTTGCATGAAAAGAACTTATCAGCCCAGTCAGATCAAGAAATCCAGGACCCATGGCTTTTTGACGCGCATGGCCACCAAGGCAGGCCGCAAACTGATCAACCGCAGGCGGGCAAAGGGCCGGAAACGATTGGCGGTTTAAGGAATTTTTTGCCGGGATCCTTTACGGAATGCGCCATCCACTTGCTGCCATACCATTTCGTTGAAGCCGTTTATATTTCCCAAAAAAGACCGCATTCTCAAACGGTATGAATTTCTGGAATTTTATTCCCTGGGAAAGGCGCTCCACAGCCCGGGGTTCATCCTTGTTTATAAGCGCGGGCAATCCGGCAGGTCCCGGATCGGAATTACGGTGTCGCGAAAAGTCGGCCATGCCGTGGTCCGCAACCGGATCAAGCGGCGCGTCAGGGAGTATTACCGCCTGCACCGCATGGCAGTGCCCGAGGCCTGGGATTTTCATGTGATCGCCAAAAAGCCGGCCTCACCCCTTTCCTTCCGGCAGACGGTCGCCATGCTGACGGGCTTATTTGATAAATTCGCAAAAATCGCCGGGGCTGCCCCCGGACCGGCTCCGGCGATGCGAAATCACCTTGTATAACAGGTTTGCATACGATTCGATATCTTGTCAATTTTGCAATCACGGTGTATCAGCTTGTTGTTTCCCCTTTTCTGGGACCGTGCTGCCGGTTTTATCCCTCGTGCTCTGCGTACGCATCCGAGGCAATCCTGAAATACGGCGCCCTGAAGGGCGGGACCCTGGCATGCAGACGCGTGTTGAAATGCCATCCGTTCCACCCCGGCGGCGTTGATCCCGTCCCCTGAACATGAAGCCATCTTTCCTTTTTTGCCGCGTTATTCATCCAAGTGATCCGTCATCACATCAACCCCATTTTTTATCGGGTCATCATCTGATTTCCCCTGCCGGGAAATCATGGGAGTCATCATGGAACAAGGTCGTTTACTTATCGCAATCGTGCTTTCGGTTATCGTCTTTTCGGTCTGGGGATTTTTTTTCCAGGACAACACCCCGCCACCGCAGCAGCAGACGGCCCAGACACAGCCTGAAACGTCCCTGCCGGCGGACAGGTCCGCCGCCCCGGGCACGACAGCCGTAATTCAGGAAACGCCGCTGGCGGCCTTTCAAAAATCAAAAGACCTTGTGGTGAGCACCCCGCTGTATTCGGTGACCATTTCGGACAAAGGCGCTTTTTTCAAGCATTTTGTTCTGAAGAACTACCGGGAAACGGTTGAATCCGATTCTCCCAGCAAGGAACTGGTCAGCCTGCCCGGGGCCGGAACGCTCCAGCTTTCTTTTACGGAAAACAGCATTCCGGATTTCAAGGATGCGATTTTTCTGTCCACCGCCGCCGCCGACAGCCTGGAGGTAAAAGACAGGGCCCGGGAAGTATCGTTTCTGTGGACATCGCCTTCCGGCGTTGCAATCGAAAAACACTACACGTTTTATCCGGATACGTACCTGATCGGCCTGAACATCGTCATCAAGAACAATTCCGATAAAACCTTGCAGGATCATCCGGCCCTGACCCTGACCGGAAAATTCGCCGAAGCCACCAACAGCTACGGATTTGAAGGCCCCAGCGCTTATGTGAACAAGTACCCTGGAGCAGATCGCGATCAAGGATATTGCAAAGAAAAACGTGTATTCCGGCCGGATCGACTGGACCTGCCTGGAAGAGCGGTATTTTTTATCCGGCATTGTTCCGGTGGTCCCGGCAGAGGCCAGCGTCCGGCTGACCATGGCAAACGGCAGGCTCGACAGCGCCCTGGTGGAGCCTGCGGTCCGCATCGATTCCGGAGCCCAGCAGAAGCTTGAATACAAGGTCTACATGGGACCAAAGAGTCTTTCCGTACTCAGCAGCCTCGGCATCGGACTGGACCGGGCCATCAATTTCGGGTTCTTTGACATTCTGGCCAAGCCCCTGCTGCAGCTTCTGAATTTTCTCCACGACTATATTCCGAATTACGGCCTTGCGATCATCGTACTGACCCTGATCATCAAGGGGATTCTCTGGCCGCTGGGCTCCAAGAGCTACAAGTCCATGGCGGAGATGAAAAAAATTCAGCCGCTGATGGCCCAGATCCGGGATAAATACAAGGACGACAAAAAGAAGATGAACGAGGAAACCATGGCCCTGTACAAGACATACAAGGTCAATCCGCTGGGCGGGTGTTTGCCCATGGTGGTCCAGATCCCCGTGTTTTTCGCCCTGTACCGCATGCTCTACGATTCGATCGAGCTGCGCCATGCGCCGTTCTTCGGCTGGATCAACGACCTTTCCGCCCCGGACCGGCTCCTGCATTTTTCATTTTCGATTCCGTTCATGGAACCGCCCTACGGCATTCCGGTGCTCACGATCATCATGGGGGCCACCATGTTCATTCAGCAGAAAATGTCTCCGCCCATGGGAGATCCGATGCAGGCCAAGATGATGATGATGATGCCCATCGTGTTTACATTCATATTCATCAATTTTTCTTCGGGCCTGGTGCTGTACTGGCTGATCAACAACGTCGTGTCCATCAGCCAGCAGTACTATATTCAGAAGAAACACGCCTGACCGGCGCTTGCCGGCCAGGCGTCACGGAGGAGTGGTGATGTCGCCTTTTATTGAATTCGAGGGCAAAAATGTGGAGCGGGCCGTGACCCGGGCCTGCGAGGCCTTGAAAATCTCCAGGGATCAGCTGAAGCACGACGTGATCAGTTTCGGCGCCACCGGCATTTTCGGACTGGTCGGCATCAAAAAAGCCCGGATCCGCGTGACTGCGCCGGATGCACGGCAAGAGCGCATGCGCGCCGGCAGCGAAATGCAGCCCCCTGCCGGCGGATGCGCCGGAAGATCCTCTGCCCGACAGCGGATGCGATTGAAAAAACAGATGCCGGCCAGCAGGCCTCGCAGCCTATCGGTGCACGCAGGATTCGGCGGCCCTCGGCAGGCTGGCCCTGCAGCGGATGGTGGATTCGGTGACCAGCGGCGCCGGAATTGCGGTGAATTGCGGCAGCCGGCAGATCGTGTACACGGTCAGCGGCGGAGATCCGGCCGCGCTCATCGGCAAAAGGGGCCAGACCCTGGAGGCCATTCAGTATCTTTTGAAGAAAATCGTCAACAAGTCCGCCGAAGACCGGACCCGCATCGTCGTCGATATCGCCGGCCATGCCGAAAAACGGCAGAACGATCTGCAGGCGCTGGCATCGCGGTTTGCGGAAAAGGCCTGCCAGAACGGCCAATGCGTCACTGTCGGCAGATTCAGTCCCCAGGACCGGAAAATCATCCACCTGGCCCTGAAGAACGACCGCAGGGTCAAGACGCAGAGCAAGGGGGAGGGGTATCTGAAAAAGCTTGTCGTGATGCCGCGGGGGGAGTAGGGACATGAAAGGGGAGACGATCGCTGCGATTGCCACCCCGCCGGGCCGCGGGGGAATCGGCATCGTGCGGATATCCGGGGACAGGGCCTTTGCCATCGCCCTTTCGCTTTTTCGGCCCCGCCGGCTGACGGGCCGCCTTTTCCACCCGGACCAGATCCTTTCACACCATCTGTATTACGGCGCCATTGTTCATCCGGACACACCAGGCCGTCCTGGACGAAGTGCTGATCGCCTTCATGAAGGCCCCGCATTCCTATACGCGGGAAGACGTGGTCGAAATTCAGGCGCATTCCGGATATGCCGTCCTTAAAGCCATTCTGAACGCGGTGCTGCAGGGCGGGGCCGTGGCGGCCGGCCCCGGCGAATTTACCCGCCGGGCCTTTATGAACGGCCGCATCGATCTGACCCAGGCCGAGGCCGTGATCGATGTCATCAATTCGAAAACGGAAAAAGCCCTTGCCGCTGCCGCGGACCATCTGTCCGGCGGCTTCCGGGATCATGTCGGCCGGATCCATGCCGCGCTGCGGGATATTCTGGTCCGGATCGAGGCTGCCATCGACTTTCCGGACGAGGCCGACGAATTTCAGCCGCTTTCGGTGGTTCCGCTGCTCGAGACCGGCGTGCTGGAGCCCATCCGGACCCTGATCCGGCGGCATGAAGACGGCCGCGTGATCCGGGACGGGTACCGGATCACCATTGTCGGCCGCCCGAATGTCGGAAAATCCAGCCTCATGAACTGGCTGGTCGGCGCCGAGCGCTCCATTGTCACGGACATCCCGGGCACCACGCGGGACGTGGTGGAGGATGCCGTGGTGTTCCGGGGCATTCCGGTGAATTTTTTCGATACCGCCGGGGTTCACATCACGCAGGACAGGGTCGAGCTGCTGGGGATCGAAAAAACGTACGAACGCATCCGGGCCTCGGATCTGATCCTGCTGGTGCTGGATGCCTCCTGCACCGATACCGACCTGGAAAACCGGCTTCTGGAGCAGGCCCGGGACATTCCGGTGATCCGGGTTTTAAATAAAATTGACCTTGCGCCGGATTCTGATAATATTGTAGAGAAATGATGCACTCGGCATCGCTTCCGGTTGTGGCGGTCTCCGTGAAAAACCGCCTGAACCTGGATGCGCTGGCAGACCTGATGGCCCGCGAAATCCTTCAAAAAATACCGGAGGATGCGCCTGCCGGACCGATTCCCAATCTCAGGCAGGCGCGTGCGCTGGAAGATGCGGCGGCTTGCATCCAGCCAGGCCCTGGACGGGATCCGGCGGAACAGTCCCGCGGAAATCATCGCCATGGATATCCGCGATGCCCTGGACCGGATCGATGAGATTACCGGCGGCCGGACTTCCGATGAGATTCTGGACAAAATATTCGAAGCATTCTGCATCGGCAAATAATGGCTTCGTAAAAAGCCCAATCTCTGCGTTGCATTCATCGATAATGTTTTTAGTACAATCTTGTTTACATGAAAGAAGACGAAATGAACGAAGCATTAAAGCCTTTTTTTGAGCAGTACGAAGCGCTGTCCGCATCCGTGGAACGCGCTTTTGAAACCGTAAAGAACCAGTATCCCGACTGTGTGAAATGCAAACCCCTTTGCTCGGACTGCTGTTATGCGCTGTTTGATCTGACCCTGATCGAAGCGCTGTATATCAATGCGCAGTTCCGGGAACAAATACAGCGGAGAAACCCTTGAAATCCTGACGGAGCGCTGCAACAAGATCGACCGCACGCTGTACAAACTGAAAAAAAACGCCTTCAAGGCGGCCGAGTCCGGAAAAGAAGAAAACGAAATCCTGAATGAAATGGCGGAAACCCGGGTCCGCTGCCCCATGCTGAACGATGCGCAGATGTGCGAGATTTACGAATTCAGGCCCCTGACCTGCAAGCTGTACGGCATTCCCACGGCCATCGGCGGCCAGGGTTATACCTGCGGGCTGTCCGCATTTGAAAAAGGGGAAAAATACCCCACGGCCAACCTGGACAGGATTCAGAACCGGCTGCTTGCGCTTTCCGCGGAGCTGGCCGTCGCCATCCAATCGAAATACCTGCGGATCGGCGAAATTCTGGTGCCGCTGTCCATGGCGCTTGCCACGGTTTACGATGACGAATATCTGGGAATTCTAAAACCCGATGCAACCGCCGAAAGTCCGACCGCACAACCCCAAAGGAAGGCCCCATGACGACGGTGTTTACCAAAGAAGAAGTCGAGATACGAAAAAAGGCGGTGTTCGACAGCATGTCTCCCCGAAGGCAGTCCCACATCCACAAAAAAGGATATGCCCAGTGGGACCCTTTTTGCGAGCCCAAAGACCCCATCGATATCCGTAAGGACAAGACCAGACGCACCACACAGATGCTGGTCCGCGAATTTCTCCAGACCCGGGCTGGATGATAAATACAGCAATGCTTACGGCAGCGGCGTTCTTGAGATCGCGCTCGGGATCATCAACGATGATGACAAGTACGCGGGCATGTTCGATTTTTCCTGCTGGTATCACGAATTGCTGATAAAAGAAGGTCAGAAGAAGCCTTAAACATGGGAAACGTCCCGATCATCCGCATGTTTCACGTGCACAAGACCTACGGGGCACAGAAATCGCTGGTCGACATCAGCCTGGATATCTACCGCAACGAGCTGCTCCTTGTCACCGGTCCCAGCGGGGCCGGAAAATCCACGCTCCTGAAGCTTCTGTACCTGGCAGAGCCCGTTACCCAGGGCCAGGTGATCGTGGACGGCGTCAATCTGAGCCGGATTCCCCGGAACCGGATCCCCCATCTGCGCCGCAGCTTCGGCATCATCTTTCAGGACTACAAACTGATTCCGACCCGGACCGTGTTCGAAAATGTCGCGCTGGTGCTGGAGGCCATGGGCGAAAAGCGGCGCCTGATCGAGAAAAAAGTGGGCAGCGTGCTAAGGACCGTTGAAATGGATCACAAACAGGGGGCGTATCCGCTCAGCCTCTCCGGCGGCGAGCAGCAGCGCGCGGCCGTGGCAAGGGCCATTGCCGGCAACCCCCGGATCATTCTGGCCGATGAGCCCACCGGAAGCCTGGATCCGGAGGCCGCCGGCGTCATCCTTTCCCTGTTAAAAGACATTCACCGGAAAGGGGCCACGGTCATTCTGGCCACGCACGACCGGATGCTCATCGAGAATGCCGGCGGCAGAAGCATTCATCTGGTTCAGGGAATGCTCTCGCCGGCAAGCCAAGACACTGCGCGGCAAGCGGCCGGTGCGCCTCATGACGCCATCCGTCCGCCGGGCCCTGAGGGACATGAACTCCAACCGTTTTTTGAACATCGTGGCTGTGCTGACCGTTGCGCTTTCCGTTCTGATCGCCGGCACTTTTTCGCTGATCTGGACCAATGTCAACCACTGGATGCGGCTCTCCGAGAGCAGCATCCGGGTCCTGGTCTATCTGAAGGACGGCACCACCGAGGCCCAGAGCCAGGATACCCAGTACCGCATTCAGGGGATGGACGGGGTTTTGAAGGTGACCTTCATCCCCAAGGCCCAGTCACTTGCCACGCTCCGGGCCCAGCTTCAGAAGCAGGCTTCGCTGCTGGAGGCTCTGGGGGAAAATCCGCTTCCCGACTCGCTGGAGGTGGACCTGAAAAGCGGCCGGGTGAATCAGCTCGCATCCATTGCCGGACAGATCGGCAGCCTGCCGGCCGTTGACAGTGTGGAATACGGCCAGCAGTGGATGGGCCGGTTTGCCGGCCTGCTGAATCTCTTTCGCTTTGCCGGCGTGGTCCTGGGCGGGCTTTTTTTTATCGCATCGGGACTGATTATCGCCAACACCGCCCGGCTGGTGCTGTATTCGCGCCGGGAAGAAGTCGAAATCATGCGGCTTGTCGGTGCAACCGACGGGTTCATTACCGCCCCTTTTTATATCCAGGCCCTGATTCAGGGGGCCCTGGGCTGCGGCATCGGACTGGCCGCGATCTATGCGGCCTATGCGTATATGTCCGCAAGGCTGACCAGCGATCTGGCATCCGGATTCTGGCAGATCCGGTTTCTTCCCCTGGAATCCATTGCCGTCATCGCCGGCTGCAGCATCGGAATCGGATGGATCGGATGTTTTCTTTCAATGAAACAGTTTTTTCGAAACTGATCCGCATTGCCGCCGGCTGCTGTTTTCTGGTGATGCTGGGGCAAAGCGATCTGTTTTCGGCGCCCCCGACCCTGTCCGGCACCGTAACGACCGAGCTGCTCCGGGTTCGCGAAAAACCCGATACGCAGAGCGCCGTCATCGCCACCCTGCCCAAAGGCACGGCTGTTTCCGTTCACAACCACCTGAAGGGGTGGTATGAAATCATGATCGGGGATCAGCGGGGATTCATCAGCGACCGGTTCGCCGAAGTGACCGACCCGCAGGCGCCACGGATGAAGAGGAGGCCTCCCGGAGCCGGTCCCAGGAGGATTACCAGCGGATTCAGCAGCAGGTCGGCAAAATCAGCCGCAATATCGCCGAGCGCCGGACGGAACTGGAATCCTTCTCGCAGAAAGAGAGCTCGGTCATCACCCTTCTGGACCAGATCGATCAGACCCTGAACCAGTCCCGGAAGCAGGCCCAGACCCTGAACCGGAACATCGGGGTTCTGAAGCAGAAAATCGATGAAACCCTTTCGGCGTCCGAGGATCTTTCCATCCGGATCAAGACCGGCGAAGATCATGCCGGAAGGCGCGTGGCGGCCTTGTTCAGGCTGAACGGCGTGGGCAGGATCGAATTTTCTGATGTCCGCGGAATCGCTTCAGGACTGGGCCGGCCGGAAACATAGCCTGCAGCGGATTTTATCCGCCGACGAACGGCTGCTGATCCAGCTTTCGCAGGACAAGAAAACACTGGAAGCCATATACGAAAAGCAGAAAACCCAGTATGCGGACAAAGCAGGCTCTGGAAAAAAACTACGCGGATCAGATCCAGTCCATTGAAACGGAAAAGCGCAAGCGGGTGAAGCTGCTGGCGGAAATCCGGGCTAAAAAAGCACTGGAGATCAGCGCCATCGAGGCCCTGAAGCAGGCCGCGGATCAGCTGAACGCCACCGTTGAAGCCCTGAGCCGGGACAATACGGCGCCGGTTTCGCTCGGCCACCCTGCTGGGAACGGATTTTATTTCAAGCAAAGGCTTGCTTCAATTGCCGGTGAAGGGTAAAATCATATCATCGTTCGGCAAAAACGTGAGTCGGCCGCCTGAACACGGAAACATTCCGGTCCGGTATCAACATTCAGACAGACCGGGGAGAACCGGTCCGGTCCGTCTATTCCGGACGGATTCTTTTTTCGGAGTGGTACAAGGGGTACGGCAATTTGATGATCATCGATCACGGCGATCATTATTATTCGGTTTACGCCCATCTTGAAGAACGGCTCAAGTCCAAAGGGGAGAAGGTCGAAACCGGCTCAACCATCGGCACTGCCGGGGACACGGGTTCGATGACGGGCGCGGGACTGTATTTTGAAGTAAGGCACCGGGGAAAACCAATGGATCCACTGGAATGGATCAAGACGGGTTAAAAGGAGCATCCGCATGACCAGCAGACACCAAACAAATTTATGGCGTCAAATCAAATTATGGGTGACCGTGGCAGTCGCCGTCAGTTTCTGGACCGTTGGCGCCGGTTTTTTTCGCGATCTTTCCGCAACCACCGATGAAACCTACAAGGGACTCAAGCTGTTTTCCGATGTCATCGAGCTGATCGAAAAGAATTATGTCGAACCTGCCGACACCAAAAAACTCATCGAAGACGCCATTCAGGGAATGGTTCACGGCCTGGATCCGCACTCCTCCCTGCTTTCCCCGGAAGACTACAAGGAGCTCCAGGTGGATACGCAGGGAGAATTCACCGGCATCGGCGTCAGCATCACCACCCGGGAAGGCATGGTAACGGTGGTATCGGCCATTCAGGGCACGCCGGCCTTCAAGGCCGGCATCAAGTCCGGGGACATTATCGTCAAGATCGAAGGCGAGCCCACCAAAAACCTCCGGGATGCCGTCAGCCGGATCCGCGGACCCAAGGGCAGCAAGATCGCCATCACCCTGATCCGCGAAGGCGCGCCCGAACCCCTGGAGTTCGTGCTGGTCCGGGATGTGATTCCGATCGAAAGCGTCCGCTCCCTGACCCTGAAACCCGGATACGGCTATATCTGGATCACCAATTTCCGGGACAACACCACCCCGGATCTGGTCGCCACGCTGGAGAAACTGGAATCCGGACCGGTCGCCCCTCAAGGGCCTTATCCTGGATCTGCGGAACAATCCCGGAGGGCTTCTGAATCAGGCCATCGAGGTGTCCGATCTGTTCCTGGAAAAAGGCACCATTCTGTCCATCAAGGGCAGGCAGGATAAAAACACCAAGGTGTTTACCGCGCACGCCAATGTGGTCAAACGCAATTACCCGATCGTGGTGCTGATCAACGGCGGCAGCGCCAGCGCATCGGAAATCGTTGCCGGCGCGCTTCAGGATCACAAACGGGCCGTTGTCATGGGAACGACTTCATTCGGCAAGGGCTCCGTGCAGAACGTCGAGGCCCTGCGGGACGGATACGGCCTGAAACTGACCATTGCCAGATATTACACGCCAAGCGGCAGATCCATACAGGCCAAGGGCATCGAGCCGGATATCGAGGTCAAACAGGAGACGGTCCGCCCCAAGGAAAAAACCGGCAGAGAGCCCCTGGTGATGACCAAAGGAAAAGGATCTGGAAAACCATCTGGAAGCCGAACCGGGCAAGGGCTCCAAAAAATCCAAGGAGACCGGCGCCGGACAAAACTCCGGACAGGACAAAGAGCGGGCCCGCAGGCACCCGGAGGAGAAGACATCTCCGACGGACTGGTGAGCCCGGAGCGGCTGGAAATGGATACCCAGGTCAAAAGGGCACTGGAGACCCTGATCAGCTACGATATTTTCAAGAGGCTGCAGCAGAAATAATGGCCGAGCCCCGTCGCACCCGGAAAAAAAAATCGCCCGCCGCAAAGAAATCCGGTAAAAAGCCGGCAATGACCGTTCACCTGAAACGGGGGGTGGCAGGGCCTCATCGTTCTGGTTGTCCTGGTGATCGTCCTGGGGCTGGTGGTGCATCAGGCCCTGAAAAAAAGCCGGCCCGCACCAAGGGGCCGGGTCCGGTCGCGTCCATTCCGCAGGTGCCGAGGCATCCGGTTTATCCGCCGGCCGTGACCCGGCCCCCTGTTTTGCCGCCGGTCGAACCCCCTGCCCCTGTTGCCGCCGGTCGAGACCCGGCCTCCTTTCGAGATCTATCCGCTGATCGAACCGCCGGTCCGGGAAAGGGTGATTCAGCCGCCGCCTCCGGGTAAACTGCCCCGGATTGCCATCATCATCGACGACATCGGCTATGATTCGCATATCGCCGAAAAATTCATCGGCCTGAATGCGGCCATCACCCTGTCCATCCTTCCCCACAGCCCGCATCAGCGGCAAATCGTCCGGCTGGCCAGGGAAAAAGGGCTGGATCTGATGCTCCACCTGCCCATGGAACCCCTGGAATATCCGGCGGTCAATCCGGGCCGCGGCGCATTGATGACCGCGATGACGCCGGATACGCTGATACGTCAGCTGAACGAGGACCTGGATGCCGTTCCCCACATCAAAGGGGTCAACAACCACATGGGGTCCAGGATGACGGCCTCGTCGGATCAGATGAACCAGATTCTCTCCGTTCATCAAGAAAAGAAATCTGTTTTTTATCGACAGCCGGACCACGGCAGACAGCCAGGCCCGCTCATCCGCCCGGCTGTTCCAGGTGCCTTATGCCGAACGCGACGTGTTTCTGGACAATGTCCAGGAGCCGGAGGCAATCCGCAGGCAGATCCGGCTGCTGCTGCAGAAAGCCGCTGCTCACGGTCAGGCCCTGGCCATCGGGCATCCCCATGCCCTTACTCTTCAGATCCTTCAGGAAGTGCTTCCTGAAATTCAAAAAAAAGCAACGATCGTCCCGGCCTCATCCATGGTTCACCCGGCGGGCTGATCCGGAAACGGACAAAGGGGGGCGCAGTGCTGGCAAAAATATTAAGCAGCGCCGTAATCGGAGTGGATGCGTACCTGGTGGAGGTCGAAGTGGATATCGCCTACGGCCTGCCCAGCTTTACCATCGTCGGGCTTCCGGAAATATCGGTCAAGGAGAGCAAGGAGCGGGTCCGATCCGCCATTCACAATTCCGGGTACACGTTTCCGGACGACCGGATTACGGTAAACCTGGCGCCTGCCAGCATCAAGAAGGAAGGAACCGGCTTTGACCTTCCCATTGCCATCGGCATTCTGGCCGCAACCCGGCTGATTCCGGCCGAAGCAGTCTCCGGCTGCCTGGTTCTGGGGGAACTGTCCCTGGACGGCCGCATCAAACCGGTGAACGGCTCGCTTCCCATGGCCATTGCGGCAAAGCAGGCCGGATATCCGGTCATCATCGTTCCTTTTGAGAACCGGCTGGAAGCGGCCGTGGTTCAGAACATCGCGACCCTTCCGGTCACCACCCTGTCCCAGGTCATCGATTATTTCAGGGGCTACACGCCAATCGAGCCGGAAAAATCCGATATCTCGCGCCTGTTTGAAACAAAGGGCGAACACGATTCGGATTATGCGGAGGTCATGGGCCAGGAGCTGGCCAAACGCGCCCTGGAGGTGGCTGCTGCCGGCGGACACAACCTGATCATGATCGGCCCGCCGGGTTCCGGCAAAACCATGCTGGCCAAGCGGATCCCCTCGATTCTGCCGCCCATCGGCTTTGACGAGTCCATCGAAACCACCAAGATCTTCAGCGTGTCCGGCATGCTGAATAAAGATCAGGCCATGATCACGGCCAGGCCGTTCCGCTCTCCGCATCACACCATATCCGATGCCGGCCTGATCGGCGGCGGACATTTTCCCCGGCCCGGCGAGGTCAGCCTGGCGCATAACGGGGTTCTGTTTCTGGACGAGCTGTCCGAATTCAAAAAACATGTCCTGGAAGTTCTCCGCCAGCCCCTGGAAGATCACAAGGTCACCATTTCAAGAGCCGCCACCACCATCACCTATCCTTCCAGCTTCATGCTGGTTGCCGCCATGAATCCCTGCCCCTGCGGCTATTTTTCGGATCCCAAGCACGACTGCGGCTGTCTTCACCAGCAGATTCACAAATACCGCTCCAAAATATCCGGCCCGCTTCTGGACCGGATCGACATTCACGTGAAGTGCCGGCCGTTCCCTACAAGGACTTGATCGGAAGCGGCCTCGAAGAGCCGTCCGCCGCAATTCGAGGACGGGTTGCCGCGGCCCGGGCCATTCAGTCCGAGCGGTTTTCCCAGACTTGCCATTTACTGCAATGCCCAGATGTCCAGCCGCCATATCCGCAAATTCTGCCAGATCGATGCATCTTCCGGCAGCCTGCTGGAATCGGCCATCGACCGGCTGGGACTGTCGGCCCGGGCCTACAATCGGATCCTGAAGATCAGCCGCACCATTGCCGATCTGGAAGGCATCCCCGGATATCTGCGCCGAATCATGTGGCAGAGGCCATTCAATATCGAACCCTCGATCGCAGCAAGATGACGGGATGACCTAAATCCCGGACTGGGCCGACGTATCGTGGAGAAACAGTATTTACTACCTAACGCTACAATTTAATTTTGCATATTTACTTATTTGATTGACATAATTTATTTTCAAATGTTATTTACGTCAATATTTTATTGATAAAATTACAGATAACAGCACCCCGGCAGGTTGCCGGCCAAAAATTAAATTGTTGTATATTTTTATTCAGATAACATACTAAGGTGAATCTTTTATTTAAATGACGTAATGAGGTTTTTTAATGAAAAAAAAAGAAGATAATCGCATTACAAAAGATCGTCGCGAATCAAGCGATGAAAGGTCAGAAGAATTCATTAAGTATTTTATTCCCCAGGAGGAAGAAAAGCGGGGCGGTAAAGATCGTCGCAAATCAAATCCTGATAGCGCTTAATATGCCTTTGGATGTCTGAAAAATGCAGCAGCGGAATTATTGGATTCATGTGGGGTGAAACGACTATGAAACATCATATTGCTTTCGTTAAAGAGCTGTGTACTAAAGGAGGCCTTGACTCTTCAGAGTATCATGAGTTCACCGACTGGCTTAAAACAGTATACAGAGAAGTCCAAGATGGCATCTTATCTAAAGAAGATCTCCAACTGTTACGAAACGAAATGGGCGAAGCCCTTTCGATATTAACGCTTCAGGGATTTGTTTTCAATAAACCGCATGGATACCCCGGAGATTATGAGATCATTGAAAAAATTTACCTTGAGCACACATCCAACAACCCGGACCTAAGAAAATGGGATCTTTATTTTCAACTTCAAAAAGCCCCCATTGCCGTAAGAAACAGAAAAAAATATTTCCTTGATCTTTTAAACTCACTCGAAGCTATGGATCAAACCGATACCGCCAAGAGAGTGTTAAACATTGCCAGTGGGCCTGGAAGGGATCTGTTTGATTTTTTTTCGCTGAATAACGACAGCAGTATATTTTTCGATAACGTTGAATTTGACCCCTTGCAATATCTTATGCAAAAAACCTATGCAAGGACTATCTCAAAAACATTGAGTTTTTACATACAAACGCCTTTGACTTTACCACAAACAAAAAATATCGGCTTGATATGGTCGGCCGGGTTATTTGACTACCTGAATGATAAAAAATTTATCTTTCTTTTGAAACGTTTAACCCCTCTTTTGGAAAATGACGGAGAAATGATTATTGGAAATTTCTCGACCAGCAACCCTACGCAAGCCTACATGGAGGTAATAGGGGACTGGAGATTGACACACAGAACTCCTGAGCAGCTGGTATCATTGGCAAAAGCCTGCAATTTTAAAGATTCGGATATCCGCATTGGAAAGGAACCCGAAGGCGTAAATCTGTTTCTTCATTTGAAATGTGGAAAGTTTTTTATCACTCAAAATTGACCGGAGGTTGATTGTTTATATTGTATCCTTAACCATGTTTCATTTACTCGCTCCTGATTATGATTTGTTGTTCCCCTTCTTTTTTATTCCCTCCGAGTTGCTGTTGTCATTATACATAACCAATTCCAAAGACAAGGGGTTGACAAATGGAATTCGATTTTAAAAGTTGGCTTCCCCGTTTCATCTTTATCCCATCCGAAATGCAGCTCAAGTTTCTAACCTTATCGTTCCGTGATGAATCCGGCTTCCTTGAAAAAGAATTTTTAAAAGACTACTATCTCAAATTTATCAACCAGGTAAGAATTTCTCTTTTTATCGCCATCATATTTTACTCATTATTTGGCATTCTTGATGCCGAGTTGATTCCCGGAATGAAATATCAATTCTGGTTTATCCGATATGGCATCTTTTGCCCTTTAACTGCCTGCATCCTCTTGCTTTCATTTACTTCAAGTTTTAATAAATATATGCAGCTGTCCCTTGCTTTTGTTGTTGTGCTTGCCGGGCTGGGGATCATCACAATGATTGTTATCGCCCCACCGCCTATAAATTATTCATATTATGCCGGATTGATGCTGATTTTTATATTTGGATATTCATTCATCCGGGCAAGATTTGTCTGGGCGACCATATCCGGATGGTTTATTGTGTTTTGTTATGAAATCGGGGCCACCGTCATCAGTGATACCCCACTGGCCATTCTCTTAAATAATAACTTCTTCTTTATCAGTGCAAATGTTATCGGCATGTTTTCCTGCTATTCCATAGAATATTCTGCCCGAAGAGATTTCTATCTTGCCAGGCTCCTTGAAAACGAGCAGCAAAAAACACATGAAGCCAACCAGCTGCTCGAGGACAGGGTAAAAGAACGAACAGAGATGCTGGCCCTTGCCAACAAGGATCTTAAAATAGAAATTATAGAACGAAAGCGTGTTGAACAAGAACTGCGAAAAATTCACAATGAACTTGAAAAACGCGTTGAGGATCGAACTCAGGAGCTGAAAAAAACAAATATTGAACTTCAGAAAGCCAAGGAGGTTGCTGACGAGTCGACTAAAACCAAAAGCAGGTTCCTTGCAAATATGAGTCATGAAATTCGTACTCCCATGAACGCCATCATCGGGTTGTCCGACTTGGCAATGAATCCCGATCTAAAACCACAGAAACAATTGGAATATATCTCAATAATCAATTCTTCATCCAAATCTCTACTTGGGATAATAAATGAGATTCTCGATTTTTCCAAGCTTGAAGCCGGAAAACTGGTAATTGAGAACACGCCTTTCCAAATCAGAGAGATTGTAAATAATGTTGTTGAGCTGTTTGTTGACGATCTGCAAAAAAAACATCTTGAAATGATTATCGATATCTCACAAGATGTCCCCATCGAAGTTATTGGTGATCCTTTAAGGCTTCAGCAGGTTATTGTAAACTTGACATCCAATGCAGTTAAATTTACCGAAAAAGGAACTGTCTGCATCAGCATTCGCAATGTTGAAGAAACCGCTGAACATGTTGAATTAAATTTTGGAGTTACTGACACCGGCATTGGTATTGACATAAAAAACCAGGAAACACTTTTTGATGCTTTTGCCCAGGCAGATAGCTCAATAACCAGAAAATACGGGGGTACGGGTCTAGGCCTTACGATTTGCCACAAAATTGTATCCATGATGCAAGGAAAGATTATTGTTGAAAGTACGCCCGGCACAGGAAGCCTGTTCAGCTTCATAATAAAACTTAAAAAAGGAGATCCTTCCAAGGGCAAGCTCTTTGACTTTCCATCCAACCTTAAAGGGATGAAAATCATTGTCGCAGAGGACAATCCATCCACACAGAATGTCTTAAAACAGATGCTTGTTTCTTTTGGCTTTCACCCGCATATCGTAAAAACCGCCCACGAAGTCATATTAATGCAAGCAGAACAAGCGTCTACAGACCCGTTTGATTTGCTCATTGTTGATGCCGGTCTAACAGATATCGGGGAAGACTCTCTTGTCAAACAGATTCGAGAAAAAAAAATCTTTGCCGGCTTACCTGTCATCATAATGGATGCTTGCAATCCTCCTGAACAAAGATCCTTATCAAATTTTGGGAAAAATGAGGTTTTTTTACAGAAACCGGTTAAACCCTCCCTTCTTTTTGATGCAATCATGGAATCTTTCGGGCATCAAGCCGTGTTTTCATCAAAATCGGATTTACGAAATATTTCTTACTTCTCATCATCTGCCAAAGTACTGCTTGTTGAAGACAACCCCATTAACCAGATGGTTGCCATTGAAATTCTTACGCTTGCCGGAATGACTGTTCATACAGGCAAGAACGGGCTTGAAGCTATCGAAAAAATAAAAAACGAGGCTTTTGATGTGGTACTCATGGATGTACAAATGCCGGAAATGGATGGGCTGGAGGCGACAATCAGGATTCGTAATGACCTTGGCAATAAAGACCTGCCCATCATTGCCATGACAGCCCATGCAATGCGTGGAGATCGTGAAAAATGCATCGCCGCCGGCATGGATGATTATATTTCAAAACCCATTGACAGGCTTAAACTGTATACGGTGTTAAAAAAACATATTCCGATTGGCCGCTTTGCTTCCGAAGATATCGCAAACCCTTTGCCTGAGGACAAAAAGCGCCTGCCGGATATCATCCAAATGCCGGGTATTGATGTCGATGCGGGATTGAATCGGATGGGATGTGACTTCGAACGGTATATTACCATTCTTTCTCAGTTTTCTCAGTACGCTGAACCGGTGCCGTCCCAATTAAAGGAATTAATCCGCCAAAACAATCTAACAGAGGCAAGGGCAACAGTTCATTCCCTTAAGGGGTCTGCCGGAAATCTTGCTGCAATAGATCTTTATAACGCATCACTATCCTTTGAAAAAGCGATCGATGCCAAAGACATTGACCAGATCAATTATTTTCTTTTTCAGATTGAAGGAAGATTTTCCGAATTTAAAGAATCTCTGAAAAAATTAAAAGCAGATCGTTTGGACATAAATCCGATTCATCAAACCGACCTCAAAAGTGATCCAGATAAACTTCTTGATATGCTTGGAGAACTTGACAAATGTCTTGTAGAATATGATCCAGCTGAGTCAAAAATAAAATTTAACTTATTCAAGGAATACCTGACTGGCCACCATCATGATATTGACATTGCAATTCTGTTGCAAAGGCTTGAAGATCAGATGAAAATATACCAGTTTGATAATGCCAGGCAGATCATCAAATCGTTTATTCAGAAACTATAAATTCATCTTTTATCAGAGCAGCAGCTTTATTTTTGTCAACGGGTTTTGAGAAATAAAAACCTTGAATTTTTTCGCAGTTAAGTTCTTTGAGAATCTTGAACTGTGTTTTCCGCTCAACCCCTTCGGCCACGACCCCGAGACCCAAATTCCGGCATAACGTCAGAATCGTTTTAACAATTTCAACACTGCTGCCATCACGGTCAATGTCATTAATAAATGAACGATCGATTTTTATGCTGTCTATCTGAAAATTCTTAATGTACGACAATGAAGAATAACCGGTGCCAAAATCATCTAATACCACATTAACGCCATGCTTTTTTAAAATCGACAGTTTAGAAATCATGTGTTTTGCATTTTTTACGATAAGGCTTTCCGTGATTTCAAGTTTCAGACGTTCCGGAACCAGTTTATTCTCTTCAAGCGTCTGAACAATAAAATTTGTCAACTCCCCATCCATGAACTGTTTTGTGGAGATATTCACATTCATGGTCAGCCTTTCAGCACCCGGAATAGTATCATGCCATTTTTTTAACTGTCGGCATGCCTCCCTGATGACAATTCTGCCGATGGGAAGGATAAGGTCGGTTTCTTCGGCAAGCGGAATAAAAAGATTCGGGGCGAGCATTCCCCTGACAGGGTGCTGCCATCTGAGGAGGGCTTCGAAACCGGTTAATTCATTTCTGGCGACAGAAATAATCGGCTGATAGTACAAAATAAATTCATCTCTGGAAATTGCATGGCGCAGGTCATTCTGCATTTTTATCGATTCAAGGGTCATCATGTGCATTTTCTTTTTAAAAACTCTGAAACTGGACTTACCCGTCTCCTTGACACGGTACATGGCAATATCCGCATCCCGAAGAATATTTTCAGCGATGTCGTATGATTTTGTTTCTATAACCATACCGATACTTGCACTAATCTTGATTTCATTTCTTTCAATGAAAAAGCTTGATTTTCCAATATTGGAAATGCGTCTTGCAATCTTGAAAACCTCACGCGGGCTGTTGAATTCTTCCAACAATACTGCGAATTCATCTCCGCCCATGCGCGCTATCGTGTCCGTGGATCGAATACACTGCTTTATCTGATCGGCATATTGAATTAACAATTTATCCCCTGCCAGGTGCCCGATGCTGTCATTAACCGATTTGAAATTATCAATGTCGATCATCAGAACAGCAAATTGATATTCTTTTCTTCTCTTCGATCGTTCCAAAGAACGGTTAAGCCGCTCCTTTAGCAGCGCTCTGTTTGGCACGCCTGTCAGTGCGTCGTGAAAAGACTGGTGAAGAATTTGCGCCTCAAATTTTTTCCTTTCAGAGATATCTTCGTATAAAATAAAAACGCCTTCTACTTTATCCTTAACAAATGCTGAATATCCCAGAAAAGTTACAGGAATCAATTCTCCATTTTTACGCAAACGAAAGGTTTCTTTACAGATGATCTTTCCACAAAGTATATTCTGGTGATATGTTTCGTCTTCTGCAACCAGGTCTTCAGGAACAATAAGATTTTTACTGTATTGTCCGATTATCTCTTCTACAGCATATCCAAAAATTTTTTCAAACCCTTTGTTGACTGCAACAACCTTTCCATCAGGTTCAACAATCATAATGGCATGCGGTGAATTTTCAAAAAGCTGCATAAAATAGGCCCGCTGTTCAATCAACGCTTTCTGTATCTGAATTCGTTCTGTAATCTCTTGGTGGAGCTTATGGTGGGATTTTGATATTTCAATGGTTCGTTCCCTGATGATATCCTCAAGATTATCTCTATGAAGTTTCAGTTCGATATGTATCCTTACTTTGTGTCTCAATATGACAGAACTGAAGGGTTTTGAAATATAATCCACCGCACCGAGTTCAAGACCTTTAACCTCATCCTCTTCTTCTTTTTTTGCCGTTAAAAAAACAACCGGGATATTTGCGGTCATGTCATGTGATTTCAATTGTCGACAAACTTCATAGCCATCCATTTCAGGCATCATTATATCAAGCAGTATTAGATCAGGAGCAGAGGACAAGGACAATTTCAAGGCATCTTTTCCATTAGTTGCACAAACCAATTTATAATCCGACATGAGAATTTCAGTCAGCACGGCAATGTTGGTGGGAACGTCATCAACGACCAATATTTTTCGTTTGTCAAAAAAATCCATAGCGCCTATCTTTCGCACAGAAAAAGAAAGTTATTAGAGGCATCATTTCAGCAATTATCATCGTAGGGATAACAATGCCGGAATAAAAACCAATGGAAATACCCGCTTTATTTCTTAACCTCGTGTTGAAAGCAATTTACATTATTGGTATCGGCATTTTTGCCAGCTTCTTTAATTATTTTTTTGCCGGCTAAGAACCGTCAATGATCAAATTATTTCGAGCTCTTGGGCCGAGATAATGATGGGCGGATTTACACCATCACTTCCACCGCATGTTCCTGACCATCATCAATCAGTGTTATTGCCTTCCCCGGCTGCACCACCCCGTCCACCGTAACCGTTGCCGCTTCTTTTTCACCTGCCTGTTTTTGCATGACCCTGATGTGATAAATGGTTTCACGAAAGCGGTAGTGCACGATGAACCCATCCCAATGGTCGGGAAGGCAGGGCGCAAAAGACAGCTTGTCCACTTCCAGCTTGAGACCAAGAAGTGATTCCAAGATCAGGCGATACATCCATGCAGCCGATCCCGTGTACCATGTCCATCCGCCCCGGCCCGTGTGCGGCGGGACGGCATAGACGTCAGCAGCGATGACGTAGGGCTCGACTTTGTATTTTTCGATTCCCTCCGCGGAGTTCCCGTGGTTTACGGGGTTGATCATCGAAAGAAGTTCCCATGCGCGGCGGCTGTCGCCCAATGCTGCAAATGCCATGGCCGCCCAGATCGCACCGTGGGTGTACTGTCCGCCGTTTTCCCTCACACCGGGAACATAGCCCTTGATGTAGCCCGGATTCAAGTCGGATTTGTCAAAGGGCGGATCCAAAAGCTGTATCAGGACGTCGTCCCGGCGAACCAGATATTTGTCCACCGCTTCCATTGCCATCCGCGAATGACCAGCTGTCACCTGCGCCCGAAAGAACGGACCAGCTTTGCGCGATGGAATCGATCTGGCATTCCGGGCTCTCCGCCGAGCCGAGCGGAGTGCCGTCATCAAAAAATGCCCTCAGGTACCATTCGCCGTCCCAGCCGTGTTCTTCGATACTCCGGCGGAGTCTGTCAACCTCACTTTCGCATTGTTTGCCAAAGGCCAGATCGCCCCGACGTCGGGCGATCCCGGAGAATCGGGTGAGCACGTCACACGTGAAGAACGCCAGCCACACGCTCTCGCCTTTACCTTCCTGGCCCACCAGGTTCATGCCGTCGTTCCAGTCGCCGGAGCCGATGAGGGGGAGTCCATGTTCGCCGAACGTCAGGCCTCTGCGGATCGCCCGCACGCAATGGTCATAAAGACTGGCGGTTTCCCCGGACCGGACGGGAAGTTCATAGTAGGAGTCCTCATCGGGATTAACCGGACGACCCTTAATGAAGGGAATCGATTCGTCCAGCACCCCCGTATCGCCGGTACTTTGAACGTAGCGGCACGTTGCCTGCGGGAGCCAGAGGAAATCGTCGGAACAGTGGGTACGCACCCCCCTGCCCGTTGGCGGATGCCACCAATGCTGGACATCTCCTTCGGAAAACTGGCGGCCGGCGCAGAGAAGCAGGTGCTCGCGCACGAGACGCGGCGCGGCATGGACGAGGCCCATCGTGTCCTGCAACTGATCGCGGAAACCAAAGGCGCCCCCGGACTGGTAGAAGCCGCTCCGTCCCCAGAGCCGGCAGGCGAGCGTCTGGTACAGGAGCCAGCCATTGGCAAGGAAATTGACGGATGGGTCGGGTGTTTCCACCTGGACAGCGCCGAGCGTGTGACGCCAGTAGTCCCATACGGCTTCAAGCGCCTTTCGCGCAGCAAAGGAGTCACGGAACCGGCGTGCAAGGGCTGCCGCGTCATCCGCATCCCGCCCGGCACCGAGGGTGAAAACAATCTCCCGCTCTTCCCCGTCATCGAGCTCCAAAGTCACATGAATGGCTGCGCAGGGATCCAAAGCAGCCCCAACCCTGCCGGAAAGGCGTGACCGGGTCATGGCGGCGGGGCGAGCGATCGTGCCATTGCGGCCCAGGAACTCGGTCCGGTCGGCGCTGACCGTCCGGGTGGCATGATCCACGTTAAAAAAAGCAACCCGGTTGCCGAATTCGGCGTTGTACGGGTTGTGCGCCAGGAGCGCGCCGCTTTGAGGGTCCACCTCGGTGATCACATGCATCACTGTCTTGGGCCGCACATCCCCCAGTACCCACTCCGCATATCCGCTCACGGAAAGACGCCGCGAACGGCCGGATTTGTTGCGCACCTTGAGCACCGTGAACTTGACGGACGCGTCCATGGCCACGTAAACCCAGGCCTCCGATCGGATGCCGCGCTCCGTGTGTTCGAATACGGTGTAGCCGAATCCGTGCCGGGTGACATAAGGCGTGTCTCCCCTGGCCGGATGCGGCATGGGGGACCAGAAATGGCCGCGCTCCTCGTCGCGAAGGTAAAAGGCCTCTCCGCCGGAATCACTGACCGGATCATTGTGCCATGGGGTGAGTCGGAATTCGTGGGCGTTCTCGCTCCACGTATAGGCGGATCCGTTTTCCGAAACCACAGTGCCAAAGGAAGGGTTGGCCAGCACATTGACCCAGGGCGCCGGAGTCACCTTCCCGCCGCCGGTGGATATGACGTACTCACGCCCGTCAGGGGTAAATCCCCCGGTTCCGTTAAAGAACAGCAGATCCTCACGGGGCATGACCGCGACCGCAGGCGGGAGGGGGCGGGAGGTGCGGGTCGGCGACAGGGCCGGGATTACAGGCCCCACGGGGCCGCGATGATCCATTTGTTCCGCAAGCGTTCCCCGGCTGTCGCTGATGACGGCGCGGGCCACCGCCTGAAAGAGGATGTGGTCTTCCTCCGATATCTGCTCGGCGTGCCTCACGAAAATACCACCGGGCCTGTCTGTCAGGTTCACCGCAACACCGGCGGCGATGAGCCCCATGATCTGGTCATGCAGCACCTGCCGGTAGCCGGCACGATCTTCGTTCCAGATCACCAGATCAACGGCCAGTCCCTTGAGACGCCAGTATGCATGGGCCTGGATGAGCTGGCGCACCAGCGTGATATTGGCCTGGTCTGCAATCCGAAGCAGCACGATCGGCAGATCGCCGGAGATGGAGTAGCCCCAGAGGCCGGATTGACCCCTGAGGTTCTTTAAAAGAAGGCTGGAACCGGCACGAAGCGCGGAATTGGCATAGAGAACGGAGGCTGCCAGCCGCCCGTAGAGTTGTGCGTCGGCTTCCGTCGCGTTGATTTGCTGCAGGAGCACCTGGCTATGGGTCCATGCAAGCTCGAAAACTCGGTCGGCAAAATACCGGTCCTGGTATTTCCCCACAAGGCCCTCACAGACATCGCGGGTTTCGCCGGCGCCGGTAACGACATTGACGGTTACCGATGTTCCCGGATCGAGGGTGATTTGGCACCGGATGGCAACGATCGGGTCCAGGACGGGTCCTTCCCTGCCGGAAAGGGGAGACAGGCTGCGCATGGCTTCCGGGGCGGCCGGCGTGTTCCCCCGGCCGATAAACCGCATCCGGTCGGTCTCATAGGACAGCTCACCCCTGTTTGCACCGTGAACCGACATTGCGTGAAACATCCATGGCGGCTGCTCGTCACTGGAGCGGGGCCTGCGGGTTGCCAGGATCGCACCCTGTCGCCTGAGGATCTCGGTTTGAACGAAGAGATTGCTGAAAGCCGGATGGAGCACATCGGCAGCCGGCGATGCCATGACGACTTCCGCGTAACTGGTAACATCGATGGTTCTATGCGTCTTTGACCGGTTGGTAATGGTGATCCGGCGCAGCTCGATATCATCCTCGGATGAAACAGAGATCTCCGTGTGGGTGTCGAAGTCCTCGTCCCGACGGCGGAATTCCGCCCGGCCTTCGGAGAATATGGCTTCGTACCGTTTGGATGCCTTCAGCGCCGGCTGGTACGCCGTTGACCAGAAGACGCCGCTCGATATGTCACGGATATAACAGAAGGCGCCCCAATTGTCGCAAGTGCTGTCCTCACGCCAGCGCGTCACTGCCAAGTCTTTCCAGCGACTGTAACCGCCGCCCGCGTTGGTGACCATGACATGATATCTTCCGTTGGACAGAAGCTGCACCTCCGGTACGGGGGTATCGGGGGTCGTAAAGATACGTATCGGCTTCTCCTCCAGCGGGATCGAAGCCTTATGTACCTCGGAGAGCGTTGCCGAGTAAAAGGCCGTGGCCTTCGGCAACCGCTCCTGAAGCAGCAGCACGGTCGCCTGAAACATGGGGTCCGACTCGAACCGTTTCTGCATGGGGCGATCGAGCAGCAGATAGGCGAGGGAAAGAAAACTCATCCCCTGATGGTGGGCCATGAAAGAGCGAATCACGGCGTTCGACTGGCCCCGGGGAAGGTGGGTCGGGGTGTAGTCGATGGCTTCGAAAAAACCGTACTTACCTTGAAAACCATGCGCGGCCAGCTCCTCAAGATTCCGGCAGGCTTCCTCGGGCGCCACCATGAGCGCCAATGCCGAGGCGTAGGGTGCAACGACCAGCTCCGCAGAGAGCCCGCGTTTCAGGCCCAGACCGGGCACGCCAAAAGCTTTATACTGGTAGTTGAGATGGCTGTCGATCATGTTGTAGCCTGATTCCGAGATCCCCCACGGCACGCCACGCTGCTTTCCATAGTCAATCTGCCTGGCCACGACCGCCTTGCAGGTCTGGTCGAGAAGCGTCTGTTCGTAGGTCGGCATCACCAAAAGAGGCATCAGGTATTCAAACATGGAGCCGCTCCAGGAAAGCAGAATCGGCTCTCCCCCTGCCATGGTGAGAAGCCGCCCCAGGGCAAACCAGCTTTCCTGCGGGAGTTGTCCCTGCGCAATGGCAACGAAACTGCAGAGCCTGGCTTCCGACGCCAGCAGGTCATAGTAGCTCTCGTCCCTTCGGCCTTCGCTGACGTTGTAGCCGATGGACAGGAGATGGCGGGTCTGGTCATACAGGAAAGCATATTCCATATTGCCGGCAAGTTCCCCGGAGAGGCGCGCAAGGTCTTCGAGAAGGGCAATTCTTTCCTTTGCACGGCGGCTTGACGCGATGACGAGCCCTCCCAGCTTATCAAGCTGTTTGAGCCCTCTAAGGTTATCAAGATGCTGTTTCTTCTTTGAAGCCGCGCACAGCCGTCGCCTTTCCCCGATGAGGGGCAACACGTCATCCTCGAGACTTGCCAGCTGGCGAAGCGTAGGGATCTGCCGGAGATGGGGGAAATCATCAAGGAGGATCTGCTCCAGGGTTTGATCCGCGGTCAGCGACCCCGCCCAGGGCGCAAAAACGGTCAGCTCATCAACGGCGGCCTGGCACTGCTGCGCAAGGGACCGTGCCCACAACGCAGCCTCGCTCTCGGGAGCAGCTTCAAAACTGCCGACCACCTCCCTGGCGGACATTGCCAGCCGCTCAAGGCCCTGTTTCACGGCCCAAAGCGTTTCGTCCGGCGAGGAAGATTTCATTGACTCCATGTCCCTTGTGAATTGCGCAAGTTCCGCCGGGATGCGCTCTCCCGCTACATCCACAAGAATCATCGCGGTGTCGGCAAGACCGTCAAAATAGCGCCTCCCCGGCAGCTTCTCGTCGGCAAGAGCGAGCAATCCCGCCCTTAAGGTCAGAAGGCTCGCTGCCAGGTTCCCGCTGTCCACCGACGAAACATACATGGGCAATAGCGGCTTCAGGGACTGAGTGTCGTACCAGTTATAGAAGTGGCCACGGTACCGATCCAGCGAATCCATTGTCCGGAGGGTCTTGGCCGCACGATCCATGAAGCGGCCAACGGAAATGTAGCCGAAGTCACAGGCCGCCAGATCCGAGAGGAGCGACAGCCCCATGTTGGTGGGGGATGTGCGGTGAGCAACCACTGCAAGCGGCTCTTCCTGATAATTGTCGGGCGGCAGCCAATGATCTTCGGGGCCGACGAATGTCTCGAAGAAAGCCCAGGTCCTTCGGGAAAGCTTTCTCAAAAAAATGATCTGATCCTCGGACAGTTGCGCGCTCCGGGGGCTCAGGGGCTTGCTGATCCACCAGGTGATCAACGGAGAGGCAACCCAGAGGATCAGGATCGGCAGGGCCACAAGCAGGGCTAAGGGCCGTGCAATCACCAGATAGCCCGCAGCGGCCGCGGCAATGACGGGTGCAGTCCACATCAGCCTGAAGGAACCGGCAAGGTCCGTCCGGCGCGTACGATCGACTTCACCCGGCGGGTTCCACTCGAGAAGCCCCTTGCCTGAAACCAACATGAGCCATACGGTGCGCAGAATGACGGCGGCGCTGGAAAATGCCTCATGAGGCAGACAGAGGAGCGTAAAACCGGCTTGGCCAAGGCATCTGCCGGTGGCGCGGGCCGCGGCGGCAAAGTGCTGGCTCATCAGTGCGTCGCCGGGCTTTTTGAGAAAGCCCATGAGGGAGGTAATCAAAGAAGGAATCAGCACGATACCGATGACCGACGCGGTATAAAACCAGGGAGACGACAGCACGCTCCAGCCGAGCAGGAGAAGGAGGCATAATGCCAGAGGCGCAAGGCTGCGCCGGAGATTGTCAAGGATCTTCCAGCGGGACAAGACGGAGATCGGATTCTTTCGATAAGAGGCATCGGGGCCCGGAACACGCGGAAAGAGCCAGCGCAGGATCTGCCAATCCCCGCGAATCCAGCGGAGGCGGCGGCTGACGTCCTCGCTGTAGCGCGACGGGTACGCTTCGTATAGCTGCACATCGCTGATGAGCCCGGATCGGACATAACATCCTTCGATAAGATCGTGGCTGAGGATCAGATTCTCCGGGAAACGATCTTTCAACACCTGATCGAAGGCGTCAACGTCATAAATGCCCTTGCCGATGTATGAGCCTTCGCCAAAGAGGTCCTGATACACATCGGAGACAACACGGGTGTAAGGATCGATGCCGGCATCACTGCCCCACATGCGGGCATACCGCGACCGGTTCACGCCGGGCAGGCTTACGGCCACCCGCGGCTGCAAGATGCCGTATCCGGAAACGATTCGCCCCCTTCCCGCATCATATAATGGACGATTGAGGGGATGGGCCATCGCCCCCACGAGCTGCCATGCCGAGTCTCGCGGCAGCTCCGTGTCCGTGTCCAGGGTGATGACATACTTCACGTTGCGCAACACTTGCGTATTCCCGACAACAAGAGAGAAGCAACTCCCGGAACCGCCGCGGAGAAGCAAATTCAGTTCCGCAAGCTTTCCCCGCTTCCGTTCGTAGCCCATCCAGCTCCGTTCCTGCGGATTCCATTGCCGGGGGCGATGAAAAAGAAAAAAAACATCCTTTTTCCCCCCGTATTTCTCGTTCAGCGCTTCAATTCCTTGCCTGGCCAGCAATAACAGCGGTTCGTCACCGGCAAGTTTTTCCTCTGAAGCGTCCGAAAAGTCGGTAACCAGCCCAAATCGCAGGTTTTCACCCCGGTTTGCCAAAAACCGGACTTCAAGTGCATCCACAAGCTGCCCAATGCTCTCCGCGCTTGTAATCATGGTGGGGACCACAACCAGCGTGGACGATTCGGGAGGAATTCCTTTGGAGAAATCCATTCGTGGCAGCGGATGCGGCGTGGCAAGACGCGTCGCAACAAGATCGACCAATGCAATGGCGAGCTGACTGACTGACAAAAGGCAGAGAATGCCGACAAACCAGAGCAAAGGGCCGTTTATGCCGTCTGAACGGGTCTCTGCCAGCAGGCCGGCGGCAAAGATCACGACTAAGAGAAGAATCGTACCGAGATAAAGCAGCAAAGGAAACCTGCGGCCAATACTTCGAAGCATGTCCATGGCGTTTGACCTGAACCGTGCACGCTCTTTAAGCTGCGCCAGCCCCTTATCGATCAGATAGAAGCCTACGTGGGTTGCCCGGTTGTCGCCATTTTTCCCGGCAGCGTCTTGACTGGACAGCCCGATCGCCTCGCGGGCCACTTCCCTTTCGGAGAGGCTGCTCTTCTTGGCGACCGCCTCCACGACGTGACGGTATTGATCACGGGTGGAAAAATCCATCCTGTCATAGACTCCGGCAGGATCCTCCTGCAGGGTTTGTTCAACAGCACTCATTTTATCGACGAATTGACGCCAGTCCATGGCGTTCAGGAAGCGCAGGCTTCCGATGCTGTTGCTGATGGAAAGCTGATCCGCCGCCTGCTGCTGATTCTCGGATTGTACCATTTGCACAATGGTCAGGTAGGATTCTGAAAGCTGCTGCTCGATCCAGGTAAGCGGCAGTGCAAGAGCGGCGCCCTGTCCCTGGAGGCGACGGGCAAGCTCCGCAACAAAGGAACTGACCATGGGCGGGTTTGATCGTGCCATGTCGGCAATCGTGAGGATCAGACTCTTCGGGTCTTTTTCCGCCGTCTCTGAAATCTTGTCCGCCCAATAAGCGGCCTGGTCCCGGTCGACCTTGTCAATGGCAATCCGCGCGGCAACCCGCCTGAGATTCTCGATCAATGCCAGGCGCAGCATGATGGGAATTGCCCATAATTCGCCCATCTGCAACGTCGTAACCGTCTGATAGGCGGCGACAAAGCTGCTGAGTCTCTCCGGATCCACCCGGCCATCGCCGTGGGAAATCGTCTCCAGCGCAATGTCGTAGACGCGGGGAAGTCCTCTTGACGGGCCGTTTTTCAGGCGGGGAAGTCCCGTGGCGTAGCCTTTCGGCAGAAGCCGCTTCGCCGCCCGAATCTGTTCCTCGATCAGATAGAAGTTGTCGAGCAACCATTCCCCTGCCGGCGTAATCCTGAGATTTGTCTCCACGACCTCGATCACCAGGTCGCGAACCTCGAGAAGGACCCTTTCGTTCTCGGCAAGCCTCGACAACAGCCGTTCCGGGACAGTTTCCTCGCTCAAGGCGTGCAATCCTGCAAGGTCTTTACCGTGCTCCTCCATCTGAGAGGAACTGAACAGCTCCGATCGCAACGGCGTTTCGTCACCGGTGTTTGTTTGTGCGAGGGTATTCCCGCGAAGATGCCCCCACAAATGAAACATCTTTGCGAGAATGGTTGAGGTGGAGTGCGTCACAATAAGAATCTCCTTTTATGGTGCCGTCCAACCCATGATCGGCACCGTGCTGATACTGTTCTTCGGGCTGCCCGCGATAACCCGATCACTGTACGCCACATATACCAGCACATTGCGCGCGCGGTCGAAAAAGCGCACGACCTGAAGCTTCTTGAACACGAGGCTGCGATGCTCGTCGAAAACGCGCTCGCCTTCCTTGAGTTCGCCGATGATTTTGATCGGACCGATCTGACGACAGGCGATGCTGGCGTCACTCGTGTCCTCGGCAACGCCCAGTTCGCCCTTCACCCCTCCGGTTTGCGCACGGGAGATATGACAGGCCACGCCCTGGACTTTGGGGTCGTCGAAACCGTCGATCACGATCTTGTCGTTGGGTCCGAGCCAGCGAAACTGCGTGCTGACCGACCCGGTCGTACCGCGTTCGGGTCGGCTGAAAAACCACCAACTGATGAGAATAATGACCAAAAGGACGCCTCCGCCGAGAATCATTCCAAATTTTTTCATGATGATTTCCCTTTGTAAATTTGCTTGAAATCGATAAACCCCTTCTCTACGTCCGTGTGAATGAGCTGCACCCTGAGCCGATTGCCCACATCAACGCCTTCATAGCCGTGAATCAGCCTACCTTCAACGGGCGGATGAAAGATGCGCACCCATGTTCCCTTGTCGGCGGCGCCCGTGCACATGGCGTCAAACTGATCCCCGATCCGCGAAGAAAGCAGCATGGCCGCGGCCGATTTGGCTACGAGCCGCTCTACCTTATTGGCGTCATTTTCCTTCTGCGTGCAGTGCCGGGTAAGGCATGGCCGCCCCGTCCAGGGTCGCCTTCAGGATGCGATGGGTAATCAGATCCGGAAACCGCCGGTTGGGGGCCGTTGCGTGCGTGTAATCCCTGACGGCAAGGCCGAAGTGGCCGGGAGCCGTCTCATCCGGAGATTCGACCACATATTCGCCCGGACCCAGCATTTTGATGACGGATAGAGAAAGATCGGGAAACCGAATCGGGTCGGCTGCTTTCCGGGCAGCCAGAAAACTTGCAAGAGCACTCGAATCTGGCTCCTGCGGAAGCTTTGAGTTGTGCTGGGCCGCTATCTCAACAATCCTGTCCCAGAGCAGGTGGCGCAGGTCCTTTCCGGGAGACTCTGCAGCCTGGTCGGCGTGTGCAATCTTTTCCAACTCGCTTAAGGCAGCCTCTGAAAAATCGACCAGAAAACCGCGTTCCGTCATCACCCGGCGCGCGACGCGCTCCAATATACTTTTCCCTTTATTATTCTGAGTAGTTGTCATAGGCTAATGGGAACTCCTTCCATTGAAAGGGACGTACATAAATATATAAGTTTTATTTCAAGGGCATCTTGTTTTCAGCAGCAAATAGCATACCGGACTCAATACCTTTCTCGATATGGTGACGCATAGCGCATCTATTCATGCTTTCTTATAAACACTGATTGATATTTTAAACTTATTTTTTGATGTACGTCCCCATCATTACATTCATGGCCTTTACGATATCGTCGATCGCCTCGTGGACGCCCTCGGCGCCTGAGCCGATTTCCGATGCTTCTTTCTTATCGATTCTGCCCTGGACTTCGGATTTGATCTTATTCAAATTTTGGGCGTGCACTTCAAATTCCAGACGATGCTCTTCTTTCATGTGTTTGACGGTATCAGCATTAATCTGTTGGACGAGCTCATCGGCCTCGGCCAGTAATTGCTCGATATTTTTGGATTCTAAGTTCTTTTTCATGATGTCTCCTTTCCGTTGCGATTTTCGTCAACGTACCGATTTTCCGTTTCTACAGTGACTGAGTATCGGGTGATGACTGGACGCAATCATGTGCGCCAGATTGGCCACCTGAACACATTGGTTAATGACGGAATTCTGAATTTTGGGGTGCGTGCTCGCCATGGCCAAGAAAAATCTTGAACGCAGTTCAGTAATTTGTTCGTCCAGATCATCCAATATCGCCATGGCAAATTCGGTTTCCCAGGGGAACATGGATCTTTCATAGAGTTGCAGCTCATCTTCCATTTTACCCGAAAACCATGACAGGCTTTCCCGGACAGGAATGGACCGACTTTTTTTTATATTCATGGATGGAATCGAAACAAGCGTAGTTTTTCTGTCGGTATCCTTATTTTGAACTGTGTTTTTGCTCTCTCTTTTCAAAGCGCTCATTTTGCCTCCTTTGTCTGAACTGAAAACGTTGGGTGCTACCACGCCATTTTTTTCAGACCATTTGTTATACACTGCACTTTTTCAACGATGTTGGCTCCCCTTCTTTATTCCCCCAGAAGGGGGGGGGTGGAGAGGGCGCTGCAAGGGATTCCTTTTTCTCAGTCGGCTTGTTTCTTTTGTTTCTTGCAGACTCGACAGCTTCGATCCCTTCAGACTCCGAGACCGTAAAGATTTGCATTTTCAACGGTTCGCATAAGAGGCTCTTTGTTCCAAGCAGGACGCTGAATCTCTCGGACCTCAGATGAAGGTTCAGATGCTGGCGGGTTTTCCATGCCGAAATCAGGTTGAAAACATTTTTATCTTCGATATCACAGGAGATGCCATAGTTTAGACATCCTGTCTCTTTTTCCGGCAACTCAACCATTGAAAGAAGCGTTTGCAAAACCTCTTTCTGCTTTTCCGGAAGCACATTCATAATTGTTACGAGTACGATCATGGTTGCACGGGCTCCTTTTACGCTTGCCATCCGACGGTTCTTTTATCGATATTTCGCAAGCAGTGACAGCCTATGGGTTAGGATAACCCGGCGAATCCATCATTCGTTTCACCGCAGGCTTTCCGACAAGTTCCCGGATAAGAATTCGGGACATTCTGTCCCAGAAATTTGCGGGAAGCGCGGCTCGAATTGAAGGATTGGTATCATCCGGGTCGGTGAACATGAAAAGCAGTTCTGTCAGGCCGGAAGGAGGATAGGCAGGGCCGGCAACCCATCCGTCTCCATCCCTGTCTATATAAGGGTCCGTTGCCTGGATCTGCTCAAGATTAATGAGCGGCGCATTCAGCAGAAAGATCCGGTTCATTTCCTGTATAAGGTAGTTGGCGATCAAGGCCTGACCGGTATAGGAGGGATGAACGCCGTCCAGGCTGAAAGAATTGCCCCGTGACCATTTTCGGCTTAACACCCTGTCTCCTATGGTAACCGGTTCGATGCCGCTCAGGGTGTTGTTCAGGTACGTGCCCACATCCGCCAGATACACGTTGCCAAAAGCCTGCGAAGCCGTTTTCAACGCAATGTTGAAACTGTCGACACGGGACATGATATAATGTTGTTCAGATTCCGACATGACCTGCCCGTCCTGCTGAATGCCATCCTTTTCGAGAATCGCATTGACATCGTCCACGGAATATCCGCTCTGGAGAAGTGCATACATGCATGCAAACGAGAAGAAAGAGACGCGATCGCCGCTGAATGGTTCTGTAATGGGATTTCCGGGCTGCGTGACGCGCTGGAATGTGGGCGGAACCTTGTATGCCGGATTCACCTGCTGCAGATAGAATTCCAGGTCTTCGGAGTCGAACAGATATCCGATAACGCTGTAGTAAGGAAGCGTCAACAGCATGATGGCGGTTTGGCCCTGCGGCAAAGAATTCTCCTGGTTAAGGCGTTCCAGAATGCGGTTCAACTGACCTGTAAAATCCGTTACCTCGGTAAGGTTCCGTTGAATTGCCGAAAGTGTATAGGGTTCAAAATTCAGCACTCCCTGTGCTTGCCCGGTTTCCAGAAGTGTCCGTAGCGCCGGAGTGATTTCGGCAGATATGGCACTCAGCGGAAAGGGCAGATAGGACGGGTTGCTTCCGCCGATCCCAAGAGCAGCCAGGCTGGTGTCATTGTTTCCGATCCAGAGAAAAACCAGTGCTGCCGACGCATCCTGTGCAGCTGCCTGCTGATTCAGGAGTGTCAGCGCGGCATCGATCTGAGAAACCGGTTTTTCGGCAATGAGATCCAACGGGAACAGCACCTTGTCATATTTATTTTCGAATTGAAACGGCAGGCTGCTGTCACAGAGATAGGCATCGTTCGGGTAGGAAGCTTCAGCGCCGACCCGTTTATAGTATTCAATGCCTTCAAGTGAAAAAATATCAGAGCCGTCGACTCCCAAATTGGTCGGTGTGAGAAACGGCCTCAGGCGATATTCCCTGAAACCGAACAAAGGCTGGGAAAACTGCAGCGGTGCGGCGACGGAAAGGGATTCAACCGTCTTCTGAAGATAAGCATTCAGGGTGTTCTGGGCGTTGTTGGTTGCATCCATGGTGCCTTGGGTCAGGCTGTCTCCCAGGGCAATAACCTGGACATCGACCGCAAACGAAAGCCCTGGAAGCACCGAGAGAAATGCGATCGCTGCGCCCAGGACAAGACAGCGGATAAATATAACCGATTCGTGACGCCAAGAGCCTTTGTGATGGTCGGATCTCATAATACACCTCCTAATGATTATCATCTTATCAAACGGGACATTGTTGTTTGTTTTCTGACCTGTTCAGCTTTGTTTTCTTCCAACGGCCAGCAACACGATGCCGCCCACGAGCGCAATTCCGCCCACGATCGGCGGCAACGGAAATGTTTTCGTTTTCTCCGTTGTCACTTTCAATGGACCGATATCGACGACATTTTCTTTGGTCGTGTAGGTGATCCCCTGATACCCGAAGGCCACGATCCCTATAGCAATAAGTATGATGGCAATAAGTATGGTTGGTTTCATTGGTCTCTTCCTTTATTTTTGTCAATTTGGTTTATGATATTTTGTCGGCTATATGATTCTTCGACCCTGAATGATATTGACCAGCACTACGATAACGGCAATCACCAGCAGAATATGGATGAATCCGCCCATCGTGTAACTGCTCACCAATCCCAGCAGCCACATAATTATCAGTATTACAGCAATCGTCCACAACATTGGATCCTCCTTTCAAGACGAAAAACATGTCTGACGCCAAAATAGATGGGTGAGATCGTGAGCTTTTCCATTCTAGTTAATGACATGTACTTCAACCCAGTCATACAAGAGCGGGTCGTTAAGAACGTTGTCGGGGGTTGTATCCACACCAAAGTAAAACACATAGTCCCCGACAGGGAGCAAATCGTTAAACATTTCAAGGCCTGAAAAACCAAACAATGGCAATTGGATCGCAGTAACGAGTCCGGAGTTCCATCCGGTTGGATATACCCATGAATACAAACCAAAGGGGGTACTTGCGACAACCCACCAGTCAGAATAGGCTCCTGTCTGAAGACCCGACTCAAGACCGATGGTGATCGAAACCGGCGAACTGGACGAAACAGTAATTGGGCCATCTTGTTCATTTGCTTTGATATCCGGCAAAGCGGTGCTGAGCAACTCAATTGAACCCGTCATGTCGTCTGCGGTCTCAACATTCGAAAGTGCCGCAGCAACCAAGCCGCTCGTTCCAACAATACTCATGAGAATGATCAACACTATCATCAAGCTCTGATTAATCTCTTTTCTGATTTTCATAATAAATACCTCCCGTTTATTTTTATTGTTTATCAATATGATACTGACTGAACGGTTTTCATAGGAACTCATTTGATTTTGTGTTCCTACTTGATGTTATTAAAAAGAACCCTTCTACTTGCCCAAAACCTTCTCGACCTGGCCGAGCTTTTCCTGAATTTTTCCGTCCAGATTTTCGAGTTTGCCTTCGGCTTCCAGGTCGCGATTCCCGACGGCTTTCCCCACGGTCTCCTTGATCTTGCCTTCCACCTGATGCATCTTGCCTTCTACATTGTCTTTCGTGCTTGGTTTCATGGTGTTCCTCCTGTTTATTTTGGTTTGTATTAAGTGTTGACTATATTCTGCCCAATAAGAGCAGGATCAAAAGGATAATCACTACCAGCCCCCGCTGCTGGGGATATACCCCCACGACCGGCTTCAAGTCGGCTATTCCGGGTTCGTGTTGGACTTGGTTCATTCGATGATCATGGTGTTGACCACTCTCTTTACGCCGTATACGTCGCTAACGAGTTTGCTGGCCAGATTTTTTTCTGCCGCGTTCCGGGCTTTGCCCCCCAACTCCACCACGCCTTCTTTCGTTTCGACAGTGGTGTTGACGGCACTGGTCGAGCGATGATACAGCAACGTCATCTTGACCTGGGCGGTGATGGAAGCGTCATCGATAGCGTCGGTCACGGCATCCACCTTTTCGCCCACCGTTTTTTTGCCCGTCTTCTTTGTAACGGTTAACACCGTCATCTCATTTTTGACGGCTTTGACACCTTCCACATCCTTGGCGTATTCGGTCGCCAGATTCTTTTGGGCTACGCTGTCGGCTTTGCCGCGCAAGGTGATGACCCCATCTTTTGCCAAAACCTCGGTTTCGGTGGCGCTTACGCTCCGATGGAACAAAAGTGCGGATTTCACTTTGGTAACGAGCCACGCATCCGTATTCTTGGCAGAGACTTCACCTTTTACTTCCAGCTGGTTGTCCACGCTTTTAACGCCGGGCAGACTCGCGACAGTTTCCCGTGCCAGGGACTTGTGGGTTTCTCCGGAAACAGTCCCGGTCAAGGTGACAGCGCCATCCCTGGACTGGATATTGATGTCATCGCCCTTGAGGTAAGTCTTGAACACATAGGACTGTTTCGCGGAAGATTCGATTCGGTCATCCGTCTCGGATGCGAACAGATTGACATTGGTTAAAAACAAAAAAGCCACGGCTGCCATCAGTACTAAACAATTCATTGTTTTTTTCATAATATTTCCCCTTTATTGGATGTAACTTTTCTACGAAGGATGCTCCCAACGAGAACAAATTGCAGTTGTTCACTATTGGTTGTTCTGCATTCTTTATGCCAGGTTTCACACACCCGGAAAGATGTTGTGTAACATCTTGATTATTATTGATAATTAGATAAATTGGGTTTTATATGCCTGCCATTGACAGCGACATAAATAAGGTCATATCTAACCGATGGTCATATATGACCTTTTCCGGTTTTTTTTCTTAAGACCTGCAACCACCCGGTCGATGGCCATCTACCTGATTTATAGTTTGTCGTTTGTTTATCTTATTCTTCTTCTGGCGATACTTTCGCTTCGATTTTAACCGGTGCCGTGCCGGTTATTTTTATGCCGATCTCTTTTCCTGCTTCTTTTGATAAATCGATATCACGCCCTTTGCTATAAGGGCCTCGATCATTAATTGTTACATCTACAGACTTACCGTTTTCCAGGTTCGTCACAGTTGCTTCAGTTCCCATCGGCAATGTCGGATGCGCAGCTGTAAGGTCATGTTGATTAAATTTTTCGCCGCTGGCGGTTTTTTTTCCATGAAAACCCTTGCCGTACCACGACGCCTCTCCGACCTGTTCAACGACCGGCTCACCTTTGGTGTCAGTTTTCACTTTGACCGTATCCTTCACCAGATCATTCTTCCCTTCCGCCGTCTCAGTCTGGTTGGCTTTTTTTTCCACTTTCTCTGCGATAGCTTCAGCCTTTTGTTCAGTTTTATCCCCAGAAAAAGCTATGCCGCAGTGAAGCCAGAGCATCAATGCAATGACAGCACATATCATTAAAGGCAAATATTGACGTACACGAATAAACATAGATCAGAATCTCCCGTCAGAGCTACAGCCGATCTTCCTAATACGGTGTTCCGTAGTAAGAATAAATTTCCTTTGCCCAGGGCCGCTCCGGGTCCACCGGCGGCGTTGCCTTTGTACATGGAATAGGTATCGCGATCTTCGTAGTTCATGTTCATCTCAATTCAAGATGAGGTTGGTCGACTTTCTAAGGACTGCCTTGAGAACACCATAGCCTGCTTGGGCTATGGTGTTGAGCAGGAGGGAACTTCGCACTGGTCCAGAAAGTCAATTCTGGATTCCGATTTATTGAAAAAGTCTACCGGTACCGGTTCAAATTGATTTCCAATAAATCAAGCCGGCGGGAAATGTCTGTTGTCTCCTCGTGCGTGGGGGATCTGCTTCCACCCGTCATCCGCGAATAATCACTCCGAATGGCGTCCAGCCTGGATTGGAAATCTCTCCCCTCTGCCAAAGGCAAGCGACCGTTCATTCTGCCGTCATCAATTATTCTTTGAAGAGCGACAATCCTATCTCCACTTCCGGGTTCTTGAATTCTTGTCGTCCGGGCAAGCGACCTGTTGATCTCGTCTCCGAGCGCATCAAGCCGGCGGGAAATACCGGTTGCTTCCTCGTGCGTAGGGGATCTGCTTCCTTCCGAAATCCGCGAATTATCGCTCCGAATGGCGTCCAGTCTGGCTTGGAAATCTCTCCCCTCTGCCAAAGGCAAGCGCCCGTTCATTCTGCCATCATCAATTGTCCTTTGGAGTGCGACAATTCTGTCCCCATTGCTGGGTTCTTGAATTCTTATCGTCCGGACCATCGCCCTGTCAACCTCTTCACCGAGTCCATCAATTCTGGCAATAAGGTTGTCCCACTCATCGCGGTAGACACTTTTGTCTTTCAGCGCCGCATAGTCTGTTCGAATCAATTTCAGTTTCGTCAGAAAACTCTGGGACTGATCGAGGCTAAGTGCGCCGGTTTTCAGCCCATCTCCAATCTTCTCCTGGATGGCAAACATCTTGTTCTCTGCAGTTCTTTGATAATCCGGCCATATTTGAATTGATGCGCAACCCGCAATCAGAATCAATCCAAAAACCATTGCTGCTGTCAAATACCCAACACTTTTTATTTCTTGTTTTTTCATTTGTCACCTCCATTCTTTAGATGTTCAATCATTTGAATAGCTCACGTCGTACGGACTTAGAGCTGGATATAGAAGGGCAAGGAAAAGATACAGATGCCAGGCGGTGTAATCGGTGAATAAATGATCGGAGGACGGCGGAAACAAGGTATCCAACGAGAACAAATTACATTTATTTCTTTTTATTATAATGCATTCTTTATGCCAGGTTTCATGCACGCCGCCTTATATCATACATCATGTTGATTTTTATTAATAATTAACCATTAAGGCATTGATAACGCTGACATTGACAGTCTTATAAAAAAGGTCATATTTAAACAGTGGTCATATATGACTTTATTCCGGTCTCTTTGGGAAAGGCGGATAGCGGGGGGTTTTTAGCTTTCATTTTACTTGAATCCTGACAAGCTGCCTGTTATCTGATTGATCAGATGCCACCCTGTATTGCGCCTATGTGATCTCTTTTGATCGAAGGACATCGGGTTGAGACGTGAAAATACATCAGGCCGTCATTCCGCAGTTCGAGCAAACTGGATTCCGGGTCAAGCCCGGAATGACGGCAAAGAGCAATTTGCGTGCACGGAAGCGAGCAAGATATTGATCATTAATGTTTTCTGTTGAATCGAGACTTGCGCACTTCCCCATAGTGATCCAGCGTCTGCATGGCAATGGCTTCCCAGTCGCAGCGCGCCCCAATCCGCCGGCGGGCTTCAGGCCCCATGATCTGCCGACGCGCCGGTTCACGGCAGAGATAGCCCACATGGACTCCTGCGCCGCCATAAATGTCGGTTGGTATTCGTTAGTGATCATCAGGATTTTCATAGCAAGCCTTTAGACGGGTAATTCTTAGCGGATTGTTTTTCCATATAATGTTTTTCCGATCCATGTTTTCTTCAACGGGGATGATCAGTGGGCGCTGACTCATCGACCCAGTATCCCTGGAAATGGTAATGCCCATGCCAGTCTGGCCTCATAATCGCGAGTTATCAGAGACGCCTCCGTGTACTCCGTCGACTGCTTGATGGTCTCGCGGGAAAGATTGACGAAGACTTTCGATTCGCTCCAACTCACTCGCTCGATCCATTGCAGTGAAATCAGGACCTTTTTCCCCGGCCACCAGTTCCGAGTAGCGATAATCAGATAACGAATCGCCCACGTCTGGTCATCGATGATAAAATCGTCGACGTGGCCGATCTCGCCGTCTGAGGCTTGGATGTGATAGCCACTCACTTCGTGAGTACTGCGCAAATGAGGACCCCACGAATTTTCATCCTTGTGAGATGAACGCTTCGAGTGCGGCGCGCACACGCTTTAGTCGGCTCTCAAACCTTGTCCTGTCATACGGGGACGCAATGGTGCGTTCGGCCAATTCGGCGATCCATTCCACTCTTTCATTTATTGCCCGCCGCCGGTTTGAGTTGGCTGTCAGGCTGGCGATTGTTTGAAGCGCCCAGAGCATCCGCAACATGATGGCGACGTTGCCAACTGCATTCTGCCGGATCTGGTCGAAGGCTTCGGATAGCAGGCTCTCGAAGCGCGGGCCTCGGGCAAGCACCCGAAGCTCCCCCTGATCAAAACGATGGGAGGTCGCAATCCGTCGGTCAGCAAGCCGAACCAAGATAGCCGCCAAATAATCCACACACATCACTGCGGTCGTGGTGTCGTTAATGCCTGGAGACAATGCTTTCATGGCGATATCAACGATCTGCCGGATTCCGAACGCAGCATCCGTTTCCACCGTGCGCTGACGGCTGATGACATAGGCCACGTTCAGCTCGGTAGCCGTCTCGTCGTCCAGACCGTCCGGGTCGATCACCGAAACCAGTGGCGTGCCCTCGATGACAAACTCCCCGATGCCGCGTTCCATCCGCAGAATGGTCCCGTGTTTCCGGGCCACATCCAGGAGCACGTCTATGTCAATATTTTCGATGTAACCGGTTTTCCGGGTCGGAACAGCAGACCAAGGCTGATTCGCAAGAGACGCCCGCAGGTTGACGTCCCCGTCTTCGTCCTCGTCTTCACCCATCTCCTTGGGAAATAACTGATCCACGGCCGCGATGGTCTCCTGTGCTGCCCTGGCTATAATGCTCGACGCCTGGATGGACATCGAGATGTGGTGAATGAAGTAGATCAGATAGGCGATTCCAACGAAAGCAAGAATCAAGCCACCCAGCACCGCCAGAGTTGGGACGAACGCCCCTTCGTCACCCCCACGAATCGTCCTCAGCACCACCAGGCAGTAAGCGAAGATGCCAACGAACACACCGAGCACAATCTGGTTGACGCGGTCTCGCATAAAATTGCGAATGACCCGCGACGTGTACTGACTGGACGTCAGCGAGAGGGCAACGAGGGTGATTGAAAACACCACCCCAGCCACCGTGATCATCGAGCCGGCGACTGCCGTGAGCAGGCCGCGGGCACCAGCCGCACCGACTCCGAATACCAGTGGCCATCGCTCGACAGCATGTAGATCGACTGTCGCGTCCACAGTGATCAGGACGGTTGCGAGTACCACTGCGTCAAGAACCATCAAGGCCGGTACGAACCAGAAGCTCGACCGTTTTTCTTGCCACCAATGGCGTAGTTTCATTAACATTTCCGGTAATGTCTCCATTATGGTTTTGGATCGTTCGTCTGTTTCTCAGATGCAGGAGTATCGGAAGTAACCAGCAGGAGATTCTCCCCGTTCTTTAATGGTTGTTTGCCTGCCGTGCATTCGATAGGGTCACCCGCGAACCGCCAATACATAAAAATCCGCATTGAGCTTGTATCCAACGCCGATTGCGCCATCAAGCGGATAAAGAACCCATGCATATCCGGGCTCATACAAACTTGTGGTTGATGACCAGTACCCGTCCTTTACTTTGTCTATAAAAAATCCATCAGGAAAAGCAGGACTATGGTTTCTATCATCAACCAGACTTTCAAGCTCTCGTATATTCGGCAGCCGCCATGCAGGGTGAGATGCTTGGCTCGTTTCATTCAGTTTTTCAACGGCGCGGATGGCCTCTTTCCAGGGTATCGCACCATCGTTCAATTTATTGCCGGCATACCAATACCGGCGCGTAACACGGTCAAAAAATGAATCCTCATTTACAATAAATCGGTTTTCCATGAAATAATGACCGGCGAATCGGCCGGATACCGGCCACACCATGTAGGAGCCATGCTTCATGCCACGGTACACTTTTCCGCCGCCCAAGTGGATATACCATGCCTGATTCAATAACCTGGCGGATTCTGTCCGTGTCCAATAATACCCATGAAACACATTGTAAAAGGGGTGGCCCATTGGCAAAGATGGATTTATAAATTGATGACTCACCAGAGAAAACAGCTCTTTTCTTGCAGGCAACCGCCACGAATTGACTCCGGATAATCGGGAATCGTTTATCTCCTGAATAAATTCGAAAGCTTCCTTCCAGGTTAATGGAAACTCAGCAAGGTTGGCATTGATATGCCAAACCAATCCAGTCAATTTATCCTGAACAATATCGTCCAATACATGAAAACGATCAGATCCTTCACTTCGACGGGCTTGTTTGACCGCGCCATCCTGCCCCGAATGATGGCAGTTTATCGCCTTGCCTGATTCGTCAAAACAACCTGTCTGATCTGTTTCCAACGACACTTCATTTATCATCATTATATCCATCACCTTCTTGACTTAGATACAGTCCAAGCCGTCTGTCCTTGCATATCCTTCGGGAAATCAGCCATGCGAGAAACCGACTCCAACGCAGAGAATTCCTTGCGCAGCTCTTCGAGCTTTGTTGTAGCGGCTTCGTAAGCATCGTTGCCAAGGAGAAGACGGTGTGGCGGATTCAGGGACTCGGTCGCCTTTACGATTACGTGTGCCGCACGAACCGGGTCACCCGGTTGTCTGCCGGAGATGGCGCGCACTTGATCTTCCTCACTTTCTTCAACAGATGAGAAATAGCAGATGCCCGCGTTGTTCATGAGCACATCGAGATTGCGGGCAGTCACCACCGCACGGTAGCCGCACTCGAGCACATGCTTTGCAAGCTCGCGGCCGATGCCACTCGAGCAACCCGTAATAAACCAAACAGGCTTTCCGGTGATCGCTAATTTGCTGTCTGCTGTTGCCATTGTCGATTCTCCTTATTGCATTATTGTATTCATCAACAAAATGCATTCTTTGTGCCAGGTTCCCAACACTCAGTGTCACGCCATCCATCATTCTGATTTTTATGAATAATTAGTTAATAAAGCATTCACATGGCTGTCATTAACAGCCATAAAAAAATGGGTCAGCGATAAGTTTGCCGTCCCAGTACTTCGTCAGGGAACGCAGAAAAGAAGTTCCAGCACATCTGACGCGGGCCCAGATTCGGGCAGCTTACAGAATTCCGCAATGGTTGGCGGATTGGGTGAAGGCTGAAGGCGATGCTGGGAAGAAGATCAACGCTGCGCTTGTCGAGTTTTACGGATTGAAGCCACCGGGATGAAGCCGGATTAGCATGGCCGAAAAAACCTGTTATTAGATCATCAAGGGCGGGGTATTTTGATAAGGCAAACGAAGGTTCACATCAAATTGTCCAGTTTTTGGGGACCACGCCTTTTGAGTGAGGACTTACGGGAAACCTTCTGTCGAAGGTTTCCCGGCATGAACACGGAGAAACGAACGTCTATAAAGGCTACGGCAAAGATGTCCAGCCCCTGTTTGTTCCTCTTTGCCATTGGTTTAAGGTGTCCGATATCGAATCGGCCTTGAGAGCAAAGGTTACGGCTTCCTCAAATATTACTTGGGTTCAAATGTAAACTTCTGTCCCCCTATGGAGACCCCTATCATGAGACCGCCCTTGGCGTGTACAAAAGTGGCCACGCCATTAGCATAGCTGGTTTTCGCATGGGCGCCGGTGCGTGGGCCGCCAGTGGCGCCGGCAGTGGTACCTGTGGTTGCGACCTGGGCCTCTGCTCCCGCCGTTATGGCGACTGCCTGGGCAGTGGCGTTAAATTCGAATTTGCCACTGGTAAATGCATCATAGGCCCGTTTGTCTTTGAAGAAAATAATTTCACTAAAGGCTTCGCCTCCAGCCTGGAACCCGATCGATCCCTCGATCACCGTTGTTTTCCCCGTTACTTTGCCGCGCTTGTAGACCTGCCCTTCTCCATAGGAACCGCCGACGACATATGCGCCTTTGGCGATAGTTGGAAAGACCGCGTAGCCGTATGAATTCTTGAAGAATTTTGCCACGACAGGTGAATCCCGAAACGCGGTGATAGTACTCGAATAATCCTCGGCATTCGCAGCGATGGATACGTTGGCTATCCCAAAAATTAATGCGACAATTAATAAAAATGATAATTTTTTCATTTCCGTACTCCTTTCAATTTTGAGGTTTTTGCGTGAAGCATCAATAAAATATTCCCACAGATTTCATATTTCCATTTTTTTGCCATGACTGTTTTTCTCCGGTTTTGATATCATTGCAGATACCTGAGCCTATTGCGAAAGTCCAATACAGTCATTTCAGCTATTACGGGAATCCTTATATAATAACATTTCCTGAATTTATGTTTTCGTGAGAATTGCAGTTTTTCAGACTTTTGCAAGAGGCTCATAGTAAACAGATGCATTCTTTATGCCAGGTATTCAACACACTTCATCGCGTAGCCCATCATTCTGATTATTTTGGATAATCAGCGAAAAATGCGCCTACAGAGCTGTCATTAACTGTCTTAAAAAAAGGTCACATTTAACCTGTGGTCATATATGTCCTTTTTTTCTTTAAAGTGTCGTGGGGGGCCGATGATAAGAACAAGGAAAAACTTGAACGTTCGGATTGAAACGCATGTCCGGATTTGCGTATAGCCGCACCTACTAGGAATATCCTTAAAATGATTGGACTCCCTTTATCAGTCGGTGTTTTTGACCATCGCTTCCGCTCTGAAAAACAATCAAGTCTGTAGACACACGCCTGTTTTTGAAGATCGCTGAAGAGTTACGCAGGAGCAGCTTCGCACTGTATCGTATGTTTACGTAGCCGGAACCCAAGGGGCCAAAAGCCCCCATAAAATCGCCTTTTACAACTGGGCGTGTTCAATGCTGGATTCGGTGCCGGTAAAACGAGCTATCACCTTAATGACCTATATACATTTAGAGCCGTCTGTCCTTGCATATCCATCGGGAAATCAGCCCTGCGAGAAACCGCTTCCAACGAAGAGAACTCCTTGCGCAGATCTTCAAGCTTTGCAGTAGCGGCTTCGTATGCATCGTTGCCAAGAAGAAGACGATGTGGAGGATTCAGAGATTCGGTCGCCCTTACAATTAGATGTGCGGCGCGAATTGGATCACCCTGTTGTCTGCCGGTAATGGTGCGCACCTGACTGCGCCATACGCCTGCCATCGCAGCATAATCGTCAATTTGCCGCTTACTTTCGTTTGCCGAATGACCGGTCCAATCGGTGCGGAACCTAATCGGCTCGACGAGCATCACCTTGATGCCCAGTTTTTGCAGTTCAATATTATCTGCTAATGGCTTTAAGTGCTCCAAGTAAATACTTTGGATTGTGTGCCGAGTCGTACATTGGATGTACCTTCTTGCCCGTATCAAACAAACCATATACAGCCATTTGCGCCGTCCGCACTGAATACTCTACCGTAAACACACAGTCTTTCGGTGCTTCAGCAAATTGACCCAAAAAGGCAAAATTCGTTGCGCCTTCCGGTATAACCTTTGGTCTATCTCCAATTTTTCTCGGCATGAACAGACTATCAATAAACGGCATCGCAACCGGAATACAATTTGCCTTACCGGCTGCTGTAACCGGTTTCATGATATCTTGAATTTTCAAATGATAATAAAGCTCTTCGAGCATTTCGGCGCCGGTACACTCTGCCATGGTTTTGTCGATGTAATTGCCTTTTCTGTCAGGATAGAGCCCGTACCCCCAAAAAATCTTTACATCATCAGGCTGGTTTGGAAAGTGCGGCTGTCGAGCTATGACAAATGACATGAGCCAGTTGGAGTCAGTCAGGGTAACCAGTCCGCCGGTTCCATCGACATTGCCGGAAAAGTTTTCCATGTAATCATGAAAGGTGCTGTCTTTATAGGTGGCTGTAAATGAATACCATTTTTGCAAACTGATATTGTCACAAAATGGATCTGGATTACCGAACGCCTTGTCTTTTGTCGCTAGTTTTTTCCACAGTTTCCAGGAGCCGGATTCTTCTATGCCTTGCAACTTGGCTGGCGTATCCCAGGTTCCATTATCAGAACTTTCTGTTATGGAGCCATTTGTGATCAACACAAAATCATCTTTTCCAAGTACTATTTCAGTTTTGTCTTTAAGGTGGAGCACGGTAGCAGTCTTTTTGTCAGCGGATAGATTGAAATCGATATCAACAACTTCTTTGCCCAATTCAAACTTCACACCCTTTTCTTCAAGGTATTTTTTTATAGGCCTAACTACAGAGTCGTATTGATTGTATTTGGTACGCATTACACCGCCCAATCTGGGCAGACCTTCGACAAGATGCATAAACCTTTTCATATATCTTCTCATTTCGGCAAGGCTGCTCCATTTTTGAAATGCAAACATGGAACTCCATATATACCAAAATTTTGTGTCAAAAAAGGCTTGATCAAACCATTCTTCTATTCGTTTATTGCCAAGAGATTTTTCTGAAACGCAAGTTAATTTAAGGAAGTCTGTTTGTTGTTTAAATGATAAACCATAAGAAGAGACATCCAATTTTTTTCCATCTTTCAGAAGACGAGCCTGTCCGTTTGAAACAAAACGTTCATTAAAATCAAAAGATTCGTCTCGTACCGAAATATCGGGGTCTTCCAGCGAAGGAATGTGAGACAGCAACTCCCAATAACATTCGTAATGCATTTCATGCATTCTTCCACCACGAACAACAAATCCTTTATCTTTATCGCCTGAGCCATCAGTGGCGCCACCGGCAATTGAATCTTTTTCCAAAATGTGAATATTCCCGCCAGGAATACCAGCATCTTTTTCCAAATATACCGCACTTGCCAGTCCAGCAATTCCGCTTCCAATAATGTACACCTTAGAACTTTTCGGGTTTGTATTACTTTCTGTTTTCATGAAATTCCCCCTTGATTAGTTATGCTCGTAAGTTTACACATAACGGCGCAAATAATCGGTGCAAATGGAGCGCCAGCGGAATTTGCACCCGTGTTCATTTCCGTGTTAAATGCTAAGGCACCCTCGCGCACTGAAAAAAGTGCATCTCGTTAAAGCTTCTCTTAAAACTCCCTTTCAAAAAAAGATATTTCCTCATATAAAGTAATCGGGCTCGTCCAACGATGACTTAGATTTTGCCTATTGACATGTTTTGTTCTTCCAATAATAATTAAGATCTTAGTATCGCACCCGGGCTGGTTGATTCCTGCCGGATGAACCAGTCAGGGGCGTGACCATTAATCTTTCAAAAAGCTATTCAGAACCTTCCCGTCTTTAACGATGAAATGACGGGTTTTTTCCATCATCGGATCATCTTCAAAATTTTTGTACACATAATCCTTTTTGCCGTCTTTTAGATCAACGATTTTACTGGGCTGGCCGTATTCGGTCGTCATCTGCTGAACCGTCATCGGATGATGTTCAAAATAGGATTCACCCCAGCAGTTCATAAAATCATTTGCTCTGCTTTCTCCGGCCTGCAGACAGACGGTCCCGACAACCAACATGACGGACAAAATTGCCGATAACATAATTCTTTTTCTCATGATTCATTTCCTTTGCTTAATGGTTTATGCAATTACTTCCAGTTAAATTTTATCAATTGACAGACACACCGCCCGTATATTCGGCACGAGCCGGCAGTCTGAGCGGATACTTTAACTCGGTTCACTCGACGATCATGGTGTTGACAACTGTCTTTACACCGTAAACGTCGCTAACAAGTTTGCTTGCCAGATCCTTTTCAGCCGCAGTCCTGGCTTTACCCCCCAACTCGACCACGCCTTCTTTCGTCTCGACAGTGGTGTTCAGGGCACTGGTCGAGCGATGATACAGCAACGTCGTTTTGACCAAGGCGGTGATGGAAGCGTCATCAATCGACTTCAGTCACGGCATCCACCTTTTCTCCAACCGATGTTTTTGCCTGGCTTGTTAGCAGCAGTTGACACTGGCATCTCATTTTTGACCGCTTTGACGCTTTCCACTCCTTGGCATATTCGGTTGTCAGGTTCTTTTGGGCTGCGCGTCGGCATTAGCCCGCGCAAAGGACAACGCCATCTTGGCTGAAACATCGTTTTGGAGGTAGGTCTGAACACGTAAGTGCGGTTATTCATCATCCGTGAATGAAACAGATGACGTTGATCATAAACAAAGAAACCACAGTGACTTCAGCGCTCAGCATTGTTATTTTTAACTTTTTTCCTTACTTTGATTGTTTGTTTAGCGTTCCTAAGTCAATGGAAGAATCAAATAGGCCGCTGACAAACGATCTAAAATTGTAATGGAGACCCCCTAATTGAAATTACTTGCAATGCCGTTCAAGACAACAATGATGGTATAAAACCGCGCTCAGCCTTTTATAATTGCACTCTTTGTGCCAGGGTTTCAACACTCAGAGTCAAGTCATCCATCATTTTGATATTTATGAACAATTATTCAACAATACATTTGCAGGACTGTCATTACCAGCCCTGTTAAAAGGGTCATATTTAACCGATGGTCATATATGACTTTATTCCGGTCTCTTTGGGTGTGATGGGGGGGCAAATGATAAGAACGGGGAAAACCTTGAACTTTCGGAGAGGTTTGATGGGATAAGAATTTATGGTTTTTGGATTCCAAGCTTACGCATGCGCGCGCGCAAGGTGCTGCGGTCGAGCCCGAGGATTTCAGAAGAGCTGTTTTTTCCGCCGATTTTCCAATGGGTCTGTTCAAGTGTCTGGACAATGTGTTCACGCTCAACCTCTTCCATGGTTTTTGGGCTGACGTGTAACCCCTTGGACGGCTTTTTAAGTTCATCAGCCAGTCGCAGTTTGGGACCGGATGAGTTGATCACCGCACGTTCAAGGACGTTTTCCAGCTCCCGGACATTTCCGGGCCAGTTGTAATTCTGCAGCTCATTCATTACGCTGGCCGGAATCATTTCAACGACCTTGCCCATCCGCTTGGAAATCTTTTTAACGTAAAAATCCACAATAAGCGGTATGTCTTCCGTTCGATCCCGGAGCGGGGGCATGGTTATCGGAAAAATGTTTAATCGGTATATATCATATCTCCCTTCTCTCCATCTTTTTCCACCCATCGACCTTCAGTAACGAAACAACGGTTACATATGACCGTCGGTTACATATGACCTCTCCTGTGTGGAAGGTGACAGCTCCAATATCAATACTTTTCGTGTTACTTGTCCATTCATATCAATGAGATGAATAACAACAAACACAAGACAGGAAGGTTGGCCCAGAGCTTGCATATCATACTTGAAACGGTACAGCTCTAAGGTTCTCATCAAGTACTTCGCTGACACCTCAACTCCATAAAATCCAGTGAGTTCAATCGTTAGATGGGATTACGATATCCCAATGGTTGTGTACTTATAATTGTAAATTCATATTATTCAATCTTCGGTGTCAGTTTTAAGCTTTTCACCGAGAAGTTTCCTAAAAAAAGAGAGGTACACTAAAATGGAAAAGAGAGAAGATTCTTCTGTCAAGGTTTATCTTAATGGTCTTGGCTTGGGCTCCATTGCTGCTGCGATGTATCTGATCCAGAAGGCGGACTTTAATCCATCCAATATCCATATCTTTGAGCAAAAGGGCGACAAGGATCTTGTTGGAGGAAGCTGTGATGCCTCAGAGATGATAGTGAACGACCAACCGGCGTACTTTATGCAAGGCAGTCGCATGTTTGAAGACAAGGTATATCCCTGCACCAAAGAACTGTGGTCCATTATTCCGTACAATGATAATGAATCGTGTCTACAAGACCATCAGAAGAACCGTGAAGAATGCAGAATTCACACTGTCGTTCGCCTTCTGCATGAGAATGGTAAGAAGGACACCGGATATCAACTTGGTCTCGACACTGCTGAAAAATTGAAGATGGCAAAACTTCTAGCCACACCCGAGTTCTTGATTCCAGACGGTGCAAAGATTACGGACATCTTTGGAGAAGCTTTCTTCACCAGCAATTACTGGTACATGTGGCGGGCACTTTTTGCCTTCCAGCCGTGGCATTCAGCGGTGGAAATGAAGCGCTACATGCACCTCTTCTTTCACGAGATGCCGAACATGAACACGATGGTCGCTCTGGAGCGGACTCGCTATACCAACTTCCACTCGTTCATCCTGCCCGCCCTGCGCTTCATGCAGAAGAAGGGCGTGAACTTCCACTACAACTGCAGGATCTCAGACGTAGACTTCAAGATCGACTCCGGCGGCAAGGAGAGGTGGATTGAGCGCATCCACCTCGAGACCGAGAGCGGCAGAGCCCAAGCCCTCCATCCAGGTGCGCGACACCGACCTGGTCTTCCTGACCATCGGATCCATAATCAGCAACTCCTCGTTCGGCGCCCACGACCGCCCGGTGGACAAGCCCGCGGTCGGCAGCCAGAACCTTGGCGGAGCGTGGACGCTGTGGAAGAAGATCGCCGCCAAGCAGCCCGACTTCGGCCGCCCCGACCAGTTCCTGCGCGACATCTCGCAGTCCAAGATGATGACCTTCACCGTCACCTTCCGCGGAGGATTGTTCCAGCGCAAGTTCGAGTGGTTAGTGGAGCGCCAGATGGGTCGCCAGAGCCCGCTGCCCATCACCGCCTCCCCGTGGATTCTGCACCTCCACACGTACCGCCAGCCCGTGTTCCCCGACCAGCCCCGCGACACGTGCGTCATCTGGGTGACGGCGCTGCGGGACAACAACATCGGCAAGTTCGTGAAGAAGACCATGCCCGAGTGCACCGGTCGCGAGATCCTGGAGGAGCTGTTGGGCCACCTGCAGTTCGACCAGGACGAGGTGGAGAAGAACGAGATCCTCGACACCTCCACCTGCATCCCCTGCATGCTGCCCTACAGCACCAGCCAGTTCCTCAGCAGAGCCAAGGGCGACCGGCCTGCGGTGGTGCCGGCGGGCTCAAAGAACTTCGCGTTCCTCGGGCAGTTTGTAGAGATTCCCAACGGCATCGTGTTCACCACGGAGTACAGCGTGCTGGGCGCGATCCATGCGGTCAAGAAGTTCGTCAAGCCGTCGCTGGTGGTGCCGCCAATGTACTTCGGGCAGTACCACCCGCTCACGTGCATTTCAGTTGCGCGTGCTTTGGCCCGATAGGTGTCCTCAGCCAGCCGGAGAATACCGGCCCCGCCGCCCGCAAGATTCTGATTGGGGTTGTAAGCACAAGCACGCGAAATTTATGCTGGCATCGGCTCGAATGGACCACACTGAGGTGGTGTTTAAAACAGCGGCAGGTTTAAACTTTCCCGAAAACGAGGGGCGATCGAGATTCTGACAAAATCCGCCACAAGACGTTTTTAGTCACTGAGTATTATAAAGAATCAGGGATAAAACCTCGACCTTATCTTTGTCGTACCTCCGGCCCGAATTAAATGCCCAATGATGTACCAAAAAAACGTTCGTTTGTTTGGTACTGACCCTTTTTTTCCTAAAAGTTCAATTTTGGGTGATGTCCCCATATCATTGACATATTGCTGGATGGACCAGCAACTCTGAGAATGTCCAGCGATGATCCGTCACAATTGCAGCCATAGCCGGGGTTTTGGGCCGGAAGATTCGATCCGCACCGCGGCTGAGCGTTTCGTGGAGCCGAATCAAATTGTAGGAGGCCATGCAGATGGCGAACTTGGCTTTGAGCCATCGCATTGATCGTGCTACAATCGGCGCCTTGCGTGTCAAATGGCAACCCATAACCGCCAGTCCAAGTTGGAACGTTCAATATACGCGGTGTTGATCGTATGACTGGGCGAGTTCGCCAATCGCTCGAAGACATGTTGCTCACTCCCGTGAACTACTTTGCATTCGACCTTGATCACCTGCCCACCTTGGCGCGTCTTATGAACCGTGGCGTAATCCAGATCCTCATCAATAACCCGCTCTGGATTACGGGGCCTCCCAGGTTTTCCCGTTGGTGACAAGGGGACCAGTTTGTGAAATAGTTCGCCAAGGACTGTGCTATAATGTGGAAGTCCATCCGAGACAAACAATGGCTTTTCTTTGCAACGAGAGGTTAGGTCTTTCAGCATTCGCCGAGCATCGTCCAGTTCTCGCCCGCCAATCCAGAAAGTAATCACCTGTCGTGCCCGAAGTAACGCCGATATTTTTCCCCATAAGATCAGACGGGACGTTAATCCCGCGATCTTTTCTCCCGACAATTGCTTCATTTTGCGTTGCAGTCTCAATTGCGGCAAGCGTGATGATTTTTCTGTTATTCATGACCGCCAGCATGAAAGGCGTATCACCCACGGTCGCCAGGTCCGCCTTTCCATTCATAACGGATTCAAGCGCCAATTTGCCGAAAGTATGGGGCTGAGGAATGACATCCAAACCTTCTTGGACAAGATAACCCATTTTGAGAGCGATATGCATTAGAGCAGCGGAAGGATGGGTGGCATTGGTTATCATGGGAAGATATCCGCTTAGAGTAGAGTCACACATTGCATATATTGTTGAGTCCGGCCATCTTCATGGATACGAATGCTATTCATAAGAAAACCGGCCAGAGAATATTTCTGCTTAGGACAACAATATCATTGAACGACCAAGCTCAGCAGCGGCGGCCGCGCTGAGAGACAGTGAACTCCCAGAAACGAGGATCGCGGCCGCCGTCTGCTAGGCGTGCTTCTCCTCCACCGAATCACGCTTCACAACTACGGCGTCCGCCGCGGTAGTCCGCCGGATTTCCTCGCGTAAGGCGATCACCTCCTCCCGGAGGGCGGCCAGTTGTTTGGCACCCGCCAGTTCGGCTTCGTCATTCTCCGCGTCACGACCGACGAAGAAGGTTGCGAGCGTCGCCGTCACGTAGCCGAAGACGGCGAAAGCGTACAGCGCCAAGAAGACGCACAACACGCGCCCCTCGACCGTCTGCGGCCAGTACTGCGAGCCCATCGTGGTGAGGACCATCGCGGTCCACCACAGCGCTACACCGTAGCTCTTCATGCCGCTGGGAGCTCCGTTCTCGAAGGCGTACATCCCGGCCGCGCCGGCGAACATGACCAGCACCGTGAGGGCGAACACGTAGCCGAAGCCCCGCCGGCTCAGGCTCGCCCTGAGCGCACTCATACCGCGGTTCAGCGAGCTGACGACGCGGAGCAAACGCAAACCCCGCCCCACGCGGGCCAGCCGGAGCAGCCGAAACACCCGGAAGACGCGGAAGAGGCGCATCGCCGGTATCAGTAGCGAAATGGCTGTCAGCCAATTGTGCTTTAGGTAAGAGCCCTTGTGAGGAGCCAGGACGAATTCCACCGCGAAATCGAGAATGAAGATGACCCAAATGATCGTGCCAATGATCTCAAACAACAGGCTCTCGCCCCAGATCAACTCCACGACCAACAGCGCTAACCATACGAAGGCGAGGGCCAGCATCGGCGTTTCCAGCATGTCCTCCAGGCGCTGGAGTAGCTCGTATCGCTCCTTTTTTAGCGCCTCCTCGACAGGGGCTGCCTCATCTTGCTTCTCGCTGGTGCTCACGTCGCTCATCGGGTCTCCTTACCTCCGAACTGCCGGAAGCCCTGCTGCCTAACTACGAATTAAGCGGGCGCGGCTGTTGGCGCTCCGCTGCAAAAGCATGGTTAAATCTTATATCCCCGACGCCCTGATTCTTCCGATCGCGTGATAGCCTAGTAGTTCACCGAAATGTCTATACACGGAGGCGATACGCTCCGTTTTCCGCGACACAAAAAGCATCGCAACTGTTGATGATTCATATGAGCACCAAGACACCTCAGGTGACTCTGCTCGAATAGCGGCGCATACAGCATCCACACGGTCAGTAACTCTCTGAGCGCGTATGTGCTGGTAAATTGCCAATAACCGATTAGCAGGGTTGAGTAGGTCGGCTATTTCGGCAGGCGCTATATGGTGCACCGAGAGCCTACCAGTCGCAATACCGGTATCTGGATCGAGGAACAAGTCCCCCCGATGCTTGATTTCATTGAAATAGGCCCTGCGATCGTTAAGCGAGTGATTGTGTAAGATGATTTGAGAGAGGATAAATTCATAATCTCTCACCTAAGGTTTAACAATAAATAGATTGAGCCGCATAACATGCAAATTTATGTTTTCCTGTCCGCATAAAAACCAGCTCATCGCAGTTTTGTATGGGTGACCTACCAGAAATAGCGAGGAATCATATTTGAAATGTCATGTTTACTTGCATAGATTGTTGAGTCCGGCCATTGTAATGGATACAAATTGGTATTCATAAGAAACCAGCCTGTGAATATTTCTGTTTAGAAAACAATTCTTGCGATTTTTTTCACTCATTACCTGCTCCTTTTAACAGCAGGTTATCATCTTAAACTATTGTCCGGAATTTGGGGACCACTATACTGATCGTTGATCTTCCAACGAACGGCCTGAATGTATCCACTCAATTTTATAAAGATCTTTTCGTCTGCTCTCGAGATTTCGAACACTGCCGTGTTTTCGAAGCTCCTTTAATAAATCTAAATCGATATCCGCTATAAGGGTCATCTCGGTGTTTGGAGTCGTCTCGGCGGCGATGGCATCATGAGGAAAAGCGAAATCCGATGGCGTAAAGATAGCGGACTGGGAATACTGGATATCCATATTTTCCACCTTCGGCAAGTTCCCGACACTTCCCGTTATGGCGACATAACATTCGTTTTCGATAGCGCGAGCCTGTGCGCATCTTCGAATGCGGAGGTAACCGTTTTTGGTATCCGCGCAGAATGGAACGAACAAGATTTTCATCCCCTTGTCCGCCAGTATTCTACTTAATTCCGGGAATTCGACATCATAGCAAATCAGTATGCCGATTTTTCCGATATCGGTATCAAATATTTTAATCTCTTGTCCTCCCCTGACCCCCCAGTATTCAGCCTCGTCAGGCGTGATGTGCAGTTTGTACTGAGAATCCCATGTGCCATCACGCCGACACAGAAACGAAACATTATAAAGCTTTTGGCCTTCGCTCTTGGGCAAGCTTCCGGCAACAATGTTGATATTGTAGTTCACGGCCATTTGCAACATTTCATCCCTCAACCGATCCGTATATTCTGCCAGATGCCGCATGGCCTGTGGAGGATCTTCCTGATTATATCGGGATAAGAGAGGAGCGTTAAAAAGCTCCGGAAACATTATAAAATCGGCGTTATAGCCGGATACGGTATCCACAAAGAACTCCACTTGTTGGAGAACTTCTTCAAGGGATTTAAATTGCCGCATCTGCCATTGCACGGTGCCCAGGCGAACATTCGATTTCCGCCCCCATATATGTTTCTTTCTTGATTGATAGAAAATGTTATCCCACACCAGTAAAACCGCATGGCTTTTTGATGCTTTATCTTCCGGAATATAGTTTCTGATTGCGCGCTTGGGATGAAAGTCATTGGCCAGCTGAAACGTCAATACCTTATCGACAATTTCCCGGCTTTTTACTTTCTGAATATATTCACTGGGGCTCATCTCATTGTGATATCGGGTATATCCGGGTATGCGCCCTCCGATGATAATCCCCTTCAAATTCAGTTGTTCGCATAACTCTTTTCTTGCATCGTAAAGGCGTCTTCCCAGGCGCATTCCTTGATACTCCTTACGCACAAAAAGATCTATTCCATACAGATAATCGCCTTCATCATCGTGGCTTCGGAAGTTGCCACCCGATACAATATCCTCGTAAGTATGATCATGTTCTAATTTGGAGTAATCAATTATAAGTGTTAATGCCGCCGATACGACGTTTCCCCTGTCTTCGATACAAATCTGTCCTTCAGGAAAAAGAGATAAAAGCGTTAAAAATTCTTTTTCTTCCCATGGTCCGCCCATCTGTGCATAAGCCTCTTCCATTATACTTCTGACGTCATTGTAGTCCGAGGGTTGAAGATTTCTGATTTTAAGCTTATGCGTTGAAATATTTTTTTCCATTCTTTCCGTAGCCTCCTCGATGTCCTGTCTTGAGTTATATAAGAACGCTTTCGTTGCAGTCCTGGAAACATTTATAGTCGCTTGGAGTGAGTCTCTTCATATGATGTCTTTCCATGCTTGGGTTTCGGCTAACAAAACACACGATTCCGCCCAAAGCCGCTTCACACAGGAATCTACAGCGATCACAAAAAACAGGCGTATGTCTACAGAATTTACTGCTCTTCAGAGAGGGGCTGGAGGCCCAAAACCCCTGTCGGTAAAGGAATTCTCAGCAGTTTTAGGGTGTCGTTCAGGGGCTCGAGAGCCTAATTTAATTTATAAAACCGATGGGTCGGTGTCTCAAATTCCGAAGCCTGCAACCCCTCCAGTATTGCGCGGATCTGAGGCCATGGTTTCTGGCAGGCAAGCACGGCAACGCGGTCATTTTCGTTTAAACAATATGGGAAATTGCTCCCCTTTTTTGTCTGTATTGATTCCTTCGAGTTTCTTGCCGGATTCATCCAAGGACAATTTAAACGTATCCAGGTTCCAACCCAAAGAGATTCCACGTTCAAGCAACCGGTAGCCGGTTCCGGTCAGTTGTACGGCATTTCCTGATATCCGAACGTCGAGTGTCTGCTCTACAATGGTTAAAATGCCCGATTTCAGATACTGGATGATAATCTTGGACGAAACGGCAGGCGATGCAGACAGATACATATGCGCATTACGTTGCCGGTCGCACCAGTTCCATGACCCTTGCCATATTCCGGCAATGCTGGCTGGCAGGACAGACTCTTTGCCAGGACGACCAAGCTTAAGACGGTCGAAAAGCCTTCGCAGCATGTTGGGATAGGCCGAGGGATCTCGAAAGTCAGCACAGATCTTATCTGCCATAAATGCCGGAATTGCGCAGTCTTTATAAAGCAGCGGCAAGATCGTTATGGTTAATCCAGCCACTCCCCGATTCAGCGCAATCTCGATTTCACGCTGGACGCAGTCAGATCCGACCGAATTCGGCGATAATATTACCGCCAGATAGATGTCACCCAGGATCTCCTTATCGATGTTTCCGGTCAGGGTATTCCGGATATGTCCTGTCTCAGCTTCGTCGAGCCACACGGTAGCGCCGGCAAGAGAAAGAGCAATCGCCAATTGCCTGGCAAATGGTTTGTCAAGTAGGTCATGAATTAAAAAGACGGATTTCGCCATATTTTCCTCTCCAATTAGATGTTGTCCAGTTAGAAAAGAATTTCTTTTCGAATCAGACCGTCATTATTGGGAATAATATCATTTAATACCTAAACCTACAATCAATTATACAAATTGTTATGGTGCCAAATGCTATGATTGATTGTTTATCATCAATATATTAGGCTCGAATGACGTGTCTCCAGTATAAAAAATCGATTGTAGATTTTAGGTAATAATTTATTTCGCTTTTGAACCCTCAGTGCGCCCTATGGCTGGGTTGCTGGCCGGCTACTCGAACACAGTTATGCAAAAGATTGTGTTTTCGAATAAATCAAGAATTATTTCAGTATTTTTAAGAAAATCGGCCTGTGAATATTTCTGCTTAGACCAACCTTTGCTGAACACACAACCGACTAATGACTATTCCAATTCCGATTCGATTTCGTCAAATGTGTCCTCGATTCCGTAAAGAAGTTTGTCAGCCTGGGCGAGCTTCCAGTCGGCGATATTCTCTTGAATCATTTTATACTGGTTCCGGAGCTTTTCAGCATGCCGGAGCAGTACCGCTCTTAGCGGCGTTCCATCATGGCGGTATAGAAGCTGGTCTAACTGTCCCACCAACTCGTAGAGGGAGGCACTCCGGGTTGTCAGACTCGAATCCAGATATCCCAAATCACGTGCCAGTTTGGGATAAGTCCCTTCCAGATCTTTTTGATAATAAGGACGGACGGTAACCGTCAGTTGCATATATTTGCTCATGATCGACCTCCTGATGCGTTTTGAGCCATAATATCCCTGGCCCTGTCCTGCGACTGATTGTGAAAATTCCGGGACAGTGACGGGTGTCATCATCTATTGGATCTTCTTGAAATCGATATACCCCTTCTCAACATCCGTGTGGATTACCTGCATCCTCAGCCGGTTGCCCACAATTTTCTCTACCTTGCCGAGATTTTCCTGGACTTTTCCATGCAGATTTTCGACTTTTCCCTCGGCTTCCAAGTCGTCATTCCCGACTATTTTTCCGACGGTCTCCTTGATCTTGCCTTTTACTTGGTGCATCTTGCCTTCTGCGTTGTCTTTTGTGCTAGGTTTCATGGTCTTTCTCCTGTTTGTTTTAAGAGTTGATTAGATTCTGCCCAATAAGAGCAGGATCAAAAGGATAATCACTACCAGTCCGACGCCGCCGCCGGGTGCATACCCCCAGGATCGGCTATGCGGCCAGACAGGGATTATCCCCACAAGTGCCAGTATCAGAATTATGAGTAAGATTGCTCCAATTGTCATGATTTGTCCTCCCTTTACAAATGATGTGCAATTCAAAACAGCTTGATTTCAGCCGATTCATTTCACAACCCGGAACAGCCGGGGCAACGAGTCGGCTGTTCCGGGTTGGTCTTGGACTTGGTTTACTGGATGGTCATGTTGTTAACCACCTTCTTTACACCGTGAACGTCGCTCACGAGTTTGGTGGCCAAATCCTTTTCAGCCGCGTTCTTGGCTATACCACCCAACTTGACTCCGCGCTTCATCAGAAGTGGAAAGAATTGGGCTCGTTCTTAAGTGGGTGGGGAAACCACGGAACCATTTCCGTTAAAACTGATGACCCTGGCTTTTCATTCACTTGCGGGTGGGGAACGCAATCTGCATTAAAATTCCAATTTTCAACTTCACCAACCAGATGGAATTTCTTGCCCTCATCAGCATCTAACGATAACTGAAATTCTTTGTTTTTCTGATTTGGGCTATATTTTAGCATAACGAGCCTCCTTTACTGTCGCCGGTGTTTTTGATCTTGATTCCACGGGAATACCTTTCCAGAGTTGTTATTAACCGCGCCTTCCCATTTCAGAGCGGTCTGTTTTCCTTTCGTTTTTAAACCTAAATCCCTTCAGCCTTATTTGCCAGTGCGCGACGGATCGTGTCTCTGAGTTCCTCAAACCGATAGGGCTTGCCCAGAAAGGCCTGGGGCAGTTCGGTATGATCGCCGATCATTACTTGTTCCTCATTATATCCGCTGGAAAGAACAAACGGAATTCCGGGCGAAAGGCTGCGAAGGGCTGCCAACGTCTCCCAGCCGTCCATACGCGGCATGGTTAAATCGCAAACAATGCAACAGATCTGATTCCGATGCTGCCGGAACACCTCCACTGCCTCGATTCCGTCCCCGGCTTCAAGCACCGTGAAGCCCAGATGTTTCAGCATCTCCTTGACCATGTAGCGTAGTTGTTCCTCGTCTTCAACCACCAGCACCGTTCCACCTTTTTCCGACTCCAGGGCTTGAACCGCTTTGTCCGGCTGTCGGGGAACTTCTTCAGCCGAGATCGGGAAAAAAACCCGGAAGATACTACCCCGGTTCAGCTCGCTCTCCACCGTGACAGCTCCGTGGTGCGCGCGCACAATCCCTAAAACCACCGCAAGGCCCAGGCCGCGGCCGGTAAACTTGGTGGAGAAAAACGGGTCGAAGATTTTCTCGAAATTTTCTTCCGCAATACCGCACCCCGCATCCGCAACTTCCAGGCAGGCGTAATCAGTGGACAAAGGCTGCCAGTCGACGGGAAAACAATTTAAAGCGAGGATATTCACCTGAGAAACCGTCTTGACAGTCAGTCCGATACCTCGCCGGTTCTCGCCGGCGGACTCCCAGGCATTGGTGATCAGGTTGATCAGAACATGCTGTATCTGGCCCGCATTCGCATGGATGACCGGGCCCAAAGCGGGCAAATCGGCCTTAAGAAGCGTGCCTTTCGGGGCTGCGGCCTGAAGCAGGATCAAGCTTCGACGGCAGGCCTCGGAAAGGTCCGTGGGTTCCTGCTTGCCGGGCGTTTGACCAAGATAGGTCAGCATCTGGGTGCTCATCTCAGCCGCTCTGCAAGAAGCCTCCATAGCGTCGGTCAAGTTTTTAACCGCACCTGATTCTGTGGGCAGGTCAATGACGGCCAGCTCAAGGTTCCCCATCACAACCTGGAGCTGGTTGTTGAAATGGTGTGCAATGGCCCCGGCCATGAGTCCCAAGCTTTTGGCCTTCTGAATCTGCCGGCTCTGAACATCGAGCTTTTCTTTTTCAGCGACAACCCGCTTGTAATCGGTAATATCGCTCATTACAACGCGGCACACGAACGCACCGTCGCTGTCTTTCACGGCGGCTGCCTCCAGCCGCGCCCAGAAGGGTACTCCGTCTTTTTTCACCATCTGCAGTTCGAAAGTCTGCGATTCACCTGTCCCAAAAAGCTGATTGCAGTGATGGTAGTAAACGTCCTGGTCCTCTTTGAGAATGAAGCGGGTGATCGACTGTCTGGCCAGATCATTCCGGGTGTAACCCAGCAGCTTAGCGGCGGTGAAGTTGGCCTCCAGGATCTGCCCCCCAGCATTGATGGTGAAATAGCCCACCGGCGCCAGGTCATAGAGGTCGAAATAGCGTACCCGGATAGTGTCCAGTTCCGCGTGTGCCAAGCGAAGTTCTTCGTTCTGCATTTCTAATTCAATCTGATGCACGCGCAGTTCGTGGAGTGTTTGCCGGGTTTCTTCGGCCGACAGCGCTTCCTGGATTTCAGTCGTCTGAGCAACCTTTTCCTCTGCCTGCCGGCGTAAATTTATCACCAAGCTTGAAAAGGCCTTTGCTACAGTCATTTTTCATAGTCCTTTAGTTGTTGACTCTCCGCTGGAATAAACGCAAAGTCCACTTGTGTCTGCTTCAACGGAGAATTGACATTCGCTCCAACCATTTTCCTGCCATATCACTTTGATAAGCATTCATAAGCCTTTGAATTCACCTGCACTGCGATGTTCAGTACACTATTGTGAACCAGCGGCTAAAACTGGCGATTGAAGATCTATGTACAGTATGCTTATTTTTATGAATTGCTTACTTTTCAATACGTTACTTAACGAGAAGGCCGTTTTCTACCGATTTCACATTCTTGACGCTTTCGACTTGATTTTGGCTGTAATAGACGAATCATCCATGATTTCTTCGGTTTATTTGGCTTTTGTGTTTATTGCTTCCCCGGCTTCTTCAATTTTCTTGCCGGCTTTCTCGGTCGCTTGATCAATATTTTTGCCGGCTTTTTCAGTTGCCTGATCAATCTTTTTCCCCGCCTTTTCGACTGTCCCTTCTTGTTGGCAACCGGCAAATCCGAAAACGAAAGCCATTATGATGACGATAAAAAAACCCCTATGTGTCAGATTCATTTTCAATCTCCTTTCAATAAAAGCGAACAATTAAGTAAATGTAAGCAAATGAGGTGACTTGAAGTGCTTTATAAGATCTCAAAAGATATTAGCTTCAACCCAATAAGGCCGGAATCAGTATGCCTATCAAGAGAGAGAGTACCGGTTGAATGGCGATGCTTCTTTTGATAAATCGATATCACGCCCTTTGCTATAAGGGCCCCGATCATTAATTGTTACTTCTGCAAACTTGCCGGATTCCAGGTTCGTCACCGTTGCTTCAGTTCCCATCGGCAATGTCTGATGTGCAGCGGTAGGGTCATGTTGATTAAATTTTTCGCCGCTGACGGATTTTTTCCCTTGAAAATCCTTGCCGTACCACGATGCCTCTCCGACTTGTTTAGTGACCGGCTCACCTTTGACGTCAGTTTTCATCTTGACCTCATTCTTCACCAGATCATTCTTCCCTTGTTCTGGGTTTTCCAGAGGTTGACCTCGAACGGCAATACTTGGACCAGTTTTGCAGACTTGTTCAGCTTTTCCATGAGAGAAACATCGTCAGGTTGTCCGAGAAGCTCTTCGGCCAGACGCTCGATGTTGGATGCCAGCAACAAGCCCAGTGCAGCATATCGTACACACAACAAGGGCTTACGCGATTACCAACCCGATAGTCCCGATAAGCCACCTTTTGATCAGGGCCATGGGAAGAATTATCAACTTCCCCACCATTTTATCTGTAATTGGCATCCTGTCCGTAAAATGGCTGGCCGGGAGAAGGGCAGGGAATCTCAACGATGTTGTTATAACATTTGAGTTGCGTTGTATCAGGTTCCGGCGCGGCCCACACGGATTGAGAAACTCCGCTGTCCTTTCTCTCATAACAAACAGCATTACTTGCGACAGCCCAGATCAACGCAGATTGAACACTGGGCTGTCGAAGCGAAGCAAAACCCCTTAGGGGGCGGAAAAAAGATTTCGGCTTTTTTCAATGCCATCCAGAAGGGCGGAAACCGCATACTGCAGTGCCAGGCTGGCGCCATTTTCCCGCGTCGATTGCGCGTCCTTTCCAAGCATTGACTCTCCATGGCCTGTGATGGTGATGCTTGAGCCGTTATTTGCGGTAAATTCCACCTGAAGATCGACTTCGAATCTATACTTCTCTTTGTCTTCCGTGGAATCGGCGCGCAGGAATTTAGGTATCGCCACATAATTGTAGGCCCGCACCCGGGCGTTTTCCGGATCATTTGGCGAAAGCATCTCTCTCGCCCTGACTTCGCTTCGCACCGGCAGTATCTCAACCTTGGCGAATTCGATCCCAAAGGCTTTTCTCATTTCCAGTTCGGCATCCCGTCCGAGGTAGTAACGGATGCCGCCGCTCGCAAATTTGCCGGTATGCTCAAATCGCTCAAACTCGGCCGGAAACAGCAGCAGAATCTTCGCCGGAATCGGCGGCCTGCCATACTGGGAATAATCCAAAGGAGTTTCCGCACTTAAAGGCGAAATCTGATGCACCGAACACGCCATGGTGAAACACCCGAGTGTGACAAACATAAAAAGAACAATAACGATTTTGATGGGTTTCATTTTTCTTCTCCTTGTAATATGGAAACGATCTCTTAAGCACAGATGACGAACTCAAAAAACATTTTTTGATGTCGGCAGTGTGGCTCCCAACGATAACAAATTGCAGTTATCCACTGTTTTTTATATTTGCATTCTTTATGCCAGGTTCCCAACAATCAACGCATTTCATCCATCTATCCGATATTTATAAATAATTATCCAAAACAACATTCATAGCTTCACCATTATCCGCTGTATAAAAAGGTCATATTTAACCGGCTGTCAAATATGACCTATTTCCGCTTCATTGATTTTTATAGGTGAAAAATATTAGGTCGGATTAAAATGATAATGGATTTATTCTGGCGCCTGCATCGTTCGATGTTGATTGATGGGATGAAAAAATTATGGTTTTTGGATGCCAAGCTTACGCATTCGTGCGCGCAGGGTGCTGCGGTCGAGCCCGAGGATTTCAGCCGCGCTGTTTTTTCCGCCGATTTTCCAGTGGGTCTGCTCAAGTGTCTGGACGATATAGTCGCGCTCAACCGCATCCAGGGTTTTATTGTTTGTGCTTAAACCCTTGAACGGCTTCTTGAGTTCATCTACCAGGCGCAGCTTGGGACCCGACGAGTTGATGACCGCGCGTTCAATAACGTTTTCCAGCTCCCGGACATTTCCGGGCCAGTTATAATTTTGCATTGAACTCATTACACCCGTCGAAATGAGTTCAATGGTCTTGCCCATCCGTTTGGAAATTTTTTTGACGTAAAAATCCACAAGCAGCGGGATGTCTTCCTTGCGATCCCGGAGCGGCGGCATGGTTATCGGAAAAATATTCAACCGGTACAAAAGATCTTCACGGAAACGGCCCTTGCGGACTTCCTCTTCAAGATTGCGATTTGTGGCGGCAACAACCCGCACATCGACTTTGACGGTGTGCGAGCTGCCCAACCGTTCAAATTCGCCGTCCTGGAGCACTCTGAGCAGCTTTGACTGTAATTCCAGCGGCAATTCGCCGATTTCATCCAGAAAAAGGGTCGCGCCGTTTGCGACCTCAAATCGCCCAAGACGTCTGGAATGAGACCCGGTGAAAGCCCCTTTCTCATGACCGAACAATTCGCTTTCGATCAGGTTTGCGGGCAGTGCGGCACAATTTACCTTCACCAGAGACCGGTTTTTGCGCAAGCTCATGGCGTGAATGGCCCTGGCGACCAATTCCTTGCCGGTTCCCGTCTCGCCCAGAACCAATACGGTGGTATCGCTGCCGGCGATTTGCTCCACTTTATAGAGCACATATTTAAGCCCGTCACCTTGACCGATGATTTTGTCATGGTTGTATTCCAGTTTGATTTCGGCTTGCAGGTAGGCTCTTTCCGCTTCCAGTTGGTCTTTTAATATTTTTATTTCGGAAAGAGCGATTTCGGCTTTTTGTTTTCCTTTTTCCGCCGCTTCTTTAGCGATGACAAGCTCGGCCGTTCGCTTGGCCACCTCGCGTTCAAGAAAGGCGGCCTGGTCCCGCAGGAAATCGGCCATGGCCTTCAGCGCCAGATGGCTCTTGACGCGCGCCATGAGGATGGGCGGGCTGACCGGCTTGGTGATGTAGTCGACCGCGCCGAGTTCCAGCCCTTTCTTCTCGTCCTCCATTTCAGTCCTGGCGGTAAGAAAGATCACCGGGATATTCATCGTCTCGGGGTCGCGCTTGAGCCGCAGGCACACCTCGTAACCGTCCATGCCCGGCATCATGATGTCGAGCAGGATCAGGTCCGGCGGCGAATCCGACGCCGCGATTCTCAGCGCTTTCTCGCCACCGTTGGCGACTTTCACCTTATAAGCGTCCTTGAGCAGACTGCTCATCAGTGCCAGATTATCCGGCGTGTCGTCGACCACCAGTATCGTGTTCCTTTCGGTGAGTTCGCGTTCATCCATGGTTGTTTCCTTTCAGGCCGATGGCCCGGCGGCGGCCCTCAGCGCTGTGAGCGACGCCTCGAAGTCGAATGACCGGATGCCGTCAATGATCTTGCGGTAGTGGTTGGGAAAAGCAGCGTTAAGCAGGTCCTTATTCTCATCCAGCACATCACCTGCCTCCGCGTCGTCGTCCGCCAGCATTGCCTCCAGCTTGTCACAGACCGCCTTGAGCTTTTCTGGGTCCACCGTGACGGCCGTCTTGACCCGTTCCTCCGGAAGTTTATTTTCCAGTTGGGTGATAAGATATTCAAGCGGCATTTTCAACGCGTCGAGCTGGGCATCAACCTCTTCGCGTGGACGGCGCTCCCTGATCGCAGTTTCAAGCTTTTCCGCCAGTTGCTGCAGGCCGGTGGCGCCGATGGATCCGGAAACGCCTTTCAGCGTATGGGCATGCCGCTCCGCAGTGTCCGCTAAGTTGCTCTCCATCGCTTTGCGGATTTCCACCAGCACGGATTTCTGGCCGGTGACGAACTTACGCAGCATCAAAAGATAGAGTGTTTTTTTGCCGCTCACACGGCGCAGGCCGCAGGTTGTATCCAGCCCCGCGATGCCGGAAGGCAGATCGACATCAGCCTCCACTTGCGCATTCCTCTCTAAGTCTGCTCCTGTCGCATGTCGCGGCTTGATCCATTTCAGCAGCACCTTCCACAGGATTTCAGGTTCTATCGGTTTGGCCACATGATCGTTCATGCCAGCCGCCATACAGCGGTCCCGATCGCCCTGCATGGCATTGGCGGTCATCGCCACTACCGGAAGATCTCTAAAACGCGCATCCTTGCGAATCTTCCGGGTCGCATCCACGCCGTCCATCACCGGCATCTGCATATCCATCAGCACGATGTCGTAATCGGCGGCCCAGACCTTGTCCAGCGCGATCCGGCCGTTCCCGGCCAGATCGACAATAAAGCCGGCGTCTTGCAGCAGTTCGGTTGCCACTTCCTGGTTAAGATCGTTGTCCTCCACCAGCAGGATGCGGGCACCCTTGATGGTGGCAAGCTGCTCGAAGGTGTCGGTCGGCACATCCCCAGACGATGCGCATGCCATCGACAACGCCTCCCAGAATGCGCATCACGCTGTCGAAGAGCACCGAAGGACTGACCGGCTTGATCAGCACATCCTCGATGCCTGCCTCCTCCGCACCTTTTATAACGTCCTCGCGGCCGTAAGCGGTCACCATAATCATGTGCGGCATACGGCTGAGCGGCAGCTCCCTCAGACTGCCTGGCCGTTTCGTTGCCATCCATTCCCGGCATCTGCCAGTCGAGGAACACGATCTCGTAGGGCATGCCCTGGGCTTCGGCGCGTTCCACGGCGACGATGGCCGCCTGGCCCGACGCGGCCAGGTCGACCTTGAAGCTCATGCCGCCAAGCAGTTCGCCCAGCACCTGGCGGGCGTTCTCGTTGTCGTCCACCACCAGCACACGTTTGCCCTGCAGGTCGGCCGACAGCGCCAGCTTACGCTGCTGGCCGGCGCCCTTGCCGAGGCGCGCCGTGAACCAGAAGGTGCTGCCCTTGCCGAATTCGCTGTCCACGCCCACCTCTCCGCCCATCAGTTCGGCAAGCTTCCTGGAAATGGCCAGCCCGAGACCGGTGCCGCCAAATTCGCGGGTGGTCGAGGTGTCGGCCTGTGAAAATCTCTGGAACAACCGCCCCATCTGCTCCTCCGTCAGGCCGATGCCCGTATCGCGCACGGCGAAGTAGAGCAGCACGTCATCGTCAGTCTGTTCCTTGAGGCGGATGATGATGTCGATCTCGCCGTGTTCGGTGAACTTGACGGCATTGTTGCTGTAGTTGATCAGAATCTGCTCCAGCCGCAGCGGATCCCCGATCAGGTTGGGCGGCACGTCCTTGTCTACGTCAAAGACCAGTTCCAGTCCCTTGGCGGAGGCCTTCTCGGCAATCAGATCGGCCACCTTGTCAAGCACCTTCTCCAGTTCGAACTCGGTGTGCTCGATCGTCAGCTTGCCCTCCTCGATCTTCGAGAAGTCGAGAATATCGTTGATGATGCTGAGCAGATGCCGGCTTGAACCCTTGATCTTCTTGATGTAGTCGCGCTGGCGGGGCGTCAGCTCGGTCTTCAGCGCCAGGTGGGACATGCCGATGATGGCGTTCATCGGTGTACGGATCTCGTGGCTCATGTTGGAGAGAAAATCCGATTTGGCGAGGTTGGCTTTTTCCGCCACGGCCTTGGCCTTCTCCAGCTCGGCGGTCTTTTCCTGCAGCACCTGATCCAGGAGTTTGCGCTCCGTGACGTCGCGCGCAGCGGCGAACACGCCCTGCAGCCCCCTGTCCCGATCGTAGAAGGTGGTGGCATTTAAGGACACCACCGTTTCCTGCCCGTCCCTGGTGCGCGCGGTGAGTTCGTAGTTGGTAACCTTCTTTTCGCTCAGAACGCGTTTGATGCTTGCCTCGGCCCCCTCCGGGTCCGTGAAGTAATTCTTGAACGGCGCGCCGATCAATTCGTCACGCGTGCAATCGGTGAGCGCCTCCATCTGCTTGTTGACGTCGGTGATGATACCGGACGGATCGGTGGTCATCAGCGCGTCGATATTGGATTCAAAGAGGGAGCGTGTGTAGAACTGATAGTCGCGCAGGCGCTGATCGAGCTGATTTCGTACGGTGATATCACGCAAAATGCCGGTGAAGTATCGCTGGCCACCCAGCCACATTTCGCTTACCGCAATTTCCAACGGAAAAGTGCTGCCATCCTTGCGCCGGCCGGTAACTTCGCGTCCGAGACCGATAGCGCGCGCCTCTTCGCTCGCACTGTAATACTCAAGCGAACCATAGCGCTGGTCCTGATCCAGTTCTGGGATCAGCAGGCTGAATTTTTGTCCGATGAATTCTTCGGCGGCATAGCCAAACATTCGCTCGGCGGCCGGATTCACCGTCTGGACGATGCCGCCGTAGGCTTGGAGGGTGACGATGCCATCCTCCACGGTATTGAGAATGGTCTGGATCAGTGCAGTACTGTCACGCAAGGCCTGCTGGGCCGCATATTCCCCGGTGACATCACGGAACACCAGCACGGCGCCGATCACCTGACCGTCGCGGTCGCGAATCGGTGCGCAGCTGTCGGCAATATCACACTCTCTACCATCACGCGCAATCAGCACGGTATGGTTGGCAAGGCCCTGTATCGTGCCCTGCGCCAAGGTTTCAACTACCGGAATCGTGGCGGGTTGACGGGTTTCTTTGTTGATGATATGAAAAATCTCGCCCACCGGGAGACCGCCGGCTTGCGCCATCGTCCAACCGGTGAGCTTTTCGGCAAGCGGATTCAGGAGTGTCACACGCGCTTGGGTATCGGTGGTTATTACGGCATCGCCAATGGAGTTGAGCGTCACTGCAAGCTTTTCCTCGCTGTCCCGCAAGGTGACGTTGGCCTTCTGCAGTTGTTTATTTGTCTCCTCTTGAATCTCTATCAAATGCTGCCGCTCTGCTTCGACCTGTTTGCGTGCGGTGTTGTCCGTACCGATCAGCAGATAACCGATGATGGCGTTTTGCTCGTCGCGCAGGGCCGTGACAGAAACGACTGCCGGAAATCGGCTGCCGTCCTTGCGGATGTAGGTCAGCTCGTAGATGTCCTCGATGCCGCGTGAAGCCTTGAACACCAGTGCCTCGAAGCCCGGCGTGATCGGGGTTCCGAGTTCGATGCTGAGTGCTTCGGCGCGCGCGATCACTTCTCTGCGGATCGGAAATTTCGGCCGGCGTGATCTTGTTCATCACTTCGGCGGCCGTGTAGCCCAGCATACGCTCGGCACCGACGTTGAAGATCTGGATGACGCCCTTTGCGTCGGTAGCGATACTCGAGAAATTGGCGCTGTTGAAAATCGCGCTCTGCAGGGCTCCTGCCTTGAGCAGCGACTTCTCTGCCAGCTTTCGCTCAGTGATGTCGCTTATCACTATACGGCATACCGGAGCGCCGCCGGTATCCTGTGATATCGATATTTCAAGATGCGCCCAGAATTGCGTCTCGTTCTTTTTCACCATCCGCAGATCGCACGACAGTGGCTCACCGGCATGCCTTGTGCCTGCCGAAGTGGGTTTCAAAGAGTTGTTTGCTGCAGAGGTAATAGATATCCTGGTCTTCATTGTGGATGAAACGGGTGATCGGCTGCATGACCAGTGCGCCCCGGGCCATGCCAAGCAGCGTCGCTGCGGTCAGGTTGGCCTCCAGGATCAACCCCTTTTCGGAGATGCTGCAATAACCCACCGGCGCCAGGTCATAGAGGTCGAAATAGCGCCCTCGTTCGGCGGCCAGTTCCTGCTGCGCCGCGCGCAACTCTTCGTTCTGGATTTCAAGTTCAATCTGGTGCACGCGCAGCTCGTGGAGCATTCGACAGGTTTCTTCAGGAGACAGGGATTGGATGTTTTCCGTAGACTGCGCCATTTTTCCCCGGGCGATCTCTTCGGCCCGACATCTCAGTTCGGCGTCGTTTTCGGGGTGGATATCCTTGTTTTTCATTGCGGGCTTCCTTTATTTTATGGCTGCCTATCGGATGCTACCCAATCATGCGGTCTTTTCTCCATCTTAAAATAACCCGCAATCCTTCCTGTGCAACTTTTTTTCCCTGGAGTTCGTAGAAAATGGCAAAATTCAAAGCATTTATTACATCAATGCTTTGCTCCTTCGCATTCACAAAAGGGCCAGTATTAAAAATTTCCTGAAAAATGGTTTTAAATTCGAGCGGCCGTTTCTTAGCAAATAACTGCTGAAGCGTTTTGGCCCGGGTTGGGGTGACCGAACTCGAGTCCGGCCTTGATGCTGGTATCGACGGCCCAGTCATTCTCCTCCATGCTCTTCATGTCCACACCGGCAACCAGCCTGCCGTTCCACAAAAGCGGCTTGATGCCGTAATACTCAAGCCCCCAATGGGCGATTGTCGGCTTTAAATCACTGGGTTCCTTGTGAATCAGGTATTCCCCGCCGTCGTACACTCGCCATTCACGCCAGTCGCGGGGATAGATGAGCTCTGTAGCTTCGGAGGCTGACAAAGAACTGCGGCTGCTTCGGGTCGGCGATGAGTGGCCGGAACAGGTCGCCAACTGGAAAGGCTTCTCCCTGGCCGGTTACCCCCATAAAACTGCTTACCGCTTCCGGCTTGCCGGCGTCTGCGGGGGAAGAGAGGAAAAGGAGCATGAGACATAGAAAGACGGCGCACAGGCGGCCGGTAACATTCAGACAGGTGGTGATACGCAGCAGCATGGTCACTTCATTCTCCTTATTTTTGATAGAAATTAAGGACGTTAAACGCCGGACCGATGGGTTCGATAGCCTTGCTCATTTGAACTTTGAGGCTGCGCTGTGGTAGGCTGCCTTGACTTCATCCCAGGCTTTTTCCGCACCTGTTTTGACGTCTTCCCAAGCCTCATCTCCGGCGGTCTTCAGCTCGTGCAGTCTTGTCCCGGCAACTTCTTGCTTGTGTTCTAATGCTTCGATGTTTTTGTAGTATTCGATCTTCGCATCGGCCTTGGCTTTGTCCGCCTTGGCCTTGAGCAGCGCGATCTGTGCGTTCCATTCTTCGAACTGCGCCTCGAGCTTTTCTTCGTATGCTTTTCGTTTGTCCTTCATTTCAAATTCCTTTCAGCTTGTTGAGCGTATTTTCAGACGATTTACTTTCCGATACGAATCCTTGAGATGTCTCCGATGAGTCCGAAAACACTCAAAAGCCAGAGAATAACCGCAATAACCACAACGGCATTGAGGATTTTCTTAATACTGCTCTGCATCGGTATGTAATTGTTAATCACCCACAGGATCACCCCAACGACAACCAAAACAATGACCAATTGAATCAGCGGCATGGTATTTCTCCTTTCATAGTGCGCATTGACGGAGAAGAGACTGGTTTCCTCGCCATGGAGCGGTGAGAAGTTATAAAACTCGCATTTGAAGGGGCACCCCGAAAATTCTGGAGAAATGGGAAGTGCTTTGATGGAATGCCCCTTATCCTTTATTATTTCTTTTCGACCTTCAAGAGGCTCTTTACGGATTTCACACCCTTGATTTCCCTGATCTTTGATACAATCCGGTTATCGGTCGCTGTGCTATTCACAAAACCCGTAAGCACAACCTCTCCTTTTGTAACCGTCACTTCGACCTTTAAATACTTGGCATCCGGATCTTGAACGACGATCGATGAAGCTTGTGTATAAATCGATGTGTCGTCGATATGTTCACCTGCTGTTTCGCCCGTCATCGTGGCGCAACCCGAAAACATGGACAATCCAAACACCATTAACACCGTCATAAGAATCGCTTTTTTCATTTTCACTTCTCCTTTTCTTCGATGCGCAATCATACGATTGCACGGTTAATGTATAACGATGGCAAATTCGTGCCTGATTATACAGTTGCACGCTTTGTGCCAGGTTTCCGACACTCGGCATCACACCACGCATCATGCTGATTTCCATTAACAAATAGTTATAAACGCATTTATATGGTTGTCATTGGCCGCTATAAAAAAGGGTCATATTTAACCGGTGGTTATATATGACCCTTTAATCACAATTCAATGTGGCTCAGGCGAGGGAAAAAACTTGAAGGTTCGCAGATGCTTGATCTGCCATTGACAACCGATGTGTTAGGGAATTAATGGTTACTTTATTAAACGTGGAATTGTAATCCGCGTGGAGGTGTTCAATGAAAAAGAGAAGGAAATACACCCAGGAATTCAATGAAGAAGCGGTTAAGCTGAACTCATATCAGGGATACCAGATTGCCGAGGCGGCCCCCGAAATCTCGGAGTCAATGTAAACATGCTGGGGCGATGGAAGCGTCGGGCTGAGGGCGATTCGAAAAAAACCGGGGCAATATCAGGACAAAACGCCATTGAAGACAAAAGGGGTTATGAATGCTTTTCATAACCCCTTATTTTTATTTGGCTGAGGGACAAGGATTCGAACCTTGGTTAACGGGGCCAGAACCCGTTTTAAATGCACTTCCTTCCATTTCCCATAATTTCATTACATGCCTGAATAACAGGATATTATTAATATTTCATTTCTTAATATTTCCCAAAAATCCACTTGACATCCCCTAATGAGTGGGACTGAGTCGGAAACAGCTTAAGTTAACGGGTTTGGTATTTCCATAAAAAGTTATCTTATTTTCCGGGGTGAGGGAAAAAATCATGGCATGGATAAAATCAAAATATATCGGAGTCAGATACCGGGAAAGTATTTCAAGGGAATATAAATCCAGACCGGAAAGATATTACGTAATACGGTATCCGGATGCCGCAGGTAAAAAGATAGAAGAGCCCGTGGGTTGGGAATCTCGAGCAGATCGAAACAAACTACGGCAAGCAAAATATCAATGAAATGGTTGCAAGTGAAATCAGATCGTTTTTAACCCATAACATTCGCATGGGTATTCTCCCACAAAGTATTGCAGAAAAACGCGAAATGGAAAAGGCGGAGAAGATCCGGATTGAGAATGAAAAAACCCTGGCAGATGAAGCGGCAAAGCAAGAGGAAAAGCAGAACATCACCTTTGGGGAAGTTGCAAAGTTTTCTGAAATGGGGCGAAACCAATAAGAAATCATGGAAAGATGATTATAACAGATATCATCAACGGTTGGAGAAGCCTCTTGCAAAGCTACGGGTCCGTGACATATCGAAAGCCTATCTTGACACCCTTAAAGCATCATGGATGAAAAAAGTATCCCCGAAAACGGTCGAATCATTACCTTTCCCTTATCCATTCCATTTTTGAATATGCCATTCATTCGCATGAAATCATTACAGAGAACCCGGTACGCAAGGTGAAAAGGCCAAAATGACAACAGAAAGACACGGTTTTTTTCCCATGAACAGGCTGCGGCGCTTCTTGAATACCTGAATAAACCAAACGCGTTGACGGTCCACGATCAAACTATTTTAGGTCTGTATTCTGGCATGAGATTTTCCGAAATCTCAAATCTGAAATGGACGGATATCAATTTTGATACCGGCCTGATTGAAATCCGGAATACCAAAACATCGTTAAACCGGCAGGCGTACATCACTGAACCCATTGAACAGATGCTTAAAAGTCGCGAAGCAAGCCCCAAAAAGGATCCTGTTTATGTTTTCCGGTCACGACGCGGCAAAGACCGGCGGCATGTTTCATCAACTTTTTACCGGGCATTAAAGGAACTGAGATTCAATTCAGATGGATTGGCGCGGATTGACCGGCTGGACTTTCCACAGTACCCGGCACACGTTTGGAAGCTGGTTGGCGCAAGAGGGAATTTCTTTGTATGAAATTGGCGAGCTGATGGGCCACCAGGACATTTCTCAAACAAAAAGATATGCAAAACTACTGCCCGAAACCAAACGGAGAGCGGTTGAAAGTTTAGTCAAGTCTGCAACTTCGCATAATGTTATCCCCCTGGCGGATAGAAAGGCTGGTTGATTTTTCAGTTTGGGGATAGTCAGGAGTGGTGCAGGTTGGATAACAAGACCCGTTTCCTCTAACGGTTTTCCCCTTTTTATTTCAGAGGACCTTCAAATGAGAACTGAAAATAAAAATGGATACCTTCTGGCATACACAACCCGAATACACCCTGCTTGATGCCGCATTCCTGTGGCTGATAAACCACCACAAAGTAAAATCCCAGATTCAGATCAAAGGATGTACTACGCTATCTTAAACACGTTTTTCAGCGCAATTCGCTCTGGCGAACTTGAAGTCACAGGCGGAATAAAATACGGCCTCATTATTCGAAGCTCGTGGATGCAGACGGAATCTCGTCAACCAGACAAGTACACCGTCGAAACGCGAGTATCACGGCGTAGCCTTAAAGCACTAGCGAAAAAAAAGGGGTTAAACCTGTTTTCTTGTTCCCAGAGGAGCAACGGCCAGAAGCGAGTTTCCTGAAAAATGATGAGAAAGACGGCGAAACGCCGCTAAAGTATCTGTGCAATCCATGAAGGAAACATAATAGCTTGTCGAATGCTTCCATGCACAATGAAAAAAAAGCCGATGTTTCCAAACCGGCAGTGGAATATATTGATAAAAGCCCGACTGGAGTAGAACCTGTACCTGGCAGATTCAACACAATAAAGGAATTCAACCCAAAGTGTCCACGCTGACATACTGTGGGGTTGAGTCTTCCCTTGCGGAAAGTCAGTGCCAATCATCCACGGGAACTCCTTTTGAATCCATTTAAAGAATTTCCGGCAACTACCTTCACTTCCACGACCAATGGAGAATCTATCCGCACATCAGGCGAAGCTGAATATGATGAAGAAAATGAGGTGATTCAAATTACTGCTCAGGAAATAAACACTTGGCAGTTGGGCGTTACTGTTCTTCTTGAAAAGATAGAAGATTTGAAGGCGCGATTTGTTGTAGAAGAAAATCTTGATAGAAAAAAAGCGAAATTGAAACCAAGTTAGATACTGAAGAGAAACGTTTATCAGGCTTAAAAAAAATGTTGGCTGATCACAAAGGGTGGGTTAACGAAAAAGGTAAGCTCCATTTTCGGGGAATAGAAGCGGATGAAGGCGGCAATGTTGTTGTGAAACAAAAAAAGGAATACAAAAACGTCACCGATGGTGTTTCAAAATTGTGCCGAGCAGCAATAACCCAGATTCAGGATGAAAATTTGAAAGCCCATTTAAAAAAATGCATCAGGTATGGAAAAAATTTAAGATACGTTCCGACTGAAAGCATAAAATGGACGAACATCAACTGACGTAGCATGCCATAAGATTCGGTTTATAGAAGCCTCTGTCTGAAAAAGACGGGGCTTTTTTTGTTTCTGGAATACGATTTTTCCGAATTCGGAAAAATAATCGCCGCATAGGCGTACCTGGCTTTTCGGGAAGTGGCGTCCGCACTGCATTTACAGGTTTCTGGTGGTGCACTTTTCCGAAATTGGAAAAATAATTTCCGAATTAAAAATATTGAGCGCCTTTCGGAAAATTTTTCTCTCCCTTAGATGTTTGAGAGAAAAATAAACAATTTTTTCGGAAAGGACGGGCTAAGAAATGCTAAACGAGTTAACACAAAAGGTTTTGGACTCGATACGGAGTGAATTACCAGAGTACTTCCCTATCGATGGACAGAAGTTTTATAAACCAAAGACCATTTACAATGAATTAAGCAAAGGACGAGGTCCTGAAGTCGGTAAAAATCCGTGGCAAAATATTCCTGGAGCGAGAGTTCTTTATCATGGCTAAGCGACAAATCTCACGTTACAGTGAAGCGAGGCAGGAAGCGTGCAGCATGATGGTGGCGGTGTCGAGGAGTAAAAAAACGCCGAGCGTGGGACCGGCGGCAGGGTCAAGGAAACCAATCAGATGAACAAGTTACTCGCACCGAAAAACCACCGGGATCCAGCAATCTTGATGCGGCATCTATCCGGTGAAAAATTATCAGAAGGATATGGCCGGAATCACGGGCTCCACTTCCTCGCCGGTCATTGATGGCAAATTTCACCGGTTTAAAAATGGCGACAGCAAGAAACCAAACGGGTGGTACATTATATTTGCGGATGGATCCGGCGGTTTGGGGAATGGGGCAAAATTCCCAAAATTAATTGGAGCCTCAAGAGCACCAGAGAAATGACCCCAAATGAGCGCACGGCTCTACCAGGCGCGGATCAAGGTCCTGCACAAGAAGAGCATGACCGCCAGCAGGCTGAGCGATGGGCAAAGGGAGCGGCGGAGTCCGTAAAAGAATGGAACGCCGCGGTTGATGTCGTGGACCACACGTATTTGAAGTTAAAGCAGGTTGATTCTATCGGTTTGCGGCAAGATAAAGACGGCCGCTTACTCATCCCCGTCTATGGCGCTGATGAAAACCTTCAATCCCTCCAGCGGATAAGCCCTGATGGTACAAAGCGTTGTCTGACCAACGGGAAAATGTCAGGAGGCTGGTACTGTATCAACGGCGATCCCAATAAAATCGCCATTTGTGAAGGGTACGCCACCGGCGCGAGTATTCATCAGGCTACCGGACACACTGTTTATGTGGGCTTCAATGCCGGGAACCTGCTATCCGTTGCAAAGATCGTAAAAGCCCGCCACCCAGGCGCTCAGATTGTCATTTGCT
>CAVPHN010000015.1:0-162428 GCA_963704205.1 uncultured delta proteobacterium
CAGTTTTGAAAGTTCGAGCTGGTTATTTTTACTGTGAAACCCTTTGTCAAAACTGCAGCTGGCAATATTTGAAAACCTTTCCTTGGCTTCTTTAACCATGGATATTGTGATCTGGTCATCAGTTTGATGCTCCATCACCTGGTGATGAAGGATAAACCCGAACTGATCTTTGACAATACAGACCTTTAACCCCAACTCTACCGGAACGCCGGCTTTTCCCTTGCTGATCCACTCCGTGTGGGGCTCATAAATTGAAAAGACTTTCTCATTATGGGCAATGGTTTCACCGGCGATCGCCCTTCGTTGAATCTGACTAATCTGCCGTTTTGCATGGGCAATGTATTCTTCAATTGCGATGATTTTTGCAAGCAACCCTGACTCGCAGTTCAATTGTGTTCACGGAATCTACAACTTTTTCCACCAGAATATTGGCCAGGTCCAACAATCCTGGTAGGCTGATTTGATGTGCTTATCCTTTAGGGCCTTCTTTTCAGGATTGATTGAATTGGAACGTTTAAGCCGTTGCACCCTGCGAAGCGCCCTTTTAAACTTGCGGAGATGGTGCTCCCCTTGACGCCACTGACTGGAAATTATTTCGTTGTAAATCCCCATGGTCAGATGGATTGATTTCTGCAAGGCATCCCACAGCAAAGAGATGTCGGTTGGAAAATGCACATTGGTTTCTTCCACAAACGAATCACAACTGGTGTGTAAGCCTTTTAGAGCCTTATTGCCGATCATGGCGTGTCCACGATTGACAACGATTTGGTTGATGCGATCCATCAGTTCCGGGGTGAAAAGGCTTATGTTGTCTTTGATGGTCTGCAGTTTATACTGATTTTCAATATCGTATATGCTGTGACCCAGCATCTGTCGCAGTATCAAATGGTTGTTGGCAATGTCGTGTAATTTGTCAAAGTCCCAGTTGCAATTGAGCCGAAGTGTGCCCAGAACCAGGATTTTCCACATGTCCATTCCCGGTCGTCCATTGTGGAAATCAACTTTATCGGCAAGACTGTCGCTGATTGCCTGTAAAACACCATTTCGTAATGGAGTGTCCGAATAAATGACCTGAAGTCCCATGAGCAGTTGCGGGATTTCATCTCGACTGCTCAGATCAAATTTGATATTGGGGATGTGGGTCTGGCCAATTTTAAGTTGTGAATCGATTGTTTTTCGCATGGAAATTTTTCCGAAGATTTTGAATATTCAGGCAGTAGTCAAAAAACACATATTGGTCGTTAATGATAATTAGATCATAATATATCAATATGTTATATATCATTTCTGACTTCATTAGTCAATAATAGTATGTTGATCTAAAACAATATTTTCAAAATCTTCAACTGGCAATATGTTTTCTACATCACTGCTGTCCGGTTAACTTTCTTAGAAACGTTATAACATACTATATTAACACATGATAATTGACAAATATTTTTTTGGGATTAAATTTTCATTCTTCACAAAACCGAGGGGTTCTGCTATGTCTTGTTCCCATAAGCGCCATTTTTTACCGGACAGCACAATGACGCCGCAATACAGCCGGATCAAACAAGACAATGCCCCGCAATTCTTTCATTCTGGGTCAATTTTTAGCTCTCTTGCCCCGCTACGAGTTTCAGCGAATCGTCAACAAGTACAACGGGGACTACCGCACCAAACATTTTAAATGTTGGGACCAGCTGGCATGCATGATTTTCGCTCAAGTCCGTCAAGAAAGAAGCCTACGCGATATTGATGTTTCGATCAATGCACACGCCAGCAAGCTTTATCACGCAGGCATCCAGCAATGCCCAAAATCAACATTGGCGGATGCCAATGAATTACGTGATTACAGAATCTTTGAAGATTTTGCCAAAACCTTGATGCACCGAGCACGCCGGGAATATGCAAACACCGAATTGGCCATTGACGTTAACAATGCAGTGTATGCACTGGACGCTTCCGTCATTGACTTGACGTTATCGCTTTACCCTTGGGCAAAATTTCGCAAGGCAAAGGGTGCCATCAAGTTGCACACAATGATCGATTTGCGGGGCAATATTCCGGCATTTCTGACCATTACAGACGGAAAGGTTCATGATGTCAAGGCCGCACCACAAGTGCCCATCGAAGCTGATGGAATCTACGTTGTAGATCGTGGCTACGTGGACTTTGGCTGGTTGTGGTATATCAACCAAGCCGGTGCATTCTTTGTCACAAGGCTGAAGACATCCATTAAATGGACCCGTGTAATTTCGCATCCTGTTGACAAATCTCTTGGGTTGCGTTCCGATCAGGAAATATTGCTATCGACAAAACGATTAATATCGCTTTACCCAATACGATTAAGACGGATCAGTTTCCGGGACGAAGACAGAAAACGGACGCTGGTTTTCCTGACCAATAACTTCGATATCCCGTCAGCAACCATTTCAGCGCTCTACAAGGCCCGCTGGGAAATCGAATTGTTCTTTAAATGGATAAAGCAACACCTCCGGGTAAAAACATTTTATGGCACTTCTGCGAACGCTGTGAAGACTCAAATCTGGGTCGCCATGATCGTGTATCTTTTGCTCGCAATCTTGAAAGAACGATATCGTTTGGAACAAACTCTATCCCAATTATTACACTTTTTGGAGGTTAACATTTTTGAGCAAAAATCAATGCTTTCGATTTTTCAAATGAACTCTCGGTCAACTCAAAAAGCAGAAATGGTCGATAAACAATTGAGATTGTTTGATCTATAAGCATCTGATACGATTTAAATGCTTACGATAGAGTGAAATAATAGTACTCAAATCTTTTGCTGAAATTACACTTTTAACGTTTTCTTGCGAATAACATACTGATATCATTCACTGGTTAACCGGACAGCAGTGTTTCTACATGCTGAATTTGTTGAGCATTTTATTTTTCGTTCAGACACTAATTAGGGCAGTTAACAGACGCCCACACGGCGTACTATATCTTACCAGGGGTTACCAAAAGGTAACCACGTGCCATGGATAAGGCATTCGTTTTTAATGAATTGGTTTATAACTTTGAAATATTTTGCGTAATTCTTTTAAAAATTGCCTCTGTTTGCCTATCAGGAGGGACATCCAATTCTTGCATTAATTTCAGTTTGCATCTTTCGTACAGTCGAATGGCCTGGCTTCTCATATCCTGATTTTCGTACAGAACCATTAGCTGCTGGTAAGCTTCTTCAAGAAGGGGGTCGGCATTAATAGCTTTCAGATAACTTGATTCCGCCTTTTTCCAGGCGCCCTGTCCGACATTTATCCGGCCGAGTGTTAACAGGGTTTCAATAAACAGATTTTTTAATTTCAATCGTTTCTCGACAGCCCAGTCTTGGTAAATATCCTCTTTTAAAAAATCTCCTTGATACAAAGCGATGGCCTCATTAAAGAATTTTCTGGCCTTTTGTGGCTTTCCTTCTTTAAAACACGCTTTGCCCTGCGCGATCAGTGAAACAAAGTGGTCCGCGTCAACTTCACAAAGATTCTCGTCAAGCGACAGGCGTTTATCATCCAGGTGGATATAGCACGAGCCGAAGGTGTTATGCATCGCCGGTTCAAGCGATTTTCTCAGCCGGTGAAGGGTAACCTTGAAGTTTTTTTCACCGTTATCAGCGGAGCATTCTGGCCAGAGGTCCTCAATAATCACTTCCTTGTGGACATTCCCCGGGCCGCGCGCAATAATAACCTTGAGAAGAGATTTGGCCTTGTTTCGTTCCCACTCCGAGGGCTTCATGGGTAAACCGGCTCGCAACACCTCAAATCCGTATAGGGTTTGCAGCCGAATTTTTGGAACAGTTGATCGGTGAATGGCGGTTAAGACGGCAACGGCTTTTTCTTTGATCCAGGCATCGCCATGATGGGACAGCTTTTCAAGCTCGGGGATGGAAATGGCTTTAAAGCGGTTGCATAAGAGATAAGATGCATATGCCACTGCGCTTTCCACTTTCAGCTCAAGCGTCAGCAGGCATGCTTGAGCAACATCTTTTAGGCTCATCCACATTAAAAATTCAATATTATTTTTTTCCATGATTTCAAAGCCGTTTTTAAGACAAGCCCTTGCATTTGAGATCATTTTTTGTCCATAATGAATAAATGCCGATCCCAGAAGAAAACACACTTCCCAACGCGTCCCCTTAAGCTGCTGGATGGCACCAAAACTTTCAGACATTGTAAGCTCTGCCCGATCGTATCGCCCCAGATGGCAGTGGATCAATCCGAGAAAATGATTTGCCATAACGAGATGGGTAAGACTGTAGGCCATGTCTGACGAAAAAAACTCCTTAGAGGCTTTGATTAGCGCCTCTGATTTTACAAACTCTTCCTTATGGTAATAACTGACGCCTAAAAACAGACTCGCCATGCCCTTAAAAAAGTCATTGTCCATGGATGATGCGAAGCCGATCAACTGCTCCCCGGTATGTTCCGCAGCCTCAAAGTCATTCAAATGAGGCCGCAGCATCATGTCCTGGATATGCAAAGGCGGCATGAGATAAATCAGGCCCATGTTTTCCGCCTCATTCAAACCCTGCCGTATATGCTCCAGTGCCTTTGTCAGTTCTCCTTTCAAGGAGTAATACTGGCAGAGATTAATGGTTGAAAAGGTGTTCATTTCCGGATAGTTGCACGTTTTAAGAATCCGATCTATTTTTTTACGGGTCTTTTCAGCCCCAACCATATCCCCCATCATCTGCTGGGATATAAAGGCACCTGACAGGGCATATATCTGAAGGGGTGCAACATCAAATCGGCTTATAATGATATAGGCGTTCCAGCTGGCCCAATATCCCTTTTTGGGCTCCCACAACCGAAGGGAGTACATGCACCCCATCTGCAGCAAGAGAACGGCTTTTTCAAAAGCATACTGGTCCGTTTTATGTGATTGTATGAGCCGTTCACCGGCTTCGATTAAACTGCTCAGGGGCGTCAGATCCTTTCCAGCCATGTTTGACGCCTCGATCAAAAAGCTCAAAGACAGCATTTGGCCGGCGATATCGCGTTGTTCCTCAAAAAGCATGAATGCCTTCTGGAGTCTGTAACGATTGTCTCTGGCTTCCGTGAAACGCACCGTCAAAGACTGATAATACAACAGCCACGGGTTCTCCTGAACACTCTGCTCCGGCAGTGCCTTCAGCCAGTCGGCCACCTGCGCCATTTTGCCCATTTGAACCAATTGCATGCCGGCGCGCACAATGCTTGAAGCTGCCTGGGGAAATGCCTTTGCCAAAAGGTAATAATTGGCGGCGTTTTCAAAGTCACCCCGCTCTTCAAATAATCCACCTGCTTTTTTGTAAAGGTCCGTCATTTCATCTTGCCCGGTTTTTGATAAAAGCTGGCCTTTTAGAAATTCCCTGAACAGATTATGATAGCGAAAACACAGATTCTTGCCGTCAGCCGGGTAGGCAGTTAGAAACAGGTTTTTTTTTGCGATATCGTACAGGATCTCCCGAACCCCGATACCCGGAATAAACGATTCAATGAAATCCGGATCAACAAAGTTAAAAATGGCCGATTGAAGGAGCACCTCCCGCACCATTTTGGGTTGGGCGTAAAAAAGCTCTTCCCCGAAATACTGAAAAGCTGCCTGCTTAAAATGCTCCGGTTGCCCGACAAAGGACAAATCCGATCTTTTTTCGGGCGGCAGCCTTTTGAGCAGATCCGCCACCAGAATTAATCCGCCGACCCACCCTTCCGTGTAACTGTCAATGCGTTTTATCTCTGTCTCGCTCAGGGAAAGACCGCAAACATTCTTAAAAAACAACTTTGATTCCTCCAACGTAAAAGCCAGATCTTCCTGTGACAGGCCAAAGGCGAGCTGTCTGATTTTCATTCTCTGGAAATTGATGGGAGGGATTTCCCGTGACAGGAGTATGAATCGAACATTCAGCGGGGCTTCATCCAATATGACCATTAAAAATGAAAACACCGGAGAATCAGGGCTCAGCATGTTAAGATCGTCCAAATAAATCCAAACAGCCTGGTCCAGCCCATCAAAAATCACATGGGTCCATTCGCGAAAGAGCGGTTTTTCAAGCCTTGGCCCCAAGCTCATGGCCGGATAGGACAATCGAGGTGTAAAATCCATTTCCGGAAAAGCATATTGCAGGGCTTGAACAAGTGTGTAATAAAATTGGATGGGATCCGAATCTTCCGTCTCAAGGGTAGCCCAGGCCCGGCGACGTTCAAAAGTATTTGCATATGACGAAGCGATCGTCGATTTCCCCTGTGCCCCTGGCCCGGTAATCAGTGTTAAACGCCTGTCGATATTGCTGTCTAGAAGAGTTGTCAGTCGGGGGCGGTGCAGGATTTTAGTTGACAGCGGTGGTGTGGTTACTTTTGAAATGTTTACGGGTGGGGGCATCCTTTAGCTCCTTTATCAAAATAGCAATTAAAAGACATATCGTGTTGCCAAGAACAAAATAGCGGAGTCAGCATGCGCTTACCCACTGCAATGAATGACCAGGACAGATCATCGGGACCTCCATGACAACTTTTGCCTGCTGCTTTTTTTGTTTTGAAAGCCTATCGCCTTAACAGGGGGGTGATCAGAGAGGCAGCCCGGACTTCTCCACCGATCCGGACGGGCTGGTATTGCACCTCTTTGCCTATATGGGTCATGACCATCCGGGCCAGTCTGTCCGGAGTGGTTTCACCAAAATTCATCCGGACCCCGGCACGGCACCTTTCCGCGCGAGCGGCAACGCTCAGTTCCTGCTCACAGTGCCCTTGCAGGGGAAAGTAGATGAACGGCCGCCGAAGCACGGTCAATTCCAGGGTGGAACTTCCCCCGGCCATAATCAGTGCGAGATCACAGGCGGCATAGTAATTATACAGATCCGGGATAAACCCTGCTTTTTCCACACCTTCCGGCGCATTCACAACGTCTGGCGAAATCCGGGGACCACAGACCAGGAGCATGCGCAGGCCGGGAAGTTGCTGCTTGAGAATGGGATACGTTTTACCAAAAAGTTCCAGCATAGACTTACCGACCGCCGTTCCTCCCACCGCACAGACAATCAGGGGTTCCGGACCGTAACCCAGTTTTTTTCGAACAACAGCCCGATCCAGGAGAACCGCTGCATCAAATCTGACAATCTGGCCTAAAAACTCAAGCCGTTGGCTGGCCCAGACCCGCCGGCTCGGCAACAACAGACCGAATGGACGATCCGGCACATCCTCAATCTCCCCCACGAACAGGCTCAGATCATATACCCCTGATTTACTCCCCGTATACCACCAGATGAGATTCCACACATAGACTCCAAATTTTTCAAGTGGATTTCCGCTCATGGCATCCAGGCCGATGAAATCGTAAATCATCACGAATGGGGCTTTCTTCAGCGCAGGATAAACCCTGATCGCAATCGCAATCTCATAGGTCTCGTCTCCGATAATCAGGTCGAAATGCTCCCGGCGGATGATTTCAGTGAAAACATGCACGTTACGTAGCCACGCTTTCGGGACTTGGATCGAATAGGAAAAGATGTTTAAATGTCCGCTACGTGCAACATTTTCAGCCGAAATATTGTCGTTGGCATAATTCTCAGCGCCATCCACCATTTTTTCCCCATGAGCCTTCAGAAATTCATCGACCGGATGGGATGCCAGCCAGAGAATTTCGATCTCCGGGACATGCCGCCGGAGTTCACCGACAATGGCAAGATCGCGAACCACATGCCCGAGACCCAGGGAACCGCTGATGAAAAGCACTTTTTTACCGTTCATCGAATTACCCTCCATTAACTGACAATTTTTCCATCCTGACTTCCAGGGAATGCAGCTCCGGCGTGCCTTCCGGAATTTCCATCCTGGCGTAGATCCTTCGTGCCCGGGATATCTCTTTTGCTGCCCGGGGCTTCTCGCCCATGACCAGGTAAACATCCGCCCGGACCAGGCAATGTTCCAGCAGATATCCCCAGGATCGCGATCTCATAAGGAATTTGACCGCCTGTCCCAGCGCCTTCAAGACCGCTTCCCTATCCAAAACATTTTGCCGGGACTGTATCTGTGCTTCAACTGCGAATCCGGACAGTTGCCCCCAGCCAAGATCCAGTTCCCGTGCAATGACCATTCCCCGGGCTATCGACTGACCCGCATCATTCAGCCGCCCGAGACCCATCAACGCTTTTCCACGCTCAATCAAACCGATAGCCAAAAAGAGTTTAAATCCGATTTTTTCCAACTGACAGATGCTCATTTCCGCCTTTTCCAATCCCACATCGAACGCACCCAAACGACAATGTGCAAGAGACTGAAAAGAAAACGATGACCCGAACATGATATAATCGTTTGCTTTCTGTGCGGCGGCTGCAGCTTGTTCGGCCTGCTCCAGTGCTTTCTCAACATCTCCCATATAGATCCGATAGCTGAACCAGGCAAAGTGGATTATGACTGCTGCTCTTTTATTTCCGGAAAGTTGCGTCCAATATTCAGCTTTCCGGATAACTGTTAACGCAGTAAATCGATAAAAAGTATTGGAAATGACATTGGCTAACCAGGAGTAAGTCCAGGATAACCAGAAGGGGTTATCAAGTGCCTCGAAAATGGCAGCCGCTTTTTCGAGGTTTTTGATGCTGGCGGGGATAAAGCCGGAAAAAAAATCGAGCTGACCCAGGTAATGATAGGCCGCCCCCAGAACAAATTGATCGTTTGTAATTTGCGCCAGGTCGATGGCGCTGGACAAATGCCCGCGAGCCAAGGTCCACTGACCCAGGTTGCTGTGGTTGTTACCCAGGCAGAAATAGGCCCGGGCCAGGCGGGGACCTGCTTTGCCGCGGTCTTCGGATTCGGTGACCGCGGTCAGCACTTCCAGCGCATCCGGAAACCTCCCGAGAGGTTCCAGTACCTCTGCCATCCAAACCCCTGTCTCGATCCGCCGGGCCGCCTGCAGTTCCGGATCCGTCATCTTGTCAATCAGAGACCATGCTTTGCGGAAATAATTTAATGCCTCCTCATTGGCAAATGCCGCCTGCGCCTGCAATCCTGCCCGTGTCAGATACGCGTACCCCTTTTCCGGATTCCGGCTGTGTCCGTAATGGTGGGCCAGCATGATGGTAAACTCCTCCAGCCGGTCGGCATAGAGTTCCTCGATGCTGCGCCCGATCTGCTCGTGGATTCGCTCCCGGTTTTTCACCAGCAGGCTGTTGTAGGCCACCTCCTGGGTCATGGCATGCTTGAAAATATATTCCAGCTCCGGAAACAGGGTTTTCTCGTAGATCAGCTCCAGTCCCTGAAGATTGATCAGACTTGCCCGCAGTTCCTCCCGCAGTCCCATCACCGACTGCAATATCCGGTAGGCAAAATCCCGGCCGATGACCGCCGCTACCTGCACGGTGGATTTCAGATTCTCGGTCAATCGGTCCAGCCGGGCAGTGATAATCCCCTGAATGGTATCCGGCACCTGGATCTCCGCTACGCCCGGACGCAGCATGTATCGGTCCGCCTCACAGAAGATCGCACCCTTTTCCACCAGATTCCGGGTGAACTCTTCCATGTACAGCGGGTTGCCTGCCGCCCGATCCAGGATCAGGTCTTGAAGCTCCGGAGCCACCCTGCCCCCCACCAGAATGGCCGACACCAGCGCTTCGCTCTCCAAGGCCGGCAGCTGATCCAGTCCGATCTGCTGGTAATAGGACTTGCTTCCCCAGGGATGGTTGTATTCCGGCCGGTATAGCAGCAGCAGTAGAATCGGGACTCCGACCAGGTTCCCGATGAACAGATCCAGGAACTGATCCGAAGTTTTGTCCATCCAGTGCAGATCCTCCATCACCAGCACCAGCGGCCGGTGTCGGCTCTCCCGCACAAAAAGCGAATGAAGGGCTTCAACATCCAGATCCCGCTTGCTCTTGGGGTCCATGTGCCGGTAGCGCCTGTCTTCCACGGTCAGCGACAGGAGAGAATGGAATGAAGGCAGATAGGTCAGCAGTTGCGGGTCCAGGTTCAGAAGTGTGTCCCGCATCCGCTGTCTTGCCAGGCGCTCCTGAGAAACATCTTTCAATCCAAAATACACCCGCAGGATACTCAGCAGGGGCAGATAGGGCATGTTCCGGCCAAACTGCAGGCATTGACCGGTTAAAAAAGTGTATTCCCCGGCGGGCAGCAGTCGGGTGAATTCCAGCAGCAGCCGGGACTTGCCCACACCGGCCTCTCCCACGATCCCCACCACCTGGCCGGAGCCTTCACTTGCTTTCAGATACGCTTCAAGCAGCAGCTCCAGCTCCTTCCGGCGCCCCACAAACCGGGTCAACCCCCGGATAATGGAAGCCTCCATCCGGGTTTCGGCCCTGCCCTCCCGGATCACCTCGAAAACTGTCTGCAGGTCTTTCTTGCCTTTCACCCGTATCGGCTCCCGGTGAGCAAACTCGAAAAAAACCTTGGCCAGCCGGTAGGTGTGATCCGAAACCAGGATACCGCCTGGCTCCGCGCTGCCTTCCATCCGGGCCGCCAGGTTGGACGTATCTCCCTGGGCCGTGTAGTCCATCCGCAGATCATCCCCGATGGCCCCAACCACCACCGGCCCGGAATGAAGCCCGATACGCATGGCGAAATCGATCCCGTAACGCTTGTTAAGTTTCTCACGATACGGACCAAGAGCCTTTTGGATCGCCAGTGACGCGTAACAGGCCCGCTGCGCGTGGTCAGGATTTTTTCGGCCAGGTGCTTGGGGGTATAGGACCGGGGCTGCTGATAATCGATTTTTGGGAAATCTTCGGGTCTGCGCAGGTCGTGGCCGCAGTCGATACAGAATTTGCTGTCCGGCGGTACGCTTTTTCCGCATTCGGAACAGGTGAGATCGAGCTTTCGGCCGCATTCCTTACAGAACCGGGAGCCTTCGGGAAGCTCCGTCTGACATTCCGGACAGTTCATGGTTTTCCACCGATCTAAGACTGGTTTCATGGCGTTAAGAACGCCGGTTTTAGAACGCGTAAAAAAGATGAATAGAGGAGCGGGAGAGAAAATGATTTTGCTGAAGATTCAGATATTGCAAAAAGCTAAGTATCTGTCAACAATTTCATCGAGGCGATGTTTATTCTGCGCACCGCTTTTGATGGGTTTCGATGAGAATGGGAATAAAGCTGCTAAGATCCTCGACGATGCATACGTCGGACACGTTGAAAATCGCCGCTTTGGGATCCGTGTTGATGGCAACGATAAAACCGGACCCCCGCATGCCGGTAACATGCTGAATGGCCCCGGAGATACCGCAGGCGATATAGAGGCTTGGGGCGACCGTGCAGCCGGTCACGCCGACCTGCTGGCTGTAATCGAGCCAGCCGCTGTCACAGACAATCCGGGACCCGGCGACAGCGGATTTGGGAAAGAGCGCGGCCAGACGATAAATCAGAGCCAGATGGTCCTTATCTCCGATTCCCCGGCCTGCCGCAACGATCACATCGGCTTCGGTAACGGCAGAGGAATCCATGCTTTTACGGATGATCCCGCGGGAAAAACTTTGTTCGGGAGCACTTTCCATCGTCAACTGTTTTACCGGTCCGGGCGCGGCCGCATCCGAAGGGCCAGGGACAAAACTGCCGGGCAGAACACAAAGCATGACCATCGGACTATCCGCATGAACATCGGCCATGATTTTGCCGCCGCAAACAGCCCTTTGAAAGCAGATTTTTTCATCGTGTTTCACGATGGACTCAACGCCAGTGACGCAGGCCGCGCCGAGCCGGATGGCCAGTCCGGGAGCAAAGTCCAGGCCCTGCGTCGAGTGCGCCGCGCACACATGCGAGGGTCGCCACGCCGTCAGGACATCGGCCAGAACGTTTTTATAGACTTCCGCGTTATATCCGGCCAGACCCGGAACACGGATGGCAAAAACGCCAAGACCCGTTTTGCGGGCCATGATTTCGGCCATTTCATCGATTGCATCGCCGATCACGACGATTTTTATGTCGGACGAGGGAATTTCTTTTTGAAGCCTGCGGCCAAAGGCCGCCAGTTCATAGGTGACCGGGCGTACCTGGCCTTCTACATGTTCTGCGATGACGACAATGGACTGAGAAGACACGCGCATCTCTCCTATCCGGGTATTAAACGGTTTTGAAGAATATCCAGAAGCCGGCGTGCTTTTTCCCGGGGCGTTCCTTCCAGAATCAGGCCTGCACGCGTTTTTTGCGGAAGCGTTGTCTGCATGATGGACAGATGCGCGGACGGCGATTCAAGAGACCCGGATAAAATCGTGTCCAGGGGATGCCTGTTGGCCCGCAGCATTTTGGAAAGCGAGGGATAGCGCGGCTGGTTGATGCCGCTTTGCAGGGTCAGAAGCGCCGGAAGCTTGATTTCCAGTGCATCCCGAAGCCCGCCTTCCATCTCGCGTTCAACGTATATCCGGTCCGATTCTGGCATCATCCGCCGGAAAATGACGGAGGTGGCGCAGGGCAGGTTGCAGCATTTCAGCCACCAGGGGCCCAACCTGCCCGTTCATGTCATCACCGGACATGATGCCGGTCAGGATCAGGTCATAATGGCAGGCCCGGGCATGTGCGGCAATCCAGGTGGCGGTTGCAAACGGACTCAGGTAGCCGTCGGATTCGGTGAGAATATGGATGCCGTGATCCGCACCCATTCCCAGTGCTCTTCTAAGAACCGCATCCACCCTTTCCGGTCCCACGGATACGACATCGATGCGGGTTTCCGGAATTTCTTCACGGATACGCAGCGCCTCTTCAAGGGCAAAACAGTCAAAGCGGTTCATGACAAACGCGCCGCCATCAATTTCGACCCATCTGCCATCGGCGTTAACGCAAACCGGCGCATCCGGATCGGGTATCTGTTTGACACAGACCAGGAGTTTCATTACGTCGCTTTTCCAGAAGGGGAAGGCATCATTTCAATCCATGGCCTGCCGCATTCTCAGATTGATTTCCAGCTTTTCAAGGGCCAGCTTGATCGCGTCCCTGGCTTTATCCGACCGGCTCAGATAATCGGTGAAATAGCCCCGGATCTCCTCAGGCCGGTAAAGCCCGGCCGAGGGAACGATCGCGGTGATGAGCCTTTCATGCAGGAGGGGATGAAAGGTTTCGATTTTTGACAGATTGGCCGTGTACCAGTCCCAGAGCAGGGGAATCGCCGCCGGATTGGCCGACATGGAAGCAATCGGAATAAACTGATTCCGGGCCGGCACCTGGTCAATGACATAATCCAGGGCTTTGGCGATGACCGCCTTTTCCGAAAAACCCCCCAGGGCGATCAGAACGTTGACACGCTCCTGCTCACTGACGGATTCGCGGAATCCGCTTTTCCAGCCAGTCAAAGGCATCTTGACCTTCCGTCAACGCGCCGATCTGCATGGCGCTTTTTAAAATATCCGGATTGACGGTTTTGCCCGCTTTCAGCAGGGCAAACTGAGATCGGCCGAAATCGGCCGCAGCCTTGGAGCCGATCAAGGCTGCCTGCCACAGTACCTGGTCGCGCAGGATCGCACGGGTATGGGTTTCGTCCGGGCGCGCCTCGTACCCGATACGATCCAGAATGGATTCAAGCCGCGGGATTGCCGCATCGGAAATCTGCCGGCGACCGTCTTCCAGCACCAGCCAGAGATGGCAGAGCGTATCGGCGATGCCGATGAGCGGCAAAAAAGCATCTTCGTCATCATAATATCGCAGAAAATCCAGATAAGCTTCCAGAGTCACGTCACCGCGGATCAGCAGGGCGGCAAGATCCGCGTGAAGTCCCCAGCGGTCTTCCGGGGAAAGGGTTTTGTTCCGGATGGCCGTTCCAAGCGCTTTCAGATTCGCGGAGTCCAGATATTTGACCCGGTAACAGCCGGTTTGACCGGCATTGATTTTGTAAGCTGCGTATCTTCCGGCAGTTCGAACGACTGAAGCGGTTGATCCAGAATCATGTTCAGACGGGTAGAAGCTCCGGAACTTGAAAAAGCCACAATCGTCACCGGTACCATCCAGGTCTGGACAGCGTCACACGGAAGATAAGTGAATCGATGTTGTGCGATCGAAAGCTTCCGGCCGTCACGACGCGCCTCCAGCAGCGGGAATCCGGGCTGCTCGATCCAGCTTTTCATGATCCGGGTCACCGGCAGCTCCGATGCCGTTTCCAGGGCCTGCCAGAGATCATCACTTGCGGCGCACGCATAGCTATGCGTTTTCAAATACCGCTGCAGGCCGCTCTGGAAATGATCCTCTCCGATATATCCATGAATCTGCCGGAGAATGCTGCCGCCCTTGCTGTAGATGATCGGCGCGGTGCTGGAATTGATGACGACATGCTCTCCGCCGGGAATTTCGATGGGAAAATTTTCTATCAGGGCATCCCGGGACATGGCTACCGCAGTCTGGCCAAGAAGAAACTGGTCCCAGATGCCCCAGTCGGGGTGATAATGATCCACGATGCCATAGCCAAAATACGTGGCAAAGCTTTCGTTCAGCCACAGATATTTCCAGTCCGAAGGGGTGACAAGATTACCGAACCATTGATGCACGATTTCATGCGCGATGATTTCACAGATTCTGCCCTCCCCGGATTTCGAGGTGATGCCCGGATACCGCAGCAGCAGGTTCTCCCGAAACGTGATGGCCCCCCAGTTCTCCATGGCCCCGAAAGCAAAGTCCGGAATGGCGATCAGGTCCAGCTTGGAGAGCGGATAGGCAATGCCGAAATATTTTTCGCAGAATTCCAGCGCATTGCACCCGAAATCCAGTGCCAAAGCCGGCATAAGTCTCCATTCCCGGAAGGGTCAATGACACTGACCCGCTTTTCACCGGGTTTTTGAACCCGCTTAAAATCACCCACTCCCCAGAATACCAGGTACGTGGACATTTTCGGCGTTGTTTCGAACACGATAGCGCTGCCTGCCGTCATCCAGCACCTGCAACGTCCTTTATGGCGGCATTGGAAACAGCGGACAGTCCGGCATCGGCGATAATTTCAATGTCGAATGTGGCTTTTTGCGACGGATGATCCAGGCATGGAAAGGCCCGCCGCGCATCGCTTTCCTGAAACTGGGTGACGGCGATAAACCGGCGGCTGCCCTGATATACATAGCTGCTGCGGTAGAATCCGGCCATGCTGTCGTTGATCTGCCCCTGGTAGGTGACGACCAGCACAAATTTCCCGCGGATGGCCTCTGGCAGGCGGATTTTCAGTTCCTCTTTTTTCAAATCCAATGACAGCGAACAGGGTAAAAGCGCTTCCGCCTGCCTGACACTGCACGTCGTTACAATCAGATCCAGCGCATTCAGCGCAATCTCATCGACGGCGATCCCGGTTTCCAGCGTAATCTCGGCGGTTCCGGCAAACTGGAACCGCCCCAGATCCGGTTCCAGGGAAATCTTGTAGTGGATGGCTCGAATATCCGACATGAACACCTCCGGTATACAGGCGCCAAACCATCAGCGCACAAAAAGATTCCGTCTTTTTTCAATGCCGTCCAGAATGGCGGAAACCGCATACTGCAACGTCAGAACAGCGCCTTTTTCAGGCGTGGATTGCGCGTATTTTCCAATCAGACATTCCCCGTGCCCGGTGATGGTAATGCTTGAGCCGTTTTTTGCGTTGAACGCTACCTGCATATCGATTTCAAATCCATATTTTTCGTTGCTTTCCAGGGAATCGACACGCAGGAATTTTGGTATCGCCACGTAATCGTAAGCCCGCACCTTTGCATTTTCCGGCGCCTCAGGCCAAAGCATTTTCATCGCCTCCTCTTCGCTTTGCACCGGCCATACATCAAGCTTGACAAATTCGATCCCGAAGGCATCCCGCATTTCCAGCTCGGCATCCCGGCCAAGGGGATGACGGATGCGGCTTCCCTCGTAATTGCTGACATGCTCGAAGCGCTCAAACTCGGACGGAATCAGCAGCAGAATTTTTACAGGAATCGGCGGTCTGCCGAACTGAGAATAATCCACGGGCTTCAGGACGTTTTCGGGAGAATCGGCGCTTCTGCGGGAAATCCGCTGCTCAGAGCCATTCATGGAGGCACATCCAATTGTGAAAAACAAAAAAAGGACAACTGCTATTTTGATGGATTTCATTTTTCTTTTCTCCTTATTCGACATGATAATAATCTCGCGAACTCGTATAACTAAAAGCAATAAACCGGCGCTAATTATAACTTATATGAATTTGACATATTCAACAACCTTTAATAAATAGCATCAACGGACGGCGTTGTCCGCGATGTTGGAAATCTGCCCTGATTATTGATTCTTATAACCCATAACATCAGATTATCAAGACAATTCTACAACGCCCCGCTTTTTAAAGGTGGGATCGGCAGTCATCCGGCAGCGGGCATTCAATCTGATGTTCTCCGGCCGGATGATGTGCTCTGAATCCGTGCTTACAGTCCTGAACCAGGGACTGTGCGGCGGATTGACGAAAGTCTGCTGCGATCGCGGCGGCTGGGCAGCGGAACATGCGGCTCGCATGATTCTGACGAATAGGCCGGAGCTTGCCCCCCAGGCAGATCTGCCGAATTTATCCAGAAAGGATTCCCGCTTCACGGTCGGCCTCAAAAAAATCATTTTCGGCTTTTTTGCGCTGTTTTGTCATAAATGACGCGCAACCCCACCCCACTATTTCTTGAAAATGACTCCCACCTTGATCAAATCCAGGAATCTTTATTCTCAGATTCAAACCGATAATCGTCTTTGGTGAAGATTCATCCGCTCTGTGCCATTAAAGCTTCACGATATTGAGGAACTGTAACAAGCAAATAGCCGTTTAAAATCATAAAGTATATATTGACAATATGACGTCATATTTCATATTATGACGTCATGTTATTATATCGACAAATTACCTGTGAATGACATGTATCCAGATCGATGAAAATCATTCCGGATTTGTTTTTTTCAGGATGATGACGCCCAATCATTGTCTCTGATGATTCTTTTCCAGAATATTCTTTAAGCATCATGCAAGGATTTTAAATGGAAACCAAAACGATTTCCCGGCGCGAACGGCAGAAAATCACGCAGCGCCAGGAAATGCTTGCCGCTGCGCTTATACTGTTTTCTGAAAAAGGATACCACAATGTATCCATGCACGAAATCGCAGCAAAAGCCGAATTCGCCATTGGAACACTGTATAAATTCTTCAGCAACAAGGAAGATCTTTACAAGGCCCTGATTCTGGAACTGTCTGACCGGTTTCATGCCGAGATCTCGAAAGCCATCGAATCCCCTGGCGATGAAATCGAAAAACTGCGCCGGTATGTTCAGGCAAAAGGAGAGGTGTTTCGGGATAAAGCCGCCATCATTCGTCTCTATTTTGCTGAAACACGGGGGGCCAGTTTCAACATCCTGGCCGGGCTGGACCAGGATATACGCAACCGCCGGGAACGCTTTCTGGAGCGCATTGCCGCAATCTTTGAATCCGGAATCCGCGCCGGGCGGTTTCACCCCATCGCAGAACCCTACATTCTTGCCGTTGCTCTGGACAGCCTGTGTAATGCATTTTTGTTTCTCTGGCTCGAAAATCCCGAAAATCATTCGTATCCGGAAGATCCGGATGCTGTTTTAAACATTTTTTTCAAAGGGCTGGTTCAACCCTGACCGTTTGATAAAGGAAAAGACCCGATGGCTTTTTACTGTAACCAGGTGGAGGAATTGTCGATGCGTCTGCGCAAAGTCGTTTGTAACCCGCCAACAAAATTGGTGTTTCTGTTTTTGTTACTGGCCTGTTACGGGCTGACCGGCTGTGAAAGCAAACCGGTTCAAGCGCCCCCGCGCATACCGGAAGTGGCCGTAATATCGGTAACGACTCAGAAAATCACGCTGACCACGGAATTGCCCGGCCGCACCTCCGCTTACCGTATTGCGGAAATCCGACCTCAGGTCAATGGCCTTATTATGAAACGCCTGTTTACCGAAGGTCAGGAAGTCAAGGCCGGCCAGGTGCTCTATCAAGTCGATCCGGCCCCCTTTCAGTCGGCTCTGGACAATGCCAAGGCAGCTCTTGGCAGGGCCGAAGCCAATGTGCCCGCCATACGACTTCGGGTGCAGCGGTTTCACGACCTGCTGGCCGACAACGCCGTCAGCCGGCAGGATTACGATGATGCGTCCGCGACCCTGAAACAGGCCGAAGCCGATGTGGCCTACTGGAAGGCGACCGTAGTCACGGCCCAAATCAATCTGGGATACACGGCAATCAAGGCGCCGATTTCCGGTCGCATCGGTATATCCAATGTCACGGACGGCGCCATCGTGACGGCGTATCAGCCCGTCCCTCTGGCCACCATCCAGCAACTGGACCCCATTTATGTGGATGTGCCCCAATCCACCACCGATCTGCTGCGTTTGAAACGCCGCCTGAAGGACGGCCGTCTCAAGAAGAACGGACCCGGCACGGATAAGGTCAAGCTCATCCAGGAAGACGGCACCCCCTATCCCCAGGAAGGCACCTTGCAATTTAGCGATGTCACCGTGGACCCGACCACCGGATCCGTTATTCTGCGGGTTGTTTTCCCCAATCCGGAAGACATTCTTCTGCCGGGTATGTTCGTCCAGGCGGTAATCAAGGAAGGCGTCAATGAACAGGCGATTCTGATTCCGCAACAGGGGGTTTCCCGCGATTCCAAGGGCGATCCTTTTGCACTGATCGTGGATGCTGAAAGTAAGGCCGCTTTCCGCCCGCTCACCCTTGAGCGGGCCATCGGCGACAAATGGCTGGTTTCGGCCGGCCTTGCTCCCGGAGATGCGCTGATCGTCGAGGGACTGATGATGCTGCGGCCCGGCACGATCGTGAAAGCCGCCCCCTTTAAAGAGACGCAACCCGGCCCTAAACCCACTGCCGGCCCAGACGCCCAGTCTCAAAAGCGAAGTAAAGGAGGCGCCTGATGCTCTCGAAATTCTTTCTTGACCGCCCGGTTTTTGCCTGGGTGATCGCCATCATCATCATGACGGCCGGCGGGCTGGCCATCTACAAAATGCCCATCGCTCAGTATCCCCCCATCGCCCCGCCGGCCATCGCCATCGATGCCTTTTTCCCCGGGGCCTCGGCGGAGACGGTGGAAAACACCGTGACCCAGATCATCGAGCAGAAGATGACCGGTCTGGACGATATGCTCTATCTCTCCGGCACCAGTTCTTCGTCCGGCGCTGCCCGCGTCGAGATGACCTTCGCCCCGGGGACGGACCCGAATATCGCCTGGTCCAAGGTGCAGAACAAGCTGCAGCTGGCCATGGCCAGCCTTCCCGATGTGGTGCAGCGCTCCGGCGTCAAAGTCAGCAAATCCACCCGAAACTACCTGATTATCGTCGGGCTGATTTCGGAAGACGGCAGCATGAGCGGCGACGACCTGCGGGACTACGCCCAGTCGAATCTGGAAAAAATCCTGTCCCGGGTGCGCGGGGTCGGTGAAGTGGAGAATTTCGGCACCCAGTATGGCATGCGGGTCTGGATCAATCCCGACAAGCTGACCAACTACCACCTGACCATGGAAGATGTGATTCTGGCACTCAAGGCCTACAACGTCGAGGTCTCCGCCGGTCAGTTCGGCGGGACGCCGGCCGTGGAAGGTCAGCGCCTGAACGCCGCCATCATTGTTCAGCATCTGCTCCAGACCCCGCAGGAATTCGCCGCCATCCCCGTCCGCACCAATCCGGACGGTTCGGTGGTCCGGATCAAGGACATCGGCCGGACGGAACTGGGCACCGAACGTTCTGATGTCGTGGCCAATTATCAACGGCAAACCCGCCGCAGCCATGGCCATCCGTCAGGCTGCCGGCGCCAATGCCCTGGATACGGCCAATAACGTCAAACAGAAACTGGAGGAGATGAGCCGCTATTTCCCTGCCGGCATGAAGGTGATTTATCCCTACGACACCACCCCGTTCACCAGGGTGGCCATCGAGGAAGTGGCCAAGACCCTTTTTGAAGCGATCCTTCTGGTATTTCGTGATCATGTACCTTTTCATGGGAAATATCCGGGCCACCCTGATTCCCACCATCGCCGTGCCGGTGGTGCTGCTCGGAACCTTTGCAGTCCTTGGGTTTTTTCGGTTTTTCCATCAATATGCTGACCATGTTCGCCATGGTGCTGGCCATCGGGCTTCTGGTGGATGACGCCATCGTGGTGGTGGAGAACGTGGAGCGGATCATGTCCGAGGAAGGGCTCCCGCCCCGGGAGGCCACGGCCAAGTCCATGGGCGAGATCACCAGCGCCCTGATCGGCATCGGCCTGGTGCTCTCGGCGGTCTTCGGTCCCATGGCTTTTTTTCGAGGGCTCCACCGGGGTTCTCTACCGCCAGTTTTCCGTGACCGTCATTGCTTCCATGCTCCTTTCGGTGCTCGTGGCCCTGATTCTGACCCCGGTCCTCTGTGCGACATTTCTGAAGCCCATAACAGCCGGGCATGAACCGGCGGATAAAGCGGTCTTTTTCCTGCGCCCTTTTTTCCGTTGGTTTGATCGGACTTTTGCCCGGACCAGAGATATCTATGTGGGGATCGTCGGCCGTTCCTTTTCAAGAACAACGCGATACGTGATCATGTATCTTCTGATTGTGGCAGCGGCCGGGTTCCTCTTTCATCGCATGCCCACCTCCTATATCCCGGATGAGGACCAGGGCATCCTGCTGGTTCAGGCCATGCTGCCGTCGGGTTCCACCCTGGAGCAGACGGATAAAGTCATGAACAGGGTAAGAGACCACTTTCTGGAGAATGAGAAAGACGGGGTGGAATCCTTCATGTCGGTTGCCGGGATCAGTTTTGGCGGCCAGGGACAGAATATGGCCCTGGGATTTGCAAAGCTCAAAGACTGGAAGCTGCGCCAGCGGCCGGACCTGAAGGTCAAGGCCATCGCCGGCAGGGCCATGGGGGCATTTTCACAGATAAAAGGCGCCATGGTCTTCGCCTTTCCGCCGCCCCCGGTCATCGAACTGGGGCAGGCCATCGGATTTGATTTTCAGTTGCAGGACCGTGGCGGCCTGGGACACGAAAAACTCATGGCGGCCCGCAACCAGCTCCTCGGCATGGCGGCCAAGGACCCCCGGCTGGTCAGGGTTCGGCCCAACGGCATGGAAGATGTGGCCGAATACCACATCGACGTGGATTGGGACAAGGCCGGCGCCCTGGGGATTCCCATAGGTTCCATTCACAACACCATTGCGGCGGCCTTTGGCAGCGCCTATGTCAACGACTTTATCCAGGCCGGTCGGGTCAAAAAGGTATTTGCCCAGGCGGATGCCCCCTATCGTATGCTGCCCAAGGACCTGGAAAAACTCTATGTGCGCAACAGCGTGGGCAAGATGGTCCCCTTTTCTTCCTTTGCCTCCAGCAGGTGGGCCCAGGGTTCTCCCAAGCTGGAGCGCTATAACGCCTTTCCTTCCATCAACATCTGGGGCGAACCCACGCCGGGTCACAGTACCGGCGAGGCCATGGCCGCCATGGAAGAGATCGCGGCAAAGCTGCCCCAGGGGATCGGCTTTGACTGGACCGGTCTGTCTTATCAGCAGCGGATGGCAACGGCTCAGGGGCCTATTCTGTACGCCTTTTCCATTTTCGTCATCTTCCTTTGCGTGGCCGCCCTGTATGAAAGCTGGACCATCCCCTTTGTCAATCTGTTGATGCTGCCGCTGGGGGTATTGGGCGCGATCCTGGCCACTTCATTGCGGGGAATGCCCAACGATGTCTACTTTCAGATCGGATTTCTCACCACCCTTGGCCTTTCGACAAAAAACGCCATCCTGATCATTCAGTTTATCAAAGAACGGCTGAAGCATGGCGACAGCCTTATCGATGCAACCCTTGGCGCCGTAAAAATACGATTCCGACCCGTCATCATGACCTCCCTGGCTTTCTTTTTCGGGGTCCTGCCGCTGGCCATTGCCAACGGCGCCGGCGCCGGCGCCATGAACGCCATCGGTACCGCCGTTTGCGGGGGGATGCTCTCGGCCACATTCATCGATCTGATTTTTATCCCGCTGTTCTTTGTCCTTGTATCCAGGATATTCCAGAAGAAACAAAAAGGGCAACTCACCCAAAGCGCTCTTGTCTCCACCACCGCCCAGGAGGTGAGATAACATGAGAAAGCAAATTGTATTTTCATTAGCAGCGCTGATTTTCATGGGTGGCTGTTCCCTGGCCCCCAACTACACGCAGCCCGCAGCGCCCGATTCCGGCAGAATGGCCGCAAGGCCCGTCCTACAAAGATTCGCGGAACACAGCCGAAGCACAGGCCGCATGGAAACTGAGCTGGCAGGCGTTTTTCACTGACCCGAAACTGCAACAGATTATCGAGACGGCTCTGAACAACAACCGGGATCTGCGGCTTGCCCTTTTGAACGTGGAAAAAGCAGCCGCACTGTACGGCATTCAGAAAGCCGAGCTCTTCCCATCAATCAATGCGGCAGGCGTCATGAGCAGCCAACGGATTCCTGCCGACCTGTCGTCGTCCGGAGCCGCCAGAACCCAGGATCAATACAGCGTCAATCTCGGCGTGGCTTCCTGGGAGATCGACTTTTTCGGCCGCATCCGCAGCCTGAAAGACAGCGCCCTGGAAAACTACCTGGCAACAGATGAAGCCAGGCGCAGCGCACAGATCCTGTTGATCGCCGCAACTGCCGGCGCGTATCTGAATCTGGCGGCAGACCGTGAAAACCTGAATCTGGCCAAAACCACCTTGCAGACCCAGCAAGACGTTTACCGGATCATCAACCGTCGGTATGAGGTCGGGCTTGCCAACGAAGTGGATGTAAACCGCTCGCAAACCCAGGTGGATACGGCCAGGGGTGACATCGCCCGGTTCACCCAGCAGATCGCCCTGGATGAAAACGCGCTGAACCTGCTTCTGGGATCGCCTGCTCCGGCTGAGGTGCTATCGGCAAGCCTGTCTGATATTCTCGAGCCTCCAGGCTGTTTCTTCCGGAATCTCTTCCGAAATTCTGCTGAACCGGCCCGACATCCTGGCGGCGGAACACCGGCTCAAAGGCGCCAATGCCAATATCGGAGCCGCCCGGGCAGCGCTTTTTCCCCGTATTGCCCTGACCACGTCCGTTGGAACCGCCAGCAGCAACTTGAGCGGACTTTTCGGATCCGGCTCCGGAACATGGAGTTTTGCACCGCAGATTGTCACACCTATTTTTGATGCCAGGCTCTGGTCGGCCTATGACGCAGCCCGGATCGAAAGTGAAATTGCGCTGACCTCGTATCAAAAGGCAATTCAGGTGGCTTTCAGGGAAGTTGCCGATGCACTGGCCGTGAATGGGACCGTGGGCGAGCAGCTATCGGCCCAGCAGTCTCTGGTGAATGCTGTTGAAATTATTTACAGCCGATCAGAGCTGCGATACCGGAAGGGCATCGACAGCTACCTGAGCGTTCTCGATGCCCAGCGTACCCTGAATTCCGCAAGGCAGGGACTTATCGCGCTCCGTCTGGCAAGACTTGCCAACCAGGTGCGGCTTTTCGCGGTATCTGGGGGGCGGCGGTGAATAGTTTCCAGAGCAGGATGCGCGCTGTTCATTCCAGTGTAAAATGGCTGTGATGAGAGGGCGTATGGACAGAAGGTTTTCCGATATCATTGCACAGGAGAGAGCATGACAATACAAAATAAAATGCTGATAGTGGTTGATGGTTCCGAACGAACCTTGCAAACGGTTAACTATGTAAAGGATTTTATGCCCGTTGATGAAAATACGCAGCTTGTGCTGTTTCATGTCTTCAGCGGCATACCGGAAGAATATCGGGAATTGGCGCAGGAACCCACTTGCGTAACCGTCTTGGATCAATTGAAAAATCGGGAACCGCAGGAGAAAGCAAAAATCCGGGCGTGCCTGGAGCAGGCGAAAAACATTTTGATCTCAGGCGGATTTTCGGAACACGCCGTTGAAATCAAATTTCATCGCCTGGAAAAAGGGGTCGCCCGGGACATCATCGATGAAGCAAGAAAAGGTTACACCGCGGTTATCCTGAGAAGGCGGGGAATGGGCGCGCTGAAAAATATCATACTGGGCAGCGTTGCCGTCAAGCTGCTGCAGGCGCTGACATTTATCCCGATTCTGATCGTGGGCCAGGCCCCTGCCGCCAGGAAAATTTTATTGGCCGTGGATGCCTCACCAGCCTCGATGAAAGCGGTTGAATTTGTCGCCGCATTGTTGGGCGGCCATGGGTATGAGGTCTGTATATTTCATGCAATTCCCGGCCTGGGGGCTATCCATTTCGATCTTTCCGAAGTTTGCAGGCCGGAGCTTTCTGAAGCGGATATGTCTGATACCTGCCTTGAAGCTTTTAAAATTAAAGTGGCGCGACTGTTTCACGATGTAAAAGACAGGCTGATGGCATCCGGGTTTGAATCTGAAAAAATATCTGAAAAAGTAATTTCCGGTGTTCGCAGCCGATCCGATGCCATTGTCAAGGAAGCAGAAGACGGCGGCTTCGGCACGATTGTCGTCGGCCGAAGGGGCCTTTCAAAAGTTGATGCGTTTTTCATGGGCCGGGTCGGTCATGAAGTCGTTTATGGCGGGAAACAATTTACAGTCTGGGTCGTCTGATCACATCTTCTCCTGAAATGCCATTTGAAGCTTTCGGGTGATGGCGCCTGGCGCACCGGATCCGATGGTTTTGCCGTTTACAGCGATGACGGGCGTTACTTCCACCGTTGTGCCGACGATCATCAGCTCGTCCGCATTCAGAATGTCCGATTCGTAAATAGGGGTTTCCGAAAAAGGAATGGACAACTCCCCGCAAAGACCCAGTACGAATTCACGGGTAATTCCGGCAAGCATATAATTGGTTCTGGGAGGCGTGACCACCCTGCCGTCTAAGACAGCCATCACATTGCTGTGCGTTCCCTCCATCACCGCGCCGTCCCGAACAAACAGGCTCTCTGTCGCATGGCCATTTCGCGCACGCTGATGGGCCAGGGTGTTTGCCAGCAGACCGATGGTTTTGATATCGCATCTGGCCCAGCGTTGATCCGGAACCAGGATCACCTGAATACCGTTTTCGGATTCCGCTGTATGGGGCTGAAACGATTTTGCCGTGGCATACACCGTCAGAGGGGTTTCAATGGGCGGAAAGGCGTGACTGCGGGGGGCAACCCCTCGGGTCACCTGCATATAGATAACGGCATCTGCCTGCGTCAACCGGTTATCCTGAATCAGTTTTTCACACACCGTCTCAAGGTAGCTGAAATCGGTCTGGTTGAATTGCAGCGCGCCTGCGCCACGGCTTAACCGCTCGAGATGGGCTTTTGCCCGAAACAGTTTTCCGCTGTAGCTTCGAATGACATCATAAATCCCGTCGGCAAAAAGAAATCCCCTATCTTCCGGGGATATGAAAATATTTTCTTGCGGCAAAAATTGACCATTCAAATATCCAATCATCGCTTCTCCGGTTATGTGTTTATTGAGGTGGCTTTGACTTGATAAATCATCCCTTACAAGGTGGTATTTAGAGTGCCTGCTAAATCACTTCTTATTTCTTCGGGAAATATTTCACATTGCTGATATTTTTAAAATCCGAATCCTGAGTCCAGAGTATGGCGTTGAATTCCCGAGCAGTTGCAAGAATAATACTGTCAGCCATCGGAAGCGTATGTTCCAGACTCAGCCTTGAAGCGGCAATCGCCAATTGCGCATTGAAATCCACAACCGTTCCCTTTTGCATGGCAACAACTGCATGCAGTGCGTCATTTTCGCAAGATTCGCGAAAAACTACCTTAAAAACCTCGTATATCGTTACCGTTGGGACAACAAGTTTAGCAGAATCATTCAAAGGTGTGATGAAATACTTGGCATTGGGTTCATCGGCAAAATACGCAAGCCAACCGGAAGAATCAACGATATTCATACCCTATCTTCCTCGCGATTGAATTCCGTGTTAATGCCCTTGAGAAATCCACGGAGATCTTTGATGTCGCGTTCCGGTATAAGTTCGATACGTCCAGAAAATTCCACAATCTGCAATCTCTGGCCCGGACGAAGATCCAATGCCTCCCTGACAGCTTTTGGTATAACGACTTGATATTTAGGTGATAGTATCACTGATTGCATGTCGATACCTCCATCGATAATATTATTTACTACTATATCATGATCGATATGGTTTTGTCAATTATTGATGGCCGATCGGGATACGTAAAACCTCATGACTTTATTACGGGGTAGTCGGTATAGCCCTTGGGTCCGGGTGTGTAGAACGTATCCATATCCGGCGCGTTCACGGCCGCGCCGGCTTTCCATCTCGCCACCAGATCCGGATTGGCAAGAAAAGGCCGACCCACGGCAATGAGATCGCATTTGCCTGCGGCCAGATCGCTTTCGGCACGCTCGGCATCGTAACCGCCGGAGAGAATCAACGACCGATTGAACAGCTTGCGGAATGTCGCCTTTATGGCGTCGGGAACCGGCGGCGCGCCCATGGGCGAGTGATCCACGAGGTGGATATAAACCAGCCCGCGGGCGTTTAGCTGCTCTGCCAGGTAGGTGTAATCCGCCTCCATCGCGTCGTATAACGGCATGTCGTTGAACACGCCGAACGGCGAAAGCCGGATGCCGACCTTGTCCTTGCCGACGACGCCTGTTACCGCATCGGCCACTTCCAGTACAAAACGCGCACGGTTCTCGATCGTGCCGCCATAACCATCGGTGCGTTGATTCGTGTTCGGGCGGATGAACTGCTCGAGCAGATAGCCATTCGCGCTGTGAAGCTCGATACCGTCAAACCCGGCTGCCACGGCATTTTTCGCGGCCTGAACAAACTCCGCAATGGCGGCCTTGATATCCGCCTCGGTCATCGCCTGCGGCACGGGATGCGGCTTCATGCCCTCGGCATCCGTGTACATCTCGCCGGCGGCCGCCACGGCCGAAGGCGCCAGCATGCGTGCCCCAGCAGGCAGATTCAGCGGATGGGCAATTCGTCCGCAGTGCATGAGCTGGATGAACATCTTCGCGCCCCCGGCGTGCACCGCATCGGTAATGGCTTTCCACCCCGCGATCTGGGCCGGAGAGAATATTCCCGGGATGCGCGGGTAACCCAGCCCGTCCGGCGATGGCGACGTGCCCTCGGTAATGATGAGCCCTGCCGTGGCGCGCTGCGCGTAGTATTCCACCATGAGCGCGTTGGGAATATTGCCGGTTGCCCGGCAGCGCGTCATCGGCGCCATGACCAGATGATTCTGTAATGACTGAAGGCCAAGAACGGTTTTTGAAAAAAGAATCGACATGGCAAAGTCCTCCCTTAGAGTGGTTTGATTACAGATAATCAGGGGGCGCGACTATATCTTGTCATTTCCCCAATTATCCCCTGATCTTCATCCTGCCCGAAACGCATCTGATCCAGATTCTGCTGCTTGGAGAAGAACGCCTTGCAAAGTCCCAGTCAGACGGATCGAGATGCTCCAGAAACTCCGATTGTATTTCGGCTGCTAACACATTACTTATATACAGAGAAATCGACTCCGCGAGATCGTCCTCTTTCATCAAACCAATCATTTTCTGAAACTGGAGGCGCTGATACATTTTCCCTGTCCTTATGTACCAGCCTGATGGATTCCGTCGGACAGGTCTTGATGCAAAGGCCGCATCCGATGCACCGCTCTGGAACAATTCGATATGTCTCTTCATCTTTATCAATTGCACTTACCTGGCAGCGCTCATCCGAGCAGGTTCCGCAGGCGATACATGTCTCTGGGTCAATCTCGGCATAATAATGGGAGTTGATCACCAGCGAGGCAGGAATTTCAAGCTCGTTGATTGCTCTCAAAACGCCGCAACAACAGTTGCAGCAGTTGCATATATAGTAATGTCCGAACTGGACATTGCCTGTTAAATGAACAAGGCCCTCTTCTTCAGCCTTGTTCAGCAACAGATACGCCTCATCTTTTGTAATGACGCGACCGGTTGGAGACTTGTCAAAAATCCCTGGAACCGGCGCAATCGCCAGGCAAACCTGCGTTGATCTGCTGCAAGGATGACCGAGCAACCCGCGTTCCTTCTTGCATACGCAGTCATTTGCCAGAAACGATTGGCCGCTTTCGATAATTGTGGAAACTTTTTCATAAGACAACGCCTCTTGATGAACAGGAATGGATTTTTCAATGGCAAGCGTTTGCATCAATTGCGGCGTTTTGGAGAAGAACTGTTTTCCATAAATCGGGCTATAGATTTCGTTCAGTCTGGCAAACTCCGTATCCATGCGGTGAAGCTGAAATTCGTAAATGCCAAAGACCCAGGGCAGCATTTTAAAGAAGCGGGTTTCCCCCATTGCAATGCTGAAGAGCTGACCTTTCTTGCCCATTTCCTTGAGTTTATCTTCCAGCCCGGCAAAAGGAAGGCCGGTCCGCTGGGCGATTTGTTCAGCCGTTTCAAATGTCAGGCGCAGGTTGCAAAATAGCTCAGCCTGTTCCGGTGTAAAGATTTTTTTCAAAATCTTTATTTCAAGACCGTCTTTCTCAGCTGGAAAACCATTCGGCAGGGTATCAAGTACCTTGGCCAATTTAAAATAGATATCTTCTTTCATAAATGAATCCTTCTCTCTAAACCTTTCGCAACTCATTTTCATAACCTCACTGCTGTCCGGTTAACTTTGTTGTTTATCAAAAATATAGGCGTTCTGCTATGCCTTTTCCCATATGCGCCAATCTTTACCGGACAGCATCATCCAACAACGCAATCAAATACAGGTTATACGCTGGAATCTTACCAAGCTATCCTACTGATATTTATTAAATATCATTCGATTCCGGCTAAAACTCAACCCCACTTCAATTGAACGAAGTCGCACGTAATTTTCTTGCCTTCCAGCCTCAGTGCTGGTAGGACACGTGACACTCATTTCAGGATGAAAGCATAGTAAAATGGTTTTATTGCCGTTTCTCCCGGATGCGTTTTTCCCTAATGAACCGGTTTAATTTTTCAGAAAGACAAATCAGTGACGCCCATAGTTCTCTCTCTGGCCCCCCTCCGGGGCTTTACGAATGCCCTTTACAGGAACCTCTATTCGGTCCATTTCGAAGGGATTGACACCGCTATTTCCCCTTTTATCAACACGCTTTCGGCAAAGCAGATCAACCGCTCCCATATCAAGGATATTCTGCCTGAAAACAACCATGGGATGCCGATTGTTCCCCAGATCATCGGCAATGATCCGGCGGGATTTATTCAACTTGCAACAAAATTCCACGATCTTGGCTTCGACACCGTGAACTGGAACCTGGGGTGCCCGGCCCCCATGGTCGCAAAAAAGCGCCGGGGTTCCGGCATGCTGCCATTCCCGGGGTTGATAAAAGCATTTCTGGACGATGTCATTCCGCGCATCCCGATTCGGATGTCAATAAAAACCAGAATCGGCAGCGAAAAAAAAGAGGAAATATTTAATCTTATCCCCATCTTCAATCAATACCCCCTTTCAGAGTTGATCATCCATCCACGAACCGGCGTCCAGATGTATTCCGGAGAAGTGGATCTGGTTACGTTCGAGCAATGCCTGCCGCTTCTGAAGATCCCGGTCGCCTATAATGGCGACATCATTGACTACGACTCCTTTATCAAGCTGCAAGAAAGGTTCAAAACCGTTTCCCGCTGGCTTATCGGAAGAGGCGTTCTATCCAATCCGTTTCTGCCGGAAATTATTCGATCCGGAGAGGAAAACATCCATCAACCTGTTGAAAGATTTAAAAAATTCCACGATGATCTGCTTGAAGCGTACCGGGCCGAGTTGAGCGGGCAATCCCATTTGATAGATAAAATGAAAGGCTACTGGCTGTATTTTTTCAGGTCCTTTGAAAACGGAGAATCCTTATTCAAGAAGATTAAAAAGGTCAACACCTTGAAGAAATACGATGAGATCGTGGGCAAATTTCTGGGAGAGGATGCCATATGGCGCCCTGGGCTCAGATATTAGACCGTGAGAGATTTTCATTACGGCAGACAACACTTTTTCCGTTAACACATCGGTCTATTTTGAACGACAATATTGCGGTTTCCTGGGGCAAAAATAACCAGACAAAACGTTTCTGACTCACAAAACCCGCATATACAAAAGGGGTCGAGCACCTTTTGTTCGTTGGATCTTTTACCGGTTGCCCCCAATATTTATTTATTTATGTACGTCCCCTCCTCAGTCTCTGGTAAAGATACAGGCCGGCCAGCACAATGGCGCCGAAAATATCCGTGGCAAGCCCCGGCTTTATGAGCCCCAGTCCAGCCACGAGCAGAAGGATGCGGAACCCCCAGTTCAGCCGATCCCGCAGATAACCCATCATTCCCGATCCCAGTGCCAGGGTTCCCATCGTCGCCGTCAGCGTGGCGAGTAAAATCTGCCCCAACGACCCCTGCCATATGAGGACCGGGCTGTACACGAAGAAAGAAGGGAACAAGATAGGCAACAGCAGCCAGCCGCATCGATTCGAACCCGGTAGCAAAGGGCTTAGAGTTCGCGATGGCGGCCCCAGCAAAGGCGGCAAGGGCAACCGGAGGTGTGATGCAGGACAGGCAGGCGTAGTAGAATACGAACATATGGGCGGCCACGGGGTGAATCCCCAGTCCCACCAGCACCGGTCCTCCCAGGATAACCGTCAATATATAGGCGGCCGACGTGGTCAGGCCCATGCCCAAAACCAGGGAGGTCGCCATGACAAAAGATCAGCGTGAGGAGCAGGTTGCCTCCTGCCGCCGAAACGACCAGGCTGGAAAATTTAAGACCCAAGCCCGTCTGGGTTACGCAGCCGATCACGATGCCGGCGCAGGCACAGGACAGCGCAACCTCAAGGCATCCCGGTGGCTCCCTTTTCCATGGCGTTTAAGACCGATTTGAGATTCATCCGGGTGCTTTTTTTCAGAAAACTCACGACCCAGACCGCAATTATGGCCCAGAGCCCCGATTTCATAGGGGAATATCCCATAATCAGAAAAGTCACCAGAAGAAAGGCAGGGATCATCAAATGGCCTCCCCCCTTTACAACCGGGCCAGAACTGGGGCAGTTCCTCGCGGGTAAGCCCTCTCAGGCCTGATTTAAGCGCCTCCATGTGGACCATCCAGAAAAGGGCGAAAAAATAGAGCACCCCGGGAATGATGGCGGCTTTGCAGACTTCCAGATAGGAGACGCCCAGCATGTCGGCCATTATAAAAGCGCCGGCCCCCATCACAGGCGGCATAAACTGACCTCCCGTGGAGGAGACCGCTTCCACGGCGCCGGCGAATACGGGTCTGTATCCGATCTTCTTCATCAGGGGAATCGTAAAGGATCCCGTACTGACGACATTGGCCACGGCGGAGCCGCTGATCGTGCCAAAGAAGGCACTGCTTACGACGGCCACCTTCGCCGGTCCGCCCCGGAAATTGCCGGCAAGGGCGTTGGCAAAATTGATGAAAAATTCCCCGGTGCCGGAACTGACCAGAAAGGCCCCGAACATGATGAAGACGAAGATGAAGCTGGCGCTGACCCCAAGGGGGATGCCGAAGAGCCCTTCCGTGGTCAGATACTGGTAGCTGATGAGCTGTTCCAGGTCGATGGGAAAGTGGCCCCAGAGGCCGGGGATCCTGTCGCCGAGCAGCGTGTAGCACAGCGCCACCCCGGCGATAATGGGCAGTGCCCATCCCATGAGCCTTCGGGTGCACTCCAGAACCAGAATAATGATAAGGCCGCCGAGCACAGAGATCGGTCTGTGTGGCGGCACCGCCACGACTGGGCAGGGTCTTGTAACTCAGGGACATGTAAGCCAGGCAAAAAATGCACAGGGCTATCAGTCCCCAGTCAAAGAGTCTCAGAATGTGGGGATAGTGCTTCTCCTTGTATCCCCGGGCTATGGGAACAAGAAGGAAGACCAGGGTGCAGGCAAAGGCAAGATGGATCGGCCGCTGCACCATGGCGGAAAAAAGTCCGAACTGGGCGGTGTAGATCTGAAACACGGCCATGCACAGGGCCACAAGACTCACGATTTGGGTCGTGAAGGGACGGACTTCAGATTCGTTCGTGTCTGTCATGGTTCATTCCTTTGTTCTCATTGAGACGGTGGCAGTACTCTTTTGTACCAGATGACCCGGAGCTTATCCCATGCCCTCTGCCATCGGTGGTAAAAGCCCGAGCGCATACAGATCATGTCCCCGGCCTCGAAGTAGTCCAGCAGGCGCAGGCGGCGCTCATCAATCACAAGGGTGTGGTTCGCCAGATCCGGCGAGCCCAGCCGGAACAGGATTTCGGGGATTTCCTTATTGATGTCAGCCAGCTCCGCCGAACCGTCGGGCCGCGGGCGATAAACGCCCATTTCAAATCCCTGTCCGTTCAGATTCGATTTAAAGGTCATGTGGGTCAGCACGATACGGCCGTCTGGTTCCAACCGATAATGTTCCTCGAAGAAGGACCGGTCATAGGAGTGGAAAAACCAGACAGAGAACGCCTGCCCCGGTTTCATCTCCAGACTGAGAATGGGCGCGGCCGTCTCACATCTCCGGACCTCCAGGCAAAGCCCGCCACTTGCAAGCCAGACGCCGGCCATGGCGAACACCGCCGCCACGGCCGCGCTGATCAACCAAGACCTTCTGAATATTGCGAAACCTCCAACTTTTCAGACCCATAGACCGGAATCGTCCGAAGACCTGCTATTACTTCAGCACGCCCTTTTCCTTGAAGAACTTCTCGGCTCCCGGATGCCATGGAACAGACATGCCCTTGACAGCGTTTTCAAGGGTGATTTTCTTGAATTGGGCATGAATCTTATCGAGTTCGTCCTTATTCTCGAAGACCGCTTTCAAAATGTCATAGGCAAGCTGTTCGTTCATGTCCTGATGGACGATAAAAAGTCCCATCCAGGCCAGGGTGTAGCTGGGCTTGTCCTGTCCTTTATAAGTGCCAGCCGGTACGGTTTGAGGATAATAGGCAGGAAAATCTTTGTTGATCTTTTCCGCCACATCGGGTTCGATATCCAGGAAGCGGATATCCCGTTGCGTGCAGAGTTCCATAAGGGTCGGAGCCGGCGTGCCCAGCGTCACAATCCCCGCATCGATGTTGCCGTCTTTTATGGCCTCGGTCGTCTCGGTGGCGGAGATAAACTGTTCGTCGATGTCGTCATAGGTCAGAGCCGTAGACCTTCAGCACGTACCTGGCCATTGCCTCGGTGCCGCTGCCCGGGGCGCCCACGGCCACTTTCTTCCCTTTCAGGTCCTTTATCGTCATGATGGGACCCTTGGCCAGCACAAAGAACTGAATGTCAATGGGATAGGTCGACATAAGCCCGCGCAGTTCTTTTTCCGGTTTCCCCGCAAATGCCTCCAGGCCGTGTGTACGCCTGAAAAGCCGTATCGGGCATGGAAAGGGCCAGTGCATCCTGTTTTTTGACGATGGCCCGAATGTTTTCGATGGAGGCCCCCGAAGGATGAGCCGCCGCGATAATAACCCTTTACATGTGTGTTGATCATGTTGGCCACGCCTCCTCCCAGAGGATACCAGGTCCCGCCGGTGGAAGCCGTGCCGATGGCCATCCTTACATCGGCCGCATAAAGGTCTGAGCCAATTCCGATTACGCAGCAGACACATCAAACCCGCCACCAGCCAAAGACGTTTCGCAATTCTCTTCATGATCTTCCTCCCTTTAGAGTTGTTAAACATTACAATTCGGGCGCATCATATCCGATCTGTTCGAACCCACTCGCCTCTGGGATAATAAGAGTCGCCGGGGACTACATCACCCGATCCCTCGAAGCTTGCCTCTTCATTACCTTGCCCGACGCGTTACGCGGCAATTCCGATAAAAAGACGACTTTGCGCGGTTTCTTGTAGCTCGCCATGTTCGCCTTGCAATAATCGATGACCTCCTGTTCGCTCAGGCGGGCTCCCGGCTTCAGGATCACCACCGCCTTGACGGACTCCCCCCACACCTCGTCCGGCTCCCCCACCACAGCGACATCGGCCACGGCGGGGTGACTGTAGAGCAGCTCCTCTAGTTCTCGCGGATAGATGTTCTCACCGCCGCTCACGATCATGTCCTTCTGCCGATCCACGATGTAGAAAAAGCCCTCATCATCCATGTAGGCCAGATCGCCGGTGTGGAGCCAACCCTCCCGGATGGCCTGAGTTGTAGCTATCGGGCTGGTTGTGGTAGCCCTGCATGACGTTGGGCCCTTTGCAGACCAGTTCCCCCACCATGCCGGCCTCAAGCAGTGGTGCCCATCTCATCCATAATCGCGGCATGAAGAAAGGGCAGTGCCCGTCCCACCGAGCCGTGCTTGTCGTGCGACTCGGCAGCACGTCAGGATGGTGATGCAGGGAGAGGCCTCGGTGCATCCGTAGACATCATAGACACCGTCTATGCTGGGGAAAAACTCGAGGAGCCTGCGTTTCGTTTCAAGAGAGAGCTTGTCCGCGCCGGCGGTGCATTTGGTGATGGAAGACCTGTCGCAGTCCCAGGCACCCGGCTGCTGCATCAAGAGATGATAGAAGGCCGGTGCGCCGGAGATGACATTCACCTTTTCCCGCTCGATGATGCCCGGCAGCTCCCCGGGTTCAAATCGGCTGATAAGCACGCTTTTCCCTCCAAGAGCCATCTGGATGGTCAGGTGGTTGTTCAGTGCCGCCGTGTGGTAGAGGGGACCGACGATTAGCGAAACCTGTCCGGGCCTGTCCTCGCGACCCAACATGGTGTTGACCAGGTTCCACAGGACGTTGCCGTGGCTGATGACAACGCCCTTGGGCCGCCCGGTAGTGCCGGAAGTATACATGAGCTGGCACCGGTCCGATTCGGTAACGGTCGTGTCGACGGGACAGGGCTCCCCTTTCGACAGGAACTCCTCGTAGTCCAGGGTGGCGGCCCCTCCCTTAGGAGAGACCACCAGCCGTAACGCTGGACACAGCTGACGAATCGCTTCGACCACGGGCAGAAATTCGGGACCGTGAAACAGGGCCGCCGCACCGGAATCGTTCAAAATAAAGACGTATCTCTTCTCCCACGAAGCGGAAGTTCACGGGCGTTGCCACCAGGCCGACCCTTATGGCGGCGAAATAGGTTTCCACGAAGGGACCGCCGTTGTAAAAGAGCAACGCCACCCGCTCTCCCCGCGTAAGTCCCGAGGCCCGCATGGCGCCGGCCAGACAGGCAACGCGATTCTCAAACACAGCAAAACTCATGCGCCCCTGGTCGCAGACAATGGCCTCCTTATCAGGAAACTTGGCAGCACTGTTGGCAAGCACATATCCCACATTCATAGGCGATCACCTTCTGTTCATCCTATAGTTTAACGACATCGGGTCGAACTTTATATCAGGGAATAATAACCACCTTGATGGGGTTTTCTCCCTCAACTTCTCGTGCAGCCACTCGGACAGCCGTTTCAGCCTGATCTAACGGAAATCTGTGCGTAACCATCTTTTCAAAAGGATATTTTTTCGATTCCGCAAGTTTTATTGCAGGGATAACACCGGTAATATCATGTGTAAAGACGCCAAGCAGTGTTACCTCTTTAAATATTACTTTATCCATCATCAGCGGAATCGGCGTGTTCAATCCATAAAGTCCCGGCATAACGATTGTTCCTCTTTTTCCTACGAGATCAAAACTTGCCATAAGCCCCTTCGGATGTCCGGTAACATCCATGACGATATTTGCCATCTTCCCGCCGGTAATTTCCTTAACCAATTCCACCGGGTTCTCTTTTTCAATGTTACAGCAGTGCGTTGCGCCGAATTCTTTGGCCAGTGCCAGCCTGGCTTCATCATCCGATGTGCCTGTCACGATGATATTCGATGCCCCCGAATTGTGGGCCACGGCCACCCCTGCCAATCCTTGCTGTCCCGGCCCCTCAATTACAACAGTGTCTCCTATCGAAACCCCGCCCTTGATTCGAAGCCACCGTATTGCATTGCCGATAACCGCTGTTAACAAAACGGCAACTTCCGATGGAATATCTTTGCTCACCTTATGAACAACCGATCTTGGATGAATATACATATATTCGCCATAAGCTCCCCACAAATAAGGCGGTGTATCGCATGAGACCAGTGAACCATAACACAGCTGGGATTCACATTGCACATAATTGCCTTTTCTGCAGTATTCACAGTATCCACATCCAATGGCATACTCGACAATCACCCGGTCACCCTTCTGAATTCCATGACATTTAGATGCCAACGCTCCAATTTCTGTTATTTCTCCAACCATTTCGTGACCCATGATTATCGGAAATGGTCTGGGTTTCCTGCTTTCTTTGCCATGATACATACCGACATCTGACCCGCATACTCCCACCATTTCCACCTTCAGCAAGGCATCTTCAGGGCCAACCTCAGGCAGATCAAAAGTTCGCAGGGACATCTTTCCCGGAGCTTCCAAAACCATAGATCTCGTTTTCAATTGTGATTCCTCCGTTCCAGAAACATCGATATATGGACATCATGAACCGGTAAAATATACGTACATTATTCGACAGCAAATAACAACAACCCCTTCTTCAGCACCCTTCAATGATGATCGTCAGCGACTGACCGCCCAGTGCGCCCACATTAATCAATCCAAAACGCGCCCCGGTCCTGGCCAGCCTGTGGATCATACCTGCCGCCATGATTGCTCCGGTTGCGGCCCCGGCATGTCCGAAAGCCAGGCTGCCGCCATCCGGATTCATCTTGCAGGCGGCTGTCTCACCGAGCATTTCTTCCAGGGCTAAGACCATAGGCTGCTGACGGCGTATGAATCTTCAGAAAATCCATGTCTTCAAGGGTTAGCCCGCACTGTGTCAGGGCCTTTCGAATCGATCGCAGGGTCGTTCTCTCCAAAAGAAGTGGGTGGCCCGCGGCAATTCCGAACCCGCTCATTTTCGCAAGCGCTTTACATCCCAGATCTTTCGCCCGCTGCGCGGACAGCATAATCAGCGACGCAGCCCCATCGGCCCAAGGCGCCAAATTCGCCGCCGTGGCCGTTCCACCCTGATTCTCCGGCGGCATAGCCATGAGCGCCTCCAGGGTCGTTGTTCGCGGCAGCTCATCAACACCTACGGTAATCTCTTTTTTTCCCATCTTGATGGTCAGCGGCGCCACGTCCCCAGTGATGCGGTTTTCACGGACTGCATCAAGTGCCCGTTCATGATCCCTGACGGCATAAGCGTCCAGCTCTTTTCTTGGCAGGCCGTAGTTTTCAGCAATCGTATCGGCCGTAAAGGCTGCCGTTAATTTGCCATATTGCTCCTGCGGCTGGGCATTTGTTTCAATCTCGATCTTCTGATCATGAAAACACATGCTTTGGGAACCCATTGCGTAACGCGGGTGATAGATATAATACTGCGACATGCTGTAGCTTTCCACACCACCAACGAGCATCCCCTGATAGTCATCGCCGGCGATCTTGTTGAACCCGCTGATCATCGTCTGAAGGGCGCCTGCGCAGAGCGTATTCAAAGTAAATCCCGCGGGGTCCTCGCTCAATCCGGCCTGCAACCAGGCATGCCTGCCCACGTTGGCCGGCAGACTGCTTTGCATCGACTGGCTGTAAATGCTCATTTCAAGGACACTTGAGTCTATCCCTGCGCGTTCAACCGCCACCTTCATCGTATGGGCCGCCAGATCCTGAACCCTGACGGTTTTCAGCGAACCCATGTATTTTCCGATCGGCGTTCTTACCGCGCTCACAAATACCGTTTCTTTCACAGGTCACCCCCTTCCCGGCGCTTATTACCCTGCGCATCAAGCCGTTCAATAATCATGGCCCCTCCGATACCGCCGGCGCAGCAGAGTGTTGCCAGACCATAGCGCTTTCCGGCTCGCTCCAGCCCATGGAGCAGCTTGGTCGTAATGAGACAGCCGCTGGCGCCGAGCGGGTGACCCAAGGCAATCGCCCCGCCCCACAGGTTCACGTGTTCATCGAACCATTCATCGTGAACACCATACAGTTCCTTCCATTCGGCAAGGCAGGCAATGCTTTGTCCGGCAAAGGCTTCGTTTAATTCGACAATGTCCATATCGGTCAGTGTCAGGCCGGCCTTTTTCATGGCAACCTGCGTGGAGGGAACAGGTCCCCGTCCCATGATGCGTGGATCGACCCCGGCCACACCGCAGGCGAGGATGCGTGCCCGGGACGTCACACCCAGTGCGTCGGCCCTTTCCCGGGACATGATGAGGGCAACCGCTGCACCGTCGTTTCTTCCCGAGGAGCTTCCCGCCGTGACGGTTCCATCCTTTTTGAAAACCGGTTTCAGCTTTGCCAGCCCCTCAAGGGTCGTTTCCTTTCGGGGAAATTCATCAACATCAAAGACACTGACGGTTCCATCCGGCTTTCTGTATCGGATAGGCACGATTTCGGTTTTGAAATCTCCGTTAGCAATGGCTTTGACCGCCAGGCTCTGGCTGCGAAGCGAAAACCGATCCTGTTCCTGCCGGGAAATGTTGTGTTTCTCCACCAGATTCTCGGCCGTGATTCCCATGGGGATGGATCCGTAGCGTTCCACCGGGGCCGCCCCGGGACCACCTGCTATAAGCGAATCCTGAAGTTTCACATCGCCGTTGCCAAAGGCATGGTTATCCTTGTCAGAGAGGAAAAACTCTCCTCCGCTCATCCACTCGACCCCGCCTGCCAGAATGACATCGGCAAAGCCGTTCTTGATAAATTCATAACCCTCCATGATCGAGAGCATCCCCGAGGCACAGGCAATGGTATCGGAGAAAGCGGGGACCTCTTCGGGAAGTCCCATCATCAGGACAAGATTTCTGGCCGTATTGGCTACGATCGAATTCTGTTTAACATGCCCCATAATGACATAATCATACATTGAGGGGGTTATCTTATTTTTGTTTCGATCCACCACGGCCTTTGCCGTCTGCCCCAGCAGATCCAGGAAGGGAACATCCCTGATTGTTCCACCATGCTTGCCGATGGCACTTCTTGCCATATCAACGATCACAACTTCTCTCATTACCGTAACCTCCTTAATATCCCCGCATCCCGGCATAACCCGCCGGTTTTGGCCTGAAGGAATGCACAACTTCATATCGTTTAACTTGTCTCCTCTTTCGGAATTTCCTCCCTTTTCTTGCGAAGCCAGGGAATCAGGGGGAAGAGCAGAAGAGCAATTGAGATAATCAGGGAAACCGCGGCCAAAGGCCGTGAAAAGAAAATAGAGAAATCCCCCTGGGACATGATCAGCGATTTTCGCAGGTTGTTCTCCATCATGGGACCCAGGACGAAAGCCAAAACCAGGGGGGCACCCTCGTATTCAAATTTTTTCATCAAGTACCCCAAAATCCCGAAAATTAGCATGATATAGATATCGAAGACCGAATTGCTTACACTGTAAACGCCGATAAGACAGAACAGGAGAATCAGTGGGAACAGGATCTTGTAGGGGATTTTGAGGATCTTCACCCAGATGCCGATCAGGGGAAGGTTGAGAACCAGGAGCATGGCGTTTCCCACATACATGCTGACAATGACGCCCCAGAAAATCTGGGGATTCTGCTTCATCAACAGCGGCCCGGGAGTTACCCCATGAATCATGAAGGCCCCCAAAAGCATGGCGATGACCACATTGGAGGGGATGCCAAGGGTCATAAGGGGGATAAAGGCGCCTCCCGTGGCCGCATTGTTGGCCGCCTCCGGTCCGGCCACGCCTGCGATGGCCCCCTTGCCGAAAAGCTCCGGCTCCTTGGATATCCGCTTTTCAACCGCATAGGAAATAAAAGATGAAATGACCGCCCCTCCCCCGGGAAGGATCCCCAGAAAAAAACCCAGCAACGATCCCCTGGCAATTGGCGCCGCACTGTCCTTCCAATCTTTGGCCGTGGGCATCAGTCCCTTGAGGCTGGTCTTGACAACCTCCCGTTGTATGCCCTGCTCGATATTCAGCAGGACTTCGGAGATTCCGAACAATCCCATAACAATCGGCACCAGACCGATCCCATCGAGCAGTTCCAGCCTGTTGAACGTAAACCGCTGGCTCGCGCTGATGGAGTCAAGGCCGATCAGCCCCAGGACGATGCCAAAAGCGGCCATGATGAGGGCTTTGGACATGGATCCATGGGCCAGGTAAGTGAGCACCGTCACGCCCATTACCATGAGGGTGAAATACTCCGGCGGCCCGAACTTGAGGGCGAATTTGGCAAGCGGAGGCGCCAAGAGCATCAGACCGACGACGGAAAGGGTGCCGGCTATAAAGGAGCCGAACGCCGAAATGCCCAGAGCGGGTCCGGCGCGGCCCTGTCGTGCCATCGCATAGCCGTCAAGACAGGTGACCACAGAGGCTGCCTCTCCGGGTATATTGACCAGAATGGAGGTCGTCGATCCCCCATACATCGCGCCATAATAGATGCCGGCCAGCATGATGATGGCCCCTTCCGGCGTAGAATTAAAAGTAATGGGCAGAAGCAGAGACATCGCCCCCACCGGTCCGATTCCAGGCAAAACACCCACCAGGGTCCCGATGAATACCCCCACGAAACAATAAAGCAGATTCATGGGCTGGAGGGCGACAGAGAAACCGATTCCCAGGTAATTAAACAGTTCCATATGTTATCACGCTCCCAGTAGACCCTGTGGAAGTTGACATCCCAGCCAAATCTTGAAGAGTCCATAGGCGGCCAGGGTGCAGACGATGGCCCCCGTAATGGCCCACGACCATTTCTGGGGTTCAACGGCCTTAAATAGGAAGATGAGCAGCAGGATGGTGGTCAGGATGAATCCTATGGGGGTAAGGACATAGGCATAGATGAAAAGCGCCGCCATGACGGAGACGATCTTCATGGAGCGGATTTCCGCCCACAATGCCTTCAACTCTCCTTTTGTACCTTTTTCCCGGATCGCATTGATAAAGAGGATCAGCGACAACCCGATCATGAAAATACCGACCCAGAAAAACATGAATCCTGATCCCGGATCATGCAGGCTTCCGATATCCAGGTCATACCCGCCATAGGCGATCCCGATGCCTATCGCCATCCAAAACAGCGAGCTGATGATGTCTCTATTTTTCACCCCGACCTCCGCCTCTGCTATAGAATGTCTAATCCTTTTTCGTACCCACTATTTCAGCATTCTCTTTTTCTTCTATGTAAAGTTCGTTAATGAGGCTGGTATAGTCTTTGGTATTTTTATAAAAGGGCACCATAAAAAATTTATCCAGCGTATTCTGGAATTCCGGATCGTCCATGCCTTTCTTGAAAGCATCGTGCAGAATCTCGACCACCTTGGGGTCCATCCCCTTGGGCCCGGCAATACCGAAGGGCGAGGCAGCAACAATGCCATAACCCAATTCTTTCAGGGTAGGGACATTCGGCCATTTTTTGTTCCGCTCACCCGCCCAGATGACCAAGAGGCGAAGATCGCCGGATTCAACATGGGGGGCCCATCCGGAGGTTTCGGCGCCGACCATGATATGCCCTCCCATCACGGCCGTAATGACCTCGATCCCGCCTTTGGATGGAACATGAATCCATTTGATGCCCTCCTTGCGGGCAATTTTTTCCATAGTCACATGCTGCAAGGTGCCCACTCCCGGCGTCGTGTAAGTAACTTTGCCCGGATTGGCTTTGGCGTAATCGACAAGTTCTTTCATGGTTTTCCAGGGGGCGTCCTTCTGGACAACGATCCCGTACGTATAGCCCGAAAGGTTAATGATATACGTGAAGTCCGTCAGCGGATCCCAGGAAGCTTTCATGATGTGTGGCATGCGCAGGACGCCGAGGGGAATCTGGGATAAAGTATAGCCATCGGGTTTGGCAGTTGCCACCATGGTGGCCGGTCCCACGGTACCACCCCCTCCGGGTTTGTTTTCGATGATCACCGGTTTGCCCAGATGCTTGGCTGTGGTCTCTGCAAGTACCCGAAAGCACATATCCGTACTTCCACCGGCAGACCAGGGAACAATCACGGTCACCGGTTGGGCCGGAAAGTCTTCGGCTATTGCGGAAAAAGCGAAAAGCACACAAAACATAAATACCGCCCACAATAAAATCCTATTTTTTAACCTGTCCATGATTATCCTCCTTGAATTATAGTTATGATTCGTGGACCGAGCCACATACACATTCGCGAGGGAAGACCCTCCACCTATACAAGACGCTTGTTTTCCAGGCAGAACCCAACCCCCTGCATGACCTTTAGCAGATAGCGGTCGCGATCTTTCAGAACTTCGGTAATTTCGCGGTCGCTGTAGTCATAAAAACCTTTTCCCGTTTTAACGCCTAAATGGCCGTTCTCGATTTTTGAATGAAGGGCTGCCGGTTTATTGTCGAGGGGAGGATCAAAGAAGTTCTCGTCAAGCAGATTTCGGGCACTGAGATCCAACCCGGTAAAATCGTAGCGTTGAACAAGGCCAAGAACCATCATTCTTGGGGCAAGGCTTGCCTTAACGGCAAGATCCAGGTCCTCCTGACTGATGTACCCGCCTTCCAACAGAAACAGGACTTCCCGCCCCATGATGCGCTGGATGCGGTTAATTATGAAACCGGGCACATACTTCTCCAGCACGATCGGAATCTTATTCAGTTTTTTCAGAATCGAAATCGTGGTTTCAATCGTGGCAGGCGATGTCTGGGGTCCCTTTACAACCTCAACAAGGGGCACGATATGAGGCGGAGCAAACCAGTGAGCGATAATCGTCTCCCCGGCGCGGCCGGGAGGCGTCAGCTCGTAAATATTGAGGGTCGAAGTGTTGCTCCAGATCAGGCTTCCCGCCGGCGCATAAAGATCGATCTGCTCATATATCTCCTGCTTGATCTTTCTGTTTTCACTGACCGCCTCGATAATGATCTGGGCGCCGCTGACTGCCGCCTTCAGCGAATCGGCGTAATCGATATTTGCCATGGCAGTCGCCGCTTCCTGCCGGGAAACGAGATTAAATTCAATCATCGTTTCCAGCATTCCTTCGATCACCTGCCCGCATTTGATGGCGGCCGTCGGATCAAGGTCATAACCTGTCACCCGGTAACCGGCCTGGAGAAAGACCTCTGCCAAACCGGGCCCCATCGTGCCCAGGCCGATAATGGCAATCTTTTTAATCTCTTCTGAATACATCTCGATGAACCTCCCAAAAGTTCAGAATTCGGGTTCTATCCCTTGCTAAGCCCCAGATAAAGCCTTGCTTCATCCGGAGTGGCCGGCTCCAGTCCCAGTTCTCTGGCGATGCGCACGACTCTGGCCACCAGCTGGGCATTGCTTTGAGCAAGCTCGCCTTTTTTATAAAAAATATTATCCTCCAGGCCGACTCGCGCACAGCCGCCCAAAAGCATCCCCATCGCGGCAATGCCCGTCTGCGCCGATCCGACGCCTGTGCTGTTGAAAATGCTGCCCGGCGGAAGTTTTTGCACAATGGAAAAAAGAGTCTCCGGTGTGGCCGGTTCGGCGCCCTGGTATTTCATCCCCAGCACGATGTTAATGTAGTAGGGCTTCTGGACGAGTCCCTGCGCTACCAGCCTGTGGACCTCCGAGAGCATGGCGTGGCTGTAGACCTCCATTTCCGGCTTGATGCCCCGCTTTGCCATTTCGCCAAGAAAATAATCTATTTCATGGGGCATGTTGGACCAGGGAATGCCCTTATACGGACCGGCCACTCTCATGAGCGAGCCCATATTGAGGGAGGCCATCTCCGGCTCAGCCTGCAGGCAATGGATTCTTTCATCCTGGGTCAGGTTGGGGCCGCCGCCGGTGCTGTCTTGAATGATGATATTGCACTTGGATTTAATCCGCGCATGAATGTCCTGAAAGACAGTGACATCGGATGTGTTCTCGCCATTCCTATCGCGGGCGTGAATGTGGCAAACTGCCGCCCCTTCGTTAAAACAGGCATAGGCTGAATCGGCAATCTCCGGCGGTTGTTCCGGCAGGTTGGGATTGTGGCTCTTGTTGGTCAAAGCGCCTGACTGCGCCACCGTAATAATCGTCTTTCCTTTTGGTATTCCAGTTCCTATCATTTTAAACAGTCCTCCTTGAGTAGTTCTGCCAAAGCCCAATTCAAATCCATTTATTTTCTGCAAACGTTTGCATCAAGTTAAAATAAAGAGTCGGAGGGTATCAGTGCCATTTTTTTCAATCATTCTATCCTTTTTTATTCTCTCCAGGCTCGCGTCGAGTCTCTGATAATCAATTCGGATGGGATTACAACATGTTTTTCCGGGCAATGACCATTTTCGATCAATTGAATCAACAACTCAGACGCGGTCTGGCCGATCTGCGCCGCGGAAATCTTGATGGTCGTCAAGGCCGGTTGATACAAATCGAGAAGATCCGATGAGCCTATCGCGACTACCGATATGTCTTCCGGTATTCTCAGGCCCCGTGTGCTGATCTGACCCAGGGCGCCCGGGGTTACCGAATCGTTGATGCAGATAACAGCGCTCGGAGGGTCCGGTAAATCAAGAAGGCGTCCCATCATGCGGAAGCCGTCTGTCTTGGAAAAATCGCTCTCGACGATGTATTTGGGATCATAAACCAATCCATGATTCTTAAAGGAAAGCTGAAAGGCCTGAAACCGCTCGACAGAGTATTTTGAGTTCATCGCCCCGAGGATGAAGGCTATCTTTCGATGCCCCAGGTTGAGCAGATAGTCCACGGCGCGATAAACACTCTTGGAATTTTCTGAATTTACGGAGGGAATATCGATTTTTGAATCGGGCAATAAACCGGGAATCAACACAGACGGGACTTTTTTTTCTTCCAGATCAACGATAAGTTCATCATCCAGGCGATTGCCGATAATGATGATCCCATCAACCAGGCGGCGCAAATATAAGTCAATGTAACTTTTTTTTTCGTTGATACTCAGCATCAGGTTGTAATCATGATTCATTGCAACCTCGCTGATTCCCATTAAAACTTGGGAATAATAAGGATTCTGGAAGGCGAATTCACCGGTGCGGGTGATGATGATTCCCAGGATGCCCACCCTGTTCTTCACCAGGGCCTTGGCGGAAGAGTGCGGAAAGTAACCCGTGTCTTTGGATATTTTTTGGATTAATTCCCGGATATCCGTCCTGACACCCTTCTGATTGTTCAGGGCGCGGGAAACCGTTGAATAAGACACGCCGGCACTCTTTGCTATTTCTTTGATCGTCGTCAAAAAAAGCACCCCGCCTGTTTATTATGGAATGATCAATTCCATATCGCAAACGTTTGCAGCATGTCAAGTCTTTTTAATACGCGTCAGAAAGTCGATCCTGACATCACAAAAGACGGAGCTGAACTCCTGAACAGACTCCGTAATCGACTCGTTTTTTTTACAGGGACCGGTTTCACCAATCCCTTGACAACCCGACCCCGGATGAGGTTTATATAGTATTAATCATCCATTTGCGGAGGCGGCCTGATGGCGAAGGTTCATACCCTGCCCTTTGGAAATAAACGATGCGGTGTTAAAGAAAGGAGCTTTAAGTGAATATTCGTGAATTAATCGAAGAACGCGTAGCGGGAAGTCCTGACAAAATTTACCTGTATTTTAAAAATCAGGAGGTTACCTACGCAGATTTCGACAGGAACATTAACAGGCTTTCCAACCGGATGCTGAATTGTGGCATTCAAAAAGGAGATCGGTTTGCAATTTATCTGCCCAATTGTCCCGAATACCTCTACACATGGTTTGCACTGAACAAGATCGGGGCCATGGAAGTGCCGATCAATGTAGCGCTTAAAGGGGATGAAGTTCAATATATTTTGGAGCATTCGCAAGCTGTCGGCATCATCATTCATGCTGACTATGTTCCTGTTACTCGATTCGATCCGTGATAAATTTACCCGGACTGGCTCACGTCGTGGTGGCGGGAAACGCCGAGAGCATGGACGGAAAAATCACCTATGGGGAGTTCATCGAAAATTCATCCCCCGAATCCCCTCTGCCTGTTCATATTGACGATAATGATCCGGCAGGGATGATATATACCTCCGGCACAACAGGTCGTCCCAAGGGAGTCATGTTTTCCCACAAGGCATGGAGACTTACCGCAGAGGCGTATGCGTACACGGTAGGCATACGTTCCGAGGACCGGGTGATGACCTCCAATCCTCTCTATCATATAAACGCACAGAATTATTCTACTTTGGGCAGCCTTACGGCAGGTGCAAGCCTGATATTGATTCCAAAATTCAGTCAGTCGCGTGTTATTGAACAGACCCGGCAATATGGTGCCACGATACTGGTCCTGATTCAGGCGCTAACACCATGGGTCTGGAGTCGCCCTGTTATGGATACTGACGGGACAATCCCGTAAGGACCGTGGTTGCGGGCAATTGGCCGCCCGAGATATACAATAAATTTGAAAAACGGTTTAATGTCAGGAACCAGACGATATACAGTTTGACGGAATCACCCATGGGACTCATGGCTCCCCGAGAAGGGACAGGGCCGAGAAAGGTCGGAAGCATCGGCATCCCATTTGCGCATCCGGACCCTTCTATCAAGAACGAATTTAGAATTGTTGATGAAAACCGTGCGGATACCAAACCGGGTGAGGTGGGAGATATGATTATCCGGAATCCGGCTTTGATGCTCGGCTACTACAGGGATCCCGAAAAAACAGCGGAAGCCATCAAAGACGGATGGTTCCACACGGGAGACAAGGCCTATGTGGATGAAGACGGGTATTTCTTCTTTGTTGGCAGGGCCAAAGATGTTATCCGTCGAAGAGGTGAGCTCGTGTCTCCCAACGAGATCGAAGGCGTTATCAATAAGCATCCCAAGGTCCTTGAATCGGCTGTCATCGGGGTTGACTCGAGGCTGGGCACTGGTGAAGAAGAGATAAAGGCTTATGTCCTTCTGAAAGAAGGGGCGGTTGTCACGCCAAAGGAGATTTTTTCTTGGTGCGGCGACAATCTGGCAGATTTCAAAGTCCCTCGATATCTTGAATTCAGGGATGAGTTTCCACGCAGTTCTATAGACCGAATACAGAAAAAGGAGCTGAAGAAAGAAAAAGAGGACCTGACCAAGGACTGCTTTGACCGTTTGGAGTTATCGTTATGAGGATGCCATATGGCGCCCCGGGCTCTGATAATAGACATGTCCTGGAATATATAATTTCAGAAATATTCAGCCAGTCCGACAGTGATCCGTTCAAACCTGTGCAGCTCGTCAGGAAGAAGCGTTTTCGGGGTAAAATCGGTAAATAGTGACGAGGCAACGGGTATCAACGGAGAAACCGGCCGCTTATCGACAATTACCCGGCGCCCCGAGGGCAGGGAAATCTCGAAAACCTGCTGGTGATAATTGCTGCCGGCCGGCAAGGTGACTGCCTCGAAATACTGCACGCTCCCTGCGCCGAGCGCCCGCAGATAGCCTGCTTCCGTCACTTTTTCGTGATCGGCCAGAATAAACGGGATACCACGACGACGCGCCGCAGCATGCTGAAAACGCCGTTTATAGGGAAAGGAACAGTAGTTGACCGGCAGATCAATTCCCTGCTCGATTGCATAGCGTACCAGCCGCAACGCAGTCAGTTCCGACTCCAAAACCGTCACCTTCTCGCCATGCAAAAACGTGTAGGATCTGCTCGCCAGATTTCCGGAATTATGGGGCGTCAATCGCATTTGATGCAAATTCAGATGCTGAACCCCTGCCGCAGCCATTTCGACCAATTTATTCCGCAACAACGCCTCTTCTTCCGGGACCGTCGGAATTTCCACCGTCACCGTCGGAATAACGCCAACCGCAAGGTGAAGCTTTGTGAGGTTGTAGCGGGTCGCACCAATATCGAAACGGATCTCGCCCAGACCGGCATCGCGTAATTGGCCGGCGATTTTCCGGGTAAGCAGCGTACCATTCGTATACATCCAGAGGTGAACCGAATCGCCGCAGCGCCGCCGGACGGCGGTTAGATATGCAAGGGTCCGATCCAGGGTAAGGAGCGGCTCCCCCCCGCTGATGCTGGCCCCGGTGAACCCGAACAACGCAACGTATTCGGCATAATCATCGGGAGTCGCAAAGGGGATGCCGTTTGACAGCGGTCCGGCGGTCTCGTCCTGAGGGGCAGGACAATAAAAGCAGGAGGCATTGCAGCGGCCATTGATGAACAGACATGACCAGGCTCCGGTTGAACAGGTCCGGCAGCCGGGGGAAAGCCTTCGGTTGTCGACTTTGGTGTCGCAGCAACCAAACTCCGCGTTTTCGCGCAGCCAGGCCAGCAACTCACCCCTTTCGGCATTCGCCGTCACAGCCTGATCGAGCGTCGGAAACTTTAGATAATCATAATGGCGGCCATATTCCTGGCGATTGGCGGCGATCAACGCGTTATGATGGTCATCAAGAGTTGTCATCAATTCCTTTTCTGTGGCCAATGGTACGCCTTGAAATCTTCTGGCAATTCCCCACCGGAACTGTTATTAAATTTCCATGAAAGCGAATTATATCAACATTCCTTCCGAAGAGGCGTGCAGTACGGATTATTTCCGATATGGGCATGCTCGATAACATTGTGGCCCACTGCAAACAGGTCTGCAGAGTTTCTCTGTTTCTTACCGACCATCTCGGCATTAGCGGGCTCAATCGAGAACTGATCCTGGCTGCCGCACTTCTCCACGATATCACCAAGACGCGGAGTTTACATACCAGCGAGAATCATGCCGAGACGGGGGCACAGTTGCTTAAGGACCTTGGGTACCCGGAGGTCGCCGACATCATCGGCCAGCATGTCCGTCTCAACCACTACGACTTTGTTTCCGACACACCGACAGATGCGCAGATCGTCAACTATTCGGACAAGCGGGTCCTCCACGATAAGATTGTCCCCTTGAACGATCGCATGGGGTACATCCTGGAGAAGTACGGCAACACCCGGGAACGCAAGCAACTTATCCGAATCCTTTGGGAGAAAACGCAGCAACTGGAGGACAGGCTTTTCACAGGTCTTCCATTTTCCCCCGACGATATCATCAAGTTGCTTTCTTGCGAAGAAGAATCGGGGGTCAAATCTTTAACTTGATATTTCATGGTTTTTGAAAAAGCCTATTGCAAAAATATCAAAGGCTTCGATCTCATGACGTCCAGCTCAATTATCTCATCAGTGCTGAGACAATTCGTTCGTCGGTGAAACTCTCTCCCCTCTGCTAATTGGCACTTAGATCATGATTTCTTTCTAACCTTGAAACCGGTTCCTTCTTATTCAATCTTGATCTGTCCTGGTGCAACAAGATCAATGAATATCCTTATCCCAGAGTTCCATTTCCTCGATTAGCCATGTGCCAATGTAATTCTTCTTTTGGCGACCCTGCTGATATGTAAGGTACCTTCTCTCTAAAGCCTTCCGGCTTCCAGGAAACTGTAGTAATCCGGTTCCGCTTGAAGATGATATGGTCCAGCAGTTCGATGCCCACGATTTCGCCCGCTGCTTTGAGCTGGGCGGTGATGTTGATGTCGCTTTGCGACGGCTCCACACCGCCGCTGGGGTGATTGTGGGCAACGATGACCGCCGAAGCACGGTCGGACAGTGCATCTGCAAAGACTTCACGCGGATGCACCGAGCTCCTGTCAATCAGGCCAATTGAAACGACGCGGATGTTCAGGATCTCGTTTGCGCCGTTGATGCCGGCGCATAGATTCGTCCATGGCACCTCGACTGCATACACTCCTGCATCATCATATATTTCTTGTATTTTATGCATGCTACATTGACCCGGGGGTGATCAGCGGTTACATAGAGCACTTCCGTTGCCGCATAGCCGGATGCTTCTATGTATTGTTTAACAAGGGTGGTTTTTCCGGCGCCCCTCGGACCCTTGATGCCGATAAGTTTTGCCTCGGGACTCAGCCTTTGATGGAGGAAACGCTTGTACGTTTCCGTTTTCATCCCGAGAGTCACGTTGGAAAGCAGGATCAAGTGGTCGATGTTCATGATGCTCCGCGTTTGTTTCGGGCAAAGAGTGGCAATGCAGTGATTTGTATTCCTATGCAATGAAATTCTATTAAAGTTTGTATGCGAATGCAACAAATAATCCGGATGCGATATGCATACTGGAACGTTCTCTTCGTGGATGCCGCATAGTTTGTCTTCGTGTATAGAGTCGTTGGCATTTTCGATGGAACCCAAAGACTTACCGGGCTGCGAAACATTTCGCAAACTTGACTTTCACAAGGATTACATATAATTTGAAGCCATCTTTATGGACATTAGGTCTACTCTTCTGACACGGGTATATAATTCATGACTCTGGTCATCGTTTTAAACCCCCAGTGACACTTTTTTTCAAAGGGGAAACTACGGGATGATCAAGGCCAAAATCAGGGAATAATTTGATGATATTGATAAAAAATGCGGAAGTCTTTGCGCCCGGCGCAATGGGCCGGTGCGATATATTGACGGGCGGCGGGAAAATACTGGCAATTGATAAAAGCATTCAGGCCGGCATGCTGCCAGGGGAAGTTGAAGTCATCGACGCCAACAGGGCTGGCGGCGGTTCCGGGCTTTATTGACGGGCATCAGCATTTCACGGGCGGCGGGGGCGAAGGGGGTTTTCACACCCGCACACCGGAAATGCGGCTCAGCATGAATACGCTAAACGGCGTGACAACGGCGGTGGGGCTGCTGGGAACCGATTCTCTTACCCGCACTGTTGAAAGCCTTTATGCCAAAACCCAGAGCTTTAATGCAGAAGGCATCACCGCCTTCATGCTGACCGGCGCCTACTGGTATCCTTCACCAAACATCACCGGAAGCGCTGCCCGGGATCTGGTCTATCTTCAGCCGGTCATCGGCGTGAAGCTGGCCCTGTCCGATATTCGCGGCCCGCATATCGAGGCGCGGGATCTGGCGACGCTGGCCTCTGAAATCCGTGTTGCGGCGCTGATCGCCAATAAGCCGGGAATCATTACGGTCCACACCGGCATCAAACTCGTGGGCCTGGAACTGATTCTTGAAATCGTTCAAAAACACGGCATCCGGCCGGACATGTTCGTCCCCACGCACATCAACCGCAAAAACCCGATACTGACGGATCAGGCGCTGGCACTGGCCAGGCAGGGCGCGATGATCGATGCCACCTGCTGGAACAGCCTGCCTGCCGAGGATTCCGCTTACCTGTCCGCCGCCGACTTTGCCGTCATGGCGGATGACCAGGGTCTGTTTGACCAGGTCTCATTCAGCTCTGATGCCGGCGGCTCGCTTCCGGTCTGGAACAAGGATAAAAGCCGGATTGTGTCCATGGGAATCGGGGCGCCGGACTCCCTGTTGTTCGAGCTCTCCCTCCTGGTCAATCAAAAAGGCATGGGCCTTGAAAAAGCGCTTTGTCCCCTGACCACGACGCCGGCCCGGATTTACGGCCTTACGGGCGTCAAGGGCGAGCTGAAGGCGGGCGCCGATGCCGATATTCTGGTGCTGGACCCGGACAAGATGATCATTGAAGATGTCATGGCAAAGGGGGTGATCATGGTCCGGAACCGTGTCGTCGAAAGAAAAGGGTATTTTGAATAACCGGCATGAATCCACTTCCGAGATGCCGCCGGATGCGATCCTGACCATCCGGGATTTGTCGCTCAGCTTTCCAACCTATGGCGGCTTTACCTCCGTGCTGCACAATGTGTCGTTTTCCGTGAAAAAAGGCGAAACCCTGGCCATCGTTGGAGAATCCGGGTCCGGCAAAACCGTGACCCTGCGACGGGTCATGAGTCTTTTAAAAAATGTCCGCACGGATTCCGGCACGATTACCCTGAAAAAACGCGATGGCGCCATCGTAGACATCACCCATATCTCGAATGCCAAGGCCAGGGAAATCCGCGGGGTGGACATGTCCATGATTTTCCAGGAACCCATGACATCGCTGAATCCGCTTTTTACCATCGGAAATCAGCTGGAGGAGGCCATCCTCACCCATCAGAGCCATTTCGCGGCAGGAAGCTGCGGCAAAAGTGCATGAGCTTCTCGAGATCGTGCGGATTCCGGATGCCGGAAAAAGAATTCACGAGTATCCCCATCAGATGTCGGGAGGGATGCGTCAGCGGGTCATGATCGCCATGGCCCTTGCCTGCCGGCCCCAGATTCTGATCGCGGATGAACCCACCACGGCCCTGGATGTGACCATTCAGGCCCAGATTCTGGCCCTGATCCGATCCCTTCAGCAGCAGTTTGAAATGTCCGTGATTTTTATCACCCATGACATGGGCGTGGTGGCCGAGCTTGCCGATCGCGTCATTGTCATGTACAAGGGCCGGATTGTTGAAGAGAACGACGTTTTCACCCTTTTCTCCAAACCGTCCCACCCTTACACCCGTGCGCTTTTAAAAGCGGTTCCGAAACTGGGCTGCATGCAGGGCCGCAAAAATCCCGCAACGCTTCCGGTGCTTGACATGGAAAGCGAGCTGCGGCGAAAGGAGGGCGAGGCGCTTCCTCTGGAAAAGGAGATCGATACCGCGGATTATCAAAAAAAGCCGATTCTTGAGGTCCGGAACCTGACCACGCATTTCGTGTCCAAAAAGACGTTCTGGGGCCGGCCCACCCATCTGGTTTATGCCGTGGAAAATGTCAGCTTTAAATTATATCCCGGAGAGACCCTTGGCATCGTGGGGGAGTCGGGATGCGGAAAGACCACTGCCGGGTATTCGCTCTTAAAGCTCGTACCCGCCTCGGGAGAAGTGCTTTTTGAGGGACAGAATGTCATGGCCCTTACCGACAGCCAGATGCAGCGACTTCGGCAGAATATCCAGTTTGTCTTTCAGGATCCTTTTGCCTCGCTGAATCCCCGTCTGACCATCGGCGCATCCATCGCGGAGCCCTTGATCATCCACGAGACGACAGACAGCAAAGCGCGGGACAAAAGAGTCGCCGATTTGCTGGAGCGTGTTGGCATCCCTGCCGGCAATGCAACCCGCTATCCCCATGAATTTTCGGGCGGCCAGAGACAGCGCATCGCAATTGCCCGCGCCCTTGCCACCAACCCCAGGCTGATCGTTGCCGACGAGGCGGTTTCCTCTCTGGATGTCTCCATTCAGGCCACGGTGCTCAATCTGATGATGGAGCTGCAAAAGGAGCTGAGCCTTTCCTACATCTTCATCTCCCATGACATGGCCGTTGTGGAACGGGTCAGCCACCGCGTGGCGGTCATGTATCTGGGGCAGATCGTGGAGATGGGAAGCCGCAGCGATATTTTCGAGAACCCGCAGCATGATTATACGAAAAAGCTGCTTTCGGCCATACCCGTTGCCGATCCGGGTCTCAGGGCCCATTTCAGCATGCTGACCGGAGAGATTCCCAGCCCGGTCCGGAAAGTCGGCGACCCCCCTGCCCGCCTGACCTACCGGGAAATCTCGGCAGGCCACATCGTGGCGCTATCGCCCGATGAAAGTTTTACGAACCGGCGGGGATTATGAGAGATTTTTGTCTCAAGTCAATTGTTTTGATATTAACCATTTTGATTAAACAAGGAGAAACCGTATGAATGTAAAAAAGATGACCCTGATTCTGCTGAGTTTTCTGCTGTTGTCCGGCCCTGCCTTTGCCGCATCCAAGGACATCATTTATGGATCCGAATCCACGGTAAAGTCCCTGGACCCCCATGACACGTCGGATACCTATTCCGGCGCGATTGAAAAAACCATGTTGCAGGGCCTCATGGGTTTTGACAAGGACTTGAAGGTGATTCCCCTTCTGGCCGAAAGTTATACGTTTAACGACGCTGCCACGGAGTTCACATTCAAACTCCGCAAGGGCATCAAATTCCATGATGGAACGCCTTTTAACGCCGAGGCCGTCCGGGTGAACATCGAACGGCTGATGAGCGGAAAATACAAGCGAAGCAGCCTGATGAAGCCCGTCAAGGAACTGATTGTCATTGACGAGGCCACGGTCAAATTCGTTTTAAAAGAGCCCTTCGGCGCGTTTATCAATGCCGTTGCCCATCCGGGCACCCTGCTCATGAGCCCGGCCGCCATTACGAAATTCGGAGATGAAGTCAGCAAAAATCCAGTGGGAACAGGCCCCTATATTTTTGTGGAGTGGGTTTCCGGAGACCATGTCAAGATCAAGAAGAATCCGGAATACTGGAAGGGAACCGTCAAGGTGGATTCCATTACATTCCGGCCCGTTCCGGAAAGCGGCACCCGGCTTGCCATGCTGCGCGCCGGCCAGGCCCAGTATATCTACCCCATGCCGCCCGAACTGCTCAAGGTTGTCGAGAATGACAAGAACATCGAAATCATCAAGCAGCCTTCCATCATCGAACGATACATGGTTTTAAACACCCGGTATCAGCCCCTTTCCGATCAGCGGGTACGCCAGGCCATCAATTACGCCCTGGATAAACAGTCCATTATCCGCATTGCCTGGGGCGGCGCCGCCGTGGAAGCCGACTCCGTCATTCCCGCCAATCTTCAGTTTTATAAAAAACAGGCTCCCTGGCCCTATGATCTGGCAAAAGCAAAAGCCCTGATGAAGGAAGCCGGTTATGAAAAGGGTTTTTCGGTTGTCTTTCTGACCCCCAACGCATCCAACCGGCTGCGCGCAACGGAAATGGTCCAGCAGCAGCTTAAAGAGATCAATATCACCGGAGAAATCCAGTCCATGGACGTTGCCAGCTTCTACAACAAGCTTGAAAGCCACCGGGCAGATGATGCCACGCCTGTTCCGTTTATCGCTTTTGGCGGATGGTCTTCTTCCACGGGCGATGCGGACTGGGGAATCCGGCCCCTGCTGGCGACAGCTGGATTTCCGCCTGCGCTTTCCAATTTCGGGTTCTTTTCAGACAAAAAAGTGGACGACCTGATTCAGGCCGGCCTGGCTTCCGCGGATCCCAAGGTTCGCGCCGACGCCTATGCCAAGGTTCAGGATACGGTATGGCAAATGGCCCCCTGGGGATACCTTTCCGTGGACACCCTGGTGGCTGCCAAGGTTAAAAATCTTAAAGGCGTCTATCCCATGGCAGATGGCAGTTTCTCCGTGGAAGATGCGGAATTGACAGATTAATTCCGGTCATTTGCCATGTTGAAATATTTCTTTAAACGGCTTCTTGCCATCATACCGGTGCTGGTGGTGGTCTCCATTCTGGCGTGCGGATTTGTACATCTTCTGCCCGGAGACCCCGCCCGCATGATGGCCGGCCAGGATGCCGACGCCGAAACCATCGAGAGGATCCGCAGGGACCTGGGGCTGGACCGCCCCCTGCCGGCCCAGTATGTTACGTACATGGGCAAGGTGTTCCGGGGCGATCTCGGCATAAGCCTGAAGTCCAAGCTGCCGGTTTTCAGCGAGATCGCCCTGCGGTATCCGCCCACCATGATTCTGGCCGTTGCCGGAATGGCCTGGTCGGTGCTGTTCGGGGTTTTTTTTGGCGCGATCGCCGCCATTTACAGCGGCAAATGGCAGGACTACACCGCCATGCTGGTCTCGGTTTCCGGCATATCCATCCCCCAATTCTGGCTGGGGCTCCTGTTGATCCAGCTTTTTTCGGTGCATCTGGGCTGGCTTCCGGTTGCCGGATACACCGGAAAATTATCGGAGCTGATTCTTCCCTCCATTACGCTGGGGGCCACCGTGGCCGCCATCATGGCCCGGTTTACCTTATCCGCGTTTCTGGATGTGCTGGATGAAGAATACATCAGCACGGCCCGGGCCAAAGGGGTGAGCGAACATCTGGTGATGTGGAAACATGCCTTTCGAAACGCCTTGATCCCGGTTGTCACCATGATCGGTCTTCAGTTCGGATTTCTTCTGGGCGGCTCCGTGGTGGTGGAGATGGTTTTTGCCTGGCCGGGCATGGGCCGTTTTATGATCGAAGCGGTTGCCGTGCGGGACTATCCCGTGCTGCAGGCCCTGCTTCTGCTGTATTCCTTTCATTTTGTTTTTATCAGTCTTCTGGTGGATATGCTGTATGCCCTGATCAATCCGGAAATCAGATATGAATAGGCAGGTATGACAAGAAATCAAATTAACCCCTTTCGGGATATTTTTTCATAAATTCAGGCAGCGGAAAACCGCGATGGTTGCCGGGTTTTTTATCGTGATCCTGGTGCTGGTGGCTGTTTTTGCGCCGGCCATCGCCCCTTATGATCCGTTTCTGATCAATTACAGCCGCTCCATGATGCCGCCCAGCGCGGACCACCTGGCCGGAACCGACCTCTACGGCAGGGACATCCTCAGCCGGATCATTTACGGCGCCAGGATATCCCTTGCCGTGGGGTTTACATCGGTGCTGATCGGCGCCCTGGCCGGCGTGACCCTGGGGCTCATCAGCGGCTTTTTCGGCGGATTTCTGGACGGGCTGATCATGCGGACATCGGATGTCCTGTTCGCCTTTCCCGGTATTTTGCTGGCCATCGCCATTGTCGCCATCCTGGGCCCCGGGCTCGTCAACGTGGTGGTCGCCGTCTCCGTATTCAGCATGCCCACCTTTGCCCGCATCGTGCGCGGCAGCACCCTGGCCCTTAAGGAAAGTCTGTATGTCCGGGCCGCAAGAAGCATCGGGGCTTCCAAAAAAAGAATCATGTTCGTGCATATCATGCCCGGCACCCTCAGCAGCGTGATCATCTATTTTACCCTGCGCATCGGCACATCCATCATCACGGCGGCAAGCCTGAGCTTTCTGGGCCTTGGGGCCCAGCCGCCGACACCGGAATGGGGCGCCATGCTGGCGGAAAGCAGGGACTACATCGGGGTGGCGGATCATATGACCATTTTCCCCGGCATCGCCATTTTCCTGACGGTATTGTTTTTCAATCTCTTTGGCGACGGCCTGCGGGCCGCGCTGGACCCCAAACTGAAATGACTTTGATAAAACCCCTCATTGCCGTCGTGTCTCACACGGAAATCAATCGCTTCGGCATTGCGGCCAACAACATTTCGGTGACCTATACCGAAGCTGTGGAAAAGGCCGGCGGGCTTGCGATGATTCTTCCCTTTTCGCAAACAGCCGGATATCCTCCCCCTGCTGGTTGAAAAGGCCGACGGATTTCTTTTTACGGGCGGCATCGATGTCGATCCAGCATTCTACGGCGAAAAGGGGATCGCCGGGCTGGGAGCGGTCAACCTTGAACTGGACCGGTTTCAGATGGCCGTCCTGCAGGAGGTCATGACGTTACAAAAGCCGGTTCTGGCCATCTGCCGGGGAATCCAGCTGATCAATGTGGCTCTTGGCGGCTCCCTTTTTCAGGACATCCCTTCCCAGTTTCCAGCCACGGCCCTGAAACACATGCAGGATACGCTTTCCTACGGCGTGGACCATCCGGTGATCATCGAACCCGGCTCCAGGCTCTTTGACCTGTTCGGTCCCCGGATTATGGTAAACAGCCGCCATCATCAGTCCATCAAAGCCATCGGCAAGGATCTGATCATTACCGCCCGGGCGCCGGACGGGGTCATCGAGGCGGCCCAGCACAAAACCCTGCCCATGGATCTGGTGCAATGGCATCCGGAGCTCATGCTGCGGCAAAACAACGACATGCTCCGGCTTTTCGAATCGTTTATCAACCGATGTCATTGCTGATAGCGTTGCAATATAATACCCCCCTTTGAAAAGGGTGGGAGTTTTCTTCTGGTCAGGCGATCCCATGTTTCGATTTTCGATATTAAAAAAATTCATTTTCGCTTTTCTCCTGCTCTCGATTGTGCCGCTGGCCGTGCTGGGCGCGTACACCTGGCACTATATCTGGAAAATCGGCCAGAGCGCGATTGCCAGCAGCACGGTGCAACTGGAAAAGCGGGCACGGGAATCCATCGAGCTTCAGGCCATCAATCTGGCCAATCAGGTCAGCCAGCTGTTGCTGTCCTGCGAGGCGGATCTGTTCACGCTCCAGATGCTTCAAAGAGACGCGGAAATCTACCGGCGGTTTTCCATGAATCATCACCGCACGATCTGGACACGCGAGATAATAAACAACAATTTCTCGGATGTTTATCAGGATATCTCGCTTTATCGGGAAATGGCTTTTATCGATGCAACGGGACAGGAACGCGTTCGGGTCGTGGACAACCGCATTATCGACGAATCCGGACTGCGGGATGTGAGCCAGCCCGAGAATACCGATTACGGAAATGAGCGGTATTTCGAGGAGACCCGAAAGCTCCAAAAAGGGCAGATTTATGTCTCTCATGTCACCGGATGGTATGTCACCCGGGAAGAACAGCTCCAGGGCGCCGACAGCGTGGAGACTGCGGTCGGCGGAAAGATCTTTCAGGGGGTCGTCCGGTTTGCCGTCCCCTGCACCGGAGAAAACGGCGATTTTCAGGGAATGGTACTTCTGTCCCTGGATCACCGGCATCTGATGGAGATGACGCTTCATGTTCTGCCCACGGAAGAGCGTTTTGTGGTTTTTCCCAGCTACACAAGCGGGAATTACGCGTTCATGTTCGATGATGAGGGCTGGATCATTTCTCACCCCAAATTCTGGAATATCCGGGGCATACTTCCGGACGGCAGTGAATTCAAACTTCCTGCCCCCTACTATACCCTGGAACACGTCGTCGACGGAAAAGTCCCCTTTAATCTGGATCACGTCAGCTTTATCAATCCCAATTATCCGGTGATTTCCAGAGAGGTCAGGGATGGCCGGTCCGGAGTCACCAATACGTTCAACGTCGGCGGCATCCCCCGGGTAATGGCTTATGCGCCGATCCTGTACAAAAGCGGCCAATACAGCAGATTCGGTGTTTTCGGAGGAATCACCATCGGCGTTCAAACCGATAAATTCAAAGAACCGGCCCTGCTGGCCAGTGCCAAAATCGATGAAATTGTTTTGCGGACCAAACATAACAGCCTGGTGATCATCGGCATCACGGCGTTTATCGCCATATTGCTGGCCTTTGTTCTATCCAGAAAATTAACCCGTCCCATCCTGCTTCTTTCCGACAAAGCAAAGGAAATCGCCACCGGTCATCTTTCAGAAGACATCAGCGTCACCACGGGAGATGAACTGGAGTTGCTGGCCCGGAATTTCGTTCGAATGGTCGTGGAGATCACGGACCATCGAAAAAGCCTTGAGCGCTCGCTGGCCGAGTTGGCCGAATCCAAGATGTTTGTGGAGCAATATACCCGTGAGCTGGAAAAACAGGTCAGAATCCTGAAAAGCGTCCACTCCCTGAGCCATTACCTTGGCAATGAATTCGATCGGGAACTCGTGCTCCAGCAGGTGCTGCAGACCTGCGTCACCGGCCTCGGCTTTGACCGATCCCTTCTCTATCTTTACGATCCGCCAACCCGCCGCCTGATCTGCCATCAGACATTCGGTTTTTCGAGCGAACACGAACAGCGGGCCAAAAACGCCTCTTATGATATCGATCTCCACGACTGCGTGCCGACAAAGGCGTTTCGATCCGGAGAAACGATTTTCGTTAACGATATTCACACGGACCGGATCGCAACCCCTTTGGATATCAAGATCTGCGAGATCGGAGAATTCGACTTTTTCGTGTTCACGCCCGTCCGAAGCGGAGAGCGGATCATCGGAATCCTGGGCGCGGATACGGCCACCAGCCGCCGTCAGATCGATAAAGTAGAAATCGAATCCCTGCAGATCGTCGCAAACGACGCAGCCCGGGCCATCGAGCGCTCCGAGCTCTACCGGCGGTTTCTTGCCGAACGGGATTTCATCAAGTCCATTTTTGCAAACATCACCAGCGGCATCATCACGCTGGATGAAAACAGAAGCGTTACTTTTTTGAATCCTTACAGTGAAAATGTGTTTAAAATTCAGCTGAAGCAGGCCCTGGGGAAACATTATCAGGAAGTCTTCAGCCAGCTTCCTTCATGGCTGCAGGTGATCGATGATTTCCTTCAGGCAAAGGAAGAAAAGCAGTCTCTGGAACATCATCTGGTATTTCCGGACGGCAAGGCGATTTTTCTGGAAACACATTTTTCAAAAATCCGCCAGGACGATCAGCGCCATATCATTGACCTGCTCTTTCTGCGGGACATCACGGCCAGAAAACGCATGGAGGAGCATATCCGGCGATCCGATCGACTGGTCAGCGTGGGAGTGCTTGCAGCCGGCATTGCCCATGAGATGAGAAATCCCCTCACCGGCATTTCCCTGCTCCTGGACGATCTTCATGATCATATAGAAGATCGCGGCGAAAACCGGGAAATGATTCAAAGAGCCCTTCAGGAAATCGACCGGCTGGAGAATCTTATCACCGGGCTTCTGGATTTCGCTGCTCCGTCAAAGCCAACGCACCTCACGGTCCGCCCCGTAAAGGATGTATTTCAGCAACTGTTTTTTCTGATAAAAAAACAATGCAAGAACCAGAACATCCGGCTGGCTGAGCACCTGGAGGAAGTCCTGCCTCAGGTCAAGCTGGACCCGGAACGGTTGCTGCAGGCCCTGCTCAATCTGCTTTTAAATGCCATTCAGGCGATGCCGGATGGCGGAGACGTGAGCATCCGGGTGAACAATGTCGATGCCGGGGAATCGATGCTGTCCGAGCCTGCCGTCCGGATTGAAGTAAGCGATACGGGCAAAGGAATCCAGCCCGATGACATTCCCTTTATCTTTGATCCGTTTTTCTCACGCAATCCCTCGGGCCATGGCCTGGGACTTGCGATCGTACATAGCATCATTCAGGAACACGGCGGCCGGATCTCGGTTTTCAGTGAACCTGGCAACGGCGCCACATTCTGGATAGACCTGCCCATCGTGGCTTAAGGATTGATGAACATGGAAAAAATCCTTATTGTTGATGACGAACCCTTTATCTGCGACAATTTAAAGCGCATCCTGGAAGAGGAAAACTACGCCACGGTGGTGGACCGGGACGGCCGCAATGCCCTGAACATTCTTAAGCAGGAAACCGTTGACCTGGTCTTTCTGGATCTGAACCTGCCCGAGATGTCGGGTCTGGATATCCTGGTCAAGATGAAACAGTGGGACCCGGACCTTCTGGTCATCATCATCACCGGTTATGCTTCCGTTGAATCCGCCGTCAAGGCCCTGAAACTGGGCGCCTACGATTACATCAAAAAACCGTTCAAGGCGGATGTGATCAAGCTGATCGTCAGGCTCTCGCTGGAGACCCAGCATCTCAAAAAAGAGGTCAGCACGCTTAAAAAACAGACCGAAGACCTTCTGGGGGGTCAGGCGCTGATTGCCGAAAGCCCTGTTTTTCTGGAGATGCTGCAACAGGTGCGCGAGGTTGCCCACCATTCGGATACCACGGTACTCATTACCGGGGAAAGCGGCACGGGAAAAGACATGATCGCCCGAACCCTGCACAACCTGAGTCCGCGTGCGAATCGGCCTTTTTTCGAGATCAACTGCGCGGCCCTGCCTGAAAATCTTCTGGAAAGCGAGCTCTTCGGTCATGAGAGCGGGGCCTTCACCGGCGCCAAAGGCAAAAAAATCGGGATTTTCGAGGCTGCCGACAAAGGCACGCTGTTTCTGGATGAAATCGCAGAGATGAGTCTTGCGCTTCAGGCCAAGCTGCTTCGGGTCCTGGAAGACAAGAAAATCCGGAGAATCGGCGGCATTCAATCCCATGAAATCGATGTGCGGATCATTGCCGCGACCAATCAGAATCTGCGGGAGGCCGTGAACACCAAACGGTTCCGCGAGGATCTGTTCTACAGGCTTTTCATCGTTCCCATTCACCTGCCCCCGCTCCGGGAACGGCCGGAGGATATTCTGGCGCTCACAAAGACGTTTCTGGCGGAGTTCAACCGGAAATTCGCCAGAAACTTCAAGGACATCGGTCCGGGCGCAAAACAACTGCTTTTGAATTACCGCTGGCCGGGAAATGTCCGGGAACTGCGGCATGTCCTTGAAAGAATCTGCATCATGCATGATGATGAAATGCTGCGGGAAACGCATCTGCCAAAGGAATTGACGGCGGATCATCCCCGAAACGATTCGCCGCCGTTGCCGTTTGACTTTCCGATCCCCTCCACGGGGATCGACCTTGAGGATGTGGTGGATCAATTCACGCAGTATTTACTAGAGAAGGCCATGCGGATGAAGGATGGCAATATTTCCCATGTGGCCAGGCTGCTCGGCATCCCCAGGGGAAACCTTCGGTACAAGCTTGAGAAATATCAGAAAGCCCAATGAAAGCATGAATGATTTTATGTTAAGAACGCAGGGCTAAAGGGGAGGACCGCGTAGCAACCTTTTCTTGACAGGAAAATCTAAAGGGGCGTAAAATACAAAATTAATACAACATGCAGCCGAGATCCGTTCTGTGAACGGATGCGGGGGACCCAGGTTTTTGGGGCGAATTCCTTAATTGGATAGGACACTTTCAGGTCCGAGCCCGACAGCTAACTCCGTAGGCATTTGGAATGCAGGCCGACAACCGGGGAGAAGGCGGAATTTTCGCGCTCCTCGCGCTGGTTTCCGGAGCGGAGAAACAGCTGTCCAAGAACATGAAACCGGTGGTGGTGTTTGCGGCGCTCCTTGGAGCTTCACTTCTCTATGGTGATGGGTTTATCACCCCGGCCATATCGGTGCTTTCCGCCATCGAGGGACTTAATGTTGCCACCCAGGCCGCCAATCAATTCGTCGTTCCGCTGACCTGCCTGGTGCTGTTGATTCTGTTTCTTTGTCAGCACTACGGCACGGAAGGAATCGGAAAGGTTTTTGGCCCTATCATGCTGATCTGGTTTGCGGCGTTATCTGCCCTGGGCATCCGAGCAATTCTTCAAAACCCCCATGTCCTTACGGCAATCAACCCGGTTTACGCCTGGCGCTTCTTTGCGGAAAACCACATTCACGGACTGGTGGTGCTGGGATCGGTGGTGCTGTGCATCACCGGAGGTGAAGCCCTGTATGCCGACATGGGACACTTTGGACGAAATCCCATTCGGCTGTCCTGGTTTGCCTTGGTGTTTCCGGCACTGCTGCTGAACTATTTCGGCCAGGGCGCCCTGCTGCTGTCTCACCCCGAGCTGGCCGCCAATCCGTTCTACGAACTGGCGCCCAAATTCATTCTCTATCCGATGGTGGCGCTCTCCACGATGGCAACGATCATTGCGTCTCAGGCCATGATTTCCGGTGCATTTTCGCTGACCCGGCAGGCGGTTCAGATGGGATATTGCCCGCGGATCACCATCATTCATACATCTGCAAATACCGAAGGCCAGATTTACATCCCTGAAATCAACCGGATCATGATGGTGGTCTGTATCGGACTGGTGCTGGCGTTTAAGGCATCCAGCGGCCTTGCGGCAGCCTACGGCATTGCGGTAACCGCCAACATGGCAATCACCTCGGTGCTCTATTATTATGTGGCCACACGAACCCGGGGCTGGTCGGTTAAGAAAGCCGCACCTCTGGCTGCCTTGTTTTTGATTTTTGACGTTACCTATTTTGGATCGAACCTGCTGAAAATTTTTGACGGCGGCTGGTTTCCCATTGCCGTCGCGATAATCATCGTCATCCTGATGACGGCGTGGAAGGATGGCAGGGCAGCTCTCTACCAGAAGATGCGTAGTGCGATGCTTTCACTGGACGTCTTTATTGCAGACGTCTCGAAGCATGGCGTTCTACGGGTCAAGGGCACCGCCGTATTCATGGCCTCGTCCTCGAAGTTTACCCCTCCGTCTCTGCTCCATCACTTCAAGCACAACAAGGTGCTTCATGATCAGGTCATCTTTCTGACCATTCAGCCTGAAGATATCCCGGCCTTTCCGGAAAGCGATCGTCTGGCATGTGAATCCCTCGGTCACGGGTTTCACCGGATCATCGCCCGTTATGGATTCATGGAAACGCCCAATGTGCCCAGAATCATGAACAGGGCATTTCAGTTGGGGTTGGCTCCGCATGTGGGCCCCATCAGCTATTACCTTGGCAGAGAGACGCTGCTGCTGACCGGAAATTCCAACATGAGCCGATGGCGATTGCACATCTTTGCATATTTATCCCGAAATTCCAAAAGCGCCGTGGATTATTTTAAAATCCCTCCGGGCCGAGTTGTGGAATTGGGTGGGCAAATTGAGCTGTAAGGACAGAATCGGAATGAGAACAAAAATGATGAGTAAATTGCTGGATGAGACAAAAGGCACAACTTTTGTTTGTTATCCGAATGCCGGAGCAGCACCTTCGAAATGTTGTGACGACCGCCGATCTTGTATTCCGGTATTCGGTACGAACCAGGCTTAACCCTTGCAGGGCTAAAGGTTTTTCACATTTAGCCCTGCTATCCTAACAGTAGTAGAAGCCGCCTTCACGCAGCCCCTCCCCGACTCCTCGAGATTTTAAACCACCCTGCAATAAGTTAAAACCCACCAATTCCGGATTTCATATTGTATCATCTTGTTTCAAACTGTATTTTTGAATCGGTTCAATTTGTTTCGTTTTGTATAATATATATTTCCGCCCCCCTCATATCATTTCAACATACTGATATTATTATAAATATATACATGGCATGGCGATTGCTATCATGCATAGACAAAAACAATGCATAAATACTCAAACATTTTTTTCAGGGTCAATCGCGGACGTATTATATTTTAATGCGTCTGTTGCATGGAGCAGATGGTTTTGCCGAATTCAACGACAACGCTACTGATTATTGAAATTGACGACGCCTTTCGCCGGCATCTGACCGAACGCCTGAGTAGGGAAAATTTCAAAATCTACGAGGCCTGCCAGGAGGCTGAAGCCATACAAATCCTTCAGCGAAAAAACATCGATGTCGTGCTTCTGGGAATGCGGGAATTCAAACAAGGCGGATTGATTCTGCTTAGGTCCATAAAAGAGATGAAACCTTTTATGGAAGTGATTCTCATGACCCCTTCCGAAAGCGCTTCGCTCTTTGCTTCCATCCAGGCCATGAAACTTGGCGCTTTCGACGACCTTCAGATTCCCTTTGAAATGAAGACATTGATAGAGCGGATCACCGCAGCACATCAGCGAAAAACGAACTGGCAAAATGAAAAAGACAGGGATTAAGCGAAAGAAATCCGCATCCGGAAGGCGAAACTTGAACGGATACTGACCCGAAAGAAATGGGACTAATAACAGCTTGATATAAACCGGTTATAAAACTGAATTTAGGGGGAATATGCAACCAACGAAAGTAAAGGAATTGATGGTGCCTCTTGCCGAGTATGCAACGGTTTTCGAGGACGCCACGCTGAATGAGGCGATTCTGGCGCTGGAAGAAGCCCAGAAAAATGTTGAACAGGGCCGTGAAAGACACCGGGCCATTTTGGTTCTCAATAATAAGGGTCGTGTGGTGGGCAAGCTATCACAGTGGGATGTCTGCGCCGGAATCGAACCCAGATACCGGAACATCGAAAGTATCACCAATACCGCCCGTTTTGGACTCAGCCAGGAATATATCCGTTCGATGCTGACAGCACACGGACTCTGGCAAAAGCCGCTGGAGGATCTCTGCCGCAAAGCCTCGGAGATATGCGTCAAAGACATCATGAGTCAACCCTCCCCAGGTGAGTATATCGATGAAAACGCATCGTTGGATGAGGCCATACACCTTTTGGTAATGGGCCGCCATCAGTCGCTTATCGTAAATAAAGGCGATAGCATCTCCGGAATCCTACGAATGAGCGATGTCTTCAAGGGAATTTGTGACAAGGTTAAAATCTGCAAGCTCTAACCGATGTAAATGCCGTAATTCTGGAATGATATTGATCAATACCTGCGGAAATGCAGAATGGTTCTTACAGCAGCGCACATTGTGGATGGTTTGCGCATAAAGAAGTGAAAGGACTTGACTGCAATGGCAGAAGAAATTGAAGTTTCCCGTGGGCGCAAGCCTGCACGATATTCTCGAGGAGATCATCATGGCTTCCAAAAAATTGGATTTTGACTGGAAAAGAATTTTTTTTATCGTCCTGGGACTTGCTCTTTTTTTTATTTTTTATTTCATGAACGAATTGCCTGATGCTGTAGATCCTGCAGGCAAGCATTTTCCTTTGCCGTCACAGGGCAGGATGGCAATCGGACTCTTTCTGATGGCAGCTACATGGTGGATTTTTGAAGTAATACCCATCGGCGCCACAGCCATTGCCATCGGTTTTTTTCAGGTTGTTTTTTCGATCCGGCCGGCGGATGCGGCCCTTAAGGATTTTTTCGACCCCTCTGTCTGGTTTATCTTTGGTTCCGTTGTCATGGGGCTTGCCTTTGCCCACTCGGGCCTGACCAAGCGCATGGCCTACAAGATGCTGGGGATTGTTGGTGAAAACACGAATTTTATTCTGCTTGGCTCTTTTCTCATTGTAGCAGGTATGACCCTTCTCATGGCCCACACCGCAGTGGCCGCGGCCATGTTCCCGCTGCTCATGGCCATTAATTCCCTCTACAGCGAATCCGACACGCCCTCCCGGTTCGGGAAGGGTCTTTTCATCGGCATGGCCTGGACCGCGGGCGCAGGTTCAATCATCACCTTCCTGGGTTCAGCCCGGGGCGTAGCCGGCGCCGGCATGTTCAAAAAATTCACCGGCGGCACGGAAATCGGCTTCTTCGAGCTCACCTGGTACATGCTCCCCCTGGGCGCGCTCATGATCTTCTTTATCTGGCTCATCGTGATCTTCTGCTTCAAACCTGAAAAGGCCCGCATCAACGGGTTGCGTGAACGGGTTGCCGGCCTGGCTAAGGAACTGGGGCCCATGAACTCCAAGGAAATATTCGTCATTGTCATGGTCAGCGTGGTGCTGGGGCTCTTTATGCTCAAGTCCTTTTCCCCCATTCCCTTTTTCAAGAACATGGACCGGGCGGCCATTATGTTGGTGCCTGTCCTGGCTTTCTTTCTTGCCAGAACCCTGGGCGTGGAAGAAATGGAATCCATTCCCTGGAATATTCTTCTGCTGTTCGGCGGTGCCATGAGCATCGGTTACTGTCTTTACGACACCAAGGCCGCTGAATGGATGGCCGTCAGTTGGGTCACCTGGTTCCAGACAGCCCCCTGGCTGGTCTTTGTGCTGGCCATTGCCTTTCTTGTCCTGTGTTTAACCAATTTCATCATGAATGTTGCGGCCATAGCCATTGCCCTTCCCATCTCCCTGGTCATCGCCACTTATTTGGGTGTGGCGCCCCATGTCATTTTTTTTGCATCCCTGGCCACAGCCGGCATGCCCTTCAACCTTCTGATCGGCGCAGCACCCAACGCCATCGCTTATGAAAGCAAGCAGTTTACTACCGGAGAGTTTTTCATTTACGGCTGTATTCCCAGCGTGGTTCTCATGACCGTGCTGGCACTCTTTTGCTACTTCATCTGGCCGCTTATGGGAATGCCGGTCCTGCTTAAGTAAACCGGATGCGTCGATTATACATTTTTAATCTATTCATAACAGGAGTGTTTCTGATGAAACCTGTAATCATGTTAGTGGATGATGAAGTTCCTTTTGTTGAGACAATGACCAAAAGGCTGGCCAAGCGGGATCTGACCATTGTTTCGGCCCACAGCGGACCTGAAGCATTGCAGAAACTCGGCAAGGAAGATCAGGTGGATGTCGTGATCCTTGATGTCAAGATGCCGGGCATGGACGGCATTGAAACCCTGAGAGAAATGAAGAAAGTCCATCCCCTGATCGAGGTAATCATGCTGACCGGTCATGCCACCGTTGAAACCGGCATTGACGGCATGAAACTGGGGGCATTCGACTATCTCATGAAACCCTGCGACATCGAGCAGCTTTTAAAGAAAGTCCAGGAAGCCAAGGTTAAAAAAGACTCGCATAATGAAAAAATCACCCAGGCACGGATTAACGAGATTTCACTGCGGCGCGGGGTCTGATCGGGATACTGAGGATCTTTTATTCCGTTATTCAGAACCGAACCAGGCTTAATCATAACAGGGCTAACGGTTTTTCTCCTTTAGCCCTGTTTGCTTAACAGCAGTTAAAACCGCCTTCAGGCAAAGGAAGAAAAGCAGTCTCTGGAACATCATCTGGTATTTTCAGACGGTGGAGTGCTTGCAGCCGGCATTGCCCATGAAATGAGAAATCCCCTCACCGGCATTTCCCTGCTCCGTCAAAGCCAACGCACCTCACGGTCCGCCCCGTAGCGGATCATTGCCGCGACCAATCAGAATCTGCGGGAGGCCGTGAACTCCAAACGGTTCCGCGAGGATCTGTTCTACAGGCTTCACATCGTTCCCATTCACCTGCCCCCGCTTCGGGAAAGGCCGGAGGATATTCTGGCGCTCACAAAGACGTTTCTGGCGGAGTTCAAGCGGAAATTCGCCAGAAACTTCAAGGACATCGGTCCGGGCGCAAAACAACTGCTTTTGAATTACCGCTGGCCGGGAAATGTCCGGGACTGACATTTGAAAGAATCTGCATCATGCATGATGATGAAATGCTGCGGGAAACGCACCTGCCAAAGGAATTGACGTCATCGCGACTATTCACCTTCCTCGATTCCGATCCACCGAAGGATCAACCTTGAGGTGGTGGATCAATTCACGCAATATCTGCTTGAAAAGGCCATGCAAATGAAGGACGGCAATATTTCCCATGTGGCCAAGCTGCTCGGCATCCCCAGGGGAAATCTTCGGTACAAGCTTGAAAAATTCATAAAGCAATAAAGACCAGTAAAAATGCCTCAGAATCGTCATTCCGGGCTATGACCCGGAATCCAGCGTTTGAGCGACTGGATGTCGGATCAAGTCCGGCATGACGGACGACAATGTCTGATTTCAGGACTTTTCTGAAAGCCGAACCACCAGAACGGGGATCTTGGACCGTTTCAACACTTTTTGCGCTGTGCTTCCAAGCATCATTTTAGCCAGTCCGCCCTGCCCCTGCGTTCCCATGACGATCATGTCACATTTTATTTTTTCCGACACTTCGATGATCAGATCCACGGGATCACCCCTTTTTACCACCACCTCATCCAATTGAAACGTCTGGTTTTCAAAATTTTCGGCGACATCTTTATAAAACGATTTCAAAGCCGCCTTCATGACCGGATCATCTTCACGTTTCTTGGCGATAATCGCCTTTCTGGCATTTTCTTCATTTTGCTTTTTGATCTCGGCCCATCTCTCCGCGCCGACATGATACATGACCGAGGCCTCCATGCTCTGAGATTCATCCAGTGCATGGAAAATGGTGATTCCCGCGCCGTAAAGATTGGCCAGGCTGACCGCATATGCAAGCGCCGGCCGTGCGTTTTCCGACAGATCCGTGGCATACAGTATTTTTTTAACAACAATCTTGGGAAGGATCATGCAGTTTCTCCTCAATTTATTTAAACAATAAATTGGGCAGCCACAGGGAGATGGCCGGCACATAGGTGATCACCATCAGATAAACAAGCATCACCAGAATCCACGGCGCACAGGCCTTGGTGGTTTCGGTCAGCCCGAGGTGTGAAATTCCGGAAGCCACGTAAAGGTTAAGGCCGACCGGCGGTGTGATCATGCCGATCTCCATGTTCACCGTCATCAAAATGCCGAGATGGATCGGATCGATGCCTAGCTGCATGGCCATCGGGAATAGCAGCGGCGCGGTGATCAGCAGAATCGAGGAAGGCTCCATGAAGTTGCCGGCTGCCAGAAGCAGAATGTTGACCATGATCAGAAAGCCGACAGATCCCATCCCCTGACGGGTGATCCAGGAGGTCAACTCCTGAGGAATCTGCTCGGATGTCAGCAAAAAGGAAAAGAGTACGGCGTTGGTGATGATGTAAAGAATCATCGCACGACATGTTGGCCGCTGCCAGAAGTGTCCGCGGCACGTCCTTGAGGGTCATGTCGCGGTACACGAAGACCGCAACGATAAAGGCATAGACAGCGCTCATGGCCGCCGCCTCGGTGGGGGTGAAGATGCCGGTGTAGATGCCCCCGATCACCACCACGATCAGCAAAAGACCCCAGACGCTCTCGCGAAAGGCGCGCATCAACGTTCTAAAGCTTGCTTTGGGAAGGCAGGGATAGTCGCGCTTCTTTGCCACGAACCAGGTCACCGTCATCAAGAGCGTGGCCAGGAGAAGGCCGGGAATGATGCCGGCAATAAAGAGCTTGCCGATCGAGGAATTGGTGGCAACTGCGTAGATGACCATGACGATCGAGGGCGGAATCAGAATCCCCAGGCCTCCGGAGGTGCCGATGACGCCGACCCCGAACTTCATCGGGTAGCCCTGCTTGACCATGGCCGGCAGCAGGATCGAGCCGATGGCCACGACCGTTGCCGGACTCGATCCGGAAACCGCGGCAAACAGCGCGCAGGCCAGCACCCCACCGAGGGCAAGGCCCCCGCGCAGATGGCCGACCAGGGCCGTGGCGAAATTGATCATGCGCCTGGCCACACCGCCATGGGTCAGAAAATTGCCTGCCAGAATAAAGAAGGGAATCGCCATGATCTCGAATTTCTCGATTCCGGTAAAAAGCTTCAGCGCCACCGCTTCCACCGGGACGGTCGTCAGGGCAAAGAGGTAGGTCAGAACGGTCAGGCCAAGGGAAATCGAGATCGGCATCCCCGTCAGCATGAGTACAGCCAGAAGTCCGAAAATGATCAGTCCGCTCATGATTTTCCTCCATTCAGCCCGGCCAATTGGGTCCCGTTATTGTCATCAGTCAATTTCTTCGTCCAGGCCATCGACATGCCCATGCTCCACCTGACGGCAGCTCGCCCGTGCGAATGAAGCTTCGAATCACCTGAAGAAAACGGAAACACATCAGATAGGAGCCAAGCGGTATCGCCGAATAAAAAATCCAGACCGGCCACTCAAGATCCGGGGAAACCGGCCCTTCGGTCAGGTCGGGCCAGTTGAACCCGAAGGTCGAGGCAACGGCATAGCGCATCCCGACCTCCCAGACGAACTTCCAGCCCAGGGTTCCGATGATCGCGGTAAAAAGCGCCCCCCCGGACAGGCCGATGACAACGAATTTGGCCCGGATTCGGGGCTGCAGGCTGTTGATAAAGACATCGACCCCGACATGGATTCCGGTCCGCACCCCGTAGGCGGCCCCGAACTTTGCCATCCAGATGAACATGTAGATGCACAGTTCCTGGGTCCAGCTCATATTGAGGCTGAGCAGCCAGTCCTGAACTACGGGAATCGGCCAGCCGCTGGCGTAACGGTGCAGGACCGAGAAAAAAATAATCACGGTCGCAGCGCCGATCAGGGTGGCGACCAGCCATTCTTCCAGGTGATCGAGAATTTTCAGCATTCCCTGCAGTTCTCCTTAATAGCGTTTATCGTTTTCAGGACAAAAAAGTGATGCCGCTCTACACACCTGTACAGCGGCATCACTTTGCATCTTACTTCTTGAAGTCGGTCGCCTTATAAACTTCCTGAATCAGGTCGGCGCCAATGCGGGATTCCATCTCGGTGTGAACCTTGAGCAGAGCAGTCTTCCAAGCGGCCCGCTCCTGCGGCGTAAGCGTGTACACTTCGGACTTGCCGGAGGCCTTCACCGCCGCCATATCCTCGTCGTTTTTCTTCTTGGCGATCTCGTTGGCAAATATGGTGGCATCTTTCATGGCAGCTTTCAAGATGGGCACGGATATCGGCAGGCAGACCTTCCCAGAATTTCTTGTTGACGATGACGGCATATCCAAGATAGCCGTGATCGGAGATGGTGACATGCTTTTGAACCTCAAACATTTTCTGGGTGTAAAGATTGGACGGCGGATTTTCGGTGCCGTCGACGACACCGGTCTGCAGGGCCTGATAAACCTCGGAGAAGGCCATGACCTGGGGAATGGCGCCGAGAGCACGCATCTGGGCGTCAAGAATTTTGGACGACTGAATGCGCATCTTCTGCCCCTTGAAATCATCGGGCACTCTCAGGGCCTTATTGGCGCTCATTACCTTGAAGCCGTTGTCCCAATAGGCCAGACCCAGGATGCCCTTGACTTCCAGCTTGTCCAGCAGCTTCTTGCCGACTGGCCCCTGGGTCACATTGTGCAGGTCTTTATACCCGTCAAAGATGAACGGAAGGTCAAAGAGTTCGAATTCTTTAACTCCCAGCGGCGCAAATTTGGCCAGAGACGGGGCCAGCATCTGCACTGCGCCCATCTGGAGCGCTTCCATCTCTTCCTTGTCCTTATAAAGCTGGCTGTTCGGATAGACTTCTACCTTCACCGCGCCCTTGGTGCGCTCTTCGGCCAGTTTCTTGAAGTATTCGGCCGCCTCTCCCTTGGGGGTATCGACGGCAACCACATGGCTGAATTTGATCACGATCGGTTCGGCCAAGGCTGTTGTTGTAAAGGTTAGAAACACAGCGAGGGCCAGCAGCAATAAAGTTCTTTTTTTCATTTGCGTCTCCTTGTTAATTATTCCATCTTGTTAATAAAAAATCCGTCCAGCACACCATTTAACGCTTCCATACCGGTCTGATAAGAAATCAATATCTTTTTGGCTTGTGTGTTGTCAAATAAAAAGCAAAAAAGGTGCCATGACGGCTTGAGAGCTGAATTTGATTATACCGGCGTCCAAGCCTTGGCCGACTTTTGTCATAAAAAACTATTTACCGATAACGCATTCAGCAAATGTTTGAACCTTAAATAACTTTACCAGAAACCAGCCGATTGGTAAACACCCAGATGATAATCCAATATAGTATGGCTGATATTTGCCATTATATGGCTGATTTCCGCCACATAATGGCTGATTTCCGCCAGCCAAGGAACCGCCGCCGCTTATTCGTTGCTTCGATCAAATGGAAGTAATTATCACGGAGCATCGAAAAGCCATTGAGCGTTCGCTTTCCGGGCGGCCATTTGAATCGAAGTGATCAATACGGGAAAGAGAATAAGGCCATGGCTTGGGACTTGCAGTCGCAAATTGCATTATTAAAGATCAAGGAGAGCAAACCCTGTCTATAAGGCGTACGTAAAATGGAAAGAATCCTTATTGTTGATGACGAACCCTTTATCTGCGACAATTTAAAGCGCATCCTGGAAGAGGAAAACTACGCCACGGTGGTGGACCGGGACGGCCGCAATGCCCTGAACATTCTCAAGCAGGAAACCGTTGACCTTGTCTTTCTGGATCTGAACCTGCCCGAAATGTCGGGTCTGGATATTCTGGTCAAAATGAAACAGTGGGACCCGGATCTTCTGGTCATCGTCATCACCGGGTATGCTTCCGTGGAATCCGCCGTCAAGGCTCTGAAACTGGGAGCCTACGATTACATCAAAAAACCGTTCAAGGCGGATGTGATCAAGCTGATCGTCAGACTCTCGCTGGAGACCCAGCATCTTAAAAAAGAGGTCAGCACGCTTAAAAAACAGACCGAAGACCTTCTGGGAGGTCAGGCGCTGATTGCCGAAAGCCCAGTTTTTCTGGAGATGCTGCAACAGGTGCGCGAGGTTGCCTACCATTCGGATACCACGGTACTCATTACCGGGGAAAGCGGCACGGGAAAAGACATGATCGCCCGAACCCTGCACAACCTGAGTCCGCGTGCGAATCGGCCTTTTTTCGAGATCAACTGCGCGGCCCTGCCTGAAAATCTTCTGGAAAGCGAGCTCTTCGGTCATGAGAGCGGGGCCTTCACCGGCGCCAAAGGCAAAAAAATCGGGATTTTCGAGGCTGCCGACAAAGGCACGCTGTTTCTGGATGAAATCGCCGAGATGAATCTTGCACTTCAGGCCAAGCTGCTTCGGGTCCTGGAAGACAAGAAAATCCGGAGAATCGGCGGCATTCAATCCCATGAAATCGATGTGCGGATCATTGCCGCGACCAATCAGAATCTGCGGGAAGCCGTGAACAGCAAACGGTTCCGCGAGGATCTGTATTACAGGCTTTACATCGTTCCCATTCACCTGCCCCCGCTTCGGGAAAGGCCGGAGGATATTCTGGCGCTCACAAAGACGTTTCTGGCGGAGTTCAACCGGAAATTCGCAAGGAAATTCAAGAACGTCGGCCCGGGTGCGGAACAACTGCTCTTGGACTACCGCTGGCCGGGAAATGTCCGGGAACTGCGGCATGTCCTTGAAAGAATCTGCATCATGCATGATGATGAAATGCTGCGGGAAATGCACCTGCCAAAGGAATTGACGGCGAATCATCCCCGGGACGATTTTCCGTCATTGCCATTTGACTTCCCGATCCCCGCCACGGGGATCAACCTTGAGGATGTGGTGGATCAATTCACGCAATATCTGCTTGAAAAGGCCATGCGGATGAAGGACGGCAATATTTCCCATGTGGCCAGACTGCTCGGCGTCACCCGGGGAAACCTTCGGTACAAGCTTGAAAAATATCAGAAAGACCCATGAAGATCAGCAAACTTGCCTCAGCGCCGTCATTCCGGGCTTGACCCGGAATCCAGCGTTGAGAAGACTGGATGCCGGATCAAGTCCGGCATGACGGACGGCAATTTGCATCCCGGAAAAGCCCTGGTGATTCACATGCATTTACTTAAACAATAGATTGGGCAGCCACAGGGAGATGGCCGGCACGTAGGTGATCACCATCAGATAAACGAGCATTACCAGAATCCACGGCGCGCAGGCCTTGGTGGTTTCGGTCAGCCCGAGGTGCGAAATCCCGGAAGCCACGTAAAGGTTGAGGCCGACCGGCGGCGTGATCATGCCGATCTCCATGTTCACCGTCATCAAAATGCCAAGATGAATCGGATCGATGCCAAGCTGCATGGCCATCGGGAAAAGCAGCGGGGCTGTGATCAGCAGAATCGATGAGGGCTCCATGAAGTTGCCGGCTACCAGAAGCAGCAGATTGACCATGACCAGAAAGCCGATCGATCCCAGCCCCCGTTGGGTGATCCAGGAGGTCAACTGCTGAGGGATCTGCTCGGATGTGAGCAAAAAGGAAAAGAGCACGGCATTGGTGATGATGTAAAGAATCATCGCCGACATGTTGGCCGATGCCAGAAGGGTCCGCGGCACGTCCTTAAGGGTCATGTCGCGGTACACGAAAACCGCAACGATAAAGGCATAGACCGCGCTCATGGCCGCCGCCTCGGTGGGGGTGAAGATGCCGGTGTATATGCCCCCGATCACCACCACGATCAGCAAAAGTCCCCAGATGCTCTCGCGAAAGGCGTGCACCAACGTTTTAAAGCTCGCTTTGGGAAGGCAGGGATAGCCACGCTTCTTTGCCACAAACCAGGTCACCCCCATCAAGAGCGAGGCCAGGAGAATGCCGGGAATGATTCCGGCGATAAAGAGCTTGCCGATCGATGAATTGGTCGCAACTGCATAGATGACCATGACGATCGAGGGCGGAATCAGAATCCCCAGGCCCCCGGCCGTGCCGATAACACCGACCCCGAACTTCATCGGGTAGCCCTGCTTGGCCATGGCCGGCAGCAGGATCGAGCCGATGGCCACAACCGTCGCCGGACTGGAGCCGGAAACCGCGGCAAACAGCGCGCAGGCCAGAACCCCGCCGAGGGCCAAGGCCGCCGCGCAGATGGCCGACCAGGGCGGTGGCGAAATTGATCATGCGTTTGGCCACCCCGCCGTGGGTTAGAAAATTGCCCGCCAGAATAAAGAAGGGAATCGCCATGATCTCGAATTTCTCGATTCCGGTAAAAAGCTTCATCGCCACCGATTCCACCGGAACGTTCGTCAGGGCAAAGAGATAGGTCAGAACAGTCAGGCCAAGGGAGATCGAGATCGGCATCCCCGTCAGCATGAGTACAGCCAGAAGTCCGAAAATGATCAGTCCGCTCATGATTTTCCTCCATTCAGCCCGGCAAGTTGGTTCCCGTTGTTGTTATCAGTCAATTCTTCATCCAGACCATCGACGTGCCCATGCTCCACGGACGGCAGCTCTCCCGTGCGAATGAAGCTTCGAATCACCTGAAGAAAACGGAAACACATCAGATAAGAACCAAGAGGTATCGCGGAATAAAAAATCCAGACCGGCCATTCCAGATCCGGAGAAACCGGCCCTTCGGTCAGATCGTGCCAGTTAAACCCGAAAGTCGAGGCAACAGCATAGCGCATTCCGACCTCCCAGACGAACTTCCAGCCCAGGCTGCCGATGATCGCGGTGAAAAGCGCCCCACCGGACAAGCCGATGACGACAAATTTGGACCGGATCCGGGGCTGGAGGCTGTTGATAAAGACGTCGACCCCGACATGAATTCCGGTCCGCACCCCGTAGGCGGCCCCGAACTTTGCCATCCAGATGAACATGTAGATGCACAGCTCCTGGGTCCAGCTCATATTGAGGCTGAGCAGCCAGTCCTGAACTATGGGAATCGGCCAGCCGCTGGCGTACCGGTGCAGATACCGAGAAAAATATTATCACGGTCGCAGCGCCAATCAGGGTGGCAACCAGCCATTCTTCCAAATGATCGAGAAATTTCAGCATTCCCTTCTCCTTAATGGTGTAGGACAGACGAACCGCTCCATTCACGCACACAGCAGCATCACTTCGCGCATCTAACTTCCTGAAGCCGGTCGCTATATATCCACCCCAGAATCAGGCCGGCGACGATGCTGTCTTCCATACCGATCCGATATGAAAACAAAAGCTTCCGGATTCAATGTATCAAGACATGAGCAAGAAAGGTGCCATGGCAGTTTAAGAGCCGTGTTTGGATATTCCGGCATCTCAATCGGATTGATTTCCGCAATCAAATCATTATTCATGAACTCGATAAAAAGTTGCATTTTTCCAGCTTTTGTGATCATAACCTATTGAATACAATTGACGAGTAATTTAAATTTATGACTATTTATAATAGACAACATTATTTAGCGATGCCGCATTCAGCAAATGCCTGAATCTCGATTTGCTTTTTCGAAACCCAACCTGTAGGTCATCAACCACCTGTTAAGCCCGATTAAAGTGGCTGATTTACGCCACACAATGGCTGTTTTTCGCCAGATGATCATTTCTTACGATGTTAGCGTGAAAAAGATTCCCCTTTTTGAAAAAGGAATCTGAGGGAAATTTTCTTTGCCCGGAAATTGATAAATCCTTTCTGTCACTTTTATTAAAGCGGGAAATTGTACATTCATTCATTGTTGTGACTTCAAGGCCTTGGTTTTTAATTACGATTTGAATTGGAATTGGTATAATAATCGCATGCACATATTCTTTCTCGGGTGAAAAAAGCCCTGAGAGTTAGATATAAATTCGCTTACAAATAAATTCATAAGGTAGGGGGAATTTCATGATCATTGAAGGTATCAAACTTACATTGCTCGGAATGCCGGTTGTTTTCGCATTTTTGATGCTTCTGATACTGGTAATCAAGCTCTCTGCGTGGCTTCTGAAAGACATCACCGCAAAAGAGGCTGCCGAAGCCGACTTGCCAATGAGAAGGAAGAAACGCGAAACCTCGGTTGAAGCGGATCGGTAAACTGACAGGCATTATCACTGCCGCGATTGCTGCCCACCGGGCGCGTTACGGAAATCGCTGCGGATCATAGCCGGACAATTCAAAAACCTGAATATATAACAGTCATACAATATAGAAGGATGAGGATAATTATGAAAAAAATCAGATTTATGGACACTTCACTGCGAGACGGTTTCCAGTCGGTTTTCGGCGCAAGAGCATTGACCGATGATTTTATCCCGGCTGTCGAGGCTGCACGTCATGCCGGCATCACCTATATGGAAGCAGGCGGCGGAGCCCGGTTCCAGAGCCTTTACATGTATTGCGGCGAATCCGCTTTTGACATGATGGACCGGTTCCGGGCCGCGGCTGGTCCGGATGCCAGTCTTCAGACCCTGGCCAGAGGAATCAATGTGGTCGCGCTGTCCGCGCAGCCCAGGGACATGATCGATCTTCATGCCAAAATGTTTAAAAAACACGGCATCTCCCATATCCGTAATTTTGATGCGCTGAATGATGTCCGAAACCTCATTTATTCGGGGCAGTGTATCAAAAACGCCGGACTTCACCATCAGGTGTCGATTTGCATGATGGAGCTTCCTCCCGGATGCACCGGCGCGCATGACGCGGCGTTTTATCTGAAAACACTGAGGGAGATTCTTGATTCCGGACTTCCTTATGATTCGATCTGCTTCAAAGACGCTTCCGGAACAGCCAGCCCTCAAAAAGTGTATGAAACCGTAAAAGCCGCACGGCAGTTGCTGGGAGATAAAGAAACGATCTGGCTGCACACCCATGAAACCGCAGGTGTTGGCGTTACCCAGTACAAGGCGGGGATTGAGGCCGGAGCCGACGGCGTATGCCTTGCCAGGTCCCCGCTGTCCGGTGGCACCTGTCAGCCCGATCTCTTGTCTTTATGGCACGCAATCAAGGGAACAGGATTCTACGCTGGATATCGACGTAAAAAAAATCCTGGAAGCAAACCGCGTCCTTGAAGAATGCCTGAAAGACTATTTCTTCCCGCCGGAATCGATGAAAGTGTCTTCCGAGGTGATCCTCTCTCCCATGCCCGGTGGCGCACTGACCGCCAACACCATGATGATGCGGGACACCGGAACGCTTCATCTTTATCCCGCAGGTCATTGACGCCATGGCTGAATGCATTGCCCGGGGCGGTTTTGGGACATCGGTAACACCTGTTTCTCAGTTTTATTTTCAGCAGGCATATGCAAACGTTACTCAGGGCGCATGGAAAAAAATCACTGACGGATACGGAAAGATGGTGCTCGGATATTTCGGCCGCACCCCTGTGGAACCGGACCCGGAAATCGTCAAAATTGCAGAAGAACAGTTGAAAATGCCTGTGTTCAAGGGAGATCCGCTGGATATCCTCGAACCCGGCATTCCCAAGGCAAAGGCCATTCTTGAAAAAGAAGGCTTACCGGTCACGGATGAAAATATCTTCACTGTCGGCGCGCTTGCCACGCCGGGCGGAAACAAAGGCCTTGATTTTCTGAAAGGCAAAGCCACCGTGAACGTCCGCAAAATTACAAAAAAAGACGGGGAATCCGAGAAAAAGGCAGCTGCAAAACCCGCGCCTGCCCGGCCCGAAGGTCCTGTCATGTATAAGGTCACGGTGGATGGCACGACCCATGAGGTTTGGTTGAAGAGGGAAGCGGACAAATTTCGGCTTTCAAAACCAGTGCTGCCGGATGTACTGGCAGCTCCTGAACCCGCCATCGAGGTCAGAGCCAAGCTGCCCGGCAATGTGTATGAAGTCTTCTGTGCTGTGGGAGACCGCGTGAAAAAAGGGGAAACACTTGCTTATTCTTGAGGCAATGAAAATGGAATCCCCCGTGACCGCTCCGACAGACGGGACCATCGTTTCCTTTGAAGTGGAAAAGGGACACACCGTTCAGTCCGGGCAACTGCTTGTCACCCTGAAATGAGAAACATGAAGATGTGAAATCAGAACCACGCATCACGTGTTAAGGAAAGTGATTTATGAAACATGCCCTTATTGCATTAAGCATTGTCATTGCGGTGTGCTTTTCCGTCTGTGCCGTTGTCTTATGCGCAGAACTGAAACGGCAGTTCCGCGGCCGGGCTATGAACGTCTGCCGGATATGGATAAAATGATCGTCGATTTCGGTAAAACCACCGGTTTGTTCGGCTTTATTTTTCCCTCCACCAAGAGCTGGGCTGACGGCATCGGCAAACTGCTCATGATCTGTGTCGGGGTTCTTCTGCTGTACCTGGCCATCAAAAAAGGATTTGAACCGCTTCTTCTGGTTCCCATGGGCGTGGGAGCTGTTCTGGCCAATATACCCTCGGCCGGCATCACCGAACCCGGGGGAATTCTTTTTTATGTCTACGAAATCGGCATCAAGTCAGGGGTTTTCCCGCTGTTTATTTTCATGGGAATCGGCGCCATGACGGATTTCGGGCCCATGATCGCCAATCCCAAAACCGCGCTGCTGGGAGCCGCGGCACAGTTCGGGATTTTCACCACCCTTATCGGCGCGGTGGCCCTGTCGGAATATGTTCCCGGAATCCGTTTCACCCTTCTGGACGCGGCGTCCATCGGCATCATCGGGGGCGCGGACGGACCCACCGCCATCTATCTCACGACCCAGTTGTCCCCGCATCTTCTGGGGTCAGTTGCCGTTGCCGCCTATTCTTATATGGCGCTGGTGCCACTGATTCAACCGCCGATCATGCGGGCTTTGACAACTGTCAAGGAAAGAAAAATCCAGATGACTCAGCTTCGCCAGGTCGGAAAAACTGAAAAAATCATATTTCCGCTGTCGGTTCTTGGATTATGCATCCTTTTGCTGCCGTCCGCGGCCCCGCTGATCGGATTTTTCATGTTCGGCAATCTGATGCGGGAATGCGGTGTTGTCGAAAGGCTTTCCAAGACCACTCAAAACGCATTTATCAATATCGTCACCATTCTTCTGGGGCTGGGAGTCGGAGCGCAGATTTCAGCCGAGCATTTTCTGAATTTCGAAACAGCCGGCATCCTCGTGCTCGGCGCAATTGCCTTCAGTATCGGTACGGCTTCCGGTGTTATCATGGCTAAAATCATGAACCTGTTTCCCGGAAGCAAAGTCAACCCGCTGATCGGCTCCGCAGGCGTGTCCGCCGTACCCATGGCAGCCCGGGTCAGTCAGAAAATCGGAATGGATGCCGACCCGGAAAACATGCTGCTCATGCATGCCATGGGTCCGAATGTGGCAGGCGTTATCGGTTCGGCTGTGGCCGCCGGTATTTTATTGACTTTAAAGTCATATATTGTGTAAGGAATCTGATTGTAATTACAAATGAATCAGCCCCCAAGCATGAAAGCGTTTCAGTATTTAAGGAGGAAATAATCGATGGTACGCGTAATCATGATTCGAAAAATTCCAAAACTGACGAGCGGGCTGGATGCGGCCCTGCTGCCCAAACTCTCTGAACTCCTGCTCGAACTGAGGAACATGGCGAATTTTCAGCCGGGCTATATTTCCGGCGAAACGTTGCGTAATATTGATGACCGCAATGAATATCTGGTGATCAGCTCCTGGAAATCCATCGAATCCTGGGAGCGATGGCTGGCAAACGAAGAGCGGGCGGAAAAAGAAGGAAATGTGGATGCGCTGTTGGGATCATCAACTGTCTATAACGTTTACAGTTATGATTAAGCAGATGTGGAGGGGACGTACATCAATATATAAGTTTTCCATGCGTTATTTCCCCTCTTCTTTTCCATCATACCGTTGTCATCCTCATGATGAAATAAACCGACCAATTCAACCCATAAGCAACCGGGACTTTCTTTGACAACTGCAGCCGCAAAGCCTTTGACGGATGAATACGATGTAATAATCGTCGGCGGCGGGCCTGCGGGTCTGTTTGCGGCGTATTATTTATGCGAGCATTCGGACTTGCGGGTGTTGCTGATTGAAAAAGGCAAGACTCCCCTTCGCCGCAAATGCCCCATGAAGGCCAAAGACGCCTGCCAGCACTGCAAACCCTGCAACATCCTCTGCGGCATCGGCGGCGCCGGACTCTTTTCGGACGGCAAACTCAACTACATCTACAAACTTGGCAAAACCGACCTGTCGCAGTTCATGTCCATAGACGATGCCCAGGAGTTAATTGACGAGACCGAGCAGATTTTCAACCGTTTCGGCATGGACGGGCCGGTCTATCCCACGGACATGACCGCGGCCCAAGCCATTCGAAAGATCGCCAAGCGCCACGGAATCAATCTGCTCATCATCAAACAAAAACATCTGGGCAGTGACCGCCTGCCCGGCTATATCACCGATATGGCCGAGACCCATTCACTCCCGCGGCGTGGTGATGCACACTTCTGAAGATGTGCGCGACATTTCTGTAACCAATGGCCGGGTTACCGGCGTTGTCACCAACCGGAAGAACTACGCCGCATCCCACGTGATTCTGGCTCCCGGCCGGGCCGGAGCCAACTGGATGGGCCAATTGGCTGTAAAATACAAATTGGGCTTGTCTCAACGCGGTATCGAGGTAGGTGTTCGGGTCGAGGTGCACAACGATATTTTGCAGGATCTGTGCCGCATCATCTATGACCCCACATTTTTTATTCAAACCGAAAAATACGACGATCAGACGCGCACTTTTTGTACCAACCAGGGCGGATATGTGGCCATGGAGAATTACAGCGGTTTTGTCTGCGTCAATGGGCACGCCTATCAGGGCCGGAAGTCGGAAAATACGAATTTTGCCTTTTTGTCCAAGGTGGTACTCACCGAGCCCGTTACCGACAACCAGGCATATGGCGAGTCCATCGGCCAGTTGGCTACCTTGATCGGCGGCGGCAAACCGATCCTGCAGCGATTCGGAGATCTGAAACGGGGACGCCGCAGCACCTGGCATCGCATTCAAAAGGGATACATCACCCCTACCCTCACGAATGTGGTCTGCGGCGATATTGCCATGGCCCTGCCCGAACGGATTTTAACCAACCTCACCGAAGGGCTGGAAAAACTTAACCAGGTGGTCACCGGCGTTTCCAACGACGAGACCCTGCTCTATGCACCGGAAATCAAATTTTTCGCCACCCAGGTGCAAACCGACTCCCATCTGGAGACTGCCATTAAAGGACTGTTTGTCGCCGGCGACGGTCCCGGAGTGGCCGGCAACATCGTGTCGGCCAGCGCCACGGGTCTGATTCCCGCCAAAGCCATTCTGGCTCGCCGCGCCGAAGACATGCCTTGTTCCTCTACCGCATCATGTTCGGCAGCACGGTTGCAATCTGGGGAAATACCGTGATCAGCACCACCACCGCGATGATGGCCAGCAAAAAGTAAATGGCCCCCCGGAACACGACCTCGATGGGCACATCGGCCACACCGGAGATGACAAAGACGTTCAACCCCAGCGGCGGGGTGATCAGCCCGGCTTCCATCATCAGCACGGATATCACCCCGAACCAGATGGGATCGAAACCCAGCTTGAGAATGGTGGGGAAAATGACCGGCAGGGTCAGCACCATCATCGATGTGGCGTCCAGAAAACATCCAAGCACCAGGTAGCCCACCAGAATAATGGCCAGAATGATGTAGCGCGAAAACGCCAGACTGGTCAGCCAGTCGGCCAGTCGCATGGGAATCATGCTGAGCGCCATAAAGTATGTAAACACATAGGCTCCGGCCAGAATCATGAAAATCATGATGGAAATCTTGGCTGTACTCTGCAGCGCAAGCTTAAGCTTTGCCCAGTCCAGACGCCGCTTTAAAAGGGTCACGGTGAAAAGGAAGAAGGCTCCGACGCCTGCGGCTTCAGTGGGGGTGAAAAACCCCAGGTAAAGACCGCCCATCACTATCATGAACCCGGTCATCAGCTCCCACACCTTCTTGAGCGAGAGGAGTTTGTCTCTCAAACTGACATTTTCAAAGCTGGACGGCGCCGATTCGGGGTAGAGCCTGACCCACACGACGATGATGACCACAAAGGTAATTGCCAGCAGGATGCCCGGCAGAAAGCCCGAAATCAGCAGTTTGCCGATGGATTGTTCCGTCAGAATCCCGTAGACTACGAAACCGATGCTGGGGGGAATCAGAAACCCCAGGGTACCGCCTGCGGCCACGCAGCCCGTGGCAAGGTGTTGATCGTAGCCGTAGCGTTTCATCTCGGGCAGCGCCACCCGCCCCAGGGTGGCGGCGGTGGCAACTGAAGAGCCACAGATGGCGGCAAACCCGGCACAGGCTCCGATAGAGGCGATCGCCAGGCCGCCTGGCAGACGGCGCAACCATTTATCGGCCACTTCGAAAATTCCCTGGCTCAACCCGCAGATGGTAGCAAGTTCACCCATGATGACAAACAAGGGAATGACCGTAAAAGAGTATTGGGTGAATGTGGAATAGAAGGATTTGACCAGCATGGGCATGGCCACCGCCGGATCTGTAATCAGACCGATACCCGCAAATCCGACAAATGCCAGCGTATACGCGATGGGCATGCCAAGCAGGAGAAGCAGGAACAATCCCCCGATGCCGCACAAACCAACCACTAATGGATCCATGATGTTCCTTTATGACAGTGATTTATTGGAAATTGCCCCGTGCAGGGAATTGATCAGTGACACCGCCAGTTCGATGGCAAGCACAACGGCAGCCACCGACAGCAGGAAGTGAAACGGGTAAACCGGTATGCCGAGGGAGTCCGAAGCCGTCTTGTAGCCGTACTCCTCGATCCCCATGACCCAACTTCCGTAGACCAGTATGAGAATGACGCCGAGGCTCAGCAGATAGGTCAGGCTGTCAAGAACCAGAATCGCCCGGCGGGGCAGGATGTTTTCAAGAATCCGGACCTTGACATTGGCCCCCATATGCTCGGTGTAGGCCATTCCGAGCATCCCGAAAACCGCCAGCATGAGTTCGCTGAGCTCGAGGCTTCCTGTTACGGCTACTGAAAACGCATAGCGGCCGGCCACGTCCACGGCCGTCAGGACCATCATCACCAGCACCCAGACCATGCCTGCTGCAAAGGCCCAGTGCGTCAGGCGGTGAATATTGCTGTCTTTAGAAATCATACATCTTTCCCCATGATTTTTAGGCTATCGGCGCGGAAACACGACCTGTTATCACGCACCAGGATCCTGTTCCGGTCACTTGACAAACGATGTCCGGAACAGGCGACGTTCAAGGCTTTCAACGGCAGTGAGCCGGATTGAACCCTAATCAGCCGGCAGGGTGGTCGTGGGAACACCTTGCTTGGTCAGCACTTTCTTGAAATCCGTCAGGACTTTTTTGGCCGGCTGGCCTTTCTTTTCCAGTCCATCGGCCCAGTTGACCATTACGCCCTGGAATTGTTTTTCCCAGCGGGCATTTTCCTCGGGCGCCAGTTTGGTTATCTGGACGGTTTTGCCGAAGGCATCCATGGATTCTTCATACCAATGCTCGTCGAACATATTGTGAAGTTTGTAGGCGTTACGGGCGACCTCTTCAATAATCGGTTTGAGATCACTGGGGGTCCGCTCCCAGGTTTTCTTGTTCATGAAAAGGCCTTCAGAGACGCACCCGAAGGATACCGGCACCCCGAACTTGGCAACTTCGTAAATTTTGAAGGCTTTTACCAGCGCCGGGCAGGTGACGACCCCATCGAGCACGCCGGTTTCCATGGACATATAGACATCCCCCAGCGGCATGAAGACCGATGTTGCGCCCAGGGCTTCGATGCACAGGGTTTGGATGCCGCCGGGGCTTCGGATTTTCATCCCCTTGAGATCTTCCATTTTTTCGATCTTCTTGGTGGTCCATAAATGCGCCATGACGCAGTTGTTGATATGCAGCACCTTGACGTCTTTGAACTCGTCTTTGAGGTCTTTATCATACATCTCCATGCCGATCTCGACCCCCTTCCACTTGGCCGGGCAGACCATCGGGGTGGAGAGCACGTCCGTCAACGGGAACCGGCCCGGAGTCCAGCTCAGGGTCGCATACCCCATGTCGGACATCCCTGATTTGACGATGTCGAAGTGATCCGGACCCTTACCCAGGGCGCCACCGGCAAACATCGTGTAGGTGATGCGTCCGTTGCTGCGGGTTTTCATCTCTTCCAGCATCGGTATCCAGAGTTGCTGAACGTCAGCGCCTGCCGGGACATGCCATGTACTGAAACGGATTTGAATTTTTTCGTCGGCGGCCCGTGCATCCGGGGGGGTGCCAATTCCAATAAAAAGAGCGGTGGCCGCAGCGATGGCCAGCATGGCGATAAAACTGCTTCTGAGTTTCATAATTCCTCCTACCTGCTGATAAATTAGGAATCGGACCCGGCGGGATCCCATTCAGATAAGTGCCGCTCCTTTCAAAGTGAAAGTCCGGCATCCGTTTGGCCTTTATCTCCAGTCATGGAATACAAGGGCCATGAAAAATACTGTCAGAAAATTGATTCCAGTCCCGCAACGCAGTCGGACAAATCCGCGGTCCGGACCACCTGCTTGCCGATTGCAACAATCGCCCCCCAGATCACCCCCTTTTGCGTGAGCTGCTCGGCCTTTTTCAAGGCTTTTAAAAGGGCTTCGGACGTCTGAGCCGGGCTGAGACTGCCGCGACTGACGGTCACCAGAAGCCCCGGAATATCGGTATTCGGATCCAGTTTTTCGGCCGGCACCTGGAGCACATCGGCGCCTTCCACAAAACAGGCGTTTGCCACCGATGTGGCGGCGGCGTCCGCCAGCGAAGAGGTCCGGGCAATGGCCGTGACCGCCGAGGCAAACCCGCAGGTGAAACTTCGCCCCCCCAGGCCGCTGGTGCAAACCCCCCAGGAGCTGTGCCGGCCGTCGACGGTCAGCACATGGGAAATCTGTTGATGCTGAATTTCGGGGCGCAGCCCCACCCGTGTGGTTTCGCCCGCCGCCAGGCGAATGGCGATATCCCCGCCGTTATCGACAATCACCCGGCTCAGCCCCTGCCTGAAGAGCCAGTCGGCCACGGCGTCTGCCAGGGTGCCGGCAACAGCGGCCATCGGGGTCAGATCGGCATCCCCGACAGCGCGGACACTGGCGATCATCTCCCGCGAGATCGGCTCAGGCGGCAGCACATGGATATCTCCGGGCCGCCGCTTCAGTTCAGCCAACTGGCCCGCCACCCGCTCAAGACACTCAAATGCATATTTTGCGGCTTCCATTGCCAGTTCCAGGCGCGGGTCAGGTCCCTGCCAGGCTTGGATCACCATTCGCAGGGGACCGTTTTCAGCCAAAATCGCCCGGTCTCCGGGCAGCGGCATGATCCGCCGGTCGCTCATTTCTCTTGATCTTCTCCCTGTCCGGCTGCAGGGTCCACGGCATTGAAGGGTTTCATGGCCGCCATATGGCCCCCCATGGCCTCGTAATCCTCCACCAGCATGGTGTATTCCAGCGGGCAGATGGTGGCCGGAGTGGGCGTCCAGTAAAAGGAACCGGCCTTGACCCGCTCGACATCCACCATAAAGGAGATGCCGCCTCCGGGCCAGATGAAGCCGCCGGCCCCGCCAACGGTAAGGTGTGCTTTGCCGGCATGCACCGCCTGAGTCAGCTTGATGGGAAAGCGGGTCACCCCGGCCCGGGCGCTGCCGCCGCTTCCGGCGGTGTAAACGGCCGACACCCGGGACGGTTCGCAGGAGTCGGCAATCGTCTCCAGGGCGAATCGGGCCTTGTCGGTCAGAGCAATCTGGCTCAGCCGGCCGCTATCATCCACTTCAAAAAGGGCGCCGTTCTGGCCGGTGGTCTCGGTAATCAGCACCGTCATCCCCGGCCAGCCGACGGACATATCGATATGGTCGATCACATCCGCCGGGTGGGTGATCGAGGTGCCGCCCCAGCCCTCGCCATGGTCTCCGAAGTAGCGGCCCGGGGTGCTCTGCTTGAACTTCAGCGCTGTTCCGGTTGGCTTGACGCCGGCAAAATTACCGGCAACGTGACGGCTCATCAGGCCCGTGATATGGGCATCCAGAACCACGACTTCGTCTGCGGCGTCTTTTAAAATGGGCGTAAAAATCCCCAGGGTGGCGCTGCCGCAGCCCACCCGCATTTTAGCGACTTCGCGGCCGTCAATGATCGGCGGCCTGCCAACCTGCACCTGCAGGCGGCTGCCATTTTCGATCCTGAGCTTTACCGGCTTTCGGTTGGCGATATCGGTGATGACGCGGGCCACGGCAAAGCCGTTGGGGCCCGTAAGCCGGTTGACCCCGCCGATATGCAGCATCTTGGAGCCGTACTGTTCGGTCTCCACCATCCCGACTTCGCGTTTTCCAACGAAAACGGCCGCCCCCTCGATGCCGATGGAAATGTCGGTATCCACCTTGACGATCACCGAAGAGTAGCTCAGCGGCACTTCGGTCACGACCGTAACCACATCCACCTCGCCGCGCCGGTCCCTGACGATGTGCGGCGCCGGTCTGCAGCAAGGGTATGTGGTGCCCGCACCGATGGCGGTGATCACCGGGCGCCGGATCTCCGGCCGGGGCTCCGGGCCGACGATGTCGGCCACATCCTCGAAGCTCTGCAGCGCGATGGTGCGCACCAGTCGGCCGTCTTCGTTGCGGTAGCGGTGGCAGGCACCGATACTTCCCGGCGGCACCCAGCACTTGATGGGGCAGTGGTCGCATTCCACCATTTCCTCTGACCGGACTGCTTCGGCCGTGACAGCACCTTGTTCACAGACGCGCATGCATACACCGCAGCGGGTGCAGCGAAGCGGGTCGATTTTCGCCTTTTTCGCTGCGATTCGAACGGCTTCAACGGGACAGTCGGCCATGCAGAAACCGCAGCCGATACATTTTTCAACATCCACTAACATCGAGGGACTCTCCTGCAGTTCTTTGCTTAGACCACCACGGGTTTGCGGATCACCGGCGGTGTGTTGCGGCTGGTTGCGACCACGACCTGACCGTCCACCAGCACCATGGCGACCCCGGGCACATCCCCGGCTTCGATGGCGGCCAGGGCGTCTGCACCGACAGAGCCCATGGGCGCATCCATGATGACAAGATCGGCGTCTTTTCCCACGGCGATGACACCGCAGTTGAGCTTGTAGGTCCGGGCGGTGTTGCCGGTGGCCATGCAAAGGGCCTGGGCGCCGGTGATCGGCGTCAGGCTGGCCAGGTGGCTGACGACCCGCAGAATTCCCAGCGGGATCACACCGGTCCCGGACGGCGCATCGTTGCCGATGATCACCCGCCCCAGAGCGCCGGCTTCCACGCAGAGTTTACCGGCCTCAACAGCCACCTTGGGGTTGCCGCAGTGCACGATTTCAAGGGTCAGGTCGGTGTCATGGATCAGTTTTTCTACCTCATCCATGGAAACCGCCGTGGGGCCACCGTTCAAATGGGAGACCACATCCGGATCCGTTGCGATCACCATGTCCGCGGTAACGGTGCTGCTGCCGGGAATGGAGGTGCCCCCGGTGTGCATCATCACGGTCATGCCGTTTTTCTTGGCCCATTTGACCATGGGGGCCGCATCTTCAGGATTCTTGACGCTCCCGAGGCCAATCTCGCCCACCACGCAGACCCCTTCACGGGCCATTTCCTCGAAGTCGGACTCGGTAAGCCCCTTTTCCAGAATCACGGCCCCGCCGATGACCTTGGCGCCGCCGGGTCTGTAATTCTGATAGGCCTTTCGGGAAAGAATCGCAAGCGCCTTGGTGCCGGCAGGATCTTTGGGCCGTCCGGGAAAGTGGACTTCTCCCGCGGAAATGAAGGTGGTCACCCCGCCGTGAACCGAGCTGCTCAAAAAGCCGATTTCGTTCTGGCGCGGGGTGAAGTCCCCTGCCACCACATGGCAGTGGGAATCGATCAGCCCGGGGGTCACGGTGGTGCCGTTGCAGTCGATGGTCTTATCGGCCGTAATGGGCCCCATTGCTTCGAGGCGACCGATCTGGATGATTTTGCCGTCTTCCACAAGAATTGCGTCCGCCTCCAGCAGGGGTTTGGCAATATCGCCGCTGACGATCGTACCGATATTTTTCAAGAGAACTTTAGCCATGTTTTACCTCCCGTGGACCAAAATGGCCCGATGTGATGCTTGCGGCCAATACCCGTTCAAGACTGGCCGGCAGGCAATAGATTCGTTCGCCCAGAGCCTGGGCAATGGCGTTTATTACCGCCGGAGCGGTGGGAATCAGCGCCGGTTCCCCAACGCCCTTGGCGCCGTAAGGACCGGTGGGTTCCGTTGACTCGACGATGATTGGAACCACGGTGGGCATATCCGCGCAGGTCGGGATGTGATAGTCCTTCATGGACACGGTCTTTTTGGGCTCAAACTCCTCCATCAGGGCAAACCCGATCCCCATGGCGGCCCCCCCGCAGATCTGACCGATGACATTTTCGGGGTGGATCGCCCGGCCCACGTCGTGGGCCGCCACCAATTTTTCGACGGTGACCTGGCCGGTGAGGGTATCGACTTCCAGCAGGGCCAGATGACAGGCAAAGGCATAGGTGGCATAGGGTGCCCCGGCCCCGGTTTCAGGATCCAGCGGGATGGTTTCCGGATCGAAAAAGCCCTGCCAGAAAAGCGGCGCTCCCTTGGCATGAATCCGCCTGGCCAACCCGGAAAAGGCGATCCGTTTTTCAGGGTCGGACCCGATCACCACGTGCCCGTCCGCAAAGACCAGCGAAGCCTTGGCCGAGTGCAGCCGATCGACCGCTTCGGTCTTAAGAACGTCCCCCAGCTTCTGGCAGGCGTCCTTGACGGCATTGCCGGAAATATAGGTCTGCCTGCTGGCAGAGGTGGCACCGGCATTGGTGGTGTACTTGGTGTCTCCCACCACCATGCGAATCGCCGCCGGATCAACTCCCAGAGTTTCGGCTGCGATCTGGGCGAGCACGGTGGTGGAACCCTGACCGATATCCGCGCAACCGGTGAAAAGCGTGATGCGGCCCTCCAGGTCCATCTCCACCCCGGCCGTGGAAGGATTCTGAACACCGGTATTGCCGATCCCGTACCACATCGCCCCTATGCCGATCCCGCGCCTGCGGAAAGGATGTGTCGGGGCCGCCGCCCAGCTTTGCAGGGCTTCACGATAGTGCGGCTTGATTGCCTCCAGGCACTCGCCGATCCCGACGCTGGCCGTCAGCACCTGGCCTGTGGCGGTTTCAGAGCCTACCCGCAGGCAGTTTTTCAGGCGGATTTCAAGAGGGTCCATCCCGAGCTGGCCGGCATGAAGATCTATCTGGCTTTCATGCGCAAAGGCCACCTGGGGCGCTCCAAAGCCGCGCATGGCGCCGCAGAAAGGCTTATTGGTGTAGACGCAGTAACATTCGACGTCGACATTTGCAATTTCATAAGGACCCGTGGCATGCACCGCAGCGCGCGAGGCCACGGCAATGCCGTAGGATCCGTACGCACCCGTGTCGCAGACGATGTGGGCCTTGATGGCCATGAGCCGGCCATCGGCATCCGTGCCGGTCTTGAACGTCAGGGTCATCGGGTGACGCTTGGCGGTGGCCAGATAGGCCTCCTCGCGGGTGTAGATATAACGCACCGGCCGTTTGAGATAGAAAAGCGCCAGCCCGATGAAGCCCTGGACATTGAGGTCGAGCTTGGAGCCGAATCCTCCGCCGGTGGCCGCCTGGATGATCCGCACCTGCGCGTCCTCAAGCCCCAGCAGGGACACCACTTCCTTGTGGTCGTAGTGGGGGTTCTGGGTGGAGGCGTAGATCACCAGGGTCCCGTCGGTGTCCACAAAACCGGCCCCGGCATCGGGCTCCAGGTAGTTGTGTTCGATCATCGGGGTCCGGTATGTTTTCTCGATCACACTGGCACAGCCGGCAAAGGCACTGTCCGCATCCCCCCGGCGGACACGGCGGGAGAAAAGCAGGTTGCCCTTGGGATGGATCTTGGGCGCGTCCGGCTTCATGGCCTCGAAGGGGTCGCTGACAACCGGCAGCGGGTTGTATGTCACCACAATGGCCGCCAGGGCCTCCAGAGCGGCCGCCTCGGTTTCAGCAGCTACCAGGGCCACGGCATCGGAAATCGAACGCACCTTGTCGGTCGCCAGCAGGGGCTGGTCCTTGTTGATGATCCCCACCAAGTTCCTGCCGGGAATGTCCGCAGCGGTAAAGATCCGAACAACCCCTTTGATCGCCAGGGCTTTTGAGACATCTATCGCAACCACCTCGGCATGATCCTGCGTGCTTCGAAGGGCTTTAAGCACCAGGGGGCTTTCCAGCAAAATGTCGGCGGCGAACACCGGCGAGCCTTTGAGCTTTTCAACCGCGCCTGCCCTTGGAATACTTTTGCCAATCACTTTGAATTCTTGTTTCATATATCCACCATCGGATAAAGCATTCGCATGAATAGTCCCTGGATGGCCGGCTCCTTGTAAATCGCGGAGGCCCTGCGGCCGGTGATGGCGATCATGTTTTCGGCCAGCACCCGTCCCGCCTCCCAGAGCAGGGTCCCGTCGGGCACCTGCCCCACCAGCATCGCCTCCACATCAGGCATGCGCTGCGGGGTGGGAGTGCAGGACCCCAGCGAGAACCGCAGGAAACTGATCTTTCCTTCGGCATCCTTGTTGGCCATGTAGGCCATGCTCATCCGGGCAACAGCCAGTTCCTTGCGACGCCCGATTTTCTGGAAATCGGCAAAGTCAACCTTGGCGGGCTTTAAGATAAACCGGGTGATGATCTCGTCTTTGGGCAGGCTGCACATGTAGGGCCCCGAGGCAATCTCCTCGATGGCCACCTCGCGCTCGCCGGCAGCCCCGGCCAGCACGGCCGTTGCCTCGTGGATCACGAGCGCCGGCAGGGTGTCCCCGCAAGGAGAGCAATGAGCGACATTGCCGCCGATGGTGGCCACATTGCGGATTTGCTTGCTGGCAAAATTGACGGCGCTTTTTTTGAGAGCAGGCGCGTGTGTTTCCAGAATTTTGGAGCTGTAAATCTCGGAAAGCGTCACCGCCGCCCCCACCTCAAGATTATCCCCGGTCAGCGCGATGCCCCTGAGGGCTTCGAGACGGCTGACATCCAGCAGAAATTCCGTCTTCAACGTCCCGGCCCGCAAGTCAACCATCACGTCGGTGCCGCCGGCGACGATTTTGGTTTTGCCGCCGTTTTCGGCCAGAAACGCCAACGCCTCAGCCAGGGATCGCGGCCTGACATAGCCTGTATTCAACATTCGCTTGCCTCCCCGATGCGTTTGACGGCATCTTCGATAGAAGCAAAAATATGCCGGTAACCGGTGCAGCGGCAGAGGTTGCCGGCAATGGCCTTGGACACTTGCGCGCGGTCCGGATGGGGGTTTTCCTTTATAAGGGCATGGGTGCTCATCAACAGCCCGGGGGTGCAGAAACCGCACTGAACGCCATGATGGTCCAGAAACGCCGACTGCAGGGGGTGCAGCCCGTCCTCGGGGGCCAGCCCCTCCACCGTCAGCACCTCGGTGCCGTCCAACTGCGCGGCCAGCATCAGGCAGGAATTAACGGCCTTGCCGTCCACCTCGATGGTGCAGGCCCCGCACTCGCCGATGCCGCAGCCCTCCTTGGTGCCCTTCAGGCCGATCAGATCGCGTATGACCCGCAGGGCGCTGGCAGCCCCCGGGATTTCCAGGGCCCGAATGCGGCCATTGAGCGTAAATTCGATATGAACCGTTTTGGGATCCATTGGCTTTCCTCTTTATGATCCGAAACTGCCGTTAAGCGCCGACCGCGCTACGGGTCGGTCCCCCGGTGTAATGACGTTCACATGCCTGTCTTATTTAAGGCCGTCCTCACCCTTGATTTCCGCCACGGTCAAACCGCCCACCCGCGGGGCCGGCCGGCCGGAATCGGTCACGCCGACAATCAGGACCAGTTCATCGCCCCGCGGGGCATCGGGCAGCCGGATTTCCATGGCGTCAAAATGAGAGCGGACATAAGCCGCATCCTTGTGGCCAAGGGGCAAATCAATGGGACAGCCCGGATAACCGATCTTTTTGGCCGAGGGCAGCAAGGCCTTGCCGCCGCCGACATTGTCGCGGATGGGTTTGCCAAGCGCCGGGTGCATCAGGGCCGCGCAGTGCTCGCGCTCGCCCAGGGTGCCGGCCATGGCCGCTTTTCCGTAACTTTCGACCTTTTCCGGGGCAATCCCCAGAGCCGCCACGGCCCGCTGGGTCAGCAGAACCCCGAGCTCCTTGCTCCACTCGATCAGAAGGGAAAGATCTTCGACGTATTTTCCGGCAAACGGGTTTTTAAACACCACCGCACAGGCCGCCTTGCGGGTGGGTTTGTCCAGGGTGAGGGCTCCGTCGGCATGGGTTTCCTCCACCACGGTGTAAATGCTTCGGATTTGGGGTTTTGAATCAATCATTTTCTTCCTCCTTTGTATAAAGTCCTGTCATTTTTCGAACCGGACCGGCTACAGCGTCATTTCGATAATATCCTCGCGGGATGAAAAGCGTGTGGCTCCTTCGTTGACCGGTGTCTGGCTGGAATCAACCGGCAGCAGCGTCAGCGCCAGGTCCAGGGCTTCCAGAACGTGCTCCTTCATCAGTCGGCAGGCCAGTGTCCGGTCTCTCTTCTTCATGGCCGCAAGGATCTGACGGTGGTATTCAAGCGATGCCTTCAGGTGGGCCGAATTCTTAAGAGAGTTGTAACTGATGCGGGAAATCTGGAACCGCAGGTTGTTCTCCACCTGGGCCAGCCGGTTGTTGCCCGCAAGGCTCAGGACAATCTCATGAAAGGCCCGGTGATGCAACTGGTACTGGCGCAAAACAACCGGCTCGGTGGCGACGCACGCGGTCATTTGATCGACCGCAGTTTGCAGGTCTTCCAGATCCTTATCGGTCATCACCGCCATCGCAAGAGAGGCAGCCATCTGGTAGATCACCGCTTTGAGGGTGTAGATTTCCCAGATATCCTTGGGGGTCATCCTGGCGACAAAGACACCGCAACGGGGTTTGCGGGTGACCAGACCCTCGGCCTCGAGCATCTTGAAGGCCTCCCGGATCGGCGGCCGGCTGAAACGAAACCGATTGCAGATCTCATCCTCCTTGAGCTGCTGGCCGGGCTTGAATACCCCCGTGATGATCAGCTCCCGGATGTGTTTTTTTGCAAGATCGACCAACGACTCAACGTCCATACAGCCACCTTGGGTTAGAAATTGTCGGCCGGCCGCGGTCAGGAGGGAATCACCTCCGCGGACGGTCCGGAATGACAAGGTTAGACCCAGCGGGCCGTTACCGTCTTTTCGTCGAGGAAAAGGCGCATGGACGCCATGCGCGATTTGGCCCCGCCCATGAATGACCGGCGTTTGGAGCCAAGCGGAAAAAAGGCGTAGGGTTGCGGCACGGCAACATTGATACCCACGTTGCCGACGTTGACCTCGCGTGCAAATTTTCTGGCAAGCCGGCCGCTTTCGGTCATGATGCAGGCGGAATGGCCAAGATCGGTCTTGGTATTGATCCATTCAATTACCTGCTCCAGGCTGTCGGCCTTCATCAGGCAGGCGACCGCCCCGAATGCCTCTTGCTGGTTGATCGCCATATCAATATGGCAATTCTCCAAAATCGTTGGCCCGATAAAATACCCGGAACGTATTTCATCCGGGATCACACGGCCGTCCTGGACCATCTTGGCGCCTTCGGACAAGGCCAGGTCGATCCAGCCGGCCACCTTGTCCCTTCCGGAGGGACCTACGTAGGGTCCCATGGAAACAGACTCATCCAGGCCGTAGCCCAACTTCATCTGCTGAGCGACATTCTTGAAGCGCTCCTTGATGTCATTATAGATATCTCCGATCACGACCACATTGTCGGATCCCAGGCAGCGTTGCCCCGTCATGCCAAAGCATGCCTGGCGCAGGTAGATCGCCGATTTCTCCAGATCGGCATCCGGCATCAACACCACCAGGTTTTTGCCGTTGCCGTTGATGGAAGAATTTTTGCCCAGCCGGCCGCACTGGGCGAAGAGATCGGCGCCGGCATCCGTAGAGCCGATAAAACCAAGCCCCTGAATCTCGGGTTGATCAAGGATGTACTTGTTGATTTCCCGGCCTCCGTGAATCAGGTTGATCGCGCCTTTCGGCCAGCCGACTTCCTGCGCAACCCGTGTGATAAACTCCGCCGCCACCGGATCCTGGCGGCTCGGGCTGACAACCACGGAACAACCGGCCGCCAGGGCGTAGGGCACAAAGGAGGACCAGGCGTGCATCGGAATGTTGCTGGGGGTGATAATCAGAAACGCGCCCAGCGGTTCCCAGCTCAGCCACATATCGATGCCGCTGGCCAGATCGTCGATGTGTTCGTTGCGGGCGGCCATGCCGTAGGCGGCCGAGCACGCGGATTCGATGTTTTCAATCACCCGGCGGACCGATCCGCGTGATTCGCTTATGGTTCGCCCGTGATCCTGGGTCAACACGCGGCAGAGATCTTCGAAGTGTTCTTCGAATTTCTGGCGCATGTCAAAAAGCATCCTGGCCCTTTCGCGCAGGGGAATGCTGCGCATGGCCTCAAATCCCCTTTGAGCGGACGCGACTGCCGAACGCGCCTCTTCGCGGGTCGCCGTGGGAAATTCGGCGATGATCTGGCCGGTGGCCGGATTGGTCGTGGTATTGATAAATGCGGACTTGGATTCGACCCATTCGCCGTCAATCAAAAATTTCAGCTTGCCGTAATGCTTTTTTACTTCCGGTAGTATTGCCATCAAAACCTCCTTAAATTCGTCGCTATGGACACTCTGAATATCCGTGAAAGACAGCGCGTCCTGATAAACTTTATGGCTTCACCGAAGCCTCCCGGCGCATCCAAAATAACGCGGTGACAGGATAAACATTTAAAAACCACTGTATTGTATTTTGTATATAATATACGAGCATGATTTTTGGCAAGCAAATAATTTAAGTTTCCTGAACGCGAACGGGAATGTCATTTTAGAAGGCAATTTGGAATCAGATCTTTTGGGGAAACCGGGATTGCATTTTTGTGATGTCTGCGGGTGTGTCCACGTCGAAAAAAATCCGCGAATCCGAAATTTCCACACCGAGAATGCTGTCCGGGTTTGATTTCAGAATCTGCCTGGCTCCGATGTCTCCTGTTGTCGACATCACGGCATCGTAAAACCGACGGCCGATGATCACCGGATGCCCTCTTTTGCCCCGGCAGACCGGCACACAGATATCCTTTTCCGAGGACCGGAACCGCCGGATGAGAAGATCGATCAGCTCCGCCCCGACAAAAGGCTGATCTCCGAGAAGGATCATGACCGCGGAGAAGGTGTCTTTCACGCTTTCGGTTCCAGTCCGCAGCGAACTGCTCATCCCATCGCGGTAGGCCGGATTGATCAGAACCCGGAGCCGGTCACGGTCATCCCGCTCCTTCAGGACGGCAGACACTTCTTCGGCCCGATGCCCCAGCACCAGAATGATCCGATCCAGGCAGGATGCCAGCGCCCCATCCAGCACCCGGTCGAGCAGGTATTGTCCATCTGCCCGGACCAGTTGCTTGGCGCTGCCAAGTCGAGTTGACATCCCGGCGGCCAGGACAATGCCGGCAATGGGGCTTTTCGGATCTTTCATCTGTTCCTCCGGCTCTGCAAAACAGCGGTCTGTTCCCACAATAACTCCGTTCTTATATAAATATTGCTAGTTAACTCGAATAAAAATCCCAATCATCGTCATTCCTGACGATTACAAAGTCATCATGATTCATTTATCCTTTTAAATATGCAATTTCAAGAAATACCAAAGCCATCAAAGCCCATTGCCCAGACCGTGCCTGCCGGAATGCGGCGTTGCGTCCTTTTCGAAAATGGCCTATACAGGACAGGTGATGTTTTTCAAACACATGCGACTTGCCTATCCACTGCCGGATAGATTCGGTGCGGCGGCGAAATGAGAGTACCGTGCACGAGAAACCTTGAAACACTATATTGTATTCTTGTCCTGATCGACCCATGCGTGGTATCGCGTTGGTCGACTTCTTCAAAAAGAATGCGCCATGAAGGAACGCGCCATGGTTGAAAAATCGTTGTCGGATATCGTCATCGGCATCAAGGGAGCCGGTGAAATGGCCAGTGCCGTGGCCTGGCGGCTCTATATGGCCAATTTCAGGAATCTTTTCATGATGGAGGCCCCGGACCCGCTGGCTGTCCGCAGGCGGGTCTCCTTCTGCGAAGCGGTGCATGACGGGACTCAAACCGTTGAAAATGTCACCGGGATTCGGGCTGAAGATACCGATCAGGTCCAGGCCGCCTGGCAAACCTGGCGCATCCCGGTTCTGGTAGACCCTCAGTGGACCATGATCGACCGGCTCGAACCGGATGTGGTGATCGATGCAATCCTGGCAAAGAAAAACCTCGGCACCCACCGGGGCGATGCCCGGCTGGTGATCGGGCTCGGACCTGGTTTTTTTGCCGGCGAAGATGTCCATCTGGTAATCGAGACCAACCGGGGCCACAACCTTGGCCGGATTATCACCCGGGGCCCTGCTGCCCCGAACACGGGAGTGCCCGGAAATATCGGCGGATACACCAGACAACGGATCCTTCGCGCACCGACTGCAGGTCGTTTTGTCTCCTTTGGCGATATTGGTGATCGCGTAAAGGCTGGAGAACGCGTGGGTACCGTGGAGAAAGCAACCGTCAGGGCCGAAATCGACGGGATTCTCCGGGGTCTGATTCGCACCGGCACGGATGTTTCCAAAGGGCTTAAAATCGGAGACATCGATCCGAGGGGAGATGTGGACTATTGCCTCACAATCTCGGACAAGGCCAGGGCCATTGGCGGCTCGGTGCTTGAGGCCGTGCTCCGGACATTCATGGCGCCACGGTCGTTTTTGGAGACGAAATCCAACAGAGAATTGCGCATATGATGAATTTACGAAAAGCGCTTTGTCTGGAAGACGGCGGCGTCATCTCTCTGGTGGGGGCCGGCGGAAAGACGAGTCTGATGTTCCGGCTTGCCAAAGAACTCTCCGGGGACAAAGAGACCGTTTTGACCACCACCACCACCAAGATCATGATGCCCACACAGGAGCAGTCCCCCCAGGTCATACTGGCCGCATCCCCGGAAGCCGTCCTTTCCAGTGCCCGGAGGCTTCTGCTGAAAACCCCCCATGTCTCCGCCGCATCCCCGCATCCTCTGGAGATTCCCGGCAAAATCTCCGGATTTCTCCCGCAGCATATCGACAGGCTTTGGGCTTCAGGCCTTTTCCGTTGGATACTTGTGGAGGCGGACGGGGCCGCCCAAAAGCCGCTCAAGGCTCCCGCGGCGCACGAACCTGTCCTGCCGTTATCAAGCAGTTTCGTCATCGGGGTCGTCGGACTCAGGGTTCTCGGAAAACCCCTGGATAAAAACTGGGTCTTCCGGCCTGAACACTATGCCCGGATCACCGGTCTTTTACCAGGGGCTCCGGTCACCGAAGCCTCCGTTGCGGCAGCAGCGCTCCATGAAAACGGCATTTTCAAGGATGCCCCTGCCCGCGCCCGAAGAATACTCTTTCTAAACGGGGCCGATTATCCCGAGGGTCAAGCCGCCGGAAGGGCCGTTGCAGCCATCCTGCTCAGCACATGCAAAGATCCGCCCATCGAAAGGGTCGTCGTGGGCAAACCAAAGGAAACACCCCCGGTGATCGACATTTTCGATATTCAGTAAACGACTCACCCGCTCTCTGCGCTACGGGCATTCCCGGATTTTTCTTAACGAATTTTGTCATTTACGTTTCGCCATCTGATCTACGGAGGCATATTTTGAAAAGAATCGCAGGTTGTGATCTTGGCAAGTCGTCAGCAGGTTTTTTCATTGCAGATGTCCGGGCGGACGGTACCTTTGAAGGGGGAAAAGCCACCCGGGTTTCCCATGACGGAAACCCGTTCGAGACATTTAAGAAGTGGTATATGGAAAACAGGATCGCGGAGTGTGCGGCGCTCGGAGCTACCGGCCTTTACGCAGGCGAGTTGAAAGCTCCTGTGATGGTTTTTCCGGAAGATGCCTGCCAGGAATCCGCTCTGGAAAAAGATCCGGCATTTCCGGATGAGATGAATCTGGTCAGCGTGGGCGCACGGGGCTACAGCGTGCTGTCCCGAAGATCGGCGGATGGCCTTTCCGGGAATCATGACAAACCGCGGTTTTTTTATCATTTCCTGGAAAACGACAAATGCTCCTCCGGAGCCGGAGAGAATATCGTAAAAATCGCCGGCAGATTCGGACTCGATATCGCGGAGGCGGACCGTCTGGCGCAGTCCGCTGAAAACGCCATTCCCATTACCGCCCGATGTGCGCGCCGTGGGACTCACCGGGTCCGGCCGGGAGGCAGTGGCCACCCTTGCCCGGACGGTGTTCCCGGTTTCCGGACAAGGCGCGGCCAAAGTCTGCGTGCTGAATGAAATCGTGGCCCATGCCTCGGCCGCGATTTCCTGTGATCCGGATCAGGGAAAAGACATGTCCATCATCGAGATCGGCGGTCAGGATGCCAAATATATCCGCATCAGCGGCGGCCGGATTACGGAAAGCGATATGAACAAAGCCTGCAGCGCCGGCACCGGGTCATTTCTGGAAGAGCAGGCAGCCTGTTATGATGTCCATGACATTGACCGGTTTTGCGCAAATGGCCAGGGATGCGAAACGGCCGCCGGATCTGGGCCAGATGTGCACGGTATATATCGCCGAATCAGGGGCCGAAGCCTTGAAAGAAGGCTTTGAGCTGGAAGACATTTTTGCGGGGTTTCAGTATTCCGTCATACAGAATTACTTGAACCGGGTCATGGGGCAGCGCAGCCTTGGCGAAAAAATATTTTTTCAGGGCAAACCCGCGTCCAATGAATCTCTGGCATGGACGCTGGCGGCGGTGACCGGCCGCGAAATTATTGTTCCGCCCAACCCGGGGGCCATGGGCGCCTGGGGCATCGGGCTGTGCGTCTTGGCGAAATCGGGAAAAATACGCTTGCATCAGCCACACGCCTTGATTTAAACGATTTTCTGGAAGCGGAAATCATCGACCGGTCCGAGTTTTCCTGCAAGGACAGCACATGCCGGACCATGTGTCCCATCGAGCGAACCACCATCCGGTTCGGCGATATTCAAAAAGTGGCGACATCGGGCGGGGCCTGCCCCAAATATGAGATCAGCGCCCGGTCCATGCCGAAACTTGCAAAGGACGCTCCCAACCCTTTCGAGCAGCGGGCCGCTCTTCTGGCCGCTTGCGAAACAGCCGATCCAGGCAAAAAGCCGGTGGCCATCCCCATGACCGGGCCGGTGGGCGGATTCCTGCCGTTTCTCTCCACGCTTGTGACGGAACTCGGTTTTTCCGTCACGGTGCTGAAATCCGATTCAGAATCACTGGCAAAGGGCGAACACCTGTGCAACAGTTTTGACTCCTGCGGACCGGTCAAGATCGCCCATTCCATCTGCGAAACAACGGCCCCCTTCCTGTTTTTTCCAAAGATCATGGATTTCAGCGACCGGCAAGGCCCCGGCGGGATAGCCTGCGTGACCGAACAGGCCATGCCGGATGTGATTGCACAGTCGCTTAAAGCCCGCGGTAAAAACACCGCCGTGATCCGCCCCATGCTGAACCTTGAAAAAGGATTGACCAGTGAAGCGGTGCTTCAAAGCCTGTCGGTTCTTGCCCGAACCCTGGACGTGGATCCGGCCGCTATTGAACCGGCGCTGAAAAAGGCTGCGGACGCTCAGATGAAATTTGAATCGGAGCTGGATGAAATCGGCAAAAACGCTATGGCCTATGCAACTGCAAACCGGATTCCGGCAGTGGTGGTTTGCGGGTCCCAGCACGTCATCCACGACAGAGCGGCCAATTCAAGGATCCCGGATATTTTAAGGCAGAACGGCGCCATGGCCATACCCATGGATTGCTTTCCCATCCCGGAGAATGTTCCGGAACTGCGCAAAATCTATTGGGGCGATGCCAACCGGTATTTGCGTGCCGCGCTGGCGGCAAAAGAACTGAAAAACGCATTTCCCCTGATGCTGGCCTCTTTTGGCTGCGGTCCGGCATCCTTTACGGAACAGGTGTTTCAGTCCCTGCTGGCGGGTTATCCCCACAATATTCTGGAAAGTGACGGTCATGGCGGCGCTGCAGGGTTTGTTACCCGGATACAGGCGTTTCTGCAGTCAGTCCGTCAATACCGGGCTCAAGACCCGGATCAAGATAGGGAGAAATCCCTGCCGGATAATTCCCGAGGCATTTCCTACGTGGAGTCCGGTCAACGTCGCGGCAAATATCTGGATAAAAAAGTAAGGTATGTGTTTTTCAGCAGCGTGGATTACCTGGGCGATTTGCTTGCGGCCGTATACCGATCATACGGGTATGATGCGGTGTCCGCCCCGCCGGTGTCCGAGGAAAACTACCGGCAGGGAAAGCCGGATTGCACCGGAAAGGAATGCATGTCCTATCAGCTGATCTGGGGGGCGTTCAAGGAATATCTGGAAACTGTCAAAATTGAAGTGGCCGCAAGCGCTGATTTGCCTGCGGAAATCCGGCTGATGCAGCTTTCGGGACAGATCTGCCGCTCCGGCATGTACGGGATCAAGGACAGGCTCTCTGTTGACCGGATGGGGCTGCATGAACGCGTCTCGGTGGCGTCCCTGTTGATTGCCGGAGGCGCCGGCATGGCGGCGCGCCTGGTAGCCGGGCTTACCGGTATCGATATTATCCGCCAGTTTTACCTCTATCACCTGGCAATCGAGTCTGAGCCGGGCGCGGCAAAGGATGTGTTTCACCGGTATTGCAAGGCGGTTATCGAACTGATCAGCCGGCCCTCAAAAGGCGGCCTCTTCCAGGGCCCGGTCCAAAAGAGCCTTCACTGGGCAAGGCTTTCCGGAATCATCAAAAGCGCGTCCCTGGAATTTCACCGAATGGAAAAACAGTACAAGGGAAGCCGTGATTTCCGGACCGTCTATGTGTCCGGCGACGCCATGACCAAAGGCAACGACATCGCCAACTGCGGTATTTACAGCCATTTGAGCGAGCGCAATGTCCGGGCCGTAGCCGAACCTGTGATGGATTTTCTTGAATTTCTATCACGGGTTCACCCCCATTTGATTTTCGGCCGCAGGGCCACCCGCAGGCAGCAGTCCATATATTTGTTTGTCATGGTGGCTATCCGGAATCGTCTTTATAAACTGGCCGCAAGGCGCCATCCGTGGCTGCCGGCGCCCGATATGAAAACCGTTTTGAATCGATCGGCGGATATTATTGATCCCCGAACTCTTGGCGGTTCCGGCTATGCCGTGGGCGGCGTTCTGGAACACTGGGAAAAGCAGCCCTATGACGGCGTGCTGATGACAAGCTGCTGGGGATGCGACAATTCATTGATCGAGGAAAGCCTCCTGCGGCATCATAAGGATATACCGTTTTTCTTTTTCTATGATGACGGCACCCCGCTGGATATCCGCCGGGTGAACCGCTTTGCCTACCGGCTGCACCGGCTGCCCAAAAGGGGGGAAGTCGCGTCAAAAGCCGCATGGGGACAAAAGTCTATGAAGCCATAATGGCTGCAATCAATTCATTCTTTTGGCTGTCGGTAATGTAGGGCCGCGTGCGCACATCGAATATTTTGCTTTCGCGTTCCCTTTTGCGCCGGGCCGCCGCTTCAACCTTGGCTGTTAATTCTGAAATATCGCACGGCTTCATCAAATAATCCAGCGCGCCGACACGCATGGCTTCTACGGCCGTGGTAACGGTGGCGTGGGCCGTGAGCATGATCGTTTCCATCAAGGGCTGAATAGCTTTGATGCGGCGGAGAGTTTCCAGACCGTCCATCCCGGGCATCTCGACATCCAGCAGCACCACATCAATGCTTTTCCTCTCATCCAGAAAGCGCAGGGCTTCTTCCCCGCTAAAAACATAGCTCGCCTGATAACCCCGGCTCACCAGGCGCCGGGCCAGGGCTTCGACAAAGCCCTGTTCATCATCGACCAGAAGAAGATGGATGGGCGTCATGGAGTTCTCCGGCAAATCCATTGCCATTAATACTTCCTCCTGAGTTCCTTTTTTAAAATTCATCTGACCGCTTTCATAGATAAATATAGGGGACGCCCTTTATATTTTTATATTCGTATTCGCATCAAGTGACAGGCCTTCCTGGCACACAAGCCTTTCTCCTTTTGGAACAGCAACGCTGACCGTCGACACGGATATTCCCAGGCGGGTTGCCACCTCGGTCATCGAAAACCCCAGCTCTCGAACCGCCCAATAACAAATCATAATACGCCCCTTAACGACTTTTCGGGCTTTGGATGGCCCGATAAGCGCATGCGGATGAAGCGCAATCAAATCCGCCACTCTCTGTATCAGATGATCCAGGCTCACTCCCTGCGCCTTCCATGCATACCGTCGTTGCATGGACTCCTGTGCATCGGCAAGCACAGATTCAACGAAATCGGCGCTGCCTAAAATACGTTCATCGCTTTTTTGAAAAATACCGGCTTTTCTCATCTCCCGGACTTCGGACCAGCCGCCTGCACTGCGAATCAATCCGCCGCCAACCAGTTCCGGCCGGGACCCCTGGTCAACACCTTTTCGCATAAATTCACGATAGTTTAATCGTGCCCTGGATGCCCCCCCACCAAAGAACGCAAGTGTTTGATCGACCGACTGCCATAGATTTGGGTTCTTTCCCATGAGTACACCATGACCAGAGAACCGATAGTTGTCCAATTCATTGAGATCCTTGACCAGACCGGCCCTCAGGGGATTGAGATGAATGTAGCGGACAAGCTCTTTCAGATAAGCGTCCTCCTGACACAGTATGGACTTGTACCGATTCTGAAACACATGACCACTGCGCCGATGCCTGCTGTTAAATCCTGCGGCATGGCCAGTTAAAAGCCGTCGCATAAGCGTTGCGATAGGGACACTGCCGGTTTTCAGCAACAGGTGAAAATGATTGGGAATCAACGCCCAGGCATAACAGGTTGTCTGCGTCTGCAGAGCCAGATCGCCCAAGCGCTCTAAAAAGCTTTCCCGGTCAATATCATCCCGAAAGATCTTACTCAGCTCGATGCCTCTGGCTATAATGTGATGCAGCGCACCCGGTGCATCTATTCTGGCATGTCTTGGCATGGTGGATTCTTATCAGAATTATTGCGGATCGTAAATATAAATATATAAAGGGCGTCCCCTATCCCTGTCCTACACTCTACATTTTCAGCATCAAGCGCACGAGCCCGGCCAACACCAGCATGGCGGCCATGCCGCCGGCAAACAAACCGGCGAACCATAACCACTGGCGCTGTTTTTCAGTAAGCCGCATCATGTTCGTGAGAGGCCTTTCCCCGGAACACCCAGAAACAATAACCCGTGTAGGCAAGGATGCAGGGAAGAAGGAACACCGTGCCCAGCAGCAGCAGGGATTGGGATTCCGGAGCTGCGGCCGCATGCCACAGGGTTACCTTGAAGGGCACCAGCCAGGGCCAGGTGCTGACCCCGATGCCGATGTAGTTCATGAGAAAAAGGCCAAGGGTGAGAAAAAACGGCCGGAATTCCCGCCCGGCGCCAAGATCCCGCCAGAGCATGACGCAGAAGACCACCGAGAGGATCGGCATGGGCTGCAACCAGTAGATAATTGGGCAACTGAACCACAGCTCCTTGATGTCCTGGTTCATCAGCGGCATGGCCATGCTCACCAGTCCCATAAACAATGCCACGCACAGCATCATGTACCTGGCGCATCTGCGCGCCCAGCCCTGGGTCTCGTCCTCGGTTTTCATGATTGTCCAGGTGGCGCCAAGCAGCGCGTAGCCGGACACCAGGCCAACGCCGGTCATGAAACTGAAAGGGCTCAGCCAGTCGAAGGGGCCGCCGGCAAAATTGCGGCCCTCAACGGCGATGCCGTGAACAAATGTGCCCAGCACCATGCCCTGCATGAAAGTGGCCACCAGAGAGCCGACGTGAAATGAATAGTCCCAGATGCGCCTGGATTTGCCGCTGGCCTTGAAGCGGAATTCGAATGCCACGCCGCGGAATATCAGGCCCAGCAGCATGAGGATGATGGGCATGTAAAATGCCGGCATGAGAATGGCGTAGGCCAGGGGAAAGGCGGCAAACAGCCCGCCGCCGCCCAGCACCAGCCAGGTCTCGTTGCCGTCCCAGAAGGGGGCGATGGAGTTCATCATGCGGTTCCGGCACGCATCCGTGGGGGCAAAAGGGAAACAGAATGCCCACGCCCAGATCAAAGCCGTCCAGCAGGACATACAGGAAGATAACCGTTGCGATCAGCGCATACCAGATAAGCGGCAGATCCAGAAAACTCTCGAAACTAAACATCTTTCCCTCCTGTCTGAACAGCCAGATCCGTGATCAGGGGCGGCTGTTTCACGCCGTGGCTTCCATAGGCATCTTCTTCCGTGGTTTCCGGCCCTTTTCCGATGAGTTTCAAGATGTAATAGGCCCCGGCGGTAAACACCAGGCCGTAGGTAACGACAAAAGCCGCAAGGGATACGGCAACAGACCCACCGGCCACAGGCGATATGGTTTCGGCCGTTCGCAATACGTTGTACACGATAAAAGGCTGCCGGCCCACCTCGGTGACGAACCAGCCGGACACAACGGCCACAAAGCCGGCCGGCGTCATGACCATGCACCACACGTGAAACCGGCGCGTGGAAAAGAGCTGCTTTTTCAGGAAGAGCACCAGTCCGATCAGACCGGTGCGATCATCAGCATGCCAAGACCCACCATGATGCGGAATGTCCAGAAGACCATAAACACGGGCGGACGATCCGCTTTGTGTCCAGGATCTTAAGCCCCTTCACCTCGCCGTTAACGTCATGGGTGAGAATGAGGCTGGAGAGTTTGGGAATGGAGATCTCGAATGCGTTGCGCTCCTCGTCCTGTTTCGGCCAGGCGAAAAGCCGCAGCGCCGCACCTTTCTCCGTTTCCCAGATGCCCTCCATGGCCGCCACCTTCACAGGCTGATGCCTGAAAGTGTTCAGCCCGTGCAGATCACCGACAAAATAGCTGCATGGGCGCAACGAATATGGCCATGATCATGGCCATGCCCAGCATGATCCGGGCGTGCTTCACGTGCAGCCCCCGCCACAGGTAGTACCCGCCGATGCCGCCCACCACAAAAGCCGTGGTAAGGTATGCCCCGGTAACCATGTGGACCAGACGGTAGGGAAAGGACGGGTTGAAAATCACCTGCGATCCAGTCGGTGGGATAAAGCAGGCCGTCGGCGCCCTCCCGAAAGCCGGTCGGCGTCTGCATCCAGCTGTTGGCGGACAGTATCCAGAAGGCCGAAATCAGGGTGCCCGCTGCCACGATAACCGTGGCGGCAAAGTGCATTTTTTTACTCACACGGTTCCACCCGAAGAGCATGATGCCCAGAAAAGAGGCTTCCAGGAAAAAGGCGGTGAGCACCTCAAAGCCCAGCAGCGGCCCCAGCACATTGCCCACCTTGTCGGCGAAAACAGACCAGTTGGTGCCGAACTGGTAGGAGAGCACCACGCCGGTGACCACGCCCATACCGAAGGTCACGGCAAAGATCTTCACCCACATGCGATAGATCTGCTCGTACAGCGGATTTCCGGTTTTGAGCCAGCGCCACTCCACCACGGCCAGCCAGCTGGCCAGGCCGATGGTAAACGCCGGAAAGGTGATGTGATAGGCCACGGTAAAGGCAAACTGGGCGCGCGCCAGGAATACGGGATCAAGGTCGGAAAACATAAAATTACCTCGACGGAATAAATTATATTGTCAATGGCAGGAAGCAAGCATTCGATGAATATAATAAAAGGTGTGCCGATAATGTCAAGCTTAAAACGGGCATTGACTTGAGACCAGGCATTCTGATTGCGCCCCACGATCACAGCCGGACTGCTTTGCCACAGCATGAAGCAATCCTCGCAGCTCACGGAAAGCAGATGCTGTTCGGCGGCCAGGTTGAAAGCAGGCGATGTTTGGGAACTGAAAACACAGATCATGTCGCAGCATTGTATCAAACAGTGTTACAGCGTCAATAAAATTGGCACACAGTTTGATAGGACTCAACAGATTTGACAATCACCTGCTCTCTGCTATACTGCAACACAAAAGCAGTCTGCCCGCCTGAAAACTGCAAACACTCATTAATTCCGGCATCGCAACGGGGATAACGATGAAAGACCGCCAGTGGAATATGAAACCCAATAAAGCCAAAGCACTCATGCTTGCCAAGCGTCAACTGGCCGAGTTTGTCTGGGATGCCGGACATTTACGATCAGGCGATCCACATATTCCCGACAATGGCCAGATGCCAGTTTTTTTAAGACGTCAACAAACGCATGGGGCGTTTCATGATGAATGGACTTCTGTTAAACAATGGATATCCTGCGATCAATCTTCCCGCGAAGAGACAGTTGGAGTTCAATCAATTGATGCTGGATTTTTACGAAACGGATGACCAGAAGCCGATGAATGCCTTTATGCGCTCTTGTCTGGACGATAGAGTCATAAAAATCATGAAGGAAGAATAATTACGGTCGTCTTCAAATTCGATGGTATCAACTCCCGGCGGATTCCTATTGGAACTTTTGCAAATTGTAAATATATAAATGGCATCCCGATCGACATCGATACCTCGGACAATAATGTGATGCATCGCACCCGGCGCATCTTTTCCGGCATGTCCTGGCATTATACCATGAACCGCTTGGGACAGGTCCGGCACGGCAGGTCCGCGTCCCCGGAGGCCAGGCTGTCCCGGAAGCGGCGGAAGGCTTCGCTTTCCCAGATTTCGAGCGGATCCGTCTCGTTGACGTTTCCGAACACCCGGCGTTTGGGGTCCGGGCGGTCGACAGGCACATTCAGGAAAACGCAGGGAGAGACCGACCCGTCGGCGGCGACGCAAAACGAGCGGTTGATGTTCTCCCGGCACCCCGTGCCCGAAGCGTCCGGCCGGGGCAGCAACCAGTGAAAGTCCACGCCCAGACGCTTGGCTTCGGCCCCGGATTCCGCCAGAACCGCTTCGGCCCGGGCAATTTTTCCGGCTTCCCGGGGCATGAATGCCTCGGCCGCAAAACCGGGCCCGGCAATGTAGTCCAGAGTGCTGACGACAACGGCATGCACCCCCAGCCGGTGTGCCAGGCCGGGCAGGCCCCGCACAGCCTCCATGACCGAGGCCAGCATCATGTAGGCGAAATGAATTTCCAGGTGCACGGCCCCGGCCGAGCGGCGCACGTCCTGTAGCAGGCTGACGGCTTCGCACACACGGCCAAAATCCACGCCATGGCGCGCGGCGTTGCTGGCCGCATCGGTTCCGGCCAGCGAGAAAGCCACAATGTCGATCCCGCTTTCAACAATCTTTCGGGCCATGTCCCGGTCCATGCGCAGCCCGCAGGTGGTGGTGGACACGGCGCAGCCGGCCTGGCGCGCCAGAGACGCCATGTCGAAAAAGCCGGGGTGGAGCAGCGGTTCACCCCATCCCTGCAGGTGCACCCGGCCGGCTTTTCGCATCACCGGCCACAGTCGCTCGAAGGTGCCCATGTCCATGTCGCGCGACAGCCACTGATCCTGCAGGATGGTGTGGGGGCAGTAACTGCAGCGGCCCGGACAGCGGGAAGTGACCTCCACCTGGACGCAATCCATCAACCGGCGTACGCCGAATAACGCCTCGCGGATGGTCTCCCAGAACCCCGGCTCCCTGAATTTTCCACCTGCTGTGTGCTTCATACCGCAACATTGTATCAAACAGTAACAGCGTCAATATGATTGTCGCAGAAACACACATGCTTGCCAAGCGTCAACTGGCCGAGTTTGTCAAGGATGCAGTAACCCTGGAAGGCATCAATTTCACCCTGCCGGAAATCCAGGCGCTACTAGATGGATTTACCGTGGGCGGACACAGGCTGTCCGATCAACATATTGCGCTGAATCAAGGAAATGCCAGGCGTGCATTATTTAAATGGATAGAAAATGATCAGTTTGAAATAACGGTTGAAAAAGTCTGCCATCTTCATGCAATCTCCGGCAAGGAAGAATCCCTGGAATGGGGCCAGTTTCGTTCCGGCGGGGTAACGATTGCCGGAACGAAATATATGCCTCCAAAAGCGGATCTATTTACGGAATTATTCGACAAAAAGATAGAGGACGCATCCAGGATGCCGGATAGTTACGATCAGGCGATTCACATCTTCCTGACAATGGCCAGATGCCAGTTCCTTTATGCACCAACAAACGCATGGGGCGTTTCATGATGAATTGGCTTTTGTTAAACAACGGATATCCTGCGATCAATCTTCCAGCGAAGAAACAGTTGGAGTTCAATCAACTGATGCTGGATTTTTGCGAAAACAGACGATCAGAAGCCAATGAATGCCTTTATGCGTTCTTGTCTGGACGATAGAGTCATAAAAATCATGAAGGAAGAATAATGGTTGGGATAGAATATATTCTTGACAGGAATATTCATGACTGTTAATAATGTAATAATATTGATTTACATTTCCTGAATTTCATTCACTCCCATTTATAGCCGACACAATATGCTGAAAATCCAGAACCTGACCATCTGCTTTCGCACCCCCAAGGGCGTTACCCGGGCCGTGGATGATTTAAGCCTGAGCATCGCGCCCGGAGAGGTTGTGGGCATTGTGGGGGAATCCGGATGCGGCAAATCGGTGCTGGCATTGTCCATCATGGGGCTTTTGCCTCAGCCGCCCGCACTCGTGGCAGGCGGGGAGATTATTTTCAAGGATCAGGATCTGCTCAAACTCCCTTCAAATGATCTGCGACTGATGCGGGGCAATCAGATCAGCATGATTTTTCAGGAGCCCATGACGGCCCTGAACCCCGTCTTTACCGTGGGCAACCAGCTGATGGAAGTTTTTCTCGTTCATGGGAATCTCAGCCGGTCGGAGGCGCTGAAACGCGCCATCGACATGCTTGCCATGGTGGGCGTTCCGGCGCCGGAGCGGCGGGTCAAGGAATATCCCTATCAGCTTTCCGGCGGCATGCGGCAGCGGGTCATGATCGCCATGGCGCTTGCCTTCCGCCCTGCCCTGCTGCTGGCAGACGAGCCCACAACGGCGCTGGATGTCAGCATTCAGGCCCAGATTCTGGAGCTGATGGCCGAACTCAAAGAAGAACTGGGCACGGCGGTGCTGCTCATCACCCATGATCTGGGGGTGGTGGCCGAAGTCACCCGCCGGGTGGCGGTGATGTACACCGGCCGGATCATGGAAGAGGCCTCCACGCTGGATCTTTTTGATCATCCGCTGCATCCGTACACGCTGGGGCTCATGGCCTCCATCCCCCGGGCCGATGCCTCTTTTGAAACCGAGGCACTCAATGAAATCGACGGCGTGGTGCCGAATCTGACGGATTTGCCGGCGGGTTGTCATTTCGAGCCCCGCTGTCCGGAGTCGATCGAACTCTGCCGGACCAAGGCCCCGACCCTGGAGACCGTGGACTCGGGTCACCGGGTGGCCTGCTGGCGGCGGGGGTCCCATGTCTGAGCTGCTCAGGGTCGAGAATCTGGTCAAGCATTTCCCTTTGAAAAAAGGCTTCTGGGGCCGTAAAAGATCCGTGGTGCATGCGGTGGACGACGTGTCGTTTTCCATCGGCGAGAACGAGACGCTGGGACTTGTCGGGGAATCGGGGTGCGGCAAATCCACCACCGGGTTCAGCGTTCTGCGGCTCATCGAGCCCACATCCGGCGAGGTGTGGTTCCAGAACGAAAATCTTCTGGCCCTTGATCCGGATCAATTGCGACAGCGCAGACGCCACATGCAGATCGTTTTCCAGGACCCGTTCGGATCTTTGAATCCGCGGCAGACCGTGGAGCGGATCATCGAGGAGCCGATCCTTAATTATGAAAATATCAGTGCGGCCGAACGGCTGGACCGGATAGCCGGCGCCCTTGAAACCGTAGGGCTTTCGCCGCAGCACATGACCCGCTTTCCCCATGAGTTTTCCGGAGGCCAGCGCCAGCGAGTGTGCGTGGCAAGGGCACTGGTGCTCCGGCCCAAGCTGATCATCGGCGATGAGCCGGTTTCGGCCCTGGATGTATCGGTCCGTGCCCAGGTGCTGAACCTGATGGTCCGGCTGCAGCGCCAGCTTAACCTTTCTTATCTGTTCATTTCCCATGATCTGGCGGTGATCCGCTATGTGAGCCACCGCGTGGGGGTCATGTACCTGGGGCAGATCGTCGAGATGGCCGATGTCAAGACGCTCTACGGAAAACCGTTGCATCCTTACACCTGGGCGCTGCTTTCCGCCGTGCCCGTGCCCGACCCGAGGCGGTCCCGGAAACGGATCATCCTGGCAGGCGATGTGCCCTCGCCCGTCAATCCGCCGTCCGGATGCCGGTTTCACCCCCGCTGCTCCGAGGTGATGTCCATCTGCCGGGAAGAGCTGCCGCTGATGCGGGAGGTGGAGGGCGGACATGGGGTGAGGTGTCATCTTTATGGAGTGAAGAAGACTGACGAGGACGACAGATGACAGATGACAGTTTTAAACACTGAACTGCCGGATTGCCGGCGCTACTCACAAAGAAGGAGACAGAGCATGAAACAAAGAATGACGTGGATGATACTTGCGATGGCCCTGGTGTCCATTGCCGTGGTTGGACCGGTGTTTGCGGCCGGAGACACCCTGGTGGTGATTCAGGAAGCCGAACCCGTGGGACTGGATATCATGCAGAGTTCCATTCAGACCACCATGAGCGTGGGGTACAACATCAACGACACGCTGCTCAAACCCCAGGAAGACGCCACGGTCAAACCGGGCCTGGCCGAGAAATGGGAAAAAGTGGATGACCTGACCTGGAAATTCACCCTGATCAAGGGCGCCACCTTTCATAACGGCGAGCCCATCAATGCCGCGGCCGTGAAATTCTCCTTTGAGCGGATCATGAGCGATGCCCTGAAAAGCCCCCACAAAGGCAAGCTGAACAGCTTTAAAGAGATCAAGGTGATCGACGATCACACCTTTACCATCACCATGAACCAGCCATACGCCCCGGGTCTTTACATGCTGGCCCAGTACCTGTTCATCGTTCCGCCCGCCTATGTTCAAAAAGTCGGGGATGCGGAATACAACCTGAACCCCATCGGCTCCGGCGCCTATAAACTGGACAAATGGGTCAAGGGCCAGGAAATCCTCATGTCGGCCTACGACAAATATTACGGCCCGAAACCGGCCTATAAAAAACTGGTATTCAAGGGCATTCCCGAAGAGTCCTCCCGGATTGCCGCCCTTCTGACCGGAGAGGCGGATGTGATCAGCGGCGTTCCCGTGCATCAGCGAAAGAAAATTATTGATTCGGGCAAGGCGTATCTGACCGATCAGATGGGTTCCATGAACTATCTGGGCCTGAACACGTACGAAAAACCCTTCAGCGATGTAAAAGTCCGGCAGGCCATCAACCACGCCATCAACCGGCCGCTCATCAACAAAGCCCTGTTCAATGACAAGGCCATTCTCTGCGCAGGACCCATCAGCCCGCGGACCATGGGCGCTGATCCTTCCCTGAAACCCTATGCATTTGATCCGGCGCAGGCCAAGAAACTGCTGGCAGAGGCCGGATACCCAGATGGATTCGAAACCCGCCTGGCTTACGGCACCTATCTGCCGCAGATCCAGGAACAGGCCGAGGTCATTGCCTCGGATCTGGCCAAGATCGGTGTCAAGGTCACCCTCGAGCCTTTTGAAAGAGCCGTCATGTGGGACCGGTACAAGAACAAACTGCATCAGATGTTCATTTATTTCTGGGACGATGCCCCGGAGCCGGACCGCTACATGTATTCCCTGTTTCACTCCAAGAGCCGGGATTATTATTACAAGAACGAAACCGTGGATCAGCTCCTGGACAAGGGACGAAGCACCATGGACCCGGCTGCCCGTGTCAAGGTTTACAACGAGCTTGACCGGTATCTGTATAAGGATGCCCCCTGGGTCTATCTTTATGTGATCCCCGAAGTCTATGCGGTTTCAAACGCCGTGGACTACAAGGGCCTGCGGGATGGCTACCTGATCATGAATACGGCCAAACCGAAAAAATAAATGGGTCGATACATCCTCAAAAGACTCTGGCACACCGTGTATGTGGCAGTGGGTATTTCCATCATCAGTTTTTTCTTTATCCATTTGTCCGGAGACCCGGTCATGCTCATGCTGCCGCCGGACGCCACACACGCGGAAATCGAAACCCTGCGGGAGCAGCTCGGGTTTAACGATCCCCTGCCCGTTCAGTACTGGCGGTTTGCCAGCCATGCCGTGCAGGGGGATCTGGGAGTTTCGCTCCAGCACCGGGTGCCGGCCTTTACGCTGATTATGGAACGGCTTCCGGCAAGCCTTGAGCTGGCCGGGGCCGCCATGCTGATCGCCCTGGTGTTTTCCATTCCTCTTGGCATCATCTCGGCCGTCAAACGCGGTTCCGTCTGGGATTTCACCTCCATGCTGGGCGCGCTCTTTGGTCTGTCCATGCCCCATTTCTGGCTTGGGATCATGCTGATCCTGATTTTTTCCATCAACCTGGGCTGGCTGCCCACATCCGGCAGGGGAACACTGGCACAGCTCATCATGCCGTCCCTGTCGCTGGGCCTGAGTCTGATGGCCATGTTCGCCCGCCTGACCCGATCGGTGATGCTCGATGTCCTGAATCAGGATTATGTGCGGACCGCCCGTGCCAAAGGGCTTCTGGAAAAAATGGTGATCGGAAAGCATGCCCTTAAAAACGCCTTGATTCCGCTGGTTACCGTGGCCGGAATGCAGTTCGGATTTCTGATCGGCGGCACGGTCATCATCGAAACCGTCTTTGCCTGGCCGGGCGTCGGCCGTCTGGTGGTTCAGGCCATTTTCACCCGGGACTACCCCCTGGTTCAGGCCGCGGTGCTGGTGCTGTCCGTTCTCTTTGTCCTGATCAATCTGCTGACCGACCTGATCTATCTATACCTGGATCCCCAGATCAGTTTTCTGGAGGCCAAATGAGCGGATCCACCGAGAGATTCCGTCACCTGCGCGCCAGTCTTCGGCTGTGGGGGGAGACATTTCAGGCCCTGGGCCGGTCCCCGGGAGCCGTGATCGGCGGCATACTTTTTCTAGGCGTCATGGCCACCAGTCTTTTTTTCCCGCTCTTTTATCCGCGCGATCCCCTGGCACAGGATCTGCTGATGCGGCTCACCCCCCCTTTCTGGCAGGAAGGCGGCAGCCTTGCCTACCCCCTGGGCACGGACAATCTGGGCCGCGATATCCTGGTGCGGATCCTCTACGGCAGCCGGGTGAGCCTTCTGGTCGGTTTTTCATCGGTTCTGGTGGCCTGCGTATCGGGGATCGGTCTGGGGCTGATTTCCGGCTACTACGGGGGCCGGATCGACAATGTCATCATGCGGCTGGCGGACGTTTTCATGGCCTATCCGTTCATGCTGCTGACCATTTCCGTGATTGCGGTGCTGGGAAATTCCATTTTCAACCTGATTCTGGTGCTGGGGCTCTCGGACTGGGTGACATACGCCCGCACGATCCGGGGAAGCGTTCTCAGCATCAAGAAAAAAGAATTCGTGCTGGCCAGCCGCAGCGTGGGAACCCCGCACCGGGTGATTCTGATGCGGCAGATCTTTCCAAACGTGCTGTCCCCCATTCTGGTGCTGGCCACGGTCCGCGTGGCCAACATCATCATCTGGGAAAGCGGCCTGTCGTTTCTGGGCATGGGCGTTCCGCCCCCCATGCCGACCTGGGGCCGGATGCTGGCCGAAGGGCGGGTCTATATCGCCGATGCGTGGTGGCTGGTGACCCTGCCGGGCCTTGCCATCATGCTGACCATACTTTCCATCAATCTGCTGGGCGACGGGCTGAGGGATGCACTTGATCCACGCCTTCGAAATATCCCGAAATGATGGTTCTCGTGACGTATCCGTGAAGTCGTAGTCTCGCGAAATGTGAGGATAGATGTTGTGTCTTTTGACGCTTCACGCTTCACGAGATACGCTTAACGAAAAACATGAAAGGAGTTTTATCTGTTATGAAAGCACTTGTGCTCGGTCTCGGGCTTCAAGGCAAAGCCGTTATCCATGACCTGTCCCAAAGCGGCCTGGTGGATGACATTATCGGCGCGGATTTGGACATATCTTCAGCGCAGGCATTTATAAAGCGGGGGTCCTATCCCAAGGTGCGGCTCCAGCAGCTCAATATCGCGGAGAATCCGGATCTGGCCGGTTTCATAAAAGAAAGCAAGGCTGCGATCACGGTCTGCATGCTGCCCACGTTTCTGGCCCATCCGGTGGCCGAAGCCTGCATTGCGGCCGGCATCCCCTTTGTCAACACCAGCTACAGCCACTGGATCGAGGATCTGGACGGACGCGCCAAAGAGCGCGGCATCACCCTCCTGCCGGAGATGGGCTTTGACCCCGGCATCGATCTGATCCTGGGCAAGCTGGCGGTGGCGGATTTTGATGAAGTCCACGGCCTTAACAGCTATGGACTGGGCGTGCCCGAAATGTCCGCGGCCGACAATGCCCTGAAATACAAGATCACCTGGACCCTGGAAGGCGTGCTGAATGCCTACCGCAGGCCGGCCCGGCTGCTAAAAGACGGTCAAACCGTTGCGATTGCCGGAACCGAGATATTCCGCGAGGAAAACATCCATATGATTCATGTCCCGGGGATCGGCGACATGGAAGCCTATGCCAATGGCGATGCCATTGAATTCATCGACCGCTTTTCTCTGGGCCCGCAGCTTAAGGACATGGGCCGTTATGCGGCCCGCTGGCCCGGACACTGCGCCTACTGGCGGGTGATGGCGGACATGGGCTTTCATGGAGGATGAACCCCTGAAATATCTGGTCCGGCACCTGACGCCCCGGCTTCAGTACCGGGATAATGAACGGGATATCGCCGTTCTTCGGATCGAAGCCTGGGGAATCAAGCAGAAAAGCCGCAAACGGATTACTTATGAAGTCATCGACTACCGGGATCTTGAGACCGGTCTTTTTGCCATGAACCGGACCGTGGGGTTTACCGCCAGCATCGCGGCCCAGATGGTGCTCTCCGGCGAGGTGAGCCGGCCGGGCGTTCTCTCCCCCATCGGCGATGTTTCCGGCAAACGGGTGCTGGAAGAACTTCAGCTCCGGAATATTCAGGTGGTGAGGCGGGAAGAGGAAATGCCTTGAACCTGATGGTAGACGACATGAAGGAGCAGGCCGTTCAGGGACGCATCGGCGCAAAAATCCGGGAACTTCGGATCGCTGCAGGCCTTACGGCCGTTGAACTGGCGCTTCGGGCCGGATTATCCCAGAGCCAGATATCCAAAATCGAAACCGGCAAGGCGGCCCTGTCCATCGCATCCCTGACCAGTCTGTGTCAGATTCTGGGCCGGCCCTTAAGCTATCTGTTTCAAAAAGACGAGGAGATCCCCCGGATTCTGGGCACCATGACCACCGTGGCCGGTCCGGAAAGCCGCGGGCTGACATGGTTTGCCGATGAGGTCCGGCGCCGCACCGGGGGACGGCTGTCCGTAGTTCCGCTTCAGGCCACCCTGCTGGGTCCCCAGACCCGGCAGTCCGCCATGCTCAAAGAAGGCCTTCTGGATCTGTTTATCGAAGATCTGCCTGCCTTTCGGGATCTGGCGCCTGCCCTGGATCTGCTGAGCCTGCCGTACATTTTTAACAGCACGGAGCATAAAAGCGCCTTTCTGCATTCGCCGCAATTCGATCAAAACGTACGGCAGAATGCTGCTCCAACAGGGCGTCCATCCGATCAACTCTAAATGGAACTGGCGACGGGGGCTGGAGTGGGTCATCCTGTCCACCCGGCCCATTACCCATCCGGATCAGGTGCGGGGCCTGAAAGTCCGCATATTCGAGTCTCCGCTTCTGGCCCGCTTCTGGGAGGAAATGGGCGCCAAGCCCGTGGTGATTCCCTGGCCAAAACTCCGGCGCGCCTGGCTGAGGGGCGAGGTGGATCTGCTGCCCACCCATAAAGCCCATCTCTTTCCGCTGGGTTTTTGCAAACGGGGCCGGTTCGTGACACTGCTGGGTGATGTATCCCCGATGCTCATGGTGGCCGTGAACGAGGCGCGTTACAATTGCCTGCCGCCCGGCGTGCAGACTGCTCTGGCAGAGGCCTGCGACGCGGCCGGAGAATTTTTCAGCCGGGAAGTCGTCCGTGCCGAGGCGGAAAACGAGCAGGCCAACATGCGCCGCTACGGCGCCACGTATTTGAAGGTGGATATCAAACCCTGGCAGACTGCATCACGGCTGATCATCGAAAAGCTGATAACGGAATGTCCGGAGGCCGAAAAGATGTGGGAGGCTATTCAGCTTACCGCCGAGAGCGGGAAAGGTGACCATGTACACAACTGAGAAACTGGCTGAGTTTGCACTGGCACTTCGGCCTGACGATATTTCGGATGCTGTCGAAACAGCTGCCAAGCGCTGCGTTCTGGATCTGCTGGGTGCTGCATGGGCAGGCCACAAAGCTGAATCCGCCACAGCCCTGCAGCGCATGGTCCGGAAGAATTTCAGCCAAGGGGAGTCTTCTCTCTGGTTCACCGGCATCAAAATGACCGCTTCGGCGGCCGCGCTGGCAAATGCCGCATCCGCCAGCGCGCTGGATCTGGACGATGGCCACCGGGGCGCGGCCGGCCATCCCGGCGCATCCATCATCCCCGCCGTATTGGCCGTGGCCCAGGAAGTCGGGGCATCCGACGGGGACATCCTGGCCGCCCTGACAATCGGCTACGATATCGCCTGCCGGGTGGGCGCGGCCCGTGATTTTTCAAAACTGCCCACCCTGTCCACGGGGCGTTGGTGCGCCTACGGAGCGGCAGCCGCAGCCGGTCGGCTTCGCCGGTTGCCGGCCTCGGTTCTGGCCCAGGCCCTGGCCATTGCCGGTTCCCAGATTCCGGATCTGGCTGCTTCGGGCTATTCACTGGTTATGGGAAACCACGTAAAGGAAGGCATTCCCTGGGCCACCATGCTGGGTCTGGTGGCCGTGGATCTGGCCGAGGAGGGCTTTACGGGTCCACTGGATATTCTGGATCATCCGGACTATTTCAATCCGCATCAAATCACGGCCGTGCCGGAAAGCGTTCGGGCCATTGAACACATCTATTTCAAGCCCTATTCCAGTTGCCGCTGGAGCCATGCGGCCATCGACGCCCTGGTGTCGATCCTGAATGAAAACAGTCTGACATTTGAATCCATTGACCGGGTAACGGTCGAAACCTTTGAACGCGCGCTGCGACTCAACAACTACCCGGATCCATCCAACCTGGAAGCGGCCCAGTACAGCATTTCCTTCTGCCTTGGAGCGGCCGCCGTCAAAGGCCCCGGCAGCCTGCTGCCGCTCAGGGAAGCAAGCCTTCATGATATAGATATCGTAAACTTTGCACGTCGCGTGAAACTGACCTCGAACACCGGTCTGAGTGCGCTGTTTCCCCACAAAACACCGGCCCGTGTGATCGTGGACACACCTGCGGGGAGAATAGAAAAAACCGTGACAGATCCCCTGGGTGATCCGGCGAATCCCATGACTCAGGCTGCACTTGAGTCAAAATTCTGTTGTCTCACCCGGAAGTTTCTGACATCTGATCAACAACAGCAGGTCATTGAATCGGTCATGGCAGGGGTGTTTCTGCCGTCTCAAATCCTTTAGGCGTGCATCGGGCAGGAAATGCAACGATGAAACACTGGTTGATGAAATCCGAGCCGGCAACGTTTTCGATCGATGACCTCATGAATAGCCCGGACGGGATCGATCACTGGGACGGCGTGCGCAATTACCAGGCACGAAATTTTCTGCGCGATGAGATCCAGGAAGGCGATCGCGTACTGTTCTACCACAGCGGGAGAAAGCCTTCTGTAGTGGGCACGGCCAGGGTGGTTCGAAAAGGCTATCCGGACCACACCGCATGGGATCCGCAAAGCGGGCACTTCGATCCAAAGAGCACACCGGACAACCCGATCTGGTATATGGTGGATATCCGGTTTGAGAGCAAATTCGAGACTCCGATTCCCCTGGCCGCATTGCGCCGGTTCCCGGAACTTGCCGAAATGCTGCTTCTGAAAAAAGGAATGCGCCTGTCGATTCAGCCGGTGACCCGAAGCGAGTTTGAATTTATCGCCAGTCTTGACAGCATTTAGGACAGGTGCTAACAGAAAACGCTCAAGGCGTGTTTTTTTATCAACCCAAGGTTCTATTTTCCGGATGCTCCGCCAGTGGAAGACTTTTCCGGACAGGTTCAAGAAAGGCACAGATGGCAGATCCGTTAACCGATAACACCCCGGCGCCATTGTGGGAATTCATCCCTCTGGAAGATTTTTCCATACCCTCTGGTGTCTCAACGGAATCGGTACGCAAAGGAATCCGGGGGTTTTTCCAGAGCTTTCGCCCCCCTGCCCCGCTTCCTCCTCCGGTGGTCTCACCGGCGGATGTGTGCGAGGCAACCGGGGAGTTGCTGGCCTGCGTCCTTATTGCACCGCCGCTGGATGCGGCAGCACAGGCCCTGGATGCAGCCCTGACCGTTCGTCATTTTCCCGAGGCTCCGCACCAGGCGGTCGTGGCCCCTCCCCACAGCGGGATTGACGAAACGCTTGCCGCCTGGGCCCGCCAGCACGAATGGCCCCTGGTGACGCCCCCGGACCCGGAAAGCCTTGCAGACAAAAGAAACGACTGGTTATCGCAATTACCTGCCACCGGCCCCCTGGTCATGACCCGGATCGAAAGGCTTTTTTTAAGAGATCCCGATGGACTTGACCTGATCCGATGTTTCATGGCGTGGTTGGCCCACCGCGGCGATGCCTGCCTGCTGGGATGCGACAGCTGGGCCTGGGCCTACCTGATCCGTGCAGTCGGTCTTGACACGTTGTTTCCATCACCAATTACCCTCGGTCCCTTCGATGCCCAGCGGCTGCAACGATATTTTTGTCCGGAAACCGAATCAGAAGGCCGTCTTGATTTCCGCCAGGCCGACAACGGCCGACCGATTCTGTCCCCGCTAACCGTGAGCGGATCTGGCCAAGCATCGGCCGATACCCCTGGCCCGGAGAAAATCGAGGCCACGGATTTTCTCCAGCAACTGGCCCATGCCAGCCGGGGAAACCCCGGCGTGGCTGCCGCCATCTGGCATCACAGCCTCCAGGCCACTCCGGATACTACCGTCACTGATCAAAAGGACGGCCAGGCACTCTGGGTCCGCCCCTGGTCCAAGGTGAAGCTGCCCGTGCTGTTGACAAACTCCGGCCCCTGCGACCTGTTCGTTCTTCACAACCTGCTGATTCATGGCGGCCTTTCGGAGCCATTGCTGGCTCGGGTGGTTCCCTTTCCCAGGGTCTCAATGGTTCAGAGCCTGCACCGGCTCAGGGAGGCAACCCTCATCGAGGCCATGGACGGCCGCTGGCAGGTAAGCGCCATCGGATATCCGGCGGCGCGCAAATCAATCGTCGACAAGGGATATCTATACGATGCGTTTTAGCCACGACCCGATACAACGCCTGCCCATGCAATCTGATCAAGGCATCCCATTGGGCCGCCATACAAGGAAAACACCATGACACCGGACGACAATCTGCTCGGGGTCCTCAACCGACTGGATTCCGGCGCCGCAATGCGCATCGGTCTGATTCTGATATCCGCATGGCTTGCAGTGCGTGTTATCGAGAGACTCTTTCCCTGGATCGCAGACCGGCTTTCCGGCCAGCTCCGGCTCAACCTGCTGGCCTCGGTCCCGACGTTTCGGCTGGGCATCATCCTGCTGGCCTTCATATTGCTGGTTCCCCAGTTTTTCCGGCCCACATTTCAGAATCTCGTGGCCGTGCTTGGAGCCACCGGGCTGGCCATCGGCTTTGCCCTCAAGGACTACGGCAGCAGCCTGATCGCCGGCATCGTCGCCGTCTACGAGCGACCCTACCGCCCCGGAGACTGGGTGGAAATCAACGGCGTCTACGGCGAGGTCAAATCTCTGGGGCTGCGCGCCCTGAGCCTTGTCACGCCTGACGACACCGTCATGCACATCCCCCACAAGGTCATCTGGGACACCCCCATCGGAAACGCCAACGACGGCCAGCGGGATCTGCTCTGCGTGGCGCATTTTTATCTCGACCCGGACCACGACCCAACCCAGGTCCGTGAAAAACTTTACGATGTGGCCCTGACATGCGCCTACACTCAGCTGGATCGACCCATTGCCGTGATCGTGGCCGAGAAACCCGGTTTCACCCACTACCGCATCAAGGCATATCCGGTTGATGGCCGGGATCAGTTCCGCTTCACCAGCGATTTGACCCAAAAAAGTAAAGAAGCCCTCCGGCGCATGGGCGTCAGACCGGCCCGGATCGGGTTTTCCGGCACAGATCCGTAAGAATCGAAGCCTGCTTTTTGTCCGTAGCTCGTTTTTTGAGCCTGCGGACAGCCCAGGCACACCCGTGCGCCATTGTGGCAGGGCTGCTTTTAGCCCGGATAATCACAAATAGAAGACCGTTTTCTTCTATGGGGTATAGCTCAGCTTGTATCCTAGACCGTAAACCGTGGTGATGATCTCCTGACCGGGCAAACAGGCCGCGATTTTTTTTCGCAGATTTTTAACGTGGGAATCAATCGTTCTGTCATAACCATCGCAGTCATAGCCCTGGACCCTGGCAAGCAGCTCATCCCGTGAAAAAACCCGGCCCGGCTGGGAAATGAGCACCTGCAACAGCCTGAATTCATTTGGCGTCAGATCAAGCGCTTCGCCGCTCACCCTTGCCTGATGGCCGGCTTCATCAATCGCAATGGGTCCAATGGCAAGGTTTTTTTGGGCAGGTTCGGGGTGGATGCGCCGCAGCACGGCTTTTACACGCGCCACAACTTCCCGGGGGCTGAAGGGCTTGCAGATATAATCATCAGCACCAATTTCGAGGCCGATCAGCCTGTCTATCTCCTCCACCTTTGCAGTGATCATGATGATCGGGATATCGGAGAATTTTCTCACCTCGCGGCAAACGGCCATGCCATCCAGACCCGGCAGCATGATGTCGAGCAGCATCAGGTCGGGCAAACTTTTACGGACCTGCGCAACCGCCTGATCGCCCCGGCCTAAAATGGATGCACGGTAGCCGGCTTTTTCAAGATACTCTTTCAGAAGCGCCGCTATCTTCTGTTCGTCCTCAACAATGAGAATATGCTTATGCGTCATGGTTGTCCGTTGCCTTCCGTGCATGCCTAAGTGCTTTGTTCTGAAGAGGAAACGTGATCTCTATCTGAAGTCCTCCGGCTGCCGCATGCTGCGCGGTGATTTTACCATCATGTGCGTCAATAATTGTTTTACAGATCGAAAGACCCAGGCCACTGCCGCCGTGCATGCGGCTTCGTGACGGATCAACGCGGTACAGTCTATCGAAGAGGCGGTCCAAAGCTTCCGTGGGCACGGCCGGCTTGGTATCGGCAAACACCAGGCACACATTGCCCGGGGTGCGAAGCTGGCGCACGGTCAAACAGCCCGGCGAATCCGTGTAGCGCAGGGTGTTTTCCAGCAGGTTTGAAAACACCTGCATGAGCCGGTCTTTGTCACCTTCTATGATGATCGTTTCCGCACCCCCAAGCGCATCGACAAGTTCAATGCCGCGCCCGGCAAACATGCTCTGAAACTTCTGAAGGCATGCCCGCACAACCCGCACCAGATCGACGGGCTCTCTCCTGATATACAGCGCAGCGCTTTCCGCCAGCGACAGGTCGTGCAGGTTGCTGACAATCCGGCTCATATGCACGACCTCGGCATGCAGGGATTCAAGTCGCTGGCTGCTTGCCTCGCGTATCCCGTCCTGAAGCGCCTCGATTTCGCCCCGCAGGATGGAAAGAGGGGTTCGCAACTCGTGGGCGATATCGGAAATCCACTGCTGCCGCATCTTCTCATACTGTTCCAGGGTTCGGGCCATCTGGTTGAAATCCCCTGCAAGCTGACCCAACTCATCGGAACTGTTCACGTTAATCCGGGTATCGAACTTGCGGGATGATCAGACTGCGGGCGCCCTGGATTAGCTGCTGCACGGGCGCCAGCAAATGGCGGGACAGCAGATATGCCACAACTGCCGCAAGAAAAAGCGAGAGAACGCCGACAAAGTAGAAAGCCCTGGCCTGCTGTTTTATAAAAGCCATGTCCAGCGGATTCGACAAGCTGTCTTCGTTTCTGAGCCCCAGCCACCCGACTGTTTTACCATTTAGAGTGATTTCCTGCAGCACATTGCCTTCTGTGGATCCGAATCGACCGACAACAGGCTCTTTCTGCACATCAAACAGGGTGAGCCTGTGCTCGATTCCGAAAGCCGGCCGCTCAGGGTTTCCGTCACGAAACTCCGGGGGCGGCCTTCTGTCGGCATCTGGTCCATCCGGAGGTGGCCTTCTGCCCTGCCTGTCCCGCAGCACATCCCCTTCGGCAAATCCGCCCCGCCAGTCAGGCAGTTCTTCCCCTCTGCGTTCCCTTGGTGGTGGCGGCGGGAGGGGCATCACGTCGGATTTAAAACCAGATGGCATCGACGGCGGCTTCTCCACATAGGCGGCAGAATTGTACGGCCTCAGTAATTCATGCCATCTTTCCGGGTTGTCACGCAACAGGTCCCACCCCTTGCTGTCACGATATTCACGGCTCAGCACCGGAGTCAGTTCGCTTAAACGAATCGCCTCCACCTTTTGGATATAGTCCGAGAAGTTCCGGTAGGCAAAGTAATGCATGGTCACAACCATGACGATAACGATCGTGATTGATGTCGCCAGAAAAGAAATAAAAAATTTAAATGATAGATTTAATCGCATGCTGCTTCAGACCGCCTGTTTTTATAGTTATCATATCGCATTGATCGTACAATAGCATACAATATTTTTTGCCGCCGCATCTTCATAATTTCCACAGATAATCGCCACAATTTCTCCATAATTTGATGCTACCATAAACACAAAAGAAATAAGTGCAGACGCTTCGTTATATACTTACACAACCGGTAAAATATGTAACAGGAGACGCAGAATGAAAACAACAAATACTGACCTACATCAATTTAAGCAGGAGACACCTTGAACACATCTGACTTTAAAATTTCAATTTTTGTTTTTGCCATTCTTATCATGTTATCTTTGGCCTACGTACCAGAAACACCTGCTGCAACGGATTCTACAGTCTTGTATCCCATCGTCGATACCGGGCAGACAAAGTTCTACGACACCACTTCAGAGATCCCGGCACCAAACCAGGGACAGTCCTTCTACGGCCAGGACGCCCAGTACCAGGGCTACCAGTTCTCTTTTCGCAACAACGGCGACGGCACCATTACCGATCTCAACACGGGTCTGACGTGGCAACAGACGCCCAGTTCATCCTCTTTCAGCTGGCAAGAGGCGGCGAATTACTGCGATTCCCTTGGGCTGGCCGGATATAGCGACTGGCGCATGCCCACCTTGAAAGAACTTTTTTCAATCAGTGATTTTTCACAAGGGTGGCCTTATCTGAATACGACATATTTCGATCTGGCAGGCAGCACCGTCAGTAAAGATGAGCAGTACTGGTCAAGTAACTATTACGTCGGCGTCACGGTCGAGGGCGGCTCGGCCGCTGCCTTTGGAGTGAATCACGGCACGGGACATATCAAGGCTTATCCGGCCAATGTCAGCGGTCCTATGGGAAAACGCGTGCGCGCCGTGCGGGGCAACACCTACGGCGTCAATCAATATATGGATAACAGCGACGGTACCATCACCGACAAGGCGACAGGCTTGATGTGGTCTCAGTCCGACAGCGGTTCGGGAATGGACTGGGAGCACGCGCTGGCGTACGCCCAGACTCAGAACACCGCGAACTATCTTGGCCACAGCGATTGGCGTCTGCCCAGCGTCAAGGAACTCCAGAGTATTGTGGACTATACGCGCTCTCCCAGTGCGACGAACATGGCGAATGTGGGGCCGGCCATCGACCCAATGTTCAGCTGCACGGGGATCACCAACGAATCGGGAGACGCCGACTATCCCTATTACTGGACGGGCACGTCCGCGCGGTTCCAGTCCGGTGGATACTATTATTACGGGTGGTACGTGGCTTTCGGAATGGCGGTGGATGGCGCCGGAAATGACTTTCACGGAGCTGGCGCCGTGCGTTTTGACACCAAGGTTGAAGGCGGGCCGGCCGGCGAAGGCGGGGAACGTTATTACAACTATGTCCGCCTTGTTCGCGATCAACGGTGTTCGGCAGTATTAAATCGAAATCTGTTGCTCCATATCCCTTATCTTTCCTATGTGTGTCCGATATCGGGAGCACAGTTGTTTTGGGCGGATTTCCTTTATGAATTCAATGAGACGTACCCGGCAGCAATACTTTTTAAATTAACAAATGCCGGCAACGTAACCAATTCTTCATATTCATGTGCAGCATCAACACTATCCAGGGATTTGGATATCCATATTCCAAATCTTCTACTGTTTGATGGAATGAACCCAATATGGGTGGACTTGGAATACAGTGCTGCTCTTTCCACCGAGGAAAATCACTTCTTTCTGGTTACAGACTGTGGAGCTGTTACTAAATGAAAGCGTTTTCAGGACAGTAACTCTGTAACCCGATAAGATACTATAATTTCAGGCACCAGCCTCTAAAGTATAACAACTATTGGCTGGTGTTTTTCTATTTAATCACACGCGCATCTGATTTTCGTCCGGCAAATTCCACGTTCATCACACAATACCTCCATATTTTCTCCATAATCGAATGCTATATTCGTATACAGCATGCAGGTCAAAGTTAAAATTGAACCCATTGAACAGGAAGGAGGCGAACTCAACAACGATTGAAAGAAAATGATGCACATCCATAAAAGAACGAACCTGGAAAAATATCAAAAACACATCTTTAACAAAGGAGACAGACAATGAAGTTCTTTCGAGTTTCAAATATAGCGCTTATGCTTTTCATGCTTCTAATCAGTACTACAGGGGCTTATGCCAATCAGCACAATGGGCCTCCGCCGGCAAGCACAGGGTTATGCACCGACGGGCAATCCCTGTTTGTCATGGCAGGCGATACCTTGTATCAGTATTCCACAGCGGATCTCTCGCTTGTAACCACTGTCGCACTTCCCAAACCTGCCTCGCCAAAAGAAAGCGACAGCAACGCCGTGGAAAAGACCAGCAGTGATAACGAAACACAGACTCCACCTCCACCAGCTGGATCGGGATTCTGCACTGACGGCACATATCTGTTTATGCTGAGAGGTCACAGCATACAACAATACACCGTATCGGATAAGACGCTCGTAAACTCGGTAGAGCTGCCGAAACCTGCGCCGCCCACAGACGACTAGTTAAGAATTAATATGTTAATATCCGCGTTAAGCTTGATGGACCCGTAAACATTCATGATCAAAGGGTTCATCACCCTTGTAAAAGGTCATGAATCACGGGCAATCAACCCCGGAAATGAAAATATGAACTTCCCCCTTTGAAAAAGTGGGATCGAGTGGGATTTATTAAATTAATTTTAGGAGATAATTCAATGAACATCACAAAAAAAACATACATGGCTATCGCTATGCTGGGAATTCTCATTTCCTTTAATGCATTCGGGGATGATACTCCCTCATATTATGCGATTGCTGCCACAGGTCAGGTAAAGTGTTATGATGACTTTGGAAATGTATTAACGGGACTTCAAAGCGGGGATGATTTTTATGGCCAGGATGCTAGCTACTTAAAAGGCGCAACAATGTCATATACCGATAATGGCGACGGTACCATTACCGACAACGTAACAGGCCTGATGTGGGGACAGGAACAATCTACAAGTGAAATGTCCTGGGATGAAGCCAAGACTTATTGCAGCAACCTTACGCTTGGTGGCTATACAGATTGGCGCTTACCCAGTTTGAAGGAACTGTGGTCAATCAGAGATTACTCGGAGGGTTGGCCATATGTCAACACCAATTACTTCCATTTCGCTGGCGACGGTAGTGAACAGAAACAACAGCATTCGTTCTCGAGCAACGAGTACTTGGTTAATACCACACTATCGGCGAAGAATTTGGTATTCGTTGTCAACGACTGGACAGGTCACATCAAGGCTCTAGATGGCCGAAGATACTTGCGTCCTGTTCGCGGCGATGCATACGGTATCAACGAATTTGTAGACAATGGTGACAATACCATTACCGATAAGACTACCGGTTTGATGTGGTCTAAAGACGACAGCAAAGTAGGTATGAATTGGAAAGACGCCTTAGCTTATGCAGAAAACTCCACCTATGCCGGTTACACTGATTGGCGCTTGCCCAATGTCAAAGAATTACAGAATATTGTTGATTATTCAGGCGTATTTCCGGCCATTGATTCAACCAAGTTTAATGTTACAGGAATTGTAAATGAAGCGGGCAATGCGGATTTTCCCTATTTCTGGACAAGTACATCTGCCGGAAGCGATAAAGTTAGCGGAATGTATTTTGCTGATTACGTTGCTTTTGGCTATGCGGTAGACCATGATGGCAATGATCTCCATGGTGCAGGTGCAGTACGCTTTGACACTAAAGTTAAAGATGGGCCATCCCCACAAGATGAGGAACGCATTTACAACTATGTACGTTTGGTGCGCGATCAAAGGTGTTCGGCAACATTAAATGGAAATTCGTTGCTCCATATCCCGTATCTTTCCTATGTGGATCTGTTATCGGGAGCCCAGTTGTTTTGGGCGGATTTCCTTTATGAGTTCAATAATGCGTATCCGGCATCAATACTTTTTAAATTAACAAATGCGGGCACTGTAACCAATTCTTCTTCTTCATGTGCAACATCAACACTATCCAGGGATATGAATATCCATATTCCGAATCTTCTGCTTTCGGATGGGATCACCCAATTATGGGTGGATTTGGAATACAGTGCAGCTTTTTCCACCGAGGGAAATTACTTCTTTCTGGTTACCAACTATGGTGCTGTTTCTAATTGAATACGTTTTCAGGACAGTAACTCTGTAACCCGATAAGATACAATAATTTCAGGCACCAGCCTCTAAAGTATAACAACTATTGGCTGGTGTTTTTCTATTTAATCACACGCGCATCTGATTTTCGTCCGGCAAATTCCACATTCATCACATAATACCTCCATATTTTCTCCATAATCGAATGCTATATTCGTATACAGCATGCAGGTCAAAGTTAAAATTGAACCCATTGAACAGGAAGGAGGCGAACTCAACAACGATTGAAAGAAAATGATGCACATCCATAAAAGAACGAACCTGGAAAAATATCAAAAACACATCTTTAACAAAGGAGACAGACAATGAAGTTCTTTCGAGTTTCAAATATAGCGCTTATGCTTTTCATGCTTCTAATCAGTACTACAGGGGCTTATGCCAATCAGCACAATGGGCCTCCGCCGGCAAGCACAGGGTTATGCACCGACGGGCAATCCCTGTTTGTCATGGCAGGCGATACCTTGTATCAGTATTCCACAGCACGAACCCGGAAAATTATCTAATAAACATCTTTAACAAAGGAGATAGACAATGAAGCTCTTTCGTGTTTCAAGCATAACAATCATGATTTTCATCCTTCTTATCACAACATCTGGAACATATGCCCAGCAGGTCAATGGGCCTCCGCAGGCTAGTGGATTATGCACAGACGGGCAATCCCTGTTTGTCATGGCAGGCGCTACCCTGTACCAGTATTCCGTATGGATCTCTCGCTTGTAACCACTGTCGCACTTCCCAAACCTGCCTCGCCAAAAGAAAGCGACAGCAACGCCGTGGAAAAGACCAGCAGTGATAACGAAACACAGACTCCACCTCCACCAGCTGGATCGGGATTCTGCACTGACGGCACATATCTGTTTATGCTGAGAGGTCACAGCATACAACAATACACCGTATCGGATAAGACGCTCGTAAACTCGGTAGAGCTGCCGAAACCTGCGCCGCCCACAGACGACTAGTTAAGAATTAATATGTTAGTATCCGCGTTAAGCTTGATGGACCCGTAAACATTCATGATCAAAGGGTTCATCACCCTTGTAAAAGGTCATGAATCACGGGCAATCAACCCCGGAAATGAAAATATGAACTTCCCCCTTTGAAAAAGTGGGATCGAGTGGGATTTATTAAATTAATTTTAGGAGATAATTCAATGAACATCACAAAAAAAACATCCATGGTTATCGCTACGTTGGGAATTTTCTTTACATTCAGTGCATTCGGGGATGACGCCTTCTCGCAGCAATCCGGTCAAAGACATCAAGGCCCACCCCCGGAAGCCTATACCGCCTGCGAAGGCAAACATGCAGGGGATACGGCAAAGTTTGTAAGTCCGCGTGGGGATACGGTAACAGGCACCTGTCAACAGCAAGGCGATCGGCTCGTCCTTCGCCCTGATAACCCTCCTGACCGAAATGGGATGAACAGATCCAAAAACTAAACCATACGGTGATGGATTAAGAGAACATAAAAATCTTTGTCAATCAGTACAAACAATAAGATGGAAAAGGAGAAATGCCATGGTAAGTTCAATCAGCGGTACAGGATCAACGAATTCATATCACATCTCACAGTTACAAAAAAAACAACAGCCCAGCGCTGAAGATGTATTGAATAAAATCGATTCCAACGCAGATGGATCGGTAAGCAAAAATGAGTTTATAACCAATCGTCCTCAGGAGGTAAGCGAGGAACAGGCCAAACAAATGTGGAGCCAGATAGATAGCAGTAATGCCGGAAGCCTGACCGGAAGTCAGTTCATCACGGCCATGGAAAAAGTAAAACCGCCTCAGGGGCCACCGCCGAATGACCTGCAAAGTTCCAGCGATTCCTCTTCAAGCGTTTCATCTTTATCATCTGATTCCATCAGTAACAATTCGACCAATCTGATAAAGGCACTGCTAAATGCCATTAAACAATATACCGAAGCTGAAAAACAGACATCGTCCACCACAGCTGATGACAAGCTGACCTCGTCCGTTAATGAGCTGTTCAGTAAAATCGATACGGATGGAGATGGATCAATTTCCGAAACCAGCCCAACTGATGAACTGGTGAATGCGTTGTTGAAAGCGATCAAAGAATATACGACCGCGAATCAGAGCGGTTTTCCTTCCGCAGGGAGTATGGCAACAGCCAGTATGCTGTCGACTAAGGCTTAAGTTGTTTACCGTGTCAGGCACACTTTGAAAGAAACGGATCTCTTTACGGACTGCAATGTCATTGACTTTCGAAAACTTTCAGAAAAGACCTCCTTTGCAAAAGGCCTGCGAGAGATTTCATGTTAAGTCAATGACATTGACTCTAAGATAACACAATGATAAATAATCAAATAATCCAAAAGGTTCAGCCATGTTTAAAAAAACTGAGGGCACAGAGCATTTTATGTCCATTGTCGAAGACGATACAGATCTGAAAAGGACGAAGAAAGCTATCAGGGAAAGCGAGGAGCGGTATCGCCAGTTGTTTCAATCCTCACCCATCGCCCTGATCGCAAGGGACACTTCCAACCTGAAGGCATATCTCGAACAACTGCGCACATCCGGAGTATCTGATCTCAGAGCATACCTGGAGAAAAATCCACGACAGGTACATCATTGCTGGGGGCTGATACAGACCGTCGACTACAATCCGGCTTTCTTGAAAATGATGGGTCTTGCCGACAGTGCAGTGCCCGGTAGCAACTTAATTCCGACCGATTCAAAGGGTTCCTTGAAAATGGCCCGTGAAATCATCCTGTCGATAGCCGAGGGGAAAACCGAAAACGAGCGGGAAGAGATGCTCGTAACGGCAACAGGCGAGCTCAAATTTGTTTTGGGAAAATCCCTGGTTGTCTCCGGCCACGAGAAAACCCCGTCACGGGTGGTGGTTGCCCTGATAGATATCTCTGAGCGCAAAAAAGCGGAAGAGGCACTGCGGGAAAATGAACTTCGATTTCGGGAACAAGCCTTCCACGATGGGTTGACCGGTCTTTACAACCAGCGCTATCTCTACCGGTCTCTGCCTGGCAGCATTGAAAGTGCGCAAACCACCGCCTCCCCGATTTCCCTGATATTTATGGACCTGGATCACTTCAAACAGATCGTCGACACGCACGGCCATCTCAATGGCAGCCGGGCCATCCAGAAAGTAGCAGCTACCATCGAGAATTGCCTTGAAGCGCCGGCTTACGCAGTCGCCTACGCAGGCGACGAATTTGTGGTGGTCCTGCCGGGGATGAATCAGATCCACGCGTTACAAAAAGCTTCTGAGATCCGATCCCGGATAAAAGATACGGTCTATGTCCTGGACCAGGGCATAGAGGTCCGGCTGACAGCCAGCTTCGGGACAGCTTCATTCCCGCAAAATGCCACGGACGCAAACAGCTTGATTGCCGCAGCCGACCAGGCCCTTTTTGCCATAAAGGAGGCCGGAAAAGATGCCATCGGACAGTTCAAAAACTTTATCGGGTTCGGTTTTGTCGAAAAAGGCGAAGAACGCCGCCTGGTGGTTAACGCCCAGCTGGTAACCATTCCAGGCGGGATGCTACATGAAGAAGGCCGACCTGAATACAGTGACTGTTAACGAGGGAAACAAAAATTCATGACAATAAAACTTATTAAAGGCTGTATCGGCTGCGGGACATGCGTCAAAACCTGCCCCACAGATGTCATCCGACAGGACACAACAACGAAAAAGGCGTTCATCAAGTATCCAGCGGATTGCCAGATTTGTCACCTATGCAGGATGTATTGTCCAGTCGATGCAATCACCATTTCACCGGAAAAATCAATTCCGGTCGTGGTTTCATGGGGCTAAATATGAACACATATATCAAATGCTCTTTTCTTAATCTGTCCGTATTGGCTTTTACAGGTATACCTCTGCTTATCTGGTTACTGGGTGATTTCCCGGAACGTTCATTATTGAAAACATTCCTTTCCGTTATAACGATTCTGGCATTTTGCCAAATGATCGGCCAGTTCTTTTGGGCGCGTACAAACAGATACGCTGTTAAACACCTTAAGATGGACAAATTGATAAAATATCATAAATTTATCGGGTATACAGTTGTCATCGCACTTCTCCTTCACCCTGTTCTTCTGGTTGTTCCACGGTTTTTTGAATCAGGCGTTGCCCCTGTTGACGCGTTTATCACGATCATTACTACTTTTAATCAAGGGATTGTCCTCGGAATTATTGCATGGTGTTTCATGCTGACACTTGGAATGACTTCCCTTGCGCGTAAAAAGCTACCAATGAAATACAAGACCTGGCGGATTTTCCACGGCACTCTGGCAATGATGTTTATTTCTATTGCCGCATGGCACGTCATCGAGCTGGGCCGCCATTCAAGCCTTGCCATGTCAGTTTTTATCAGCATGTTGACTGCAGGCGGAATTCTGATCCTTCTGAAGTCCTACACATCAATATTATCAAAGAAAACGAGCGAGATATAAATGTCAACTTATCAAAGTCCAAATAACATGTCCCGCCGCAAGTTCATGGCACTGGCAGGCGGTGCAGCAGGACTTGCAGCAATGGCCGCCATGGGGATATCCGGAAAGCAAGGAGAATGCAGCGCCAATATCCCAGAAATCGATATAGACAAAATGACGTATGCAGAAAGCGAAGCCGATGTGCTTGTAGTGGGCGGCGGAATGGCAGGATTATTTGCGGCCGTCAAGGCACATGATGCCGGTGCCAACGTCCTGATGGTATCCAAGGGCCGTCTCGGATCATCGGGTCAAACTCCTTTTGCGAAAGGGATATTCGCATTCGATCCCAGTTCTACAAAAATAAGCCTTGATGAATTTGTAGATACGGTCTCTCGTTCTGCATTGGGCACCAACAATCCGGTTTATACCCGGCAGATGGCAGAACATTCACTTGCCCGTGTCAATGAACTGAGGGAATGGGGGTTTTTTGAATCCCCCCTTTATAACGACTGCTTTAACAAACCCATCAGAGAACGGAATATTTCAGTTCTCGAGCGAATCGTCATCACACATCTCCTCAAAGAGGAAGGTCGAATTGCAGGTGCGGCGGGTTTCAGCCTTGATGAAGAAAAGGTCCATTTTTTCAGGGCCAAGAGTGTAATTCTCTGTACGGGAGCCGGCGGTTTTAAACCCAGTGGATTCCCTATCTGTGATCTGACCCACGATGGCACAATTATGGCCTATCATATTGGTGCGAAGGTGACGGGTAAGGAATGGAACGACGGACACCCTGGGCAAGCGACCAATCCTGCAGCCTGTTTTGACGGCTGGCATGGTATGTTCGAAAGAAAACCTGGCACGACAAGTGTAGAGGTTCATCATGACCTCGGGGTGGATTTGAATTATATCGCCTATATGGCGGGAGGACCTCTCGCCGCTGGTCCTCCGGGAATGGGCAACAATAAACGTCTCGCAGGCGGTCCCTCCACACCGGCAGAATTTGATCGAAGCGGCCCCCCGGGAAGCGGTCAAGGACATGGCTCATACAATGGCGATGGTGGAAGACCGGGACCATCTACCAATCATGGTGGCGGCCCGCCAAAAGAGGGCGGCGCTCCTCCGGGAATGAGCGGTTCACCTGTTGGGGGCTCTTCTGCGGGAATGGCAATCCATAAATCGGAAGGGCTGGTGCCGATCAATGATAAGTGTGAATCGAATATACCCGGATTGTATGCAGCGGGGGATGCCTTGGGGTCATATATGGCAGGAGCCATATATACACAGGTCGGTTCGTCACTTGCCGGGTCCGCAGTACAGGGCGCGATTGCTGCAAAGGCTGCTTCTGAATATTGCAGGGGCGTTGAAATGCCTAAAATTTCAAAAGCCAAAATGATTGAAGTACAGGGAGAGATACTTGCACCTTTAAAAAGAGAGGCCGGCTATAGTCCTGCTTGGGTGACGCAAACCTTGCAAGGCATCATGATTCCCAATTTCATATTATACATAAAGAAAGAAAGCCTCCTGAAAGCGGCTCTGGCCTATGTTGAAGAGTTGAGAGATCACCACATGCCAATGCTTAGAGCAGCGGATCTGCATGAATTGCGGCTGGCTTTTGAAACTTCCAACATGATTATCAGCGCTGAAATGAAGCTCAAGGCATCACTGATGCGCAAAGAGAGCCGATGCAGCCACTTTCGGTTGGATTATCCTGAAATGGACACCAAAAACTGGAATGCCTGGATCAACATCTACAAGGACGGTAACGGAGAAATGAGGCTCGAGAAACAGGCTTTCGGCAGCTGGCCATTGATTGGAATTTTGCAGACTTGGCACAATGATAAGCGATGGCGAATTTTGCACCTGCACCAGGATAAGCAACGAGAACGGGAACGGCGAATCAGAGCGGTTTTCCTTCCGATAGGAGTATGGCAACTGCCAGTATGCTGTCGACTAAGGCTTAAGTTATTTACCGTGTCAGGCACACTTTGAAAGGAACGGGTGATACTTCAAGCCAACATGAAAGCGGATGCTGGGTAACGATTCTAAACAATAATTAAACAAAGGAGTTGAATTATGGATAAGACAAGATCGAAATCAAAGGCTTATTTTACATCTGTAAACGTCATGGCTGCAATATTTTCCCTGCTGCTGCTATTGGGAGCTGTTCTACAGTCATTCCTGGGCCGCCTCGGCGGCGCCGGATATCAAAGTGAACGACATGGATGATACGTTCACCATCACTTCCAACAGCAGCCTTACGGCGACAGTTCAAATGGATGCAGGAGAGCAGACCGGAGAACCTGCTGACTGGTGGATTGCCGCAAACACTCCCGTGGGATGGTTCTATTACCAGTATCCTGGCATGTGGCATACACTCGTGAACGGTGTTAAAGGGCTTGCGCCCGCGTACCAGGGGAACCTTTTCAGCCTAAATGATCCCCTGGAAATATTACGTGTAGCCGGACTGCCGGTGGGGGCCTACACATTCTATTTTGGTGTGGATACCAAGGTGAACGGTCTTGTGGATGCAGGTTTCTATGATTGGGTGGCCTTCGAGGTGGTGGAAGCCACACCTGTTCTTTCATACCTTTTTCCGGCAACTACCTATGCAGGCGCTTCCGATCAGACACTAACCCTTTTGGGAAGCAATTTCGTGGAAGGGGCTACCGTTAATTTCAATGGCGTCAACCGTGAAGCCACGGTTGTCAGTCCTTCTCACCTCACTACCGAAATCACGGCAGAAGAACTGGCCAATGCCGGTACTTATTCCGTGAGCGTCACCAACCCCGGGGCCGGCGGTGAAACGTCGGTCAGTCTGGACTTTACACTGCTCACCGTGACATTCGGTGAGACAGACATCAATGTACCGGATTGGACCGCCGCGACGCATGAAAAACTGGATGCGGAAGAGATCATAGCCAACCTGGATACGGTCTTCGATACCAGCCGGGTTCAACGCATGGATATCACCATCGACTCCGCTAACTGGGACGTGATGCAAACCAACCTGGCCGGTCTCAAAGAGAAACTCGGGGAATCAAATGATTTTTCATTGATGGATGATCCCATAGATGTTCCTTGTGATATCGAATACAACGGCAAGCAATGGTATCGGGTCGGTATCCGCTTTAAGGGCAATTCCAGCCTTTATCATGCCAATAGCAACAAGCTGCCTTTCAAGCTCAATTTCGATCAATTCGAGGATATTTATCCGGCCATCAACAACCAGCGCTTCTATGGTTTCAAAAAGTTCAGTCTCAAGAACAACTACATGGACGATTCGGAGATCCACGAGTTGACGGCATCTGAACTCTTCCGTGATTTCGGTTTGAAAAGCTCACATACCGCTTTCTACAAGCTCTATGTGGATACCGGCGGCGGGCCTGTTTACTTCGGGCTTTACACCCTGGTGGAGGAAGTGGACGACACCGTTCTAAAAACCCAGTACAGCGATGACGACGGCAATCTTTATAAACCCGAGGAAGGTGCGGCGACCTTTGCAACAGGAACTTTCAACACCTATGAATTTGCCAAGAAGACCAATGAGAGCGACTTGGATTACAGCGATGTGCAGGCGCTTTATGATGTTCTGAACTCCGATCTTCGCGTGACGGATCCAAGCACCTGGAAAACCAGCCTTGAGATGATTTTGGACGTTCCCGTTTTCCTCAAATGGTTTGCGGCCAATAATGTGCTCCAGAACTGGGACACCTATGGCGTCATGCCCCATAACTATTACTTGTATCGAAATCCTGACACCCAGCTCTTCGAATGGATACCCTGGGATAACAACGAAGCCCTGGTTTCCAACCCGCGTTGTTTAAGTCTGAGCGCATCGGAAGTGACATCCCAATGGCCGATTCTCCGCTACTTGCTGGATGATTCGGATTACGCAGAACAGTACCGACAAAACGTGCATGAATTCGCCACCAACCTGTTCAATGCCACGCGGATGTCTCCTATTTATGATACCCGGGCGGCCTTGATACAGGATGCCGTCCTGAGCGAAAATGCGGACTATACCTTCACATCGTCCAGGCGCTTTTCCGAGGCCATCTCCGCTCTGAAGGCCCATGTTGCGGCTCGCGAGACGGCGGCTCTGGCATATTAGACTGCCCGAACGGGTGATACTTTCAAGCCAACATGAAAGTGGACCCTGGTAGCGATTTTTTTAAAAACCATAAAAAGGAGTTGGATTGAACGGTCGTTGTCAAGAAAGATGTCGCATTAGAAAGTGAAGAGAGGGACAGCGTGAAAACATCAAGAATTCTACACATCATTTCAGACTGGAGATTGAATGAAAACAACAAGTATTAATATAAAGAGCTATGTTTTTACCATTATTAGCACGTTGTCTGTGTTTTGCATTGCGACAGGCTCCGACATAGCCGGCCACGTCCCAACCGTAAGCAGTGCGTCTGCCGCCACCGGCTATCCCATCGTGGATACCGGGCAGACAAAGTTCTACGACGTCGGCGCGGAGATCTCGGCGCCCGGTTCGGGTCAGTTTTTCTACGGCCAGGATGCCCAGTTTGCGGGCATCCAACCCAGCTATAACTTAAGCAGCGACGGAAAAACCGTCTATGACAACGTCACGATGCTGACCTGGATGCGGGGTCCCAACACCACGCTCGCGACCCCGGCCACGTCCGACAAAAAGACCCTCAGTCAGGCACAGGCATGGGTTGCCACGGTCAACGTCATGAACTACGGAGGATTCAGCGACTGGCGGCTTCCGACCATCAAGGAGCTCTACTCGCTGATGAGCTTCAAGGGCACGGATCCCAGCGGCTTCACCGGAACGGACACATCGGTGCTCACGCCCTTCATTGATACGGCGTATTTCAATTTTGCCTACGGTGATACGAACCAGGGGGAGCGCATCATCGACTCCCAGTACGCATCTAGCAACCGCTTCGTCGTAACGGGCTCCGCGATGCTCTTCGGACTGAACCTGGCAGATGGACGTATCAAGGGCTACGGCTTGAAATTGGGCAACACCGATAAGACATTCTTCGTGCAACTGGTCCGCGGGCACGCCTATGGCAACAACAGCTTCACCGACAACGGCGACATGACGGTCACGGATACGGCCACGGGTCTGATGTGGTCCAAGAAAGACAGCGCCGCTGGTATGACCTGGCAGGATGCTCTGGACTGGGTGCAGGCAAAGAACACCGAAAACTACCTGGGCCACAACGACTGGCGCCTGCCCAATGCCAAGGAGCTGCACAGTCTGGTGAACTACGCAAACGCCCCGGACTTCAACGGCAAGCCGGCCATCGACACGGCGTTCTTTCACTTGCACCGAAATTACCAACGAGAACGGAGACGCGGATTATCCATATTACTGGGCCTCGACCACGCATGCCGGATATTCCGCCACAGGGTCCGCGGGCGGGTACGCCGTTTACATCCCTTTTGGCAGGGCACTGGGCTGGCCGGACGGTGCGAACAGCGTGGGTGGATGTTCATGGCGCAGGCTGCCAGCGCAGCGACCCCAAGACCGGACCGCCCTATGCCGATGCAACAAGCCATGTGGTCACCAAGAACGGCGTGACCTACACCGGCTACGCTCATGGACCTCAGGGCGATGCCCTCCGCGGCCTCAACTTTGTGCGCCTTGTCCGGGATATAGGGGGATGTTCGGCAACAATTAATGGAAATTCGTTGCTCCATATACCCTATCTTTCCTATGTGGATCCGATATCGGGAGCCCTGTCGTTTTGGGCGGATTTTCATTATGAGTTCAACAAGGCATATCCGGCGTCAATACTTTTTAAATTAACAAATGCTGGCATCCGTAACCAATTCTTCTGATTCATGCGCAGCCTCAACACTATCCAGGGATTTGAATATTCATATACCGGATCTTCTATTTCCGGATGGAATCACCCATTTATGGGTGGATTTAGAGTACTGTACGGCTATTTCCATCGAGGGCAATCACTTCTTTCTGGTTACAGACTATGGCGTTATTTCCGATTGATATCGTTTAGAGCAGGTAACTCTGTAAATGATAAATTTTATTTAATATCGGAATCCACGCTAAACAACATGCTTCTTCATGGCGGCGTACTATCGGTCCGCCGCCATGACCGGAATCCCTTTCCAAAGCAAATCACTCAAACAATTCCGATACTACTCCGACATTTAATTTGCTTTTAACGTTAATCGTGATAATCTCCGCGAATGACTACGGAGATTGGATATCCAGACGTTGATGCTTACATGAAGCCGTTTCTCGGCTTCTTCCACCGGGCCGAAAGCCGCGAACTGGCGGAATGCTATGTAACCGGACTTCTCATGGATGGCGGGCGCAAGTCGGTTGAACCCATGTCGGAGAAGGTGAATGCGTCCGAGCGAAGCATGCAGCGCCTGCTCAGTGAGGTCAAATGGGATGACCCGGGGGTTGCCGCCGAATACCGGCGCAGCATGCTGTCCGCCACTGCCGACCCTTTTGGCATTCTGATTCTTGACGACACCGGGTTTCCCAAAAAAGGGCAGGATAGCGTTTGTGTTGCCCGTCAGTTCTGCGCCGGTTCCGGAAAGTCCGACAACTGCCAGATTGGCGTCAACATGACATACGTCGGTCGGGACGTTGCCTGGCCTTATGCGATGGCGCTTTTCATCCCGGAGTCATGGGACCAGAACGGCAATGATGATTGCGACGCAAAACGAAAAAAGACACGGATGCCGGAAACCGCCCGTTACAGGCCGAAGTGGCGTATTGCCCTTGATCTTCTTGACCTGGCTCGAAAAGAGCGTGTCCCTCACCGGGCCGTGCTTGCCGAACATGGATATGGCAACAACTCTGAGTTCCGTCAAAAACTCGATGCGCAAGGCGAGAGCTACATCCTGGGCATCGACGCCGGCACCCGCGTGTTTCTGGCAGCCCCGGTTCTGGAGAAGGCACCTGTCAATGATCGGAAACAGGCGGCATCTTCGCACCGGTCCCGAAACTGCCGGCCCTAAACCCTGGACCGGTCTTGCTCTCTGCCCTGGGAGAAAGCATTGCCGATGACGCCTGGCAGCATCTGGAGCTAAGTCGCGATTCCGGCGATAAGCCGCTGCGGGTGGAAGCCGTATCTTTTAAGGTATGGCCGGCTCAGGGCTGGCGACAGGACAACCTGCACGAACAGGTCTGGGTGTTGATTGAGCGTCGTCAAACAGGTTCAGGCAGGGCCGAACTGCGCTATTTTTTCAGCAACATGCCGCAATATCTTCCTGCAATCGACCTTGTGCGCTTCACAATGAAAGACACCTGGCAGAGAATGCCTATCACCTGCTCAGACAAAAGCTCGGTTTGGATCATCATGAAGGCCGCTCATGGACAGGATGGCATCGCCATGTCCTTTTGGTGTTCCTGGCATATGGCTATCTGACGCTTCGGCGTCTGCAGGAAAAAGAACAGTCAAATCTGACAATCCGGAGTCAGTGGCGTCCGGCCCGATCCGCTCTGGGAAAAGCATTTTTCTCCTGAAAGCGCCAAATTCTAAACCTTGTATTATGTCGCACGATGTCCGGCGCCAGCAAGCGAATTTACTGATCATCCGAATGCGATTTCACAGCACCATATGTCGAAGTAGTGCAATTTTTTAACAAAGAAACAAACCAGAAAGAAGGTGTCGATTGAAGTATTCACCGTATATGCTTCACAATTTCAGAAACATTCCCCAACTACAGGCAGTTTCTCCCGAAATTATTGAAGCGATAGAAGATTGTCGGATCCGTTCTTCCCTTTAAAACAAACAATTATGTTATCAAAAATCTGATTGACTGGAACAATATTCCGGATGATCCGATGTTCAAGCTCACATTTCCCGCAAAAGGACATGCTGATCCCTGAGCATTACGACAAGATGAAGTCCGTCATAGACCGCAATGCGAGTAAAGCGGAGATAAAGGAAGCCGCAAATAAAATCAGGCTGACATTAAATCCGCATCCCGCGGGACAACTTGAATACAACGTTCCCATGGTAGACGGCGAAAAACTTTACGGTATGCAGCACAAATACAGAGAAACCGTTCTGTTCTTCCCCAGTCAGGGTCAGACCTGCCATGCATACTGTACGTTTTGTTTTCGCTGGCCCCAGTTTGTCGGAATGGAAGACTTGAAGTTTGCATCCAGGGAAGCCGAACTTCTGGTGAAATATGTCAGAGAGCATCAGGAAGTCACCGATGTGCTGTTCACCGGCGGCGACCCGATGATCATGAAAACAAAGCATCTGGCGACATACATTCGCGCATTGCTGCATGCCCGCCTTCCGAATCTGAGACATATCCGGATCGGAACCAAATCTCTTGGTTACTGGCCTTATCGATTTTTGACCGATGATGACGCCGATGACCTGCTTCTGTTGTTTGAAGAGGTCAGGCTGGCCGGAAAGCATCTGGCGATTATGGCTCACTTTAATCATCCCGCAGAACTTAAGGGCACTGCGGTTGCCAAGGCGATTAAAAGAATCATCAAGACCGGCGCCGTAATTCGAACACAATCTCCGGTTCTGAAACATATCAACGACTCCGCGGCAGTCTGGGCGGATATGCTAAGGAAGCAAATTGCGCTGGGCTGCATCCCCTATTACATGTTCATTGCCAGAAATACGGGCGCCAAACATTATTTTTCCATTCCGATTATCGAAGCCTGGAATATTTTCAGGCAAACCTACCAATCGGTCAGCGGCATCTGCAGAACGCTGCGCGGACCCAGCATGTCATGCCTTCCCGGCAAAGTTCAGATGCTCGGGGTTGCCGAGGTTAAAAGTGAAAAAGTCCTGACATTCAGAATGATCCAGGGAAGAAATCCCGATTGGGCCGCACGTCCGTTTTTTGCAAAGTATGATGAAAATGCAACCTGGTACAATGACTTGCAGCCGGCTTTCGGGGAAGATAAATTTTTCTTCTCGGATGAACTTGAAACGATTTTAAATACCGAAGCATTGGAAGCAGACTACGAGTAACCATCGATGGCTTCGTAAAAGCCCATATTGATGTGCTCAAGTAAATACGGTCAGTGATACCACACCATTTTTGAAAAGGGGAATCCAATGGACTATGAATGTATTATTTATGAAAAAGAAGACAATATCGGCCTGATTAAGCTGAACAGGCCCAAGGTGCTCAATGCAATGAACCGGCAACTCTGGATTGAGATGCAGGATGCCCTTGAGAACGTAAGGCAGGACAATGATATCAAGGCGCTGATTATCACCGGTGAAGGCAGAGCTTTTTCAGCCGGGGCGGATCTTAAGGATTCAAAGGGCAGGAGCATTGAAGACTATCGGATATACCTTGAATCCCTGCAGGAAGCATCCAGAAAGATCATCCGGTTTGAAAAGCCCACCATTGCAGCCATCAATGGTTATGCGCTGGGTTCAGGGTATGAACTGGCCCTGGCCTGTGATATCCGGATTGCAGCCAAAGAAGCCTTTATCGGCTCCCCTGAAGCAAGGGTAACCTCCTCTGTCACCGGTGGCGCGTTCCGTCTTGTTCAGAACCTGGTCGGACCGGGCAAGGCAAGAGAGCTGCTTTTTACCGCGGAAAATATTACCGGAGAGGAAGCAGAAAGGATTGGTCTTGTCAATAAAGCGGTTCCACTGGATGCGTTGATGGATGAAGCTTTTGCCATGGCGAAAAAGATTGTCGCCAACTCGTCATTTTCCTTGAAACTCATTAAAAAAGGCTTTCTCATGGCACAGGGCGAGTGCAGCCTTGAAGCACTCATGGATTACGAGATTGAAGCCTGTCTTGCCTGTGTTTCAACAAAGGAAAGGGAACAGTCTTTAGATACTTTTGAGCAGCGGAAAAAATAGCCAAAGGAAAATATCATGTTAGATAAAGTGCTCAATGCCAAATCGGTTGCCATCATCGGTGCGTCCAAAAATAAAACAAAGCGGGGATACCAGGCCATTAAAACCCTTCTGACAGATGGTTTTGAAGGGAAGATTTATCCGGTAAACCCAAAAGAAGACACGATTCTCGGGATTCGCTGCTATAAAGACATCACTGAAATTGAAGAATCTGTTGATCTTGTCTTGATTACAACCCCTGCCAGGACAATCCCGGGTATTTTACGAAAATGCGGTGAAAAGCATGTTGCAGGCGCCGTCATCATTGCCGGTGGTTTCAAGGAGCTAGGCGTCAAGGGAAAGGAACTTGAGCAGGAAGTCATCACCGCTGCAAAAGAGACGGGCATCCGATTGATCGGGCCCAATACATCGGGGATGATCAATCTTAAAACCAATATGAATCTTGTGGGAATCCAGAATGCTCCCAAGGGAGACATCGCTTTGCTCTGTCAGAGCGGCAACATGGCACTTACGCTCATTACAGAGGCAACCATTCGCAAACAAGAGGGATTTACCTACTATGTCGGCGTGGGCAATGAAGCGGATATCAAGTTCCATGAGTATCTTGAATTTTTCAGAAATGATCCGGATACCAAAGCCATCCTGATATATGTCGAGGGAATGAGCGAGGGACGAAAATTTCTCCAGGAAGCCTATAAAACAAGTATTGAAAAACCGATTGTCCTTTTAAAAAGCGGCAGATCGGTCAAGGGTAAAAAATCGGCCGGGTCCCATACGGGATCTCTTGCAGGGATGAGTGAAGTGGCAAAATTGGCCTATGAACGGACCGGTATCATCGTGATTGAAAACTCAGATGAGCTTTTCCCGGTGGCAACGACCCTTTCAAGCCAGCCGCCCGTCAAGAATAATTCCATTGCCATTCTTGCCGATGGCGGGGGACATGCCACAATAGGGGCGGACATCTTAACGGATTATGGCATCAATCTGCCTGAGTTGTCTGATAAAACAAAAGAAAATTTAAGAAAAATCCTGCCCGAAGCCGCATCTGTCGTAAACCCTGTTGATGTGGCGGGCGGCACGGATGCCGATCCCAGCCTGTTCGCGGATTGTGCCAAAATCATTTTAAATGACCCGAATGTGGGCGGCCTTCTGGTCGTCGGGCTTTTTGGCGGATACGGTATACGGTTTGACGAAAGTCTTGCTATTGGAGAAGAGGCCGCAGCCCACCGGTTCGGCGCAATGGTAAAAAAGCGGAATAAACCGATTGTCGTGCACTCCCTTTACAGTTCGTATGAGTCTCACGCCCTGGATCTTTTGCGGCATTATCATATACCGGTTCATGATTCCCTTGATATTTCCTGCAAATGCGTGGCATCGCTTTGCAAATATGGCAATTATTTGAAATCCTACCATGCCATAACCAATTTTGTTTTTGACTGGCGTGCCAAGGCGAAAACAGAAGGGGCACAGATTATTGAAAATGCCCGAAAAGAAGGCCGTCATGTGCTTCTGGAACATGAGGCAAAGCAGTTGATCAAGCTGCATGGTGCACCGACTTCGGTTGGTCAGGTTGCAAAAACGGAAGATGAGGTCTGGCAGATTGCAAGTAACATCAACGGAAATGTCGTGTTGAAAATTGTTTCACCGGATATCCTTCATAAAAGCGATGCCGGCGGAGTCAAGCTGAATCTGGGTTCTGAAAGTGATATCAGAAATGGATACCAACAGATTGTTAAAAATGCCGTGGCATATAACCCGCAAGCAGACATAAGGGGTGTGCTTGTTGCACCCATGGCGCAGAAGGGCCTTGAAATCATTATTGGAACCAAGATAGATGAGCAGTTCGGTCCGGTGATCATGTACGGGCTTGGCGGTATCATGGTTGAAATCATGAAAGATGTGACATTCTGGGTATTGCCGGTTTCTCCGACCTCATGCAAAAAAATGATAAAAGCCACCCGCTCTTCTGTAATTTTAGACGGCGCAAGAGGGCAGAAAGGATATGATAAAAAATCATTGCGAAAACTCTTGTTGATTTGCTCGGAGCTGATTGAATCTTATCCTGAAATTGAAGAAATGGATCTAAACCCGGTCATGCTTTATGAGGAGGGGCTGGATGTCGTTGATGCAAGAATCATTCTAAAAAATTAACTGCCAAATCAGCCTTACGATTTAATTCATCAACTTGCATTTTTTGAGATGCGTCATTTTGATCGGACGAATCCATTGACGTTGATTCCTTCAACCAAAAAACAGCCGCCGGTTGTTGTCGCGCACATAATCGCCGATGCGCTGCACGCGCTGCATTTCCTCGGGCGTCAGGGAGCCAAGGTCCAGGGCGGTCAGGGCCTCACGCATCTGGGCGACACTGCTTGGCCCCGTCATGCAGACATCCACGTTCGGGTTAGACAAAACAAAGCGGTAGCAGTCCACGCCGCTCAAGGGCTTTTCTGCCGGCGGCATTTTGCCGGGTTTCATCAGATCTCCCCAGCGGGTGGCCGTGTATGTGATCAGGGCCGGCCGCTCGACTGGATCAAGCTGCGAAAACACCTCTTTTTCAGCTCCCCGATGCGCCGCATTGTACCGGATGTGGAGAATGTCGAAGCGGGGGTCTTTGGCCAGGTCGGGAAACAGGAGCCGGTTGTGGCCGGACAGAGCCAGATACCGGAACATGCCCTTTTCGCGCATGGCCTCGGCCTGATCAAGGATCCGGCAATGACGGCAGATGGTTGTGCCAGCCCAGACAGCAGCACATCGGCGTTTTCGATACCAAGCGTTTTCAGCCCCTGTCGATAAAAGGCGTCCATCAGGCCGGCTGAGCGTGAATAGCTCTGCAGCACAATGATCAGTTCGTCGCGTTTTCCATTTGCAATGATATTTCGGATGGCCCGTGCCATGGCCGATTTGCGCATCGATCCCCAGTAGAAATAATTCACACCCCGCTCAAAGGCTTCCTCGAAAGCCTCGGTCGGCGCACCGTAACTGCAGGCCACGCCCAACCGGCCGGCACGCAGTCCTGTTTTGCCCAGAATTCGGCTGTCATTGAAATCCATGGATATCCTCCGATGAAGTCATCTCAGTTGCAGCAGGTATTCAGCCTTCAACTTTTATTATGTACTTCTCCCGATTATCCATACCCCACGAAAGCAAAAGATTCAATGGTTTCCTGTTTGCAAAAGGCATATCACCTATGGTAATAATTTTGACAAGCGTCAGAAGGCGGGGGACGACCGACGGGGCAGAACGTCGGATACCTGCTCCATCTGGTCGCAAACTGGCCTGCAACTTAAATTGACAAGGAAAAGACGTATGGCGCTATCCCCCCTTGCCGGCAAACCGGCCCCGCCGGAGATGCTGATTGACCCGGCCGGAATCGAGAACGCGTATTATGTGCGCAGGCCGGACCTGGATGATCCCAATCAACTGGTCAGCTTCGGCACCAGCGGACATCGCGGCTCTCCGGTTCACGGCTCGTTTACCGAAACGCACATTCTGGCCGTCACCCAGGCCATCTGCGACTACCGGCAGCGCCGGGACATTGATGGCCCGCTTTATATGGGAAAGGACACGCACGCACTGTCCGGGCCCGCCCAGCGAACCGCTGTCGAGGTTCTGGCGGCAAACGGTGTGGAAACGATTCTTCAGGAAAATGACGGCGTAACGCCGACACCGGTCATCTCACGGGCCATTCTCGTTTATAACCGCGAGCGCGGGAATCACCTTGCCGACGGCATCGTCGTGACGCCGTCGCATAATCCTCCGGAGGATGGCGGCTTCAAGTACAACCCGCCAAACGGGGGCCCGGCCGACACCGATGTGACAAAATGGATTCAGGACCGGGCCAACGAACTGATGCGAAAGAACAATGCCGGCGTCAAACGCCTGTCCGTTTGCCGCGGCCATGAAGGCGGCCACCACGCATCCGCAAGATCTTATCCTTCCCTATGTGAACGACCTTCAAAACGTCATCGACATGGAGGCGATCCGAAGCGCCGGCATCAAGATCGCCGTGGATCCGCTCGGCGGCTCTTCCGGACCCTACTGGGAGCCGATCCGCGCCGTGTACCACGTGGATATCACTGTCGTGAATGCAAAGGTGGATCCAACCTTTTCGTTCATGAGCGTCGATCACGACGGCAAGATCCGCATGGACTGCTCCAGCCCCTATGCCATGGCAAGCCTTGTCAATCTGAAGGACCAGTATCAGATCGCCTTTGCCAATGATCCGGATGCGGATCGCCACGGGATCGTCACCCGGTCCGCAGGGCTGATGAATCCCAACCACTATCTGGCCGTGGCCATTCATTATCTGCTCACGCATCGGCCCCTGTGGTCCGCGGCATCCATGGTCGGCAAGACCCTGGTCAGCAGCGGCCTCATCGATCGGGTGGCGCATGGAACTGGGACGCCGGTTATTCGAAGTTCCGGTCGGTTTCAAATGGTTTTCGCCGGGATTATTCGACGGTTCCTGCTGTTTCGGCGGGGAAGAGAGCGCCGGCGCCAGCTTTCTTCAAAAGGACGGCGGCGTATGGACAACCGATAAAGACGGGTTGATCCTTGGCCTGCTGAGCGCGGAAATCACCGCCCGAACCGGAAAAGATCCGGGAGAATATTATCAGGATCTTACCAAAAGACTTGGAACTCCCTATTACACGCGCATCGATGCCCCGGCCACGCCATCGCAGAAAGCCAGCCTCAAGAAATTAACGCCCGATGTCGTAACGGCAACGGAACTGGCCGGCGAGCCCATTGTGGCCAAACTGACGCGCGCCCCGGGCAATGACGCCCCCATTGACGGACTCAAGGTTGTGACGCAGCAGGGATGGTTTGCGGCCAGGCCCTCGGGAACGGAGAATATCTACAAGCTCTATGCCGAAAGTTTCAAGAGCCAGGCGCATCTGGATGCCATTCTGGATGCGGCGCAGACAATCGTCACGCGATCGCTTCAATAATGAAGGAACTCGCAAAAAGTCAAAATGGGATGGCAAAGTACCGGCTTTTTTCCCGCTTGAGAGGACATGCATGAAACTTCCGTCACACAAAACCAAAATCGTCTGTACGATCGGCCCGGCGTCACTATCTCTCGAAGTGATGGAACGCATGCTGCTTGCTGGAATGAACGTCGCCCGACTCAATTTCTCCCACGGGGATTTTTCGGAATACAAAGAGATAATAGAGAATCTTCGATCGGCATCGTTCCGGACAGGGCGCCGCCTGGCGATTCTGGCAGATCTCTCCGGTCCGAAGATGCGCATCGGAACGATCGCCGATGAGCCTGTTGAATTAAAGGTCGGCGAAGCGTTCACACTGACCACGGACGAGATCCTCGGGGACAACAGCCGGGTCTCGGTTTCCTTCAGGAATCTTCCGCAAGCCGTAAAGCCCGGAGACACACTGTTTTTAAACGACGGGTACATCCAGCTTGAAGTCGTCGGAAGCGTATCTCCCGAAGTGCACTGCAGGGTGCTGGTGGGTGGCGAACTGCGCTCCCGAAAGGGCCTGAATCTTCCGAACATTGATCTTGGCATCAGCGCGTTCACCGACTGGGATCGCAAGTGCCTCAAGTTCGCCCTCGACAGCGGCGTGGATGCCGTGAGCCAGTCCTTTGTCGAGCGGGCAGCCGACATCGAAGCGGTGAGGCAGGCGGCAAGCGAGCTGGGGTATTCCCCATTTATCATCGCCAAGATCGAGCGCTCCGGCGCACTGGATCACATCGATGAGATCATGGCGGCCGCGGACGGAATCATGATCGCCCGGGGGGATCTTGGGGTCGAGGTTCCTTTCGAGCAGATCGCGATGGTACAAAAAAGGCTGATGCACCTGGCGAACAGGAACGCAAAACCCATCATCACCGCAACCCAGATGCTGGAGTCCATGACGGAAAATCGCCGTCCCACCCGGGCCGAAGTCACGGACGTGTCAAACGCCATTCTGGATGGAACCGACTGCGTCATGCTCTCCGGGGAATCCGCAATGGGGAAATATCCCGTGGATGCCGTGGAGACGCTTGCAAAAATCGCCGCAGCCGTTGAACCGCATCGACCCGCCGTTACGGTTAAAGAACTGCATCCGGGAATCAACCTTGCCGGCAAACTCCGTCCCTCGCATCTTATCGCGCTAAGCGTGGAGACCTGCCTCGGATATATGCTGCCGGCAGCCGTTTTCACACCGACCCACGGCGGCGATACCGCCAGAAAAATCGCCGGCTTTCGTCTGCCGGTCTGGACCATTGCGGTCAGCTCGCTGGAGTCAACGTGTCAGGCCCTTCAGTTTTCGCAGGGCGTTCATCCGGTACACGAACCCGAGCACCCGGACGACTGGAACGCCTATGCCCGCAAATGGCTGCTGGAACACGAACTGCCCGGGAATCTGGCCCTGCTCACCGAAGGCCCTTCGTCCAAGTTTCCAAAATCCAACAACCGGCTGGAGATCATCGACCTTGCCCGCTAAGCAACGGCATTTGCAAAAAGCCCCGCAGCGCAACCCTGCAGGCGGCTTCTTACAGAATCCATGTTAAGGCATCACGGCCAGTTTCTTGAAGTCGATTCCCTGAGCAAAGGCAATCAAATCCGGCCGGCCGACATCGTTTCCATCGACAGTAATGAGAAAACGGCCGGCAATCACGATATTGATGTTTCCGTCCTTATTCTCGTTGCTGTATTTGACGATTGCCTTTTCACCATTGATTTTTTCGAGTTTTCCGCCGTCCGATGTCGCCATCATGGGATTGGAAAACATCATCATCATTCCCTGCATCATCGGAGAGTCCGTGATGATCTTGACATTCACGCGGCTGTCTCCTTTTACATAGGAACGCTCCGCCGTAACCCCGCCGCCGAACATCGCGGCTCCCATGGCCTGGGATTTGGCATCTTCGGCCTTCCATCCGGATATGGGTTTTGGTAAAAAGGCCTCCAGCTGTCCGCCTTTTTTCTGTCGAATGAGCTGGGCTGCATAATCGAGACTCTGAACAGCATCGGCAAATTCCCCATTGCTGTATTGTTTCAAGGCTTCATTAACGGAATCCGTCACCTCGTCGGCCAGAACCGGACTTGAAACAACGGAAATGAACAGGAAAGCTGCGGCAACGGTCATAGCGGAAATGAACAAGCGATGCATATTCCCTCCTTAATTTTTGAAAACCCTTGGTGTCCTGCCGGAGTTTCAGGCGCGGGCAGGGCGCGTTTTTGGATTACGTGCGGACTTTATCCCTGTTTTTATCCGGAATCAACTGATTTCCGGGTTTTTTTCATTCGCGGCAGTTCTGAAAAACGTAATCCGTCGGCATCTTTTCTTTCACAAAAATGACTTGACAACCCGCTGTCGATTCATTTAATGATTAAGCTGTATATACAACTTAATTTTTACTGAAAACATCCACAGGGAGACAACGATGTCCTTGGAACAATTAAGCAAACTTGTAGAAGACGGTGAAGCCGAGACAGCTCGGGATCTTGCGGAAAAACTGCTGGTAGAACGGCTCCAATCCCATAGAAATGATCGAAATGCTCACCCGGACCATGGCACATGTGGGGGATCTTTTCGCCAAACTGGATATATTTCTGCCGGAAATCATGATGGCCGGCGATGCCCTGAGCGCGGTCGTGAAAGTCCTGGGACCTTATCTTGAAAAAGCCGGCGGGCAAAAATGCAAGGGAAAAGTCGTCATCGGCGTGGTGAGAGGCGATCTGCATGAAATCGGCAAGAATATTGTCAAGCTGATTCTGGAAACCAACGGTTTCGAGGTCAAAGACCTGGGCTATAACGTGGATTCCCTGACTTTTGTCAAGGAAGCCGAGGCCATGGGCGCCGACTTCATCGCGTCGTCATCGCTGATGACCACCACCATGCCGCGTCAGAAGGAAATCATCGAAATTTTAAAAGACAAGGGAATTCGGGATAAATTCAAGGTGGTTATCGGAGGCGCGCCGACATCCCAGTTGTGGGCCGATAAAATCGGCGCAGACCTTTACTGCTACGATGCCAAATCCGCACCTGATCTCATGGTGTCCCTGCTGAACGCTTCGAACTGACACGAAACGCGCGATAACGGGAACAGATTTTTCGAATCATCTTTTAAACAAGGGAGAAAACCCGATGGCAACAGCCTATCGACTCTGGGAAATACTGGAACGTGCCAGAACCGGCAGATTCATGGACGAAGACGATTTTCTGCCCAGACGCTTCACGCCGACGCTTAAAAAACTGATCAAGAAATACGAAATCAAATACGACCCCAAAAACCCCTGCCCCAGCGATGACGCCATGGCGGACCGGATCTGGCAGGCGGCCTGGGACCTTTTTCGGGATGTCGGTTACTACAACACGGATTCACACCGCATCATCGAAGTCAGCGATGCGGAGATCAAGGAAGCGCTTTACATGGCCAACGACCAGTACTGGGTCGGCGGCGGAAAAGACGCCCGCCTGTGGAAGCACCGCACGGTAGAAGACAAAACGCCGCCTTTCTGCATCATGAGTCCGGACATCACGGTGGATGAAAAATATCACCAGTCCATGTGCATGGCCTATTTAAAAGAGCCCCTTCTCGATGGTTTGTGCGGGCCGATTCTTGAAGAAACTTTTGGCCACTTGATTGAATCCGGAGGCCCCACCGAGATCAGCGGCTGCATTCAGCATATTTACAACCAGAAAATGGCTGCACGGCTTCTGGGGCGTCCCGGCACCTTCATGGTGGCTGTCGGCACGGCCGAACACGACAGCGGCCAGATCGCGGTTTCCGATGACAACTGGGGCGTTCAGAAAACCGATTCCCGGCTGGTGGGGTCTTTGACCGAATTCAAGACTGCCGACACCCTGCTGAACCGCGCCCTTCACTATGCCCAGTACGGCTGCTTTACCGGCAACCTGACCGGCGCCATTTACGGCGGCTGGTGCGGCGGATCGGAAGGAACGGCGGTTACAACCGTTGCCTACAGCCTCATCGGCCTGCTGATTCACGGCGCTGTTTTCAACCAGCATTTCCCCTTTCATCTGAACTACTGCTCGAACACCACCCGGGAACTGCTCTGGTCGATTTCCATGGCAGGCCAGGCCTTGGCACGCAACAGCAAGCTCCTGTACACATCAAACGGATTTGCCAATGCCGGTCCCATGACCGAGATGCTCTTCCGGGAAACAGCGGTCCATGCCATGGTCTCCACGGTTTCGGGCTGGCATCTCTGGGAAATGGCCTCCACCCGCAACAAATACCGCAACCGGGCCACCCCTCTGGAAGCGCGACTTGGCATCGAGGCCGGCCATGCCATCGCCAACCAGGGCATGAGCCGGGAACAAGTCAATGAAATCGCCAACCGGCTGCTGGCCAAATACGAAGCTGCCGCCGCGGACGCGCCCATGGGCAGCGAATACCACGAATGCTATGACGTGGCAAAAGCTGTCCCCACTCAGGAACATCTGGACATGTACCGCAGGATTAAGGATGAAATTGCGGCGATGGGGGTTAACTTTTTATTTTAACATGACATCACACAACCCAAATCAGGAATCAAAAGATTCCCGCTTATCCGAACCCCGGGAAAAGGCATTCTCTCTGTCGATCTGTTCGGCAGTGGCCGGTAATCAACTGAAACGGGATATGGCCGGATGAAACATACCACCGTTTTATGGGGCGCCCCCTCATTCTGGATCGAACGCTTTCCGCTGCTCTATGGTGTGGAAAAACGCATTTTTCAACGCCTGGGCGTCTGCCCGGAAGTCAAGGTCCATCACGGGGGCCCCGAACTGCTTCAGGCCGTACGGGATAACCGGGTTCATGTGGGCGAAATCGGTCTTCCCCCATTTCTGACAGCCTTTTCCCAGGGGCTTCCGGCCCGGATTATCGGCAGCACCTTTATCCGAAGCCTGGATCATTTTCTGGTGGCAAGGCCCGGCATCAGTTCACTGGCGGAGCTAAAAGGCCGGAGAATCGGCATTCTGTCCAGGGGAAGCTGCGACGAATATTTTATCCGGCGCCTGCTGCAAAACCAGGGAATCGATCCGGACAATGAGGCGACGCTCGTACCGCTGGGCAGCGCCTACAGCGATTCTGCCTGCTTTACCAGCGGCCGCATCGACGCCGGCTTCATGGTGGAACCCGCCTTGAGTTCCGGCGAAAGCAAGGGGTTCTTTCACGTGCTGGCAAGGGTCGGGGATTTTTTTCCGCGCTACCAGTGGGGCGGCATCTTTGCCGCCGACTCCTGGATTCAAGACAATCGCGATTTACTGACAGCCCTGATGGAAGGCTATCGGCAGACCGTGCGGCTGATGGCCGCGGATCCGGAGGCCTGCGTTCCCTCTGGGAAGTCGAGATGTTTGGCGTGGATCCGGCGGTGTTTCGCAGCGCATTGAACCGGCATTTACCCAACCTGGAGCCGGACGCGCAAATCGATCTTGAAGGGCTTGAAAACTGTATTCGAATTCAGCTGGAACTGGGAGCCATCCCAAGACAGATTCAGCCGGAAGAGATGATCGTCCAGTTTTGATGGCTTCGTAAACATCCCAAATATCTGCACGCGTCTGAAGCTATTCGTCCTTCGTCAAACCAAGGAGACTGAACAGATGCATGACCGGATTCAAGTCGCAATGCGTGCCCACATACCGGCTTCTCACCATTGATCAGATCAACCGCCTCCACGGCGCCACCCTCGAGCTTCTGGAAACCGTCGGCGTCAGGGTCCTGTACCCGGAAGCCGTTGACATGCTGGCCGGGGCCGGATGCCGGGTCAAGCCGGACAACATCGTCCTGATTCCCGGCAATCTGGTGGAGGCATGCATCCAAAGCGCCCCTTCCGCCATCACCATCTACAACCGCCTTGGCAATGAAGCCATGCGGCTGGAAGGCAACCGGACGTATTTTGGCATGGGAACCGATCTGACGCGGACTTATGACATGGAAAGCGGCCGCATGCGGGAATCCCGGCTCTGCGACGTGGCCAACGCGGCCAGGGTGGCGGATGCCCTGGAAGACATCGATTTTATCGGCTCCTATGCCCTGCCCTATGATTCTCCCGCCAACCTGATGTACATCGATTCCTTCAAGACCGAACTGGAAAATTCGATCAAGCCCATCTTCTACACGGCTGCCGGAATCGAAGACATCCGGGTGATCCATGAAATGGCCGCGGCTGTCATGGGCGGAAAAGACGCGCTGCGGGAAAAACCGATCCACATTCACTATGCCGAACCCTTAAGTCCGCTGACCCACTCGACCGGCGCCATCCAAAAGCTTTTTTTCTGCGCCGAAAACGGCCTGCCCGTGAACTATACCCCCGGCATGATGTCCGGTGCCAGCGCGCCGGTCACCCTTGCCGGAGCGATCACCGTCGGCAACGCCGAAGCACTGAGCGGCATTGTCCTTCACCAGCTTGCGCGCCAAGGGAGCGCCCATTGTCTCCGGTTTCGGCATGTCGACATTTGACATGAAAACCTCGGCCTGCGTTTACGGCTGCCCGGAATATCGCCTGGCCCTTTCCGCCTGCGCCGATCTTTTTCACTTTTACGGCATCCCCATGTGGGGAACCGCCGGGGTCAGCGATAGCCACTGCATCGACCAGCAGGCCGGAATGGAATGGGCCGTATCGCTGATGACGGCCGCTTCTGGACGGCGCCAATCTCGTCCACGATGTGGGCTATCTGGGACAGGGGCTGGTCGGCCATCCGGCCGCGCTGGTCATGTGCTCTGAAATCATCAGCTATGTCAGGCGCATGGCCAGGGGCTTTGACAATCGATGCCGAACATCTGGCCCTGGACGTGATCCGGGAAGTCGGACCCCAGGGGGATTTTATTTCCACCCAGCATACTTTCGATTTTTTCAGAAAAGAGCACTGGCAGCCCCATCTTTGCAATCGAAGGACTCTGGACGACTGGATGGCTCGGGTGAGAAAACCTGGGCGGAAAAAGCCATTGAAAAGACAAAAGACATTCTGGCCAATCACCGGACAACCCCGCTTGGCAGCGATGCCCAGTCACACCTGAACGCACTGCGGCAACAGGCCGAAATCGATCTGAAACACACCCGCTTCGACTCCTGACAACCAGCATGCCGGCGTCCGGATAAAACGACAGCGGCCCCTGATGTGGCAGGGTATTCATGGACATTTGATTCCATCCGGCCAACGTGATAATCAGGTATGGGATTCCGCGAATTCCCGGTTGAGATTTCAGTTCAGAACCTCTGTAAATAGTCGAATCAGGTTGCCGCCTGCTATGGCACGAATATGTTGATCTGAATATCCTCGGATCATGAGTGCCTCGATAAGCTCTTCCAAAGCGGCGTGGGTTTTGATCACATCCTTGGTTACAAGGGCCGGTTCCAGCTGCAGGTGGTCACGAAATCCGTCGCAGAGATCCAGGCCTATGCCGACATGGTCAATACCGGCCAGTCCGACAATATGGTCGATATGACGAACAATATCGGCAACGGATGCCGGTGAGGCGTTATTATTCAGGAAACGGTCAACCGCGTTGCAGCCCACCACCCCTCCCTTGCGGGCAATGGCCAGAATCTGCTCATCGGTCAGGTTGCGCATTGTGGGGCAGAGTGCACGGCAGTTGGAGTGGGAAGCGATGAGTGGTTTTGTGGCCACCTCCATCACATCCCGGAAGCCTTCATCATTGAGGTGGCTGACATCCAGGAACATGCCGATTGCTTCGGCTGCTTCTACCAGGTCAACGCCAAAAGGGGTCAGGCCGCCTTTTCTTCCTTCTCGTCTGGTATCAAAAAAGCAGCCATCGCCTGCATAATTACGCCGACTCCACACCAACCCTAAACCGCGTACGCCAAGCTGGTAAAAAATCGGCAATAAACGCAGGTCGTTTTGCAGGGGATCGGCTCCTTCCAGGGATAAAAAAAGGGCAAGTTCGCCCGCCTTTTTTGCCGCTCTTGCCTCTGTCACAGTTCGGCAGAGGCGGAAGTTCCCAGGGCTCTCTTTACACTCGGTGATAAGGTCGCTAATCTGGTCGAGAGCCCTGCGCAGTCCCATCTCCGGAAGAAAATAGTCCTGAATAAAGATTGCAGAAACAACCAGGTCCACGCCACCTCGGCGAAGATCCGGCAGAAAGCTGGACGCCACCACCTGCCGCTCGCCTCGCTCCCTGCGATTGGTCACCTCGTAAGTCAGATCGAAGTGACCATCAACCACAAATGTTTCGCGAAGCAACTCTCTAGCCTGAATCCTTGTACTATCGGTCATAGCGCAGACTATCCATTGAGTTCATAAAGTGAAAGGTAAATGATACATTATACGAGGAATCCGCTCACCCCAAGCCCGGGTGCGCCATTTAGGCAAACCTCCGGCCCCTTGTAGGAGATTCCTCCTTCAACGGGGTTGAAACTGCAAAAAAGAGGCGCGTCAAGATCATAGGCATTGATAACCCGACGACTGACGGCAAGGTGGGCCGCAGCAGTGACGCTAAGATGACATTCCATCATCGAGCCGATCATGCACGGAATACCGGCGGTCTCTGCAATGGCCGCAATCTTCAGCCCGTTATAGATGCCGCCGCACTTCATCAGCTTGATATTCAAGCCGTCCACAGCGCCCATGTTCACCAGGCGCAGGGCATCGCGGGGGGAAAAAACGCTTTCATCCGCATAGACGGGAAAGGCAACGTTCTCCCTGACAAAGCGCAGCCCTTCAAAATCAGCCGCTGCAACCGGCTGTTCCATCAATTCGATCGTAATCCCCCGACGTTCCAGCTCACGCCCGACCATAATCGCCTGTTTGGCCGTCCAGCCCTGATTGGCGTCAATCCGCAGACGCACATGCTCACCTGCTGCCTCACGGATAACCTGAATCCGCTCAAGGTCAAGGATCGGATCTCCCCCGACTTTGATTTTAAGAATATCAAAGCCTTCCTTGACTTTTTCTCTGCTCTCGGCTTCCATCTTCTCCAAGCTGTCAAGGCTGATGGTGATGTCTGTTTTCAGTTCCTCAGGATTGCCTCCCAACAAGCGATACACGGGCACCCCGAGCGACTTGCCGATCAAATCATAGAGGGCCATGTCAACTGCGGCTTTTGCGGACATGCCGCCGGCCATACAGGAATTCAGTCGCTGAAAAACAGTTTCATGGGTCTCCAGATCCATACCGACCAGGTTGTCTCGAATGTGAGCGATGCCGCCGGAAATCGAGGCAACGGTCTCACCGGTTATGACAGTCGCCGGTGCGGCGCTGCCAAAACCCCGGCTGCCGTCTTCAAGGCTTACTGTCACCAGAATATTGTCGACCTTGTCAACTGTTCGAAGAGCGGTTTTGAACGGGGTTTTCAAGGTGATGTTGATCACCTGGCTGTTAATATCTTTGATGCGCATGGTCTTTCCTTAATGGGGGTATCTGTTGACGGAAACAAAGGTTCTCAGGCGTTGCTCGCTGAAACCAGGGTCGCTTTGGGACAGACTGTTGACGCGTACCCATCCGCTGGCATGAATAAACCGGCCTGCTCCAAGACAGATGGCGACATGGGTCACTTTCTCATGAGTCTTTGCGAAAAATAACAGATCACCGGACTCAGCATCGCGCCAGTCTCTTGAAACCATATGTTTTTGCTGCTGTTGCCAGGCGTCCCGGGGCAAAGCAAGGCCAAGAAGCGCGAAAACAGTCTGCACAAAACCGGAACAGTCAAATCCTTTTGGGGTTCTTCCGCCCCAGAAATACGGATAACCGGAGAACTCTGTGGCCTGAGACAGGATAGCCGGCACCGAAATTTGCGGAAAAACACCAAAACCATCTTTTCTTGCCCAGCCCGACTGTCCATCCGGCAGGAGAAGCTTCATCCAGTTTCCCCTTTCCCCGACTGCCGTCAGGCGACAGCCGATGACGGCATCGCGGATGCGCTCCGAGTGTTCATCGGGTCCGGCATAAATTGGCAGGAAGTGGCGCCGCACCGTCAGTTCCACCCCCTGCATCTTCTCTGATGCCAGTGCCAGTTGATCCGTATCGATCCAGCTCTCATAGCCATCCCTCTGGCGGATGAGGGTAAAAAGGGGGCCGCTCTGGATGATCTCCACCTCTTCTGCCAAGATTCCCTGGGTGATCACCTCGCTTGAATAGGAGGGATCGCGATAGTGACTGCTGACACTGACATTAACGAAAGCTGATGTGTTCATGTTAACCGTGAAAATGTTAAAGAAATGATGCGTCAAATACGCTCATTTTTATAAAACTGAAATCAGAAATCCACGAATTGGTCGATGGCCTGCCGATCGTATCCTCTGCTGGCAAGAAAGAGTTGCCGGGTATATCCCTTTTCAAAGCTGCCGGCAGCCAGTTGCCCGCGGTCAATGATCTCGACGATCTCACCGTGATTCATCACCGCAATGGTCTTGCACATGTGGGAAACGACGGCAAGATCATGGCTCACCAGAATATAGGTCAGATTGCGCGCGCTGCGAATATCCTGAAGCAGGTTGAGCACTTCCGCCTGGATCGAAACATCAAGGGCCGAGGTCGGTTCATCCAGAAGCAGTATCTCCGGCTCCAGGATAAGCGCCCGGGCAATGGCCACCCGCTGGCGCTGGCCGCCTGAGAGCTGGTGGGGATAGCGGAACCGAAACTTCGCTCCCAGGCCGACCTCGCTTAACACCTGCTCTACTCTTCGGTTGGCATCCCCCAGGCGATGGATGGCAATAGGCTCTTTCAGGGTTCGATCGATGGTATGACGGGGATGCAAAGAACCGTAGGGATCCTGGAAGACCATCTGAACGCGGCGATAAAACGAGATGGGCCGCCGCCGCGTAAGCGCCGTTCCCTCCACCTCGATTTTGCCCTGCCAGTGGTTGTGCAGACCGGAGATGCAGTTAAGCACTGTCGACTTGCCGGACCCGGATTCACCCACCAGTCCAAAACTTTCTCCTTTGGCAACAGAAAAACTCACCCCCTGAAGCGCATAGCTGCGGGCAAATCCCTGACCAAAGGCAATCCTGAGCGCTTCAACGAGGATCATCTTTTCTCTGCCTCCTCTCCACTTCCGTGGAGCCAGGCGTCGTCTCGAACAAGGGTCGGCAATCGATCCTTGCGATCGTCGATTTTCGGCAGACAGTTGAGCAACCCCCGGGTATAGGGATGGGTCGAGCCGTGCAGATCCGCGGCCGCGATGATCTCCATCACCCTTCCCCCGTACATGATGATGATCCGGTCACAAAAGGCCGCTACCAGCTCCAGGTCATGGGAAATAAAAATCAGGCCCATACCGCGCTGACGTGACCAGATCGTCGAGAATCGCCAGCACCTGCAGCTGAACGGTGACATCAAGTGCCGATGTCGGTTCATCGGCAATGAGCAGGCTAGGCTCCGGGATGAGCATCATGGCAATCATGATTCGCTGCCCCATCCCTCCGGACACCTCATGGGGGTAGAGGTTGTAAACTTTTTGCGGACTTCTTATCCTGACTGCGGCCAGCATCTCAATTGCAGCTCGCTTTGCCTCCCTGCGACCGGCACGGCGATGGATCCTATATGCCTCACCGACCTGATCGCCAACCGTTCGTACCGGATTGAGCGAATATTTCGGGTCCTGCATCACCATCGAGATCTGCTTGCCCCTGATCTTGCGCATCTCGCGCTCGGACAGCGTCAGCAGATCTTTGTCCAATAAAGCGATGCGGTCGGCTTTTATCCTGGCATAGGGTGGCAAAAGGCGAAGGACAGCCCGGCCGGTCACCGATTTGCCGGAGCCTGATTCGCCGACGATGCCGATCTTTTCACGGCCCATGGAAAAGCTGACATCGCGAACAGCGGAAACATCTCCTTTGGCCGAGGGAAAGTCGACACACAGGTTTTCGACGGTGAGAAGGGCCTGCATGTCTGTCATCAGTTGTCACTCTTGGGATCAAGAACCTCCCTGAGACCGTCTCCCAGGAGATTGAAGGCAAGGCTGACGATGAATATCGCGCTGCCCGGCATGGTAATCAGCCACCAGTGGTCGAGAATATAGCCCCGACCGCTTGACGTCATCGCCCCCCACTCCGGTGATGGGGGCTGGGCCCCCAGGCCTAGAAAGCCAAGGCCGGCGGCGGTGAGGATTATTCCGGCCATATCAAGCGTCACCCGTACAATGAGCGAGGAGATGCAAAGTGGCATGATATGCCCGGTGATGATGCGAAAAGATCCCGCCCCCTGCAACCGGATGGCCTTGATAAAATCTGAGTTGCGGATGGTAATGGTCTCTGCTCGGGCAATTCTGGCATAAGGCGGCCAGGAGGTGATGGAGATGGCGATAATGGCGTTCTCAATCCCCGGTCCCAGAGCGGCAACAAAGGCCAGGGCCAGAATGAGTTTCGGGAAGGCAAGAAAGATATCGGTGATGCGCATCAGAACAATGTCGATCAATCCGCCGAAATATCCCGAAACAGAGCCGATGACAATCCCAACCGGAGCGGCTATGATTGCAACCAGGGCAATGACATACAGAGTCAGCCGGGATCCCCAGACGATGCGGCTGAAGATATCCCTGCCCACCTCATCGGTGCCGAAGAAATGTGTGGATGACAAGGGCTGCAGGCGATTTCCCAGATTTGTCTCAATCGGATTATACGGTGCAATCTGGGGGGCAAGGGCCGCAACCAGCACCAGGCCGATGATGATCATCAGCCCCAAAACCGCGAGCCTGTTGTCCAAAAATTCAAGCAGTCCCAGATAGCCCCTGCCTGCCGCGGCCTGAAACGGGGACTTCGGGGTATCGGTGAGCAGCCAGGACTTCAGAGGGGAGGGAGGCGGTTTCTGTGTCATGAACGCGTTCTATCCTTAAAATCGGTTACCGTGCCCTTGGATCCATGATTTTATAGAGAAAATCGCTAAACAGGTTTACCCCTAAGAAGATCGCTCCGACAACGACCGTACTGCCCAATACCGAATTCATGTCTGCGTTGAGCAGGGAATTGGTGAGATACAGGCCAAGACCCGGCCAGGCAAAGACTGTCTCCGTAAGCACGGAACCTTCCAAAAGGTTACCAAAGCTCAGAGCGATCACGGTGATGAGCGGAATGCCGCAGTTGCCCAGAGCATGCCCCCAGATCACCTTCCATTCGGCTACGCCCTTGACCCGTGCAGTCAGAATATACTCCTGACGCAGCTGCTCGATCATAAAGGACCGAGTCATTCTTGACAGATAGGCCATGCTGAAATAACCAAGCAAAGCGGCCGGCATGATGATGTGATAGAGGGCGTTCCAGAATACGTCCCACTCTTTGGCAAGAACGGCATCAACGAGAAGAAGACCTGTGACCGGCTGGACAATATCTTCGTAGAAAACATCGATCCGTCCCGGCCCGGGAAGCAGATCCAGCCGGGCGTAAAAGACCATCAAGGCCATCAGTCCAAGCCAGAAGATCGGCAGGGAGTAGCCGAGCAGACCGATCACCCTGGTGATATGATCGAGCAGACTGCCGCGCTTGACGGCGGAGAGCACACCCAGGGGGATGCCCAGGAAAACACCGATAAAGGTTGCTGTCACCGCCAGCTCGATGGTTGCCGGAAAGACGCGCAGGATGTCTTCCAGCACGGGTTTGGCTGTGAGGACAGACGTGCCGAAATCTCCCTGCAAAACGTTTGCTAAATAGATGAAGAACTGATGCCACAGGGGTAAGTGCAGACCCATGGCGATCCTGGCGCGTTCGTAGACTTCGGGACTGGCCTTGTCTCCAACAACCGCCAGAACCGGATCAATGGGAACAACCCTGCCGATCAGAAAGGTGACGAGCAGCAGGCCGATAAAGGTCACAACGACCATGGAGAGCAGCCTCAGACCCTGAGCCATTCTTCTCGTCCATATCGAGCTCATGAGCAGCGAATCTCCTGCATCTGCTTTCTCTCTCTCCCCCTTGTCCTTCTTTTATTCACCCTCTCCGATGTAAAACGGCTGACAAACATTTCCAAGAGAAGTTCGCCAGCCGTTTTTTGTTACAGAGCCGCTACTTCGTGATCTGCTGGTAGAAATTGCTGTCAAAACTTGGCCCGAGGATGAATTTGTTGACATTCTTTCTCTCACCGACAATTTCAATTTCCTGGAACATGATGACAAAGGGCGATACCAGCTGATGTTCACGCTGAAGCTCAAGGTACATCTCAGCGCGTTTGGCCGTATTTCTTTCCAGAACCGCAGCGTCGGCTTTCTTGGTCATCTCCGGAATAGCCCAGGCGTTGCGCCATGCCAGAGGCTTGGATTTGGCATCGTCGCTGTTGTCCGGGTTGCGGGCGAAGGTATCGGCATTGGTGTGGGGATCCATATAGTCCGGTCCCCAGCGACCGATATAGATGTCATGGGTCCTTGCCCGATACTTGGTGAGGGTCTGCTTGCCTTCACCCGGGATGATCTCAAGCTTGATCCCGGCCTGGGCCAGGGTGGCCTGAATGGCCAGGGCCATGGATGTGGTGGGTTCATTGTTGCGGGTATCCATGGTCACCGAGAACCCGTTTTCAAGCCCGGCCTCTTTCAGCAGAGACTTTGCTTTTTTTACATCAAAGGTAAAGGGTTTTTCTTCCAGTGCCCCGAGAAATCCCTTGGGCAGGAAAGACTGGTGGATGGTGGCTTTGCCGTTCAGGATTGTGGACTCCATACCCGCATAGTCGATCAGATATTTTAAGGCCTGGCGGACTTGAGGTTTTGATAAGAATTCATTCTTCTGATTCAAACCAAGGTACCAGACCGCCCCTTTGGCCCGGCTGCGGATCTTGACATCCGGATTACCTGCCAGTCCCTTGATATCATCCGGTTGCAGGTTTCTGGCAATGTCCACATCGCCTTTCTCGAGCAGCAGGCGCTGGGTTGCTGATTCGGTAATGTGGCGGATTATTACCCGCTTCATCACCGGTTTGTCTCCCCAGTAGCTGTCATTACGTTCCAAGGTCAAGGATTCCGAAGGTTTCCAGCTTTTCATGCTGAATGGACCGGAGCCGGCATAGGCGGTCTTTAGCCAGTTATATCCCATATCCCCATCTTTTTCGTGGGCCATGACCTCTTTCATGTCGACAACCGAGCCCGGCGTCGAGGTCAGACAGTAGAGCAAAAAAGTCGGTGCATAGGGTTTGTCGATGACAAGCTTGACCGTATAATCATCAACCTTGACAATGGTCTGTTCAAGGTTGTCCGGTTTGAAGCCGAACTGGCTGAGGATAAAGGCCGGAGACTTGTCAAGCTTGATGACCCGGCGCAGTGAAAAGACAACGTCGTCTGCGGTCAGCTTATTACCTGAAGCAAAAGTGGTGTTTTTCCTGATTTTAAACGTAAAAGTCAGACCATCTTCGGAGACGGTCCAGCTTTCAGCGATGCCGCCATAGATAGCACTGACGTTGTCGACTTCGTAGTTTATCAGCCGGTCGTAAGTGTTGGCGGCATATTCAGCTCCTGAGAACTCAAAGATCTCAGCTGGATCCAGGCTGATGATGTCATCGATCTTCGAGGCCATTACCAGGGTGT
>CAVPHN010000016.1:0-30654 GCA_963704205.1 uncultured delta proteobacterium
ACGGCCGGGTTCGGGAGATGGAATTCATGGCTCTCTATTTTTCAGCCATGAAAAGTCCACTGCTTCCATTTCAGTTTGCCGGGCTCGGAATCAGGCTTCTATCCAGAAAAAAACTGCCCTTTCAATTGCCGTCGAAGGGCAGTGAACGCCTGAAAGCACTGTTTCGCAAAGTGAATGAATTGGAGGATGCCCTATGAAATATCTCTATTATCCCGGATGTTCTCTGGATGGCTCGGCTCTGGAATATAATATTTCAACAAAGGCTGTTTTGAATGCACTCGGGGTTGAGCTGCTGGAACTGTCCGACTGGACCTGCTGCGGGGCTACAGCCGCGGCAGCCGTCAGCCCCCTGCTGTCCCTGGTCCTTCCTGCCCGAAATCTGGCCATTGCGGAAAAAGCTTCAGATGCCTGCGATATTATTGTTCCGTGCAGCGCCTGTTATCTGAACCTGAAAAAAGCAGAAGAAACCATTCGCAGGGAGCCGGGTATTCTGGTCAAGCTGAACGCTGCTCTGGAAACCGAGAGCCTGAAGTTAAGCGGCCGGATCCGGGTGCGACACCTTCTGGATGTGCTGTCCCGGGATATAGACGTGAACCGGATTCGATCCCGGACAGAAAGACCCCTTTCCAAGCTGTGTATCGCACCGTATTATGGATGCCAGTGCCTTCGCCCTTACCCTGTGTTCGACAATCCTGAAAAGCCCGTTTCCATGAACCGGCTGATTGAGGCTGCCGGCGCGCAGATCTACCCCTGGAATATGGGAGGTGTCTGCTGCGGGGCTTCGAATTTGAACACGCATATGTCCGTCGGGATTTCTCTGGTGACCGCCCTGCTGAAAGAGAGCTCAGGGGTGCAGACGCCATTGCAACGGTCTGCCCCATGTGTCAACTGAATCTGGAAGCCTATCAGCATAAAGCCTCCGCAGCCTGTAATGAAAACCTGTACATCGCTGTTCTTTATCTTCCGCAACTGCTGGGAATCGCTTTTGGACTTTCAAGCGCCGACATCCGACTGGATTTAAACCTTTCCGCAAATGAAGTGTTCAGAATTAAATGCAATCGATGAAGAAAGGGGGGCCATGCTGAATCTTTTCCGTTATCTGCGCCGCAGCCTGATTTCAAAACTCATTCTGATTGTCGGTATGACCTTGCTGCTGTCCATGTCCACCTGGGCCTATTTTAATATCAATGATCAAAAAAACCGGGTCATGGAAAACATCATTGCCAATGCGGATCGCCTGACCAACACGATCCGCCTGGGAACCCATTATGCCATGATGCTCAATTCCCGCGATGATATCACGCAGATCATCACCAATATCGGCAAACAGGAGGGCATTGAGAATTTAAGGATCTATAACAAACAAGGCCAGATCAAATTCTCCAATTCAGCCACTGAGGTCAATACGACGACCAACATCAAGGCAGAGGCCTGTGATATCTGCCATCGGACAGATCCGCCACTTTCTGATCTGACGCTTTCAAGCCGAACCCGGATTATGAACTTCTCCAAAAGGATATCGGCTTCTGGGCATCATCACGCCGATCTGCAATGAGCCAAGCTGTGCAACGGATGTCTGCCATGTTCATCCCCAGGGGAAAAAAATCCTGGGAGCGCTGGATGTGGTGGTTTCGCTTGAAAAAACCGATCAGGAAATCTCCGGGTTTGAAAGAGGGATTTTATCCCTGACGGTGTTTGTGTTTCTGATTACGTCCATGTTGATTTCCATCATCGTGGTCCGGTTTGTCAGCCGGCCGATTCAAAAACTGATTGCCGGAACCCGGTTTTTTGCCAGGGGCGAGTATGATCATCATGTGGATATTGCGCCGGAAGACGAGATGGGGTTTCTGGCGGAAGCCATCAACCGGATGGGAAGGGCGATCGGTGAAAAACAGGCTGAGCTGAACAAGCAAAAAGATGAATATCAGAATCTCTTTGAACTCGTTCCGTGTTTGATTACCATACAGGATAAGGCGTTTAAACTCATTCACTATAACCGGGAATTTTCCGATAAGTTCAGCCCGCGACAAGGCGATTTCTGTTTTCATGCTTACAAGGGGCAGAATATTCCATGCAGCCCCTGTCCGGTTGAGAGAACGTTTCAGGATGGTTTGCCCCATTACGGCGAGGAATCCCGGGTAAATGCCGATGGATCTGTGACCCACTGGGTGGCGCGAACATCGCCGGTGAAAAATGCCGCGAAAGAGATTGTGGCGGTCATGGAAGTCTGTCTGGATATTACGCGAAGAAAAGAGCTGGAAGTCAGTCTGGAGAAATCGGAAAAGAAATATCATGCCATTTTTAACAATATTCCGAATCCCGTGTTTGTTCTGGATATGGATACCTTTGAAGTGCTGGACTTCAATCATAGCGTGTCAACGGTTTATGGTTTCTTTCCGGGAGAATTGATGCATCGATCGTTTATGGAGCTGTTCATGGAAGAGGAAAGATCTTTTCTGGATCAGAAATTAAAAACAGAAACCGTTATTCATAGCATCAAACAGGTCAAAAAAACCGGCGGAACACTGTTCGTGGATATCTGGATTTCCCCTTCCGAATATCCGGGGCGAAAAGTGCTGCTGGTGACAACCAGTGATATCACCCAGCGCCTTGAAACCGAGCAGCAGTTTATTCAGGCCAGTAAAATGGCGACGCTGGGGGAAATGGCAACCGGCGTCGCCCATGAACTGAATCAGCCCCTCTCGGTCATCAAAACGGCAAGCAGTTTTTTTATCCGGAAAATCTCCAGACAGGAAAAGCTGGATGATGACATTCTGATCAACATGCTGGAAAAAATCGACAGCAATGTGGATCGGGCCAGTCGAATCATCGGCCACATGCGGCTGTTTGCCAGAAAATCCGAGGGAAAGCTGGAAAAAATCCAGGTAAATGAAATCCTGGAAAAAGCATTCGAGATCTTCAGCCAGCAACTGAAGGTTCGGGGCATAGAGGTGCTGTGGCATGTTGGAAAGAATTTGCCGCGGATTCTGGGTGATCCGGGGCGTCTGGAGCAGGTATTTATCAATTTGCTGCTGAATGCCAGAGACGCCATTGAAGAAAAATGGGGCACCGGAGCTGTGGCGGCCAATCAGGAAGCCGAAGAAGGCGGGAAACAAATCACCCTGAGAACCTGGACAGCGGATAAAAGGATTGGAATCGAAATTCAGGATACCGGAAAAGGTATTCCAAAAGCCATTCTGGATAAAATATTCGAGCCTTTTTTTACCACCAAGGAAGTTGGAAAAGGAACGGGCCTGGGACTATCCATCAGCTACGGCATTGTCAAGGAATGCGGCGGCGATATTCAGGTTCGATCAGAAGAAGGCAAAGGCGCCTGCTTTGTAATCCACTTTCCCATACAGGATGCAAATGATGAAAAAAACCATTTTGCTGGTTGACGACGAAGCGGATATCCGGGAAATTCTTTCGCTTTTTTTGGAAGACCTGGGCTATACGGTGTTTGCGGCGGAAAACGGCGTGGATGCGCTCAAGCTGTTTCGAAAGACACTGCCATCGCTGGTGATTTCAGATATCAAAATGCCGGGAATGGATGGCATTGAACTGCTTCAAAAAATCAAGCAGGAAAGCCCGGACACGGAATTTATCATGATCACAGGCCATGGTGATATGGAGCTTGCCATTATCAGTTTTCAGGGACAGGCTGCGGATTTTATCACCAAACCCATAAATGTGGACGTTCTGGAAATCGCTTTGAAAAAAGTCCATGATAAAATTCTCTGCCGTAAAATGCTTCGGGAATATACGGAAAATCTGGAAACACTGATCCGGGAAAAAACCGAGCTTCAGAACCATCTGTCCTCGCTGGGACTGATGATCGGGTCCATTTCTCATGGCCTCAAAGGGCTTCTGACAGGCCTGGATGGGGGCATGTATCTGGTGGATTCCGGTTTTACCAAAGACAACCGGCAATCAGATTCAGGAGGGCTGGCAAATCGTCAAGCTGACGGTTGAGCGTATTCGAAAGATGGTTCTGGATATTCTCTACTATGCCAAGGAAAGGGATTTGAAATGGGAGATGGTGGATATTCTCAGTTTTGCCGAAGATATCGCCACCGGCATGCAGCCCAAAATGGACTTTCAAAAGATCACGTTTGTAAAAGACTTCGATTCGTCCATCGGCGCCTTTGAAATGGATCCCGGAAGCATCCATTCAGCCCTGATCAATATTCTTGAAAACGCCATGGATGCCTGTACCCGGGATCTGACGGAAAAACAGAAGCAGGTGATATTCGGGGTCAAGCAGGATGCCGATCATATTCTTTTTGAAGTCAGCGATACCGGCACAGGCATGGATCGGGAAACCCGGGAAAAGCTCTTTACCCTGTTTTTTTCCTCTAAAGGCAGCAAGGGAACAGGCCTAGGGCTGTTCATTTCTCATAAAATCATCGCACAGCATGGCGGGTCCATCCACGTTGCCTCCACGCCGGGTTACGGCTCTCAGTTTGTCATTAAAATCCCAAAAACGCTTCTGAACCGCTGATGCAACCCCTATCCCTTAAGGATACAAACTCCTCGCAAGGATTCACGGTCGACCAGGTGTGCCGGCATGTATTCCGCGAGGATTATGTATTATCGTACGTGAATGGATCATCGGCGTTGAACTGCCGCCGCTTCGCCGGCGAGAGGAGGACATTCCGCTTCTGGTGGCACAATTTATCGCCCGGTTCAACCGGCTTCAGCCAAAAATCAAGCATCCCAGAGCCGGAACAGCCGTTTTCCATCCTTAAGCTCGCCGCGCAGTTTCTCCATGTGTCGCAGGGTGGCGACTTGGCGCTGTAAACGGCCCAGGGTTCGCATGCCTTTGCCGGAGAAAGCCTTTCCATGTAACAATCCTCGCAAAGAATCTGACCCTGATGTTGCCGGTCTTCCCCATCGGCGATATCGATTTTGCATTTTTCACATCGCATTCTGTCTCTCCATCGAATGTGTTCGTCTTACACCCCCAGATAGCGGGTCAGGTCTTCCCAGATTTTTTTGGCTGCTGCTGACCCTTCAGAATGGGGGTCTCGGTTTTATCGAAAGCTTGCCAGAGAAGTAGATCTTAAGAAATACCCGTGATCGTGATCGGCGGCCTGGCTGGCCAGCACTGCGGTGAAAGATGCCGTGGCGGTCATCAGAAAACCGTTTGATCCTGATAGCATGCTGGGAATTATGAAAAAAACAATTGGATGAAGTTTTTGTTGTGTCAGCTGATAAAAAGCCCACCAAATATAAAACCCTAGAAAAGCCCAGGCCAGAAAACAGATGATATATGAAATCCAGGCAACGGTGTGTTCCGCCATCCCGGTGGTTTCATTCAGTTTTCCCACTTTTTTATTGCAGGAAAAACAAAACTGATCATCAACGGCCAGGTAATTTTCGCAATATGGGCATTTTTTTGAAGTAAAAGGGGAGTCATTATCTTTTTGAGCCGGCATTAGATTTTATCCTTCACCAAAATTCAGAATCCTGCCAAATCAGAGGGTGAAAAGCGCTGCATAGTGTCGTTTTCCACCCTCTGTGACAAATTACAGATACCCGTTTTCGACAACAATCTTGCCGCTGTTTCGAAGCGAAGTCAACAGGTCTTCGAAGATTCGGCGCTGTTTCTGGCTGGTCAGCATGTCGGTTATCTGTGCTTTTTCGCTTGCTAATCCTGCAGGATCAGCGGCTTTTCTTTCCTCGAATGCAATGACATAATACCCCTTCTGGCCTTTTATCGGTTCATCGGCAAATTTCTTTTCAGATGAGAGCCCAAAGGCGATGGATGAGATTTCACGCTCAAAGCCGATATCCGGAATACGGTCGCTGCGCTTAAAGAAGTCGGTTGATCCGGTTTTGACGTCTTTTTTCCCTTGAAACTCTTTCAGCAATTTGCCGCTTTTCAGATCGGACAGACATTGTTTGGCGTCTTTTAATGACTGCTCGTCCTGTTTTTCCTTTGTTAAATCCGCGCGAACCCTTTCAGCAACCAGGGCGAATTCGGGGATACTTTCGGGAATGTCTTCAACAACCTGAAGGATGTAGTAGGTGCCTTGCGAATCAATGATGTCGCTGATGGCATTTGGTACCAGTTCAAAGGCAGTCGGCTGCAAACTGGGCTGGATTCTTGACGCCAGCAGGACCATTGCGACCGAAGGGTTCTGTGGTGAGCAGCTTTTGTTTCAGTGTCTCGGCAACCTTGGATAGCGTTTCCTCGTTTAAGGCGGCATTATAGGTTGCCAAGGCGTCTTCATAGGCCAGATTTTTGGCTTTTTCATCGGTGAGTTTCTTGATGATTTTGGGCCTGGCCTGTTCAAGGGTAAGGATGGCGGCTTCATTAATTTTTTCAACCTTGATGAGGTGCCATCCAAACTGGGTCCTGACCGGATCACTGATCTCTCCGGGGTTCATGGAAAAAGCTTTTTCGCCAAATGGTTCAACCATGTCATTTCGTTTAAATGTCGCCAAGATTTCCGCCGTTCTTGCCGCCGGGATCATCAGAATATTGTTTGGCAAGTTCTGCGAAATTCTTTCCTTCCTTTGCCATTTTCAGAACCTGAAGCGCTTTTTCCCTGGCTTTTTCAACGAGTTCTGAATTGGCGCTCTGATCGACCTTAATCAGGATATGACTGGCCTCAACGGTTTTTGGCGTGTCAAATTCTCCGGGGTTGGATTCGAAATAGTCCTTTATCTCGGAATCGGGCAGGGATACTTTGGCTTGATACATTTCAGGCGTAAACTGCAGATAAGTCGCTTTACGTTTGGGTTCGGTCTTATAGCTGTCCTTATGAGTCTCAAAATAGGATTTTACCTCCTCTTCAGATAGGCGAATGTCGGCAATCAGGGATGGATCATACAGAACATAATCCATTTTAATCTGTGAATTTTTCCATTGATACGAGTCTTCCACCTCGGAATCGGATACCTTGACGCTGTCTGAAATAAAAGATCTGACTTTATCCATCAAAACAAATTCACGCTGCTTGGCTTCAAAGGATTCAGGGGTCAGCCTGTTCTGGGTTAAAACCGCATGATATCTGCGGTTATCAAAGTTGCCATTATCCTGAAAAGCCGGCAATGGCCTTGATGGTGGTAGACAGCTCTTCATCGCTGACTTTAAAATTCAGGCGCTTTGCTTCTGACAAAAGCAGTCTTTTCTCGATCAACTGATCCATGGTCTGCTTTTTGACCTGAAGCATCTTCAGCATTTCATCATTCAGGCGATTGCCGTATCGCTGCTTGATTTGCTCTAAAAGGCGGTTATAGGCTTCGTTATATTCTTCGACCATGATCGGCTCTCCGTTGACTATAGCAACTCGCCCGACTGCACGATCGCGAAAACTGCCGACTCCCCAGAAGACAAAGACCAGGACGATAGCGCCTAAAAGAATTTTGATTAACCAGGTACCTGCATTCTTCCGCATTAAATTGAGCATTATGTTTCCTCACTCGATCTTATTGTAATTCAATAGGATATATATTTTTTCACAACAATTTTCAGGCCGATTAAAAATTTTAAATTATTATTGTATTTTTCATAGCCATATTTGTCAATAAATTCCCCTGAACTTCGGCAAAATCAGCCATAATGCAATCCCCCATTTCCAATTGAACTGAATAAATCCAATGATTTTTCGAAATCCACCTTGATATTGAATTTCATTTTATACTATGATGAAACGATAAAAGTCAAAAAAATGCAGGTGTTCACAGAGAAATGATTGCAATAGCTATCCCTGAAGGGCGATGGAAGAAAAATGACAGGGCGAATATGGGAATAGGGCAGATGAGCCCGGCTTTAAAGAATATGGAATTTGCAAATGAAGTCAAGTGTTGAACAGGCCATAGAAGTCCTAAAAATAGAGGCTGAAGGCATATTAAAGCTCATGGATCGGGTGGATCACCATTTTGAAGAAATGGTTGATCTCATCTTTAACGCAACCGGCAGGCTGATCATCAGCGGTATCGGCAAGTCTGGAATTGTAGGCAGAAAAATTGCTGCAACATTGAACAGTACGGGAACCCGCTCTTTGTTTTTGCATCCGGTTGAGGCCATGCACGGAGATTTGGGGATGGTCAGCCCGGATGATGTCTTTCTGGCGCTTTCCAACAGCGGGGAAACGGACGAGCTCAATCTGCTGGTGCCCAGCATTCGAAAAATCGGATGCAGGGTGATCGCCTTCACCGGGAATCTTCATTCTACCCTGGCCAAACACAGCGACATCGTTATCGATGTCGGCGTTGAAAGAGAAGCCTGTCCGCTGGGCCTGGCACCGACTGCCAGCACCACGGCGCTTCTGGCAATGGGGGATGCTTTGGCCGTGGTTCTTATCAACCGGAAACACTTTGATTCGTCCGATTTCAGGCGGATCCACCCCGGCGGGAATCTTGGGCAGCGTCTGGCCAGTCGGGTTCAGGATATCATGTTGAAAGAAACGCAGGTTCCCCTGGTTTTTGTAGGCGATTCCATGGATGTTGCAGTAAGCGGAAATCAACCGGCTGGAAATCGGGGCAACCCTTGTCGCATATCCGGATCTGACGCTGGCCGGGATTATTACAGACGGCGACATCCGCAGGCTGATTGCCAGGCGATTGCCGGTGTATGGGGTGCCGGTCGATGAAGTCATGACCCCCCAGCCCCGCGTGCTGCTTCTGGATTCGCTGGCCTGCGACGCCTTGAACATCATGGAAAAACACCAGATCACCGTGTTGCCTGTTGTGAACAGTCTACAAAAGATACAAGGCATTCTGCACCTTCATGATATTCTGGGCAAGGGAGATTTTAAATTCAACGGCCATTAACGGCAGGTTAAGGGCACTATGGCCGGGGGCTGTCATTTCGGTTCGCGGGTTTTCGAACCGCTTTTTGCTGCCAGGCGCCATGAACTTTCGGGGGAAATATGAATATCGATTGCTTAGATACAGCCATACCTGTTCTGGGTGGGAGTAAAATCACTTCTCCCATAAAAAACCGGGAAGAGACAAGCGTTTTTATTTCGGACGACGACAAGGTGACGATCGATGTAAGTCTTGATCGCATCAAAGCGCTGATTCAGGAGGGCAAAGAGGTCCCGGCCTTTGAAATGGCGGGTCCCAGGGAAAAAATCTTTTTTGATCCCAGCAAGGTCCGCTGTGCGCTGGTGACCTGCGGCGGTCTGTGTCCGGGGCTCAATGACATCATCCGATCCATTGTTCTGGGACTGTTCTATGCGTATGGCGTTAGCAATGTTTATGGCATCCGGTACGGGCTTCAGGGGTTTATTCCGAAATATGGTCATGATATTTTTCCGCTGACCCCGCCGGATGTTTCCGATATTCTGGAGCGCGGCGGCTCGATTCTGGGTTCTTCCCGTGGCCCTCAGCCCATAGACGATATTGTAGACTGCCTTGAACGCATGAATATCGGGGTGTTGTTCATGATTGGCGGGGACGGTACGCTGAAGGCAGCGACAAAAATCGCCGATTGCATTACCGAGCGGGGACTGAAGATCAGCGTCGTAGGCATTCCCAAAACCATTGACAATGATATCTATCTGGTGTCGCGTTCTTTTGGTTTTGACACGGCCGTGGATATCGCCACCCTGGCCATAAAAGCGGCTCACAGCGAGGCTGAAGGATATCCAAACGGCATCGGACTGATCAAATTGATGGGCCGGTATTCCGGGTTCATTGCCTCAACCGTCGTGCTGGCCCAGCAGGATGTCAATTTTGTTTTGATACCGGAAGTGGATTTTGATCTTGAAGGGCCCAGAGGGCTTCTTGCGGCCGTGGAAAAACGCCTGAATGACCGGAAACATGCGGTTATCGTTGTGGCGGAAGGCGCCGGGCAGAAATATTTCACGGACATAAATCCGGACATGGATATATCCGGTAATATCAAATTGAATGATATCGGCTTGTTTTTGAAGGGTAGCATCCAGGCGTATTTTAAGGCAAGGAATGTGGATATTTCGCTGAAGTACATTGATCCAAGTTATATTATCCGCAGTCTTCCGGCCAATGCCAATGACCATGCATTCTGCAGCGTGCTGGGGCGGGATGCCGTGCATGCGGGAATGGCGGGTAAAACCCGGCTGCTGATCGGTCACTGGAACAATCATTTCGTTCATATTCCCATGAGTGCATCGGTCGGAAAACGAAAACAAGTGGATACGAACGGGAAATTATGGCGAAGTGTGCTGGAGTCAACGGGGCAGGGAAAGCTGACCAACTAGAAGTGTAACAGGCTGCAGATAACTTCAGCATGTTTTTGGGCTGCACCCTGGTTCATTTCAACGGCTTTTCGCGCCGAACTTCCTGTTTTTTGGGCCTGGTCCGGTCGGGTGATAAAAAACAGGACTTTTTCGGCAAGCTCATTCCCATCCTTGACTTCAATGCCGCCGCCGGTGCTTTCCAGCAGGCTTCTGGCGTCCAGAAAGTCCTCCATATGCGGGCCGTAGAGCACGGGTTTTGCCCATACCGCCGGCTCAAGAATGTTTTGTCCGCCCAGCGGCGCCAGGCTGCCGCCGCAAAAGACAACCGTTGCAATGCTGTAAGTGGCTTGAAGCTCTCCCATGGTATCCAGGAGGATGACCGGCGCCGTTCTGTTTCCGCCGGTTTTTTCAAGACTGGTCCGCAATTGACAGCCCAGTCCCCTGGCTTTGATGATTTTTTCGATATGCCGGATCCGTTCAAGGTGCCGGGGCGCCAGAATCAGAAGGGTATTCGGGGCTTTTTGAATCACTTTTTGATAAGCATCCAGAATGATTTCTTCTTCAGAATGCCGCGTGCTCCCCGCCAGAAAAACAGGCTCATTTACCTTGACACCGAAGATTCGCTGCCAATGTCGTATTTGCTCCGGTCGCCGGCTGTCGGACTGGCGCAGCAATAAATCGTATTTTGCATTGCCATTGACCCGGATTTTCTCAGGCGCTGCTCCGATTTCAAGAATCCTTTGCGCGTCAATCTCCTGAATCATGCTGAAGACGTTCATGCTGCCAAGCACTTCTTTCATCAGCGGCCGAATCATCCGATAGCGTTTGATGGCCCTTCCTGAAATCCGGCCGTTAACGATGGCTGTTTTTATTCCCATGTGGTGAGCGACCATCAACCAGTTCGGCCACAGTTCCGTTTCAAGACAGACCAGCAGGTCGGGTTTGATTTGTCTCAGGGCATTTGTCACGGAAAGAATAAAATCAATGGGGGCGTAAATACAGACAACATCTGAGGATAGCCGGGTTTTTGCAAGTTCCTGCCCATGTTCCGTTGTGGTGGAAAGGATAAGGGTGCAGTGGGGCGCCAGCACCTGAAGTGCCTCGATGATGGGGACGGCTGCATTCACCTCTCCCATTGAGACAGCGTGAAGCCATATTCGCGGAGAACGGGTGTCGGGCAGATTCAGGGGAGGATAAAAGCCGATGCGCTGTGAAATGCTGCCCCGGTATCGTTCGGTCAGTTTCGTATATAACAGGGCATAGGGCAATGCAAACAAAAACAGCCCGGATGTCAATCCCAGATAGCCCAAACAGGCTGGGTTCATAAAAGGCGCTCCCATTTTTTCAGGGTGCGGTGATTTCAACAAAGTCTTCGCCTTTGATCTGGAGCAGAAAGAGTTTTTTCTGAGCTTCCCGGTCCTTGTCGAAGCGATAATGCCCCGTAACACCTGAATAGCCATCGGGCCTGAGAAGTTCTTTATTAATCGAGCTGCGAAAATGAATGTTCGGGTTGCTGACAATTTGAAACATCATCATGGCCGTATCATAAGAAATCGCTTCGATATAACCGGGGGTTTCCTTGTAAACATTTCGAAATTCTCGGACAAACTGTTGAATGGTTTCCGATTTGCTTTCAGCAAAAAAACCATCCGGCAGAATGCTGCCCTGAAGCGATGACCCGCCGGTCTGTATCAATTTGGGAGAATGCCACAGACTGGTGCCGATCAGATAAGCCGGACGAAGATTACCATATGCCAGCTGGGGGACGATAACGGCTATTTTTTGAGGTGAGTCCGGTATAAAAAGGGCTTCAAATTCTCCGAAAGACGAATGGGTTGCGTCCGGAGCCGCAGGCGTCGGCTCCATGCGTTTGCCGGCTCCAGACGATTTTGATTGGTCGAGAACAGGGGAATATCGGCTTGAAAGCTTTTGCAGGGTTTCCCTGAAATCGGTCTGCATGGGATCATACGCTTGTATTGCAACAACACGGCCACCTGCAGATTCTACCTGATCCTTGAAAAGCTTCATGAAATTAGCGCCATAAGGCTCATCGGGATATAGAATCGCAAAACGGCTCAGACCGAGTTTCTGTAGGGTAAAGGATACCAGGGCATCTGTCTGCGCTCCAGGCGTCATGAAGTGGCGGAAAACCGAGGTCCCGATTCTGGTGATTTGATCTTTCTGGGTCAGGGTGATAATCGGAATGCCATATTTTTGCGCCTCTGCCGCTGCGATATCGGCAGTGGCCACGGGGCCGATGATGGCGGCGACGCCGGATTCAGCCAGTTCCTTTACTGCCGCAATGGTTTTCTGGGGGTCTGATTCCGTGTCTTGAATGAGGATGGTCAGCGGCCGGTCGGGGTTGAGCAAGGCAAACTGATTCTGGGCCAGCTCAACTCCTTTCAGCGCTTTTTTCCCGTAGACTTCATAAGTTCCGGTAAGCGGCAGCAGGCATCCAATGGTATGACGCTGATAAGCCGAATGCGTTTTCAGGTCCTGAAGCATTCGCAAAGCCGGAGCCGCTGCCTCCTGTTCCGGAAACTGTTCGGTTAATACGGTCAGGACGCTGTAGGCATCTTCCGAATTTCCCAATTCCAGATATTTCCGGCCTGCCTGTAACAGAATTTCGGCTTTTACCTGAGAAGACTCCAGGCGGTTTAACAGGTTATACACATCGGAAATCGCCATCTGCGATACAACTTCTTTGAGCTTTAGAATGATTCGGGCCGAATCCGGTTCAGATGATTTTTCCAGAACGCGGGAATAGGCATTTGCAGCTTCTGCGGGAAGTTCAACGCGGGAATAGGCATCGGCCAGAATTTCAAATGCCTGGGCCGCAGCATCGGCGGACCTGTTTTTTTTAACATAAACCTGCCCCAACTCAATGACCTTCTGGTAATCTCCGATGGCAAAAAGTGCCGTCAGTACGCCGAGTTCGGCCTGTTGTGCCGGAGCGCTTTTGGGATAATGGGTGGCCAGGCGCTGATAATAGGGAAGGGCCTGGGACGGTTTTCCTGTTGCCATGTAAATATCCCCGAACCGCAGAAGTGCTTCCGCAGTCCATGAGCCGTTTGGAAATGCCGATAAATACTTCTGAAAGGCGCTCAGCGCCTCTGGATAGGCTTTTTCAAGATACAGTTTCTCGGCTGAAGAAAAGAGTTCATCACCCGGACTGACGGTGGCAACTGGCGGCGATTTATCGAATTTTGGAGGTCTGTCTGTTTTAATCACTTTTTTGGATGCGCAGGAGGCCAGCAGCATGATCAGCAGAACAAAAAGCGTGAATCGATAATATTTCATAATGATATCTTTATGTTATAATATAAGTTTGGGATGTTGCTTATTAGGGTAACTGTGGTTATCATAGCTGAATCCATCAACCGGGTCAATTGCCAGATTCTTGTGATTTTTATCATTGACCCCTTACAGAATTCTTGACTCTGTTGATTGGTTGGAATAATATATCATGTTTATGAAATGGCACCTTGGCAGGGGGAAATTCAACATAAAAATGGTAGTTCAATGGTTTTTACCCCTTCACTGTTGCAGAACCCGGCTGTCATAAAAAATGGTGAAATCTATGCATAAGACAAAAATATTGTGTCTGGTTATTCTGGCCAACATGGCCATATGGCTGGCCTTTAACCGCCCTGCACCCCAGGTTCCTTCCTGGACCGACAAGATTGAGGGCGTCTCTTTCAGCCCTTATCACAAGGGGCAGAATCCCATGGAAAAAATTTATCCATTTCCGGATCAGATTGATGGGGATCTGAAAATGATCAGAGGGGTAACGCGAAGCGTCCGCAGTTATTCTTCGATGGACGGGTTTGAGAATATTCCGGGAATGGCGGTTCGTTACGGCCTGAGTGTAACGGCCGGCGCCTGGCTGGATCAGGACAAGGAAAAAAATGAAAGGGAAATTCGAAACCTGATTCGAAACGCCCGAACCTATACGTCTACGGTTCCGCGGGTCATCGTCGGTAATGAATCTGTTCTTCGAGGGGACTTAAAGGTTAAGGAACTGATTGAATACATCCGCAGAGTGCGCGAACAGGTTCCCTGTCCGGTCAGTACGGCCGAACCCTGGGATGTGTGGATCAACAACCCGGAACTGGCCCGAAATGTGGACTATATTGCCATTCACATCCTCCCCTACTGGGAAAAAATTCCCCTGGAGCATTCCCTGGAATGGGTAGTGGACCGCTATCGCCAGGTTCAGCGGGCCTATCCGGACAAACATGTTCTGCTGGCTGAAGTGGGCTGGCCCAGTCACGGGGAGCGTCGCGGTCCGGCAAAGCCCAGCACGGTCAATGAAGCCCTTTTTCTGCGCGCGTTTTTCAATGTGGCTGCGGAACTCAAAATTGATTATTTTATCATGGAAGCCTTTGACCAGCCCTGGAAAGTGGATCTGGAAGGGGTCATGGGAGCTCACTGGGGCATGTTTGACAAGGACCGGAACCTTAAAATCGCTCTTGAAGGTCCCGTGAAAGAGGTTTCGCCGCTTCCCCTGCCGCTTGTGTTTTCCTTTTTGCTGGCGATCATTCCCTTGTCCATGTATCTGCGCAAAAAACAGGATCAGCCGTTTAACGGGCAGCTCTTCTTTGCCATGGTCATTCAGCTTTGCATATCTGCCGTGGTGTGGATTGTTTCCACGCCGTGGATTCACGAACTGCTGCCGACCGAAACCCTGATCTGGGGGCTATTGCTTCCGCTTCAGGCAGGACTCCTGGTGGTGGTCCTGATCAATGGGTTTGAGATGGCGGAAATGCTCTGGCCCGCGGGACTGAAACGCCTGTTTCGTCCGCTGGTTCCCGAAAATGGCAGGGACTTTCCCAAGGTCTCATTGCACCTGGCCATATGCAATGAACCCCCGGACATGGTTGCAAAAACCCTGGACAGCCTGAATCAGCTCGATTATCCGAATTATGAAGTTCTGGTGCTGGACAACAATACGCTGGATGCCGAATTGTGGGAACCGGTCCGGGATTATTGCGAAAAACTTGGTGCTAAATTCCGTTTTTTCCATCTGGGGAAATGGCCGGGGTTCAAGGCCGGGGCCTTGAACTTCGGGTTGAGCGTGACGGCTCCGGATGCGGCGATTGTCGGTATTGTCGACAGCGATTACATTGTCCGTCCGGACTGGCTCAAATCGCTGATTCCCTATTTTGACAAGCCGAAAGTGGGCTTTGTTCAGGCCCCTCAGGATCACCGGGAATGGCAGGGAAATCTCTTTAAGGAAATGTTAAACTTTGAATATCATGGATTTTTCCAGATCGGCATGATCCACCGGAATGAGCGCGACGCCATTATTCAGCACGGGACCATGACCCTGATTCGCAAGCAGGCGCTTTTGGATGTCGGCCACTGGGCAGAGTGGTGTATCTGTGAGGATTCGGAGCTGGGCCTGAGGCTCATGAATGCCGGGTTTGAATCCGTTTATGTCAGCGAAAGCTTTGGCCATGGACTGACTCCAGACTCTTTTGCCGGTTACAAAAGACAACGGTTCCGATGGGCTTATGGCGCAGTCCAGATTATCAGGCGCCACTGGAGAACATTTTTGCCCTGGAATGCACAATCCGGCCTGACCGCCGGGCAGAAATTTCATTTTGCAACAGGCTGGTTTCCCTGGTTCGGGGATGCGTTGAATGTCATTATCACCTGGGCCACCCTGCTCTGGGTTGCGGGCGTCATCGCCCTTCCCAGGTATTTTGGACAGCCGTTGTATATCCTGCTGCTTCCGGCCCTTGGCGTTTTTGTCTTCCGGCTGCTTCATTTCTTCTGGCTGTATAAGGCTCGGGTCGGCTGCACGCTGAAACAGCGGATCGGCGCGGCAATCGCCGGAATGGCGCTGAGCCACACGATTGGAAAGGCCATGCTTTCGGGTCTGATCTCTTCGGACAAGCCTTTTTTGCGCACGCCGAAATGTGAAAACCAGCGTGCCGTTATCAAAGGCGTACTGATGGCATGGGAAGAAATGCTGATATTTATGACCTACTGTCTGTCATCTGCAGCCATCATCGGCAGGCATGGAACCGACAACATCGAAACCCTTCTCTGGGTCGGCGTGTTGCTCATTCAATCGCTGCCATACGGGGCCGCGCTGTTGGCATCCATGATCAACGTGGTTCCGGCGCTGGTTCCCAGGGCCATATTTCAGCAGATTATTGTGCCCCGTAAGATGGGCCTAAGGTTTTTTGCCAATCGCACTGAAAACGGATGACAGCGGATTTTGGATTTTTTTTAAATCGATCAATATTTATATTGACAGAAACGGCTCAATACAATAAATATATCGAGTTTAGATTATCATATCAGGAGAGACTCGTGAAAAAATATACTTACAGTGCAAAAGAATCGGATAACCCGGGCAAATGGTTTGTGGTTGACGCCAAAGAAGCCGTGCTGGGAAGGCTGGCATCATCCATTGCCGCCCGTCTCAGGGGAAAATGCAACCCCTTGTTTACGCCCCATGCAGACATGGGAGACTGGATTGTGGTTATCAATGCGGATAAAATCGTCCTCACAGGCAGAAAATGGGCGCAAAAGACCTATTACCGTCATAGCGGATACACCGGCGGCTTAAAGGAAATCACGGCTGAAAAATTGCTGCTGAAGAAGCCTGAGGACATTATCCGTTTCGCCGTAAAAGGCATGCTGCCCAAGAATAGCCTCGGTGGAAAAATGCTGAGCAAATTGAAGATTTATGCCGGAGACAAGCATCCGCATGAAGCCCAGCAGCCGATTGACCTGTCAATATTAAAATAAATATCATCTTAAAAACCGGGGAATAATATGGATAAAGAAAACGTTTACTATGCGACTGGAAGGCGTAAAAGCGCCATAGCCAGGACATGGTTAAGACCCGGAAAAGGGATCATCATGGTGAACGAAAAACCGGTTGATGATTATTTTTCCGTGGCAGCGGCCAAGGCCATGGTGGTGCAGCCGCTGATTCTGACCAACAATCTGGAATCTTACGATGTCATGATCCGCGTTCTCGGCGGCGGCATTAACGGCCAGGCCGGGGCCATTCGGCACGGCATTACACGCGCTTTGATGCTGGTGGATCCGGATCTCAGGCCGGCGTTGAAAAAAGCAGGTTTTGTCACCCGGGACTCCAGGGTCAAGGAACGAAAAAAATACGGGCAGCGCGGCGCCCGCGCCCGCTATCAGTTCTCGAAACGTTAAACGGCTCGTTCATCGGATTACGGATTTCAACACAAAAAGGGAACAGCTTTCACGCTGTTCCCTTTTTGTGTTTGCATTCAAGTAGTCAATGAGCCTGTGAGCCCCCGAATCAAGAAGGATGAAACTCAGTGCGGACGGGCTTTTTAAGAAGCCGGCAAACTTCATTTAGCGACCTTTCTTTCTATTCCACGATGATCTTCTCGTCAAAAACTTCAGTAGCTGCAATCCGCTGCCGAATCTCGGTTTTCGGGGTGGTGTCTGCTGCGATATCGCTGGCCAAGGTATTTTTTTCGAGCAGGGTTTCTGCGTAAATCGAATGAAGCCTGAGGTTGACATTTTTTCAGAAAATAGTACCCTGTAACATTCAAACTGACCGAATATTTGCAGTAAAAAAATATAATAAAGGATAATATCGTATGGAAAAAGCAAAAAATGCCGAAGAATATATTGCCATTCAGCAATCGGCCATCGCCCGGAATCCCGAATGCGGCACCTCTCATTATAATCTGGCGGTGGGGCTGCTTGGGCAGCGGAAATTCGATGAGGCGGAAGAGGAACTGAGATGCGCCATTGAATGCAGCCCGGGCCTTGCCGAAGCCTATGTTCAACTTGGCGGCATCTATCTGAACCGGGGAGATCTGGACGGGTGTCTGGCATATAACCAGCAAGCCGTAAAAGCAAGGCCCGGTTTTTCCGAAGGATATGGCAATATCGGTTTTGTGGAACTGCAGCGGGGAAATATCGATGCGGCTATAACCGCCCTGGAAAGGGCGACGCATTTTAATTTCCGTTATCTTCAGGCGTTTGCAACGCTTGCCAATGCCTATCTGATGAAGGGAATGATCGAAAAATGCATTGAAACCAATTTAAAGGCACTGGCGCTGGAACCTGATTTTGCCGTTGTCCATAACAATCTGACCATTGCCTACCTGGAAAGCGGGGACTCATGAGCCTGGCCATTACGCATTGCGACAAAGCCCTTGCGCTCGGATACGAAGTGGCTTCAGAGATCCGAAGCGAAATCGACCTGCTTCGCCGGAAAGTGTCCTGATGCATTCAGAGGGGAAGATCGTCGTCTTTTGAACTGATGCCGGTTGTTTCTTCGCCCGTGACTTTCAGATATTTTCTTTCTTCCACTTCTGAAGTCGTTGAAGAAGACGGCAGTCTCTGGCGTTCTGCATTCCCGATGTCCCGAAATCCACAGAAAACCGAAGGAAGACGATCCCGCCGGACTGGAGCTGACCTATGGAGACTATTTCAAGGCGGTTCGTCAGTTTCTTGAAAACCGGGAATTCAAGGTCGTCACATCCGCAATTCTTGAGGTCATTCAACAGCCTTGCAGGCATCGAGACATCGAAGCGATTGACATTTTTCTGGTAAAACACGGCCAGTTTTATCATCCTTCACGGGTCCAAGTGATGGTGATGGGACGGGTGTTTACTTTCGTTGTAAATGCTGCGCTGTCATTTTCCGGAAAAAGCTGCATCGAGCGGGAATTCGACTTGTTAAACCGTTTGAGCCTGACCCCGTCCGGCGCATTTCTTCCGAGGGTTTACGGTTACGGAGAGGTGATCCTGCCGAAAGGGTGGGAGGTGAAGCTGTTTCTTGGACAGTGGTTTGATGATTTCCATGAGTTCCACGTTTCCGTGGACCCAACAGGATCAACAGTATAAAATACGGGTATGGGATGACCGTGAAGCACCCGGGTTTCTGACATCTGAGGAGACTCTGGAGTTATACCGGCAAATCGCCTTGATTTTAACCAGCTGTTATAACCCGGAATCCTTTGAACAGGTCTTTCCCTGGCATCATGCCGCAGGGGATTTCATCGTCAGCTGTTCAAACGATTTGCTGCGAATAAAGCTTATCACCGTGCGCCAGTATGGGGCCCTGCTTGAAAATCCGGATAAAGATGAAGCCACGCTGCTGGAAGCCATGCTATTTTTCCTGGTCAATTTATCCATTCGCACCCGTCTTGACAGGCTGGACGGGGTCGGAGAGGTGACATGGGCAGGATCGGCGGCGGTTGAAGGAACGGTTCGGGGCTTTATGGACGGGCTTTCAGCAAAAGTCCCGCGTTGGGATGTGCGGTTCAAGGAATTTTTTGCCTCTGTTTCTCTTTTGGAGTTGACAGAAATCTGCGAAGCGGTTGCGGATTCTTACCACCCGCTTGCGCCGGAACTTCCGGTGGTGCGAGAGCGATTTGACTGCTCATGCGGCTGAAGTGCTCGCTTCGCTTACGGCTTTTTCAGCATGAAAGCCGCTATTGAGCTATTCGTTACCTTTTTCATTGACAAATATCAGGATTGATTTTATATCTTTTCCTTGATGAAAAATTTTCAGGGTGACATACCTTTTCAATATCTGCCAATCAACATGCATTTTGAAAGGAGGTGACCTTCATCGCTTGAATCGGGCATCACCTGATTCGGGTAAATGTGTTTTTAGTATCGGTAAAGGTTTTTTTAATATTAATCATACTGGAGGTAAACGATGGCAAAACATGCAACCCCATTGTTGGACCAGCTTGAATCCGGCCCATGGCCGAGTTGGGTGTCCGACATAAAGCAGGAAGCTGAAACAAGAGCCAAAAATGCAAGAGGAATTGACTATCAGATTCCTGTAGATGTTTGCGATGATGTTTTGGGCTTGATGGAACTGACGTATGCGCAGAAAAGAACTCACTGGAAACACGGCGGTATCGTCGGCGTTTTCGGTTACGGTGGCGGCGTTATCGGAAGATACTGCGATCAGCCGCAGCAATTCCCCGGTGTTGCCCATTTTCACACGGTTCGCGTCAGCCAGCCGGCCGGCAAATACTATACCAGCAGTTATCTGAAAGACATCTGTGACCTGTGGGAACGTCGCGGCAGCGGTCTGACCAATATGCACGGATCCACCGGCGATATCATTTTTATCGGCACCACAACCCCGCAGCTTGAAGAAATTTTTTGGGAACTGACCCATAATCTGAATCAGGATCTTGGCGGCTCCGGCTCCAACCTGCGGACCCCGTCGGACTGCATCGGTTCCTCCCGCTGCGAATATGCCTGTTATGATACCCAGGCCCTTTGCCATGCCATGACCCTGGATTATCAGGACGAGTTGCATCGTCCCGCCTTTCCGTATAAATTTAAATTCAAATTTGACGGCTGCCCCAACTGCTGCGTGGCTTCCATTGCCCGTTCGGACATGTCCTTTATCGGAACCTGGAAAGATGATATCCGCATCGACCAGAAAGCGGTTCAGGCCTATATCGGCGGCGAGCTTAAACCCAATGCAGGCGCACATTCCGGCCGCGACTGGGGAAAATTCGACATTGACAAAGAAGTAAATGACCTTTGCCCGACCAAATGCATGTGGATGGACGGCGGAAAGCTGGTTATCGACAACCGGGAATGCACGCGCTGCATGCACTGCATCAACGTCATGCCAAGAGCCCTTCGCATCGGACAGGAAACGGGTCTTTCTATTCTGGTCGGCGCCAAGGCCCCGATTCTGGATGGCGCTCAGATGGGCTCTCTGCTGGTCCCCTTCATCAAGGTTGAAGAACCCTATGATGAAATCAAAGAAGTCATTGAAAGCGTCTGGGATTGGTGGATGGAAGAAGGAAAGAACCGTGAGCGTTTGGGCGAGTTGATCAAACGTCAGGGCTTCCAGAAACTGCTTGAAGTCACCAATATCGAAGCCATGCCGCAGCATGTCCAGGAACCGCGTCACAATCCGTATATTTTCTGGAGAGAAGACGAGGTCGAGGGCGGCTTTGAGCGGGAAATCACCGAATTCAGAAAACACCATCAGAGATAGGGGGTAACAACAATGGCATTTATTTCATCAGGTTACAATCCTGACAAGCCGATGGAAAATAGAATAACGGATATTGGTCCACGGCATTTTGAAGAGTTCTACCCGCCGGTCATCAAGGCCAACAAGGGCAAATGGCTGTATCATGAAATTCTTGAGCCCGGCGTTCTGGTTCATGTTTCCGAGACCGGCGATGAAGTCTATACGGTCCGGGCCGGTGGCGCACGCCTTATGAGCTGTACCCACATTCGCGAAATCTGCGAAATCGCAGACAAACACTGCGACGGCTACGTCCGGTTTACCACCCGTAACAACATCGAGTTCATGGTGGATAACAAGAACAAGGTGGCCGCCCTGAAAGCGGATCTGGAAAGCCGTAAATTCGCCGGCGGATCCTTCAAGTTTCCGGTCGGCGGAACCGGTGCCGGCATTACCAACATCGTTCATACCCAGGGATGGATTCACTGCCATACGCCTGCAACCGATGCTTCCGGCCCGGTCAAGGCAACGATGGACGTTCTGTTTGACGACTTCAAATCCATGAGAATGCCGGCTCACCTGCGGGTTTCTCTGGCCTGCTGCCTGAACATGTGCGGCGCGGTTCACTGCTCGGATATCGCCATTCTGGGCTTTCACCGCAAACCGCCCATGCTGGACCACGAGTACCTGGACAAAATGTGCGAAATTCCGCTGGCAATCGCTGCCTGTCCGACCGCCGCCATTCGTCCGTCAAAAGTCGAGCTGCCCGATGGCAAGACCGTCAACAGTGTCGCCGTAAAAAACGAGCGGTGCATGTACTGCGGCAACTGTTACACCATGTGCCCGGCCATGCCGCTGGCGGATGATGAGGGCGACGGTATCGTTCTGATGGTGGGTGGAAAAGTCTCCAACCGCATCAGCCGCCCGGCATTTTCAAAAGTCGTTGTGGCCTTTATTCCCAACGAAACCCCAAGATGGCCGACCACAACCGATACCATCAAAAGGATCGTTGATGTGTATGCATCCAACGCCAAGAAATATGAACGTCTCGGTGAATGGGCGGAACGGATTGGATGGGAAAGATTCTTTGAAAAATGCGAACTGCCGTTTACGCATCATCTCATTGATGACTTCCGTGATCCGGCTTATTACACCTGGCGTCATACAACACAGTTCAAGTTTTAATTAAGCATTGCTATCCGAGGGGCGCGTTCCCTCGGATAGTACTTCAATAGTTAAAAAACGAGGCGAAGAAATGGATAAAGAAGCTGGGAAAAAGGCCATTGTGGAATATTTGACGAAAAAAGCAAAGTCAAAATCCAAATTTTATCTGAAGGATTTCTACGAAGTGATTCCCGAGGAAAAACCCAGGGATGTCAAAAACCTGGTCAATGAAATGGTAAGAGATGGAACGCTGGAATACTGGTCAAGCGGCAGCACCACGATGATCGGTCTCAAAGGTACTGGAAAACAGGCTGCTGCTGAAGACGAAGCATAAATTCCGCTCTTTACTGAAAACGATTTGTCAGTGAACTCTCCAGGAATGATCATCTCCGCCTTAAGGGGCGGATCGGGTAAAACTATCCTGTCTATCGGTGTTATCGGCGCATGGATACAGCAAGGCAAAACCGTAATACCCTTCAAAAAAGGTCCGGATTACATTGATGCAGGCTGGCTTGCCCTTGCGGCCGGCCAGCCCTGTTATAATCTGGACTCCTTTCTTCTCAATCAGACCCAGCTTCTCAAATCCTTTATCCGTCATGCAACGCCGTCCGGCATTTCCGTTGTGGAGGGCAACCGCGGCCTCTATGACGGAATCGACTTAAAGGGGTCCACCAGCACGGCAGAGCTCGCAAAGCTGCTGGGGCTGCCGGTGATTCTCTGCCTGGACTGTACCAAATCCACCCGTACCATGGCGGCGGTTTTACTGGGATGCCTTCACTTTGACGCGGATGTCTCCATCCAAGGCGTTGTCTTGAACCGGGTTGCCGGCAGCCGTCATGAGCGGATATTAAGAAGCAGCATCGAGCATCATTGCGGAATACCGGTTATCGGTGCGATCCCGGCCATGGACAGCCAGTTTCCGGAACGCCACATGGGGCTGGTGCCGACGCCGGAGCATGACTGGGCGGCCGGGTCCGTGAATGCCATATCCCGTGTTGTGAAAGAATGTCTGGATCTGGACAGACTCGAGGCGATCACCCATCAGGCGCTTCCCATAAAGGCGCCGGTCCATCCGTCTTTTGAAAGACCGGAACCGGTGAGCCTGGAAAAGCCGCGAATCGGAATCATCCGGGATTCGGCTTTCCAGTTTTATTATCCGGAAAACATCGAGGCACTGACCCTGGAAGGGGCTGAGATTGTCTTTCTGAGCCCGCTGACGCAAGAACATCTTCCGGACCTGGATGCCCTGTATATCGGCGGCGGGTTTCCGGAAACCCATGCACGCATTCTGGCCGAAAACACCTGCTTCAGATCGGAGCTCAAGAATCTGGCCGAAGCAGGTCTTCCCATCTATGCCGAATGCGGCGGACTGATGTATCTGGGAAAAGAAATTGTTCTGGAGGATACCGCCTATCCCATGATCGGCGTATTGCCGGTTGTTTTCGGTTTGAGCCAAAAACCAAAAGGCCATGGTTATACGATCGTGACGGTTGACGGAAATAATCCGTTTTATCCCGAGGGCATGGAAATCCGGGGGCATGAATTCCATTATTCCTGGGTGGCGTCGTTTGAGGAGACAGCGGATTGCCGCCTCGTGTTTTCCATGAAAAGGGGAACCGGCTTTTTAAATCACCGGGATGGCGTCTGCTATAAAAACATTCTGGCCACCTACACCCATATCCATGCATCCGGAACCCCCGAGTGGGCCAGGGCGCTGGTTCGAAACGCTGTCGCGTATCGAAGGCTGAAGGCGCTATAATATTACCAGCTTTTGAACGGCTTTCACAATGGCTTCCGGATCATCCATCACCTGAATGATGTCGATATCGTCCGGTGAAATCATTCGTTCTTGCATCAGATGGGCTTTGATCCATTCGATCAGTCCTTTCCAGTAAGCCGTTCCGACCAGGATCACGGGAAAGGGCTTGATGCGGTGCGTCTGGATCAGGGTGACGGCTTCGAAAAGCTCGTCCAGGGTGCCAAACCCCCCGGGAAAAATAACATAGGCCATGGCGTATTTGACAAACATTACCTTGCGGATAAAAAAATATTTGAATTCCTGGGTAATGTTGGCATAGGCGTTGGGCTTTTGTTCATGGGGCAGCAGAATGTTGAGCCCGACGGATACGCCGCCGGCTTCGGAAGCCCCTTTGTTGGCGGCTTCCATGATGCCGCCGCCGCCGCCGGTAATGACCGAAAAATGATGTTTTGCAAAGAGTCTGGCCAGGTGTTCGGCCTTTTGATATGTCGGTTCATCCGGTTTGACCCTTGCAGATCCAAAAAAACTGATGGCAGGTCCGATATCATGAAGGGCCTCAACCCCGTCAACAAACTCTCCCATGATTTTGAACAGGCGCCAGGATTCCCCTAACTTTATATCGTCAATCAGAAATTGTTTTTCCATTGAGGGTTGTCTTTCATCCAGCATTAGAATGTACACGTTTTGAGTTCGGCGTCCAGCCGAACAGTGTCAGATCCTTCAGGATTTTCCGTTAAATCCGATTACGACATTGCCTTGATCCACGATGACCGGCACATGGCGGTTTCCTTCGGCGTATTTCAGCATGGTGTTCATATCGTCTGCATCCGACAGCACATCTACATAGATCACCGTCTTTCCATTTTTTGCGTATGCTTCACGAGCAGCAATGGTGTGGGGTCAGGTGTTTTTTCCGAAAATGGTGATTGGTTCCGTCATGGCCATATCTCCTGATCAGGGTTGATTTTTCTGAATCTTTGCCCAATCATCTTTTAAGGTGACGGTTCGATTAAAAACCAGGGCTGTTTCGCATGAATCCACCGTATCCACGCAAAAATAGCCAAGGCGTTCGAACTGATACCGGCTGCCTGGCGCGGCATTGGCAAGCCCCGGTTCGAGCCTGCAGTCCGTTAGTTTTTTCAGGGAATCGGGATTGATAAATGACTTGAAATCGGTTCCGTCCTTTGCGCCGTCCGGATCGGGCCGGGTAAACAGATGGTCGTACAGGCGCACTTCAGCGCCAATGGCATGGTCCGCGGAAACCCAGTGCAGGGTAGCCTTGACTTTTCTGCCATCCGGGGCGCCGCCGCCACGGGTTTCCGGGTCATATGTGCAGTGCAGTTCCCGGATTTCCCCGGTTTGCTCGTCTTTGACCACCCGCTCGCACTTGATGTAAAATGCGTAACGAAGCCTGACTTCGCGTCCGGGGGCAAGGCGGTAGAATTTCTTGGGCGGATCTTCCATGAAATCATCGGCTTCGATGTACAGCACCCTTGAAAACGGCAGGTTCCGGGAACCCATCTGCGGATTGTCCGGATGATAAGGCGCATCCAGCCACTCCACCTGATTTTCGGGATAATTGTCGATGACGACGCGAAGGGGCTTAAGAACCGCCATGACCCGCGGGGCATGTTCATTGAGATTTTCGCGGACGCAGTGTTCCAGCAGGGCCACATCCACGGTGCTGTCTCTTTTGGCGATCCCGATGCGTTCGCAAAAATTCCGGATCGCCTCCGGCGGATAGCCTCTTCGGCGAATTCCGGAAATCGACGGCATTCTCGGGTCGTTCCATCCGTTTACATACCCATTTTCAACCAGTTCGATCATTTTGCGTTTGCTAAGGACGGTGTAGGTTAAATTCAGCCGCGCAAATTCGATCTGCTGCGGATGGCAGGCAACACCCAATGTATCCAGCACCCAGTCGTACAGAGCCCGGTTGTTTTCGAATTCAAGGGTGCAGATCGAATGGGTGATCCCTTCAATGGAATCCGAAAGACAGTGGGTGAAATCATACATGGGATAAATGCACCACTTGTCTCCGGTACGGTGATGGGAGGCATGACGGATCCGGTAAATCGCAGGATCGCGCATCACCATATTTGAGGAAGCCATGTCGATTTTGGCGCGCAGCACATGCGCGCCATCGGCAAATTCCCCGCTGCGCATCCGGGTGAACAGATCCAGATTCTCTTCAACCGAGCGGTTGCGGTAGGGACTGTCTTTGCCGGGCTCCGTCAGCGTGCCGCGGTACTGTCGAATTTCATCGGCACTCAGGCTGCATACGTATGCCTTGCCTTTTTGGATGAGTTGAACCGCATAGTCGTAGAGTTTTTCAAAATAATCCGATGCATAATACAGGCGGTTTTCCCAGTCAAAGCCCAGCCAGCGGACATCTTCCTGAATGGATTCCACATATTCGATTTCTTCCCGGCTGGGATTGGTGTCATCAAAGCGCAGGTTGCAGACGCCGCCAAATTCGGCCGCCAGTCCGAAATTCAGGCAGATGGATTTGGCATGTCCGATGTGCAGGTAGCCGTTGGGCTCCGGCGGAAACCGGGTCATGATCTGCCGGTCATATTTATGGGCACGAAGGTCATCGATGATGATATTGCGAATAAAATTCGATGAAGGACTCTGATCCGTGGATGTCATACCATTTTCCTTTCCCTACCGCTTCTGGCTTTCGCCTTTTTCCCGTTCCAGGTCTTCCTTGCTCAGGGTCCAGAATGGCGTGCCATCCTTTGTCAGGCGAACCTTGTATTCAAAGAAATCCCCTTTTGAAATCTTGGAAGCCATCACGATATCTTCATTGTTGAGTTCCACCCACACGCCTTTGACCTTGATCTTATCGTCTTTTCGAATACCGGTGGCAGCAGGATCGATAAACCAGCGGGGCCCCAGGTGAACCGTGACAACATCGCCGTCCGGGTCCTTGACCAGAAGCGCAACGCCGGGAGACATGCCCGGAAAAGGGATGATTTCCTTGAATCCGGTGACAATTCCCTTAAAGCTGTCCCGATCGCTGGGCACATAGAGCTTGTCATATTTGCTGTTTCTTTCCCATCCACCCATGTCTTTTTTTTCGGCGGCCATACCCGATCCGGCCAATAAAAAAGCCACCATTAAACCCACTGACGTAATTCGATATAATATAGTGACCATATTTCCTCCTTTCAAAACAACCTGCACGGTAAGCACAATGAAACAGGTAAGAGCAATTCCATCCATGCCTCACGAAAAACGCTATATCATGGCAACCGCCCGAACCGGTGATCCATCGCCATCCTGAATGCGAAGCGGCAAGGCAAAAAATATAAAACCAGATTGCGGAAGGTCCTGCAGCCGGTTCAAGTTCTCGACAATGATCATCTGCTGTTCCAGCAGCCGGCGATGAACCGGAAGCCCCGGGGCTTGTGGCGGATCTACTGAAATAGCGTCAACCCCAAGTCCTTTCAGGCCAAATCCGCAAATCCAGTCTGCGGCGCTCTCAGACAATGCCGGATATCCGGTATTATAGTTAGCATGTCCCCAGTGCCGGCTCCAGCCGGTATGGATCAGGACAAAATCGCTTCTTTGGATAAGATAACGATAGGGTGCCAGATCGTCAATCTCAATTGAGCGCTGTGAATCAGAAGAAAAATCCAGAACCGATGCCGATCCGGCAAAATGATCCACCGATAGCCGATCCAGAGACAAACCTTGCGAAAGGATATGGGAAGGCGCATCCAGGTGGGTGCCTGTGTGAGAGAAGAGGGTAATCCGCTTTTCAGAATACCCTTCGTGGCTGACAGTGGCCACAGTCTCAAAAACCGGCGATTCCGTGCCGGGATAAACCGGCATGCTGTCAAAAAGCGGGTGGCTTAAATCAATGAGTTTCATATTGCCTTCGACATTCATAAAAAAAGGGAACAAGCCGCGGGCTTATTCCCTTAGATGAACCGAGGCAGCGGGCGTTGCGGGCAACCCGCCATCAGCGTTACCGCATTGCAGACCGGGGGGCCTTGCCTGCAAGGGGGCTGTAGATTTTCATGATCGCCACTTTCATGACGTCAATGGTTTTCATGTTGCAGATAATATCCAGAAGCGTGGTTTCGGCCTTTTCGGGAAGGACACAGGCATTGGAAGCATCAAACACCAAATCCGGAAAACCTTTGACAAGTTTTTTATATTCTTTTTCGCTGACTGGAACCTGAATCGCCTTTTTCCCAGTCGACATCCTTGATCTGATCCGCAAGTCCCGCACCATCGAGTTTCTGCTGATTTTCAGCGTTCATGAAAATATTGATCAAATAATCTGCCATGTGTATCCTCCCGTTGATAAAAAAGTTATGTGGTTCACCAATCTCCAATTTACGGTTCGCCTGCTGAATTACAATGCAGTTGGCGATTTTTATATTATGACGGACGGTTTCTGTCAAGAAAACTCGACAGTCTCGTTAATCCTGCAAGAGAAGATTCTTTTCGATGATGAAATGAAATGCCTTCTGAATTCGTTTTCACGGTAAAAAATCGGTCTGTACGGTTGCCCGATTTATCCATAAAGCGGGCGGGAATGAAATTTCATATGGGATTGAATCTTCTGTGACAAGCGGCTGCCTTGCTGTTCCGAGCATTCGGGGCAAAGACCCACAAATTCCAGTCGATGTCCGGTGATGGCGTATCCGGTGTCTGAACTCAGCGATGAATTGAAATCAAAGTGAATCTTCTCCGGAACATCATCAATGCGATGGCAGTTCAGACACCTGAGGTGATAGTGATCACGGGTGTTCCCGTCAAACCGTTTGAGCTTGCCGCAGATTTCGATTTTCTGGATTTCCCCCAATTCCGAAAGTATCTCAAGATTCCGGTAGACCGTTCCCAGGCTGATACGCGGAAGAAGCCGCCGGACCATCTCATAGACTTCATCGGCGCTGGGATGAGTCCTGACTTTTCGAAGTTCCTGTAGAATGACCTGGCGCTGGCGGGTCATTCGGAGCTGGGGATCGTTTAACAAAATTCATTATCCTTATGATGACCGTTTTTCAATGGGCGTAAAGGAACAGGTTTCCGGGCCGCAGTAGTCACCGACATATTCGGATTCCGGACGGTAGAGAACGGGTTTGGCCGAAGCGCCGGCGTACTGTTCCTCAATCACGTGCGCGACCCACCCGGCAACCCGGGAAACGGCAAAAACCGGCGTAAACAAATCCATTGGTATTCCCATGGCATAATACAGGGATGCACTGTAAAAGTCCACGTTCACGACGATATCCATGCCTTTTCGCTGGTTGAAAGCGGCCTTGGCCCGGGTTTCCAGAAGCCTGGAAATATCGTACCAGCGGGTATCGCCGATTTTCTCTCCCAGGGTCTTGGACATGGGGGCCAGAATAAAGGCGCGGGGGTCATCCACATTGTAAACCGCATGACCCAGCCCCATGATTTTCCTGCCGGCCGCAAACTCGGTCTGGACATAGGATTCCACCGCATCCGGTGTGCCGATCTTCAGCAGCATGTCCATGACACGGGCATTGGCGCCGCCATGAAGCTCTCCGGACAAAGACCCGATTGCCGCCGAAACCGCCGCATACATGTGGGCACGGGTGGAGGCCACTTCGCGGGCCGCAAACGTCGAGGCGTTAAACGAATGTTCGGCATGGAGAACCAGGCAGACATCCAGAAAACCGGCGATTTGCGGATCAGGGGTTTCCTTTTTCAGCATATACAAAAAATTGGCTGCATGATCCAGCCCGGGATCTGGCTGAACAGGTTCCAGACCGTTTCGAATCCGGTGCCAGGCGGCGACAAGGGTGGCTGTTTTGGCAATCAGGCGAACGGCCGTGCGGACGGAGACATCCTGCGCAGACCTGCGGAAGCTCGGGATCATGGTTGGCCAGCATGGAAACCGCAGCCTGAAGAACGTCCATTGCCATTGCCTTGGCCGGACGGGTTTTCAAAGCGGCAATCAGGTCCGCAGGCACCTCGCGCTCGCGGGAAAGTTGGCCCTTGAAATCCAGAAGCTCGGTTTGAGATGGCAGTTTTTCAAACAGCAGCAGATAGGCGACTTCCTCAAACGTTGCACGGGATGCCAGTTCCTGAATCAGATACCCCCTGTAAATCAGCCTTCCGGCGTCTCCGTCCACATCGCTGATGCGGGTCTGTGCGATCTTTACACCTCGAAGTCCGGTATTCAGAATGATCTTGCAGTCGTCCATAATGCACCTGGCCCTATATTGTTAAGAGAATGGTCCCAAAATCAAAATCGGATGACTTTTTGCGTAGTCATCAATAGTCAATCCACATGTCGGCTTCGTTGCCGCAATGCTTGCATGTGGCCGTGCCCTTGATTTTTTTGGGTTCAGCTGACTGGGTTTTGGGCTCAGCCTTTTTGGGAGAAGGCTCAGCCGGCTCATCCGGAAGGGTGCAGGTGATTTCCATTTCAGCTTCGTTTCCGCAGTTTTCACATTTGCAGACCTGTTTTTTGACGACGTTCGACATCTGTTTTCCTTTCCTGAATGATGGATTTGAAAAAAGTCCATGAGGATAGATATATTATCTATTTATTAATAATTCTTATTCATGATTCAGGCAGTTGTGTCAATAAAAAAG
>CAVPHN010000017.1:0-26176 GCA_963704205.1 uncultured delta proteobacterium
TTGTCTACCTTGCATTTGAGGTGTTCGATATCTTTTTCAAGGCTTATCGCCTCCACATGTCCTTCGGGATAGCCGGAAGCGGCGTCGAGTCACTTTTCCCCGGCTATTGAGATTTGACTCAGAACTGATATATCATCCCTGCAGCTCCGGACGAAACCCGTTCCCCAAAGGCATCCCGAAGCAGAGCAACGGCGGATTCGCCAGTGCAGTGACAAGGAGCAACCATCTCCAGTTCAAGAAACCGCAATGCAGCTATGGTCTGGTCCAGACGTGCACGGCTGGCGTTGAGCAGGTGAAAACCACCGATGACGGCTCGGATCCTAAGACCATTGTTCAGACGTCGAACATGGTTCAGGGTATTCACCAACCCCGCATGGGAGCAGCCGACACAAACGATAAGCCCATCGTCCTCCCGGATCCAAAGGGCAAGATCATCGTCAATCGGATCTGTGCGTCTTGCCTCTGGATCGAGGTAGAACGGACCGCCGGTGTCTTCGTAGCCTGTCTCACGCGGGACAGGACCGGTAATGCCGATCTTCCCGGAAAGCAGCATCGGTTGTTGCACCCAGTTGAGACATTGCGAAGGCAACCTGTCCAGGGCCGCCAAGGACTTGAGCGTTAGTTTCCTGCGCGTTTCCTTGCCCGGTATCGAAAAGGATGTTCTTACCTCCGGTCTCGATCCATAACGACAGACCATGCTCGGCGATGAGTTTGTCACCAGCCTGATTGTCAACCAGTATTGTAATCTTCACGCCGGCGGATGTCATTGAAACGCCTGGCGTTGCATGAATTTGGCCTCAGCCCAAGCCATGACATGCTTATCAACCATGATCTCAGCCTTGAGGCGATACAAGGGCGGATAAGAAGACAACACCCAGGCTTGGATTTCCAGGGTAGACTTGCATACGACAGGCTGAACAAACCGAACGTGCAGGTCCCCGGTGACCGCCTGAACTCCCTGATGAAAGAGGCAATGCGTCATCGCCGAGTCCAACAACGCGGCAATGACACCTCCGTGAAGAAGGCCATCATACCCCTGGAGTTCTGGTTCTACCTTGAATTGCGTCTTAACGACGCCGTCTCCTCCAGCCAGGAAGGACAGATTCAGCGATCTTGGGTTCATGCCTCCGCATACCAGACACCGCGAATGGCCATTTTGAGCGCTTATAGTCATTGCATCCTTAGTGGTTACAGCCATATGAGTTTTCTTTCACTCAATTGTAGGCCGCCATGATCTCCGGCGTCTCATGTAGCAGCGGCCTGGCAAGTTCCGCCATTTGACTCTCTTTCCAGAAAGGCAGTTTTCCATGAACATCCATATATTTCTGGGGAATGGGATGGGTACCGACGACTACCGGCAGTCCGTAGGCTGTTTCAATGAAGGTCTTGAATTGCAGGATGCTCGGGCACGGTGGATATCCGACCACCAAACCGGTTGCCAGGTGAATGGCATCGGCGCCGTTTTTCTTGAATTCGGCCGGTACATACTCGATGTTTCCTCCCGGGCAACCGCCGCAGGTCGAGTACCCGACAATTTCCACCGGTTCGTCGGCAGGATAGATTGAAAATGCGCCGCGGCGCTCCCGCAGGGCACGAAAACACTTGCCCCCGCCGCAATCCTTGTAGCGGGCACAGATGATGATACCTATTTTCTTCATTTTAATACTCCTTTGAATCCTTGCCGCTCAATTCAATAATGGGTTGAATGATTTCCTGCATGATAACAGCCGTGGGGGATGCGGCATATTGGCGGACAAACGCCTGGCCGTTGTCGCAGGCTTCCGCGATGTTCGGGTCCATGGGGATGGCCCCGAGAAATCTTACGCCCATGTCCTCGGCCATGCGCCGTCCACCGCCCGATCGGAGAATCTGGGTGACTTCACCGCACTTGGGGCAGACAAAGCCGCTCATGTTTTCCACCACCCCGAGCACCGGCAGGTGCATTTGCCTGCAAAATGTGATGGATTTGCGCACGTCCACGGCGGCCACCTTCTGGGGGGTGGTTACCACTACCGCTCCGTCCAGTGTACCGATCAATTGGCAGACCGAAAGGGGTTCATCGCCGGTACCGGGGGGAGAATCGATAATGAGATAATCCAGGTCGCCCCAGACCACGTCTCTGAGGAACTGCTTGATCACGCCCATTTTGAGTGGTCCGCGCCAGATGACGGCATCATCCGGACTCTCCAGCAAAAAACCAAGGGACATGACTTTGAGCCCGTCCAAATCGATGGGAAACATGCCATCCTTGCATCCATCCGGCTTCCTGCCTTCCAATCCCAGCATGGTCGGAATGCTCGGGCCGTGTATATCCACATCCAGCAGCCCCACGTGCTTTCCCGCCATCATCAGCGCCGTGGCAATATTCACAGCCACGGTGCTTTTGCCCACGCCGCCCTTGCCGGACAACACGACGATTTTGTGGCGGATGCGGCAAAGCCGCGACTGCAGCTTGCGCCGTTCCTCGAATTCCTCCGGGCTCTCATCATTCTTGCGCTGGGATGCCGAGCAATCTTTTTTATCACATGTTTTACAAGACGACTGGGCGCTTTGTGCTTTTTGCATTGCGGTTACAACCTCCTCAAAGACTGAATTTTTCGAAATGTAACAAAATCATTAAACTTCCACAGTGTCTCAGGCCAAATTGCATGTCCATGAGAATAGTTAATTTAAGCAAAAGCCGTGCCCGAGAGATTTTCTTTGGGATAATCCGCTTGTATCCGATTGAAATATTGATTTATCGTCAGGAAATACGGATCAACCGCTTGGACGGCAAAACCTGCGAACTGAACAATTAGTATCGCATAAATGCGACACTATATTTTTTTTCAGCTCCATAAATGAGACTCTGTTTTGTCTCCCCTCCAGGTGTCCATTCCGCCGGTATTGACTTAACTTTTTGTAAAAATTACGCTTATGATAACCGACATCGGTTTTTTCCCGAAAGGCACAAGCTTTGCAATGAAGATGATTGTAGCATTGAAAACATCTTCAACACAGGAGGCAAAAATATGAAAATAGGTATCTCATCCAACGGTTCAACACTCGACGACCTGGTGGAGGCACGTTTTGGTCGGTGCCCGTATTTTATTTTCGTGAATCCCGACACCCTGGAATTTGAATCTGTTCCGAATCCCAATATGGCACTGGCCGGAGGCGCCGGTCCGCAGTCTGCACAGTTGATGGCCGAAAAAGGGGTATCGGCGGTATTGACCGGCAACTGCGGCCCCAACGCATTTCAAACCTTCGGTGCTGCGGGTATTCAGGTGATTACAGGGGTCAGCGGCCGGGTACGCGAGGCTGTGGAGAAATTCAAATCCGGTCAATTGAGCCAAACTGCAGCGCCAACCGCCCGAAGCCATTTTCGGACAAATCGCGGCATGGGGGGCGGCATGGGAGCTGGTGCGGGCTTAGGGGGTGGACGGGGCATGGGAGGCGGCCGGGGTGGCGGTCGGGGCATGGGCGGTTGCGGAGGCAGCCGTTGGTCCTCTGGTATGGCGGGCCGGAATTCAGCATCTTCCAAGGCATTGCAAACCGAAGCTGAAACCAGGAAAAAAAATCAAAACGCCTGAAGCAAACCGTGCTGGACTTGCGCAGACAACTCTCAGACATTGAAGGCAGGCTTGACGACTTGACTGACAACAAAAGCGGGAATCTTTCCGTGCAGGGGAGTAAATCAGCATGAACGATCGGATAGATGATTTTATCAGTGGACTCCAGGAACGAATTTTCGAGGAGACCCGTGCGGCCTACGGCCAGGTCGGATTTCAACGGTGGCGCAATCCCTTATATCGGGGCGCCATGGATGATGCGGATGGGCATGGTCGCCTGACGGGTACGTGTGGCGACACCATGCAGATTTTTCTGAAAATTGAAAAAGAAAAAGTCAAATCGGCTTCATTTTTAACCGATGGATGTGGATCCAGTGCGGTGTGCGGATCACTGGCGGCAGAACTGTCTCTTGGCAGAACACCGGATGAATTGATGGATTTCTCCGGCGAAAAAATACTCGACGTTCTGGGGGTTTTCCCCGAAGAGGACAAGCATTGTGCTTTTCTGGCCGCGGAAACGGTTCAAGATGCCGTTGGGGATTATTTAAAAAAGCTGGCCAAGCAAACGGAACAGTGAAAATTCAGCGCTTCTGAAAAATTCTACCAAAAGCCCGGATTAAACGATGTTATCCTTGCCAACCGACCCCAGGCCAATGTCCGGCCCAAATACGTTGAACTGATATCCATTTAAAATACATTGCCCCGTCGGGTCCTTTGGCATGGTCAAATAGGGGTTAGAGAAGCCATGGGCATCGGCTGCCTCGACGGGTTCATGCATTGGCATCCCGGTTACGCCAGTTTTTTTCCTGCGCCCGGTCCGGGTGCGATTCCGTAGATTTCTTCGATTTTGAAAATGACGGCCCCCTTGGATTTCAGGGGAAATCCGGCCTTGTTGCTCATTTCCTCGATCCACTGGGCCGTTTCTTCGAATCTTTTACCCGTGGTTTCGATGGTGACCGTGCCCTTCAGCTGGTATCCTTCCCGGCCTTCCCAATATGTGAGTGCAATATGGGGGTTGGCTGTCATGTTGGCCAGGGTTTTGTTGAAGAACTGGTCGGATATGAGGATGGTCTCGTCATCGAGGATTTTTTTCGCCCCCACGGGAACCGCGTTGGGTATGCCGTCAATGCTTGCCGTGGAAAGCACCACGGGGCGGACCTTGTCAAAGAGCTCTTTCATGCGTTCTGTCATTTTGGCCATGTTCGTTCCTTTCTTGTGAAATGTTATTTATACCGCGCTGTCAAAGCGGCTTTCTGGCATCAACAATCAATGATATGGATTCGATATTTCCGCCCTGATTCCGATGGTCCAGGAGCAGGGAACGGTAAATGGGGCCATCCTTCAAAGACCACTGATGGTAGTGAAACCGCCCGTTTTCGTCGCAATATTCAAGCAAATCGACATCAAACCCGGACTGGGTGAAGATATCGGCAAACAATTTATAATCATAGACGATTTTGTGATCCGCCGCAGGGTGTTCGCTGGGGCCGGGGCCGCCGACTTGCGCTGTTTTCTGATATAAGGGGTTGCGGAAATTCACATCCGGCACCGCGCACCGCAAATGTCCGCCCGGTTTTAACCATTTGTAACACAGCCTGGCAGCATCGCGGCCCTGCGCTTCTGTCAGATGCTCCCACACATGTTCACACAAAAACGCGTCCGCCGGTCGGGAACGGAAAATGACTGCCCACTCTTTCGGTTTCAGAAGATCCAGCTCTTCCTTCTGGGTGGGTATCCAGCCGGGCCAGCGTTGCAGGCCGGCGCCAATGATGATGTATAAGGGTTCCAGGGATGGAATCGACTGAAAATCTATCATGGACTGTCGTTTTTCCTGCGGATGAACCGGTAAACAGACATGGCATGGCGTTCCGGCCGTCCCAATTCTATCTTTTTTTCAAGCCTATCACAGATGACTTGTTCTTCCAATATCATTAAATATTTTCGCTGAAAACTTCCGGATCGGTTGCTTTCAGCAGTCCGATGCCGCCCTGGACATTCCGGGTATGGAAGTTGCCGTGAAAGCGCAGCAACCGCTGGGCTTCATACGAACGGGCGCCGGAACCACAAATAAGATTCAGCTCCGCGTTTGCCGGGATTTCATCCAGGCGGCCTGCAAGTTCTTCCTGGGGAATATTCAGCCATTGGTCCGGGTATTTTTTTAAAAATGCAGCGGCATTCTCCCTGCTTCGCAGATCCAGAACCTTGCCATTGCCATTGCCCTTTATAAGGTTTTGAAGAAACGTCTCCATATCGATGGGATCCTGATATCCGGCCAGAATATTATCCAATGAATTGGCGGCCGCATTGACAATGTCCATGGCGGCTGCGTAAGGCGGCGCATACGCCACCTCAAGATTGGAGATGGTATCGATGGTGGCGTTAAAACCCATTGCCGCAGCCACCGCATCCACCCGTGCCTTGACCGCATCGCCCTGCTGTCCCATGGCCTCAATGCCCAGGATTCTCCGGGAACCCCGATCCGCAATGAGTTTTAAATACATGGGTTGTTGCGTGGGGAAAAAATGGGCACGATCCGCCTGTACCACTATGGTTTGCACCGGGTCAAAGTCTTCTGCCGCCTGACTGAAAGTTAAGCCGGCCCGGGCAACGCCAAGATCGAACACTTTCAGGCAAAAGGTGCCGACGGTTCCCCTGAACCGATCCGCGCCGCCCATTACATTGGTTCCGATAATCCGCCCCTGGCGGTTGGCCAAAGACCCCAACGGCATATGCACCTTCCGGCCGCTGATCAAGTGCGTCAGCTCCACGCAATCGCCGCCGGCATAAATGTCCGGGTCAGCCGTTTGCATCCATTCATCCACAACGATGCCGCCTCGCCCTCCGATTGCAAGACCCGCATCTTTTGCCAATTGCGTATTGGGGCGGACCCCCACCGCCAGAATAACCAGATTGCAGGCAATCCGCCCGGCATCGGTCTCTACGGCCTGAACTCCGGTTTCAGGACTACCGATGATCCGAAGCACGCTTTCGGAAAGACGGATGTCCACGTCTTTCTCTTCCATATGGTTTTTAATGATTTGAGACATATCCCTGCTGAACGCCTGCGGCAACAACTGCTCCATTTTTTCCACCAGGGTGGTCTTTACATCCCACAGATCGGTCAGCGCTTCAGCCATTTCCAGCCCGATGGCTCCGCCGCCGATGACCACGGCCCGGTCGATTCCGCCTCCCGCGAGCCTGGACTTGATCAATTGGGCATGGTGTAAATTGGACACCACGGACACACCCGGCAAATTGATCCCCGGCAGGGGAGGGATAACCGGCATGCCGCCGGTGGCAATCACCAGTTTATCATAAGGCAGATCCGATTCCGAATTGTCGGACAAATGCTTAATGCGAAGCATTCTGGCCTTTCGATCAATAAACAAAACTTCAGTTTGCGTCTGAACGTCTACCCCTTTGGCATTTTTAAAAAAATTGCAATCCCGCAGCACATTGGCGCTGGTCATGCAGAGTCCTTCAATTTCCTGCACATCCCCGCCCACATAATACGGAATTCCGCAGCCTCCGTAAGAAATAAGGCTGTCCCGGTCCACAACCGTTACCTCGGCGTTATAATCCAGTCGTTTAACTCTTGCAGCCACTTTGGGACCCAAAGCCACCGCACCGATAATCACCACGCGTTTTCCCATTTTTTCAACCTCTTAAAATATCGCCGATATCGACAAAACCAATGCCAGACGGCTTTGCAAACAAAGGGGCCGGGCGCCTGTTGTCACTAAAACGCCCCGGTCGCCTTCCCTGTGAACACTCGTTAACCGTTTAATCCGCAAGTAGAAATTAATGGCAGAAAGGTCAGCCGGTCAGAATCGGCAGAAAAACGGAAAATATACTGCCTTCCCCTTCCTGACTTTCGATTTTGATGCGACCCTGGTGGAATTCCAGAATGCTTTTGACAATGGCCAGACCCAGGCCCGTGCCGTTGATGTAGCGGGTTTTTTCATCTTTTACCCTGTAAAACCGCTGAAAGATCCGGTGTTGATCTTCAGTGCCGATCCCCATGCCGGTATCCTTTACCCGAATACACAGATAGTCGTTGAGAATGGATGCGGCAATCGTGACCTGTCCGCCGCCGGGGCTGTACTTGATCGCATTGGTGATCAGGTTGGACAGCACTTCTTCCATGTTCCGGCGGTTCGCCAGTACAGGCGGCAGCGTTTCCGGAACATCGACAAGCATCTCGATGGATGCGGAGGCTGCCAAAGGGAGGTGAAAGGCAACCTGATCCCGGATAACGTCAGCCATAGACACGGGTTCGCGCTCCAGGGTGATCAGGCCGGACTCGATCCGCGCCAGGTCGAGCAGCTCGGTCGTCATGTGGGCAAGATTGTCAATTTTCTTGAAAGCCCGGGTCAGAATGTCCCGCTGCTTCTCTGTCAGCTCTCCGGCCAACCCGTCCAGAATGACCTGTATCTGCATCAGTACGGAATTCATCGGACTTCGAATCTCATGACTCACCATGGACACAAATTCCGATTTCATCCTGTCCACTTTCTTGAGCGCGGTGATGTCGTGCAGCACGGTAATAACGCCTAGATTTCTGCCGGTGCGATCCCGAAATGGGGCGCACCGGACATTCAGGATCATTTCTTCGGCCTGGGCAGGATCATTGACCAAAATTTCTTCAGTTAATTCATTTGCTTCGGAAACACTCGTGGCAAGCGCTTCTTGAATCATCTCCCGAATCCGGGGAACATTTATAAAATCGTCCATCCCGCTGCCGATCATCGATTCAGCCGCGCATCCGATCATCCGCAAAAACGCGGGATTGGCCAGAGCCACCCGATGCTCGTGATTGGTGCACATCACGCCGTCCGAAATCCGGTTTACCAGGGTTCGAAGCCTGGAGCGGGTATCTGCAATATCGCGCAGGGTTCGGGTATAATCGATGGCCTTGGCAATGGTGACCCGAAGGTGCTCCGGAGTGAACGGCTTGGGGATAAAATCAAATGCCCCTTTTTTCATGGCTTCAACCGAGTGCTCCAGCGTCGCGTATCCGGTGATCACGATGACCACGGTATCCGGATGCCGGGCCTTCACCTGGGCCATCACATCAAATCCGGACAGCTCGGGCATCATCAGGTCCAGCAGAATGATGTCATAATGATGGTCGCGTATTAATTCAAGCCCTTTTGCGCCGGTAGCGGCCGCGCAAACCTCGTAGCCGCAGTCTTCCAGAACGATCCGGCATGCATCCCGAATCCGCACCTCATCATCCACAACCAGGATTCTGGGTGTATAATTTATTTGAATCGCTGCTTCTGTTGTCATTCCAATCCTTATGCCTTAATCTTTCTATCCGATCGACTCCATACATTTCATTGAATCGTGGTCCAGCGGCAACTCCATCAGAAATGTAGTTCTCCCGGGGCCGGTTTCTTTGATGACGATGTCGCCGTTGTTGTCTTTGACAATGCCATAGGCGGTGCTGAGTCCCAGACCGGTTCCTTTACCAAGCTCTTTGGTAGTAAAAAACGGATCAAATATCCGGGATCGATTTCCTTCCGGAATGCCGCATCCGGTATCCGTTACCTCCAGGCATGCTCTTTCCTGATCGGCACTTCGATAGGTTTTCAGCGTCAGGATTCCGCTTCGCCCCATGGCATCAATGGCGTTCATGACCAGATTGATGACAACCTGGCTCATTTTGTTCCGGTCCGCCTTCACCAGCATCCATGTCATCCGACAATTCTTTTCGAGTGGTGATGTTCATGAACAGGCTTTGATCCCGAATCAGACGAAGGCTTTCTTCGACCAGGGAATTCATCGAAAAATGATCCCGCGACATGCTGGATTGTCGGCTGTAGGCCAATAAATTCTTCACGATATCCCGGCACCGTTCCGCATCCTCCAGAATACAGGTCAGGTTGGACTGAAGCGGATGGTCTTCTTCCATTTTTTCCTTCATCAGGTTGCCGTACATCAGGATGCCGGTCAGGGGATTGTTGATTTCATGGGCAACCCCGGCGGCCAGCCTGCCAAGAGAGGCCATTTTTTCGGATTGATCCAACTGGGACTGGGCATCCTGAAGTTTTTTCTTCACAGCCAGCTGTTCGCGAATATCGTTATAAATTCCCATGGTCGCGGCTTCAACATTATCTCCTTCATAAATGATGGCGCCGGTCATTTCCACGGGATATCGCTCTCCCCTGGCCGTCAGGATGTTGACCCGGGTCACCGGAAGTTTTCCCCGCCCCCCGTAATCGTCATCCCGCAGTTTTTTCATGATTTCCCGGGCCACGCCCCGTGGATACAGATCGGTGACGCTGAAACTTCGCGGCATTCTTGACGTCATAGCCGAACAATTCCTCGGCAGCCTGGTTCATCAGCAGAATGCGCCCTGTCCGGTCTGCAGCCACAATCGCACTGGTTGAGCTCTGAACGACCCGGTTAAGAAACTCCCGGATGTCATGGATAATATTTTCCAGGGCCTTGGTCCGGGTGACATCCCGGATCGACTCCACCACATAAATGACATTTCCCTCATCATCCAGAATGGGCGAAAACACCCGATCCTCCCAATACATGCTCCCGTCTTGCTGCCGAATCTGTTTCAAAACAGAGTGCCCCACGCCCTCGGCGATGGTTTTGTCCAGGGGGCAGGTTTCGCGGTTGCAGGAAAGGTCCGGATCATCGAATAACGTATTAAAGATTTCCCGGCAGGATTTTCCAACAACTTGCTGGTTTGGAAATATGTATTTTTCCAAAAGCTTCTGATTGACAGACACAACAGTACCGTTTCGGTCAATTATCAGGGTGGGAAAGGACAGCGAGTCAAAGACCCGCAGTCGCCAGTCAATTTCCTGTGGCAGATTCGAATTCATGCGTTTGATGGCGCTTGTAACGGTTTCAGGAATACTGAATGCACCTTTGAGGGCATTCCGGGCCGCGACATGCCATTCCTTTGGGCGTAATCATATAAATCGATGCCCCGGCGCAGACAACCGCCAGGAGCGGCACACCATGTTCCGCCAGAGCTGACACGGCAGCGCTGGCAATGCCATAGCGGTCGCCATAATGGGGTCCTTGAAAGTAAACCAGTTCCACCGGGTTGTCAACCCGAAGCCCCGAGAAGGCCCCGTCGAAAGCAGCAGGATTCATGTCCATGGATTGCGTCGGATTGGCACTGCTTTTCCCCGCCCCATCAATCTTTTCAATTCTCTCGACTTTTTCCGGGGGATGATCCAGAAGCAGATTCAGGCGCAGGCCGGATGAGCGATGCCGGTCTTGAAAAAATCAGGACCAGCGAGCCACCGAACCCGGATGCGATGTCCGACAGACAGGCGCCCCCATCGCTTAATCGGTCAAAGGGCAGATCCAGCGAGATCAAACACAGCCCGGTGCGCTCGGACAATGCCGTAAGTCTTTATAATGGGTTCCCAGTAAACCGCAAATGTTTCCATCAGAGTTGCTTTACCCTAAATTCAGGCCGAAACGGCGCATGGTTTTCCGGCAGCGACACGATGCGGCAAATCGCGGAAACCGCATCGTCGAGCCGTCGGTAATCTGTGGTAAGGGTCAGGGCCGAATGGGAGGATGCCATGCCATAAACCGGCAATCCATCTTGCACCCAGGGCCGACAATATTTTTCCGATGAGCAGCAGCCGTGCCTGGTGCGGGAAAATGGTCATCGCACCAACCGGTGAAAGCATGTCGATGCCGGCTGCAAGCGGCTGAAGCGCGACCTCGGCCGACCTGCGGTCTTCTTCAAAGATACAGCATATGCCGGTCAGCTCACCGTCCGTGGCATCCAGGGACACCATCGTCACATTGATCTTATGGTCTGCCAGACGGCGGAACATCTCATGTGACGGGAAAACCCGAGTTCGGAAGCAGTCGAATCTGGACCAGCTCCGAACTCAGCTTTAAGACCGCCGATGGGCAATTTTGATAGGGATGAATCCATTGCTTAAGAAAGATAATCCCTGACAATTTCCATCAGCTTTGCAAGATCGATCGGCTTTGGGATATAATCATCCGCCAGATTGCTCTTGCCTTCCCAGTGGGTATAGTTGGTGGATGTGACGGCCTCGGCCACCGCAGTGAGCAGCAGGATCACAATACCTTTGGTTTCCTCGGATTTCTTCAACTCATCGCAGAGTTGATAACCGGTTTTTCGCGGCATCATGACATCGAGAATGATCAGCGCCGGCCGTTCCTTTTTGATCTGATCCATTGCTTCCACGCCGTCATAGGCTTTTGCCACCCGGAAATTTTCGCTTTCCAGCTTCATCGCCACGGATTCGACCAGATCCGGATCATCGTCCACTACCAGAATAAGTTTTTTATCAGTCATGTTTTCATCTCCCTTTGATTATGCAATGTTATGTTTTAATTGAATTCTCAAATTTCACCGATTCAGTACTGCCTAACTCCCGACATCCGGACGGGGATACAGCCCGGCCCGTTCCACGATCTCCGGCACTTTCTGCTCCCACTCGATGGCCATGATATGAAATCCGGCAACGCCCTTGACACTGCTTGAGGCGCTCGATGGTTTCCACGCAGATTTTAATGCCTTCTTCGGCCTGTTTTTCCTTGGGTACGCCGGCCATGCGGTCCACCACTTCCTGGGGAACATCCATGCCCGGCACCTTGTTTTTCATGTACCGGGCCATGCCCACGGTTTTAATGGGCGTGACACCGGCCAGAATATAACATTTTTCGTGCAGACCCCGGTTCCGGACCCCTTCCATCCATTTTTCAAACTTGTCCAGATTATAGATGCACTGGGTCTGAATGAAGTCCGCGCCGGCAGCCACTTTTTTGGCCAGACGGGCGACCCGGAGTTCAAACGGATCGGCAAAGGGGTTGGCCGCCGCACCGATGAACATTTTGGGCGCGTTTTCAATATCCGCGCCGCCCTGGAATTTGCCCTCATCCCGCATTTTTTTCACCATCTGGACAAACTGGATCGAATCGATGTCATGGACGCTGGCGGCCATGGGATGATCGCCAAACTGGGGATGATCGCCGGAAAGGCAGAGCATGGTATTGATGCCATGGGAATAGGCCCCGATGATATCGGCCTGCATGGCCAGCCGGTTCCGGTCCCGGGTGACCATCTGCAGGATCGGGTGAAGACCCATCTGCCGCAGAATTACCGCGGCGGCAAAACTGGACATGCGGACCATGGCGGTCTGGTTGTCCGTGACATTGACCGCATCCACATACCCCCTTAAGCAGTTCCGCTTTCTGGCTGACTTTTTCCGGCACCGCGCCCCGCGGGGGACCGCATTCCGAGGTGACTGCCAGGTTGCCGGATGCCAACACTTTTTCCAGCACGCTTTCGGTTTTCATTCTGCCAAATCCTCTCTGATGATTTTTCGGGGACCAGCCGCCCCGTCCAGGTCTCCAGTCCTTGGCCGGCATGATCCGTTCATACCGGTCTTCCAATCCCAGGGCCTTGAGCCGATCCCAGATCAACTGCCAGGCGCAGTCCACATCCGGGCTGATTTCACATTTTCCGGTCGTGGAACCGCCGCAGGGGCCGTTCATCAACTGCTTGGAACACCGGGCAATCGGGCAGATGCCGCCGGTAATGCCCAGCAGGCAGTCGCCGCATCCCTGGCATCGCTCGGCCCAGACGCCCTGGCGTTCCGATGCGCCCATGAACTTGGTGTTGACCGCGGGAAACACCGGCTTGTCCTTGAACCGGCGGCTCATTTCCTGGACCCCGCATCCGCAGGCCATGGACAGGATGGCATCCACACCGTCGATCATGGGTATCAGTTCTTCCACGTATTCCGGATCGCACTGGCGCTCCAGGGTGTGCTCCCGAATCTGTAGATTTTTCCCCTGTTTAAGAAATGACATTTGCAGCGCTGAGGACAGGATGCCGACTTCCTTGCGGCCGCCGGCGGCACAGACCGTCACGCATTCGTTGCACCCGACCAGCAGAATTCTCTGAAAGGGCCGGATATATTCAATGATTTCTTCCAGGGGTTTTCGTTCCGCTGTGATCATTGTGTTGGTTCTCCTTTGACATCTGGACCGCGGCTTCGGACAACGGCCGGGTCAAATTTCGGATTGGGTTGGGTCCCAGCTGTCCGGATTTTTTCAGTGATTTGCCGTGCAATTTCGGCAAAGCGCTCCCCCATGCCGGCGGACAGATTGACCATTTCCAGCCGTTCGCCGCCGATGCCGATTTCGTCCAGCAATTTTTGGGCATATGTCACCCGTTTGGCTGCCCGGACATTGCCGTTTTTAAAATGACAGTCCCCTTCCAGGCAGCCGGCCACATAAACGCCGTCGGCGCCGTTTTCAAAGGCCTTCAGAATATGGATCGTATCCACTTTTCCGGAACAGGGAACACGGACGATTTTGACGTTGGCCGGGTAACAGAGCCGCTGGCTTCCGGCCATGTCCGCAGCGGTATAGGCGCAGTAATGACAGCAAAATGCCACAATGACCGGTTCGAATTCTTCCATTATGCCACCATCCTTTCCAGCAATCCGCTTCAGCTTTGCCAGAATCTGGTCATCTTCAAACTGCATCAATTGAATGGCCTTGGCCGGGCACTCGGAAGCGCACACGCCGCAGCCGTGGCATTTGGACGGATCGATTTCCGAATACCCGTCCGCGTTGATAAACGGAACGCCAAAGGGGCAGGCCCGCACACAAATCAGACAGGCCGCACATTTTTTGGAATCGACCCGGGCAATGGCCGCCCCCAGGTTGATGCTGTCGCGGCTCAGAAGGGTCTGGGCTCTGGCAGCCGAGGCTTCGGCCTGGGCAATGCTTTCCCGGATGGTCCGGGGAGAATGCGCCGTTCCGGCCATGAAAAATCCGGGCTTGGAAAAATCCACGGGCCGCAGCTTGATATGGTCTTCCAGAAAATACCCATCCGGGGTTCGGGGGATTTTAAAAATGGCTGCCAGATCTTCGGTGGATTCATCGTCACTGATAAAGCCGGTGCTCAGAAGCAGTGCATCCGCGGTCACCTCCATGCGGCGGCCCAGGATGGGGTCGGTAAAGGCGACTTCCACCTGGTTTTGCGCCTGCCTTGACTTCGGGAGGATGTGCCGCTTCGTACCGGACAAAAATGACGCCGCGTTTCCTGGCCGCCTGATAATAATCTTCCTGAAATCCATAGGTCCGCATATCCCGATACAGAATGAAAATTCGGGCTTCCGGATGGATATCCAGGATCCTGAGGGCGTTTTTGACGGCTGCCTGGCAGCAGATCCGGGAACAGTTGGGATTATCCGGCTGCCGGGAGCCCACACACTGGATCATGACCACATTGTTCCAGTTGGAGACCTGGGCCGGCGAATCCGCCAGCAGCGCATCCGCATCCAGCTGGGTCATCACCGCCGCATGCCGGCCGAGCAGATACCCGTCCGGACGGTTGGGCAGTGCGCCGGTTGCCAGAATCGTCACGCCGTGACTGATTTGCCGATAGAACATCTGGGGTCCGACCTGCATGCCGGTTTTGAACATGCCCGGCATGCCGCTGTGATCCACGATAAAGGCGCTGCGTATTACCTGGATATTGGCATGGGAGAGCGTTTTTTGAATCAGGTCCTGAACAAAAGCCTGGACATCCTCGCCTTCCAGGGTTCTGCGGACGAGATTGGCCACGCCGCCCGAGCATGGAATGCCGCTCTGCCAGAAACACCTTGAACCCCTGATCGGCAAGCCGCAGGGATGCGCTCATGCCGGCCACGCCGCCGCCAACGACCAGGATATCCCGGTTGATGGGCAGCTGGTTATCCGCAAGGGACCTGGCCTTTTTCACCGACAGTACCGAGGCCCATATCAACTGCCTGGCCTTTGCGCCGGCATCTTTCGGATGATCCAGATGAACCCACGTATCCTGATCCCGAAGGTTGGCGATTTCCACCAGGTATTTATTCAGCCCGCAGCGGCGCAGCAAATCCTGAAACCGCGTTTCATGCGTTCGGGGCGAGCATCCGCCGATCACCACGCGATTGAGTTTGTGGCTTTCAATCGCCTCTTCGATATGTTTCATGGACTCCCGGCTGCATCCGTGTCCGACGCCCTCGGCAATGGCCACTCCCGGCAGTTTTGCGGCAAATGCCGCAAGCTGCGGAATATCGATCACGCCGCCGATGTTTTCTCCGCAATCGCAGATAAACACGCCGACCCGAGGCTCTTCCCCGGTCACATCCCGTTCGGGAATAAACTCGCTGTCGCTTTCTGAGACCGCCGCCGACGCCGGCACATGGGCCGAGGCCCGGCAGGCGGCGGCGCTGGCCTGAATCATGGTTTCCGGAATATCCTTGGGACCTTCGAACATCCCGCAGACATAAACGCCGCTTCGGGATGTGGCGACCGGATCAAAATCGCCGGTTTGCGCAAATCCGTGTGCGTTCAGTTCGATGCCCAGGCTTCTGGCAGTTTGGCGAAGATCATCACTGACCCGAAAGCCGGTGGAAAGCACCACGAGATCAAACAGCTCTTCTTTCAGTGTCGCTGGTATCCTCAGCCGAAAAGGTGACGCTCAGCTGATTCTCTCCGGGTTTTCGGAACACGCTGTGCGGCCGGCTTCGAACGAACCGGACGCCGGCATGCGTTGCGGCTGCGCTCATAATAGCGTTCATAGTCCTTGCCGAAGGTCCGCATGTCCATATAAAATACCGCGGTATCGATACTGTCCTGAAAGCGCTCTTTGGTCACCATGGCCTCTTTGAGCGCGAACATGCAGCAGATGCCTGAACAATAGGACACCGCGCCTTTTTGCAGCCCCCGGGAACCCACGCACTGAATCCAGGCGATCTTTGCCGGAACACGGCCGTCGGAAGGACAGATCAGGCTGCCCTGGGTCGGCCCGGAAGCCGACAGGATGCGCTCGTATTCCAGGCTGGTCACCACATCGGGTTCATGGCCGTAGCTGAAGCTGTCCAGTCCGGCCGGGTCAAAGATTGCTGCGCCCTGCGCCAGCACCACCGACGCAACGTGCAGCCTGACTTCCCGCTCCGGATCATCGGCCAGAATGGCGCCTGCCGGACAGCATGCAACCAGGGCCTGGGGATCGGAACAACGGCGCATGTCAATGGAAAACGCCTGCGGGGTGGCCTGGGGATAGCGCATGCAGGTCGGCGCCCGATGATCCAGCCCCGGATTGAAATCCACACACTCCGGAAACTGCTTGCGGCACTCGCCGCAGGCCGTGCAGCGCTCCATGTCGATATGGCGGGGCGATGTGACGAGCGTTGCGGTAAAATTCCCGGGCTCACCTTCCAGACTGACGATTCGCGTCAGGGTCATCAACTGAATGTACTGGTTTCGGCTGCTCTCCGACAAGGTCGAAGAAAGGGTGCAGAGGTCGCAGTTATTGGTCGGAAACGTCCGGTCCAGAAGCGTCATCAGTCCGCCGATGGCATTGGCCTTATCGATCAGAACGACATTTTTCTGAGCTTCAGCCAGATCCAGCGCCGTGCGAATGCCCCCGACCCCGCCGCCGATCACCAGAACCCTGTCACTGGTTTGAATTGGGTCTGCTGTTTTCATATCTCTCTTTTTCTTTTTGAGGGTTGCACGTCAAATACCCGCCGCATCCAGAATGGCTGACAGGCGGTGCTCCCATCCCATGGCCTGAATGAGAACGCCCTGAGCCATTTTCCGAAGCTGGGCAATGGTCTCTCCTGCTATTTTGACGCCTTCCATTTCGCGGTCCGAGGATTTTCGAATGCGTCGAATCAGCGCTTCGGAAATGTGCGCACCCGGTTCGTGAGTCGCGATATACCGGGCAACCGCCACCGATTTGATCAAAAAGACCGTGGGAATCACCGGCACACCCAGACCGGAGGCTTTCTGCATGAATTTTTGAAACTGATCGATGTCAAACACCGGCGGCGAGACGATAAAGCCGGCGCCTGCGGCAATTTTTTCCTTTGCCAGATTCAGTTCGGTGTCCATTCCGGCTTCGTCCGCAAACGGTGCGAGCTGGCAGCCGACACAAAATTCGGGCTGTCCATCCAGATCAAAACCCGCCAGATCTTTTCCGGCCTGAAGCGACCGAATGGCGGCCAGCAGACCCAGTTCATCCAGATCCTCCACCGGAACCGCCGTCCGGTGGTCGCTGTTGGCCATATCTTCTGCCGTGGACCACAATCAGATTCTGGATGCCCAGAACATGGGCGGCCAGCAGATCGCCTTGAAGGGCCATGCGATTGCGGTCCCGTCCATATACATGAATGATTGCCTCGACTCCCTGTTGCTGAACCAGAACGCCGCCGGCAAGCGCACTCATTCGCATCACGCCGTTGTCCATGTCCGGAACGACAATGGCGTCGATGCGCCCCTTGATGCGCCTGGCATCTGTCATAAACCTGGAAATATCCACCCCTTTCGGTGTATTCATTTCCGCCAGAACGACAAATTCTCCGCTTTGCAATCGTTTTTGAATGGTCATGATTTTTTCCTTTAAATTATTCGGCCGTCTCCGGATGGAATACATTCACTTCTTTCAGATCATCTCCCAGATATTCCCGTTCGTTTGGCCCGAGTATTCCCAGAGAAAGGCAGATGAGGGTCCAGAGGTGGACGACCGGATAGTGTCCGCCGTAGTGCTCGCTCAGTTCGTGAATCTGGGCATGGCAGTTGTGGCATCCGGCAATGCAGTAGTCCGCGCCGGTTGCCTTGATCTGCTGGTCTTTCAGTTTTCCATACTCCAGACGCTGATCCTTGAACCCGGACTGCAGGAATCCGCCGCCGCCGCCGCAGCAGTAGTTATTGGATCTGTTGGGCTGCATGTCGATGAAATTTTCTTCGCCCACAACGGATCTGACGACAAACCGAAGGTCTTCGGCAATGGGATCACCATAGCTCTTTCGTACGATCTGGCAGGGATCCTGAACCGTGAATTTGATTTTCAAGTCCTTGTTCCAGTCGGAATTGACCTTCAGTTTTCCCTCACGAATCCATTTGGCATAATATTCATAAATGTTCTTTACTTCAAAATTGTGCTCGAGGTTGAATTTTTTCAGTCCGGCCCGGACCGAGAATGTCACGTGCCCTCACTCGGTGTTGAGAAATATCTTGCACCCGAGCTTATTGGCCTGATTCACCGTGGTTCGGGTAATCTTCTCCCAGGAATCGTTGTCCGCCAGAAACATGCAGTAATTTTCCCCGGCCCAGCCGTGACTGCCGTATGTCCAGTCCGCGCCGGCCAGGTGGAGAATCTTCCACAGCGGCAGCAATTCATTGGGCTCGGTCACCGGCTCTCTGGAATTCTGGTTCAAAAAAAACTCGCGCGCCCTCTTTGTCAATCGGCGCTTGCATATCGGCAAATTCCGGCTGCGCTTCTTGAAACTCCTCCAGCACATCCTGCACGACAAAGACAAAATCATCCGGAGATGTGCCCATGGCGCTGGTGCTCTCGTTTCGGAGCGCCATGTCGCAGGATCCCAGAATGCCTTTGGGCCGCTGATCCCTGGGTCTTAAGCCGCGGGCATTGTAAATGAGCTGCGGAATATCGATCTTCATCGGACAGACATAGATACACCGCTGGCACATCGTACACATCCAGGGCCAGTCCGATTTGGCGATTTCCTCATCCATCCCGAGCGCCGCCATGCGCAGGAATTTTCGGGGATCCATTTCGTCCAGTCCCGTTGCCGGACAGCCGGATGCACAGGCCCCGCAAGTTAAACATAAATCCAGATTGCCGCCTTCCGGAAGCAGCTCCTTGACCAGGTCCAAAAACCGGCTTTTCTTCCTGCCTGCAATTTTAATGGGTTCTACCGTCATTGGAATTTCCTTTTCAACGACATGACGTCTCTCGGGTTTCTTTTTTCCAAACGCATTTTCGAGATTTCCATAGTTGTAGTTTGATGTTCCGTGCAAATAACTTCGCAGGATGCTTCAGGCAATATGCGAAGCAGGTCCCGCTGCATGTCCGGATCACAGCCGATAATCTCCATGACCTGGCAGGGTTTCATCTGCTGAAACACCAGGGACACCTTCAATAACGAGAAGGGGGAGATCATTCCGCGAACATCCAGCTTATAGTCGACTTTTCCCTTCACTCTGAAGTTCCTCCCATTTACATATCATTGCCAGCGGGTAGAGCAAGTTACGGGCCAACCCAAAAAACAAAGCACGCCGTCATTCTATTTAATTTTGTTATTTAATTGATTTAACGTGCTGTTTTGGACGGTCCGGAAATAAATGTTTATTATTCTGCCAAAACAGGACGATTGATCCAGATCGAATAGAATCTGCTTGATATCATAGCGTTATCTAAGTTTATGCGAATGTGAACCGCTATAAACTGCTTGCCCTGTAATTGTTAAACTGATAAACTTTTACTCTTTACATGTATTAAACCTTTACAGGATGTTTTACAGTTATGTCTGAACAGGAATTGGATCGGTATTGGAAAACAGTGGTGAACGCCATTCGAGACGGCATCATGATCGTCAGCACCCGCGGCGCCATCGTATCCGTAAACCGGGCTTTTGAGAAAATGACGGGCTACCATCAGGATGAACTGCTTGGCAGGGAATGCGGCATTCTGGAATGCAATGCATGCAACAGAAAAGATTGTTCCGCAGACAAGCCCTGGTGCGATCTGTTCCGTTTTGGGGAAATGGACACGCGCAAATGCACCATCCGCGCCAGAGATGGCCGGATCATTCATGTGGTGCAGACCGCATCGCTGCTGAAAGACAGCGCCGGAGGCGTGATCGGCGCCGTGGGCACGCTCACGGATATTTCCGATTTAATTGAAAAAGATATCCAGATTGAGGCGTTCCGCCAGGAATTGCGTTCCCGGGATGGATTCCACGGGATTATCGGAACCAGTCCGGCCATGCGCCAGACATTTGACATGATTGAAAATGCGGCATTTTCAGATGCGCCGGTCATTGTTTACGGGGAAAGCGGCACTGGAAAAGAGCTGGTGGCACAGGCCATCCATGAAATCGGAGAGCGCCGCAATGGCCCGTTTGTCAAGGTCAACTGCGCCAGTCTGACCGATTCCCTGCTGGAAAGCGAGCTGTTCGGGCATGTTCGAGGCGCGTATACGGGTGCAATCCGGGATCGGGCCGGTCGATTTGAAACCGCCTCCGGCGGTGATATTTTTCTGGATGAAATCGGAGATCTGCCGTTGGTCACACAGATCAAACTGCTGCGCGTGCTGGAGGAGAAAAGCATTGAACGGGTGGGCACCAATGCACCGATTCCCGTGGATGTGCGAATCATATCAGCCACCAACTGGGATTTGCCCAAGCTGGTGGAAATGGGCAAGTTTCGAAAAGATTTTTTCTTTCGCATCAATGTCATTCCGATTCACCTGCCTCCCCTGCGCGATCGCATGGAAGACATTCCCCTTCTGGCGGAAACCTTTTTTCAGAAAATCCGGCTGAAAAGTGACAAGAATGTCAAAGGAATCAGCAAACAGGCCATGGATGCTCTGATGGACTATGACTGGCCGGGCAATGTCCGGGAATTGAAAAGCGCATTTGAATATGCCTTTGTGACCTGCCACGAGGAGCTGATTCTACCCGGCCATCTGCCCCCGGCCATTTATCGGGGAAAGCGCCCTGCCCTGGCAGAACCCAAACGGCCTTCCTTCGACATGCGGGGAATTGAAAAACAGGAGTTGATCGAGGCCCTTAAAATAACCGGCAGCAACCAGTCAAAAGCCGCCGATCTGCTTGGCGTTTCCCGAGTGACCGTCTACAACCGGATGAAGCGGCATGGTATTAATGCCACCCGAAATGTTGAATTTTCCTGATACGGTAGCCAACAATTTCAAGGCGTTGCTAAGGGTCATCAACCCTGACATGTCGCAACCGGACATGGTTGAGAATCTCGCTTCAAAACAAGTGTGCTTCACGCGTTCCTCAAAGATTCAGGCGGCACTCCTGCGGAAACATGTCCGCAAACCGGTCGTCGTTGGTGGTAACAACGATCTGACGCTTTCGGCTCACCTCCTGCAGCAGATGCGCCATCACGCTTTGGCGCTTGGCGTCCAGGCCGTCTGCCGGATCATCCAGAATAAACACCCCCAGATGCCCCATGGCTTCGCCAATGGCAAGCTTGAGCATCAGGTACAGAAAAATGCGCTCGCTTTTACTCATCTGATTCAGCTTGTAGGTATAGCCCTTGGCCTGAATGATGGGGCTGAGCTCTTTGGGCGTCATCTCGATATCAAACTGATCCAGATACTGAAAATGCCCGGCCCATTCCCGAAGGCTTTCCCTGACCTTGTCCATGAGACTCTGGTTAAGCGCGGCCACCGCACGTTCCATGGCCTGATAGGCAATCTCGCACAAGAGAACATGCCGGTCCGCAGCCTGAGTCTTTTCTTTGAGCTTTTCAGCTTCCTTCAGGCGCTGATCGACCTGCTGAATCTCTATCATCAGGCTGAATAACCGTTTCTGCATTTCCGCCTGATGCGATTGAAGCTCCTGAATGCGATTGAAGCGCGCTTCGTTTTCTGAATCTCTGGCCGTTCCCGTTGCCTTTTCAAGTTCATCCGCTGCCTGATCCAGCTGGGATTTGAGCTTTTCGAGCTTGACGTTCCAGTGCTGGATTTCGGCGATTTGCCGCTGAACGGTTCCCAATGCGATCTTGCAGGTTTTATGATCCTGAAGCTCGGACTGAACAGACAAAAGCTCCGAGGCCAGCCGGTTGCGGCTATTCTCCAGTTCGGCGCACTGGGCCCTTCGCTCGGAAATCAACCGGGAAAGGTGGTCCGGCGATAAGGCCTGACCGCAGGCATGGCAACTGGGCTGCTTTTCCATGTCCGAGAGGCGCTGAATATCCGATTTAAGCCCCTGAATCCGCTGGTCAAAACTGCCCAGTTGACGCTGGAAGTCATCCGGATTCGGATAGACAGCTTTGCTGTCGGAAATGCTCTTTTCAATTTCTTCTTTTTTTCGGATGAGCTCGTCAAACAGCGGCAATTCGGCCATGGCCTTTTCAATGGAAGCGATTTCCGATTTTTTTTCATCGCAGGTGCGCTGAAGAATGGCCAGCAGCTTGGGATCCGTAAAACCGCCAGATGCGGCCGAAAGGCTTTTGATTTCGGCATCCGTCCGGCCAATCTCTTTTTCCAGATCATCCGCCGCTTTCCGCGCCGTGATCGGATTCAGTGAATTCGGTGTTTTGGAAGATATTTCAGTCTGAAGGTCTTTTCGCTTTTCCCTGGCGATGGCCGCGGCTTTTTTAAAACGGGTCTGTAGAATAAAGATGTCATCCATCTCCAGGATTTGCTGAAGCAACGTCTTATTGTATTTCGGGATGTCTTTGAGAAAGTAAATCAGCTCGCCTTCCCGGAAAAAAGAGGTCAGGGAAGCCACATCTGAAGGAATGGGAACAAACGGCCTTAAAGACTCGGACGGATCCTGGACAAGGGAATTCCAACTGACCCCGTCTTCGGATAGAATGGATAGCGCAACCGTTCCCAGGGTGGATCGCCACAATTGGCAGGATTTTTCCTGCCTGGAAAAACTCAGCGTGACCGCACCGAATTTTTCGCCCTTCTGGCACAGATCCGGAACGCTGAGGGACGTATTCAGGTGTTTTCCGAACAGGGCATAATACAGGGCGTATATCAGCGTGGATTTACCCGAACGGTTTTCTCCATAAATAACGGTAAGATCGGAAAATTGAAACGATGATCCCGAATAGCAGCCGATGTGCTCGACTTTGAGCTGCTCGATCTTCATTCAGCACCGTCCATATTTTCAACCAGCTTCTGATAAATATGGCGTTCATCCATATAGGGATTTTTCATGGCCTCCGCAAAGATCAGAATGACCCGATTTGCATCGGCCTCTGTGACGTCGCTTGCGGCCGCAAGCTGCCTGACCTGGCTTCCAAACAGATTGAAAAACATCTCCTGAGATATCATCGATTCCGCATCTCCACACACTGCCTTTTAACCGATTACCGGATGATTTCTGATACACCGGCTGCGTTCAAAAAACAATTGCTCTTTTGGCCTTCACGTCAATTTTGTTTCAGCATTTTTGTTTCGACAAACAAAAAAACGCGACAGCCCATCAATTTTTCCTTCTTGCCGAAGCTTCGTCGTTGCTTTATAGTTGAAGAAATAGAACGTTGATGGCCATAAACCATGAGAAGCCCCATGTTATTTTCAAAACTGAAGCCCGCCACTCCGGTATGCTGGCTCATTGCAGCAGCCGGTTTCACATGGAGCGCAGTGGGAATCCTGCTGTGCAGTATGGCTTATGGATGGCTTGATGCCCTTGTTTTACGCACCGCGCTTCTGTCCGGAACCGCCGGAATGATCGGGATGTGGGCTGCTTACCATTTCGTTTTTTCGGCAATTGCGCTTAAAAACATCGACCGGCTCTCCCTTTTCCCGGACAAGGCTTGTTTTTTTGCTTTTCAGGCATGGAAGAGCTATTTTATCATCGTGGTCATGGTCGCACTGGGCGCCATTCTCCGCCATTCTCCGATCCCCAGGGAATACCTCGCCGCGCTTTATCTGACTATCGGCGGCGCGCTGTTATTATCCAGCCTTCACTATTACGTGCGGCTCCGGGGATTGATATTTCCCCGAAAGCCATGAAATCGGCTGGCATAGCAGTAAATGCATCCGTGGCGGCAGGTGTCATACATGCCGATATCCTTGCTGACGATGCAGCCGCAGGCTTTCCGCTGGCCTCTGTCTTTCATATACTCCCAATCATCGCTGCCGGGATATCCCCCTTTTTGATATCCTAAAAATGACATCAGCCGAGTGTCCGCCTGAAAAAGCCTTACCATTAACGCATCATCGATGCACCGGTTGTGTTCGATCCCGCAGCTCTTCAGATCTGCGGTTTCTGCGCAGGTTGAGATGTTCAGATTCCAGGATTGATTTAATTCCGAAAGGCCCTGAGCCAATTGCGTCATGTCTTGCGAATCAAATTCGCGGCCATCGACGTGATGATTGCGAAAATTTTTCTGAACTTTTCTGTATGCGTTGATATCCACAAAACTGATCACAAGCTTTTCGGTAAACGCATGAATTTGATCCCCGACACCCCTGATCTTTTCAAGCAATTCATCCACGCCCAATGAATGCGTCAGAATCAGGGGGTCAAACCGCCAGATCACACGCCCTTTTCCCAGTTTTTCGGAAAGCCTGCAAAACGTATCAATCCGTTTTTCAATCAACGGCACATTGGGCTCAAACCCTTCATTCTCATAATCATTCAGCGTATATTGGAAATAATAGTGAATGCCTTTTTGGTCAATTTCATTCAGATAACACAGGATGGGATCAGGGTTTTTTGTCCAGAAAACAACGACGCGGGTTTTTTCAAAAGAGACATACTGAGATCGCCGGTTAAAAGGATTGACCCATACGACATGGCCTTGATTGAGTCGATCGACAAACCATTCTGGATAGAATCCGGGGATATCGGTGGAACGGCTGGCGGAAATGATCAGCGGAGCTATCGCAATGCATTCCGAACCATCACCGGGTCGAATGGATATTTTATCCCATTCTTTAAATGCCATAGCAGGTTCTAAATAAAGGCGAGATAATCGGGGCTGGGGCCTCCGCCGTTTGACGCAGACTGACAATCGCCAATAACGGATCGGAGTAGCGGACAAGAAAACAAAATCAACAAAAGACTGGCAATGCCCGAGGGAATACAGCTGGCCAACTGAAAATTCGGGATGTTCTGAGGGTCTATGAATGCCAAAAATGATTGTACATATCACTTAATATCTCTTTATTCTCCTCGGCAAATCTTACTCCGAAACCCTCGTCCGTCAGCCTGACGATTTCTCCCTTTACTTTAAAATTCTTTTCCATCTTGGGCAGAGAAACAACCATCGTTGTCGAATTTCCGGCCTGAAACAGCCTTGTGGTCCTAATAAATGCCCCGCCGGCACTGATGTTTTCGAGCATATCGGAGTAGAATTTATCTTTCACAGAGTAATCCACTGTGGCTTTAACAGTTTTTCGCTCAGAATCCCTTTTTTCATCTGCTTTTAAGATGATTTTGATATGATTGATCAATTCGAGCTGTTGTCTTATGGAAAGTTTCTTGGCCATATCACCGATTGTTTCGACCAGTTTTGATTCATTCGCCAGGTATTTATCCATATACATAAAAACCCTCCATGAAAACAAACGCAAAAATTGTTAGCAATGCCGATAAGAAACTGAATTTATAGTTTATATAGCATCTGCCATGCATGATGTCAAGAATGTTTTCGTTCCCGGCATCTTGCATTGAATGTGAATTATCATGATACGTCCTTATGTAACGAGTGAATCATGCATGAACTTTGAACATATTTTCATTTTAAACAAAATGGGCCTCAAAAAGAAGGCCCATGCACTCGATGTTCTTATGACAAATAAATTGTTCTGAAAAAAATCTCTTTTTAGACTATTTTCGGTCAACAATTTATTTTTTATATGAAAATGCAAAATTCACAATTTAATTCAAGGCGTTGACTTAACCCCATTTTCATCTTTCGTTGTGCCCGCCCCGGGCATGGGGGTTAGTAAATTATACTCACGTTGTCGCCATCCATATAGATCGCAGCCCCAATGAAATACGCGAATGCCGGAGAAGACGCATAAATAACGCCTTTGTCAGCAGAAACGCCTGAGGTAACCCGGTTCGTTCTCGCAGAAACAAAATCAGGGATAG
>CAVPHN010000018.1:0-135578 GCA_963704205.1 uncultured delta proteobacterium
CCATTTAGTTTTTGTTTATTTTATCTTTTTTATGATTTCTATATGTTGATCCACTGTTAGAATTGGAATTATCTGGAAGCGGAAGTAGGGGATATATTTTAATGTCATTTTTGCCACCTCCTCTTCTGTTCCTTCATCGATCGCAAATCCTTTGGTTTGACCAAGTAAAACTCCCCAATCCTTAACTAAGCCTCTTTCGATATCCTTTTTGACCATTTCACAAGCGAGCAGCCAACTTTCCCGACGCACAGTAGGGTCGAGAGGTATTTTGGTCTCGTCAGCTTCCCATAGCAATAAGTATCTTCCCATGACGTTTTCTCCTTACATTTGAGTTTATATGAAAGGCAAAACGAAGAAAGCCTCCAGAGGACAAAACTTTCCCCTGGAGGCTTCATATCGGTACTTTTAGAATCTCCAATTTCATTTTTCCACTCCAAACATTTTTGTTTAAATGTTCTTCATGAAAAGACTTGGTGCCATCGATTTAAGTCAAAAACTACCAATTAAGAAAAGGGATAAAGTGTAGGGTAGATTTTACAACGGCTTAAAAATAAACTTAAATCTTATTTTCAAAGGAAGGCTTTCAATGGATAGCCCGTAAGTCAATTACATTGACCAACAGGTTATTCTCGACAATATTAACCCGGCGATTAAAATCATTAATAATATCAAGGAGGGAGGCTTATAAAATCGTATGCACTTTGTCTCTTGTGTTATGAATTAAATGCTTATTTTAGTTACGAGTCTATACCTACTTTATAATTTTATGTCAATAGGGAAAAGGCTTCATTTTATCTGAATAAATCTCCCAGTTGGGAGTTTCCCCTATTTATCTTAAGGTTGGAGCAATGCAGGAATTTGTGTTTTTCAGATTTTACGATAAGGCCTATCCCGGCTACAAAATGTGCCGATTCGATGGCAATTGGCTGGACAGGTTATTGTATGCTTTAGTTCAAAAAATTATGACTCATCGCCGTATTATATGGGTGCCTACCCGAAATAGCGAGAAACCAGATTTGAAAAGTCATGACATTCTTGCATATATCCTGAAGTATTATTTTCCGGATGTTTATTCATGAATATTTCCTGTATCATTAACCATAGCCGATCCGATCGGCGGTCGTCAAAACATTTGATCAACCCCACGAACGAGGAGGATCACCATGATAATTTCACAGTGCGTCACCAATTTTTACAATTACCAGAAGATGAATGTTAAAAAAAAATACGTTGCGGAACTATGAGTATATTCTCCGAAAATTTCAAGACCATTTCAATGACATAGATCTTTCATCCATCACATCCGATGGTGTTCTGGCTTTCATGTCCACGGTATCCGATGGGACCAAGCAGAATACCAAGAAATTACGATTCACCCTTCTTGCATCCTTTTTCAATTACATCCACAATTCCATCGATCCTGATTTTCAAAACCCATGCTAAAATGCAGCACTACGCAAACTGTTCAGGGTGCTACCTCCACCCTTCACCGGAAAGTGAGCCCATGGTAATTCCTGGGAAACTTTACTTGATTCAATTCAATGAGCAGACTGATTGGATCTATGCATTCCCGGATATCCGAGCCTTCTTTATCCGCCGGGATACCTCCAGTCCGTCTGAATTCTTTTCTGAGGAAAGGGAAGTGAACCGTTACGGTACATCTCTTTCATTAAGGGCCGGAGCCTTTTGTAAAATATGAACCTGCCAGCGGCCGCCCTTATCCGAACCGATCCGTTCGATAACACCTTTTTGTTTCAATTGATTGATATTACGGCGAAGGGTCTCTTGTGACTTTCCGGTTAAAGCCATCAATTGGGCATAAGTGATATCTGGGTTGGCAGACATATTTTCAATGATCGTATGCTGTAGCGTCGGATACTTTTCTTGCAACTTTTCTTGCAACTTTTCTTGCAACTTTTCTTGCAACCGAGTTTTCCTTTCGCCTTCCGATCCAACGGATGAACGCAATAATTCAACCCTGAAGAAATCGCCCATCTCACTCAGTTGTATCAAAACCCCGCCGTGGTCTTTCAGCATCCGCCGGATGCGGACAAATCCGGTTCCATATTTTTCAATATCCCCGCTCAGATAAAAAGCCTCGGCCAGCAGACGGTTGCGCAGAGAAGAGACATAATCGTCCCGCTGAAGGTCCTCGATGGTCAAATGACCATAAAGCCTGCCCGGGTTGGCAAACAAGATACGATCGTCGAAAATTTTAATCACGATATCAGAAGTGCTTTTATAATCTCTGTGAACCACGGAATTCAGCAGCACCTCCCGAATGACTTCTATGGGATATTGCCAGCGCTCAGTGCGTTGCAGACTGCCATCGAATTCATACGAGAGATTGATATGCTTTTTTATAAAAATCAGGGCTTCTTCCAGTGCTTCGGGCAAAGGATCTTTGATCAACAGATCATCGATGATCGTGTCCGCCGCCTTGAAACGGCCGATATGGATGGAATAACCATGATTGCCGAACAAAAGCATTGCAGCAAGGGTAGGGCTGCCATTCTGGAGCATTTTGAGTTTGGTCAGGTTCATCAGCAGGTCATCCTGTAAATTGATCCTGCCTCTTGAGTTTACCCTGTCGATAAACCGAAGTATGAGGGATTCGTCCAGTGAAGACAGGCTGTCTTTCAGCGGATAGGCATCAAAAGAAATGTTCAGGCTCTGCTGTTGCAGATCGACGATTTCATCCAGGCTCAGCAGGTGATTGCTGTTTTTAACGCGACGGTAGTAACGATTTTTACAGGCAATGGGCTTAATGGGGTATTCCCGGACCTCAAAAACCAGCACGGTTTTACCCCCTATTTCGTACAGATCGGTATGCGGCAGAATCTGGGGATAGGTGGCGAGCTTGATTTCATTGAGATATTGCTGGATCGTCTCGGCCCCGATGCTGATGCCGGATACTTTTCCATTGCTATCGACACCTACCGCCACACGGCCGCCACGGGAATTGGCAAAGGCTGTCAAACTGATGATCACTTCCTTGCCAAAGGTTTTCTTGAATTCCAGTTTCTCCGATTCGGGCGACCGGATCAGTTTATCGATGTCCATGATATAACCTTCCACCCAAATGACTGGGCTGCGGGCCATGCACTTGATCTCGACTCAGCCGGGGCAGACTTGCTTTATGCCAGGAGAAACCAAATACACCTATGGCGCCGGAGCGTTTCTGCTGATGAATATCGGCCAATCTGTCATTTGCTGCTGTTGGCTTTTTCCAAGTGCGTTGATCAGATCTTCCAGTTTGGGCCGGATGTTGATGTCTCCAACTTTTGCGTAGCGCAGGATTCCGGCCTTATCGATGATGAACAGGGCCCGTTCGGTGACGCCATCGCTGCGCAGCACGCCGAATTTATCCGCTACGGCCCCATGCGGCCAGAAATCCGACAGCACGGGAAACCAGAGATTTCCCATTTGCCGGGTCCAGGAATACAGGGTCGGCAGGTTGTCCACGGTGATGCCGAGAAGAACGGCGTCATGGGCCTCGAACAACCCCTTTGCCAGATTGTAACCCGGCCATTGGTCCGAGCATACCGGGGTCCAGGCAGCGGGAACAAATGAAATCACGACGTTTTTCTTTCCCGCGAACTGGCTGAGTGAAACGGCTTGGCCGCTCAGGGATGGCAGCGTGAATTCCGGGGCCGGCTCTCCCACCTTGACTTTCAGCGTGCTGTCGATTGGTTTTAACTGGCCGGGGTTGTAAATATTTTCCTTGTAGGCATCCGAAAGCGCAAATGCCGGGCCTGATGTCCACAATATCAAAATAGCAATTGCCGAGACGGTTCTTATAGATGATCGCATAATCCCTCCATGGCGGAACATCATTTGTTTAATTGGGCCTGAACCAGTTTCAGGAAATCGGCGTTGTCGGCGATTGCCCCCAGTTTGGAATAAAAAATGGTGTGAGCCGCCGTCTTTATGGTTTTTGATACCGATAAAATAAGGGGTTCTGACTTCACCGAGCTGTTTGTGAACGATAAAATCGCCGTCTGGAAACAGCGGAAACTGAATTGCATACGTCTTTTTGAAATAGGCGACTTCAAATGGGGAATTGCCCACGCCGATGCCAACGAGCCTGACCTTGTCCTTCAGTTTTTCGCTGCTCTGGATTTTTGAATACAGATCATTGACGCTGGGGGCTTCTTTCTGGCAGTGCGGGCAGTACATGCTGAAGATTTCAACAATGACAACCGATGCCTTGATCTGGGGAAGGGAAAAAGTTCCTTCTCCTTTGATGCCAAGATATGTCTGGTAACCGGCATCTTCCGGAATGGCAAGCTTGATGTCCGGCAGCTTACCGCCTTCGGCAGGCGGCGTCGACTTCGGCAGCCAGAAAAGCAGGCAGCATCAACAGACATGCCAGAATTATCCAAATCGATACGCAGTTTCTTCATGATGGCAAGTCCTCCAAGTAAGTGAAAAACAGGCCGTAATCCGTACACTCACGGGCCTTTCTGATGACATTTAGTTCGATAAAGCGGGACAGTTCTTCATGAATGTCCTTCAAAGTCAATTCATCCAGACACTGGCTGATCTCCGAGTTTCCGCATCCTTTCCGGCGGCAGGGAATGCAGGACATGTTTTTGGAAACCACCGTATGCCGGCTGCCTCTCGGGGCCCAGCATACGGCCGGAGACGGTCCGAAAATGCCAAGTGTCGGAATGCCCACGGCAGCCGCCAGGTGAAGGGCGGCGGTATCCACCCCGATAAAACCACGGCAGGCGGAAAAAACGGCGGCCAGCTCGCCGATGGATGTTTTTCCGGCCAGATTAAAGGGTTTGGTTCGGCAGCGCGCCACCACCTGATCCGCGCGGCCGCGCTCTTCCGATGATCCGGTGATGACGACCGTCATGTCATAACGCAGCTGGACATCATCAATCAGCTCCGCGCAGGAATCCACCTGCCATTCCTTGTATTTCCACAGGGAAAACGGGTGAAACGCCAGAAGCGGGCGGTGCATGGGAATGTTTTCACTGGAAAACAGCCTGTTTGCAGCCTGCTTTTCTGTGATTCGGGATCGCATGATTTGCAGGGCTCTGTCCCGAATCTTCAGACCCAGGGGGGAGAGGATGTTCAGATTGTGTTCGGCCGCATACTGAAACGCCTCATCCGGCGGTGTGACCAGATGCGTAAACACGCGGTTTCGCCACAGCCTGCCATCTGCTGCAAACCGGCCGATTCGCGTGCCTGCGCCGGATAATCCGGCAATGATCGCACCCCGTGTGCCGGTGCGAAGGTCGATCGCCAGATCAAACCGGTGGCTGCGAAGTTCCCGCATCCAGCGTAGCCTGATCCAGAATCGCAGCCTTGAGTCGTTTTTCTTTCCTTTCGGACAGTCATCACCGCGGATGCCCAGGGGCAGTCTTCGATGATTTCCCTTGCCTTTTCCCGAACGCAGACCACAAGCCGGGATTGGGGGAAATTTTCCCGGAGCGCTCTGATGGCCGGAAGCGTCAGAATGACATCGCCGATATCGCCAAGCTGAATCAGGAGGATGCGTTTATATGATGACGGGTGAGCCGGCGAAGGGCAGCCGGTCAATTAATCCCTCTTTCTTTCTTGACAGCTTCATAGGCTTCCTGAATTTCATTGAACTTGTCATTGGCAAATTTGATAAATTCATCTGGCAGGCCCTTGGCAATGATTTTGTCCGGATGATATTCAGAGACCAGCTTGCGGTATTGTTTTTTGATCTGCTCGTTCGTGTCGCTGTGCGTGCATCCCAGAACCGCATAATATTTGTTTACATTCCGTGCGTACCGGGACCGTATTCGGTCGTACTGGGCGCTGCTGAAACCGAAAATCGAGGCTGCCGACTGAATCAGCCGCTCTTCACTGGGGTTGATGCCGCCGTCGGCAACCGATACCCGGAGCAGAATGTCCATCATCAGCTCCAGCATCTGGGGCTGAACATGAAATTGCCCATAGAACTGGGATGCAAAACTCTCAAAGGAGTCGCCGGATTCCTGGGCCGTATGGAATATGTTGAGGGCCACCTGCTGGCTTTCCGGGCTCAGGTTCAGATCGTATGTCATGAACTGGCGGACGGCATCCATTTCCGCACGGGAGACCTGTCCGTCTGTCCTGGCCAGTTTGCCCAGCATGGAAAACGTGGCCACAAAAAAAGTGATCTGCGACGACTCGCCATATGACAGATTCATGGTCGGAGCGCTGCCATCCGGCTTGTTGTCAAATGTGTGGCCGAATACGGCGCCGGCAATAGCGCCGATCGGGCCGCCCAGGGCAAAACCTATGGCCCCGCCAACCAGTTTTCCAATGATACCCATAAATACCTATCCTGTAAATTTCTCATTTATATAAAAGCATTATCGATTCAACGATTGTTCAATTTCATCCAGAAAACGGCTCTTCCGGTTGAACTGACCTTTCCGGTATCCGGCGCAGGTCAGAAAAAGATATTTTTCAGAGCGCGTCACGGCAACATACATCAGCCGACGTTCTTCATAAAGTCCGGCGGTTGTGTCCATGGATCGCCAGTGCGGAAAAAGCTGTTCCTCGCATCCTACGACAAAAACCACATGAAATTCAAGTCCTTTGGCCGCATGAATCGTTGAAAGGCTGACACCCCGGGATTTTTCTTCCTCATCCTCTTTCTTGTCTTCCCGAACCAGGGCGGCTTCTTCCAGATATTCCACGATCGAGGCTTTCTGAGAGGCCGAATACATGAGCTGTTCGATGTTTTCCAGCCTGGAGGTAAAGTCCATGGTGTCGGATTTGACGTGTTCCTTGAGATAGGCCATGTAGTTAACCCGATCGAGAACCGTCTGGATCGCTTCCGCCGGCTTCATGTCCCGGATGTCATTCAGAACCTCAAGAAGCGCCTTGAGGGCCTGATAGACTTTCGGCGCCAGAATCGTCTCGTTCAGGGCGATCCGGGCCGCTTCCTGAAGGCTGGTTTCCGGGGTTTTCAAACCCATGAGTTTTTTTACGGCTCCCGGGCCAAGGCCGCGCTTCGGCGTGTTGACAATCCGCTCAAATGCCGCATCATCTTTGATGAATGCCGCGGCAGTCAGGTAACAGTTCAAGTCCAGGATTTCCTTTCTTTCAAAAAAACCTTTTCCGCCCAGCATGCGATAGGGAATGCCGGCCTGGCGGAACGCCTTTTCAAAGGAAAGGGAACAGAATTTGGTCCGGTACAATACCGCCATTTTATCCAGCGGAATTTTCATGCCGTTCAGGCTGAGAATTTTTCTGGAAATCCAGTCGGCCTCCTCGATGTCGCTGTCAAAATCGTAGAGCTCCACAAGGCCGCCTTGTTTTTCTGAAAAGCATTTTTTCTCCAGCTTGTGGGTATTGTATCCGATCAGATCATTGGCAACCTGAACGATTTCATCGGCGGAACGGTAGTTTTGCTCCAGTCTGAAAATTTTTGACCCTTTGTACTTTTCCTGAAAAGACAGAAAATGATCCACATTGCTGCCCCGGAAGGAATAAATGGCCTGCCAGTCGTCGCCCACGCAAAAGAGCTTGCCGTTCTTCATCAGCAGCCCGGTCAGCTCTTCCTGGATGTTGTTGGTATCCTGGTATTCATCGCAGAGAATAAAATCAAAGAGATTCTGATAATAGGCCCTGATGGATTCATGATCCCGAAGCAGGTTGCGCGTCAGAAAGAGAATGTTGTCAAAATCCACGGCGTTTTTGGATTTCAGCTCCTGTTCATAGCGATGGAAAATGTCGATCATCCGCTTTCTGGCAACCCGCGGCTTGTGCGTAAAATAAGTCTCCGGAGATCCCGAGTTCTTGGCATTGGAGATTTCCGCCGCAATGACGGGCACAAAAGACTTCTCGATGTTCATTTCTCCGACAGCGATGTCCTTGATCAGTTTTTGCTGTTGATAGGATGCATAGATCTGCAGCGGCGGCTGGTATCCCATGAGCGTGCAATGTTCCTTGAAGATTTTAAAGCAGGCTGAATGAAAGGTGCGGACCCACGGAAATTGATAGAGCGGAATGCCGGTCAGCTCCACGAGCCGGGATTTCATTTCCTCTGCGGCCTTATTGGTGAAGGTTATGGCCAGAATTCGGTCCGATGGAATGTCGCGCGCAATCAGATGCGCGATTTTGGCGGTTAAGGTTCGGGTTTTTCCGGATCCGGCCCCGGCAACGACCAGGGTGGGGGAATCCAGATATTCGACAGCCTGTTGCTGCTGACCTGAAAGGTTCATGATGTTCCGTTATTTATGTGAGCGCCTGTTAAGGGCGGGGGAAAAAAGATCGGCAATGCCTGGAGAAGATGACACCGCCCGTTATCTGTGTTGCGGCAGACCGCCGCATAAGGCTACCTGGCTCAGGAAAATCCCTTGCTCGGTGCCGAAGGTGCGCACGTTCCCGTACCGGAACCGCCTATAAAACTGGTGCAACTGATGAGTTTTCGGGTCTGGTCGGACCCGCAGCATGGGCACGATGACTTCTCGTCTTTGTCATTAAAAACCAGCTGCTCGAAAGTCTGATGACAGGATTCGCATTCGTATTCGTATATGGGCATGGTGTCCTCCAAAAATCCAGGTTTGTCCGGCGATGATGATCCGGGTTATATATCCGTTGTTTTGTATCTTTAGAGACGAAACCGATAAAAAGGATTCATGTCATAAGGACAGTATCAGGCCCACCGGACAATGATCGGATCCGGGGATGTCATTGTCGATGAAGGCATCTTTGACCGTCCCTTTTCCATCAGATCCTGTGAAACGATAAAATAATCGATCCGCCATCCGATATTTCTGGATCTGGCGCCAAACCGGTAGGTCCACCAGGAATATTTTTCGATATCCGGGTACAGGTATCGGAACGTGTCCACGTAGCCGTTTTGAAGAATGCGGTCCATCCAGTCCCGTTCGATTCGAAGAAAGCCGGAATAATTTTCATTGGCCTTTGGGTTTTTCAGATCGATTTCATTGTGAGCCGTATTGAAATCGCCGCTGATGATCACACTTCGGCCCTGGAGGCGATAGCGATCGGTATGCGCAAAAAATGCCTCATAAAAATCAAGCTTGTACTGCAGGCGATCTTCTCCCATCTGGCCATTGGGGAAATACACATTAAAGAAAATAAAATCCCCAAAATCCATTTCACAGATTCGGCCTTCCTGATCGAATTCGGGAAGGCCGATGCCGTAGCGGACGGATAGGGGAGGGATTCGGGTGTAGGTTCCCACCCCGCTGTAGCCTTTTTTTACGGTTGAATACGACCAGTAGGACGCATAGCCGTCAATATTTTTCATCGCTTCGGTCAGCTTGATTTCCTGAAGCTTGGTTTCCTGAATGGCGACAATGTCGGCGTCCATATCTTTGAGCATGCTGAACAAATCCTTTGGCCATCAGCGCATTCAAGCCCGTTTACATTCCAGGATATCAATTTTAAGGTTTGTTTCGGCATGGCTATTGTTTTACATCCCGTATTTATGGGGGGCGCTTATTTGTTTGGTCGTGCCAAGGGTGGTTTAAGAAAACCCTTGCAGGAAGATAAACGGCCATGGGATATGGATTTTATCTCCAACCCATATCCCATGGCCATTTTGCTTTCAAGCGCGGTTGTGTCCGTATTGCGATAATTGATTATACTAAATTTACAGTTTTCATTCAATGACGGAATAAATATATTTCCATCGGGGGACATCCCTCCAATTTATCTTGATTTTCAGCCAATATCCGCCTATTGCTTGACACATGGTCCGTATTTCACGCAGCGTCGAATTTATGAAAGCAATGGTAATTACCGGCATCACCGGCGTTTTTGCGGGCAGCAGCCCGCTTGCTCAGGTGGAACTGCCTGTTCCGGAACCCGGGGACGGGGAAATCCTGATTGAGCTTAAAGAACGAAAAATCCGCGGCGCAAAAGTGCTGGACATGCGGCTCAGCAGTTCCTCCACAACAGCTTCAGCTTCCCGAAGTGCTTTGATGGAACCAAATCCGGACCCGAGTTCCTGAAAAATGCCGTCATAACGAGACGGCTTTGCGCCGATTGCCGCATAATCCACCGGCGCTCTGGCGTAAAGCTTGTCGTTGAAAAAATAATGGATCAGTCCGGTGGCGGGATCCGGGCGATATGGCCAGCAGCGTTTTAAATCCATCACTTCCCGCATGATGTCCGTACAATGGAAAAAGCCGGGGTCCGTGCGGCCCTTCCTGGCAGAAAGCCGCATAGTCCGGAGGCATCAAGAACCGCCTGTATCAGGGACGCTTCGGTAATCATCAGCCCATACTCGAACCAGTCCCTGGCAGCATTTCGGATCAGGATTTTAATGTCTGCGGAAAGGCAGTTGTGGGTCGGACAGAAATATGAACGGCAGGCAAATCCCCCGTAATCGCTGATCCCCCGCAAATCTATGCCGCCATTTCCCAGCGGGTGAAGCAGGCAGCCCGGCCGGGAATGATTTTCGCCGATCAGCCCGATATAGGGGCAGTGATGAAACTCAGAAAATGGCCGCTGTTGCGGCTCGCTGTCCTCCACCCATTTCCGGAACGAAAGAACAGCATCAAGGCCGCGGCCGGTCATGCCGGCAAACCGCTGAGTCCGCCCTGCCAGCAGGGAGTGAAGGCCGTCCCTGGACAGATCGGCCACATTGTACAGTCCGCAGCAGGCCCCGCACGATACGGTTTCGCCGACCTGGCAGAGATAAACGCCTCCGGGTATTTCCGGATCCAAAACGATCTGCCCTGCCTGCTCATCTTTTCCCCGCATCCTCCCCTCACGCCTCCCGATCCCTGTCTTCAGTCATCTGATCAGTCTTCTGTCTCCTACCGTGTCAACTGCCGGTATTTGATGCGATGCGGCTGATCCGCGGCAATGCCCAGTCTGGCTTTCCGGTCTGCTTCGTAATCCGAGTAATTGCCTTCATACCAGACGACCTTGCTGTCTCCTTCAAATGCCAGAATGTGGGTGGCGATGCGATCCAGAAACCAGCGGTCATGGCTGATCACCACGGCGCATCCGGCAAAGTTTTCAAGGGCCTGCTCAAGGGCTCTTAAGGTATTGACGTCCAGATCGTTGGTCGGTTCATCCAGAAGCAGGACATTGGCTGCCTGTTTCAGAATCAGGGCCAGATGGACCCGGTTGCGCTCTCCTCCGGACAGCATGCCCACTTTTTTCTGCTGGTCCGTGCCGGAAAGGTTAAACCGGGACACGTAAGCGCGGGAGTTGATCTGCCGGCTTCCCAGATCGATCATGTCCTTGCCTTCGGAAATGGCTTCCCAGATGGTTTTGTTCGCATCCAGAACATCCCGGCTTTGATCCACATAAGCCAGTTGAACGGTCTTTCCCACATGAATGGCGCCGGAGTCCGGTTTCTCCTGCCCGGTGATCATGCGAAAGAGGGTGGTTTTGCCTGCGCCGTTTGGACCGATCACGCCCACAATTCCGCCTGGCGGCAGTGAAAACGCCATGTCCTCGACCAGAATCCGGCCGTCATAGGCTTTGGTGACGGCTTCCGCCTGAATAACGACATCCCCGAGCCGGGGTCCGGGCGGAATATAGATCTCCATGTCCTTGACCTGGCTGTCGATATCCTGTTTCAGAAGGGCCTCGTAACTTTGAATGCGGGCTTTGGATTTGGACTGTCTGGCCTTCGGGCTCATGCGGATCCATTCCAGTTCGCGCTGGAGGGTCTTCTGGCGTTCGGATTCGGATTTTTCCTCGTTTTTAAGGCGCTGGTGTTTCTGCTCCAGCCAGGAGGAATAATTGCCTTTCCAGGGAATTCCCTGACCCCGGTCCAGCTCCAGAATCCAGCCGGCAACATTGTCCAGGAAATACCGGTCATGGGTGACTGCAATGATGGTCCCTGCATAATTATGAAGATGGTGTTCCAGCCAGGCAACGGATTCGGCGTCCAGATGGTTGGTGGGTTCGTCCAGAAGCAGAATATCGGGTTTTTGCAGCAAAAGCCGGCAAAGCGCCACCCGGCGTTTTTCCCCGCCGGACAGCACCTGAACCAACGTGTCGCCGGGCGGGCAGCGCAGGGCATCCATGGCCATTTCCAGGCGGGAATCCAGATCCCAGGCATCCAGATGATCCAGGCTTTCCTGAACTTCTCCCTGTCTTTCGATCAACTTGTTCATGTCATCATCGGAAAGGGGCTGCGCAAATTTCTCATTGATATCGTTGAATTCCTTGATAAGGTCAACCACGGACTGAACCCCTTGTTCAACAATTTCCCGAACGGTTCTGGCGGGGTCAAGCTGGGGTTCCTGCTCCAGGTATCCGATGGTGTGACCCGGCGTCAGAATGGTTTTTCCGTTAAATTCGGTGTCCACTCCGGCCAGAATACGCAGCAGCGAGGTTTTACCGGAGCCGTTCAGACCCAGGACCCCGATTTTTGCGCCATAAAAATAAGACAGATAGATGTCTTTTAATATGGGTTTTTTCTGATAAAATTTACTGACGCCGATCATCGAATAAATGACTTTGTTGGGGTCAATGCTCATTATAAATGATTCCTTTCTGGGAATGGGTTATAAAATAGAGATGAAAAGGTGAACCAAAGACACGGCCGTCAGCCGCAGACGCCTTTTACATAATAATACCCGGTCATGTCCTGCCAGGAAACAAACCCCAGGTCCATGCTGAGATACCAGGCTGCCATAAACGAGCGTTTGTCGGCGCTCCACAACCATTTCTGAGAAGGGTCAAAAACGGATTCCATGCAAAGATCCAGTCCCTGAGACGGCTGGGTAACGATCGACATCAGTTCATCAACCGTGGGAAGCCGCCAGGAGCCGGTTCCGGCCGAGTGCATATTATTCATATCCTGGATATAGGCTTTGGCCTGTATCCAGGTGAGGGGGTAAGGGGATCCGGCTTGCTGCCAGGTCAGTCCGGTGGATTGATCCAGAATGCTGTGCTCGTCAAGCGCATGAAATCGGCGGGTGTTATTTTGCCGTGGGCGCCACAGATCATCCAGACCAAAAAAAACTCTGGCCTTGCCAGGGCTGATTCGCACGGGCTCTTTTCTCGGCCGGAAACAGTCCGGGCCCGAGTTTGCGGACGGTTTTGCCTGCCGGCTGTCTAAAAAATTACAGGCCTTCTCTTTTCTGATAATCCAGTCGGCTTCAAGCATTTCCAGGGCTTCTATCATCTGTCCGGCTGAGGAAAACCGGTCCTGCGGTTTCGGTGAAATCGCCTTGAACAGGAATTGGTCCCAGTTTTCATCCGTGTCGGAATTTATCCGGCTGAGAGGGGCAGGGGAAGCCTGCGGAAGGCAACCGGTCAGCATGCGGTACAGCATTACGGCCACGGCATAGAGATCGGCGCTGAAATCCACATGATCCGGATCCGTTTCCTGTTCGGGGGGCGCGTAAAACGGCGAGCCGATTTTCAGATTCAGCGGGCTGTCAGCAGACTCTCCGCGAAGTTTGGACAGGCCAAAGTCGCCGATTTTAACGGTATCCTGATCGGTTATCAGGACGTTAAAGGGCTTGATATCCCGATGGACGATGCCGGCATGATGCAGGCAGGCAAGGCCTTCAAGGGTCTGGCGGACGTAGTGAATGGCTCTGTCGGTTGGAATGATGCGCGATGGCAGCTCGATCTGGGCGGATTCTCCCATCATGGCTCCCAGATTGTTGCAATAATAGTCCATGGTATAGAAATACCTGCCGTCATCCTTGTCAAAGTCCCATATTTCCAGAAGATGATGGTGTCTCAGCGCCTGCCATGTTGACGGCTTCGGAAAGAAACAGCGCTTCTATCCGGTCCATACCCAGAATATCCACCAGAAACGGATTCGGGGCAAGAAGCTTCAGTGCGGCGACTTTGCCGATAACCGGAAGCCTGACTTTAAGAATCTTGCCCATGCCGCCCCGGCCCAGGAGCCCCAGGATTTCATATTTTCCGATAAATTTCATTGCAGATCCGATTGCGCAATCATTGTTCGCCAGTTCTCAAAACATCGCCTTCCAAGGATAATAACCTTTAATACTACCAAGATTTCATCAAAATGTCTCATGATATTTCGTTTAAATGACCATTTTGCGAATTGTTATGTAAAAAGGTTTATCTCTGATAAAGGGTTTTTACAAAAAGTCGACAGATGAAAAAAACCGTCCTGTGATCATTCGGAAGGTCGAAACGCGACATTAGATTGACATATTTGGTTTCAAACGTTAAAAAACATAAAATGATAAAATCGTTCAAGACTGAGCGATTTGAAGAAGGCCCGGCTTTGATGATTCTGACCGTTTGTCTGTGAAGAATAGTTGGACTGATCATCCTGTCAGCCACCAGGCATCGATTCGGAGGCGATTCCGTATGATAGAACAGACACTACTGCCACAAAATAACCCGCTCAGCCGGGAGGATTGTCTCTCCTGTCTGGAGATCGGAAAAGCTTTGACCTCTGAGCTGGAGCCCAAGCGTTTCTTCAGAAAGATGCTCCAGAAGGTTTCCGAGCTGCTTCCCGCCGAAAACTGGTCTTTGCTGCTGTTGGACGAAGCAGAGCGGGGAGTTGCGATTTGAAGTCTGCGTGAACCTGAATCCGGATACAGTCAAAAATATCCGGTTGAAAATCGGAGAGGGCGTTGCAGGACAGACGGTTCTCCGCAAGCGCCCCATGATTGTCAATGATGTAGATTCCTGTCCCGAGTTCTGCAGCAAGGTGGATCTGCTTTCCGGCATGACGACCCATTCGCTTATCGCCGTCCCGCTTGTCTTTGGCGACAAATGCTCCGGGGTGATCGAGCTGGTGAATCCTGCCAGCACCGGAGAACGAACCGTTTACCTGCTTTCAGTCATTGCGGATTATGCGGCAATCGCCGTTGAAAACATGAGGCGGTATAGCCAGATTCACGATCTGTCCATCCGCGACAATCTGACCGGAATGTATAATACCCGTTACCTGTATCAGACCCTTGCCGACCATGATTTCGGAAAGAAACACCAGCCGGGCTCCCGTGTCTCTGCTCTTCATGGACGTGGATAATTTCAAACGGGTGGTCGATGCTTACGGACATCTTAAAGGCAGCCAGGTGCTTTGCGAAATCGCCGAGACACTTCGGGACTGCATTCAGGAACCGGCCTTTGGCGTTGCATACGCCGGGGATGAATTTGTAGTGGTTCTTCCGGATATGCCCAAAGCAGCGGCCATTCAAAAGGCGGAAGACATTCGGATGCGAATCAATGAAACGCTGTACCTTTGCGACTATGGTCACAACATCCATGTCAGCGTCAGCATCGGGCTGGCTTCTTTTCCTGAGGATGCCGGGGATATCCGGGAGCTGCTGGCGCTTGCCGATGATGCCCTGTTCCAGATCAAGGCAATCGGCAAGAACGGCGTTTTGGCCGTGGATTAATCGCCGCGGCTTAGTTTTCTTTAGGAGCGCAAACGCATGACATTGGAAATTACGACCGATTATATCAAACTGGACAGCTTTCTTAAGGCGGTCAATGCTGTCGGTTCCGGTGGCCAGGCCAAACAGATCATCGCGGATCGGCTGGTGCAGGTAAATGGGCAGTTGGAACTGCGGCGAGGCCGCAAACTTTATCCTGGCGACCGGATTACTCTGGGAGGGAACGAATTTACTGTGGAGAAAGCGCCGTGAGATTGAATTGTGGTGAAGCCAGCTCAGATTCATTGGACTTTTTACGAAGCCACACATTGGCATACGGGGTAACCAAGGACAATATATGGGAGATAACCCAATTTCTGGAAATTCGCAGATCGAAAAAAAATTTTTCATTTTAGGCGATGAGCGGGTATTGCATACAAAGGCACCTGAAATTTTTTCTGCAATCATGAAAAAAGCCGGCGTTAAAGGGACATATGAGCCGTTCGTGATCAGCCCCGGGAAGCTGAGTGAAGCGGTAAAAGAAATCAGAACGTTAAATATTGCCGGTGCAAACGTTACAACCCCTTACAAAGAGGAAATTATCCAGCATCTCGATGAACTCTCCGAGGGTGCGACCATTATCGGATCAATCAACACCATTGTCCGAAAAGGAAATAAACTCAAAGGGTATAACACGAATGCCATCGGCTTCATGGACGCCTTGAAAGATGCCGGCTTAGATGCCTCCAGCAAATCAGCCCTTGTATTCGGGACGGGTGGCGCAGCCAGAGCGGTTGTCTTTATACTCAACTGGATTCATGCGAATCCGATTCTTGTTACCGGCAGGAGCCAGAATAAGGTCAGCGCTATCGTCAATACAGATCGGCGGAGAGGCCTATCATTGAGCACGCTTGCGGATCGGCCCCTTTCGGTCAATCTTGTGGTCAATGCGACATCGGTATCCAGCCCTGATGAGGCTCCGGAATTGGCCGAACTGGTGAGCCGGCTCCAATTGCCGAATTGTGAAATGCTGATTGATCTTAATTACGGCCGTCCCCATAATTTTTGGCAGGACATGGCCCAAAGCAAAGGCATCCCGTTTATGGACGGTCTTTCCTCCCTTGCCAATCAGGCCAAGCGCACTTTTGCCCTGTGGACTGGAATTGAGGTCAAGCCCGAGGTGGTTGTAACGGCCATTCAAGATTCATCATCCGCCATATAAAAAACAGTCAGCGGGTGAGCCGAAACAACAGATGTCTTCAAGTCCGTGGTATTCCAACAGCGGATTCAATCGTTTCTTTCAAAGCGTTCATGCTGACGGGCTTCTTAATGATTCCATCGAAGCCGAGTTTCTCCAGTTTATCATCATCGTATAGTTCAATGTGGCCTGAGATTGCATATACTTTAACACCAGGTCTTATGCATTTGATTCTTTCACACAATTCCGTTCCGTCCATTCCCGGCATAATCAAATCGGTGATAATAAGCTGGTAATTTTCTGAATCCATGCACTTTAATGCTGCTTCTGCTGAAGATGCAGTCTTGACAGCATATCCAAATTCAGTAAGAATGACGCTCATTAATCTTCTTTGGTCCTCTTCATTATCAACCACAAGTATCTTGATCGACTTCATTGATCGGGTCCTTTTTTAAAACTCGAATCTGTCCCTCATTTGTCTGCTTTATGGTCGATAGGGTTATATGCGGGAACTATTTTCTTCCAGCCAAGCGGACAGTCCATAACATCAGGGTAGTAACCTCTTGGGCTCCTGCAATAGTAGCGGTAGCTGGGATCATCGATCGTGCGTTGAAGCGCCGGTGTCGTTGCTATGGAAGGCTGTTCAACGCCGGTGGTACGCGTTCTATAGTATGTCCGTTGATAGGTTCTGGGAGGCGTTTCGTAATAGGAATAAGAAGGTTGAACATACACGGTTGATCCGGAATACCCCCCGGACAGCGCGTGGGCAAGAACTGGAATACCGAGGAAGATCAACGGCAGCACCCAATAATCGGCTGAATAATACCAGCCGGAACAACTGCCATTCGATTGAGCGCTGGAAGCCGTCAAACACAGGCATAGCAAAATGGCGATAAAAGCGATTTTTATTTGTCTCATAATATTCCTCCGTCATTCCTTTAAGGTCGGTAATCCGGTTAGTGATTCGAACACCCGCCGTCAACACAACCCCCTTTAAAACCGGGGAATTTCAAGTCATAGATATTCAAGCAGTTTTTGTTTTAATTCTTCGGGAACCGCAATGGATTTATTTCCCCCATAATCATAGCAGACCTGAACGGATTCGCCTTTTGCATATGTAATGGACGCATCTGTAAAGTCCGCCAGGTTATAGCCCAGTCCAAAACTCTTATTTCCAATTTCCCTTACCCACATCTCAAGTGACAGCTGGGTATTCAGCTTAATCGGGCTGAGAAAATCACAGCCAATGTGAGCCAGAATAAACGGAAAAGATGAAAGATCTGAACCTTTTGAAATTTTCTGAAAGAAAGCTATTCTCCCTTCTTCAAAATAAGTGAAGAATACCGCGTTATTAACATGCCCCATGCCGTCAATATCCCGGAATCTGACATGAATTTGGATCTTGAAAGCGTTTCTCACGATTTTTTCCTATAATTATCCGCACCATTTTTCAGGTGGATACAGCATGTCTTTCTTTCTATCGCAAAAGACAATAAAAATGGAACATGAGGTTGATTAAATTGAGTTTTTATTATAAGCTTACAGGCAAACTTCCAAATAGGTCATTAATAACATAAATATAGGAAATATTTGTCCATGTCAATTACACTCGATGATAAGGCCATAGATGTATTCAAATTATACGATGAACTGGCCATTGCATATTCTAAAGATATTGATGGCTATAAAGCGCTTATAAAGGACATCGGGGCTATGTTAGCGCAGAAAGAAGAAATGCTCCGGGACATTAAGGATAAAACCATTCATCTAATAAAAAATTCAATATCATCCCCTGCTATTTTGCCCTCTCGGGATACCTCTATTCATCAACCGGTTAAGAAATATAATTATGCCGGTGTCATTGAGGAAGATTTGAAGCCTGGAAAAGATGTTGAATCGGAGAATGCCGTTGTAGGCATGTCCGACGCTATTGCCGAAGCGGAAAAATTTCAGGCCTCGACCCGCCTCATTCAAGAGCCAAAGGTCCAGACGCGCGAATCAAAAGAAAACAACTGGAAACGGAAAGAGAAAGGCAAAGAAAGCCGACAAACCTAAAAAGCCATCTCTTCGATCCAAAAAAAAAGTTGAGGAAAGTAATAGATGATCAACTTGAAACTTCCCTCAAAAAAAATTCCAAGGCCAAATCAACCAGCAACATCACGGAAATCAAATGCAAATATCACCCTGAATCCCCTGCATCGGATTTGGGCCGGCAGCTATGCGCTTCCTGTAAATGGAAACTTATCAATAGCGGCCTCACAACATTTGATAAAGAGCCGGAAGTTATTTCATTTTTAAAGGGAGAGATCACAACGTTCCCTGATTTGGGTCAATCCATGTGCCCGATTCACCCCGCAGTTCCGTCATACAACAAGAAAACCGGTTTATGTAAGGACTGCCAAAAGAAAGCCAAAGAAATCGGGATTCAGGATCGTCATCTTACGGAAGATGAGCTTAATATATTGCGGAATCCTGCTTTATAAATAATTTGCGCCAGGGGTTTTTTATTTAATGATCCCGTATTTCAGCAAATTGGATTTGATATAGGACCAGTGCAGGAATAGATGAATCAACGTCATGACAATGAACATCAAGGCCGTCCATTCGTGGACTTCCCGAAGAAAATGCCTGAGATGAACCGCAAAACCGCCTTCGGCGCCGCCGCCTCTTGGAAGAAACAACCAGTTGGTTAAGCCCGTAAGGGCCAGAATCGAGAACAACACAAAAGAAATGACATTGACGAACCAGAGCTTTGCTGCCTTATTCATAGACATGACAATCCCTCCAAACAGAGCATTTGAAAAGCCCCCTGATGAGATCTACAAAAAAGAAGGCGCATCAGGGGGCAGCAAAATTCAGATGGTGAAAACAAGAAAAAATTCGACAGATGCCGGGTTTCCATCCAGCGGCGCAGGCAGCATCCATTCTTTGACAAGGCGGATGATACAGGATTTCAGTACGCGATTGTTCATCTCGTCAATGCCTGTCTCAACCTTGAGAACTTTCCCAATGCCGTCCATATATATCTTCACCGAGAGCTTTCCGCTTCCCGGGTTTTTAATTCCGGCATAGCAATTCGTGATCTCTTTAAGATGCTCCAGGATGAATTTTTCCATTGCGTCTTTGGAGAGACTTCCGGAAATCAGCATGTTATCCGCTACATGTTTCACCCTTGATTGGCTCTCGGGAGCGGCTCCTTGATGAGGAGGCATTGCCGCTTTTTCCAGGGTGCTGACCCGGCCTGGAGGTGCTGCGGTCATTGCATACCGGGTCCTGGCTCCGCCGACCGCGGAATCGGAAACACCTTGCGGCAGGGGAAGTGGTTGCTTGATGGTTGCAAGTTTGCCATCCGCATTTCTCGGCAGGGAATCAATAGCCACAAAAGAGGTAAATTCGGTCAGCAGATTGTAATCGAGTCCCAATTGCATGATTTCTTTGGCGCGCGTATCCTCACGGGATAATTTGTCATAATCCGACAATACGGCAATCCGGTGCCTCGCCCAAAGATAACGAAGGCCGGAATTGTCGGGCGATGGCTTGACGCTGTCTGCGTCGATGGAAGCCGAATACGGGCGATCTCCGCTGATGCCGGAAAGCCGGATCATTCCTTTCGGGTCCCCTTTCCATTTGCCGAAGATAATGACGGGCCGCTCGGCCAATACATCGGGAACAGCTGGAGGCTCAATATCATAAACTTCAAAACCTTCGAAATTTGTTTTAACCTGGGTCAGAACCGGGGACTGAATATATTTTCTGAATTTTTCTGCTTTCGATGCTGCTTCCTTCGGGTTTGTAACAATAAAAGACTCGCCCATGCCTGCCCGTGCAATACCTTCGATCAGAAAGCGGTTTACGGAAGAGCCGATGCCGAAGGCAAACATGTTGGCATGGCCTAAATTTTCCCGGATCACCCGGAATGTTTCCTTTTCGATATCCACGTAACCGTCGGTTGCAATCACAATCGAGCGGGAACGCCTTTCATCTCCGGGCAGTGCCAGGGCACGCCTTAAAGCGGGCAATAATTCCGTGCCGCCGCCCCCGGCCTGGCGATCAATCAACTGGATTGCCCTGGTGATATTTTCGGATTCGGCGGGCATGGATTTTTCCGAGAGCACGGACGCGCTGCCCGCAAAGAGCAGAACATTGAATGTATCGGTTGGCTTGAGGCCGCCGATCAGGTCTTTTAAGAGCTTTTTGGCAGTATCGAGCGGAAACCCGCGCATGGAGCCGGAAATGTCCACGATAAAGATGTATTCCCGCGCCGGGATGAGAGCTTGTCTCACCTGCCTGGGCGGCTGCATCATGAGTAAAAAAAAGTTTTCTTTTTCCCCCGGATAGAGAAGAAGTCCGGATTCAATACTTTCACCGGCCAGGCGGTATCTGAGGATAAAATCCCGGTTGCCGCCTGTTTTTTCCGATGAATCGAGCTTGATGTCGGCAAAACCGGGGCTGTCATAGCCGATATTGACTTTGTGAGACGGACAGGTAATTTTTTGAATCGGAACGCTTGCGGCAATCTGTGCCGTGATGTCAAACGTATACGGCGGTGCTTCTCCCTGATGCAGGTAGGGGTTCTTCACCCAGCTCTCCGTTGAATCGGTGCTTGCTTCCGTTTTATTGGAATACCGCGGTCCGACCACGGTGGGATAGATAAATTCATATACGCCTTCGGTGGGAACCAGAAGCTCGGTATAGCTTAATTCCACCTTGATCACGTCACCGGGCATGATATTGGCAACATTCATCTGAAACACGTTCGGCCGCTGCTGCTCCAGAAGGGATGCGCTCTTGCCTTCGTGTTTTGCCTGTTCATACGCCTGACGCGCTTTTTCCTTTTCCTGAATTCTGGCAATGATGGTCCGCTCGCCTATGGTCATTTTCATGCCGTAGACCGATGCCTTGGTGGATGCAGGAAAGACATAAATGGCTTCGATGGCCTGTTTGCCCGCGTTTTTATAAACCTGCGTGACCTTGACATCGGCAATAACGCCGGCGATGCTGACCTTTGCGCCAGTGGATTCGAGCGGCAGTTGGTCGATGCCGGGATCATCGCTTTTCACCATGAAATAGGGGGATAGCGTTTTATCATTGGACGTTTCGGGTTGCGCGCGGACAGAGCCGGCCAAAAACAGGGAAATCAGCAGCACAAGGTTTGCGGCAATAAGACGGTTCTTCATGGATGCCTCCTTTTTTTAACAATCCGAGGTTCAGCGTTCCACTTTAAAAAATAGTACTACACAACCCGATTCGTCTGAGCTGGCATATTTTTAACGCTTTTGGAAGTATTGCCTGCCGGAACAGGTATAAGAAAAGAGATTGTCTCAGCTGTATCCGCCGCTTATTGACGTTTTACAGGCTTTTGGTAGCTGGCGGGACCCGATTCATAGCCGACCTGCCGCAACCACCAGGCTGGATAAAAAACCTGCTGGGCCACGCCCTCCCGTGTGTTCAGATAGCCGTCATTGTATTTGATATAGAGCTTTTCAGACAGGGTCCACCAGGCATTCAAAACAGCCAGAGCGTTTTCTTCGGAATACCGGGTCAGCAGTGCCCGGCTGCCGGCCTCGTCGCCATTTTTCCAGAGCCCAAGCGCATCAGCCTCCCGGCCGGCCTGGGTGCCAAAGGACTGAGCTTCGAATCGGTCCCGGACGGCCTGGATGTCTTTGATCATGTAACTGTATTTCAGCATGGCATAGTTTGCGACATAGTTAAAGGCAGTCCACATGCTCTGGCGGTCAAAAGTGAGCAGATCGCCGCGTTGAATCGGCTCGGGAAGGTTCGTCGCACCAGAATAAAAAGGCATGAGTACGGCTGTGGCCGGCCGGTCCGGGCCAAACCAGGTCACGCCGCCGATGGCGTCCGGCAGCCAGCTTCGGGACTGATTGACATAGGCATACACGCACCGGTAGATATTCAGGGGCCGCTCAAATGCGCCTTTCAGCGGCGTCAACTGGCCTTCCTTGCCGGCCACGGATTCGGCCTGACCTTCGAAACGATTCGGGTTGCCAAAGGGGCCGGCTGCCAGCCCCTTTGTTAAATCAAATTCCGTTCCTTCATAGTTGTCTCGATGAATGGTGAAGATATTTTCAACGGTTACTTTCTGATCCGGCTTGATGGAGAAGGGATAGGCCCGTGTGTAGGGGCCTTTTACCCAGGCGGAGAGATTCAGGGACGGCGCCAGCAGAGACTGTGCGCGCCAGACACGGCGCAGTGAGTAGTAAGGATGATGAAATTCGCCATTGCCATATACCGCCGTCCAGTCGAGCGGGCCCTTTTGAGGTTTCCACCAGCCTTTTTCTTTGGCGATGTCGAAAATATTTTTGGAATACATCATGTCATCGGCATTTTCGCGGATGTCGCGGATCCGAAACTGGTTGGAAGCAACAAAGACATCACTGTCAGGCACCCGCTGAGCCGCCCAGACCCCTCCGGTTCCATTAAGGTCATAGCCGCACATTTCCATCACCCACCCCTCGTTGGGATCAGCCACGAGCAGGGTTTCACCGGTCCCGTAATAGCCGTATTGCTCAATCAATTGACCCATCAGCAGAACCGCTTCGCGGGCGGTTTTGCAGCGCTCCAGCGCCACACGGGAAAGCTCCGCGGAGTAAAACAGCCGTTTGCCGGGCTCCGGCAACGGGTCAACTTTGGCAAGATCGGTGCATTCACCGATCGACAGCTGATGTTCATTCATGATGCCGTAGTTTGCATCGAAGTAAGCGTAGGTATGTGCCACCTGGGGGATGTACCCTATCGGCACGCTGGGCGGAACTCCGAAAGTGTTATACCCCGGTCCGCGTTCTCCGGTCACGAGGCGCTGGCTTTCGCTGGCCCCCCATTGGGGTATGTAGCCCAGGGCGCAATGCGCATAATAAACCGGTCGCAGGGCCCCCGGCGGATGATCCATGGCCGGAACATAGACGAGTCGTCCGTCGCCCAATCCGTCATCGGAGTGGGAAACCATAACGGAGCCGTCAGCTGAGGCATTTTTGCCCACCAGAATGGTGGTGCAGGCCAGGGCTGCAGGAGGAAAAACCAGGGTAACAACCAGAATCAGGGCCATAATGTTTTTGTTCAATGCACAGATCTCCTTTAACCGCTCCAGAATCCTCATTTGATCATATTATTACAAGACTGTTAAGAACATCGTTTCAGCCGCATCCATGTTTGCAAAAGCACACGAAAAATGCAATGGCATTCTTGCGCTTCCCGTTCGGGCAAGTAGCCTTGCAGATGATTTTCATCCGCACGCTCGGCGACACCGATAATTCGCGTTGAACTTGACGCCTAACTTCACGCTTTGAGGTGCGGCGTTTTGGCGCCCGACAAAGCGTCTGATTGGGCGGCGGCTCCGTCTGACAATTTATTCTCCTTTGAAAGAAGACGCCTCTTTCGTTCAATTCCCCACCGATATCCGCCGAGTTTGCCGTCACGTCGGACCACCCTGTGGCATGGAATAACGACAGCAACAGGATTGGACGCGCATGCCCGTGCAACTGCACGGGCCGCTGATGGCTTTCCGATGCGAGTTGCGATTTCCGCATAGCTTGCAGTTGAACCCGGCGCTATTTTCTGCAAAGCATCCCAGACACTGCGTTGAAAGGCGGTGCCCTGGATATCCAGAGGCAATTCAAAACTGCGACTGTCAGGAGCTTCGATAATGGCAAGTACCTTTGCCAAGATATCTTTAAAATCCGCATCGGGGTCCATGAACTTCGCTTTTGAAAAACGCCGATACAAATCCGCTTTCAATTCTTCGGGCGTATCTCCAAGCGTAACAGCGCAAACGCCTTTTTCTGTCCATGCCACCAGAACCCATCCTATATAGGATTGAACAACAGCGTGCTGAATGTTAATGTCAGGAGCGCCGTTTTTATAGGCGGAAGGACTCATGCCCAAAGCCGCCGTTGATTTTTCATAAAAACGGCTGCTCGTTTCAAAGCCGGAATTATAAATCGCTTCGGTAACTGTCTGTCTGCTTTGCAAACAGGATCGAACCCTTTTCAATCGGATTTCCATTGCATATTGTTTGGGCGTGATTCCTGTGATTTTTTTGAAAAGTCCTGTGAAAATGAAAAGGACTTAAACCTGCTTTTTCTGCAATTTCCTCTAATTTTGGCGGGATATCCGCATTTTCAATAATTCTGCACGCATTTAAAACGGCCCGGGTCTGCGAATCTGCCAATCCTTGTTATTCGGATGACAACGTTTGCAGGGCCGAAACCCGGCATTTTCGGCTTCTTCCCGAGAGCTGAAAAAGCGGACATTTATCCGATTAGGCAGACGGGAAGAGCAAATAGGCCGGCAATATATGCCGGTTGTTAAAACGCCGTAAAAAAAGACGCCATCGGACTGCATGTCGCGCTGAACCAATGCATTCCATTTGTCATCGTCTGCAACAAACATTACCATTTACACATGCCTCATCAACAATTCTATTTATCAAATAATGTAATCTTCGGCCTTTGTCAGCGTTCATTCCTGCGCTGCATCCATAATCTTATTAGCGCCCAGGGGCGGCCGTCAATAGCTGCCAGGCCCAAACCAATGAACATCATTCCAATGAAATGACGAAAGTCCAATCTTTCGGATAAAAAAGCTCATGCCAAGGAATAATGCACTTGCCGGAATCAGAAATGTGACCAAAAGCAGATTTGTTACACCTGCCGATGAGAGCAGGCGAAAATAAATGACATATGCAACAGACGTGCTCAAAAGCCCAAGTCCCAATAACGCCGCACATGTTTTCAACCCAGGCAGCGGCAGCAACCATGGGTGATCAAAGCAGAGCGCGACCGGTATCATCATTATGGTCGTGCTGGTTAATTGCCCGGCCGCGATGATATACGGAGGGATTCCCCTGAAACGTTTCCCGAAAATTCCGGCAAAAGCATAGGAAACGGTTGCGCCGACAATCGCTGTTTGCGCCAAAACATTGGCGCCCAGTCCAGCAAGGGCATCCGGGCCGATCATAATCACGATACCCCCGAAACCCAGGATGACCCCGAATAAACATAAAGAGCGAATTTGCTGAAAAAAAACGAGCCTCCCCATAGCACGGATAAGGTAACCAGGAGTAGCCATTCAAACGGCCCCATACTTCAAATTTTATTCATGTAAAGACACGCCTCCCTGCATGTTGTTTTTTCATGCATTATAAGGCTTGCAGGTATCACTGCTATCCGGTTCTTGCGGACTAATTGGAATTTTTGCACACGGTGCGACAATGGCCTGCTCGACGATGTTTGGATTGATCCGTTGGATTTTTCAAGATGGGCGTTGGATCATGCGATTTATATCATAACTCACTTGATTTTGCTAACCTCTCATATGTTTTTTGCACCTATCGTCTTGTCCTCTTAAAGAGCAGTTATTTGTTTCAATAAAAAAACTTTTATGGTAAAAAAATTAATCATGGTTGATGGCATAACTGTGCATATACTCGGCGATTTCGGTCCCTTTTCCAGGACAGGCAAAAGCATCGGCTATCAGGTGGAAATTGGTGATTTCAGCTGTCTGCTTGACTGCGGCGCTCCGCTTTTTCAACAGATCGGGGGCCACAAACTGAAGAATATCAGCTGCATCATCATCACCCATTGCCATGAAGATCATAAACGGTGGTTTTCGGACCTGGCCCTCTTCAATCTTTATGCACCCGATGTGAATCACCGGGTTTCCCTCCTCACTTCCGAAGACGTACACAGTGCCATTATTAAAGCCTCCATGCCGGCTCTGGGAAAAAGTCTTTCTGCCGACTCAAAGACAGTGGTGGATATTCCCTATGATGCCTATGTCAGGCACCTTACGCTTGGACCGAGGGCCCGTTACAGAATCGTCGCAAGGGACGAAGGCAACGGCAGGACAGGACTTTACATAACCGACAGCAGCGGCTCTGTTCTGCCCCCTGAAAGGGCCAAGATCGTCATCAGCCGGAAAACGAAAATGCCCCGGATGCTTTTTAAAGACCCCGAGTACGGGGAATGGGTTGAGCCCGAAAGCTTCTACGCTTATTCCTCCGACCTTTTTTATGAGGAGGATAAAAATATCTTTTGCGGCTCCGATGGGTTTACGATAGAGGCTATAAAGGCGCCGGTCTGGCACGGCCTTGCCGGGATAGGGATAAAAATAAAGACAGAAAAAGAAGCTCTTGTTTTCAGTTCTGATACGGCACATAATACAAAACTCTGGAAACAGCTTTATACTGAGAAACGGACTCGAAAGTCCGTGATACCGGCCAACGCGTTCGAATCGGCCCCGGTTATTTACGGGGACATAAACGATTACATAGAGCGTACGTGGAGTGAAGCGCGTTATCTGGCCGCGATAAATGCGTTCAAGGACGCTGTTGTGATCCATGATATATCCGCCGGAAACAGCGTCGTTCATACCGATTATGAAAAACTCGGCAATACCACGCTGGAAAAAGGAAAGACTATCCTGACCCACAGTCCTGACCGGCTGACCTCAGAATGGACCCTGTGTTATTCAGGCAAAACCTTCAGGATCAGAGAAAGGAGCTTTTTCGAGGTTGTCGACGGCGGACTTTGTCCCATGAACGCCGATATATATCACAAGGAGGCCGGTAAATACTTTGTGGGCTACAGGAATGAAAGCGGGAAACATACCGTTTATAATAATAAAGGGCTGCTCAGATTCTCCTCCGAAGACGGCACGGCTGTGGGAGAGCCCCTTTACCGGGTTGACCTTTATGAAGACATAGCCGGTAAATATTTTCCTAAACTCGATCAGGAAAACACCGCGTATTATAAGCGGCCTGACGGCAAGGTGGAGATCTTGGAGACCTCGGCAGAGGGGAGCAGGGGGCGGCTGGTGGAAAACCACAGGAAGAGATTGGGCGCTCCTGCTGCATCGACAACCGCGTGACTTCAGACAGGTTTTGCTTTGCAAGAGATAGGAAGCAGGGGTTCCCGGAATTGTCAGACTGCTGGCAGCAGGTACTCCATAATGAGGGCTATGCTTGTCGTGAAAATCCGTTATAAATGTCAATATTGAGGCAGTTCAACGAGGTGTCGCAGTGATAGAACGTGATAACAGGACTTTTATATGCAGTGTTGTTTATTACGATATTGCCGATTACTCGACTAAATCCGTCGAGGTGCAGCTCGGGCTCAAAGAGCAGCTCAATCGGTTTACGACCGAAGCAATCAAGAATGTTGCCGCCAATGACCGGATCATTATTGACACCGGTGACGGGACGGTCATTTGTTTTTTGGGAGATCCGGAAGATGCCCTCTTTGTTGCGATGAGTCTTCGCGCCGCGGTATCAAGTGCTGCTGAACAATTTGCCGGCGAGCCCATGCTGGTTAGATTCGGCATCAATCTTGGACCCGTCAAGCTGGTCAATGATATAAACAATCAAAAAAACATCATTGGTGACGGCATCAATGTCGGCCAGCGCGTCATGAGTTTTGCGGAGCCCGGGCAAATCCTGGTTTCACGTTCCTACTACGAAGTCGTCTCCTGTCTGACTCAGGAATACTCCAAGCTGTTCCATTATATGGGAATGCGCGCTGATAAACATATCCGGAAGCACGAAATATATTCTATCGTGCGGGCTTCCGAACCGGAAAAAGCCGAATCCCTGCCAGAACCGCCCAAACAAGATGATGCGCAAATTCCGGCTCGAAATGAAAATAGCTTTGTAGAAACACCCGTTACCCACCCGGATTCGCCACCTGCTCCGGAACAGAATGCTGAAAACGACTTTTTGGATGCTTCGTCAGCTTCCTTTAATCACCCGCAATGGTGGCGAACGAAGAGATTCATCTATGGCGGTGTTGCCGCGGCCGTTGTCCTGGTGGCCATTCTGTCTTTCGTTATACGCTGGAATTTTGGCGATGGGGAAATCCAGCCTGTCAAGATCGCGCTCTCACCAGAGACTCAATCGAAAAGTTCGGACATATCGCCCCCGGAAACCATGCAAACCGCAGAAAACATCCCTCCTGAGCAGGCGGTATCGGCGATTACAACACCTCCTGATTCGAACATGGTCATCCAGCAGGAAAGCCCGGTCGAAACACCGCCTGAAAGCCCGCAATCAAAGGAAACAGCTGGTTCTGAACAATCGCTTCAGCCACAGCCAGCGCCTTTGGCTCCAAATGCGATCATCCAGTTCGCCGTAACCCCCTGGGGAGAGGTGTATGTGGACGGAAAACACAAAGGGGCTTCGCCGCCCCTGACCAGTGTGTCGCTATCTCCTGGAAAACACAGGATCGAAATTAAGAATACGTCATTACCACCCTATTCTCAGACCCACGATATCAAACCCAATGAAAAACTGAAAATCAGCCATAAATTCTAACGAGGGGAGAAGCGACCATGTCAATTATTCGAGTAAGCATCCTTAGCATGGCGATAATCTTCATTCTTGCCGGGTGTGCTGCCGCTCCAATGCCGAAAGAGCCGGAGGTTTTGGAAAAGCCGGTAGTTGTTGAAAAGCCGCAAGTCTTGGAAAAGCCGATAGATTTGAACCCGGGTGGGCCTCACTTTTCTGCCGGAATCACCAATTATGAAGACGGCAAATATGCGCTTGCCGAGAAAAGCCTGACGGTTGCATTGGATCTGGGCCTGGCGGATACTGGCGATAAAGTCACAGCACATAAATACCTGGCTTTTCTCTATTGCGTCTCTTCCAGGACGACTTTGTGCGGGGAAGAGTTTAAAAAAGCCTTTCAACTCGATCCCGGTTTCACACTGACTCCTGCCGAGGAAGGCCATCCGATGTGGCGGAAAACCTATCGCAAGATCAAAGATCAGATGAATCCGGCAAAAAAGAAGAAAAAATGATTTTCGGCCGAAGGCCCCGGTGGCGATCAGCAGGGGGATTTTGTGTTAATTTTTATTGAACAGTATTATGCAACCGCTGTGAAGACTTAAATCTCAATCGCTATGATTGCATATCCGCTGCACGCCTAACCTTAAAAGAAAAGTGTTACATGGAACAAAATCTGTCGCAATTATTGCACTTTTTGTAAGTTGTCATATTCGGGTAACGATCAATGGTTTTGGTCTTTCCAGTCATCTTACAATAAATAAAAATTCCGAATATATTTGCCCCGGGTAGAAACAAAGCAATGAGATTCAGCTCGCCGCTTCATCCATTTTATCCGCAAACATCCCCAGTTTTTTTCTAATCGTTATCGCCATAAGTCAATTAACTGCCGATATGGCATGATTCATGCTTTAATTATCATCGCTTTTATAGAATCGGCGATGGCCCATTTATATTCTTTGAATGTGTTCAAAATGAATTTCTTATGGTATCGGGCTCTTTTCTAAAGGTCGTCTTTCTTGGCAGGAAACTTCACCCGGACCATCAGAATCTTATGTGGATAGATCTAATCATGCCGTCTTTGTCTTGCTTGGGAACCAGTCATGTTAAATGAAACGGAAAAATTGAATGCACTGATGGACCTTGGAATCAAGTTGAACCAGGTGCAGGATTTGGATATTTTGATGGAACACCTCCTCACCGAAGCCCGGCGTTTTGTCAATGCGGATGCAGGGACAATTTATGTCCGCGATAAAGATAACCTTCATTTTACCTATACCCAGAATGATACCTTGCAGCAGCGTCTGGGAAATGGGGAAAAGCTGATTTATTCCGCATTTTCTGTTCCGATCAATTCCAAAACCATTGCCGGTTATGTGGCGTCAGAGGGCAGTTCATTAAATATTCTGGATGTTTATGAAATGGAATCCGGGGCTTCTTACGCATTCGGAAAAGAATTCGATCAAAAGGTTGATTATCGTACCCGATCCATGATGACCCTTCCTCTCAGGGTAGGAAACGGAGATGTTCTGGGAGTGTTGCAGATTATCAATGCTCAGGATGCGGCGGGATATGTCATTGCTTTCTCCGATCAGGATCAGAAGATGATGATGCTTTTTGCCAGCTTTGCCGCGGTTGCTTTGGAACGCGCCCAGATGATCCGCGCGCTTCTGCTCAGAATGATCCGAATGGCTGAAATGCGTGACCCCAATGAAACAGGACCTCATGTCAACCGCGTCGCGGCATATTCGGTTGAACTTTATGAACGATGGGCAAAAAGACATTCCGTACCTGAAATGGAAATTGACAGAAACCGCGATATTCTCCGCCGCGCAGCCATGCTTCACGATGTGGGAAAGGTTGCGATTCCAGACCGTCTTCTGCAAAAGCCTGGCCGATTTACAAAAAGTGAATTTCTGGTTATGAAACTTCACACCATCAGGGGGGCGCAGTTGTTTTCAGACCGGCAGTCGGACTTTGATGACATGGCTCGCGAAGTGGCATTGAACCACCATGAGCGATGGGATGGGAAAGGCTATCCCGGAGAGGTGGATATTGGCGCTTATGCATCATTGAATATACAGAAAATGCTCGAAGACAGTCATGACGGTGCCGATGAATCTGTTATTCAAAGAATAGAAAACATCTTAACAAATGGGAAACAAAAGGAAGAAATACCGATATTTGCCCGGATCGTAGCCCTTGCAGATGTCTATGATGCTCTTAGTTCCAAACGGTCCTATAAAGAAGCCTGTAGCGAAAAGGAAGTCTGCGCCATTATCGAAAAAGAAGCAGGGGCCCAGTTCGATCCTGAACTCGTTGAAATATTTCTCACTAATTCCTGCATGTCTATGTTCAGATCCATCCGGCAGCGCTACAAAGATCATCCGCAGGAATTAGCTTGCGTGATGAAAGTCAATTGCAAATCCAGTCCGGCGGCAATTAAAATTCCCGAAATGAAAAATATTCAAGATCTGTTAAAATCCTCCAGATTTCAGTTCAAAAAAAGCGATATGGATGCTTGCGGACCGGCAATTAAGGAGTTTGTCCAGATTGGTACAGACGACAATTCATCGCAGCATGGCATCGGCTAAAGCAGATTGGAAAAAATTCCATGTAAAATTAAATAATGAACGCGATTGCTAACTCGGGATGAAGGGACATCCTACGGCATATTTGTCAAGCGTTTAATTGTTGCTGCAATAACAACAAGTTAAAATTGATACAATTCAGAGCGCGCACTCCATCAAAGCCCTGGAAATGTCTTTTTGGGCTGAATCTACTTCGGCAGTCGTCTCGCGGCATAGTTCTCATATGTTTGATTGTTACAGCTATCCGGCATCTTCCAGAAATGGAACCGCCAATCATCCCTTATCCAAACTTTTAGAGGGCAGTGAGAAACCCATGTTCTGTTCCCAAGAGATCCAAATCGGTCTCAACGTCGATAATCGGGTTCTCTCGCCGATAACATATTTTATTTTTATCTGATCAGTTCATTGACAGCCCGTATTGTCCTTTCAATGTAATGCTGTCGCGCGAGGATGGTGCTCCAGCAGCCCATGGATGGACATTTTCGAATCAATTGTAATCCGCCAGCGGCGGGTACTCCAGCATGAGCTGCACCATGGTTTGTTTGTCCCATCCAACAGCCTCGGTTGTGCCGACGGTTTCCGCGGTTGCCGGATATTCTTTGCCCTTGAATACAGAAAGGATTGCGGTTGTTTCTCCTGGACCGATATACCGAAGGATGGCTTCTTTTCCTTCTTCATGTAGCTTGATGAGCTTGATGCGGCCGTTCAGGACAAGAAAGCTTTTATAAGCCGGATCGCCCTGGTGAAACAGGATTTCCCCGGACTTAAGGCGGACAAGGTTTCCCCGATTCAGAATATCGGATGCCTGAGGTTCCGTGATACCGGATAAAAAGTCGGACCGGCGAAAACTGTCTTCGATCATCGCGCTTACATTCAAAATAAATCACTCCGATACTGGAAACGCGGGGAAGCGATCCTTGTTCCCTTCCAGCGGGGTTCCGACTACCTGCCCCTCACAAATTGGATGCATGATCCGGATTATTCTGCTATCATCTCCGCAGGTCATGGTCTTATTCCAAGTCAATTATTTATGCGAAATTGAGACAATGAACAAGAATAATCTCACGGAAGCGGAGATCCGAACCATGTTCATCGCGCCTGCAATTATTGGTGAGGGCCAGAAAAAATGGGATGTGATGACCCGGCTTCTGGAGGAGCATTACTTCACCAGGGGGCGCGTCATCGTTCGCGGAAAGACCATAAAGCGCGGCGAAGCCAAAAAGGCCGACTACATACTGTTCTGCAAACCAAACATTCCCATCGCTGTTATCGAAGCAAAGGACAACAACCATAGCGTGGGCGCTCACCCGCTGACAGACGAGAGCATGCCAAAGGTCTATCCGCTTTCGAATCCTGTGCGAACAGCTCCAATGCAAGGGAAGTGAAATGGCCTTGCCGTTTTGGATTGAAAATGCTTTTTTCAGAATTTCGGATTTTCTTTCGGAAAAACTTCCCCGACCGGAGCCGACTCCCGAAAAATTTATTAATGCACGGCTGATTTCCCATGACCCGGACTGCCGGCGGCTCTTCAAAGAGAATGCAAGGATCGGGGAGCTGAGCTTCAAAACACTAAAATCAAGGTTCCCGATGATTCCACACTTGGCCGACGTGATTCAAAGATATGGCGGCAAGCTTCACGTGATGGCTGAAATAAACCGCGGCATCACCTGGCTTTTTTCGGACCGCGCAACGGAAATCCGGAAATTTATGCCGGACCTCACAAAGCCCCCAAAATTGATCGAAGCACATGGTTGCCGGCAGGCGAAAGTATCCAGACAAGTGCGCAGCAGTTGACAACAACCGTGATCCAGAAGATGGTCTGGAAAGGCAGCTTCCGGCTTTTTCAGGGCAAATACATTATCTTTACTCATGGTGCGTGTATCCTTTCCATTGACCGCTGTCAGAACGCGTTTTGATATGTGGAAACAAAAAAGGAACGTTTATCAACCGAGGGAGAAAAGGAGAAAGCCCTATGGGATTGAGCTCTGAGCAGCGCAAACAGGTTGAAGAAATTATCAGATCACACGGTTATACCGACTACAAGTGGGTTGAACCGAAAAAGATCGTCGTGTCTCAGTGGGTGCGCATGAAGTGCAAGTTCGGCTGCGGTGAATACGGCAGAGGCGGCGCCTGCCCACCCGAAACGCCTTCGGTGGCAGAGTGTAGGGAATTTTTCAATGAATACAGCGATGCTGTCATTCTGCACTTTGAGGGCTTGATGGACAAACCCGAAGACCGCCACGCCTGGTCTTCCAAAATCAATGCCAAGCTGGTTAAACTGGAACGTGCGGTGTTTATGGCGGGTTTCGAACGGGCTTTTCAACTGTTTATGGACTCGTGCTGTTTTTGCAAGGACGGCAGCGGCAACCGCAAGACCTGCGAGCAGCCCCGCATGGCGCGTCCGGCCCCTGAGGCCATGGCTGTGGATGTTTACACCACAGTGCGCCAGTCTGGATTCAAGATCAACGTACTCTCAGACTACGATCAGAAAATGGATCGCTTTGCATTCCTGATGGTCCATTGAAAGTCGTCTCAAAAAAAGGATTCTATCCCAGGGTCGCGAGTAAACGGAAGGAATGTAATTATGAATACCTTTAAAGTAGGACTGGTGTTGGGATGCGGAGCCTCTCGCGGTTGGGCGCATATCGGGGTCATCGAGGCACTTCAGGATGCGGGTATCCCTATCCATCTTGTGGCTGGGTGCAGTGTCGGTGCCTTTGTAGGCGCGATCTTTGCCAGTGGCGGCCTGGAGCAGTTGAAAAAGTATGTCATCGACATGGACGGTGAAAGCATGTTCTCATTTTCGGACTTGAGCTTTATCCGATCGGGACTCTTAGACGGCGATAAAAAGCTTAAAGAACTCTTCTGCATGCATAGCGACAAAAAAGATTTTGAGGAATTGGAGATTCCTTTGAAAGTTGTTGCTGCGGACATGCATAGCGGCGACCAGGTTATTTTAGATTCCGGAGACCTGCTCAAAGCGCTTCGGGCTTCCATGTCTTATCCGGGTCTTTTTGCACCGGTATACCACAAGCGCCGATGGCTGGTAGATGGCGGGCTGGTCGATCCGGTTCCGGTGGGGGCAGCCAGGGCTATGGGCGCTGACATCGTGATTGCCGTCAACCTGGATTCTGAACTGATATCACGTAAGCGCCACGAGAAAACCGAGGATGTTCCTGAAATAAAATCACCACCGGTGCGAAACGAATGGTTAAAAAATCTAACCGCCCGTTATGAAGCCGCGGAAAAAATAATCCGGAACCGTCTGGAACTTCAGAAAAAAAAGGAAACAACAACGCCCGGCACCTGGCAGGTTATCAACGCTTCGATACAAATCATGCAGGACCGAATCACACGGGTGAATCTTGCGGTTAACCCACCGAATATTCTAATTACACCCCGTCTGGGCGACCTCAAATTGCTGGAATATGATCAGGTTGAACATGCCATCGAAGAAGGATATATCGCCACCCAAAACAAGGTCAACGACATCAGGATGCTGATAGATGCTCAAAACGCCCTGGAAGCAAGCATTTTGAGATAGATAAAGTGAGAAAAACTAAACACGCTTCCAAATAGGTGGGAGGGTCAGCTACGCCGCTTGCATTTGTCAGAAATCCCTTCCTTCTGTCTCATTCCCGAATTGGTCAAACCAACAGTCTCTCACAAATAGAATGCATGATCCGGAGAATTCTGCTATCATCTCTGCAAGGCATGGTCCGTCCTCCTGATTATGTTTTTGAAAGCGGCATTGAGACAGTGAACAGGAGAAGCCTCACGAAAGCAGCTGCCCAATTTACCTACAATGTAACCTCTCAATTTTAAATTAAATTTTCATTTATTTTGGTTGTAACCTCTCAATTTTATACGTTATCCTCAAAGCAACGGTCTAAATGCGACTCTTTACGAGGTCATCAATGAGAAAGAAAACCAATTTAATCAAACTCATTCAGATGTGGGGAATCATATTTCTGATTGGGTCTGGTGTAACTTTTGTTACCATCGATGTTATCCGCTCTTACCACTATTTCAATTCCCGGGCAGATCAAATTCGAACTGATTACATTGACCGCCAGAAACAGCTAATCAAACAGGAGGTAGGTCAAGCTGTTGATTTGATTCGCTATGAAAAGGCTCAAAGCGAGAATTTGACTAGAAGTAAAATTAAATCAAGGGTTTATGAGGCGCATTCTATCGCTCAAAATATTTATCAACAGAACCAGGCCTCCGAAAGCAAAATGAAAATTCAACAAATGATCCTGGATGCATTAAGACCCATTCGATTTGAAAATGGAGGCGGCTATTATTTTATAACTCGCCTGGATGGCGTCGAGATGCTTTTTGCCGACAGACCTCAAATGGAAGGTTTAAATCTGCTGAACATGCAGGATACACGCGGCCGATATGTGATTAAAAATATGATCAAAATCGCGAAGGAATCCAGCGAAGGCTTTTATGAATATCACTGGACAAAACCGGCGTCGGAAGGGAATGACTTTAAAAAAATATCTTTCATCAAATTATTTGAGCCATACGACTGGATTATCGGGACCGGTTTGTATGTTGATGATGTTGAGAGTCAAATTAAAGCAGACCTGCTCTCGACTATCAGCAGAATGCGGTTTGGAAAAGAAGGATATATTTTTGTTAACAAATTAAATGGGGATGCTTTGGTTTCGAATGGAACGGTTTTTTCCGGAACAAAAAAACTATGGGAAGTTTTCAATGACAATCCTGAAAAGATGAAAGATATTTTTCAAAAGGAGTACCATGCAGCTTTAAAATCTGAAGGTGACTATATTTATTATTCGTGGATAAAACTAACCACCTCGGACAAAGAATCGCCAAAAACCTCTTTTATCTACGGAATCCCCGACTTGCAATGGCTTGTCGGCGCCGGCGTGTATCTTGATGACGTGGAAGCGGACATTGCCATGATGCAAACAGAAATAACCGATCAGATAAAAGAAAAAATGCTTTATTATATTCTGATTATTATAGCGATAACCGCGGTTTTTTTCCTGTTTTATAATTGGTTGAACCAAGGACTCAAGAAAGATTTCAAGCTTTTTATCTCATTCTTTAACAGCGCGGCGTTCTCTGATCAAGAAATCGACAGAGAAAATATTAAATTCATTGAACATGACCAGATGGCCGAATATGCCAACAAGATGCTCGCGGATCGCAGGCATGCAGAGGAGACAATCCGGGAAAGTGAGGCAAGATACCGTTCGATGATGGAAGCCATTACGGACCCTGTCTATATCTGCTCACATGATTTTCGTATTGAATACATGAACCAGGCAATGATCGAAAGCGTCGGCCGGGATGCCACAGGCGAGCGTTGCCATAGCGTACTTTATGACAAGGATGAAAAATGTTCATGGTGTGTATTTGATCAAAATGTGCCGGCTAACAGATGTCATATATGAGCAAAACGACCCGAAAACCGGCCTCTTTTATTCCATCACCTGCTCATCCGTGCCCCGTTCCAATGCGCCGGCATCAAGGCTTTATATTTTTCGGGACATCACCAGAAATAAAATGATGGAAAAAGAAAGGATTGCGGCTGAAGTGAAATTTCAACAGGCCTCGAAAATGGAATCCATCGGCACTTTGGCCGGGGGAATCGCTCATGATTTCAACAATATTCTAACCTCGGTGATTGGCTATGCCGAATTGGCATTGGATGACGTCGAAAAAGGCTCTCGGCTCGAAGACAACCTCCAGGAGGTATACACCGCAGGATTAAGGGCAAAAGATTTGGTAAAACAGATATTAACCTTCGCACGCCAGGCAGGTGAAGAACTTAAACCGGTTCAGGTGAACATTCTCGCCAAAGAAGCGCTGAAACTTCTCCGATCATCGCTACCCACAACCATTGAAATCAAGCAAGATATTGAAAGCGATTCCCTGATTATGGCGGACCCGACACAAGTCCACCAGATATTAATGAACCTTTGCACCAACGCAGGGCAGGCCATGGAGGAAGAAGGCGGCGTTTTGCGTGTTGGGTTGACGGATGTGCGCCTTGATGCGGATTTTACGAAAACATATGAAGATCTAAAACCCGGCGATTATCTGAAGCTTTCCGTCTCCGATACCGGCTCCGGCATTTCGCCGGAGGTCATGAAATCAATATTTGACCCGTACTTCACGACCAAGGCGCCGGGAGAGGGTACCGGTATGGGTCTTGCGACGGTTCATGGGATTGTCAAACGTTACGGCGGTGAAATCGTGGTTGACAGTGAAGTTGAGAAAGGGAGCATTTTCACCGTTTATTTGCCTATCACCAAAAAACGGACTGATGCAGAATCCTATCAGACAGAAGCGCTTCCTTTCGGCACCGAACAGATTTTATTTGTCGATGACGAGCTGCCCATTGCAGCCATGGGTGGCCAGTTACTGGAAGGACTTGGATATCAGGTGACGGTTCGAACCAGCAGTGTGGAAGCCCTGGCGCTTTTCCGGTCAAAACCCGATGATTTCGATCTGATTATTACAGATATGACGATGCCCAATATGACCGGAGATAAGCTGGCTGCTGAATTGATGAAAATCCGTCCCGGCATTCCGGTCATCTTGTGCACGGGTTACAGCAAGAAAATATCGAATGAGGCGGCTTTGGATATCGGAATCAAGGCATTTGCTTATAAGCCAACCGTAAAAGCTGACTTTGCAAGAACGATCCGAAAAGTCCTTGATGAAGCAAAAGGATCAACTCAAGGATAATCCCAACGGCTGAGCGGCGCCTGGAACTATGAAATCATGGAAATATGAGTGGTTAAGCGTTTGTACTTTTCTGAGGAGGGAGACAACGTGAAAGAACCAAATTATCACCATGAGACCGAAAGATCTGAGGATTTTCTGCAGATCCTCAATAGGCGGCATTTTCAAGGGGCGCTTGTCCGCTCAGGCGCCAGTGTGATCATGTGGATGTTCGCTTTAGCCGCTTATCTTGCAGATGTTATCAAGATGAATCACTTTACAGGCGTTTCCTTATCCGTCCTATACCTCATTTTGATCAACCCCCCCACGTTGCTGCTATTGAAGCGTATTACCAATCTGCGCTTATACGGATACGCTTCGCTCCTGATCAATTTTCTTGAGATCCTTGGTTATACGGCAATCATTTATTCCCTCGGCGGTATCGAAGCCACATTTCTGACACCTATCTATGCTGCCCTCATAACGTATGTAGGCGTCATGGGGCCGCGAGCCTTTACCTATGTCATCGCTTTTCTGTGTTCCGCAGCTTTCAGCTTTGTGGTGGGATGCGAGTATTTCGGTTTAATTCCACGTCAGGCCGTTGTTCCGTCTTTTAATCCTTCATCGCTTACCATATTGAGCTACCTCTCGGTGGTCATCGGGTTGCTTTTTGTCGTAGCATACGTTTCTTCATTGACTTCCGGTATTTTAAAGAAGAACAGAGACAAGTTGCGTGAGCAGAATTTTAAACTTAAGGAGAAAGCCGCAGCCCTGAAACAGGCCGAGAAGAACCTGCTGACAGCCCACCATGAACTGGAGAGACGGGTTGAGGAAAGAACAGCAGAACTCGGGCAGGCAAACGATCGACTTCGGAGGGAAATTGGGGAGCGCAAACAGGCTGAGGGAGCGCTTCGAGAAAATGAGAACCGGCTGCGCGCCATTGTCGAAGGGACCCAGGCGTTATTGGCGAACGTGGATACCAATGGATATTTCACCTATGCCAATGACGCGACGGCCAGGGCAGTAGGTTATGCAGCATCCGAAGAACTCATTGGTAAGTCATACTTGCATTTCATCCATCCCGAAGACCGGCAACAGGTACGCGACGCTTTCATCAATCAAGTCAGCACGCGCCAGTCATCTACCTTGCAAGAGTTTCGGATCACTGACACTCAAGGCAACGTCAAATGGTTTAGCTTTCTATCTACACTTACGATCAAAGATGGACAATTTGTTGGTCAGAGCGGAGTGGCTCAAGACATCACCGAGCGCAAGCAGGCAGAGGAGGCGCTGCGGGAAAGCAATTCGTTGCTCTCCTTGTTTATGAAGCACTCACCGATTTACACTTTTATCAAAGATGTGACTCCCACGGAAAGTCGTGTACTGATGGCCAGCGAAAATTATCAGGATATGATCGGTGTCCCGGGCTCTGAAATGGTCGGCAGGACCATGGAGGAACTGTTTCCGGAAGAATTCGCTGCAAAAATTACAGCCGATGACTGGGCTGTCGTTTCGTGTGGTAAAGCGATTAAACTGGATGAGGATTTGAACGGTCGCAACTATACCACCTTCAAATTTCCGATATTTCACAAAGGGAAGAACCGTCTGGCTGGTTACACCATCGACATCACCGACCACAAGCGTGCGGAAGAGCAAGTCCGCCAACTGAAGAAGGTCGAAAGCCTGAGCCGCATGGCCGGCGCCATTGCCCATCACTTCAACAACCAGCTTCAAGTATTGACTGGGCATCTGGAGATGGCCATCATAGACTTGCCCCCGGAATCTGGTGCGGTTGAAAACATGGCTCAGGCGATGAGGGCTTCCCGCAGTGCGGCTGACGAAATCAGCCTGATGTTGGCCTACCTGGGGCAAACGCCTGGCAAACATGAGCGGCTGGATCTATCCGAAACCTGCCGATTGGGTTTGTCCATGATTCGGACCGTTATTCCGAACAAGGTTATTATGGAGCCCCAGTTTCCTTCACCCGGGCCAACCATCCGGGCGAACGCGAACCAGATTCAACAGGTGCTTGCCAACATTGTCACCAATGCCTGGGAGTCCATGGGTGAGCGCCCGTATACCATTGGACTGACTGTCAAAACGGTTTCACCTGCAGACATTTCCACATCATGCCGCTTTCCTGTCGACTGGCAACCCCAGGAAATCAATTATGCCTGCCTTGAAGTGGCGGATAAAGGGTGCGGAATTCCGGAAATAGACATAGAGAAGATATTCGATCCGTTTTTCTCCACCAAGTTCACCGGCCGGGGTATGGGCCTGTCCGTGGTTCTGGGGATCGTACGTGCACACAGCGGAGTGATAACTGTTGAGAGCGTTCTCGGCCGAGGCAGTATCTTTCGGGTTTTTCTGCCGGTAACGATCGAAGAAATCCTCTCTGAACAGGAGAAAGCGGCTCCAGCCCCAGAGTTTAAAAGCGGTGGGACAGTGCTTCTTATCGAAGATGAGGAACAGGTGCGCAATATGGCCAGAATCATGCTCACCCGCCTGGGATATGCAGTACTTGAAGCAAAAGATGGCGTTGATGCTGTCGAGATATTTCAACAGCATCAGGATGAGATCCGCTGTGTTCTTACTGATTTGACGATGCCACGCATGAACGGCTGGGATACACTGGCAGCTCTTCGCAAGCTTTCGCCGGATATCCCGGTGATACTTTCCAGCGGATACGACGAGGCTCAGGTTATGGCAGGTGAACATCTCGAACAGCCCAATGCGTTCCTGGGCAAGCCATATCGGCTTCAGGAACTCAAGGATACCGTCCGCCTTGCTCTGGCGGGCAAGGGGAAAAGCATCACGCATGATCATAGTGATCGAACAGACAGCTCCGCAGCAAAAGAGACAGGAGAGTGTCACAATGACCAATAAGAATAACCGGCCAGGTAACGGTTCAGAACTGCGCAGGCTGGCTGAAGATATCGCCAGGGAAAATACGGACACATATCCGGAAAACATCGAATCCCTATCCACCGAAGAAATCAGACGGATGCTCCACGAGTTGCGGGTACATCAGATTGAACTGGAGATGCAGAACGTGGAACTGCGGTTGGCGCAGGCAGAACTGGACGCCTCACGGACACGCTTTTTCGACCTCTACGATCTGGCGCCTGTGGGCTATTACACTATTTCCGAAAAAGGGCTGATTCTGGAGGTCAACCTGGCTGCCTCCACCCTGCTGGGAGCGACCCGAGCAGCGATGATCAATCTGCCTTTCACCCGTTTCATTCACAAGGAAGACCAAGACGCCTATTACCTGCAGAGCAAACATCTCATTGAGTCTGGTGAACCACAGACATGTGAATTGCGGATGGTGAAAATGGACGGCATGATATTTTGGGCGCATCTGGCAGCTATCACTGCGCGGGATGACAGTGGCGCGCCAATGTACCGCATCGTGTTGAGTGACATCACCGAGCGTGTGAACCTGCAGGCCCAGCTAATACAGGCGCAGAAGATGGAATCCGTCGGGCAACTGGCGGGCGGGGTGGCACATGATTACAACAATGCCCTCAGCGTGATCATCGGTTTTACCGAACTGGCCATGGAAAAGATAGATCCGGCCGGACCGCTGCATGCGGATCTCACTGAAGTCCTCAATGCCGCAAATCATGCAACGGACATTACCCGGCAACTGCTGGCCTTTGCCCGCAAGCAGATCGTCGCCCCCGTGGTGCTTGATTTAAACGACAATATCGAAACAATGCTGAAAATGCTTCGGCGTCTCATCGGCGAGGATATCGATCTTGCCTGGCTGCCGGGGACAAGTCTTTGGCCTGTCAAGATGGACCCCTCCCAGATCGACCAGATCCTGGCCAACCTGTGCGTCAATGCCAGGGATGCCATCGCCGGAGTGGGCAAGGTCACCATTGAAACAATGAACAAGGTCTTTGACGCAGCCTACTGCGCGGATCATGCCGGTTTTATTCCCGGCGAGTTTGTTCTGATGGCCGTAAGCGACAACGGCTGCGGCATGGACAAAGAAATACTGGACAATATATTCGAGCCGTTTTTCACCACAAAGGATGTCGGTAAGGGCACTGGCCTTGGACTTGCCACGGTCTATGGCATCGTCAAACAGAACAACGGGTTCATCAATGTCTACAGCGAACCTGGCAAGGGGACGACCATCAAGATCTACCTGCCCCGGCATGAAGGGGAAGCTGCCGAGATCCAGGGGGAAAGCACGGTAGAAATTCCGTCAGGCCTTGGTGAAACGATTCTGGTGGTGGAAGATGATCTCCCGATCCTGAAACTCACCCATAAAATCCTTGATGAGTTGGGCTACACCGTATTGACCGCAACGACACCAAGTGAGGCATTGAGCCTGACTGAAGAACACGCCGGCCGGATTCATCTGCTCGTCACCGATGTGATCATGCCCGAAATGAACGGGCATGATCTGGCAAATAGACTGCTATTCCTTTGCCCGGAGCTAAAGTGTGTCTTCATGTCCGGATATACGAGAAATGCCATTGCCCATCATGGCGTTCTGGACAAAGGGGTGAACTTTGTTCAGAAGCCGTTCTCCAAAAGAGAACTTGCAAAAACTGTCAGAAAGGTTCTGGATGAGGGCAAGAATTTCAACGCATGCGCTGAAGAGCAATAGCTGAAATCTGTCTATTTACAAAAAGTTATATTATTTATCACGTTTTCATATCATGGGGCCATTTGTGGCCATGATCATGTCAGGCACCGTAGCTTTTGAATCTCTGGTTTTGGGAGAAGCGGCCGCAGAGAAGATAGGCTATGGGCCCCATCGGGCTTATCAGATTCAATCGGGCCTGGCCAATGCGGCCACAGCCATTACGGAAAGGAACGTGAAACCTGTCAATTTGCTACGTCCGGCCCTGGCATTGTTATTGATCGGCTTGCTGCTTCCCCCCATGATCAAGGCTCTGGCTCAGTAAAACATTGCGCAGTATACATGCGAACAGAAACCGAACAACAACGAAATTGGCTATTTAGACAGGAATCGTTGAGCCGAGCGGCGTGTGAATACGGTGACCATCGTGGATACAGACATCCTGCTGGAACATCACTGCCCCTCTCTTGTCTTCGATTTATGTTTATGTTAATGGTCATGGCATTAAGGCATCAGATCAACCCGGAGGCGCCGCTATTGCCGGCGTCTTGTCTGTCAACCCGTTAGAAAATTGGAGTCATCTTGGTATCTCCACGATTAGTCGCAAAAAATGAGTCCGAAGAGCCAACCCTTCGATTGGCGGTTCTAATTGATGCTGACAACGCTCAAGCAGCCGTCATTGAAGGTCTTCTGGCGGAAATCGCAAGATTCGGGGAAGCAACCGTGAGGCGCATATACGGCGATTTCACTGCCCCAACGAGTTCCTCGTGGAAAAAGGTGCTGCAGCGATACGCCATCAAGCCGGTTCAGCAGTTTGCGTATACGACCGGAAAGAATGCCACGGACAGCACGTTGATCATCGATGCAATGGATTTGCTGTACACGCGGAAATTCGATGGTTTTTGCCTGATTACAAGTGACAGCGATTTCACGGGTCTTGCGATGCGATTGCGCGAAGAGGGTCTCATGGTTCTGGGTTTTGGCGAAAAGAAAACACCGGAGGCGTTCCGTAATGCCTGCCACAAATTTGTGTTCACTGAAGTTCTTCGTCCAAGCACGGCAGCCGAGTCCGCCGACAAGCCGCAAAAAGTCAAGGCCGAGAAAAAAACTGTTTCATCCCAGACACCTGCCGAGACATCAGAGCCAAAACTAAAATTCCCTAAAAAGTTCATCCTGACTGCACTTGAACAGTCAATTGACGATACTGGATGGGCGTATCTTGGCACCTTCGGGAACTATCTTAACAAGCTGCAGCCCGACTTTGACGCCAGGCTTTACGGTTACAAGAAACTCTCTGATCTTGTCAAAGCAAAGAAAGATCTCTTTGTCACAGAAGAACGGCAAGCGGCGGGGTCAAATCAGAAGGTTCTCTACCTTCGTGCGAAATAGTTTTCCGCCCCGCCATCGAGCGTTCAGCACGAAAGAGTAAACATGAATAAAGCATACATTCACGGCCATTGGAAACAAATGATTGCAGAATAAGCGTGTCGAGCGGACATCAGGCAGCTCGGGGCGTGGATACGACATCCTGCTTTTTCAGTCACCGGTTCGGCGCTTGCCTTTGGCTCGAGTTTATGTCAATAATACTGAGAACCGGTTGCGAATGACCGATTTCTCCGGCAGTTGTCAGAGAAAGTTGGATTGGCTGGTATTATCTTCAGGTCATTTGAACAGATCGTTATGAATTCAGGGGCGCTCGATTTTTTTGAACCACATCGTTTATCAGAAGAGAAGTCTACCAGGCAGCCATGGCTGAAAAGAATGAAGGGCCGTTTTTTATCCGCTCAAAAATATGGTTTGAAGACAGCTCGGGAGAGGTTATTTTTGGTTTGGGGCGCCTTAAGATGCTGGAAGCCATTGAGCGCCAGGGCTCGATTCAGGCGGCTGCAAAAGAGCTGAAAATGAGCTACCGGGCTTTATGGGGAAGAATAAGGGCTACGGAAAACCGGATGGGCCGGCTGCTTTTGACCCGCAGCATTGGCGGCGCTGCAGGCGGCGGCTCTCAGTTGACCCCTTTTGCAAAAATTCTGCTGGAAAATTTCCGGGACATTCACCGGCGCGTTGCCAATGAATCGAACCGGCTGTTTCAGGAGGAAATACTTTCCAGAATCACCACATCGGACGCGTGACGCCGTGTGGATGGATTCGTCCTTAACATCTGTGTAATGATTCATTTTGCGCGGATACAATATAAGGTGTTTTCCGTCATGAGGTATCTGCTGTTTCTGATAGTCCTATGCATTGGTTGTCCCGCCTGCACCGGAGATGAGCCTGCCCAGAAAATCGATTTAAGCAAAAGGGAAGCTGTCGAAGTCAAGGATGTGGATGATGCCATCACCTACGCTTATCTGCCCCAGTATTCCCATTCGGTTTCTTTTCTGCGGCACAACCTTCTGGTGGAATATCTGAAAAAAGAAACCGGCTATAACATCAGGCAGATTTTTCCGGACACGTTTGACGAGCACATGAGTCTGGTGGGGCAGGGCAAGGTGGATATTTCCTTTTCCAATCCATACGCCTATGTCAAAACCGCGTACCGATATGGTGAAAAGGCATTTGCCCAGGTGATTGAAAATTCGGGCCATAAGAACTTCAGGGGGCAGATCATCTGCAGAGCCGACAATCAGTCCATCCGAACCCTTGAAGACTGTAAGGGAAAGCGCCTGATTGCCGTTGATCTGACCTCTGCCGGTGGTTACCTCTATCCCATGGGGCAGTTTTATGATCATGGCATTCGGCAGCAGGATTTTGCCGAAGTGCATTTTTCGCCCGGTCCCGGCGGAAAACAGGAGAAGGTGATTCTGGCGGTTTATGCGGGCCAGTACGACATCGGACTGATCCGGGAAGGCTCCTTGAACGTGGTGGCGGACAAAATCGATATCCGCCAGATTCGGGTGATTGCCTACAGCAAATTCTACCCCGGGTGGGTGTATTCCGCCAGAAAAGATCTGAATCCGGAAGTCCTCCATAAAATTCAGACAGCGCTGTTTAAGCTTTCCGTGGAGAATCCCGAACACCTGCCGATTCTGGAAAATGCCCACTTTACCCGGATTGTGCCGTCGAATGACGCTGAATTTGATTCGGTTCGCGAATTGATGTCGGTTGTCGGCATTGACCTGGATAAATGATGACGATGAAACTGGGAATCCGGGGAAAAGTCTATTGCGGCATGATCTCAATCGTTTTGTTGACGGGCCTGATGATTGCCGTGCCGGTTCGCATCATGGTGGAACGCGCGCTTTCCCAGGAATCCCTGAACAAGGGCATGTCCATGGCGCTGACCCTTGCGGCCCGCAGTCAGGATTTTATCCTGGGAATGGATTTTCTGTATCTTAAAGAAATGATGGATAAGGCAATTCAATCCAGCAACGATGTCTCCTACAGTTTCATTTTGAGTCAGCAGGGCCAGGTGCTGTCTCACACTTTTCACAACGGATTTCCGGTCGTGCTCAGAACCGTCAATCCCATCCCTGTCGGACAACTGTCGAGCGTCCGGTTTCTGGATACCGGAAAAGAGCTGATTTATGATATTGCGGTACCGATCCTTATCGGAGATATGCAACTGGGGACGGTCCATCTGGGTCTTTCGAAAACCCGCATCAGCCGTACGATAAACAGTCTGCTGTGGGCCATGGGCTTATTGACCGGGTGCGCTGTTCTGATCGCATCTCTGATCGGAGCGGGGTTTGCCGATCAGATTATTCGCAGGGTTCAGAAGCTTCACCGGGCATCGGAACAGGTGCTGAAAGGCAACCTGGACGTCATTGCCGCGCCGCGGCTTAAAACAAGCTGCTGGACACTGATGGACTGTCACAACGAACGTGTGTCCGGCTTATGGCCAGGATCGACTGCGCTGCTGGAATGTTGAAGGAACGTTATGCCCTTCATGCCGGGAGGGGGAATATGCCGTAAAAAGCGATGAGTGCAGGAATTGTCGGCTCTATCGGGCTGTTTCCGGGGACGAGATTCAGGCTCTGGCCGATTCCTTTGACGCCATGACCCGATCTTTGAAGCATACGATATCTCAGTTGGAGGCATCCAGAAAAACCATTGAGGTGTCGGAGAAAAAATATCGCCGGATATTTGAAAGTTCCATGGATATGGTTTTTGTCACGGACAACCAGGGGCGGTTCCTGGATATCAATCAAACGGGTAAAACCATTCTGGGGGGCGAATTCATGGCCGGCGCCTCGGATGGCTTTTCGCTTTCGGATGTTTTTTCATCCTCTTTCGAATATGCGGATATTCAGCAGGATCTGATCCAGCAGGGCTTCGTAAAAGACCGCGAATTTACTTTAAAAACCCTTGCCGGAAATGAACTTCAGGCCCTTCTCAGCAGTTCCTGCCAGTTCGACTCGGGCGGGGAAGTGCTGGGATGTGAAGGCATCATCAAGGACATCACGCAGCGCCGGAATATGGAGCAACAGCTTCTGCAGGCCGATAAGCTGGCCTCTTTAGGGCCAGCTTTCCGCTGGTGTGGCTCACGAAATCAACAACCCTCTGGGGCTTATTCTGGGATATACCCAGCTCATGCTTCGGGAAGAGCCGGATTCTTCGCAAAAATATGAAGACCTGAAAACCATCGAAAGACACACGCGCAACTGCAAAACCATTGTGGAGGCGCTGCTGAATTTTGCCCGCAAAACAGAAACCAAGAAGGTCCTGGTGGATGTGAATTGCGCCATTGAGCAGGTTGTCACGGTGATCCGCCATCAGTTTAAACTGTCCGGAATTGCGGTGCATACCCTTTATGACTCGGATTTGCCGCAGGTTCTTGGGGATACGGAAAAACTCAAACAGGTGGTGATGAACCTGATCATGAATGCCCGGCAGTCCATTTCAGGTGCCGGACAATATTACGATATCAACCCGATATAATACAAAAAACAATAAGATAGTGATTGCGGTTGAAGACACGGGATCAGGCATTCCGCCCCATGTGATCACCCGCATATTTGATCCTTTTTTTACCACCAAACCCACGGGCCAGGGAACCGGCCTCGGTCTTTCGGTCAGTTATGGCATTGTGAAAGAGCATGGTGGTGAAATCAAGGTTGACAGCGAACCTGAAAAAGGAAGCCTGTTTTCCGTTACCCTGCCGGCTGCCATTCAAGCCCCCTGACTTCTGTCACCTGCTATCTGACTCCTTTCATATAAAAACATATTGTCGGGAATCCCTGCGTTGACTTTCATCAGACCGATTGGTATGATGATCAGTTATGGAAGAAGGAAATATCGTTGAATTTATTGACCGCCAGAAAATACTCTGTGCGGTGGTGCAGGAAGTCAAGAACCAGCGGCTCAGACTCCTTACCGAAAATGACCGTGAAGTCAATCTCTCTTCAAACCGCCTTTCCCATAAAAGCCGAATGATTCTGGATCTGTCTCTGGGCCGGATCAAAACAATCGATGCGCTCAAGGGAATTGCCTTTCGCAGAAAACAGTTGACCCGTCAGGTCAATATCCGGGAGCTATGGGAAATCCTCAATTCCGAACAGGAGTGGATTGACCTTGCCACCATGACCGAGTTCTGTTTTTCAAATCAGGCGAACTGTGATCATGAATCCGCAATTGTCCGCGCATTTTTTCAAAACCGGCTGTATTTCAAATTTGACCAGAACCGGTTTTTCCCGATTCCGGAAGAGCAGGTCGAACACAATATTGCCCAGGAGAGAGAAATTGCCCGCAAAGCCCTACGGATAGAATCCGGCGCGCTATGGATCCGGACACAGCTTCAGCAAGACCGTCATCCGCCGCTGTCCGCGCTGTCCGAAGACGAATCCGCCTGCCTGGACATCCTTAAATCCTGTTATCTTCTGGATAAAGAAAGCCCCCATTACGCTGAAGGCAAGGAGATCATGACCAAGGCCGGAATCGATGACAGAGAGCGGCTTTTTTCGACTCTTTGTCGATTTTGGTCTTTTTGATCCCAATGAAAATATTGAGCTTTACCGGCAGGAAATTCCGCTGGAGTTTTCTCCGGAAGTTCTATCCCACACCGGCGGCATGGCCGGCGCCTGCGCTTTGGCCGTCGGAATCCTCAGGCCGAAAAGACCTGACCCATCTTCCCCTGATGACCATAGACGGTCAATCCACCCTGGATTATGATGACGCGATCAGTTTCGAGGATTATGGCGATTCATGCTGCCTGGGCGTTCATATTGTGGATGTGGCCCATTATGTCAAAAAAGATGATCCCATCGACCGGGAAGCCCGGTTAAGGGCAAGCTCCATCTATATGCCGGATCTAAAGATTCCCATGCTGCCGCCCAGTCTGGCAGAAGGTTTCTGCAGTTTGAAAGCCGGTGAACTCCGTCCGGCCATCAGCTTGTTGATACACTTGAGCAAAACCCTGGAAATCCAGGACTATGAAATCGTTCCAAGCCTGATCCGGGTTCAGCGCCAGTTGACGTATTACGATGTCAATACGGTTGCAGACACCAGTCGAGAGATCGCCAGCCTTTGCGACATCGCCGCGAAGTTCCGCCAGAAAAGGCTTGCGGACGGTGCTGTGCAGATTTCACTTCCGGATATCAATGTCTGGATCGGTGACAGCGGAGAAATCAGTGTTAACCGGATCAATCGCGAAAGTCCCGGCCGAATGATGGTGTGCTGAAATCATGATCATGGCCAACTGGCTGATGGCCAAATTTCTATCCGGCCACGGAGTTTCCGCTGTCTTCAGATCGCAGCCAGGACCCAGAGACCGCCTCTACAAGGGATGTGAAGGGTCGCTGTTCCAGAATTACATGCAGCGCAGGCTTCTGAGCCGTTTCATGCTCCTCAATCAGGCGGAACGCCATTCGGGACTGGGACTGGACGCGTATGTCACCGCGACATCTCCCATTCGAAAATATTATGACCTGGTTACTCAGCGGCAGATCCGTTCGGTTTTCGGACAGGAAGCTCCGTATTCGGCCCAGGAAATCGACCAGATCATTCAGCGGCTTCAAGAACCGATGCTCAAGGTTTCACGGATGCAATTCCAGCGGAACCGATACTGGATTTTAAAATACCTGGAATCCCGGACCGGCCAGAAGGAAGAAGCCATTGTCGTTGGCAGAAAGCGAAACGCCTACCAGATTCTGATGACGGAGTACATGCTTGAATGCGATCTGGCAACAACCAGCAGAATCGAACTCAAGCCGGAAAACCTGATACAGGTCACCATTCAGCATGTGAATGCGCGAAAAGACGTGCTTTCGGTATTCATGAGATAAAAGATTGAGGTTTTTCTGATATGAAGCAGTATGTTTCCAGTGCTGTAGAACGATTATCCATTGATATTAACGCCATAGCCGGATTGATTGCAAACACCCAGTTGCCTGGCGGAGAAATCCCCTGGAGCCCGAACGATAAAACCGATCCCTGGGATCATGTCGAGGCGGCAATGGGTCTGGTAACCGGCGGCCTTTTGCAGGAAGCCCGCCGGGCTTATGAATGGATGGCCCGGACTCAGCTTGAAAACGGCAGCTGGTATTCCGCATACCGCAAGGGACTTGCCGAAGACAAAACGCAGGACTCCAACCAGTCTTCCTATATCGCTGTCGGCCTGTTTCATTATTATCTGGTGACAAAAGATACGGCGTTTTTACGCAGCCTCTGGCCGGTGGTTCGATCGGCCATTGATTTTGCAGTCAGCCTTCAGGCCCCTGGCGGAGAAATCTACTGGGCTGTCAGTCCGGAAGGCCGTTTGGACCCCATGGCGCTTCTGACCGGTTCCAGTTCCGTGTATATGAGCATCAAATGCGCGCTGGAGATTTCAAAGATTCTCAATGATCCCGTCCCTTCCTGGCAACAGGCCCTGAATCGACTGGGGGAAGCCATTCGGAATAAACCGCATCATTTCAACATGACCAAGTCCCGCTATTCGATGGACTGGTTTTATCCCGTTCTTGCAGGCGCGATTGCCGGAAACGAAGCGCGGCATGCGAATTGACCGGTTCTGGAAAAAATTCATTGTGGAAGGGCAGGGCGTCCGCTGTGTGTCGGACCATCCCTGGGTGACGATTGCCGAGACTTCGGAGCTGTGCCTGGCCCTGTGCGCCATGGGAAATCATCGGCTTGCGGAAATCGTGTTCAACTGGATCATCGACAAGCGCTATGAAGACGGTTCCTACTGGTGCGGCCATACCTATCCGGATATGACGATATGGCCGGAAGACAAGATCACCTGGACCAACGCCGTTGTCCTGATGGCGGCAGACGCCCTCTATCACCTGACGCCTGCTGCCGATCTTTTCAGTCATCAGGCCTGGGGACCGGAGGGTTTCACCGGACTGACTTCACCCGGCACTTGCCCCGGCGGATTCCAAAAGTAAGCGGCCATGCGCAAAGATCACCGTCCTTACGGAATGAAGAAAGCCTACCTGAAATTTCAGAACCTGTACGCCGATCATTTCCTCCGGCCCCATTTTGAAAGATTCGGCAAGGGCCATGCGTTCATGAAGCCCTGGAATGTCGAGGTATTTGGCGGACCGGTCGAGATAGGCGATTTTGCAACGGTCATTGCAACCCGGGATCAGAGGATCCGTCTTTCGGTATGGTCGGTTCAGGAAGGCATGGGACGGATCACCATCGGCAGCTACTGCCTGATCTGCCCCGGGGTCAGAATCAGCTCGGGGAGCCAAATCACCATCGGCGACAATTGCATGATGGCCAGCGGCGTCTATATCACGGACGCAGACTGGCATGGAATTTATGATCGGGCCGGTTTCGGCAGGACCCTGCCTGTCAGCATTTCCGATAACGTCTGGATCGGCGATCGGGCCATGATCTGTAAGGGTGTCAGCATCGGCGAAAACAGCATCATCGGTGCGGGGTCGGTTGTGGTCGAATCCTGTTCCGGCCAATGTGATTGCCGCCGGAAACCCGGCACGGGTGCTAAGGGATCTGGACCCCGAAAGGGAAATGCGGACCCGCCGGGACTGGTTTGCCGGCCACTCCCATTTGTCCGGGGAACTGGATGCATGGGACAAGGCAATTTTAAAAGACAATACCGTGCTTAAATGGCTGCGCTATCTCATCTTTCCCCGAAAAGGGGACTGAATTGTATGAAGGTGCGGAATATCTTCGGGATGCATTGGGATGCCTTCGCGTTTATGCCTTTGCCGGTTTTCGCGTGTGAAGGTATACGCCTTTTTTGAAAATTGTCTCATCCATGGGACTGATTTCATCGGGATGAACGCACTGTTCGGACGCTGTCCTGCAATGCCGTGGCATTTCCGCCCACCATTTCAGACAGTTCGTTTACGAACGTTTTCAGCTCTTCTGCCTGAGCGTTCAGTCTCTTCGGATGCCGAGGCCGATTCCTCGGCGGTTGCGGCATTCTGCTGGGTGATCTTATCCATTTCCGTAACCGCGATGTTCACCTGCTCGATGCCCTGGGCCTGCTCGTGGATGCGGCCGCGATTTCGCCGACCAGTTCACCCACTTTTGCGGTGCTTCCGGCCACTTCCTTAAAGGCGTCGTTGGTGGTCTTTACCAGCGCGGTTCCGTCCGAGACTTTTTTCACGGTGCCTTCAATCAACGCCTCGGTATTTTTGGCGGCCTCTGCGGCGCGCTTGGCCAAGTTTCTCACCTCATCGGCAACAACGGCAAAGCCGGCGCCGGCTTGCCCCGGCTCTTGCGGCTTCCACGGCGGCGTTCAGGGCCAGAAGATTGGTCTGAAAAGCGATTTCATCGATGGTCTTGATGATTTTGGAGGTTTCCTCGCTGGCTTTTGAGATTTCCTGCATGGAGGCGGTCAACTGACTCATGGACGCATTGGCCTTATTCACCACCTGATTGGCCTGTTTCATGAGGGCGTCGGCCTGTCCGGCGCTGCTGGCGTTCTGCCTGGTCATGGAGGACATTTCCTCCAGAGACGAAGCGGTTTCTTCCATGGAAGCCAGCCTGCTGGGAAGATCCTTCGGCCAGGGACTGCGATGCGGAGGAGACTTCTCCGGCTGCGGAGGATACCTGCTCCGAGGCTTCACTCAGGCCGGAGATGATGCGACGAACCGGAGTGGTGATGCCCCGTATCATAAACGCTGCAATCAGAATGCCGGCAGTCATCGCTGTCAGCAGACCCGATGATCATGATCAGGGATGCCGAAGAAAGCGAAGCGGATGCATTTTTTGCGATGAGAGCGGTTTCTTTCATGCCTTTTTCGGCAGTTGAAGCTGTTTCCTTGTAAATTTCGGTTCCGATTGCGGCCCGTTTTTTATTGATTTCCTGCAGCGCTGTCCAGTTTGATCAGAATGTTCATTTCTTTTTGATAATCGTCCTGCGATATTTTTATTTCATCAATCTGCTTAAGGTTGGATGCGTTGCAGGGTCAATGACTTCAATTTGTCAAGTTTTTCATCCAGCTGTGAAAAATACTTCATGGCGTTCTGAACAATTTTTGGATCACGCACGGCCTGTCCATGGGACACAGCCAGTCGAACGGTGTTTGCCAGATCCACGGCGTCGTTCAGAATGGAAATTTTGATCAGGCGGCTCCTTGAGCTTATCGGCGGCAGCACCGGAGTCGATTTCCTGAACCAGGAGTTCATTCTGATCATTCGAGAATTCACGGCAGTTACGCATGAACTGTATTGCAGCCAAATCGAGGGATTCGCGATTTTCTTCAATCAGCCGGTTGGCGGATTCCGTATCATTCATCAGTTTTTCATATTCATTGACATTTATTTCAATGCGATCAAGAGCGCTTTTCAGATTTGCCAGATGCGCAGAGCGCTCCGAAAGGCTTTTGCCATCCTGAATATATTTTCTGACTTCGGCCAGCGAATTCTGTGAATCAACGTAATACGCCCAGTCCGCGCTCAGGCTGTATCCTCTCATGGCATACATCAAGAGCAGCGTATTGCGCTCGATATTGTTGGCTGCTTCTACTTCAGGAACATATTCCGAAGACAGCACAATCGATTGGCTTTCCACTCTTTTCATGTTCCAGACCGCAACGGCGCCCAGAACACAGGCGAATAGTATTAAAATCCCGAACCCCAATCCGATTTTTGCGCCAAGTTTCATTGTTTTCATTTTTCGATAGTTCCTGTAACGATTTTGATGTTACCGAACGCCTTGCGACGTTCAAACATCCAACCTCAGACCAAGGATTGATTCCTGAGGCTAACCGGATGCGGTCAGGGTGTCTGTCCATACCACAGCATCCCAGTAAAGCATCGGAATCCGGTTTTTGTCCATGCCGATGATGTCTGCAGACTGAGATACGGCTTCCCAGTCCCCGGTTTCATAGGCGCGAACAAGGTTCAAATATCCAGCCATTTCTCCGGTGCTGGATAGCAGTGCGTTGCGTATGTCTTTTGAAAACGGCAGCTTCATTATCAGTGCGTCCATCTGCTCATCCATGATGGCATCAATCAGTGAGAAAAGCCCCAGGGTAAACAGTTCCGGACCCCTGAGCCGTGTCGGCGTGTTTTCGCAGAGCAGTTCGCAGAATCGGGCGCGGATCACCGATACGCGGATCAGTTCGTGGGGCTTGTTGTCGGCAAATGAGGACATTAAAATGATGGGGATAAAGCGGCGGATGCCCTCTTCGCCCAGGCGCAGGATGGCCTGCCGGATGGAGGATATTTCCTGGCCCCGTGCTGTAATACGGCGAGTTGATATAGCGAAGCAGCTTGAAAGAAACGGATACATCCCGGGAAATCAGTTTTTCCACTGCCGAAAACTGCATTTCGTCCCGGTTGATTTCAGTCATGATCTGAAGGAGCGAAATTTTACTCGGGGAAATATCCCGTGCTTTCAGAACCTGGGGTTTGCTGAAAAAATATCCCTGAAAATAATCAAACCCCATTTCCAGGTATTTTTCAAATTCTTCATACGTTTCGACTTTTTCGGCCAGAAATTTTACAGGATAGGCGGATAGCTTGTTGAGGATTTCCTTTGCCTGATCCCCAGGGGTCAGGCGGATATCGATCTTGATGATTCCGGCCATTGCGATCAGCGGCTCAAGGCCAGGATCGTATATGAAATCATCCAGGGCCAGTTGATAGCCGGCGGATGCAATTTCCCTGCAGGCCAGAATCAAGCTTCGGTTGGATTGAACATTTTCAAGGATTTCAACAACAAGATGATCCCTGGGGAACAAGAGCGGCATTTTCTGGAGCAGCAGTTCCTGGGTGAAGTTGATGAACGCTTTTTTCCCGCCCGTTATCTGATCTATTCCCATGCAGAAAAAACTGTTGCTCAGCACATTGCTGCTGGCCGTATCACCGTCAATCTGAGGAAATGCATTGAAAAGGCCGTCACGAAACAATAGCTCATACCCAAAAATATCTTTATTTCTGTGAAAAATCGGTTGTCTGGCCAGATATACTTCCATTGCAATAACTTTCACAATAACCAAGAAGTTGTGAAGACTGGCTGCCGCGACTATCTTGAATTTGTCATAACGGGAATTAGGAACTCCTTTAATTATCAGAATTGTTTGCGTTCGACAAGTGACTGGATTGGAACCGATGACAATAGGTTTTTGTATTTATTATTCACCTGCATCCGGTTAAAAATCTTTGAAATCCTCCTCATCCATGGGAATGATGTCGTCGGGATTGATTATCTTTGGACCGGTTAAGCGTCAGCGGCCTTTCCCTTTGCAGGTTTTTTGACAACGGCCATCGCTTTGTGGGGGTACTTGACGGCATGTGACCAGCGGCTTTCGGGTCCTTGGTGGTGCGGGGACTGCCGGTCGACACGGCTGCTATTTCCGCCCACCATTGCAGCCAGATCGGCAACAAAGCTTTTCATCTCTTCGGCCTGGGCGTTCAGTTCTTCGGAGGCCGATGCCGATTCCTCGGCGGTGGCGGCATTCTGCTGGGTGACCTTATCCATTTCCGTGACCGCGATGTTCACCTGTTCGATGCCCTGGGCCTGCTCAGTGGATGCTGCCGCGATTTCACCGACCAGTTCGCCCACTTTGGCGGCGCTGCCGGCCACTTCCTTAAAGGCGTCGCTGGTGGTCTTTACCAGCGAGGTTCCGTCCGAGACTTTTTTCACGGTGCCTTCAATCAATGCTGCGGTGTTTTTGGCGGCCTCTGCGGCGCGCATGGCCAGGTTTCTCACTTCATCGGCAACCACGGCAAAGCCGGCACCGGCTTCCCCGGCTCTGGCGGCTTCCACGGCGGCGTTCAGGGCCAGAAGATTGGTCTGGAAAGCGATTTCATCGATGGTCTTGATGATTTTGGAGGTTTCCTCGCTGGCTTTTGAGATTTCCTGCATGGAGGTGGTCAGCTGGCTCATGGACGTCATTGGCCTTGCTCACCACCTGGTTGGCCTGTTTCATGAGGGAGTCGGCCTGTCCGGCGTTGCTGGCGTTCTGCCTGGTCATGGAGGACATTTCCTCCAGAGACGATGAGGTCTCTTCCATGGATGCCGCCTGCTGGGAAGAGCCTTCGGCCAGGGACTGAGACGCGGCGGAAACTTCTCCAGCAGCAGACGATACCTGCTCCGAGGCTGCGGTAAGCCCGCTGATGATTCGGTTGAGGGGACGCGTGATAGAACGGCTTAATAACAAACCCAGAATAAGTGCGACGATAAATCCTAATGACATCCCCGCTAAGGTGTATATTCTGGCAAAGTGAGCTTGAGCTATTGCGGGAGCACTAAATTCATTTGAAATTTTTATATTCAGCTCCACGAGTTGCCCAAGAAGGTCGGCGGATTTGCGGAAAGTTTCTCTCCCTTTATCAGTACTATGGAGAACCGCCTCCTCGCGCTTTCCCTGCTTCAGAAGATCCTTCACCTGTTGATGGTCTTTTTTCCAGGCCTCCCATACCAATTTGAATTGATTCCAGATAATTTCTTGTTCTTTGGTTTGGGGCAGGGGTTCATAGAGCTTCCATCCCTTTTCAACTTGTTTCCAGGCTAAATCAAACTGTTTGGATACCCATTCTATCTGTTTTTGATCATTTGATATTTCTGGAATGAGCAAGGTGCGTTCTCTTCCTTGGATATCTTTCTGTGCAAAAGCCAGCATCTGAAGCCCCATTATGGAGGGTAGGCGGACCTCGGCAACCTCCTTCAGGGCAACATCGGTTTGTAATACACCCCTGTAGCCAAAAAATCCCACGATTAGCGTGATCAGCGCAACCATCATGAAACCGCCGATCAATTTTGTGCTTAATTTTATGTTTTTCATCACATCGCTCCTTTGTGAATCAATAATCGGCGCCACCGATGTTTTGTGCCGCCCGGTTTGATTAATTGATTCTGTCTTGCATGCTCTACGGTTCCAATATTCTGATTAAAACATTGCTGCGTTCCGGTTTCTCAGTTTGTTTTCCAGATCACCGATGATGTCCATGAGTTTTTCAGGTGTCAGGGGATTTTGTGCGGATGTATCTTTTTCCGGTTCCAGATAAGTTGTAATCCAGTCCACGTTGCCCAGTCCGGAGATGATGGCGATTGAAGTTAACTTGTGAGCCGATGAATCCACTCTATGAATTCAATGCAGTCGGCAAGATGGGTCGTAACGATTCGAATCACCAAATCGATAGGCAAGCCGATTTTATCAGATGTAGCGATTTTCGTTTAGCATCTTCAGTCCCAACCGCGGAATCCATGTTAAAACCATTTCTGCGAAGATGTCGAATGATGGCATGCTTGAGTTCGGCTTCATCGTCTACCACCAGAATGCGTTTGATATGAAGAAACATAATAAACCGGGCGCCCTTTAATCTTGCGTATTTTTGAAAAAACAGGCTTGTTCGTCGATGCAATGAGCTAAAAGCAGGATTCATGCCGTATGGGTAATTATTGAAATTAAGCCGATATTAATCTGAAATAATTGGAGAATTAATGTTGCAGTGTTAGAAGGCGAAGTGAACGAAGAAGCGACACAAATGCCGCTGCATTGTCCCAAACTGGATCCATAAATTCAGAAAAAAATCTCAAAACAATTGATATAATTAATTAAATATGCCATGCGACGTAAAAGACAGGATCTGCGACATAAATGTCGCTGAAGGTGAAATCGAGGATTGAAAAGATCTGTCGTTTAAAAGAGACAAAAACCGTTTGACGGGCTATGACACAAGATACCTTGCGTCCGTGAATTCAAAAAATCGCAACGCTTCTGAATTATTTTTTTCTGGACTGGATGCGGGATCCGTCGCTGATTGCCTCATCCGGATGGGCAATCACCTTGTCGTTCTCCTGGATTCCGGAGAGGATCTCTGCCGTGAACCCGTTTCGCTGGCCGACTTCAACCAGACGCTTTCGGGCCTTTCCATTGTCACTGACAAAAACAGCCCAGTCCTTTCCCGAACGGAAAAGAGCGCTGTTGGGAACCTGGAGAACATCCTTTGCCTCCAGTATAACAAAGTGCGCTTCCAGCCTGTATCCATCTCCCAGAACGCGCCACGTGTCCGGCGGAGACAGGATATCGGCAATAACCAGAACCCGTTGTTCCTCAACCCCAAGGCTGGATATCTTTGTAAATCCGGCTGGCTCGACAATCCGCACGGCTCCCGAAAGCGGGTCATCGCCGCCCCAGCGTTTAAACAAAACCGGTGTTCCCTTTTTAATTCTAACCGCATCCGAAGACAAAACTTCCACGCGGACTTCAAGATTTTCGACATTGCCGATATCCATCAGCGGTTCCCCCGCACTGACCGTTCCCTCGCTTTCCCGGTGAATTCTGAAGATGGTGCCGGTAATTGGAGACGAAATATTAACCGCAGGATGCGATTCGGTGCTTTTTCTGGAAGTAAAGCTTTGCAGCGCCACCCGGGTCCGGTCAAGTTCAAAGCGGGCGACATTCACTGCAGCTTCGGCGGAATGCCGGACAGCCTGCGCCTTTTTGACTTCTGAGAACGCCTGATCAAATTGATCCTTTGCCACATATCCGCTGGTGTGCAGATTCGTAATCCTTTCCAATCGCTTCTCAAGGTAATCCGCATCCGCTGCCGCAGCGCGTTCTTTTTCCTGTGCGGCTTTCAGCGCAGCCATTGCCGCCGACACGCCGGCTTCGGCTTCGGCGCGGCTTCGAGGATCCAGGGCCTGTGACCATAAGGGTTCTAGCACAACGATGGTCTGCCCCTTTTGCACCGGATCTCCCACTTTTGCCTCAATCCGCCGCATCACCCCGGAAACCGGCGCTGAAATCACAAAACGCTCCTTCAGTCGGGTCCGGCCCTCTTCTTCGATGGTGACCTGGAGCGGTCCCCGGGAGACATTCACCAGATCGACATCCGCTGCTCTGGGAAGAAGGCCGTAACCCGTTGCAAGAACAACCGCAACGATAATGATGCTTACCGACAGGGTTCTGCGTTTGGCAATTTCCATCCAATACTCCTTGCAAACGCACCCTGGTTATTCCCTGGTTTTTAAGACTTCGACAAGATCCAGATGATCCAGTTTGTGGCGCACGATCAACCCCGATATCGCGGCCGAGGCCAGTACAACCGCGGCTGACAGTGCATATGTCTTTAGCTCGATTATCAGCGGCACCCGGAAAAGATCGGATGCCAGCGCCTGCGCAATATACGCACAGAGCCAGTATCCGATGACAAATCCAAATGGTATGGCGATCAGCGTCAAAATTCCCAGTTCCCCCAGGAGAATGTAGGAGATTTCACCCCGCGTGTAGCCCAGCACCCTGAGGCTGGAGAGTTCCCGGCTTCGTTCCGACAGCGCGATTCTGGCGCTGTTATAGACAACGCCAAAAGCGATAAAACAGGCCATCAGTGTGGCGATATACGTGAAAAACAGCAGGGCCTTGGCCTGTATCTCATGAAAATTATGAATGTCATTGATTCTGACCACGGTTCCGGAAACGCGCGGCATTTCAACAAAACGCTGATAGAGTTTCTCCCGGTACAGGGAATCCGTTACCAGATACGCGCCGGATATGGCGCTGCCTTCACGCATCAGCCGGTTTAGCGCTGCAATATCCATGTATCCCGTCACGCCAAGATATTGTTTGACCAAGGCCGCAACCGGCACCTGACGAATCGCCTTTGACCCTTCGAGGACTTCGACGGTTAGCATGTCGCCGGGGTTGACGTCCAGAATCTTGCCCAGATAATCCGTGAGAACGATCCCGGAAGGCGGCAGAGACACGCGCTTCAGATTGACATCCAGCAGTTGATGCAGGCGGCTGTCCGGCTCGATTCCGCTGATTACCGTCTGATAACTGCGATGGCCATGACGAAACTTTGCCGGAACCGTCCGATAGGGCTCCGCGGCATGAACGCCGGGGAGTGCTTTCAGCTCATATATGGCCCTTCGGGAAGTCGGCTCGATAAAGGCGATGGAAATATCTTCCTTCCGGGAAAGAACAAACTGGACATTCACCATATACGAAACCGAATCCTTGAAAAATCCGCTGGAAATCATCGTGGCACAGGCAACGGCAATGCCGACAATTGAAAGAAAGGTTCTGATCGGCTTACGCTCGATATTCCGCATAATAATCCGCGATGGCTGAGTCAGCCGGCGGCCCATCCCCATTTTTTCAATCAGTGCAAGGCTGTACTTTGCAGGAGGTTCGGGCCGCATGGCCTCGGCGGGCGGCAGTTTGGCCGCCCGCCAAAGCGAGTGCAGGGTTCCGGCGAGCGCTGAAAAGACAGTGATCAGGACTGCGGCGATGATCACTCCGGGATGCATTTCATAGATGAGATCCGGAAAACGATAGATTTCCATATAGATGCCGCCCAGCAGTTTTCCAAACCAGATTCCGCAGGCGATGCCGGCGATAAGGCCGATCAAGACGATCAGAAGGACAAGTTTGGCATAATGAATGCCGACATCCAGATTGTTGTAGCCGAACGCCTTCAGGGCGGCGATCTGTTCTCGCTGGGTGTGAATGGTCCGGCTCATCACCACATTCAGCAAAAAGGCCGCGACACAGATAAAGATCGTGGGAAAAATCTCCGAACTTCTTTGAAGTTGCCGGAATTCCTCGTTCAGCATGCGATGAGAGAGCTGATCCTTTCGTCCATGGGCGCCAAATCCGCCATAAGGGGCCACGATACGATCCAGTTCCGCAAGAACGTCGTTTAATGCGGCGTCCGGATACAGGGTCAATACCACGTCGTTAAACGCCCCATCCATATCGTAAGCGGTGCCGAGCGCCTTTCTGCCCATCCACAGGACGCCGTAGCGTTTGAAATCCGGACTGATGGCATCCGGTCGCAGCAGAAAAACAAATTCCGGAGACAGGGCAATCCCGGCAATCGTCAAGCTTCGTCCATTTTCCGTTAAGGATGGCCGCAAATTGATCGCCGGGATTAAAACCATGGGCATTGGCAAAGTTTTCGTTGATCACGACTTCGTGATCCTTGGCCGGATCAGGGAGTCTGCCCTTTCGGATATAAAGACGATTCAAGAGCAGGTCTGCCTGTTTCGGGGATGGATACGATTTTTGCGGTTACCGGTTCGGCAAAACCGGTGATATCCAGCTTGACACGGACGGAAACCCGGGTTTCAACCTGGTTGACGCCGGGAAGATTTTGAATTTTCTCTTTCAGGCTTTCCGGCGCCCGCTTCAGGTTGACAAAGACATCGGCAAAACTGTAGTCCCGATAAAACATGTTCCGGGTAAGATTCAGGGAATCCATGGTGCTGATGAACATGATAAAGGTCGCAACCCCGCTCATGACAACCAGTGTAATCGCAAAGACCAGACCTTTCATGCGCCAGATATCCCGCCACAGTTTTCGGTTCAGTGCCTTCATGGACTCACCATTGGAGCTCGCCGGGTGATTTTTTTACCCTCTGCGTTCTGACTTCCGAAATTCTGCCGTTGCTGAGATAAATGACCCGGTCGGCCATGCCGGCAATGTCCGCATTATGGGTGATGATCGCCGTTGCCGTACCGAGCTCGCGATTGATCCGCTCCAGGGCTTCAAGCACCACGATGCCGGTTTTGGAGTCGAGCGCTCCGGTGGGTTCGTCACAGAGCAGCACCGCGGGATTTTTTGAGATCGCACGGGCGATGGCCACGCGCTGCTGCTCTCCGCCGGAAAGCTGGGCGGGAAAATGATCCAGACGCTCGGTTAATCCAACCATGGCCAGGGCATCCTCCGGCATCATGGGGTTTGCGGCGATCTCCGTCACAACCGCCACATTCTCTTTTGCGGTGAGACTGGGAATCAGATTGTAAAACTGAAAGACAAATCCCACATGAAAGCGGCGGTATTCCGTAAGCTCCTGTTCGCTGGCGTGGGTCAGGTCTTTGCCCCGGTATGAGACAGAGCCGCTGGTTGCCGTATCGAGGCCTCCGAGAATATTCAGCAATGTGGATTTGCCGCTTCCAGACGGTCCGAGCAGCACAACCAGTTCGCCGGAAAAAAGCTCAAGATCTGCTCCCCGCAGCGCATGAACTTCGACCTCTCCCATCTTATATGTTTTAGTCAGTTCCCGTACCTGAAATACGATGTCTCTTGAATGATCGGCAATGTCCTCCATTAATGATCATTTTCCGGGTGTTCCCTGTTCCTTTAACCGGGCTTCTTGAGCAAGGGTTTGATTGTGAGCGGGAGCAACAGATGAGCGGATTCTTGAAATTATCGCATGTGTTATGGTGCTGTCAATACCGCATCGTGTGGGGACCGAAGTTCCGGTGCCGGGAAAAGAAAATCTATGAAGTGAGCTGAATCTTGATTCAAAATATAGACGTTAATCTGTTAATCTGTTAATCTGTTAATCTGTTGACAAACAGCTGCGAAGTACTTAATACAAAAGAATGGAATCAATGGAAGGCTACAATAACCTGCTGTACAGGAGGATTGATGATGGAAGGAAAACACGAACACAACCATCTGCATGATCACGATCACACGCATGATCACGACCACGAGCATTCTCATGGGAACGTGAAGCATGGCCACGAACATATCCATGACCATGGTCACAATCATGCCCATCAGCACGACCACGAACATGTGCATGGCGAAACTCCCCATGACCATCAACATGAACACAAGGGGGATCATGGGGCCCACGATCATGATCACTCCGGCCATGAAGCGGAACCGCACACCCACTCCCACTGAGAACCAATATGAGCGCATTTGTTCCACAGCTGCAGTTCTGCCAACGACAGCTTCCTGCCGGTTCTCATGGTCTTTGAGGAGCAGTCCGGTCATGCTCTGGGGCTTGAAAAACCTGAAGCTCTTAATATGACGCTGGCAACAGAAGCGCTTTCAATTCAACCCTACCGGGTGGCCATTCCAAATTATCTGGAGTGCCAGGGTATTTCTGCGGAAATGGCGGGCATCATATCCCGGATTTCTTTCTGCAATTTCAGTGGATCAACTGCAATATCGTGCGGTTCATGATGGATGCCGGATGATATTGCAGTTTATGTGCCGTGCACGTAACCACCGGCTGGGCCGATGGCGTATTATGTCACGTTGTTGGGTCGTAAGGTGCGATTGTCAGCAATCAAAATTGCATGCCATGCTTTGCACGGCTTTATAAGAATGGAAAATTTATACAGGCGATTAATGAAGTGAATTTTTGGTTGTTTTATCAGTAAATTAATAACTTGCCGGAATGCCATATAAAATCGCGTAGACGTTATCCCGCCAGTCATGTCAAGCCTGTGACTTGTTTTGTAAAATCTGAAAAATCCTTTTAGTTAAAACGATATCAATTGTCGTTAAATTGAAAAAAACATCCCTGCAGAAAAAAACAACTTCCGTACAACCTAATGGAATGTTGCGCATTACATTGTTCTCCCTTGAAAATATGAGCTTGGCTGTTTTCCGGAATGTATTTTATGGCATTTTCTTGCCGATTCGATATTAATAATGATAACCAGCAAGATAGAAGCTACAAGCCAAAAGCATCCAGCCCCTATGCTGCATCGACGGGCCGGATAACCTGGCAATCTCAATATGACACTGAACAGTTATTGATTTTCAATTCCTGGAAACTGGAATATCTGTGCCTCCTGCCATGCGGTCTCTGTGCAAATCTGTCAGAGTCCGCCACTCCTTTCAACCCAATGAAATATTAAGCATTAAATTGTTATTGCTTGATAATTAAGCCTGCCTGTTTTCCATAAAAATAATTTATGGCATATATTTTGCTTATCGCTATCAAATGATAACGATAATCAACAATATAATAACAAATCAAGGCTGCCGTGTCCAAACCATTAGAAAACGAGGTTCGGCTGTTACTAACTTTGGGAGCGTGTGTTCTCCCGTAACGGTACAAGGAGACTATATGAGAAAACACCCTGGGGTGTTCTGGAGAATCGGCCTATATATAATGGTGGCGGTCTCGGTTGCGGGTTGGCAGCAGCGGCAACAGTCCACAACGGGCAGACGTGGCAGGGGTCGCAGAACTGCTTGAGCTGCCATGAATCCGAAGCACTCGAGATGCACGGCTCCAGCCACTACCAGTGGCAGGGACAGGCCCTTGTACACCGTCAACGGTCCGGCGATGCAGGGAAAGCTCAATACGGCATTGAACAGTTATTGCATCTCCATTCTTGGAAACTGGAATGCCTGCGGCACCTGCCATGTCGGTCTGGGTGCAAAGCCGGAGGCGACTGCAACGCCTTCCCAGCTTCAGAACATCGATTGCCTCATTTGCCATCAGAAGGACTATAAGCGAAAGAAGGACACCACCGGTTTCTTTGTGCCGGATACGGCCAACATGGCCGTGACCATGGATCAGGCGGTTCAGACCGTGCATAAGCCGGTGCGCGCCAACTGCGTTCAGTGTCACGCCAAGGGCGGCGGGGGCGACAACAACAAACGCGGCGACATGGCACTGGCCCACGCCACGACGACAGACAGAAATTTTGATGTCCATATGTCCTCAACGGGCGCCAATCTCACCTGCCAGCAGTGCCACACCACGGAGCAGTCACCGGATCGCGGGCCGCGGCTCGGATCTTCGGCAGACGGATCTGGATGTAAAGGTAAACTGCAGTACGGCAACCTGCCATATCGAATAAAATGACTGCATCGGGCCATGCGAACGGCGGATGTCAACAAACATGTCAACCGCATCGCCTGTCAGACCTGCCACATCAAAACCTATGCCAGAAACGCGGCGGATACGACCGCAACCGAATCGACGGAAATTTACCGTAACTGGACGACTCCGGAGTGGGTTGCGGCCCTGAATCGCTGGGAGCCGCTCATCACCAGAGGCAGCGATCTGAAGCCGGCTTATGCGTTCTGGAACGGCACGAGCTGGAATTACAGTCTGAAGGAAACGGTACGCTATCGATGCGGCAACCGGAACCTATCCGACTTCCCGTCCGGAAGGCGGTATCAACGATACGGGCAGCATGCTGTATCCGTTCAAGTACAAAAAAGCGTTTCAGCCCCTTGCGGACAGTCTTGGCGTGCTGGTGGCGCTGGACACCTCGGTCTATTTTTCAAGCGGCAATTATGACAATGCCGTAAAGGCCGGCCTGACCAATATGGGATATCCCGCCACTACCTTGTACCGGAATGTCGATACGGACACCTATCAGCTCATCACCCACGAAGTGATGCCAAAGGGCAATGCCTTGACCTGCACACCAGTGCCACACGTCAACCGCAACCCAGATGAACCTGAAGAGCATGGGCTATGCCATGAAGGGAACGCAGAGCAGCTACCTGCACCCAGTGCCATGGAAATGAGAACATACCTTCCTACACCTCGCTTCACAACAAGCATGTCACGGACAAAAAATATGACTGTTCCTGGTGCCACGGCTTCTCGCGTCCGGAACGCAGCCTGAAAATGCCGGCCGGGCAGACCTGGAACCGACACGACAGCGCCCAGTGTGACGGTGTTTGCCATTCCGATCGACGTCCAACTCACTGACGGTGGCGATAACGTCCTTGTCCGCTACGGATAATGTCGGTGTGACAGGCTACCTGCTGACCGAGACCGCGACGAAACCTTCTGCGACGTCATCCGGATGGACATCTGCCAAACCTGCGAGTTATATATTTGCATCGGCAGGTGCCAAAACTCTGTATGCCTGGGCCAAGGATGCTGCAGGGAACATATCGGCAAGCCGTTCGGCCAAGTGTAAACATCACTATTTCAACGGGTGCGGCGGATATATCGACAGCGAACTCTCTGGATTTGGGCAGACGTCCGAGTGAACAAATCGGTGAATAAGACCCTTAAAGTCACAAACAAGGGAACTGCCAAACTAACGGTGACAAAGATCGAAGTGGTCGGAGCCGACGCATCTGCCTTTAAGACCGTCTGTAACTGCGTTCAGTGTGGATCCATCCAAAGAGTATTCCCTGCAGATATCATTCAGACCGACTTCTCAGCGCACGTATACTGCAACGCTTAATATCTATTCCAATGATCCGGATACACCGGTGAAGGGAATTGCCCTGAGTGGCAGCGGAACAAGAAGCGATAGAGGGAAAAGAAGATAGACCTGTTTCTCAGGCGCTATCAGGGAGTCAGATACAATTATTACAGGTGCCGGTATTTTTACCGGCACCTGTAACCTAAAAACAATGGAGGTAATACATGCGAATTGGACGAAGGGAATTTTTGAAATATTGTATCGGTTCAGCGGCCGCTCTGGGGCTTCCCCTGTCGGCCCTGGGGAACCTGGAAAAGGCATTTGCAGCGGGAACGCTTCCCACTGTCGTCTGGTTGAACGGCGCCAACTGCACCGGGTGCACAGTATCTCTGGCCAACCTATTCAGCAGCAAGGCGCCCACCGATATCGCCGATCTGCTGGTCAACACCATCGATCTGGCTTTTCACCCGAATCTCATGGGGGCTGCCGGAGATCTGGCGGTTGATAACCTGATCCAGGCCACCTCGGGTGATTTCATCCTTGCCGTGGACGGCGGTATTCCCACGGCATTCGGGGGAAGCGCCTGCATGGTTTGGACGGAAAACGGAAAAGAAGTCACGGCACTGGAGGCGGTGCAAACCCTTGCCCCGAAAGCCAAGGCCGTGTTGTGCATCGGTACCTGCGCAAGTTTCGGAGGGATCCCCGCCGGCAATCCGAATCCCACCGGCATCAAGAGCGTCCGCGATGCGTCCGGCAGATCCACCATCAATATTCCGGGGTGTCCCACCCATCCTGACTGGATTGTCTGGACGGTAGCCCAGCTTCTGTCCGGAGCCACTGTGGCGCTGGATTCCTTTGGAAGACCGGCCACGCTTTTCGGCTCGGAAAATCGTCAATGTTCACAAGCGCTGTCCACGAAAAGAATCAGAAGAGACCAATACTTTCGGAGTGGAGGGACGATGCCTCAAGGAGCTTGGCTGCAAGGGGCCAAGGACCCAGGCGGACTGCCCGGTGCGAAAATGGAACAGCGGAACCAACTGGTGCGTCGGTGCCAACGCTATCTGTCTGGGATGTACCGAAAGCGGATTTCCGGACAAGTTTTCCCCATTTTATACAAAGAGCTATTCCTATTCGGAATATAAGAAGCCTGTCAGCACGGACACAATAGCTCCCCAAATGACGATGTTTGGCGTTCCGTCGACATGCCAACTCACTTACGGTGACTGCAACCCTGTCCGCTACGGACAACGTTGCGTGTAACCGGCTATCTGCTGACCGAAAGTTCCGCCAAACCTTCAGCGCGGCAGCCGGATGGAAATCGGCCAGTCCTGTGAGTTATACGTTTGCTTCGGCAGGCGCCAAAACGCTGTATGCCTGGGCAAAAGATGGGGCTGGAAATATTTCCGCAAGCCTCTCTGCCAATGTCACCATTACGGTTTCATCTTCATCGGGTGCGGCGGACATATCGACAGCAAGCTATCTGAATTTGGGCAGAGTTAAAGTGAAAGAATCGGTGAAAAAGACACTTACAGTCTCAAACAAGGGAACCGTCAAACTCGTGGTGTCGAAGGTCGATGTGGCTGGAGACGGCGCCTCTGTCTTTAAACCGTCTGCCTCGGCGTTCAATGTCGTGCCATCGGAAACGTATGATCTGAAGATTGAATTCAAGCCGACAGCCAGGCGAACCTATAATGCAACTCTCAGAATCTATTCCAATGATCCGGATACGCCGGTGAAAAATATAGCCCTGAGCGGCAGCGGGAGATGACAATTATTCGTACTTTTGTGAATTCGATGAGAGCTTCAGGTGCTTAAATGCCGCCGGATTTTTTTCGGAACCTTTTGACAGATATTTCTATAGGAAAGGATTACGACATGAGTACAATAACAATTATGGATCCGGTGACCCGGATAGAAGGACATATGAAGGTCGAGGTAACCATCGACACGGTAAACGGCCAACAGCAGATCGTCGATGCGCGATGTACCGGGACCCTGTTCCGGGGATTTGAGACGTTGCTTAACGGCCGAAACCCCCTGGATGCTCCGGTCATTACCCAGCGGGTTTGCGGGGTCTGTCCGATTTCCCACGGGCTGACCTCGGTTCTGGCCCTTGAAAATGTTTCCGAATGGCTGCCGCCCACAAATGCCAGGCTCCTGCGTAACCTCACGCTGGGAGCCAATTATCTTCAGTCCCACATTCTTCATTTTTATCTGCTGGCAGCCCTCGATTATGTCTCCGGTCCCAACACTTCTCCCTGGAAGCCGGCCTGGGCCGTGGATATGAGAAGCGGACTCGACCCGGTTGCCGCAAACCTGGGCAAGGCGCTTGAGGCAAGGCGCCGGGCACATGAAATGGGGGCGGTCTTCGGCGGAAAGATGCCAGCCTCCCACGCCTTTATTCCCGGCGGTTTTACGGCCACCGCCACCACGGATCGGATCAGCAAGTTCAGGACCCATTTGAATGCCCTGACCGATTTTATCCGGAATGTTTACATCCCGGATGTTATGGCGGTGGCAAATGTGTATCATGACTATTTTACCTGCGGAGCCGGCTGCAGGAACCTTCTGGCCTACGGGGTGTTTCAGATGGACGATTTAAACCAGGACAAACTGTTATCTGCCGGATACATCGAAAACGCCGGAGCTTCGGTATCAAACCTTGATCCCGGCGCAGATCACCGAATCGGTTGCTTACTCGTGGTATGCGGATCGGACCGACAAACTCGCTCCGGCGCAAGGGGTGACCGAACCGGTCTATCCCAAGGCAGAAGCCTATTCCTGGCTTAAAGCGCCGAGACTTTCGGGAAAACCGTTTGAGGCGGGCCCTCTGGCCAGGATGTGGATAAACGGCGATTACCGGCAGGGGATTTCGGTCATGGATCGTCATGCGGCAAGGGCCCAGGAGGCACTTGAAGGTTGCCGAAGCGATGCAGGGCTGGCTCAATGGCCTGGCGCCCGGAAAGGTGTCCTACGATACAGCATTTGACCAGCGTTCCGGAGTGGGCGTCGGAATGTCCGAGGCGCCCCGTGGAGCGCTGGGTCACTGGGTGAAGATCGTTTCCGGAAAGATTGCCCAATACCAGATCATCACCCCCACCTGCTGGAATGCTTCGCCCCGGGACGGAATGAAGGTGCGTGGTCCCATGGAAGAGGCGCTGATCGGCACACCGGTCATTGATCCGACTAAACCCATCGAAGCCCTTCGGGTCATTCACTCCTTTGACCCCTGTCTGTCCTGCGCAGTGCACGTGATGCGGCCAGAGGGCAAACCGGCCGTGGTATGGGCCGGGAAGAATTAACCCTGTCATGAAAGAAATGATCAACATCTGGAAAGAGGGGGGATCGGAGTGAAGACGCTTGTCCTTGGGGTGGGAAATCTGCTCATGGGTGATGATGGCGTGGGGGTTCATGCCGCCATGACCCTGTGCAGGGAAGGGGGGCTTGACGGTGCCGAGGTCCTCGAGGTGGGAACCGCCATTCTGGACGCCCTGCCTGCACTCGAAGCGGCAGAGCGCATCGTCGTGATGGATGCGCTCTGTGGCGGTGACGTTCCGGGAACCGTCTACCGGATCCCTCTTTCCAGCTGCGCCGATAACAGTTGCATTGCCTCCGTGCATGGGTTGAGCCTGATCCGGATACTGGCTCTTTACGGCAAGCAGGTCCCCGAAGGCGTTGTTCTGGGGGTGGAGCCGGAGCATATCGGCTGGTCGATGTCGCTTTCTCCCCGAGTGGAAAAAGCGCTTCCAAAACTCCTGGAGGCGGTACGGGAAGAAATTCGATGAAGCGGAATTGCCTGACAATTGACTGGGTTAAGGTGTCGTGCTTCAAAATTGGCTTCATACGAACATGATGTGAATTCATGTAAAAAATATAATCAAAAATACAAGATTAAGGTTGTACCACAGGGAGGTGTTATGTTTTCAGGTCTTTTTTCACCGATGCATCTTATCGTTATACTGGTTATTGTTTTGATCATTTTCGGACCCGGAAAACTTCCCGAGCTGGGCAATTCCCTGGGAAAGTCCATAAGGAATTTCAAGAAGGCAGTGGATGATCCCGACGGAAAATTAGATGCCGATTCGAAGATGAAAAGCATCGACGACAACAAATGATTTGTGCCTTCAAATGGCCGGCGAAATAGACGTTTTGCAAGACAGTCAGAATATTGCTTCCCCGATCGCCGGCACCTCTTTCTTCAATCTGGATCAATATGTGACTGAAAAATCTCTTTGGGAACCGATCGCGAGCGTCATTTCCGGATAACTGGAATTGTTTCCTGAATTTCGGAAAGTCGACGACTTAAGCGAAGATGTTGGTTTGAAATCCAATCGTCTTGATTCATGGAATAAGCATGGATTTTTTGTGATATTGACGATCAACCGGCAAAGCAGGGTTGAGATGTTTTTTCATCCTGAAGAACCTCTTGTACGCGCCCGATCTGGCCGCTGTCGAGGCGGACTTTGATTCCGCGGGAATGATAGGCGGACGATGTCAGGATGTCCTTTACAATTCCGGAGGTGCGCTTGCCGGTTCTCTGATCTGTCTTCAAAACGATTTCAACGCGTGCGCCAGGGCGAATCTCTTTTCGGTGTTGTCCATTCATTTAATGATGATCCCTATTTTCTTTTTGAGGAAAAATATCAGTGCATGATTTATATTCGAATTGGCAGGCAAGCAATCATCCGCGATTTCACAGAAATCTTGCAGCAATGAACACGCCCAGCATGGCAAAAGACAATGCCAGCTTGACGGCAACACCAAGGAGCAGTCCCAGCCAGGCGCCAACGCCTGCTTTGCCAGCCCGCCGCATATCGTCATGGACTGAAAACTCCCCGAATACTGCCCCTAAAAAAGGCCCCAGCAAAATACCCGGCAGTCCAAAGAATATTCCGATAACTGCGCCGAGAGCTGCGCCCATTGCCGCTCGCTTGCTGGCGCCAAATTGCTTAGCACCGAATGCTGCTGCGGCAATGTCAATGATGTAGGTTAAAAGCGTCAACAGGACGAGTACGATAATCGTGCCCAAACCAACATATCTGAAGTCCTCGGCCCAGGCTGCAAGAATCAGCCCGGAAAAAAGGAGAATCGTGCCGGGGACGGCAGGGAGAACAACGCCGGCCATACCCACGGTAACAAGCACTGCTGCCATAATCCATATTGCTGCGGAAGTATCCATAATCGGCACCGGGTCGGTCGTTAACAGGTGTAAATTGAAGAGCGTTGGGTGAATGAAGGCTTTCTTGCGGATCACCCGGGCAATCAATGCCATTGGTTGCAAACCTTCGTCATTATACTCAGATTCGGCGCTGGCCGCAAGCCATGGGTTGAACTCTATCAATGCCATAAATAGCAGGATCCGGACAAACGAATCCTGAAATCCTGGCAAATTCCGGCTGCAAAATTTGTTATCAGCTCCATTTGAGACACGATCATCCAGAGCGCGCATAAATCTGGGTGAAGGCGAAATTAACCTGCACCCTTTCTCCATACTCGATCTGCCTGCAGAAATATTGCGGGAACAATACCAGGATGCCAAAAGTCCGCTGTTATCATGGAGACAAGGACAGGGTTTTTCTTTTAACCGGTGTCAAGTTCCAGTTCGGGTGTCGTCGAAGTTTCCGGATATTGTGTTGATTATTGAGATGATTTTTGACATACGTAAGAATATTTCTGGTCAGATGTCAATGATATGGCGGTTACCTTTTTTGAAGAAAAGTTGAAAAAAATGAGAAATGGCAAGTTCTCTAAAGTAAAATATATTTTCTCGGTCCTGATTTTGTTGTCGGTTGTTTTGGGCCTGGCAGGTGAAAGCAATCGAGTGGCTTTTGCAGAAGACAACGGTGTGTCGATCGGGGTATTGGCCCGAAGGGGAGCTCAGGAAAGCCTTCGGGTTTGGCTGCCCACTGCGCAATATCTGACCGATCAGATACCTGGGACTGTTTTTAAGATCGTTCCGCTTGCCTTCGAAGAAGTGACCCCCGCCGTTGAAGGCCGGAAAGTGGATTTTATTGTCGTCAATCCGTCAATCTATACGGAAATGCAGGTGCTGTACAACGTCAGCCGTATGGCGACGATTAAGCGGACAACCCCCGATGGATATTCCACTCTTTTTGGAGGCGTCATCTTCTGCAGGTCGGATCGTCGGCAGATTGACTCCCTTAAGGATCTGAATGGCAAATCCTTCATGGCCGTCGATGAGACTTCATTCGGCGGGTGGCGTGTGGCATGGAGGGAGTTCAAAAAAAGCGGCGTCAATCCCTATAAGGATTTTGCAAGTTTGGCGTTCGTGGGAACACATGATGATGTCATTTATGCCGTCAGAGATCGGAAGGCGGATGCAGGCACTGTCGCAACCTCGATTCTGGAGCAAATGATCGCAGAAGGCAAGATTGCTCCGGATACTTTCAAGGTGATCAACCGACAGAAACATGCGGGTTTCCCTTATGCCTGCAGCACCCATATTTATCCGGAGTGGCCCTTTGCAAGGCTCAAGCATACCCCTGATCCGCTGGCCGAAAAGGTTGCCATTGCGCTTCTTGGCATGCCTGCGCAAAGCCAGGCAGCCAGAGCGGCGAATTGTTCAGGGTGGACGGTCCCGCTTGATTACGAATCGGTTGATGACTGCCTGAAGGAGCTTCGTGTCGGTATCTACAAGGACTACGGAAAAATCACGCTTGCGCTTCTGATCAATTCCTACCGGTGGCAGATCCTTTCCGGTGTCGCGGCAACGGCAATCCTCTTCGGACTGCTTTTATTTACCCTTCAGTTGAACCGAAAATTGCGAATATCCAAGCACACGCTGCAGGAGGAGATGGCTGAGCGCAGGCATGCCGAAAAGACGCTGTCTAAAACGCTGACGACGCTCGAGGGCACTGTTCGAGAAGTTGAACAGCGGAACGGACACATTACCCTGATCAATGAAATGGGAGATTTGCTTCAATCCTGTCTCACCCGCGAAGAAGCTTACGCCGGCATCATAACGATAATTCCACAGTTATTTCCTGACTTGTCGGGCACACTGTTCATGTTAAGTCCCAGAAAAAGTTTATTGATAGAGGCGGTAGCCAGGTGGGGAGAGGCGTCTTCGGCTGGAAATGTGTTCACGGCGGATCAGTGTTTGGCCTTGCGGCGCGGGGAGATACACCTGGCAAGGGCTGCTTACTCCGGGTTACGCTGTAAGCATATCATGGAAGATCAACCGACTGAATACATGTGTGTGCCCATGGTCGCCCAAGGAGAAATAATAGGTCTTTTGTCTCTGCAATCCTCATTAAATGTCGAAAATCAAGCTTCCGGAGGAGAGGCAGGTTGTCTGACCGAAATTGACCAGCACATTGCTGTAACAGTTGCCAAACAAATATCACTTGCCATTGCCAATTTGAATCTGCGTGAAAATCTTCATCTTCAGGCAATTGTTGATCCGCTGACTGGTCTGTTCAATCGACGATATCTGAAGGAAGCCTTCGATCGGGAGCTCCACCGGGCGAATCGCCGGAATATGCCTGTAGGGGTTATGATCATTGATCTGGATCATTTTAAGCGCATCAATGACAGCTTCGGCCATGACGCCGGCGATCTGGTGCTGGTCACGCTGGCGGGACTTCTGAAAAAAAACATTCGCCAGGAAGATATCTCATGCCGCTATGGCGGGGAAGAGTTCCTGATCATTCTGCCGGAGATGGCGACGGAAAGCACCTTGCAGCGGGCCGAGAAGTTGCGTGAAATTTTCAGGCAGCAGGAGGTCAAGCACATGGGGGCGTCTTTAGGGGTCATCACGGCCTCATTTGGTGTGGCCAGCTACCCTGCGCATGGAAAAGATCTGGAAGAAATCGTACGCGCTGCCGACGCTGCCCTGTACCGTGCCAAAGAACAAGGACGCGACCGCGTGGTTGTTGCGTGAGAGGATAGGTCTTTTACAAACAGGCTGCCCGTTTTCAGAGCGTGGCTTCTAAAGAGGGGGGATCATTTTCATGCATGGCGGTGAATGCCCGATTCGTGACCGGTCACGAAGCAGTTGAACTTTGATCAGCCTCAACGGGGGATGCCGTTATCTTTCGAATGAGCTGTGCGGGAACCCTGGAAAACCCGCTGATGATCGCCATGATCACCGAGGCCGAATAGGGAATGGACTGGACAAGAAGTACCATGAGCCACATGAAGACATCCGGAGTATCCGAGCCCTGCCGTGCGGCAACGGTGAAGACGGCAAGCCAGAGGGCCATGGCGAGCAATCCCTCTTCGCGGGCCGACTGCAAAGCATGGAACAGGGCATGGGCGCGAGCCAGTTTCGGAGTTCGGAAGAAAGGGATGGCTCTTGGTGAAAATTCCAAGCAGGATGGCCTTTGAAATGGTGTGAGAAAGAGACAGGCCGGCCAGGGCCGAAGCAAGGGTCTGGGCAATGTTGGCCCCGACTTTTCTGCGGTATAAATAAATCATTTTTGCCACCTTGAAGATAAAAAGCGACATCGGCATCACCGACAGGATCACCAGGGGCGGATCGAATTTCAGGGGTAGCAGACACATGGCCAAGGACCAGAGCAGCGCGGATATCGTAAACAGCAGGTTAATGCCGTCCGCCATCCAGGGCAGCCAGCCTGCGACAAAATGGTAGCGCTGGCCATAGGTCAGATTGGATTGGCCGGGCAGGAGCAGTCTTGTGGCATGTCGGCGCAGAATCTGCATGGCCCCGTAAGCCCAGCGGAATCGCTGTTTTTTAAAATCGATGAAAGTGTCGGGCATCACCCCTTTTCCGTAACTCGTGGCGGTGTAGGCGGCTTCATACCCTTTTTCAAATGTTTTAAGCCCGAGTTCGGCATCTTCGGTGATGCACCATTCGGCCCAGCCCTCCACTTCCTCCAGCGCGGATTTGCGCACCATGGTCATGGTGCCGTGCTGAATGATGGCGTTTCGTTCGTTGCGGGTCAGCATCCCGATATAAAAAAATCCCCTGTATTCGGCGTAACACATGGCCTTGAACATGTTCTCGCCGTCATCCCGGTAATCCTGGGGCGCCTGAACAATGGCAACCGACGGCTTGACAAACTGGCTTGCCAGGTCCCGAAGCCAATTGGGTTCAACGATGTAATCGCTGTCGATGACCGCGATCACATCAACGTCCGGAGCTGTTCTGGCAAGTGCAAAATTAAGGGCTCCGGCTTTAAAGCCAGCCAGCGGATTCACATGAAAAAAACGGAATCGGTACCCCAGTTTGGCGCAGTGGGCCTCGATCGGCTGCCAGACCAGCGGGTCCTGGGTATTGTTGTCGATGACCAGGACTTCAAAAAACGGGTAATCCAGAATTGCCAGGGCGTTTAAGGTTTCCATCAGCATTTCCGGCGGCTCGTTGTAGGCCGGCACATGCACCGAAACCATGGGCAAGTCCTTGTCGGAAACCGTGACCGGCGCAAATGGTCTTCGTCTGTCAGCCCACGATGCCTCGGCCCATTCATGGGCTTCGGTCAGAAGGACAACGACGACGCCGATCATGCCGATCACCATTAAGAGGCCGACCAGGACCGTGGTAACCGTCATATATTGACGGGTGTAGCTGTAAACGATCCACACGCCGGCTGTGGCGGCAGAAAAAGCGATGAGCCCCAGAAAGCCGCGGCCGCGTTTTTGAAGGGTCTGGCTGTCGATCAGAAGCAGTGCAAAGGTGATGATGGCGATCACCACCGAAATGGCGGCCAGGGTGCGCCATTCGGGAATTTCGACAATGGGAGAGGTCAGGGGAAATTTCGGCTGCCGCTTCACATCAAAAATTCCCCAATAGGCTCCGACCGCTCCCTCTGTGACCGACTTCCAGGGCTGGTCAAAGGCTTCCATCACATAATAAATGTATTTTTCCTGTTCTGCCCGGGCAATAAAACGCCGCAGAAAAGTTGCCTGGTTTGCCAGTCGAGGCCACAGCCGCTTTGCGGGTTCTGCCATTGCTGGGCCAACCGACTTCGGTGATGACAACGGGTTTGCTGGGGAAGGTTTCTTTGAGAAGATTGACGTGTTCTATAATATAGCCAACAGCCATTTCCATCTGAATGCCCTCCCAGTAGGGAAGCATGTGGGTTGCAATGTAGTCCACATGCTCACCAAGCTCGGAATGCTTGATCCAGACATGCCAGGGCTCTGCCGTGCTGACCGGCACGCGACTGCCTGCTTCACGAATGCCCGCCCGCACCCGTTCGATATAGTCGCCAAGCTGCTCGCTGGTGACTTCCTCCCGGAGCAGGGCTTCGTTGCCGACCACGACCCGCACCACGTTACGCCAGTTTTCGCGGGTCAGCTGAATCACTTTTTCGATCTCCGCCTCGTTCCGCTCAAGATCCGCGCTGATCCAGGCACCCAGGGTCACATTCAGCCGGTGCTTTCGGGCCATGGCAGGAATTCTGGCCTGAATGCCCTGAACGGTGTATGTGCGGATGGCGTTGGTCTTATCCGCCAGCAAGGCAAGATCCGAATCGACTTGGGCCTCGGAAGGCATGATGCCGTCGATTGCGCTTTGTCCTTGCTGAAACGGAGAAAATGAAAACCCTTGAATGCGGGAAGGCCAGGGTGGTTCCTGCTCCGGCCGGTTCAGCAGTGCCCAAAAACTGATGCAAATGACGGCAACGGCGGTACAGATCAGAAAGTTGACTCTCGACATGGGATTATCCTGAATCACGCTGATGAACATACATCCGCGTTTTTCGCGCCGGATGTAGATGTATTGGCTATATGCATCACAATGCATCAAGAACCTTGAACTGTCAAGTCGGATAAGCAATGACAGGGAAATTCAAACAGATACGGCTAAGCAATTGGAATAGAATGCCAGGCCTTAAATATAAGTTTCATCACGGAGAATCTCGACCGGTTCCGATAATTATGGAAAAAAACGACCGATGTGATGAAATATATATTTTTTTGTTGATTTCTGATTTTTGGAATGTTACAAGAGGCAGATGTAATAAAAATGATGAATGGCCAGCGTAGCTCAGTTGGTAGAGCTACTGATTTGTAATCAGTGGGTCGGGGGTTCGAGTCCCTTCGCTGGCTCCATCAGGCAGATTAGCTGCCTGAATAATAAGGTGGGGTTCCCGAGTGGCCAAAGGGAACAGACTGTAAATCTGTCGGCGAAGCCTTCGGAGGTTCGAATCCTCCCCCCACCACCAGCCTCAATAAATGTCGTATGTAGGAGATTTTGCAGGTAAGATCAAGCGAAATCATTAATGAACTACATAGCTTCATCTGCAATGCAAACATTTTCTTGAGGAAACAAAGATTGTCCCCGAGCAGAAGATGAACAAGGGGATGGTCTGCAGGGTGTGACAAGTGAATGACTGTTGGCGGGAGTAGCTCAGTTGGTAGAGCTCTAGCCTTCCAAGCTGGATGTCGCGAGTTCGAGTCTCGTCTCCCGCTCCATAATATCAACAGCTCGGTATTCATTGATTACACCAATTGCCTGATCGCCCACGTAGCTCAGTTGGTAGAGCGCTTCCTTGGTAAGGAAGAGGTTCATCGGTTCGACTCCGATCGTGGGCTCCAAGACAACAGATCAAGACAAAGGGATCGTGAAGACGGAAACTGTCGTAAAAAAAAGACGAATGGTTAAGCCCGAGCATCCGTTTTAAACATTATTCAGCAGGGAGGACAGTGAAATGGCGAAGGAAAAGTTTGATCGGTCGAAACCGCATGTGAATGTGGGAACGATAGGACATATTGACCACGGGAAGACGACGCTGACAGCGGCGATAACCAAGCATAACGGTTTGAAGGGGATGGCCAAATATGTTCCGTTTGACCAGATTGACAAGGCGCCCGAGGAAAAAGAGCGTGGCATCACGATAGCGACCGCGCATGTGGAGTACGAGACCAAGAATCGCCATTATGCGCATGTGGACTGTCCTGGACACGCGGACTATATCAAGAACATGATCACGGGCGCAGCCCAGATGGATGGTGCCATCCTGGTAGTGGCCGCAGACGATGGTCCGATGCCTCAGACCCGGGAGCACATTTTGCTGGCCCGTCAGGTCGGTGTTCCGACCATGGTGGTTTTTTTAAACAAATGCGACATGGTGGATGATCCGGAATTGATCGAGCTTGTGGAGCTTGAGCTTCGCGAGCTTTTGAGCAAATATGATTTTCCGGGTGATGATACGCCGATCATTCGCGGCAGTGCCTTAAGGGCCCTTGAGAGCGATGATCCGGACGGCGAGGATGCCAAGTGCATATTTGAATTGATGGCGGCGATCGACTCTTACATTCCGGAGCCCAAGCGGGTTATCGACAAGCCGTTTCTGATGCCGGTAGAGGATGTGTTCAGCATATCGGGCCGGGGCACCGTTGTAACGGGACGCGTAGACCGCGGCATCGTGAAAGTTGGCGAGGCTGTGGAGATTGTGGGGATTCGGCCCACGCAAAAGACCGTATGTACGGGTGTTGAGATGTTCAGAAAGCTTCTGGACGAGGGCAGGGCAGGAGACAACATCGGGGTTCTGCTGCGGGGCACCAAGCGCGAAGAGGTGGAGCGGGGTCAGGTAGTGGCGCATCCCGGAACGATTACGCCGCACACCAAGTTCAAGGCTGAGGTGTATATTCTAAGCAAGGAAGAAGGCGGCAGGCACACGCCGTTTTTCAATGGATACCGGCCGCAGTTTTATTTTCGGACAACGGATGTGACAGGGATACTGACGCTTCCGGAGGGCATCGAGATGGTGATGCCCGGAGACAATGTGGCGATAACGGCAGATCTGATCACGCCGATTGCCATGGAAAAAGAGCTGCGGTTTGCGATTCGTGAAGGCGGCCGAACCGTGGGCGCAGGCGTCGTAAGCGAAATTCTGGAATAACAAAGGAGTTTTCTCGTGAGAGTGATTATTACCCTTGCATGTACAGAATGCAAAAGAAGAAATTACACCACAACCAAAAACAAGCGGACAACGCCGGACAAGCTGGAATTCAGCAAATACTGCCGATTCTGCAAAAAGCATATATCACACAAAGAAACCAAATAGCCGAAAGCTTTGGAACCATTGAACGGCAATTTATAAATGGTTTTTCCTTGTGGTAAGGATTACACAGGCCAGTAGCTCTAACGGTAGAGCGTCGGACTCCAAATCCGAGTGCTGGGGGTTCGAATCCCTCCTGGCCTGCCAAATCATCTGATGAGTGAAGCTCAAAGAAGGTCAGAGGTGGATACCGGCTGACAGCATCCACTTTGAGCTTTCACTTTTTTTTAGGAGAACAATGGGACGGTTACTCAAAAAAAAAGAACCAGGCCTGAAAAAGAAAAGCAAGAGTGATGAAAACGCATCCACTGAAACCGAATCTGAAACTGCAAGTCAGAGCCTCACGACTCAGACAACTGCCGGAACTGTAAAAGATAATCAGCTAAAAATCGCTCCTGTAAAAAAAGCAACTCCCGGCAGTGCCATGTTTAAAATCAACAATAAATATATTGACCAGGCACTGCAATTTCTCAGAGAAGTCAAGGTTGAATTAAAAAAAGTTGCCTGGCCTTCCCGAAAACAGGCGATGGGCTCTACCATTGTGGTGGTCATGCTGGTGCTGCTGGTGTCATTGTTTTTAGGCATCGTGGATATTGGATTGTCCAGCCTGGTCAAAGCTGTTTTGAGCTAGGAGAAAAGCAAGTGTCTCTGAAATGGTATATTGTCCATGTTTATTCTGGATTTGAAAACAAAGTCAAGCTGGCATTGGATGAACGCATAGCGACTTCTCCACACCCGGAGAAATTCGGTGAAGTGCTTGTGCCAACTGAACAGGTTGTGGAACTGGTTAAAGGGAAACGGAAGGAATCCTCCCGCAAATTTTATCCCGGCTATATTCTGCTCAGAGTGGATTTGGACGATGAAACCTGGCATATTGTCAATGATACGGCAAAGGTCACGGGATTTCTGGGAGGAAAAGAAAAACCAACGCCTCTTTCAGATGATGAAGCCGCCCAGATATTGAACCGTATGGAGGCCGGGAAACAGAAACCCAAACCCAAATTCTATTTTGAACCCGGCGATGAAATTCGCGTCGTAGACGGGCCTTTTTCAAATTTTATCGGAACGGTGGATGAAGTTAACCCGGAAAAGGGGAAAATCAGGGTTCTGGTAAGTATTTTTGGGAGAGCCACGCCGGTTGAATTGGAATTTGTCCAAGTCATCAAGTTATAATATCAGGAGTATTGAAATACAATGGCAAAAAAGGTGATTGCACAGATCAAGTTACAGGTTACGGCTGGAAAAGCCAATCCTTCACCCCCAATCGGTCCGGCACTGGGCCAGCACGGGGTCAATATTATGGAATTCTGTAAGGCGTTTAACGCCAGGACCGCCAATGACGAAGGCATGATCATACCGGCTGTCATCACGGTGTACCAAGACAGGTCCTTCACATTTATCACAAAGACGCCTCCTGCATCTGTTCTCCTAAAGAAAGCAGCCAAAATTGCCAAAGGCGCCAGCGACCCCAAACGTGACAAGGTCGCTAAACTGACAATGGATCAGATTACTGAAATCGCCAAACTGAAAATGGTTGATTTAAACGCGAATGATCTGGATGCAGCATGTAAAATTATCATGGGTACAGCCAGAAGTATGGGGATTGAAGTTGGCTAAAGTTAAAAGGAGTTAAAGGGATTATGCCGAAGCGGGGGAAAAAATACTTAGAATCACAGAAGAAAATTGACATAACTAAACGGCATGCCTTGGCCGAAGCAGTCCAGGCGGCTCTTGAATCATCTTTTGTCAAATTTGACGAAACGGTGGATGTGGCCGTTCGTCTGGGTGTCGATCCCAGACATGCAGATCAAATGGTTCGAGGAACAGTCGTTCTGCCCAATGGATTGGGCAAGGAAGTCAAGATTCTTGTGTTTGCCAAAGGCGAAAAAGAAAAAGAAGCGCTTGAAGCCGGGGCTGACTTTGCCGGCAATGACGAGTTGATAGAAAAAATTAAAGAAGGCTGGACCGGTTTCGATAAGGCTGTGGCAACTCCGGACATGATGGGCACGGTTGGTAAAATCGGAAAAATCCTAGGCCCCAGAGGCCTGATGCCCAATGCCAAAACGGGAACCGTTACCTTTGATGTGGCAAGAGCAGTCAATGAGCTTAAGGCCGGAAAAATCGATTTTCGGGTTGAGAAGGCCGGAATTGTTCATGTTCCGGTTGGAAAAGTATCCTTTGGCGTTGAAAAGCTTGTCCAGAATGTCACGGCTTTTCTTGAAACCATTGTCCGCATAAAGCCTTCCACAAGCAAGGGGACATATCTGAGGGGAGTGGCCATTTCAACGACCATGGGGCCAGGCGTCAAGGTGGATACGGCATCATTGAAAGATGTGATCCGGTAAAAGCGATACTGCCGTATGCGAAAGGCCTCAGGACCTGCAACGCGGCACAAAGAAACAAAATTATGATTGGCAAGGGGACGGGTCGGCATCATTACAGCGGACAAGTTCTTCGCAAACTCGCGCAGGATTTAAGATCAATCCCGCGCCTGTATTATCCTGTCAAAGACCGTAGGTGCACACGTTTGGTGTTTAATCGGCAATGCTGGCCTACCGAGATGGGTTTAACGAATTGAAAGAAGAGGACAGATGGTTCAGTCTATTCAATTCATTATACCAAAAAACCTCAAATCGTGATTGCCTCCGGGATGATAACAGCTGAAGAAAGGAGGTGTAATTAATCTGTGAAATTAGATAAAAAAAAGCAGATCGTTGATGATCTTGAGGAGAAATTCGCAAGATCCAAGATCGTTATTCTGACAAATTTTAACGGACTCGATGTGGCAACGATGAGTTCCTTGCGCAGACAGCTCAGGGAAGCCAAGGTTGAATATCGGGTTGTAAAAAACTCTTTGCTTGCACGTGCTTCGGAAAACAACACGGTTGCATTGATCAAAGACAAATTAAAAGAAGCCAGTGCGGTTGCGTATAGCTTTGATGATCCTGTGGCTCCGGCAAAAGTCTTAACCGCCTTTGCAAAGGAAAATGAAAAGTTTAAGATCAAAGCAGGCGTTCTGCAGGGCAAGGTGTTGAATGCAGACGCCATCTTGGCGCTGTCGATGCTGCCTTCCCGCGAAGTATTGTTGGGGCAGTTGCTCTCTGTCATGGTCGGTGTACCGACCGCGATGGTGCGTGCGTTGAATAATATTCCACAAAAATTACTATATGTATTGACTGCCTTAAAAGATCAAAAAGAACAGGCAATTACAGAATAAGTTGTGTGATTTAGAAGTGTAAACTGGAGGGAACTAACGATGGCTGATATTACGAAAGCAGATGTTATTGAATTTATAGCAAACATGACAGTTCTGGATCTTTCTGAACTGGTAAAAGAAATGGAAGAAAAATTTGGGGTTTCCGCCGCAGCTCCTGTTGCGATGGTTGCGGCCGCTAGCGCCGATGTGGCTGCGCCGGCCGCGGAGCAAACCGAATTTACGGCTATACTTACCGGCTTTGGAGATAAAAAAATCCAGGTCATCAAAGAAGTCCGGGCGTTAACAGGTCTTGGGCTGAAAGAAGCCAAGGACCTGGTTGACGGGGTGCCAAAACCCATCAAAGAAGGGGTACCCAAAGATGAGGCTGAAAAAATCAAAGCCGTAATCGAAGAAGCCGGCGGCCAGGTTGAAATTAAATAGCAACAGGTAAGTTTTCAGGGATTACAAACGGAGATGGGATGAAAGGATTCAGGCCTTAAATCCCATTTCCGCTTTTTCGAAACCTTAAATTTGGAGCTGCCATGACGGAACGGCCTTTGGCATCGAAGCGTATCAGAAAAAACTTTGGCAAGATTAGTAAAATCGTTGAAATTCCAGATCTTATTGGCATGCAACGGGAGTCTTTCAGGCGATTTTTGCAAATGGATGTCCCTCCGGACAAACGCAAAGATATCGGGTTGCAGACGGTTTTTAATTCCGTATTTCCGATTAAGGACTTTACGGGGAGTGCTTCTCTTGAGTTCGTTAATTATCGTTTTGCTGAGATCAAACACGGCGTTGAAGAATGCATTCACCGGGGAATGACTTATGAAATTCCTGTGAGAATTACGACCCGCCTGGTTGTTTATGATACGGATAAAGATACCGGTTCATCCAATATTCGGGATATCAAGGAACAGGAAATTTATTTCGGAACCATTCCTTTGATGACCGAAAAAGGGACTTTTATCATCAACGGGACCGAGCGGGTTGTGGTCAGCCAGCTGCATCGGTCTTCCGGGGTATTTTTCGACCATGACAAAGGGAAAACCCATACCAGCGGCAAGGTGATTTACACCTCCCGTATTATTCCGGTTCGGGGTTCCTGGATCGATATGGAAATCGACCCAAAGGATATCGTGTATATCCGGATTGACCGGCGCAGGAAATTTCCGGTAACATTGCTTTTCAAGGCATTTGGCTATACACCTGAAGACCTTCTGTCATATTTTTATGAATCCGAAAAAATCACAGTCAAGTCCAATCGCTACTTCAAGGCATTTAATGAAGACTTTTTGAAAGGTCATCGGGCAAGTCAGGATGTGATTGATCCCAATACCGGAGAAGTCGTTGTCAAAAAAGGAAGGGTGTTTACCCAGCGGATACTCAAGCGGATGAAAACCGATAAACTGGACGCCATTCCGATTACGCTTGAAGAGCTTCAAGATAAAATTATCGCCTCATCCATTCTGCATCCGGTTACCCGTGAGGTGGTAGCAAAGCCAAATGAAGTTGTCAGCGAGGACTTGCTGGATCGACTAAATAAAGCGGGCATTACAGAGTTTGAAATCCTTTTCATCGATGGGACAACGATCAGCGATTCGATTCGAAAGACGCTGATTCTGGACAAGGTCCAGTCCAAAAAAGAAGCCCTGCTTGAAATCTATCGCAGGCTTAGGCCGGGCAACCCTGCAACGGCCGAAGTCGCCCAGGACTTTGTGGATCACCTATTTTTCAAATCCGCATTTTATGATCTCTCCGGTGTGGGCAGACTTAAAATCAATCAGAGCCTGGGAATAGCCAGCAACATCGATCTAAGGATTCTGCGTAAAGAAGACATTCTCTTGACTGCCAAAACCCTTATCAAGCTGCGGGATACTCAGGGAGTCGTGGACGACATTGATCATCTCGGCAACCGTCGGGTGCGCGCAGTCGGCGAATTGCTGGAGAACCAGTACCGAATCGGACTTGTCCGTATGGAGCGGGCCATCAAGGAGAGAATGAGCCTTCAGGAGGTTGACGCCCTGATGCCGCACGACCTGGTAAACCCCAAACCCGTGTCTGCCGTGGTCAAGGAATTTTTTGGAACCAGTCAGCTCAGCCAGTTCATGGATCAAACCAACCCTCTTTCTGAAACAACGCATAAACGCCGTCTCTCCGCACTGGGCCCTGGTGGGCTCACTCGGGAACGTGCCGGATTCGAGGTTCGCGATGTGCATCCCTCGCATTATGGCCGTATTTGTCCGATTGAAACGCCTGAGGGTCCCAATATCGGGCTGATCGTCTCGCTGAGCACATATGCCCAGGTGAATGAGTACGGATTTATCGAAACGCCATACCGGGTCGTGTCAAATGCCGCGGTCACCAGTGATGTGCGGTTTCTGAGCGCCTTTGATGAAAAAGACCATGCCATTGCTCAGGCCAATGCGAGCCTTGATGAAAATGGGAGTTTTACCGAGACGGAAATCAATTCCCGGGTTGCCGGTGAATTTACGATGGAGAAGCGCGAGAATATCGAACTGATGGATGTCTCCCCCAATCAGCTGGTAAGCGTTTCCGCATCGCTGATTCCGTTTCTGGAAAATGATGATGCCAACCGCGCGCTGATGGGCTCCAATATGCAGCGCCAAGCCGTACCGCTTCTGGTCAACCAGGCTCCGCTGGTGGGCACCGGCATCGAAGGGGTAGTGGCCAAGGATTCGGGTGTCGCTGTTGTTGCCAGGCGGGATGGCGTTGTTGAAGATGTGGAAGCGGACCGCATCGTTGTTCGGCACGAGCTGATGGTTCAGGATGCCGACCAAGAGATCTTTAGGCCGGTCACCATCTACAATCTGTCCAAATTTATCCGATCCAATCAGAATACGTGTTTCAATCATCGCCCAATTGTCAAAAAAGGCCAGCGCGTCAAGGCCGGAGAAGTGATCGCCGATGGGCCCGCTACAGACAAGGGAGAGCTGGCGCTGGGCAAGAACGTGACAGTGGCATTTATGCCCTGGGGCGGGTACAATTTTGAAGATTCCATTCTCGTCGGTGAACGGCTGGTCCGGGAAGGCGTCTATACATCAATTCACATAGAAGAGTTTGAAGTGGTCTCAAGGGATACGAAGCTGGGCAAAGAGGAAATCACGCGCGACATTCCCAATGTCGGGGAAGAGGCCCTGAGAAATCTGGATGAGAGCGGGATCATCATGCTGGGGGCAGAGGTGGTGCCCGGTGATATTCTTGTAGGCAAAATCACGCCCAAAGGCGAAACGCAGCTCTCTCCCGAGGAAAAGCTCCTGCGTGCCATATTCGGTGAAAAGGCCGGAGATGTCAAGGACACGTCCTTGCGGGTACCGCCGGGGATTCAGGGAATTGTGATTGATGCCAAGATCTTCTCCAGAAGAGGTGTGGATAAAGACGACAGGACACGCAACATCGAAGACAGTGAAATCGCATATCTTGAACGGGACATGAAAGACGAGCTTCTGGTGATTAAGGAAGTTGTTCAGTCCAGGGTGTTCAGTCTGCTCAAGGGCCAGGTTTGCAGCACGCCGCTTAAAAAAGGAAAAAAAGTGCTGATTCCAAAAGGTGTGACGATTGACGATGACATGCTTGCCGATATTTCCGTGGATCAGCTTGAGGGAATTGTGCTGAGCAGCCCGGGAATCTCTGAGCAGGTTCATCAGCTTCTTGAACAATACCGGGAACAGTGCGGCCAGTGCCGGAATAATTTTGAAAGACAGGCCACGCGATTTGAAAAAGGCGATGACCTGGCTCCTGGTGTCATTAAAATGGTTAAAGTCTATGTAGCCATGAAGCGCAAACTCTCTGTAGGGGATAAAATGGCCGGACGCCATGGAAATAAAGGCGTTGTTTCCCGAATTCTGCCTCAGGAAGATCTGCCCTATTTTGCCGATGGAACTCCGGTGGACATGGTATTGAATCCGCTGGGCGTGCCTTCTCGAATGAATGTGGGGCAGGTCCTCGAGATTCACTTGGGCTTTGCGGCAAAAGGTCTGGGCGCGCAGATCAACCGCCTGGTTGAGCAAAAGAAGTTAACCGATCTTCGGACGAAATTCGCCAATATATTTTCATCTCCCATGAAAGAAGATTCCGAGATTCGAAATCGGGTTTCCCGCATGTCCGATGACGAGTTGCTGGGTTTTGCCGCAGAATTCAAGCAGGGCGTTCCCATGGCGACTCCGGTTTTTGACGGGGCCAAGGAAATTGAAATCAAGGACTTACTTGAGGAGGCCGGACTGGACAGGTCCGCGCAAAGCACGCTGTATGACGGGCGGACCGGCGAGCCTTTTAAGGAAAAGATCACGGTCGGGACCATGTATATGCTGAAGCTCCATCATTTGGTTGACGATAAAATCCATGCCAGATCCATCGGCCCGTATTCACTGGTCACTCAGCAGCCTCTGGGAGGCAAAGCACAGTTCGGAGGCCAGCGCCTGGGTGAGATGGAAGTGTGGGCAATGGAGGCATACGGGGCTTCCCATGCACTTCAGGAATTCTTAACGGTTAAATCCGATGATATGGCCGGAAGAACCCGTATGTATGAAAAGATCGTAAAAGGCCAGAATTCACTTGAGCCCGGCATTCCAGAATCATTTAAAGTCCTGACCAACGAATTGATGAGCCTGGGATTGGATGTTTCGCTGCTCGAAGACTGATGACTGCGTAAAAGTCCGTCTGTTGTGTTATCGCTAAACCTTTTCACCGTAACACTTGGATTGCAGGTGTTTGACGCTGTAAACGGAACATTCAGATTCTGACTTTATACGGTTCCAGCACAAATAAGGAGAAATTTTTTGGAAACCCTATATGATTTTTTCGCCAAACCCATGGATCCCAAACGGTACACAGGTGTACGAATTGCCCTGGCATCTCCGGACCAGATCCTTAAATGGTCCCATGGTGAGATAAAGAAGCCAGAAACCATAAATTATCGAACGTTTAAACCCGAACGAGACGGGTTGTTCTGCGCAAAAATATTTGGTCCGATAAAAGACTATGAATGTAATTGCGGCAAATACAAACGGATGAAACACCGGGGTGTCATCTGTGAAAAATGCGGTGTGGAGGTCATACAGTCCAAGGTCCGCCGGGAACGAATGGCACATATCGAGCTGGCCTGTCCCGTGGCGCATATCTGGTTTCTCAAAAGCCTTCCCAGTAAAATCGGCAACCTGCTTGATCTGACGCTTAAAAATCTTGAAAAAGTACTGTATTTTGATAGTTACATTGTCATTGATCCGAAAGAAACGGCCCTGGTTCGCGGCCAGCTTCTTTCCGATGATAAATACCGTGACGCCCTGGAAGCATTTGGTCCCAAATTTGAAGTCGGTATCGGTGCCGAAGCCATAAAGACACTGCTGGATGATCTTGACCTTCAGGCCATTTACCAGGAGCTTCGGATCGAAATCCGCACCAGTAATTCATCAGCCAAACGCCAAAAAATGGCCAAACGGCTGAAAATCGTGGATGCTTTCAGGCGATCCGGCATCGACCCCACCTGGATGATCATGGATGTCATTCCGGTATTGCCGCCGGATCTGCGCCCACTGGTCCCCCTTGAAGGCGGCCGTTTTGCCACTTCCGATCTCAACGATCTGTATCGCCGGGTCATCAACCGGAACAACCGGTTGAAACGCCTTATCGAACTGCGGGCTCCGGATATCATTATCCGAAATGAAAAGCGCATGCTGCAGGAGGCTGTGGATGTTTTATTTGACAATGGCCGGCATGGAAGGGTCATAACCGGAACCAATAAACGTCCGCTGAAATCGCTCAGCGACACGCTGAAGGGAAAGCAGGGCCGGTTCCGCCAGAATCTTCTGGGCAAACGCGTGGATTACTCCGGAAGAACGGTTATTACCGTGGGGCCGAATCTACGGCTTCACCAGTGCGGTCTTCCCAAAAAGATGGCGCTGGAGCTTTTTAAACCCTTTGTCTATTACCGCCTGGAACAAAAAGGGCTGGTGCAAACGGTTAAAAGCGCCAAAAAAATGGTCGAAAGTGAAGACCCCCAGGTATGGGATACCCTTGATGAAGTGGTGCGCGAATATCCGGTGATGCTAAACCGTGCGCCCACGCTTCACCGGCTGGGAATTCAAGCTTTTGAGCCGATCTTGATTGAGGGAAAAGCGATTCAGCTGCATCCGCTCGTGTGTACGGCATTCAATGCCGACTTTGACGGCGACCAGATGGCGGTACACATCCCCCTTTCGGTCGAGTCTCAGATTGAAGCCCGAATACTGATGCTGTCCAGCAACAACATTCTTTCTCCGGCAAACGGGAGCCCTATCATCGTTCCCAGCCAGGACATCGTTCTGGGTATTTACTATATGACCCGTGAGGTGTCGGGCGCCAGAGGCGAAGGCATGTTGTTTGCGGGGCCGGAAGAGGTTCGCTCGGCTTATGACGCCGGAGTTGCTGCCCTTCATGCCGGGATAACAGTTCGAATTCATGGAAAACGCGTGAAGTCAACCGTGGGCAGAATACTGCTGTGGGAAATCATGCCCAAGGATACGGTGATGGTGGTTCGCCGCATCATGACTGCAACCCGCGATGAAGCCCTGCAGGTAAAGGAAGAACTTGCCGGGGGCGCTTCATTTGCGGCATTGGTCCAAAAGTATTCCCAGCATCCGGACAAAGCGCAGAAGGGAATGATCGGCCGGCTCAGAAGCGAGGAGTTCAAGCGGGTATTTCCGGCAACCGAAGAAGAAGTTGACGCGCTCTATTTGCTGAACCCCGGCGATACAAGCCAGATTATGAGCTTTGACGAGGCATATCATGTTTTTGAAGTAATTGACCGCATGCCGGAGATTCCATTTGATGTGATTAACAACGTTATGGATAAAAAGACGCTTCGGGATCTGGTAGATTATGCTTACCGAAATCTGGGGCAGAAGTCCACTGTCATTCTGGCGGACCGGATCAAAGACATTGGCTACCGGTATTCGACTGAGGCAGGTCTTTCCATTTCCATCGACGCCATGATTATTCCGGATGCAAAAGCAAAAATTTTAAAACTTGCCGAAGAACGGGTCAAGGAAATCGAAAAGCAATACACGGAAGGTTTGATTACACCGGGCGAAAAATATAACAAGGTCGTCGATATCTGGGCCAAGGCAACCGATGATGTGGCCAATGAAATGATGGAAGCCATGAAAATGGAAAAAGTCGATAAAGACGGCAAATCCGTTTTTCAGGAAAGCATGAACCCCATTTACATGATGGCCGATTCGGGAGCCAGGGGCAGCAAGGATCAGATGCGCCAGCTTGCGGGCATGCGCGGACTGATGGCCAAGCCTTCCGGAGAAATCATTGAAACGCCGATTACGGCAAATTTCCGTGAAGGGCTTTCGGTTCTTCAGTACTTCATCTCAACACATGGCGCGCGAAAAGGTCTTGCAGATACGGCATTAAAAACAGCCAACTCCGGATATCTGACCCGGCGGCTGGCGGATGTGGCTCAGGATTGCGTGGTCAGCGAAGATGACTGCGGGACCCTGATGGGGGTCGATGTTGAGCCCTTGACAGAAGGCGGGGAAGTGATTCAGCGGCTTGGGGACCGTATTCTGGGGCGCGTTGCCTGTGAAGAGATTCTGGATCCCTATACCGATGAAATCCTGATCACAACGGGGACCGAACTGGATGAAGTGGCGGTCAAGACCATTGAAGACGCCGGCCTGAAAAAAGTTCGGATTCGAAGTGTTTTGACCTGCAAATCCGATCATGGTGTTTGCGCCAAGTGCTATGGTCGCGACCTGGCGCATGGCCGCACCGTTGAAATCGGACAGGCCGTCGGCATTCTGGCAGCCCAGTCCATCGGGGAGCCGGGAACCCAGCTGACGATGCGCACCTTTCATATCGGTGGAACAGCCAGCCGCCGCGTGGAACAGGCGGATATTCGAGCGCGGGTGGACGGTGCGGTAAAATTTCACGATCTGGTTGTCGAGCCCAATTCTGAAGGACACGAAATCGTCATGAACCGTAAAGGCGGGGAATTTGCCATCATCGGTGAAACCGGGCGAAAACTTGAGCAGTTTACCGTGATTTTTGGCGCTCACGTTCATGTGAAAAACGATCAGAAGGTAAAGGTCGGAGATCTGCTGGCAACCTGGGATCCCTTTACAACGCCGATTATTTCGGAAGTCAAGGGCACGGTAAAATTCGGTGATATTACACCGAGCAAAACCATGCAGGAAAAAGTGGATCCGGTTACGCTTAAATCGAGTCGAACCATTGTCGAGTCCAAAAATATTGACGAACGGCCGAGGATATCGATCAAGGACGCTGACGGAAAGACCGCCAAGCTGACAAGATCCAGCGGATGGGCCCGGTATATGCTGCCCGTGGACGCCATCCTGCTGGTTGAAGAAGGGGACGAAGTCAAGGCCGGCGATGTGGTGGCCAAGCTGCCGCGGGCCACGACCAAGACAAAGGACATTACCGGCGGTCTTCCGCGTGTGGCCGAACTGTTTGAAGTTCGAAAACCGAAGGAAATTGCCGTCCTGAGTGAAATCGACGGCTATGTTGCGATTGCAAAGAGCAGCAAGAAGGGAAAGCAGAAGGTGACCATAACGCCGGTCGATGTCGGCGAGAAGAAAGAATACCTGATTCCCCGCGGAAAACACATCAACGTGATTGAGGGAGATTATATCCGGGCCGGGGAGCCGCTCATCGGCGGATCCAAAATTCCCCAGGATATTTTGAATATCAAGGGCGAAATCGAACTGGCCGGTATCTGGTAAATGAAGTCCAGGAAGTTTACCGGCTTCAGGGCGTGCGCATCAACGATAAGCATATCGAGGTCATTGTCCGGCAGATGATGCGCAGGGTGAAGATTACACGGGTCGGAGATACCGATTTTATTCAGGATGAGCAGATCGACAAGCTCCGGTTCCAGGAATCCAACGCGGCAATCGTCGATAAAATCTTTGAAGAAGCGGACAGCACCGGAAAAATTGTTGCCAGAAATGGAATTCCGGCAAAGGCGGAACCGCTGATCCTGGGCATCACCAAAGCATCGCTGAGCACCGAAAGTTTTATTTCAGCAGCTTCATTTCAGGAAACCACAAAGGTTCTGACGGATGCCAGCATTGCCGGAGCCGTGGATAGCCTTCGCGGTCTGAAAGAAAATGTGATCATGGGAAGAACCATTCCCGCAGGAACCGGATTTCCGGCGCATCGCGATATCCGAATCGATGCATCCTAAAGCAGTAAAGAGACAAAAGACTTGACAAATTGTGCGGATCTATATAAAAGAACTAATTTTACTTTATGCAAGTTCTAATTTTGTTCCAATTGAAGCGATCGAAGGGGAAAAAATGCCTACAATTAACCAGTTGGTAAGAAAGGGAAGAGATCGGGTCAAGAAGAAGGCCACCACGCCTGCACTGAAAGGAGCGCCTCAGAAAAGAGGGGTTTGTACCCGAGTATACACTTCAACGCCCAAAAAACCGAACTCAGCGCTCAGAAAAGTCGCCAGGGTAAGGCTGACAACCGGCATTGAAATCACGGCGTATATTCCGGGTATCGGACATAACCTTCAGGAGCACTCGGTTGTTCTGGTTCGCGGGGGCCGCGTGAAAGATCTTCCCGGCGTGCGATATCATATCGTCAGAGGAACACTGGATACGTTAGGTGTGGATGACCGGAAGCAGGGCCGCTCAAAATATGGCGCCAAGAAACCCAAATAAATTAAGATGTCGATCGCTTAAGGGTTAACAAGTAACTTTTTAGAGAAAATGGTGTAGGATATGCCCAGACGAAGAGAAATTGCCGAAAGAGTCATCATCGCAGATGCAAAATACGACAGCAAGCTGGTGGCCAAATTTATCAAATCAATCATGCGGGATGGGAAAAAGAGTATCGCAGAATCAATTCTCTATAACGCTTTTGGTATCATCGAAAAAAAGACGAACGAAGCACCGCTGAAAACATTCGAGCAGGCAGTTGATAATGTCAGGCCCGTAATTGAGGTAAAGTCCAGGCGTGTGGGCGGGTCAACTTATCAGGTGCCCACGGAAATCCGGCAGTCTCGGCGGACAGCTTTGGGGATTCGATGGCTCATCGGCTTTGCAAGGAAACGATCCGAGAAAAGCATGGCGGAAAAACTGGCAGCGGAAATAATGGATGCTGCCAACAACAGAGGATCTTCTGCGAAGAAAAAAGAAGATACCCATAAAATGGCTGAAGCCAATAAAGCCTTTGCGCATTACCGGTGGTAGAATCGGTGGTAGTCTCCGGCCGAGAGCAGTCGCCTTCCAGGATCTTCAATCACACCAAACAATGTCACAAAAACGGCTTACGTCGATAGAAAACATGCCAATACCGCAGGGGTCGGAACCATGCCCTGTTCAAATGCGATAAGTTAAGTGTACGCTGGCAGCTTGAAAGAAATTGACCGTAAAAAAAGGAGGACAGTGAAATGGCGAAGGAAAAGTTTGATCGGTCGAAACCGCATGTGAATGTGGGAACGATAGGACATATTGATCACGGGAAGACGACGCTGACAGCGGCGATAACCAAGCATAACGGTTTGAAGGGCATGGCCAAATATGTTCCGTTTGACCAGATTGACAAGGCGCCCGAGGAAAAAGAGCGTGGCATCACGATAGCGACCGCGCATGTGGAGTACGAGACCAAGAATCGCCATTATGCGCATGTGGACTGTCCCGGCCATGCGGACTATATCAAGAACATGATTACGGGTGCGGCCCAGATGGATGGTGCCATCCTGGTGGTGGCGGCAGACGATGGTCCCATGCCGCAGACCCGTGAGCACATTTTGCTGGCCCGTCAGGTCGGGGTGCCGACCATGGTGGTTTTTTTGAACAAATGCGACATGGTGGATGATCCGGAATTGATCGAGCTTGTGGAGCTTGAGCTTCGCGAGCTTTTGAGCAAATATGATTTTCCGGGTGATGATACGCCGATCATTCGCGGCAGTGCCTTAAAGGCCCTTGAGAGCGATGATCCGGACGGCGAGGATGCCAAGTGCATATTTGAATTGATGGCGGCGATCGACTCCTACATACCGGAGCCCAAGCGGGTCATTGACAAGCCGTTTTTGATGCCGGTTGAGGATGTGTTCAGCATATCGGGTCGCGGCACCGTTGTTACGGGCCGGGTGGACCGCGGCATCGTGAAAGTTGGCGAGGCTGTGGAGATCGTGGGGATTCGGCCGACGCAAAAGACGGTGTGTACGGGTGTTGAGATGTTCAGAAAGCTTCTGGATGAGGGCAGGGCAGGAGACAACATCGGGGTTTTGCTGCGGGGCACCAAGCGCGAGGAAGTGGAGCGGGGTCAGGTGGTGGCGCATCCCGGAACGATTACGCCGCACACCAAGTTCAAGGCTGAGGTGTATATTCTGAGCAAGGAAGAAGGCGGCAGGCACACGCCGTTTTTCAATGGATACCGGCCGCAGTTTTATTTTCGGACAACGGATGTGACAGGGGTATTGTCGCTGCCCGAGGGTATCGAGATGGTGATGCCCGGAGACAATGTGGCGATAACGGCAGATCTGATCACGCCGATTGCCATGGAAAAAGAGCTGCGGTTTGCGATTCGTGAAGGCGGCCGAACCGTGGGCGCAGGCGTCGTCAGCGAAATTCTGGAATAAGAAGAGAGACGAAAACCATGATTATGAACAGTAAAATCCGAATCAGACTTAAGGCATACGACCATAAACTGCTGGATCAATCGGCATCGGATATTGTGGATACCGCCAATAAAACAGGGGCAAAAGTCATTGGTCCGATTCCGCTGCCGACCACGATCAATAAAATATGTGTACTGCGATCTCCGCACGTTGATAAAAAATCCCGTGAGCAATTTGAAATGCGGACGCATAAACGACTGGTTGATATTCTGGAGCCAACGCAACAGACGGTTGATGCGCTAATGAAGCTGGATCTTTCTCCAGGCGTGGATGTTGAAATTAAACTGTAGGGGAACAAAACGCGATGTGCAAAGGAATGATAGGAAAAAAACTGGGGATGACAGGCGTTTTCTCTCCAGAAGGACGACATATACCGGTAACGGTTCTTCAAGTAGGGCCCTGTGTCGTGACACAGATTAAAACTGTGGCAACAGATGGATACAATTCACTGCAGCTGGCTTTTGGCTCCAAAAAGAAAACGCATGTAAACAAGCCGATGCTCGGGCCATTTCGGCAAATCAGGCAATGATGTTTATGCTCATGTCATGGAGTTCCCCGTGGACAATCCGGCTGAATATACTCTTGGCCAGACAATTCCGATGGATATGTTTGCCATCGGGGATCGGGTCGATGTTTCAGGAGTCAGCATCGGAAGAGGTTTTTCCGGCGTCATTCGACGTCACGGGTTCAGCGGTGGCAGAAATACGCATGGCAGCCACTGCAAAAGGATTCCCGGCTCCATTGGTTGCAGTGCCTGGCCTTCACGTGTTGTCAAAGGAAAGAAACTGCCGGGCCAGTATGGAAATGTCCGTAAAACCATAAAAAACTTAATGATTGTGGATATTCGGCCGGAAGAGCAGGTTATTCTGTTAAAAGGAGCAGTTCCAGGAGCTGAATCCGGAATTGTCACCATTAATAAAACGAAAACCATCAAGAAGGCCAGTGCATAAAAGAAGCATTGATGATTCGATGGTGAAGGGTAGAGGGCCAACGAATGCGAGGGGATATATGGCTGTTGTAGATGTATTCAATTGTAAAGCAGAAAAGGTTTCACAGGTGGAACTGCTGGAGGACATTTATAATGTCGAGGTAAAGATCCTGTGTTCTGCACGAAGTCGTAACCATGCAGTTAGCCAATCGGCGTGCAGGCACCGCATCTGTTAAAACCCGATCAGATGTGCAGGGCAGCACCAGAAAACTGTTTAAACAAAAAGGGACCGGACGCGCCCGCAGAGGGGATATCAAAAGCCCGCTTCTGCGCGGAGGCGGCTCAGTTTTCGGGCCTCATCCAAGATCTTATGCCTATAAAGTTCCCAAGAAAGTCAGGCGGCTTGCCTTGAAAATGGCTTTAAGCACCAAGGCACAGAGCGACTTCCTTCTGGTGCTGGACAAGTTTGATCTTGAACAGATCAAAACCCAGCAGGTTGTCCAGATTCTGAATGCCCTGAAAGTTGAAAAGGCGCTGATTGTTGCTGACACGGGAGACGAAATTCTGAGGCTGTCCTGCAGAAACCTTCCGCATGTCAAGGTGCTGAAACCTGAAGGTCTCAATGTTTACGATATTTTGAATTATAAACATCTGCTGCTGGTTGAGCCCTCAATAAAAGCCATTGAAGGGAGACTGCTGAAATGAATTATCATGCCATCATCAAACGACCGGTAATCAGCGAAAAATCAACCATGCAAAAAGAAGTTTCCAATCAGATTTCTTTTGAGGTGGATCGAAAAGCCAACCGGATCGAAATTAAAAAGGCCATTCAAAGCCTTTTCAGTGTTCAGGTGGATGCTGTCCGGACACTGCAAATCAAAGGCAAATACAAAAAACGCGGCCGAATTATCGGAAAACGTAAAGACTGGAAAAAAGCAATCGTTACGCTGAAACCAGGTGAACGCATAGAATTCTTTGAAGGGATATAAACCGGGGAAATAACCATGGCTGTTAAGAAGGTAAAACCAACATCACCAGGACGCAGATTTCAAGTGTATTCTACATTTGAAGAAATCACGCGATCAACGCCCGAAAAAAGCCTTTTGAAAGTTTCAAAAAATAAGGGCGGGCGAAATTCCTATGGCCGAATCACCAGCCGGCATATCGGCGGGGGACATAAGCAGCATTACCGGATCATTGATTTTAAGCGGGATAAAACCGGCGTACCGGCCAAGGTCGCCAGCATTGAATATGATCCGAACCGTTCATCAAGAATCGCGCTGCTTCACTATGTAGATGGTGAAAAACGATATATTCTCGCTCCCGTGAATCTTTCTGTCGGCGATACGGTCATGTCAGGTCCGACGGCGGATATCAAACCCGGCAATAATCTGCCGCTGGTGAATATTCCGCTGGGAACCCAGATTCACAATATCGAGCTCAAAAAGGGAAAAGGCGGGCAGATTGTCCGAAGTGCCGGTACGTTTGCGCAGCTGATGGCCAAAGAAGATCGATATGCGCTCCTTAAACTGCCGTCAGGCGAAGTTCGAATGGTGCTTCTGACCTGTCAGGCAACGATCGGCCAGGTCGGAAATGTCATTCATGAAAAATTGTCCTTGGGTAAAGCCGGCCGGAAACGCTGGCTGGGAAAACGTCCCAAGGTCAGGGGTGTTGCGATGAACCCCGTTGATCACCCGATGGGCGGCGGTGAAGGCAGATCTTCCGGCGGAAGGCATCCTTGCTCTCCGTGGGGCACGCCGTCAAAGGGGTACAAAACCCGGAAAAACAAACAGACGACTAAATTCATAGTAAAAAAACGGGTAAAATAAATTTGCAGTAATTTGTTGGTTGGCGGGTTTTCATCCGAACCGACAATACTCAGGAGAAGTTATGCCACGGTCGCTAAAAAAAGGTCCATACATCGATTCTTATTTGCTGAAAAAAGTTGTGATTGCCCAGGAAACTCGAAGCAATCGTGTGGTGAAAACCTGGTCACGTCGTTCTACTATTGTACCTGAAATGGTCGGCATTACGATGGCCGTTCATAATGGCAAAAAATTTATGCCCGTCTTTGTTTCAGAAGATATGGTAGGCCACAAGCTTGGAGAATTTTCGCCAACAAGGACTTTTTACGGCCATACCGGAGATAAAAAAACCAAAGTCAAGAAGTAATATTGGAGCAAAAAATGGCTGAGTTAGATGTGAAAGCTGTGTCAAGATTTGCGCGAATTTCTCCCCGGAAAGTTAAGATACTTGTCGATACTGTAAAAGGCAAGCCGGTCGAAAAGGGACTGTATATTCTGAAATTTATGCCACAGAAAGCAGCGGCAATCGTGGAGAAAATCGTCCGCTCTGCTGTTGCCAACGCCGAGCAGCGTGCAGGCGTTGATGTGGATGCGCTGATTATCAAGAATATCACCGCTGATCAGGGGCCTTCTCTGAAACGCTTCAGCGCCAGAGCCAGGGGCCGTGGAACGCAGATCATCAAAAGAACCTCACATATCACGGTAACTTTAGCAGAAAAATCGTTCTAAAAAGGAGGATATCGCTTGGGCCAGAAAGTAAATCCAATTGGGTTGAGATTGGGAATTGTCAAAACGTGGGAGTCGCGTTGGTTTGCCAGTAAAAAATATTCGGATTATATCCTTGAGGATTTTAAAATCCGAAAATACCTGAAAAAAAAGCTAGGTCACGCTGGAGTTTCCAAGATTGAAATCGAAAGATCATCCAAGCGCGTGAGACTACGCATATTCACATCCCGACCCGGAATCATTATTGGAAAAAAAGGCGCAGAGATCGTTCAGCTCAAGCAAGATATCGAAAAAATGATTTTACAGGATGCGATCATCGATATTCAGGAAATTAGAAAACCGGAATTGGATGCTCAACTGGTGGCGGAAAATATAGGCCTTCAAATCGTACGAAGAGTGGCTTTCAGACGTGCGATGAAAAGAGGGATTCAGTCTGCGATGCGATTCGGCGCCCAAGGCGTTAAAGTGATCTGCTCGGGCAGACTTGGCGGCGCTGAAATGGCCAGAACCGAACTCTACCGTGAAGGAAGGGTTCCGCTGCATACCCTTAGAGCCGATATTGATTATGGATTTTCAGAAGCCAATACGACCTATGGAATTGTCGGGATAAAGGTTTTCATTTTTAAGGGTGAAATTCTGAAAAAAGATGCGGTTGAAGTCAGCTAGTAATGCATAGGAGATACAGGGCATGCTGAGTCCCAAAAAAGTAAAATTTCGAAAACAGCAACGTGGACGCATGAGAGGATTGTCAAAGCGCGGGGCCACGTTAAATTACGGAGATTTTGGATTGCAGGCGGTTGAATGCGGTGCAATCAGCTCAAAACAGATCGAGGCCGCACGAATTGCCATGACCCGACATGTAAAACGTGGCGGCAAGTTATGGATTCGGATATTTCCGGATAAACCTTTTACGAAAAAACCTGCCGAAGTCCGGATGGGCAAAGGAAAAGGCGCGCCGGAAGGTTGGGTTGCCGTGATTCGCCCTGGCAGAATCCTCTATGAAATGGAAGGTATTTCCAAAGAGCTTGCTGTGGAAGCGCTCAGGCTTGCATCCCATAAGCTTCCCATTAAAACGCGATTTATAGAGAGGAGCGAGGTGCAATGAAGGCCGGTGAAATCAGAAAGTTGACTCCTGAAGAAATGGAACTGAAAGTTGCCAGTATGCAGCAGGAATTGTTTAATCTGCGATTTCGGCACAAAATTGGCCAGCTTGAAAATCCCAAGAAATTAATGCTTCTTAAACGGGATATCGCAAGATTAATGACCATAAAGAACGAATCCAGGATGTCATAAGACAGCTAACCCAGGAACTCAAAAGAGAACAGCAGATATGAAAACTCGAGGAATGAGAAGGCAGATGGTTGGAAAAGTCATCAGCAACAAAATGGACAAATCCATTGTTGTACAGGTTGAAAGACTTGTGAAGCACAAGGTATATCATAAATATATCAAACGCCGTGCAAAATTTGCCGCCCATGACGAAACCAATGCCTGTAGTATTGGCGATAAGGTATTGATTACTGAGTCCAGACCCATCAGTAAAACCAAAAGATGGCGCGTCAGTGAAATCGTCGAAAAAGCCATTTGATGATAAAGGAAGGCAAAGAAGATGATTCAGTCAGAGACACTATTAACAGTGGCAGATAATTCCGGAGCCAAGACTGTTTACTGTTTGAAAGTATTAGGCGGCTCCAGAAGACGGTATGCAAGTGTCGGCGATATTATCGTCGTATCTGTTAAGGAAGCCATCCCCAACGCCAAGGTTAAAAAAGGGGAAGTATTAAAGGCTGTTGTCGTTCGAACCAAAAAAGAAATCAGAAGACCGGATGGCTCGTTTATCAGATTCGATGATAATTCCGCCGTACTGATTAATGCCAACCAGGAACCGATCGGAACACGTATTTTTGGTCCAGTGGCCAGAGAACTTCGATTAAAACGGTTTATGAAAATCATTTCACTGGCTCCTGAAGTCCTTTAGAAGCATAGTATCTATAGGATCCTATAAAGCCTGTCGGAGAAGCGGCTCATGATAAAAAATATATGTCATTTGAAAAAAGATGATAAAGTAAAAGTAATTACCGGCAAAGATTCTGGTAAAGTCAGCAAGATATTGAAAGTCAATCATAAAAAATGTCGCGTTTTGATCGAAAACGTAAATGTCGTCAAACGGCACACCAAACAGAGCGCAAAAAACAGACAGGGCGGCATTGTTGAGAGTGAAGCGCCGATCCATTGGTCAAATGTTCTGTTGATGTGTAATAAGTGCTTGACACCGGTTCGGCTGAAAATCAAAAGTCTTGACGATGGCAAAAAAATTCGAGTGTGTCGAAAGTGCAACGAATTCATAGATAAATAGGATCGTTTGCCGGAGGAATATCATGTCTCAATTGAAAGAATATTACGGAACGGAAGTCGTCCCCAAACTGGTCGACACTTTCCAATATAAAAACAGGATGGAAATTCCAAAACTGGATAAAATCGTCCTGAATATGGGTTTGGGTGATGCCATTCACAATATCAAGATTATTGATTCGGCTGTTGAGGAACTGAAAGCAATTTCCGGTCAGAAGCCGGTCATTACGCGATCCAAAAAATCCATCGCCGCTTTTAAACTCAGAGAAGGAATGCCCATCGGTTGCATGCTGACATTGCGGCAGGACCGAATGTACGATTTTTTTTATAAACTGGTAAATGTGGCGCTTGCGCGGGTCCGCGATTTTAAAGGCATTTCCGGAAAAGCCTTTGACGGAAGGGGCAATTATACCCTCGGAATAAAAGAGAACACTATTTTCCCTGAATTGAGTTATGACACGATTGATGTGATCAAGGGGCTGAATGTTACGGTTGTCACCACTGCGAAAACCGATAAAGAGGGTAAAGAACTTCTTAAACTATTAGGCATGCCGTTTCGAAATTAAAATGATGGCTGCAGACAAATAGGCTTACTGATAAGTAGTTCATAAGGGGAGGATGAATTGGCAAAAAAATCGCTGATGAATAAAGCATTGAAAACCCCTAAGTTCGGGGTCAGAGCGTATAACCGGTGTCCGATGTGCGGAAGGCCCAGAGGGTTTATTCGAAAGGTCGGGATCTGCCGGATTTGTTTTCGGAATTTAGCCTCTCAAGGCTCTCTTCCCGGCATAACCAAATCGAGCTGGTAACAGTTCAGTGTCTATGAAAAATTATTGAAATACGGTATGGGAGAAAGCAATGGCGATTACTGACCCAATTGCAGATATGATGACAAGGATTCGAAACGCAGGAAAAGCAAAATTCACCAGTGTGGATATTCCGGGTTCGAAGACTGAAAATCGAGCTGGCCAAGGTTTTGAAAAACGAGGGCTATATTCGAAACTATAAATTCGTTAAAGATGAAAAACAGGGAATATTGAGGGTTTACTTGAAATATGCCCAGGGAAACATCAATGCGATTTATGGTTTGCAGCGTGTGAGTAAGCCCAGCAGGCGAGTCTATACAAAAGGTAAAGATATCAAGCCTGTTCTGAATGGACTGGGCATTTCCATTCTTTCGACTTCAAAGGGAATATTAACCGACCGACAAGCCAGAAGCGAAAATGTCGGCGGGGAAATTCTCTGTAAAATATGGTAGGATGAGGAGTGAAACATGTCCAGAATAGGTAAAAAACCGATCCTGATTCCCGATAAAGTCAAACTTTCCCTTGCGGACAACCAGGTTACGGTTCAGGGTGAGAAGGGGAAGTTAACGCATTGCCTTCATCCATCTGTTGAATTGCGGATAGATGGCGGAGTCATTACAATCATTAGTAAAATTGAAGATAAAAAAACAGATGCGCTCCAGGGGTTGACACGAAGCCTGGTTGCCAATATGGTAACCGGCGTTCATGCCGGATTTCAACGGAATTTAGAGGTTACCGGGATCGGGTATCGCGCCTCAGTGACAGGCAATGTGCTGGCGCTGAATCTTGGGTATTCTCATCCGATCAATTATGATCTGCCTGATGGCGTGAGTGCGACGGTCGACAAGAGCAATGTGATCACGCTTTCGTGTATCGACAAGGAACTTCTCGGCCGAACTGCCGCAAAGATCAGACAGTTCAGACCCCCGGAACCGTATAAGGGCAAGGGGATTAAATACGCAGAAGAGCGTATTCAACGAAAAGCTGGAAAGACAGGGACTAAATAGCAAGTGAATGAGAGTGCAGTTTCTTGAACGACCTGCTGAACAATGTAATCTGATAAAGGAATAAACAGGATGAGTTCAGTTGATGAAAAAAAACAAGCGCGCTTGAAACGAAAGCTGCGGATTCGAAAAAAACTTTCCGGCACCCCCGAGCGCCCGAGGCTCTGCGTTTTTCGCAGCGCAAAACATATCTACGCCCAAATCATCGATGATTCGAGAGGTCAAACGATGGCGGCCATTTCCACCCTTGATCCGGCTGTAAAAGATCAGGGCAAGTTTGACAATAAAGTCGCAAAAGCGGTGTTTATTGGCAAACTGCTCGGTGAAAAAGCCGTCAATATGGGAATTAAAAAAGTTGTTTTTGATCGCAACGGGTTTATGTATCATGGCCGGGTCAAGGCTGTCAGCGACGGCGCCCGTGAAGCCGGTCTGGATTTCTGATCGAAGGAGGAATACACTTGTTCAAACAAGATAATGTCGATAATCAACTGATTGACAAGGTCGTTCACATCAACCGCGTTGCAAAAGTTGTGAAAGGCGGACGCAGGTTCAGCTTTAGCGCTATTGTTGTCGTTGGTGACGGGAAGGGTAGCGTCGGATACGGTCTGGGAAAAGCGGGTGAAGTCCCAGAGGCGATTCGAAAAGGTGTTGAGCAGGCCAAGAAGAACATGTGCAGTGTTCCTTTGATCGAAGGCACCATCCCGTATGAAATTCTGGGAAAATTCGGTGCAGGCAAGGTGTTTTTGAAACCCGCTTCCGATGGAACCGGCTTGATTGCAGGCGGTGCGGTCCGGGCAGTACTGGAAGCTGTCGGGGTTCAGAATATACTGACCAAGTGCATGGGCTCCAATAATCCACACAATGTGGTCAAGGCAACGATTGATGGCCTTAGAAAACTCCAGAGCCGCGAGCAGGTTGCAGCAAGACGGGGTAAACGGGTGGAAGAACTCTATTGAAGGGGAAATGCGATGTCCGGTATCCTTACGGTTAAACTGATTAAAAGTATGATTGGCAGGCCAGAAAAACACAGAAAAGTGCTAAGAAGCCTGGGACTGACAAAACTAAACCAGGCAAAAGAACATGCAGATACCCCTTCAATCCGGGGGATGATCAATACCGTGTCGCACCTGGTAAAAGCCGAGGAGAAGTAGATGAGCTTAAATGAATTGTCGCCAGCGATTGGATCCAGAAAAAATCGTAAAAGATTGGGAAGAGGCATGGCCTCCGGCACGGGTAAAACCTCCGGGAAAGGGGCCAAGGGACAGAAAGCCCGATCCGGCGGCGGTGTTAGGCCCGGATTTGAAGGCGGCCAGATGCCGATCCATCGCAGACTGCCTAAACGAGGATTTACAAATATATTTAAAAAAGTATATGCCATTGTTAATCTGGGTGAACTTGCCGCGTTTGAGGCCGGTGCGGTCGTGGACGAAACCAGTTTGATTCAGCGAGGAATTGTCAAGGGCAAATATGACGCCATCAAGGTTTTGGCAAACGGCGAAATTACCTCTGCGATTACCCTTAAGATTGGGCATATCAGTAGTGGCGCAAAGGCAAAAATTGAAGCAGCAGGCGGAACCGTCGAGGTAACAGTATGATTGGTGGCGGGTTTCAAAATCTTTTTAAAATTCCTGAACTGAAAAAACGTGTATTTTTTACACTCGCCCTGCTGATCGTTTACCGGATCGGGGTTCATGTGCCGGTTCCCGGAATCGACGCCGTTGCTCTGGCCAGTTTCTTTGCCAAAGCCAAGGATACGATATTGGGTCTTTTTGACATGTTCTCCGGAGGCGCACTGGAACGATTGTCCGTTTTTGCGCTGGGAATCATGCCGTATATCAGCGCCTCCATTATTCTTCAGCTGCTGACCGTTGTCGTTCCGCATCTGGAACGCCTGTCCAAGGAAGGCGAGCAGGGGCGGAAAAAAATTACCCAGTACACGCGTTACGGTACGGTTGTCTTGAGCATTATTCAGGGATTTGGTATCAGCGTCGGCCTCGAGAGCATGATGGCTCCCGGCGGTGCTCCGGTCGTTCTGGTTCCTGGCTGGGGCTTTCGCCTGCTGACCATGATCACCCTTACTTCCGGAACTGCCTTTATCATGTGGCTGGGGGAACAGATCACGGAAAGAGGAATCGGAAACGGTATTTCACTGATCATTTTCTCCGGAATCGTGGTTAACATGCCCAATGCGATCTCCAATACGTTCAGACTGCTGTCAACCGGCGAGCTCAGTATTTTCCTCGTTGCTGTTATTGGTTGTGCTGATGGTTGCCGTGGTCGGTTTTATTGTCTTTATTGAACAGGGGCAGCGGCGTATTCCGGTACAATATGCCAAACGGGTGATCGGCAGAAAGCTTTACGGGGGCCAAAGCACCCATCTGCCGCTTAAGATAAATACTTCCGGGGTGATACCGCCCATATTTGCCTCTTCCATCATCATGTTTCCGGCAACGCTTGGCCAGCTTTATCCATGTGGATTGGATCCAGAGTGTGGCTGCCGCAATTAAACCCGGCAATCTTATCCTATGAGCTGCTGTTTGTCGGGTTTATATTTTTCTTCTGCTATTTTTATACGGCTGTTACGTTTAATCCCGTTGATGTTGCAGAAAACATGAAAAAGCATGGCGGTTTTATCCCCGGAATCCGACCGGGAAAAAGGACTGCCGATTATATCGACCGGGTTCTGACCCGCTTGACATTGGGCGGTGCCACTTATGTGGCTGCTGTATGCGTTCTTCCTTCAGTTCTCATTTCAAATTTTAATGTTCCGTTTTATTTCGGCGGCACGGCTTTGTTGATTGTCGTCGGTGTTGCCATCGATACCATGTCGCAGATGGAATCCCACATGCTGACGCGTCATTATGAAGGATTCTTGAAAAAAGGCGGCGGTCGATTAAAGGGAAGAACTTAATTATATAGTGTTAGCGGAGTTAATGGGTATGCCTAAGGAAGAAGCGATCAAAGTTGAAGGAAAGGTGCTTGAAACCCTTCCGAATGCCATGTTTAAAGTCGAGTTGGAGAATAAGCATCAGATACTCGCGCATATTTCCGGGAAAATGCGAATGCATTTCATCAAAATTCTGCCTGGAGATAAAGTGACGGTTGAATTGTCTCCTTATGACCTTACCCGGGGCAGAATCACTTACCGATCCAAATAAATTATTATTCCCTGAGGCAGTGGAAATTATAATGATTCTATGCTATGTTTAATGGGATAAGCCGCAGGGAACAGGAGCGAAACTTAATGAAAGTAAGGGCATCAATCAAAAAAATATGCAGCAAGTGTAAAATAATCCGTCGTAAACAGGTTTTGCGCGTCATTTGTGAAAATAAGCGACACAAACAAAGGCAGGGATAGAGGAGGATTTAGCTTTGGCTAGAATTGCTGGTGTAGATTTACCGAAGCGTAAACGGATTGAAGTTGGGCTCACCTATATTTATGGAATCGGGCCGACCACATCAAGAAGCATCCTGAACAGACTGAACATTAACCCGGACACAAAAGTCGATCAGCTTTCAGATATAGATGTCAACAATATCCGAAAAATAATTGACAGCGATTTAAAAGTTGAGGGTGAACTCCGGACCCAGATATCCATGAGTATTAAAAGATTGATGGATTTAGGATGCTATCGCGGGCTTCGTCATCGAAAATCGCTTCCGGTACGGGGTCAACGGACAAAGACCAATGCACGTACCCGTAAAGGACCTAAACGGGCTGCCGTCAAAAAGAAAGTCGCAGCTAAAAAATAGGGAACCATAGGAGACAGGGGCTATATCAATGGCAAAAAGAACCCGCATCAAGAAAAAAGAAAAAAAGAATATATCCAGTGGGGTGGTTCACATTCAGTCCACTTTTAACAATACGATCGTAACGATTACCGATCCGGTCGGCAATGTTCTTTCCTGGTCCAGCTCCGGCGTCCAGGGTTTTAAAGGTTCTCGAAAGAGTACCCCTTTTGCCGCGCAGCTGGCTGCGGAAGATGCCGTTAAAAAAGCGCTGGAATATGGTATGAAGACTGTTGAAGTATTTGTTAAAGGACCTGGCGCCGGACGTGAGTCCGCGCTTCGATCTTTGCAGGCTGCTGGATTTAATATTGTTTCAATCAAAGATGTTACGCCCATTCCGCATAATGGCTGCCGACCACCTAAAAGGCGACGCGTATAGTTTTGCGAAATTTTGACGTGATAGCGTCAACTGGATATAAAGGAGGATGACTTGGCAAGATATATTGGTTCGGTATGCCGGCTATGCCGACGCGAAAATTTGAAATTCTTTTTGAAAGGGGATCGATGCTATTCAGACAAATGCGCTTTCGATCGCCGCAGTTTTCCCCCAGGTCAGCATGGGCAGCGAAGAGGCAGAAAAGTCTCTGACTACGGTATCCAGCTTCGTGAAAAGCAAAAAGTCAAACGCATGTACGGACTTTCAGAAAAACAATTTCATCTGTTTTTTGAAAGAGCCGAACAACAGAAGGGTATTACCGGGACGAATCTGCTGGTCATGCTGGAAAGACGTCTGGATAATGTCATATATCGACTTGGTTTTACGAATTCCAGAACTCAGGGAAGGCATTTTGTCAGACATGCCCATTTTCTGGTCAATGGAAAGCGGGTCGACATTCCGTCGTATTTGATTAAGCCCGGGGATGTAATTGAACTTCGTGAGTCCAGCAAAGAGATCAAGGCGATCAATGATTCTCTTGAGGCTGTCGTCAGAAGAGGCGTACCGCAGTGGCTTGAATTGAAAAAAGACGTATTTACAGGTAATGTTAAAGGTCTGCCGGTCCGCGAGGACTTGACCATGCCTATTCAGGAACAGCTTATTGTCGAACTTTATTCAAAATAAGCGTACCGGAGTCTGTAAACAGTCATGTTATGCCCATCAATAAGCAATATTCGAGAATCCTCTGAAAACAGTCTGGAGAAATCATAATGCCAACCAATGAACTTATGACAATCAACTGGCAGAATTTGGTTATGCCGGAAAAGGTTCATGTTACAAGCTCGCCGGTTTACGGTAAGTTTGTTTGCGAGCCTCTCGAAAGAGGATTTGGAATTACAATCGGGAATTCGCTTCGTCGAATATTACTTTCTTCTTTGCACGGTGCCGCCATCGTCTCGGTTAAATTTGAAGAAGTCATGCATGAATTCAGCGTCATTCCCGGTGTTCTGGAAGATGTGTCCGAGATTATTCTGAATCTTAAATCCGTGCGGATCAAGGTCAAGGAAGCCGGACCCCATACGATTCGTATTCAGCGTTCTGGAGAATGTACGGTTAAAGCCGGTGATATCCTCAGTGAGGATGGCCACTGCGAAATTCTGAATCCGGATTTGCATATTGCTACCTTATCCGAAAAAGCATCGCTGAATATGACCATGACCGTAAAAATGGGGAAGGGTTATGCATTGTCCGAAGCCAATAAGGATTCGAATGCACCGGTTGGGACCATTCCGATCGATGCGGTATTTTCACCGATTAACAAAGTGGTTTACGTTGTCGGAAATGCCCGTGTCGGCCAGCGAACCGACTACGACAAATTGACACTGGAAGTCTGGACGGATGGAAGCGTTTTCCCCGAGGATGCCGTATCTTATGCCGCCAAGATCATGAAGGAGCAGTTGACTAAATTTGTCAATTTTGATGAACATCTGATTCCAAAACCTGAAGACGAGGTAACGGATACTTCAAAACCGCTGTTTAACGATAATCTGTTCAGGAGCGTCGAAGAACTCGAGCTTTCGGTTCGCAGCGCCAATTGTTTGAAAAACGCAGATATTTTTAAAATATACCAGCTAGTCAGTAAAACTGAAGGTGAAATGCTGAAGACAAAAAATTTTGGCCGCAAATCATTAAATGAAATCAAGGCGGTTCTGGGTGAAATGAAACTATCTCTGGGGATGAAGCTGGATGGTTTTAATCCTCCTGAGGATGATATACAGCAAGGAGAGTAAACAAGGCTATGAGACATGGAAAAGCCGGATTAAAATTAGGACGTTCAAGCAGCCACCGTAAAGCGATGTTCAGAAATATGGTCACATCCTTGTTTAAGTATGACCGGATTACGACCACGGATGTTAAGGCAAAAGAACTTAAACGATGGGCTGATGATCTGATCACCCTGGCAAAACGTGGCGATCTTCATGCTCAGCGCCAGGCGCTTGCGATCATCACTGAAAAAGAAGTTGCCTATAAATTGTTTAATGAGGCGGCTGATCGCTACGGCGATATTCAGGGCGGTTATACGATCGTTGCAAAAATCGGAAACCGACCGGGTGATGCGGCTCCAATGTCCATCGTCGAGCTGATTGCCAGAGAAAAAAGCAAGCCTCTTCAGCCGCGATCTAGAAAGACCGTCAAGACTGTAACTGCGGCCAAGAAAAAAGCCGAAAAATCAAAAGAAGAAACCTCAGAAAAGCAAGTCACCGCAGCTCCGGAGCCAAAAACAGAAAATGCATGAAAAAGACCTCTGCGATCTGGTAGAATATCTGTAATTCGCACGTTATAGATCCTTCTTGTCATCGAAATAAAAAGGGGTTCTGAGCATTATAATGCTCAGAACCCCTTTTTTTATTGCTCGTGGAAATGAGTTTAGGAAAATAATGTCGTAAACTCAAGTGACGAATCTGATTTCTGGATAATTTATTCATGAATCGCAATTGCTTTTGACAATAAACGATCATTTATTATACAGTTAAGGAAACAATGTCATCAGGCGGGAGATCATGAACGGCTTGATGGCTGCCTTTCGATGGGTCTTGTTCTCTTAAGCCTTCAGCCACAATGAGTGTATTGTCCGGCATTACAAAAGGATCGGTCAAAGTGACGACTTCAAAACTGACGAGCATGGCGGACGCCATATCCCGATGGGTGACGGATGGAACTTCCGTGGCTATCGGCACAACTTTGGAAACCTCCATTCCATTTGCAGCCGGGCATGAGATTATTCGCCAGGGGAAGAAGGGGCTGACGCTGATTGGACCGATATCGGATATGCTGTTTGATCAGCTGATCGGCGCCGGATGTGTGAAGCGGGTTCGGGCTGCCTGGGTGGGCAATGTTATCACCGGCGTGGGGTATAATTTTCGCCGGGCCGTTGAACAGGGCCGGATTGATGTGGAGGATCATTCGAATCTGACCATTTCGATGGCCCTTCAGGCCGGGGCCATGGGCGTTTCATTTCTGCCGTCCCGAACCGCCCTGGGTAGCGACCTGTTTGCGACAAATCCGGGATTAAAGTCCGTTACGTGCCCTTTTACAGGTCAAAAACACGCTGCGATCGCGGCCATTGTCCCGGATCTTGCCATTGTCCATGTTCAACGATCGGATGCTCTCGGCAATGCCCATGCATGGGGCAACATGGGGATTACCCGTGAGGCTTGCCTGGCGAGCCGGAATGTGATCTTAACCGCAGAAGAAATCGTATCCACTGAAATGATCACCCGTGATCCAAACCGAATTCTGACACCCGGATTTAAAGTCAGTGCCGTTGTCCATGCTCCCTGGGGAGCGCATCCTTCTCCGATGCCGGGATATTATAACCGGGATCACGCGGTTTTTCTGGACTACCAGACGCAAAGCAAGACCCAGGAACTGTTTGCGTTATGGATGGCGCAATGGATTCTCTCCTTATCTTCGATTCATCAGTATGTCGAGACGCTGGGGAATGCAAAGCTGTCGCGTCTTTCGATAACCCATCATGCTTATTCGGAGCCTGTTGATTATGGATACTGATCCGGTTTATACCCGATCCGAGTTGATGGTCTCTGCAGCCTCCCGTGAAATAGCCGATGGGGAAGTTGTTTTCGTTGGAATGCGGCTTCCGCTGCTGGGCTTTCTTCTGGCAAAAAGCCTTCGGGCCCCGAATGCCATCGGCGTTTACGAACTGGGAATCATACGCGATACAGTGGCTCCGGAACCCATTCTGACAATGGGGGATTTGCCGAATCTTTACCGGTCTCAAGTGGCTGGCGGATACCCGGGATACGATGTCACTGCTTCAGCAGGGGCTCGTGGATGTCAGTTTCATCGGTGGTGCGCAGGTGGATCGATTCGGAAACCTGAATACCACGTTGACAGGCAGTTCCGTAAACGTCATAACCCGGCTTCCGGGAAGCGGGGGGGCCTGCGACCTGGCCTGCCTGGCGCACCGTCATATCATCATCATGGCACATGAAAAGCGCCGCTTTGTACCCAGGGTGGATTATATCACATCTCCCGGATACGGGGATGGCAAGGGCTGGCGAGAGTCTGTCGGACTGGTTCGCGGCGGGCCGTCCGCAGTCATTACCACGCTGGGGATATTTGCTTTCGATCCGCAAACCTGTGAAATGGTGCTGACCTCGGTTCATCCCGGCGTTACGGCTGAAATGGTAAAAGAACAAACCAGCTGGCCGGTTCGTATTTCAGCCGGAACTGTCCCAGACGCCCGCCCCTACCCGGCAGGAGCTTTCCATCCTGCGCCGGTTCGATCCGGATGGATACTGGACAGGCAAATAGAAATGCAACTGACCTCTGATGCAAAAACCCGCCGGTATCGCTGGGTTATCTTCTGGGTTCTGGCATTCGGGTATATTCTGGTTTATTTTCACCGGCTCTGTCCGGCCGTGGTTGTCGTCGATATGATGAAAGACCTTCAGACCGGGGGAAGCTTGACCGGTTTTTTGTCTGCTGCCTATTTTTATTCGTATGCAGCCATGCAGCTTCCCGCAGGGCTGCTCTCAGATTCCTGGGGACCCCGCAACACGATCACGGTATTTTTTCTGGTGGCGTTTGCCGGATCTGTCCTGCTGGGGGTTGCCACCTCTGCAGCGATGGCCATTACCGGTCGGCTGCTGGTTGGCATCGGGGTGGCCATGCTTTTTGTGCCGACCATGAAGATCCTGTCCGAATGGTTCACGCCTGCCGAGTTTGCTCCCATGACCGGGATTCTGATGGCCATGGGCGGCATTGGATCTCTGTCGGCCGCAACGCCGCTGGTTTTGCTCTCCGGTGCGATCGGCTGGCGGATGTCCTTTGTTGCGGTGGGGGGGCTCACCCTGGTTCTGTCACTGCTGGTATTGCATATTTGTCAGGGATTGTCCCGAGGATATGGGCTGGGTGTCCCTGAATGCCTCCGCAAAAGCGTCATCTCCTGCCATTGGCTTGATGGCAGGCATCCGCACGGTTGTTTCCAGCCCGCATTTCTGGCCCCTGGCCATCTGGTTTTTTTTTAACAGTGCTGTTTTTTTTACATTCGGCGGACTGTGGGGCGGGCCGTATTTCATGCAGATTTACCATTTGTCCAAAGCGCAGTCCGGTTATATCCTTTCGATGCTGGCCGTCGGCATCATCGTCGGCAGCCCGCTTCTCAGCTTTTTATCAAACCGGGTATTTCATGCCCGAAAACCCGTTCTGCTGATCTCAACATCAGTTTTGCTGGTGATTACCGCAACGCTGTCTTTTGCCGCCGATCGCATCCCCGTGTTCGGCCTATACCTGATATGCCTGGGATTGGGAATGTTTTCCAGCGCCGTCGTGGTTATCGGATTCACTACGACCAAAGAACTGTTTCCGGTAAAGATCGCCGGCACCGCAACCGGTCTGGTCAACCTGTTTCCTTTTGCAGGCGGAGCCATATTCCAGCCTTTCGCCGGCTATTTGCTGGAGAGATCCGGCAGCGTGGATGGCGTTTTTACACTGGCCGGATATCAGCAGATGTTTAATTTTCTGCTGATCAGCGCTGCCATTGCAATGCTTGCCAGCTGCTTTATCAAGGAAACTTTCCCTGCTGCTTCAGTTAGATCGTTTTCGATGTGATTTTGCCGGATCTGTGTCAATTTATATAAAAGAAATGTTCATGAGCAGGCCGTCCATTTACAACGGTTAATTCCGGCATCTGGATGATTTGTGCTTGACAAAGAAATGAATAGCTGCAATATAGCTTATAAATATTCTTTGGCAAATGAATGTAATTTATTAACTTAGGATTCAGACAAACAGTAAAGGAGGCAAGCATGACACGTAAAAAATTGACAACCGTTACAATCCTGGGCGTACTCAGTCTGTTTTTGATGGTCAGTTTCGCGACAGCGGCAGGCCCGCCGCCCATGGATCAATGGAAGCCTGCTTTTGATCCTTCAACAGCCAAGTATAAAGCCACCTTTTCAAATGTCTCACATCCGGTTATTCGAGGGGTGTATTTCGGGTTTGCCCTGCGGGATGAGCTGTGGAAACGCACCAATGGCCAGATTTTCATCGATTACAAACCCTTTTCGATGCTGGGCGGAGAAGTTGAGGTTTTAAATCAGCTTCAGATGGGCGCCATTCAGGGAATGGGCGTAAGCTCCGTGGCTTCCACCAACCTTGGCCCCAGGTTCGGTGTGGTGAATCTTCCCTTTCTAGTCGACTCTTTTGACAAGCTTGACAAATTTACTGGGAATGAAAAGCTCTTCGCCCATTTTATGAATGCCATGGATCATCAAGGCATCATAGGTCTGGATATCACCGGATACGGCAATTACGGATGGGCCACGATGACTCCGGTCAAGACCATCGAAGATGCTAAAAAAGTCAAATTCCGGACTGCCGAGGCTGCTGTGAATCAGCTTCTTTACAAGGCATGGGGGTTTAACCCTGTGGCCATGCCTTGGCCGGAAGTCTCCATCGCCCTGAAACAGGGGGTGATTACCGGACTGGACCACACCCCCATGGTGTGCAACATCACCAAGAAATTTGAGGATGCCAAGTTCTTTACTCAGCTGAATTATGCTCAGGGCCTGTTTATCTGGGTTGTGAACAAGGCGTGGTTTAACAGCTTGCCCGCCGATCTGCAGAAAATTTTTAAGGAAACTGCAAAAGAAGTTGCCGTAAAGATCCGCCAGGAGACCCGTCAACAGGAAATTGACGAGATTGCAAAAGCCAAGGCTGCCGGCATTGAATTCTTCCAGCTTTCGGATGCTGAAATGACGATTCTTCGTAAGCAAGGCGATGTTGCGCATAAAGAATATGCTGCTGAAATCAACAAATTGTATAGCGGCGATAAATACCGTCCTGCGGATTACTTGAAAGAAGTACAGGATTTCATGGGTTATAAGCCATGAGTCAATTAGGCTGAGAAGGGATAAAGGCTGAAGAAAAAGCAGCCGCCGATGCTTTTGCCTGAATGGTACGTTTTCATAAAGGAGTCTTTAGTCCGGCTCGCTTTCAGGTTATGTTGTGACTGTAAAATTATGGTCGATAGCCAGAAAAAAGGTTAGGTTCTGTTCCGGAATTGCATTGCCCAGCCGGAACAGAACCAGCACTCATCGAACGCTCAAGGAAATGCTTCATGTTGAAACAGATAATGAATACCGTGGATAAAAGCCTTACATTATTTGAAGACTGGACACTGTTTCTGACGGTGATAACGGCTCTGATCGCCTTATTTGCCAATGTGATTCTGCGGTATGGATTTAATTATACCCTGGCCTGGTCCGAAGAATACGTTAAACTTGTGATCATCTATACGACGTTTATCGGCTGCAGCGCTTCGGTCAAAAACCGGTCCATGATCAAGGTGGACGTGCTGCTTCAACTCATTCCCATAACCCGGTTCCCGCTGATTTTATTCAGCCATCTGGCAACCATCGTGTTTTCGATGATCATGGTGTTCTACGGCTGGAAGATGGCCGCTCAGCAGGCCTCAACCGGCCAGACGACCATCATTATGCTGATCCCCATGGTTTACCTGTACGCATTGATGCCGCTCATGGGCGCCCTGATGCTGATCCGTACCCTTCAGGTGCTATATCAGGATATTGCCGCAGAAAAGGTGCAAAAATATAAGGATTGAAATCAACAGAAACGAACAGTTTTCAGCTTAATTTTCTTTTATGAACTGAAATGGAGATTTCTGGTTTATGGAATGGACCTACATTATTCCGATTTTGATCCTGCTGGGCACCATGGCCACATTTGTTCCCGTGTTCATGTGCCTGTTCTACACCTCCTTGCTTTGTATTCTTGCATTCACCAATTATCCCATCATCCTTTTGGTTCAGAGTATTTTTAAAAGCATGGACAATTTTGCACTGGTTGTGGTGCTGTTTTTCATTCTCTGCGGCAATATCATGACAACCGGCACGATTGTTGAGAAACTGATAAAATTCGCCAACGTACTTGTAAGCTGGCTGCCTGGTGGATTGGGAATGGCCGGCGTCATCGCCTGCGCAATATTCGGGGCGATTTCAGGCTCAACCGTTGCAACGGTGGTGGCCCTGGGCGGATTCATGATTCCGGCCCTGCTGTCCAACGGCTATGATGAGAAATACAGCATCGGGCTCATGACAACTTCCGGCAATCTGGGGGTGATCATTCCGCCCAGCATCGGCATGATACTCTATAGCATGATCAGCAACTGTTCGCTCCAGGGGCTGTTTTTGACCGGATTTGTTCCCGGGGTTCTGATTACGGCTGCAACCTGCATCTATACATATTTTATTTTTCGAAAAGACAAGACGATTGTGCGAATGCCGGTGCCGACATTCGACGATATCTGGATAACATTCAAGGACTGTTTCTGGTCCCTGATGCTGCCCGTTGTGATTTTTGTCGGTATTTACACCGGGATATTCACGGCCAACGAGGCTGCCGTCATTTCCTGTGTCTATGCTTTTATTGTTGAGCTCTTCATCCATAAATCCATGAAATTTGAGCAGGTGAAAAACGTGGTCATGGGCTCTGCCGTTACATCGGCGTCGTTTCTGATCATTGTCGGTGGTGCCACCTGTTTTGGCAGGTATCTGGCCCTTGAATCCATTCCGGCAAGAATTACGGAAGCCGTGACAGCTGGCATTCATTCGCCGGTCGTTTTTCTTCTGGTCATGAATCTTGTGCTTCTTGTTGTCGGGACACTGATGGACATCATCTCCGCAACGCTGATTATCGGCCCGATCTGTATTCCGCTCCTCATTGCTTTTGGCATCGATCCCATTCATTTCGGCCTGATCATGACGGTCAATCTGGCCATCGGGTACTGCACGCCGCCGGTTGGTGTCAGCCTTTATATCGCAGGTTCTGTTGCCAAACGGGATATCATCTATGTCACCAAATCGGTGATGCCGTTTCTCGTCATTCAGTTTTCCATTCTGATGCTGATCACGTATTTTCCGGAAATGGTCATGTGGCTGCCCAGGCTCTTTGGTTTTGAAACAGGCGTTCTGTCCGTCGGCGGCGGCAACTGATTCGGATAACGGACTAAAATGTTTCATCAATTCCGATCCTGGTCTTTATATTTTTTATGCCGATACGGTGATATCAAGTGTAATAAATGATATCACAATGATAAACCTTAATAGCCGCTGGAATGAAAACGAGAGAAGACCTTTTCCGGCAGTTTGTTTTTCTATCGAAATGGAGACCCTCGTTTTATGGAATGGAGTTATGTAGTTCCGCTGTTGATTCTGCTTGGCACAATGGCCACGTTTATCCCTGTGTTCATGTGCTTGTTTTATACGTCTTTAGTTTGCGTTCTGGCATTTACCGATTACCCAATCATCCTTCTGGTTCAGAGTATTTTTAGAAGCATGGACAATTTTGCACTGGTTGTGGTGCTGTTTTTCATTCTTTGCGGCAATATCATGACCACCGGTACCATCGTTGAAAAACTGATTCGGTTTGCCAATGTGCTCGTCAGCTGGCTGCCTGGCGGATTGGGAATGGCAGGCGTCATCGCTTGCGCCATATTCGGCGCAATTTCCGGTTCAACTGTTGCAACGGTGGTGGCCCTGGGCGGATTCATGATTCCGGCCCTGCTGTCCAACGGCTATGGCGAAAAATACAGCATCGGGCTCATGACAACTTCCGGCAATCTGGGGGTGATCATTCCGCCCAGCATCGGCATGATACTCTATAGCATGATCAGCAACTGTTCGCTCCAGGGTCTGTTTTTGACTGGATTTGTTCCCGGGGTTCTGATTACGGCTGCAACCTGTATCTATACGTATTTTATTTTTCGAAAAGACAAGACGATTGTGCGAATGCCGGTGCCGACATTCGACGATATCTGGATAACATTCAAGGACTGTTTCTGGTCCCTGATGCTGCCCGTTGTGATTTTTGTCGGTATTTACACCGGGATATTCACGGCCAACGAGGCTGCCGTCATTTCCTGTGTCTATGCTTTTATTGTTGAGCTCTTCATCCATAAATCCATGAAATTTGAGCAGGTGAAGAACGTGGTCATAGGCTCTGCCGTTACATCGGCGTCTTTGCTGATCATCGTGGGCGGGGCCACCTGTTTTGGCAGGTATCTGGCCCTTGAATCCATTCCGGCAAGAATTACGGAAGCCGTGACAGCAGGGATTCATTCGCCGGTCGTTTTTCTTCTGGTCATGAACCTTGTTCTTCTTGCTGTCGGAACGCTGATGGACATCATCTCCGCAACGCTGATTATCGGCCCGATCTGTATTCCGCTGCTCATTGCTTTTGGCATCGATCCCATTCATTTCGGCCTGATCATGACGGTCAATCTGGCCATCGGGTACTGCACGCCGCCGGTAGGGGTCAGTCTCTATATTGCAGGTGCCGTGGCCAAACGCGATATTATCTATGTCTCCAAATCGGTGATGCCGTTTCTCATCATTCAGTTTTCCATCCTGCTGCTGATCACCTATTTTCCGGAATTGGTCATGTGGCTGCCCAGGCTCTTCGGATTCGAAACAGGCGTCCTGTCGGTCGGCGGCGGCAACTGATTCCGGCGATCAATCCGACGTGTTGATGGATGAATTGAAAGAGGCCAGGATGCTTGTCAACATCCTGGCCTCTTTGTTTCAGATTGTGAATATCGTTTGGAATATAACATGTATTTTTTTCTTGACTTATGATCACACCCCACCTAATAATCAAATTATAGTTACAATGTGATTAAAATGTGATTGTTGTCCATTGCCGCTTTGATAATTCATGACCTCCGGTGAGTCCCTCACAACAGAAAGGAGTCAATTGTATGAAATTAAAACAGATATCCATTTCCATAGAAAATTCTCCGGGCAGGCTTTATGAAATCACCCGCGCCCTCGGAGATGCGGGAATCAATCTGCGGGCATTGAATTTGGTGGACAGCGGCGATTTCGGCATGCTGCGTCTTCTGGTGTCAGACCTGGCAAAAACCCGCAGGGTTATGATGGAAAATCACATGCCTGCCCGGGTGGACGATGTGGTGGCCGTTGAGATCGAAGACAAGCCCGGAAGGCTTTCGTCGCTGCTGAAGCTGCTGATGGAAGCCCGGATCAACGTCATGTACATGTATGCATTTATCGGCATGTCCTCAAACAACGCGGTCATGATTTTCCGCTTCAGCGACAATGACAGGGCTATCGAAATCCTACAGTCCAGCGGGAGCAAGCTCCTGGATGCCAAAGCCTTCGGCATCCTGGAAACCGAAAGCTGATGTTTTGATATCAAAGAGGAGGATTATCCATGGATGAGAAACCGGCGTTTTGCCCCCGATCCTTTGCGGTCATCGGGGCAGGTCCCGTAGGATGTATCGTGGCAGCATTTCTTGCCAGAGGCGGGTATGATGTTACCCTGTGTGACGTTATTCCCGCATTGATTGAACCTGCAATCAGCCCCGGCATTCTGATCGAGGGTGCGGAAAATCTTCAGCAGCCGGTTACCCGGGTTTGTACGCAGATCGACGAGCTGGCGGATCATCTGCCGGATGTGATCTTCATTACGGTCAAAGCCAATGTGCTTCCCCTCATATCTTCCGCCATCGAGGGGTTTTACCGGGAAGGCATGTACGTTATCAGCTGGCAGAACGGAATAGACACGGAGCTGGAAATCGCCAAGGTTCTGGGCCGGAAGCCGGTCATGCGGGCCGTTGTCAATTACGGGTGCGGGCTGATTAAGCCGGGTCATGTGAGAATGCCCTTTCACCATCCGCCGCATTACCTGCAGGAGATGGACCCGGACTCCAAACCGGCGGCCGTTGCCATCGCCGAAGCTTTGAGCAAATCCGGGCTGACGACTTCGCATACCGACAGCATTATCTCGATGGTCTGGCGAAAAGGAATCCTGAATGCCTGCATGAACCCGGTTTGCGCGGTGACCGGACTGACCATGGCCCAGGCCATGGGAGATCCCATCGTGTTTCAGATTGTGGATGCCCTGGTCAAGGAATGCGTCAAGGTGGCAAGGGCCAATGAAGTCAATCTGGGCTGGGATTTTTATCCCGGCGCCATTGAATACATGCGAAAGGCAGGCGATCACAAGCCTTCGATGCTGATGGACATCGAAAACAAGCGCCGTACCGAGATTGATTACATGAACGGGAAATTCATCGAATACGGCGCCCAGGCAGGCATCGAAACGCCTTATAACATCATGATCCGCTCTCTGGTCAAGGCCATCGAATCCAAAAAATAAATGGCCATGAAACAGGCATTCACCTCCCGGATTTGGAAACGAGAGCTCCCCCTTTGGAAAAGAGGGGAATCAATCAATGCAATGAAGATTAAATAAACAGACGGATTCAATCCCATGAAGGAACCAGTATTTGCCGGAATTGATGTTGGCGCCTCGCGAACCAAGGTCGTTATTCTCGATCGCGGGCAGCAAATCATCGGCAGGGCCGTGGTCAAATCCGGTACGGATTTTGAGGCGGCTTCCCGCCAGTGCCTGACACTGGCCCTGGATATGGCCGGCTGTACAGCCGGGCAGATTGCCAATGCAATGACAACAGGCTACGGCAGAAAAAATGTGGCCATTTCCCAGGAATCCAAAACCGAGATCAGTTGTCATGCCAGAGGATGCTATTATTATTTCCCCCAGGCCATCACGATCATCGACATCGGCGGCCAGGACAATAAAATCATCAAGCTGGATGAATCCGGAAAACGCCTCAGCTTTAAAATGAATCGAAAATGCGCTGCCGGAACCGGGGCGTTCCTGGAAGAGATGTCCGGCCGTCTGGATATCCCTCTGGAAAATCTGGACGGTCTTGCCCGGCAGTCCCGGAACATGGTTGAACTGGGCAGTTTCTGCACGGTTTTTTCCGCAACCGAGGTGCTTGAAAAGATTCGACAGGGAAAAGAGGTTCCGGACATTGTCAAAGGCCTGTTTTTTTCAGTCATCAAACGGGTCATGGAAATGGACGCTTTGTCCGAGCATGTGGTGATGACCGGAGGGGTCGTGGCGCACAATGCCTATCTGGTTAAGATGACGGAGGAAATGATCGGCAGGCCCATTCTGGTTCCGGACTATCCTCAGCTTACCGGTGCGCTGGGAGCTGCCTTGTATGCAATGGAGAATTCTCAGAAATAATTCGGGTTGTAGTTTGGTTATTGATACGTGGAAGATGATTCCCCTTTTTTTGGCGCAAAACGATTCAACCGGCCGGGATGTTGATCAAGGCCTAACTTCGAAAGGTGACAGACATGGCTGAAGAGAAAAAAGTTGTTCGAAAGAAAATTGAAGCAACGGTTCAGATGAATCGCTATATGTCGGATTATTTTTACGAGCTGAATGAGGCGGATAAAACACGCAGCCGGAAAATCGCCTGGTGCACCAGCGTGGGGCCTGCCGAGATCTTAAGGGCCATGGGTTTTCTGGTGCATTTTCCGGAGAATCACGGGGCCATGCTGGGGGCCACCCGGATGTCAACCGATATGATACCGATCGCCAACGCCAGCGGGTATTCGCCGGAAATCTGCTCCTATCTGACGGCCGATGTCGGCGCCTACATGAAAGGTGTTACCCCGCTTTCAAAGGCATATCCGGGAATTGACAGGGTGCCCAGACCCGATGTGCTGGTCTATAACACCAATCAATGCCGGGATGTTCAGGACTGGTTCGCCTGGTACGCCGCCGAATTCAAGGTGCCGCTTTTGGGGATTCACACGCACCGGGGCGTAAAAGATGTCGGCGATGCCCATGTTGCCTCGATCGCCAGCCAGATGCAAGCCCTGATTCCCCAGCTTGAGGCCATTTCCGGAAATAAATTTGATATGGAAAAACTCCGTCATGTCCTGGCGCTTTCCAAGGAATGCTCCACGCTGTGGAAAAAAGTCCTGGATACGGCATCGGCCAAGCCCTCGCCCATCACTTTTTTTGACGGCACCATCCACATGGGGCCGGCTGTCGTGCTGCGGGGCACCCAGACGGCCGTGGACTATTACAAGCTGCTGCTGGCCGAGCTGGAAATCCGGATCCAGAACAAGGTGGCGGCGGTTGAAGGCGAGCGCTTCCGGCTGTACTGGGACGGCATGCCCATGTGGGGAAGGCTTCGGGACCATTCCGATCTGTTTGCCAGAGCCGGCGTGAATGTTCTGGCTTCAACCTACTGCAACAGCTGGATATTTTCAGCCTTTGATCCGCAAGATCCCTTTAACAGCATGGCAAGGGCCTATACCGAGCTTTTCATCGTCCGGGCCGATGACGCCAAGGAAGACTATATCCGGCGCATGATCGAGTTTTTCAAGGTGGACGGCATCATCTACCACGACGCCAAAACCTGCCCCAACAATTCCAACTGCCGCTATGGCATGCCGCAGCGGCTGGAGGCCCTGACCGGCGTTCCCAGCCTGACCATCAACGGGGACTTGAACGATCTTCGGCTGGTTTCCGATGAACAGACAAAAACCAATGTCGAGGCATTTATCGAACAACTCGAGGAGAAATGATATGCTTGAAGCCTTATTCAGACCCAAATCGGTTGCCGTGATCGGTGCATCCGCCAAAGAGCTCTCAATTGGAAACCGCATCATCAAAAACCTGATCGATTTCGGATACACCGGGGCCATTTACCCCATCAATCCCAAGGCCGATGAAATCCGGGGCGTCAAGGCATATCCGTCCATATTCGACGTTCCCGGCGAAATCGATCTGGCCCACATGGTCATTGCCGGAAAATTTGTACCCAGCGCGGTGGAGGACTGCGGGAAAAAAGGGATCAAGGCCATTATTATCAATTCCGCCGGATTTACGGAAATCGGTCCCGAAGGCGCGGCCCTTCAGAAGGATTTTCTGGAGCGGGCCAAAAAATACGGCATTCGCATTCTGGGGCCCAACTGCCAGGGCATCATCAATACGGACCCGGCGCTTAAGGCCTATTGCAATTTTACCTTCACCAAACCCGAACCCGGATTCATTTCGGTTGTGGCTCAGAGCGGCGGCGTCGGCGAGCTGATTCATCAGGGATTTTCGCAGATGGGCATCGGCACGCGGATTTATGCCTCCAATGGCAATGCCAGCGATATATCCATTACGGAAATCCTGGAATATCTGGGTGATGACGAGGGAACCCGGGTGATTGCGCTCTACGTGGAAAGCCTGTCCGATCCCAAAGCCTTCATGGATGTGGCCAGAAAAGTCAACGCCAAAAAAACCATACTGGCCATGAAGGCCGGCAGAACCGCCGAAGGCGCCAAGGCATCCTCGTCTCATACGGGCGGGCTGGCCAAAACAGATATTGCGATCGAGCTGATTTTTGAAAAACTGGGCATCCTGACGTTCCGCGATGAGGGAGAGCTGTGCCAGGCGGCTGCGGCGTTTGCCGCACAGTCCATCCCCGCAGGAAACCGGGTGGGGATCATCACCAATACGGGCGGACCTGCGGTGATTGCAACCGATGTTCTGGTGGACGCGGGGATGCAGATCCCGACGCTGTCTGAAAAAGCCATGGCGGAGCTCAAGGGCAAACTGTTTGCGGAAGCCGCGTTCAGCAATCCGGTGGATGTATTGGCGACGGCCGATGCCGGCCATTTCCGGGCTGCGATGGATGTCATGATGGCTGAAGATCAGATCGACAGCCTTTATATCAATTTCGTCACCCCGTTTTTTGTGGATACGGAAAAAGTTGCCCTTCAGATCGCTGAAGTGAACAAACAGCGGAAAAAGCCCATTGTCTGCAATCTCATGACAGATCCCCGGCAGTGGGTGGGGACTGTGGATATCCTCAAATCCGGCGGCGTTCCCTGCTACAGTTTTCCCAGTACGGCGGCGCGGGCGCTGGCTGCGTTAAGCCGATACGGGGCCTTGCGGTCGCGGGACATCGGCAAGGTAAAACAGTTCTCCGACGTGGATGCGTCCCGTGTTGAGGCAATTTTGAAAAAAGCAGCCGATGCGGGCTCCGACATGCTGTCAGCCGGCGATGTTTATTCGATACTGGAAGCATACCGGATTCCCTGCGCGGCATGGAAAATGGCCGATTCGGCAGCTGATGCAGAGGCTGCGGCAGATGCCATCGGGTATCCGGTCGTGATCAAGGCCGATGCCGCATCTGTCATTCACAAAAGCGATGTCGGTGGCGTTGCCGTCAACCTGCAGACCGGCAAAGCGGTGCGGGAGGCGGCATCCAATATGGCGGCCAAAATCGGCGCATCCGATCTGAAGTTTTTGGTCCAGAAATTTCAGCCGGGCGGCAAGGAATTGATTATCGGCGCCAAGGCTGAAAAAGGACTCGGGCATCTGATCATGTTCGGGCTGGGGGGGATCTATGTTGAAATTTTAAAAGACGTCACATTTAAAATTTCGCCGGTTACCGAAGTCGAGGCCGGCGAGATGATCTCGTCTCTTAAAGCAGCGGCCCTGCTGACAGGTGTAAGGGGTGAGGCGGGCATCGATCAGCCGGGAGTGATTGATGTGATTCTTCGCCTGTCTCAACTGGTAACTGACTTTCCCGCAATCCAGGAAATGGACCTGAACCCGGTCATGGCTTTTTCCGGACCGGATCATTGCCGTTGACGCCCGTATTGCCCTGTAATCCGTTAATCTGAAAAAACGGTTCAATCCTGACAATGGGGCGGCCCACCGGCCGCCCCATTGTCGGTCATGTAACAGCCACACAATCGGTTGGTTACCACAAAAAATATCACGCCTTGGCCCGCTGTTTTTCTTTTTCTCAATTTTCTCTGCCGTATGTTTCTGCCGACTGAAAGGCGCGTGTATCCTTTCCAATTTGTGCCGTTCAAAGTGGCCGCTCAACTGCCTTATAACAATCAACCCACTGATAAAGGCGGAGGTACAAAAAGATGGAAAAGATTTGGCTTAAAAATTGGCCATCGGACGTGCCCCTGGAAATAGCGTATCTTCAGGGCCGCAAGCCTTTGTTCGAATATTTACGTGTTCATGCCGTAACCTGGCCCGATAAGACCGCCATCAACTATTACGGACTCAAAATCTCCTATGCTGAATTCGATAGGCTGACCGACAGTTTTGCCGCTTATTTGTCACGCGAGGGCGTCCGGAAAGGCGACCGGGTGGCAATATACATGCAAAACTGCCCCCAGTATTCCATCTGCCAGATCGGAGCGCATAAGGCGGGGGCTATCGTTGTGCCGTGCGGCCCCATGTTCAAGGCATGGGAACTTGAGGAAGAGATTGCTCAAACCGGAACCAAAACCATCGTCTGTCAGGACGAATTGTTCCCGAATGTTGAAGAAGCCGATGCCAAGTGCAAGTTCGACAGAATCATCGTAACCGGATTTGCCGACTTCCTGCCTGAAGCACCTTCGTACCGTATTCATGAAACCATGAAAGCCCCAAGGGTCCATTTCCCTCATACTATCGAACTGCTTGATATTATTCGACAGGAATTCGGCCGGTTCAAGTCCCCGGATGTTACCGTGGATGACGTTTGCCTGCTGCAGTTCACCAGCGGGACAACAGGCCTTCCCAAAGGGGCAATGCTGACGCATGGAAATCAGCTTTATAAATCAGCCGCCCAGGCCACGGTTTATAAGTATCGACCTGACGATCTTATGCTGACGGCAATGCCCACGTATCATATTGCGGGAATGTTGTGGGGCTTGACCGCGCCGCTGTATATCGGGTGCACCATGGTAATGATGACCCGTTTCGATCCCCTTGCCATGGCCGAAGCTATCAGCAACCTCGAATGCACAAAAATGTACGGCACTGTTTCAATGAATGTGGATGTCATGAATGTGCCGCAAATCGCATCTTACGACTTGTCTTCAATGCGCATAACCCTGGCCACCAGCTTCGGCATTTTCCTCACGGACGATGTGGCCGAAAGATGGGGGAAGATCACAAAAGGCGGGGTCATTGTGGAAGCCGCGTACGGTCTTAGTGAAACCCACACCGGGGACACCTTCAGTCCCCTGGACAAACCCCGAATTGGAAGCGTGGGCATTCCCCATGATGGGACCGACATCAGGATTGTGGATTTTGATGACCCGGACCAGGAGCTTGAACCCGGCAAGGTCGGAGAGATAACCGTTAGCAGCCCGGCCGTTTTCAAAGGCTACTGGGACAGGGAAGAAGCCACCCGGGAAGCGCTTCGAAACGGACGTCTCTATACGGGTGACATGGGCAAATTTGACGAAGACGGCTATATGTACTTTCTCGGGCGCAAAAAGGAGATGATTAAGTCTTCGGGATATGCCATATCTCCCGAGGAGGTAGAGGCATTCATGATGCGGCATCCCGCAGTTAAACAGGCTGTCTGCATCCCCATTCCGGACCCCAGAAGGGGAGAATCTGTCAAGGCTTTCATTGTCCTGAACCCGGATTATGCAGACAAAATTACAGAAGAAGACCTCATCAATTGGGCCAAAGAAAAAATGGCCGCCTATAAGTACCCAAGAGCGATAGCGTTTCGCACCGAGGTGCCCAAAAGTGCAACCGGCAAAATTCTGCGCAGAGTGCTAAGAGAGGAGGAGGCAAGAAAGGCATCATTGTAGACTCAACATCCGTGATCGAGCTCTGATCGGCTAATCAGTCGGGCAATGTTTCCGCCTTATCCTCTCACGCTTCACTCCGCCGCTTTTCCTCATCCCGGATTTCCCGGCGCAGCAGCTTTCCGACCTTGGATTTGGGCAGCATGTCCCGAAACTCGATGTACTGGGGGACTTTGTAGCTGACCATGGATTTTCGGCACCATTTTATCAGATCATACCCGGTAATTCCCTTGATGTCCGCCTTGAGCACCACATAGGCCTTGATGCGCTCGCCTACTTTTTCATCCGGAATGCCGACAACGCAGGTGCTGACAACCGCCGGATGCTCCTGAAGGACCGCCTCGATCTCGGATGCCGACACCCGGTAGCCCTTGTGCTTGATGGTGTCCATGGTGCGGTCCACGAAATAGAGATTGCCGTCCGCATCCATGCTCATGATATCGGCCGTGCGGTACCAGAGGCGGCCCTCCAGGGTTATAAACGCAGCGGCGGTTTCTTCGGGCTTGTTGATATAGGCGCTGACCATGTGGTCTGAAGAGACGATGAGCTCTCCGGGTTCACCCGTTGGGACCGGCTCCAGAAAGGCCGGATTGACGATGCGGACCGTTTTGGAGGCCACGATGCGGCCCACGCTCTTGGGCGGATTGTCGATGTCGGTCGGGCACATGGCAACCCCGCCGCAGGTCTCGGTGGCCCCGTAGCCTTGAAAAATCGGCGTTCCGAACCGCTCTTTCCATCGCCTGCCGACTTCCACCGGCAGCACGTCGCCGGCGCTGTACCAGTATTTTACGGAGCTTAAGTCATACTGATCCAGCCGGTCGTGCTCCAGCATCATGCGATAGAGGGTGGGAACCCCGATCATGGATCGGACCTGAAACCGGTAAATGGCGTCAAAGGCGGCATCCAGGTTGATCTTGGGCTGAACCAGAAGGGCGCCTCCGACCAGCAGGGTGGCCAGGCTGCACGTCTGGCCCAGGATGTGAAACAGGGGGGCGTTTCCCAGGATCACGTTTTCCGCAACGGGAATGAGCGGCTCGCTGGTCCGGATCTGCTCCAGGGCCGAGGTGAGGAACAGATCGTGGCTCATCGGTACCCCCTTGGGATGCCGGGTGGTGCCGCCGGTGTAGAGAATTTCGGCCAGGGCCTGCCCGTCCGCCGCCACATCGGGCAGACGGGCGCCTTTATGGCTGTCCAGAAGCTGTTTTATGGGAAAGACATCCTTGCCGGTCGCTGTTTTTCCCTTGGGGATGATGTCAAAGAGATGCCCGAACCCGCGCTTCCACCAGGGCAGCAGATCGGCCATTCTGGCAACGATGACCCGTTTGATCCCGGTTTCGGTCAGCACCCGCTTCACATACCCGAAATTGGTGTCCGCGCAGACAATGGTGGCGCAGTCGCTGTCGCGGGCGATGTAGCTTAAATCGCTGGGCGTGTAAATGGGGGTGATGGGAACGCAGACGGCACCGGCCCGCTGAATGCCCAGCCAGGAGACGACCCACTGGATGGAATTGGGCAGATAGATCATCACCCGCTCGCCGGGGGCTACGCCCAGGTCCAGGAGGGCCGCGGCAAACTGTCCGGCCATTTCCCGGACCGTGTCATAGCTGTAGCGGGTCCCCAGATAAATGACGGCCGTATGGTTGCCGCGACTGCCGGGAGGCGGCTTCAAAGGCTTGATAGATATTGTGAAATGATGTGTTTGGCATAAGCTTAGACCCCGAAGTAGGCGGCTTTGATTTCCGGATTGTTCATCAGCTCTTTTCCGGTTCCGGTAAGGGTGAGCATCCCGTTTTCCACCACGTATCCCCTGTTGATCACCGGAAGGACCGGCCGGGCGAACTGCTCGCTCAGGATCACCGTGATCCCTTCTCGTTTATTGAGATCCAGAATGGCATCCATCACGGCTTTCTGCATCAGGGGGCTCAGGCCCAGAAGCGGCTCGTCCAGCAGCAGCAGTTCGGGCCTTACCACCAGCGCCATGCCGATGGCCAGCATCTGCTGCTCTCCGCCGCTTAAAAATCCGGCTTTTCGTTTCCGCAGGCTTTCCAGGGTCGGGAAAAGCGTATAGACGTATTTCTTGACCTGGTTGATTTCGGCGCGTTTGCGCAAATACCCGGCAATCTGGAAGTTTTCCGCAACACTGCTTTCCGGGAAAATGGGATGGCGCTCCCGGGACAGCACAATGCCCATTTTGACCCGCTGGTCGGGCGGATAATCGCTGATGTCCTTTCCCTTATAAAGAACCCGGCCGTAAACGCTGATGCGCTCTCCGCCCTTTCGTTTTTCCTTGATCCGCATGTCGATGATGAGCCCGGACAGGGTGTTCATCAGCGTGGTCTTGCCGGCGCTGTTGGAGCCGATCACGCCGATGATTTCGCCCGGCTCCACCTGCATGCTGAACCCGTTCAGGGCCAGGGCGTTTTCGAAAAAAACCATTAAATTTTCCGCTTCCAGCATGTGTCAGTCTCCTTCAGTGCGTTCACTGCCCAGATAGGCGCACTTGACCGCGTCATCTTCCATGACCGCGTCAGGGGGGCCGTCGGCGATCTTGCAGCCGTAGTTCATGACAATCACCCGGTCCGCGATCCGGAAAAGCTCCCGCAGGCGGTGCTCGATCATGATAATGGTTTTTCCCTGGATGCGCATCTTTTCGATAATGGGTACGATGCTGGCCACCTCGGCCAGGCTCAGGCCCGAAAACAGCTCATCCAGAATCACCAGATCCGGCTGCAGCGCAATGGCCTTTGCCAGTTCCAGCCGTTTCAGATACCCCTGGGGCAGGGCGCCGGCGGGTTTGTAGGCGACAGATGAATCGCGCTCGAAACCCACTTCCTCCAGAAGGTCCAGGGCCATGGCGTCCCGGTCCCCGTAGCGGCCGCCCACCAGTCCCTTGGCCCGGGGCGAATACAGCGGAATGATCATGTTTTTAAAAGCCGGCAATTGATAAAACGGCCGGACCATCTGAAAGGTTCTGGCAATGCCGAGCCGGACGATCTGGTACGGGGGCAGATGGTGGATGGGGCTGCCCTTGTACAGGACTTTTCCGGAACTGGGTTTGACAAACCGGGTGATCAGATTCACCAGGGTCGTCTTGCCCGAGCCGTTGGGGCCGATCACGCCCAGCAGCTCTCCCGGCATGATGGAGAAAGACACATCCAGCAGGGCCTGGACCCCGCCGAATGATTTGGAGAGACGGACGGTTTCAAGAAGCGGCCTGTGCTCATTTTTCCACCTCGACCCAGCGTTCGAACTGCTGATATTTTCGCACCATATAGTGAAAAATGCCTTCGGGCAGCGCAACGATGCATACCACCAGAAACACCCCGTAAAACACGATCCGAAGCCCCCCGATGCCCCGCAGCAATTCGGAGAGCGGCACCAGAATGAATGCGCCGACCGCTGCTCCGGCCAGGGTTCCCGGACCCCCCACCACGGCGGCGGCAATGGGAAGGATGGAGTAGTCCAGCGCAAAGACCGGCATGCCCACAAACATGTAGACATGGGTCATGAAGGCGCCGGCGAACGCGCCGATGCTGGCCGCGATAAACAGGGCCTGGGCCTTGAACCAGTAGATATTGATGCCGGCATTGATCACCGAGCGGTCATTGTCGCAGATGCCCTTTAACACCAGGCCGTAGTCCGAGTCCATGAGGCGCCGGAATCCAAAGAGCACCGCCAGAAAGACGATGATGATGAGATAGGTCTCAAACCCGGCCGACGGCAGCGGGTCCATGCCGCTTAAGCCTTCGGTGCCGCCGAATATTTTCGTGGCCTCGATCACCCGCACCAGCATCAGGGGGATGATCAGGGTCACCATGGAAAAATACACCCCCCGGAGCCTTAACACCGGCAGCAGCAGCACGGTGCTGATCAGCCCGCCAAAGAGCGCTGCCAGCGGCAGGGTGATCAGCGGAGAAATTCCCCAGTAATGATTCATGATCCCGCTGCAGTACGCGCCGGTCCCGAAGAACAGGGCCTGGCCCAGGGAAATCATGCCGCTTTGGGCCAGAATATCCCAGGATATGGCCAGCATGGCGAAGACCGCAACGGAGAGCAGGACTTTTTGCCAGTAAACACTCAGGACAAGGGGAAGGGCCAGGCACACGACGACCGGCAGCAGGCGGGGCCCGGCCAGATACAGCATTTCCCGCCAGGAACAGAGGGCAAAAATATCCTGAGACCTTGCCTTGATGCCCCGATCAATCCGCTCTTTGCGCGTTTTCACAGTCTTAAATCCTTTCTTCCAGTTCTTTCTGCTTGCCGAAAATGCCGGACGGTTTGATGACCAGAACCAGCAGAAGCGCCGCCAGGCTGACGATCATGGTCCAGTGCGAGCCGATATACGAATCCGTAAAGCGTTCCGCAAAACCGATCATAACGCTTGCGATGATGACGCCCCCGCTGCTGCCAAGGCCGCCGATGATGCATACGGCCAGGGCTTTTATCAATACATCATAGCCTTCCTCCGGCGAGATGCTGCCCAGGGGAACAATCACGGTGGCGGCAATGGCGGCAAACCCCGCTCCGAAAGCAACCGCCATCAGTGCGATGCGGTCCGGGTCCATGCCGAATGTCAGCGAAGTGCGCTCATCCTGCGCAATTCCCCGGAAAGCCAGCCCCAGGTGGGTAAAATGGGTGAACAGCCACAGGGCGATGATCAGCGCCACGGCGAATCCCACGATCACCAGGCGCTGGGCATCCACGTAAGCCTCCCCGATCATGAAGCTTTGATCAATAAAGACGGGCAGGGTGTATTCAAATCCGACAAAACCGAAATACCGGAACAGCTCCAGCACGGCCAGTCCGATACCGAAGGTGGCAATGACCTCGGAAAGCGTCTGGCCCTTGATGCGGATGATCACAAAGCGGTACATCAGGGCGCCCGCCAGGGTGGTCAGGCTGATGGAAATCAGCACGGCCAGGGGATAGGGCAGGTGGGCCATATGGATGAGCATCCAGACCCCGTAAGCCGCCATCACGTAAAAGGCGCCGTAGGCAAAATTGGCCACCCCGCTGATCCCGAAAGTCAGATTGAAACCGATGGCGGTGAGCGCAAGAATCGCGCTGTTGATGATGGCGTAAATGATGGTTCCGGTAAGCATCGATATTTCTCCAAACTTTTTACAAAGCCATCAAGGTTATTTGGCTGACTTCAGTCCGACCGGCAGTTGAATTTTCCCCTCGGCCAGACTTGTGGGAAACACGATCCGGCGCTTGCCTTCGGCTGTCCACTGAAAGATGGCGGCAACCGCGGATTCTTCCGGGTTCATGTCGTAAATCGCCTGATGGCCCGCATCGAATTTCACCCGGCCGAGCACTCCCATCCGGTCGGTTTTGACCAGTTCCGCCACAATGGCGTCCGCATCGGTGCTGCCTGCGCGCTCAATGGCATCGGCCAGGATATAGACCGAGTCGTATGCCGGTCCCGGCCCGTGTCCCGCCTCAAGCGGGGAACCGAATTTTTTGGCATAAGCCTCTTGAAACGCCACGGATTTGGGAACTTTGGGAGAGCCGATGGCGCTGCCCATTTCGAAAATGCAGTTGATGGCCCCGGCGATTTTTCCGTCAAAGGTTTTCCAGGCACCCGGTCCGGCCAGGGGCGAAATGAAACCGGCCATCATGCTCGGCACCTTCATGGCATTCCATTGTTTCACCAGGATGCCGCTTTGGGGCATGTCAAAGATCGGCAGAATCACCTGGGCGCCGGAGGCCTTGACCTTCATCAGGGTGGATGAAAAATCCGAGGTTCCGGTGGGATAGCTCTCCTGCCCGACAATGGTCCAGCCGGCTTTCTTGAAATAGACGTCGCCGATGATTTCAGCGGTCTTGCGCGCCCAGTCCACATCCTGGTTCATGATATAAACCTTGTTGAAACCGTATTCCGCATTGATAAAGCCCATGGTGCCGGCAAGGTATTTCACCAGGTATTTGGCATTCAGGGCCAGGCGGAAGATGTATTTATACTTTTCCGGGTCCTGCTTCACCTTTTCTTCCGATGCCGGCGTCATGGCAATGGCGCCCAAAAGCGGCACCTTGTATTTGGCAATGATGTCCATGCCGGCCATCAGCGCTTCGGAACGGAAAGGGCCTACCAGCAGGGCGACCGGTTTTTTTTCAAGGATAAGCTTTTCGATTCCCAGCAGCGCCTCCGGTACCGGCACCCCCGGCGCCGCATCGCGGATGTCGATGGATTCGACTTTAAACGGTCTTTTTTCCGCACCGACGGTCACGCCCCCCGCGCTGTTGATTTCCGACACAGCCAGTTCCACGGCTTTAAGCGCCTCCTTGCCTTCCAGAAATCCGGTGGACGTGGGCACGCCGATGACGATGGGCTCAGCCGCCAGGGCAGCAGCCGGGCCGATCAGAAGCAGACATAACAGCACTGGAACCCAGCAAAGAAACAGACATTGTTTTCTTTTCATGCGATAACCTCCCCCGTTCATTGAGGCTTGCTTTGACGAAAAAGCTTGCCTCGGATTAAAAAAAGTGGGCCATGATTCCCTATGGATAAAACGCTGATGAATCCTTGTTTTATTGCCTGTGCAACGGTTGTGCCGATACGTGAAATATTTATTTAACTATTTGTTAATAAAGATAATATCAATTTAAGGCTGGTATTTTATATAATGGATATGTTACATTAAGAAACAGAATTCAATTCATTTATTGATCAAAACCAAGCAAATGATGTTAAATAGATCTTAATTTCAGGATATTAGAAGAGTGTTTCGAAACGAAACACTCTGTGGTGTCTATCGGGGGCAAAGTTGACGGACAGGCAATCACCCATGCTTTCTATTGGCAAAGTTTGCCGGAGGTGATATTGACAAATGAATCCAACCAATAAGGAAACAACAGCATGGCAATGCTGAACGTATCCATGATTGAAGCGGAAAACACAAAGCTTTTCATACAGTGCCGGATTGGTGGCGGATATCAGTTAATTAAACAAGGAAGCAAAAGAAACACGTTATCCTTCCGAATAACATGCAAAACCAGAAGATATATTGAAACGAGATAACACCTTGTTTGATGATGATTGAGACAAGACCGATGATTCAAGGAGACTGACGAATGGCATATTCGTTTCTATATTTGGCATCAGAAGTATTGAAAACAGCAAAGCATCCGTTAACATATCAGGAAATATGGGAGTTGGCCAAGGCGTCCGGCCTAACCTTGAAAATCAAGACCTCTGGAAAAACACCTTGGCAGAGCCTGGGTGCACAATTGTACGTTGATGTCCGGGACAACTCAGAATCCAAATTCATCAAGGTTGGCAAAAGACCTGCCAGGTTTTTTCTCAAAGAGCGTCAAGCAGAAGTCTCGGCCAATCTCGTGTCTCAGATCGAAAAGGAAGAGGAGAAAAAGTTCGTGATTGCTCCTAAGTACAAGGAGCGGGATTTACACCCAATACTCGCCTATTTTGCCTACTCAAACCCGTCTTTCAACCGGGGGCGCTCAATATATACAAAAACGATTCTCCATCTTGGATTTCGCTCTTTGATTTTTGAAAATTTTTATTTTCTGCAACCTGAGTTCGGTTGCCAACTCTTGCCAGTTTCAATTTGCCATCAGGTTGAATTAAACAGAAAGGCGTAGTTGAAATAATTTTGGGGGATACCCAAAACCGCCAGGATGTCTTTTTGGATATCCGTCAGTTTGGATATAAACCCGAATGTTTCTCCCGAAGGCAGTTCGATGATTCCTTTGACAATATCCTTGAACTCGGCCAGAAGATTTTCTGTGGTTGGATTTTTTACGTTTTTACGGTTGGGCATGAAATTATCGAGGCCTTTGTCTCTGGATTTTATCTTTTCTCGAGCACTGCGTTCAATCAGTACCGCCACTTGCAGAGCAATCTTAAACAAAAAGAGCAAGGCTTCAATTCTTTTGGGTGTTTGCAGATAAATTGGTTCAAGATTCAAGCTGCTTTTGGCTCTGCGATTGGTGTGCTCATTTTTGTACTGGTCTTTGTGAGACTGCATGGCTTCTTCTAGTGAGATGTCGTTTTTGTTGGTAATCAGCGGATAATAACCGCATCGCCCAAGCGCCTTATCGAAGTGCTCTTGATGGAAGATCAGCTTGACAGAGAAATGATTCGTTGTGACGGCAACTTTTTCATCTCCATTTTTTGAAGCCCGGCCTCGGCGTTTGTTTTTGAAGGTGATGACGGGCTCGTTGTGGATTTCAAAGTCGAAAAAATTCTGAGATTTGTTTTTCCTCAGAATGCCTTGGCAGGCTTTTTCGATGCCTTCATGGGTTTTCAGATGATAGGTGCCCAGTTTTGACGCCAGGTCATCGAACTGCTTTCGGGTCTTTTCAACATGCCGATTGAGCGTTTGCCGGGTTCGGAAGCAAAGGCCGTGATCAAAAAGAATGATCATTCGAAACGGATACTCTTTGTCATTATGAGCAATCGTCAATGGAGTCTCAAAACCCCGGTTGAAACGCTCCTTGTAAGGGATGAGTGTTTCCTCGGTGTGATTTTGCAGCGCATTTTCAAAAACCTTTTCATAAGTTGAATACATGGGCGCTGGTGTCAGAAAGAACCCCTGATTGTCATGGATGTGGGCCATGTTATCGATGGATGCCAGTTTGCAGTCACCCACATACAGAAAACCGCGGTCATCCAGAAGATCAATCAGATGCTGCCATTGTTCCACATAAGTGCTCACATCGGCGGTGTTTCCGCTGTAAGCTTGTTGGTACAAGGGAAAGGCTGCATCGTTGCTGACAGACAATGACCAGACAAATTGCTTGAGGTCTTGGCGATGCTTTTTGCTGTAACCATAGGTGATCGTGATGCCCTCACCCGGATGCTTATCGCAGTTTCCAAACGTTGATGCCGATGTGGTATCATTATGGGCAACGGTGGTTCGAATATCAAAATGATTGATCATGTGCCGGGTGATGAGCATTTCAAGGTTTCCGATACCATAATCGTAAATCACATCCAGGGTATCGGCCATCCTGTCATCGAAATACTCCTTGGATGCGATATCGGGGAAGATGATATTGAGAATCTGTGATTTTTCAGCAAACTGGCACAGTCGATACATTTGGAATACCTGGCATAATATGGCGGTAACCATGGCTACCGAAGCCTGACCGTGGGTCAATATTTTTCTTCTGGGGTCAAGTGGAACGTGTTGGTCGATAATTGTTTGTACGCCCGATTCTTCAAAAAAGAACTTCAGAATTGGGGCGAATCCGATGGCCTGAGTTTCTACCGGTGGTAGTGGTATCGCTTTCATGATGAAGCCTCCAATAAGTTATTGATATGGCTTCATATACTAGTTTATCAAAAAAGTCTAGTTTTATTTTCAATTATTTTAGTATGTTATATCTTATTGATATCTTAACATATTTATTCAAGTGCTCTGTGATCACTGATTAGGCAGCATAAATAAGCTAACCCGAAATCGTAACAAGCGAAATCCAAGATAGAAAAGAATTTCGACATTCCGTTCATAGCTGACCTCTCACTTCGTGAAAAGCAGCCGCAGAACTACAGGCCGATTATCGCAGTCCACAAGTGGTTTGCCCGAAGACCCAAGTTGTTCCGCGGGTTATTGCTTTCCGAATTTCTCGAAAAACAGCTTCACGAATCCTTTTATCAGGCAAACAGTTTGAAAGGGATTGAAGTCGCAGATCCATTCATGGGCGGCGGCATCCTTGTTTGAACAAACCAAACAAAACATCAGATGGCACATCAATAACTGCTTTAAAAAGGCAGAGTTATTTCTTAATCAGCTGTCAAGGAATCCTTGACAGCTGCCAGTGATGGGAAAAGGCATCGCCAGCCTTCAAGCAGACTTTGAAAATGCAGGGTTGATCCTTTTAGGATTTTCAATTATTTTCCGAATATAGGAATTCGACATGAATGAGAAAAAATTTGATCCGAAAAAACTTGATAAACTTAATAATCCTCAGAGACTATTGGATATCCCCATAGAATTCATTTGGAATAAAATCCATCTGCCTGATCCGGTTGTATTGGTTGATATCGGTGCCGGGACGGGTTTTTTCAGTGTTCCTTTTCTCAAAGATGTAAAGAACGGCAAGATTTTCGCCTGCGACACATCCGATATCATTTCCCCCGGGGCCGCGCAGCCGGAACGTTTTTTGTCGCATTCCGTGAAAGGAGTAACCCCATGAAAAAGTTCGCCCTGTTTGTGTTCAACGGAGACCCGATGTGTTTCATCCATGTACTTTTGAACGCGCTGGATATGAAATCCAAGGGACATGAAGTGAAAATCATCATTGAAGGGGCTTCGGTCAAACCGATTCCAGAGCTGGTGAAACCTGCAAATCCCCTGAACGGATTGTGGAAAAAGAATCTTGAGGCGGGTCTGGTTGAAGGGGCCTGTAAGGCATGTTCAAATAAAATGGGAACCCTTGAGGCTGCAAAAGAGCAAGGTCTGGCCCTTCTTGATGATATGTCCGGCCATCCCGGCATGGCAGCATACCGGGATAACGGATACGAAATTATTACATTCTGATCAGGGAATGTTAGGGGGCGGTCTGGTACGCAGTGCCGGGATGGTCGGCTATGCAAATGTGCGCTACTACCGGCCTTCCGAACGTCAGGCACCTAAAATCCACTGGCGATGACACCGGTTGGGGGAAGGACCTTTCATTCAAGAGATATAGACCAGGCATGAACATCCTGCGGGAAAGCCGCATAAATTCATTTTTTATAAACCCGATCCCAAAAAAGGAGCATATGCCATGAATGGAAGAATCGCGATAATCACCGGCGGCAGCCGCGGTCTGGGCAAAAATGCAGCTCTCAAACTTGCGGAAAGGGGCGTGGATGTTCTCTCACCTACCACAGCAGGAAAGCGGAAGCCGATGCCGTGGCAACTGAAATCATGCGTCTTGGCGGCAAAGGGGTGGCCTTGCCGCTCGACGTCGGCACCAGCGCCGCGTTTCGGGGCTTTCAGCGAGCGGGTGAAGGTGGAATTGGCGACGAACTGGCAGCGCTCAACCTTCGACTTTCTGGTAAACAATGCCGGCAGCGGTATTCGTGCCCCTTTCGGTGAAACGACCGAAGCGCAGTTTGATCTGATGATGAATATTCATCTAAAAGGGGTATTTTTCCTGACGCAGTCCCTGTTACCGCTGATGGCCGATGGCGGGAGGATTCTGAATGTTTCGTCAGGCCTGACGCGCTCCCTCCCCGGCCATTCCGCCTACGCCAGCATGAAAGGAGCCGTTGAAGTGCTGACCCGGTACCTTGCCAAGGAGCTCGGCGGCCGCGGTATAGCCGTCAACGTTATAGCACCGGGCGCTATCGAGACCGATTTCGGCGGCGGAGCGGTGCGCGACAATCCGGACCTCAACGCCTTCATCGCTTCCCCAGACCACCCTGGGCCGCGTGGGGCGGCCGGATGATATTGGCGGGGTTATCGCCGCGCTGCTCTCGCCGGAATGCGGCTGGATCAACGCCCAGCGGATCGAGGCGTCGGGCGGCATTTTTATTTGATGCGTCTGGCTGCATCGCGGTCAGCCGGCGCTGTTTTCCTGCCG
>CAVPHN010000019.1:0-74671 GCA_963704205.1 uncultured delta proteobacterium
TTGGCGCCATTGAAAACGGAAAGATCAAGGCCCTGATTCTAGTGGAAACAGATCCTCTATATCATTTTCCGGATCCGGAACGGGTGAAAAACGCCCTGGGAAAACTTGAGCTGCCTGGTTGTGATGGATTACCATGCGAATCGCACGATTGCGTTTACCGGGCAGACATCCGCCACGGTGGAAGGCGCTGCCCCGATGCACCTAACGATTCCCACCCTGACGCATTTTGAAACCCTGTCCAGTTTCATCAATCAGGAAGGCCGGCTGCAACGGGCAACTCCGGTTCACGCCAACGGCATGCCCCTGTCGCAACTGACCGGCGGGAACCATCCGCCGCGGGAGTTTCGAAACGACATTCCCGGCGCAGGCGCCAAGGCTGCCTGGCAGATATTATCGGAACTTGAGGCCGCCATTTCATCATCTCATTCCGCGGTCTTCTCTTTTCATGACCTGTGGTCCCGGATTGCAGCGGAACCGAATGCGGATATTTTTTTGAAGGAGCTGTAAATGCTAACCCAGTGGATATTGGGGTTTACGCTGCTGGTCATCAAACTCGGGATCGCATTGCTGGCCCTGCTGCTCGGAGCCGCCTACCTGGTGCTGGCCGAAAGAAAGCTTCTGGCCCGGATGCAGATCCGCATCGGCCCCAACCGGGCCGGCCCCTTCGGGCTGCTGCAGCCGATCGCGGATCTGATCAAGATGATGACCAAGGAAGATGTCATTCCCCGGGGGGCGGATCGCGTGATTTTCCGCTATGCGCCGGCAATCGCGTCATCAGCCGCCATGCTCATTTTTGCGGTGGTGCCCTTTGGAGACAGTCTTACCCTGTGGGGAAACCGGATTCCGCTCGTGATTACGGATCTGAATGTGGGGCTTCTGGCAGTTCTCGGGCTCTCATCCCTGGGGGTTTACGGGGTGGCTCTCGGCGGATGGGCGTCCAATTCCAAATACAGTCTTCTGGGTGCTATCCGGGGCGTCAGCCAGATGATCAGCTACGAATTGTCGCTGGGGCTTTCCCTGGTTCCGGTGGTCATGATGACCGGCTCCTTCAGCCTGGTGGATATTGTGGCTGCCCAGACCAGCACGCCGTTCATTTTTTTGCAGCCGGTTTCCTTTGCCATTTTTTTCGTGAGCGCCATGGCGGAAATCAAACGCATCCCTTTTGATCTGCCGGAAGCCGAAAACGAACTGATTGCAGGGTACCACACGGAATACAGCGGACTGAGGTTCGGGTTGTTTTTTCTCGGCGAATATGTCACTTTGGTGACTCTGGGAGCATTGACCGCCGTGTTTTTTCTGGGCGGGTGGCATGGCCCGTTTTTGCCCGGAATCATCTGGCTGCTGATCAAGATCGCCGCCGTTGCCTTCGGCATGATCTGGGTCCGGGGAACCCTGCCGCGCTTTCGCTCCGATCAGTTGATGGACCTGGGCTGGAAGTTTCTGACACCCCTGGCTCTGGTAAATATCATTGTCACAGGAGCTGTCCTGTTGATGCTCGGAAAATAGTCATGAAAAAACAAAAACAGCCCTTATTCCATTCGATATTCGAAGACGCCCACGGACTTTTCTCCGGATTTGCCATGACGCTGAGGCATCTTTTCCGAAAGCCCATCACCGAGCCTTATCCGGAATTCAAGCGCCGGCTTCCGGAGCGCACGCGCGCAACCATCATTTTGACGCGGGATCCGGACGGGGATGAACGGTGCGTGGCCTGTTATCTGTGCTCCGGGGTCTGTCCGGTAAACTGCATCTCCATGCAGTCGGCCGAGCGCAGCGACGGCAGGCGGCACGCCGCCTGGTTTCGGATTAATTTTGCCCGCTGCATTTACTGCGGATTCTGCGAAGAGGCCTGCCCGACCCTGGCCATTCAGCTCACGCCGCATTTTGAAACCTGCCAGCGGGATATCCTCAAGCTGCTTTATGAAAAAGAAGACCTGCTGGTCAATCACGGCGGAAAAAACAGCGATTACAATTTTTACCGCCATGCCGGCGTTGCCATGGTGGGCGCAAAGGGAAGCCATATCGGGGAGGATGCGCCCGTGGATGTCAGGACTCTGATGCCGTAAAGAAATCAGAGTGCAGAAGATGGATGACTGATAACAGATGACTGGGTTTTTTAGGAATATCGATGACTGTATTTAACATCATTTTTTATATTGCAGCGGCGGTTGTCATCTGCGCGACCGGTTTGGCCATCACCCGGAAAAGTGCGGTTCATGCCGTGTGTTATCTTGTGATTTCCTTTATGGGAACCGCGGTGATTTTTTACATTCTGGGCGCGCCGCTCCTGGCGGCTCTTGAAGTCATCATCTACGCCGGCGCAATCATGGTGCTGTTTCTCTTTGTGGTCATGATGGTCAAAGACACGCCATCTCCCCTTGATAAGCCGTCACGCATAAAGAGATGGCTTCCGGCCATGATTCTTGCAGGGATCAGCAGCTTTGCGGCAGGTCTCCTTGTTTTTGCCCATTCCGGGAACCGGCTGCGCCCGCCGGCCGTGATGGGCACGCCTCAGGAATTCGGCAGGATGCTGTTTCAGGAATACTGGTTTCCGGTTGAAATCGCTTCCCTGCTGCTTCTTGCCGCCCTGATCGGAGCGCTTTACCTGGGACGCCGGAACGACCATTCGAAGGAGTCCCAATGACCATACCCTTTACGCACATGCTGTCTCTGGCGATCCTGCTTTTTATGTTGGGAGCGGCCTGCGCCATGACCCGGAAAAACCTCTTCATGATTCTGATCGGCGTGGAAGTCATGCTGAACGCCGCGGGAATTGCATTTGTCGCTGCCGCCATGCGCTGGCAGGACATGAACGGACAGATCATGGTATTGTTTGTGATGACGGCCGCAGCAGCCGAAATCGCCGTTGCCCTGGCGCTCATCGTGTGCATCCAGCGCCGGACCGGCTCCAGCAACGCCGATCGCTGTAATCTGCTGAAGGGATAACGTGAAACCGGTACTCTTTCTAATGCTCTCATTTCCCCTGCTGGGGGCTTTAATCCTGGCGCTGATCGGGCGGTACCTGTCCCGGCGTGCGGTTGAAACCATCGCCTGCACTGCCGTGACGGCGTCTTTCGCCCTGGCCCTGACCGCTTTTTTCTTGTCCGGACAAAATACCCACAGCCTGACCCTGGCACATTGGTTTGCCGCAGGGTCTTTTCAGGTGGATATAGACCTTTACTATGATCCCCTGGCTGCCGTGATGGCGCTCATGGTCACTTTTGTTTCCGGCATCGTGCACCTCTATTCGGTGGCCTACATGCGCCGCGAAGAAGGCTGGACTCGCTATTTCTGCTTTCTGAACCTCTTTGTTTTCGCCATGCTGGTGATTGTCACGGCGGGAAACCTGGTGTTTCTGTACCTGGGATGGGAAACGGTGGGGCTTTGCTCCTACGGCCTGATCGGTTTCTGGTACGAAAAACCCGAAGCCGCAAACGCCGGCGTCAAGGCATTTGTCGTCACCCGTCTGGGGGATGTGGCCTTTGGCATCGCCATTGCGCTTCTCTGGGTGACCCTTGGCCATCTTTCCGTTTCCGGCATCAACGACGGCGCAGCCAACCTCGGCGCCTCGACAGCCGGGATCATCGGGCTCCTGCTGCTCGCAGCTGCGATCGGAAAATCCGCGCAGCTTCCCCTTGCCGTCTGGCTCCCGGATGCCATGGCCGGACCCACGCCGGTATCGGCGCTTATTCACGCCGCCACCATGGTCACCGCCGGCGTCTATCTGCTGATGCGGTTTTTCCCCGTCATTCAGCTTTCCGCGTTCGTCATGGCCGTCATTGCCGTTGTCGGCGTCGTTACCGTCTGCTACGGGGCTTTTGCGGCCCTGGTTCAAAAAGACATCAAACGCATCCTGGCCTATTCCACCATCAGCCAGGTGGGGTACATGTTTCTGGCCGTGGGCGCCGGGGATCTGTCGGGAAGCATGTTTCACCTGATTTCCCATGCCTTCTTCAAGTCCCTCCTGTTCCTTGCCGCTGGCTGCATCATTCAGGCGCTTCACGAAGAACAGGACATTTTCCGGATGAAAGGGCTGCGTCAAAGGATGCCGCAATTGTTCTGGCTGTTTCTGGCAGGAACGGCCAGCCTGGGAGCCTTTCCCCTGACAGCCGGTTTTTTCAGCAAGGACCGCATCCTTCTGGCCGTATTCCTTCAGCCCCATGGCGGTTTACAAGGTTTTGTGGGCTGTTGCGGCAATGGCCGCCGTGATCACGCCGCTTTATGCGTTCCGGCTGTTTTTTATCGTGTTTTTCGGACAGTCCCATGCAGATGGCGGCCACGTTCAGGCGCCAGTCTCCCGGTCACCTGTCCCGAATCTGATGATCCGGGTCCTGTGGCCGCTGGCTTTTTTTTCCGTTTTTGCCGGAATCCTGAATCTTCCTGCCAACTGGGCCGGAAACGCGTGGCTGTCCCATTACCTGGCGATGGTTCCGGGAGCAGCGCCGGAACTGCATGCATCCCCGAAACTGGAATCCGCCATGCAGATTGGATGCGGCCCTTATTACGATCATTATGGTGATTTTTGCCTGGATTTTTTACGGCGCCCGCACCCGGCCGGGTGAATGCGAAGAGGCATCATTTCAAAAGAAGCTGCATGCCCTGTTTTTAAACGGCTTTTATCTGGATCGGTTCTTCCAGAACCGGATCATCGCACCCTTCCGGACAACGGCAGGGTTTTTATGGCAGAAGGTGGATGCGGGATGGGTGGATGCGGGGCTGGACCAAAGCGCCCGGTCCTTTCTGGCATTGGCGGAAAGTCTTCGGCTCTGGACCACGGGCAGGGTCTCGCAGTATGTCTCCATGATGGTTGCCGGATTCACCCTGATTTTGTGCGGCCTGACCGTGGCATGGTGGTATCTTCAGATATGAATTCATCCCTGCTTGGCATAATTGTTTTTCTTCCGCTTGCAGGCGCGCTGGGCGCGCTGGCATGCCGGAAAAACGAGCTGGTGTGCCGCCGGCTTGCGCTGACGGTGATGCTGGCAGACCTTGTTCTGGTGCTCTCGCTTTTTGCCATGGACACAGCTCCACAGAGCGCCGGACTTTCAGCAAACTGGCTGCGGGTTGAAGACTTTTCCTGGATGGATTCGCTGGGAATTCGCTTTACCCTGGCGCTTGACGGCATCAGCCTGATGCTGATCCTTCTGACCACACTCCTCGGCGCGCTGGCTGTTCTGGTTTCCTGGAATGAAATCACGGACCATGTGGCCAGCATTTCATTTTTTCCTGCTTGCCATGCTGACCGGGGTCCTTGGGGTGTTTCTGGCAACGGACCTGTTTCTCTTTTACCTGTTCTGGGAGATCCAGGCGATACCGATGTTTTTTCTGATCGGCATCTGGGGGCATGAGCAACGCATTTATGCCACGGTCAAGTTTGCGCTCTTCACCATTTCAGGAAGCCTTGTGATGCTGCTGGCCCTTTTGAGCCTGCACCTGCTGCACGCAAGCCAGACCGGAGAAACCACTTTTGCCCTGCCCCAACTGATGCAGACCTCTTTTCCCCTGCCCCTGGAACTGACGCTTTTTGGCGCCTTTGCCCTGGCCTTTGCCATCAAGATTCCGCTGATTCCGGTGCACACCTGGCTTCCGGATGCGCACACCGAGGCGCCCACGGCCGGAAGCGTGATTCTGGCCGGACTCCTTTTAAAGACCGGGGTGTATGCCCTGTTCCGCTTTGCCTTTCCGCTCTTTCCCATGGCGGCCCAGTTTTTTACGCCCCTGCTGCTGATCCTGGGATTGACGGGAATGTTCTATGCCGGCTGGATCGCCTTTGCCCAGGAGGATTTAAAACGCCTGGTGGCCTATTCGAGCATCAGCCACATGGGGCTGATCGTTGTCGGGCTCGGCGTATGGAATGTAACGACCTTAAGCGGCTCCCTTATTCAGATGATCAACCACGGCATCACCACGTCCGCGCTCTTTATCTTGATCGGCATGCTGGATGAGCGTCTGCATACGCGACAACTTTCGGATCTGGGCGGACTGTGGAAAACCATACCGGTATGGAGCGGATTTTTTCTGTTTTTTTCACTGGCCTCGCTCGGGCTTCCGGGCCTTAACAATTTTGTGGGCGAGATTCTGATTCTGGTCGGCACCTTCAAGGAGCGGCCCTGAACGGCTGCGGCCGGATTCATCGGCCTTCTCTGGACAGTGGTGTATGGCCTGCGGATGCTCCGGAAAAGCCTCTGGGGGAAAGCCGGACCCAGGCCCGAGATCGCCGATCTCACGCGCCGGGAGCTGGCCATTTTGATTCCGCTCTGTCTGGGAGCGCTCTGGCTGGGTCTGCACCCGGGACCGGCATTGGAAATCATCGGGACGGCCCTGGCCGGACTGAACACAGGAAAGGGTCTGCTGACACTGGCCCCATGAATATCGACTTTTTACGAGATCATCAACCATGACCGTATTATCCTGGAAATCCGTTCTTTTTCAGCTCCTGCTGGCAGGCGGCGGCATCGCCATTTTCGCTGTGGGCGCTTTTGTAAAAAACAAGCCAAAACCCCTGCTATTTTCCCTGGCAATCGGCACGGTTCTTTCCGCAGCAGCGGCAGCGCTAATAATTGACGGCGGCCGGACGCCATTTTTCAACATGCTGGATGTCGGCAGCTATGCCCGCTTTTTCAATGTGCTCTTCAGTCTGGTCGCCTTTTTCTCGCTGCTGTTCAGCCATCAGCATGCCGGTTTGCGGCAGGTTGCCGGCGATGAATTCTACGGGCTGATGATCCTTGCGGTTCTGGGAATGTCGCTGGTGGCCGGTGCTACCCACTGGATGGTGTTTTTCCTGGGTTTTGAGCTGCTTTCCCTGGCGTTTTATATTCTCATCGCCATGCGGCGCGATGACCCGGCCGGAAACGAGGCGGCCCTCAAATACCTGATCATGGGAATGGTTTCCGGCGGATTTCTGGCATTTGGCATTGCCATGTTTTATGCATCGACCGGAACGCTCGACATGCCCATCGGCCTGGCTGACCTGAAAAACATGGGCTCTCCGACAGGAATGCTCCTGTCCCTTGGCCTGATTATTACGGCAGCCGGTTTCAAGATTTCCCTGGTTCCCTTCCACCTGTGGACCCCGGATGTCTATCAGGGAGCGCCAACGCCGGTAACCGCATTTTTGACCACCGGCTCCAAAATCGCTGTTTTTGCAGGGCTCCTTCGCATCCTGATGCTGTGCTCGAACTGGCTCTGGACCCACTCCGTGCCGGTACTGTGGACGCTTGCCGCCGCAACGCTTCTGATCGGAAGCATCACGGCCCTGGCCCAGACGCGAATAAAGCGCCTCCTGGCCTACTCGTCCGTTGCCCAGATGGGCTATGCAATCATGGGCGTGCTGGCCATAAGAGAGGATGGAGGCCTGTCCGTCATCTTTTACTTCACCGCCTACGCCCTGATGGATCTTGGCGCTTTCGGCGCCATTGCAAGCGCTTTGCGCCTCGCCCGAGAGCGATCTGGACGAGCTGGCACGCTACCGCGGCCTGGGATATTCCCACCCCTGGCAGGCGGCGCTTCTCACCATTTGTCTGCTTTCCCTGGCCGGCCTGCCGCCGACAGCCGGTTTTATCGGCAAATTCATGGTGCTCAAATCCGTCGTGCAGGCCCAGCATTCCGTGCTGGCGGTAATCGGTGTTGTGGCGGCCATCCTGTCCGTTTATGTCTATCTGAAGGTAATCGTCGTCATGTTCATGAAGCCCGTAAAAGACATGGCCGTTACCAGCGGCTTTGGCATTGCCGCGCGCCTTGCCTTTGCCGTGATTCTTTTCGGCGTGATATGGGCCGGCGTGTTTCCTTCTCCCCTGCAGGCCCTTATTTCCCGGATCATCGCATCGATCGGCATATAGTCCTGCGTCTGAAACCAGAGCACACCGCATCAACCTTTCCAGCGAATGCGGACAGATCGGGCTCCCTGGGGCTGAAAAACAAATGGGCTTTGCACTTGCAGTCACTGCAGCCAAATGCTCTGCCCACATAGATGTAGTATCCCGGTCGAATATCGAGTCGACCCCAGCGCCCGATCTGCGCACAAACGCTCTTGGGACTTCGCAGCACTAAAGCATACGTACCCGGCTTCGATTTCATTTCAAGCTGTCCCTGGCGATTTCATATGATTCCGGGACCGTTTTTCATGAGGCGGCGCACCACTACGGTTCAGTTTTAAAAACGTCCGTGATAATGTAGCTGTCGGTGATGCCGCCACCAGCGGCGTTGGGCTGCTGAGCGCCTGATTTGGACAGCCCATACATGGCCTCGATTGTGCGCAGGAGGTTGACATGCGTGATGCCTTTGCCCTCGGTGTAATCACCTGGTTTGATATGCGCCCCCGCAAAGATCGTGACAATGCGGTTCTGCAAGTCGATGCAGTACTCGTAATCGCGGCCAGCGCCGACACAGGATTTGGGATCCACCAATGGATTCGTCAGACCCATGTAGCCCCTCTTGTCATTGTTCTCATCGAATGTGAGAATCAGAAGGCTGTTGTGATCCTTGGCCCACGGCAGGCGAGCAGAACACGAGAAAAATGGCAAAAATAAGTGATAGCCGTTTCATCATGGTCTCCTTTGCTGTGATATTTCATTCGTTATTATGGTTCTAAACAATTTTCAGTTTTTGACGGGCATATGAGTCAGGCAAGCATTGAGCATTGGGGCCTTGATTACCGCACCTTGTGGTGCGGTTTCCGTGCAAAAAGTTTGCATACATGCGCTGGGTCTTAGACTCCGCAGGTCAATACGCCACTAGTGATAGCGCGGCGCACCATATTGCCTTCCCATCGGACCACTATCCGATCTTCTTCTTTCAGTCCCAGGAACCTGGCCTCAGGTCTTGACGATAATTTGATAAATAATTGAATGCGCGTCCCTTACTCAAGGAGAGAGATTATCGCACTATTAACTTCCTCTACTGTATTGATTCTAAAATTGATCTTGATAGGGCATGGGTTGGACGGCAGAATCATCATGAGCATTCATGTGCGTGTTCCAGCAACCGGGTGGAGGTATAGCCTGTCAAGGCAGGATAGCCCTTGACAAGCAATATCAGCCCCCCTATAGTCAGAACCAATAAAAGTTAAATCTTTTCCATCAAAACCAAACCCATTCATCGACTCGCATCCGGGAATAAACCATGCCCGATGAATCCACGCCACAAAGTGTGCTGCCTATCGAGCGGCGGCTCGCAACGATCCTTTGCGCCGACGTCGCCGGCTACAGCAAGATGATGGCCGCCAAACGACAGGCCGCGGACGAAGCGTTGCGCCGTGCCCAGGAGGAACGCACGCAGCTCGAGCAGGAATATAAGCGGATCGAGGCAGAAAAGCAGGCAGCTGCAAATCAGCAAGCGGCGGCCACCGCCGCAAAAGACGCGCCGAAGCCCGGGACGTCTCACGACGGTACCTACGGCGGACGGCTGTGCAACTTATTCACCCGACCCGGAGACAATACTCCGGCCTGTTGGCGGGTCATGCTGGAGGTGCGTAACGGAATCGCCGAAGGCAGCTGGATCAGCAAATCACAACAGACGGCAACGGCTCATGGAACCATCGCCGACGACGGCTCCGTCAAGTTGAACCTGGCGGGCTGGTCACCGACCGGCAGCCCTGTAGAGGCGATCCTGCTCGGCCGCATCAGCGACGGAGTCATTACCGTTTCCGGTCAATGGAGCCACGGCAATAAAATTACAGGAGACTGGAAGCGCAAGCAATGATGGTCATCCATGGTTTTTGAGCGAAATCTGCAAGGCCCAAAGGCATCACCAGCCCCTTTTTTTCGATGCGTAATATCCCTTGACAAGTAAAAATATCATGGAGGGCTCCTTGAATATAGACGCTCTGGAGAACACGAAGGGAGTGAAACTCTCGAAGGTCAGCCAGATCGGCATCGTGGTGCCGGACATCGGAAAGGCGGTACGCAATTATTCAAAATTCCTGAATATCAAACCATGGTTCCGGTCGAAGACTGCATCAAACGAAGCCGCTTTCAAGGGGGAATCCTTTTCCCTCGAGCTGGACATCGCCCTGGCCTTCAGCGGCGGCGTGGAAATCGAGCTCATCCAGATGCTGACAGACAGGGAATGCATTTATTCAGATATCATGAAAAAACAGGGCGGGGGCCTGCACCACATCGGCACCATGGTCAGGGGGTTCGATAAGAAGCTCGAGCAGATGAAGGCGGCGGGGATCGGGGTGATACAATCCGGCGTCATCAAAACCGTCGGGGGCGCCGTGACAAAGTACGCCTACATGGATACGGTTTCGACCTGCGGGATCATCTCCGAGATCATAGAGAGCAGGCTCGCGGGGATACCTGTCTTTCATAACAAATTCATGATGCACATAGCCCGCCTCACCGGCGATATCGATCTGATTCCTTCTGGGCATCTGGGACGGCATTGAAGTGGCAGTAAATGAACTCGAAACAATAGACAGCGCCACGGCAACCGGCGCATACGGCACTCCGGGAGGTTTTGATGAAGTTTGTACTGCTTCTTTTTGTTCTTGCACAAAAACTTAACATCGCCGCAAAAAAGAACATCGCCTACAGAAAGCATCTGGGCATCATGCAGATCAGGGTCCTTATTAAAACGGCCGACGGCAAAAGGGGCCGGCTCTTTGTCTTCGACAAGGGCGCTTTCTCCTCGGTGAGCGGCACGCATCATCCATGCGACGTTGCGCTCGTCTGGGCCGACGCCAGTACGGCCTTTAGGGTGATGACGTCAAAAACCGGCGATGCCGACACCTTCCGGGCGGCTGCTGAAGGAAAAGTGCGCGTTGAAGGCATGGTCCCCTATCTTCAGTGGTTTACCGACGGCGTGAAGCTGGTGATGGGATAATTGCCCCCCTGATCGGGACAGTTTACGCGAAATACAAAAGCATCTCAAAGGAGGTCTCTCATGGATATTAAAGGCGGTCATCTTGTCGCACGGTATCTGAAGGAAGTCGAAGGCATTGAAACGGTGTTCGCCCTCTCCGGCGGGCACATCGAGGCGATACTTGACGGGTTCACGCAGTACCGGATCCGCGCCATCGACGTGCGTCACGAGCAGGTGGCGGCAATGGCGGCCCACGCATGGTCGGTCTATGCCCGGCAGACGGGCGTATGCCTTGTAACCGCCGGTCCCGGCTTTACCAATGCGCTCACCGGAATCGCCAATGCGTATCTCGACAATGCCCCGCTGGTGGTACTGTGCGGAAAGCACCCCCTTAAGGAGGACCTCCGGGGCGCCCTTCAGGAGATGAACCAGATCGACATGGTAAAGCCCGTCACGAAATGGGCCGCAACCTGTTACGAGACAAAGCGCATCCCCGAATATCTTTCCATGGCGTTCAGATACGCCACCATGGGAAGGCCCGGGCCCGTGTTTCTCGAGCTGCCGCCCGATGTTCTGAACATCAGCATACCCGAGGAGGACGCGCCGCTTCCCAGCCACCCCACGCGCAAATACACGGTGCACCCTGACGATGCCGACCTGAAACAGGCGGCCGATCTGATCAACAGCGCCAGACAGCCGCTGTTTCTCGGCGGAAGCGGCGTAGGATTCAGCTGCTGCCAGGATGCGCTTAAAGCGTTTGTCGAGAAGACGGGAATCCCCTTTATTCTGATGAATTACGGACGGGGGGAGCTTGCAGACAACCACCCGCAGTCCATCTGGGATGTCGGCAACATCGGGATGATGGTGACGCTGGCTCAGGCAGATCTCATCGTCATCGCGGGCCTTCGCCTCAACTGGCTGCTGCAGTCAGGGGCCGCAATTCCGTCCACGGCAAAGATCGTCAGGATCGATATCGACCCGCACGAGATAGACCGCAACCGGCAGGCCGACGCAGGGCTTGTTGGAGACGTCAGCTCGGTGCTGAACCAGCTTCTTTCCCATGTGAAGAAAAACGATCACAGCGCCTGGCTGAATACGCTGCGCGCCGCATCGGCCGCGTTCATCGATTCCGAGCTGAAGGCGCGGGAGACGCCTTCGGATCCCATCCATCCCATACGCCTGGCCGCCCAGATACAAAAAGTCGTGGGCGATGATGCGTATTATGTGACCGACGGCGGCGATACGGTTTATTTCGGACTCGTGCATTTCACATCGAAATTAAAGGCCGGCGTGGTGGGAACCGCCTCCGGCCTGCTCGGGTGCCTTGGCACCGGCATTCCCTTTGCCATGGCCGCAAAGATCGCCCACCCCGACAAAAAGGTGATACTGCTGAACGGCGACGGCTCATTCGGGTTCAATGCAATGGAGTTCGACACCATGATCCGCCACAACATCCCCGTTGTCTGCGTCATCAACAACGACTGCGCCTGGGGCATGGTCAAGCACGGCCAGGAGCTGTCGATCGGCAAGGACCGTCTCCAGTGCACGGAGCTGGCGCTTCGGCGCTACGATAAAATGGTGGAGGCCCTCGGCGGCCACGGCGAATTCGTCACAAAGGACGCGGAGATCATCCCGGCGATAAAACGGGCCCTGGAATCCGGAAAACCGGCCTGCGTCAACGTGATCACCGATCCTGCCGTGATGAGCCCGGCGTCGGTGATCTTTTATCAGGCGCTCAAGCTGGAGTAACTTACTGAACAAGGCATTGCTTTTTCAATGTGGGGAAAGGGGCATGTCCTTGTGCGTCAATTGGATTTTGATCACAGAACCGGAGATTCCATGAAAGCACTGCAATTTTCAGCATCCGCGGCAAAATTCCTTGTTCTAAAACCCCTGGGCAGCCTCTTCCCTTCCCTGTTCTACAAAGGGCCGCTGACAACGGTCAAATACGTCGATATCCCGGAGCCGGTCCTGCCGGGGCCGGACTGGGTGAAGCTGCGGACCCTGATGTGCGGGTTCTGCGGCTCCGATCAGAGTCTGATTTTCCTGAAGGATTCCCCTACCGCCTCGCCTTTCACCTCCTTTCCCTGTGTGCTCGGGCATGAGCTTTGCGGGGAGATCGTCGAGATTGGCAAGACGGTGACGGATCACAGGGCCGGGGATCGTGTCACACTGTCTCCCGGCCTGACGTGCACGGCCCGGGGGATCGATCCGGCCTGTCCGAGCTGCCGGGCCGGCCGGTTCAGCAGCTGTGAGAACACGGCCAAGGGTCGCCTGGCCCCGGGGATGTTCACGGGAATCTGTAAGGACGTGGGCGGCGGATTCGCCCCGTATCTCGTGGCGCATGAAAGTCAGATCTACGGGGTTCCGGCCGGAATGTCTCTCGAGACAGCCGCCATGATGGAGCCTTTGGGCGTAACGCTTCAGGCCGTCATGGATAACAGGCCGACAGCCGATGACAAGGTGCTCGTCATCGGCGGCGGGGTCATCGGCAATTTGATCGTTCAGTCGATCCGGGCGCTTGAAATCCCCTGTTCCATCACCGTTGCCGAGCCATCGCGGTTTCATGCAGAGCTGGCAGTAAAGGCCGGCGCAGACCATATCGTGACGGACGGCGATATCCCCGGCGCCGCCCGGAAGGTCACGGACGCCGAATCCTATAAACCGCTCCTGGGGAAAAACATCCTCATGGGCGGCTTCACCAGGATCTTCGACTGTGTCGGGCATACGGACACGCTGCGGGCGGCAATGCGGACCATGGCAGGCGGCGGGACGCTGAGCGTCGTCGGCATCGGGGACGAGGTCAAACTGGATCTGACGCCGCTGTGGCTGAAGCTCCAGACGATCAAGGGGGTCTAGGCGCACGGCGTCAATCTCGTCGACGGCCGGCGCGAACATGTCTTTGAGACGGCCCTGCGGTTTGCAGCCGAGGGCCGGGTGCACCTTCACGAGATGGTAACACACAAATTTCCGCTGGCGCAGTATCAGGACATGATCGAAGTCAACATGCGCAAATCAGCGAACCGGGCCGTCAAGACAGTCGTATCCTTCACCTGATAACGGAACGGGTGATAAAATCCGGGTGGCATCGGCCGATGGCAACAAACCCCGGATTCGCCATCTGCAACGTATGACGCCAGATAATATCGCCTGTCTTTTTGCTTGTTTATGTGCATGACGGCAGTGCGATCAAATAGGTTGCATTTAAAAAAAACCGTAAAGAAATAATCGGTTCTCTCAGGCGGTCCGACCCCACGTTGATGCAATTTATATCTTCTGCTTTATGACCCGGTACCCGCCGGTTTCTTCGGGTACGAATTCGAATCTGTGGGTGATGCAATCGAGCCGGTCCCTTTGGTGCGTCACATAGATAATGCTGGTGTCCGTGCTTTTCCCGATGTCGTCGATCATATCCAGAAGCATTCGCCGGTTGGCATAGTCAAGCCCTTCAAAGGGCTCATCGAGAATCAGCATGGCCGGAGATTTGACCATGGCCCGAACGATAAGGATCATGCGCTGTTCTCCGTAGGACAGGCGGGCAAAGGCGCGCTCCCCGTATTCTTCCATTGCCGCCCGCCGCAGCCACTGCCCGGCGATCCGCCGCTGCACTTCAGTGGCATTTCGGAAAAGACCGACCGAATCGAAAAAGCCGGACAGGACAACCTGAAATGCGGTAATCGGCGCCCCTGTTCCCCGGTACCGGATCTGAAATTCCGATGAAATCAGACCGATCTTCTGCTTGATATCCCAGATGCTTTCCCCCGTTCCCCGTCTTCTGCCGAACAGATGGATTTCGTTCGCATAGGCCTGCGGCTCATCCGCCGTGATCAAGCGGATCAATGTGGACTTTCCGGCGCCGTTGGGTCCCGCGATATACCAGTTTTCCCCCTTGTTTACCTGCCAGTCGATGTGATCCAGGATTTTGGTCTTCCCATGGACAACGCTCACATCCGTCATCTTGATCAAGGTGGGGGACGCATCGTCAAAAACCGTGCCGGCAGGCGCTGCGATCTCTTCCATAAATTGGGCCGGGGGGCTCTTGACGGGGTAGAGGTCCGCGGCAAGCTGCTTTTCGCGAAGAATTCCGGCAGGACCCTTCCTGAAGATCGTGCCGTTTTTTAAGCACAGCGCATGGGTGATACGGGCCGGAATTTCTTCAAACCGGTGCGTCACCAGGAGCACCTGAATGCCGGATGCCATCAAATGATCGGTCAGTCGAATCAATGAACGGGCCGATTTTACGTCCAATCCATCATAGGGCTCATCCAGGATGAGCAGTTCAGGCTGTGTAATCAAGGCATCGGCGATCAGCAGTTTCCGCATTTCGCCGGTGGAAAGCCGCCTGATTTCCCTGTTTAGAATGCTGCGGATGCCGAGAAGTGAAACGAGCTGCCGAACCCTGTCCGGATTGCCGATTGCCTCGGCCGAGGCCCGCAGCAGGCTTGCCGGCGTAACAAGGCCTTCATCAAGGCGGCCGCTGAAATATCTGGCATGGTCTTTTTCCGCTTCCTTGCGGATCAAGGCCGAATGCCGGTCAAAGGAGACATAGCGTGTGCGTTCACGCAATCCCGCTGCAATAAAAAAATCACCCCGATAGTAGAGTCTGCCGAGAATGATATTCAAAAGCGAGGTCTTGCCGGCCCCGTTGGGCCCGACGATCACCCAGTTCTGACGGGGCTCGATCGCCCAGGAAATATCCCTGAGCACGCTTTTTCCGCGAACGATTGTATCCAGTTTGTTGAAGACGATGAGCGACATTTAAAGAAACTTTCCGGGCAGCCACTCAACGCGGCACGCTATCAGTTCAGAATGTGGAATCCTTGCACCAGTAAATTTTTTAAGGACAAAAACAGATTTTCCGGAAACTCTTCCCGAATAAACCAATCCCATTTTTCACATTTATCGGGTTCCTTAACCTGGAGATCGCCGTCATGATATTCGGCAACAACAAATAAAGTCACGTAGTGTTTCTTCTCTTCTTTAAATATGTCGTTTGTGAAAGTTGCATAACGGATATTATGGATTGAAATTCCTGTCTCCTCAAAAACTTCACGCCTGGCACATGCTTCTATCGATTCATTCATCTCCAGATGGCCACCGGGAAAAGCCCAGTATCCGGATCCATGGGAGCCTTAACCCAATGATATCAGGTATGAGCGAAGATTTGTTTTTTTTCGGTTCAATCCCAGTTTGCTTCGGATATTTTTCCGATGGAAATCGACCGCGTGAGCGGAAATGTTCAGGGTAGCGGCGATTTCCTTGGTCGTCAGCCCTTCCCTTACCAGGGCCGCCACCTGGATCTCCCCGGGGGTCAGTTGAATGTTCAGGGCGGAGGCCTTTTGCAGAAAAGGGGATATCACGTCTTTCAGATGGGATTCGATGATGCCAAGGAGCGTCCGCTGATGGTCATTCAGGTGGGTCTCCTTCATTTTTTCGATATACCGGGTGACAAGCTGGCGCACGTTCGAGACCACCCGTTCCTCCAGTTCCCGCTTGTCCTTTTCCCGTTGCTCCACAAGCACCCTGAGGGCCGTGTTGACTTCTTCCAGGTTGCGGGTTTTTAAGGCCAGCTCCTGCTCCCTTTCCCGGATCATTTCCTCGGCAAGCTTGAGGGGCGTAACGTTCTCATGGCAAACCACAACGAAATGGGGCTCCGGGCCGTCAATGCGCGTAACACGCATGTAAAACCACAGATTCTGAGTCGGGGTATCACAAAGATATTCCATGGTGAACTCCCCGGACTTGCCCGTCATCACGGAGCGAATACCCCGGGCCGCCCGATTCGCAACCGTAGCGCCCTTTCCAACGGCCTGATCGCAAACATCGAGGTAATTCAGTCCCCGCCCGCCGACATCTCCCGGAAAATCGTTTTCCATGCCGAATTCCCGCCAGGCCCGGTTGGTCTCCAGAATAATACCTCTTTTGTCCAGGATCACAATCTGGGCGGACAGGGAATCGATAATCCTTCGGTCAAACGACCCGATCGGAGGATATATGGACTCTGAATCATCTTTTCCGGCAATTCCAAACTGCATGCGTTCCATCCAGCTATAATAGTAGTTTTTACCTACTGATAAACTTACTATTTTCTCTTATTGCACATTTATATTTCATTCATAATTTATATGTCAAACAGAAACAACAAAAATACAAGACAGGATGATACCAAGTTTTTGGTATTTTTCAAAGTTGATATGGCGCTTTTCCTGTCGGGCCAAGGTGATGGTTTGACTCTTGATAAAGGATGAATGACATGAGCACAACGACTAAGAATTCAGTGGCGGGCATGGAATTTCGGTTTTCCTGGAACAGTGACATCGGCTCACATACGGAGTGCAGATATGTTGAAAATGTAAATTTCTGGCGTGATATTTTCCCGGAAACATTCTACGAAAAATTGCTGGATAAAGCTCCGAAAGACGAAATTTCGCATGATTTCAGACCCGGAGAACTGGTGCCTGACGTTGATGAATCCCTTGTCTTGAAAGTGAAAAACAACCAGGTCGATAAAGACATGAACCTGGCCACACGTTATGGAAGATACTACCCCAGGGGAATGCTCAAAGGGGTCACGGGTGTGTTCAGGGTGAACCGGGAACCGTTCCGATGTGTGCAATCGGACGGAAACCAAATTCATGCCGACATGAACCACCCCCTTGCCGGCCGGGACATATCGGTCGATGTTGTTATCGATTTTATCAAATCAAAATCCTCGGAACGGGGCGGATCCTGCATGGCTTTACAGGATCTGATTCACAATGGTCCGGGAATGCAGGTCCGATGTAATGGACGCCCGACTGATTTTTTTTCGGATGATTCTTTTGCGCGCGCAGATGCGTCGGATGATGGCGGATTCTACACGCGCCCCAGGCTCGTCAATCACCTGGATGACGAGGCCATCGGTGTTATATCCGGAATGTACGGCCAATTGATTCGTCCCGCATCGAAAGTCCTCGATTTGATGAGCAGCTGGAAATCCCACCTGCCGGCGGAACTGGAACTGGATTCATTGACCGGATTGGGCATGAACCGTATCGAGCTGGAGGCGAATCCGCGGTTAACCGCAGGCGTGCTTCACGACTTGAACGCGAATCCTTCGTTGCCCTTTGACGATGGGCAGTTCGACGCGGTCTTGTGTACGGTATCCGTGGAATACCTTGTAAAACCCTTTGATGTGTTTGCAGACGTGGCCAGGGTATTGAAACCGGGCGGACTGTTTGTCGTCTCTTTTTCGAACCGGTGGTTTCCGCCCAAGGCGATCCGAATCTGGAAAGAGTTGCACGAGTACGAGCGCATGGGCCTGGTAACGGAATACTTCCTGCAGTCCAAAAGGTTCAGCAACCTTCATACATGGACAATGCGGGGAAAACCGCGTCCTTATGATGACAAGTATTTCGGGTTGAACATGATGCTGTCCGATCCGGTATACATGGTGTGGGCAACCAAGGGTGGATAAAGAAGGAAATCATGTGAGCGGATCGGGAAAATTGAAAAACGGCTGCATCAAATCCATTGAGAGAGGAGAGCGGATATGAAAAGACATCTCAACGAAGTGCTTGAAAGCATTGCCGAGGAATATGGCGGCAATATTCTTGCCGGCGCCAGACATTATCTTGAAGTAGATATCGGAAAACGCGCCCAAGTGTTGGGCTATCCGAAGTTGGAGGAAAAGTACGGCCAGGTATACGCAATCGTGCCTTTAAAACATCCGAAAAAAGGCATGAAAGTCAGAATTGATGGCAGAACATTCGCGAACTATGCCCAGTATGATTCCGGAATTGTCGTGCCCGGTTATATGGCTGACGAGGCCGTTCAGCCATATAAGCCATACATACCGAACGACAGCATGATTCTCAATTGTGCGTGACGTGGCGAATATGGTCAGTCGGGTCGGTGGATCCACCCATGATCCGAAGTTTGAAGCATCAGATGCGGATCATAGATCAACCCGAGTAACAAGCGAAATCCAAGCTATAATGGAGGTTTGATACGTTTTTACCCGTACTTCTTAATTCTTGACGTATCTTATTGATAACAATATATATGGAATATAATTTGAACTGAATCCATATTCCACTAATTGGAAACAAAGACAACCGAATTCTAACGAGTCTAAAAATCTGGTTTGATGTATGTAATTGTTTCAGTTTCTTTGGCATTGGAACCTCGGAGCTTTTACAATGGTTACACAACAGAAATTGAAGATTCTTCATGTGCTTGGTCAGCGTCCGGACTCGACCGGCAGCGGTATTTATCTGCAATCAATGATGCGTGAAGCGGCCAAATGCGGTCATGATAATTTTATGATCGCCGGCATTCAGCCTGACAGCGACGTCGAACTTCACAGTGTTTCCTTGGAACAGTGCCGCTTTGTCCGCTTCAACGGGGGCGACATTCCATTCCTGATCCCCGGCATGACGGATATTATGCCCTACCCAAGTACGCGGTTTGTCGATCTGTCAGCGCAGGATATCGAAACATACGAAACGGTTTTTGCACGTGTGCTGAAAGAAACGGTGGCCCGTTTCAGGCCGGATATCATCCACAGCCATCACAACTGGCTGCTCAGTTCCCTGGCGCGGCGTCTTTTCCCGAATATCCCCGTAGTGACCACCTGCCACGGAACAGATCTGCGTCAATTCCAGAACTGCCCCCACCTTCGCGAAAAGGTATTGAGCGGGTGCCGCCGCCTGGATGCGGCCATGGTGCTGACCGGGGCTCAGAAGGAGTACATCGTGAGGAACTACCGGTTGCCGCCGGAAAAAATCATTGTTACCGGTGCCGGCTACAATGATTCACTCTTCACTTCCGGCGCCAAGCCCTCGCCCCGGCCCGTGCAGCTTGTTTACGCGGGCAAGCTCTTGGACGCCAAGGGGTTGCCCTGGTTGCTCAAGGCACTGAAAACGATTGCGACGCCGGAGTGGCGGCTGCATATCGTGGGAGGCGGAAGCGGCAAGGAAAAGGAGGAATGCATGCGCCTGGCCCAAGACCTCGGAGAACAGGTGGTGGTGCACGGCCAGATACCGCAGACTCGCCTGGCTGCCGTTTTTAACAAGGCCCACATTTTTGTCCTGCCGTCCTTATTCGAGGGCCTGCCGCTGGTCGTACTAGAAGCTCTGGCCAGCGGTTGCAGAGTGGTTGCCACAGACCTGCCAGGCGTTATGGAAGTCGTGGGCAATGTAAAAGCCGATTACATCACCCTGGTCCGGACACCGCGTTTGAGAAAAATGGACCAACCCTATCCCGAGGATCTGGCTGCTTTCGAACAGAATCTATCCCAGGCCCTAAAAATCCAGATGACAGGAGCCATCAAGCATCCCCGGATCGACCTTTCCCTGATCGAGGATGAGATGGCCGCCTTTACCTGGAAAGGCGTATTCGATCGAGTTCAGAAGGTCTACTTTAAAGTGCTTTAACATCAGATGTCTTGTTTATCGGAGATACTCCGGCAATGCCATCTGCGACGGTATTACGACACAGACATGCAGGGTTGAAAATATCGGACCAAATGACGCCTTCCCCCCGCCATCGAAATATCACGGCAAAACGCCTGGCTCTGGATTTTTACCAGTTCATCCGTTGTCAATCACTCATGACCGGATGGTTCGGCCGGCAATTTAAACCAAGCCGCGAATTTGCGGAAATCGACATCACCTACAAGTGCAATTTAAAATGTATCAACTGCAACCGTTCCTGTACACAGGCTCCCGGACGATACGGAGATGCCGGTTTCAATGATTGAGGCGTTTATCCGGGAAAGTGTTGATAAAAAAACGCAATGGAAACGAATCCGAATCCTGGGCGGAGAACCGACCCTTCACAGCCGCATATTTGATATTATCGAACTGCTGGAGGATTACCGCTCGGTTCATAATCCGGGTGTCAGGCTGGTTCTTTGCACAAATTATTTTGGAAGAAAAGTTCACGAAGTAATAGAGAAGCTGCCCGGCGGCATTATCGTTAAAACCACGCGCAAGACCTCCCGCGTGAACCTGTTCAAGCCGTTTAACATGGCGCCCGCTGATTCACGGCTCAACCGGTTTTCTGATTATTCCGGCGGTTGCCGGATTATTGCGGAATGCGGTTTGGGATTGACACCATCCGGATATTACATGTGTGCGATTGCCGGCGGCATAGACCGCATATTTCAGTATCATCTGGGAAGAAAAAGCCTCCCCGACCCATCAGACATCATGGCGGATCAGATGTCCGCGTTTTGCCGGCTGTGCGGACATTTTGGTTTTCAATGGCCGGTAAGAAAGGAAAAGATGTCCCCTTCCTGGCAGAAAGCATATCATGAATTTTCCGATTCAAGTCGATGATGCCGACATCGATTGGCTGAGCAGGCGGGGTGAAATATTTCCATGAAAAAGCGAAAGTAATTCCGCGCTGCCCAAGCGACATGTTGGACAGCAACGCCTGCTGAGGATCTGTTCTTCATCAAAATTCCTTGAAAATTCTTGCAAGCGGATGGCCTTTGGCTTCTATGGACAGATCGTTAAAATAGCCATAAGCGGTTTGAGACACATCGTATTCTGCTTTATGGAGCCTGTCCTGGACGCGATCCAAAAGCGATTTTGCCTGGCCCGGCTCTGCCTTTTCTTCAGCCAGATGGGTAAATGAATGCAACAGTATTTTCTTAACATCCCATTTGCGGGCAAGCCATTTGGCATTTTTGACAAGTTTTGTTTCCGCTGAACTGCCTTCCTGAATATCCCCGGGTTCGACATGCACAAATGCAACGACGACGTTTTCCAATTGTTCCGGTCCTGAATCCGGGACATCATCCAGTGTCTTTATTGTCGGAGTCCATGCAAATTTGTCGCAAAACCAGAATAGAACTCTCATGCATCCCCTTTCACTTGCTGTTCTACAGGAACCGGCCCAATCCGCAAATGGAATTGATTTGCTGTCCGAATCTATCTCAAAAAGCGTCTTGCATGTCAAATTGTAACAGAAGAGATCACCACCGTTGCATTGCACACTCCGAATGAGCCGGCTCGGAGTATCGCAGCTGCTAATGCGCTCAAGGTTAATTCATGAGCGAATCCCGTTTACAAGAATTTGTGTATTTTCTTGAAAGTTGATAGAATATCACGTAAACGACTGTGACAATGATAGATAGCCTTACCGGAATATAAAAATGTGAGGTTTTGAACCGCTCGACCTCGACAAGGAGAAAATCATGCAATTGAATCAGGAAGAAATTCTCTCGTGCGATGTGCTTGTCATCGGCGGGGGCGGGGCAGGACTGCGGGCGGCCATTGCCGCCCGGACGGCCGGTGCCCGGGTGTTGATGGTATCCAAATTCAAAATCGGACAGTTGACCAACACCTATATATCCAAGGGCATTATCGCCGCTTCGGGATTGGGAAAGGCCCAGGACAATCCGGATGTCCATGCAGAGGACACAATGACGGGCGGTCGGTTTTTAAACGATCCATCCAAGGTGGCTGCAATCACCCGGCAGGCGTGTTCGGAGATCCATTATTTGCAGAAGTGCGGCGCGCACTTCTGTATGGACGGTCAAAATTTAGCGCTGATGCACATTGCCGGCCATAGCTTTCCCAGACATGTGTTCGGAGAAAACTGGAAGGGCAGTGACATTGTCCTGCCGTTGAAGCGATATGCACAGGATGCCGGTATCGGATTTATCGAACATGTTTTCGTAACCCGACTGCTGACATCGGACAACCGCATTGCAGGGGCTTGCGGTGTCACTGAAGACGGGCGGTTTATAACGCTTCAGGCATCATCCATCGTGCTTGCGACCGGCGGTTATGCACACGTTTTTCGAAATACCAATAATGTTCCCGGCATTACCGGAGATGGGCATGCACTCTGTTATGATATCGGGGTGCCGTTACAGGATATGGAATTTGTCCAGTTTTATCCTACCGCAAGAGGCAAACACGGCAGCAGGCTGCTCCTGAACGAAAAGCTCCTTGCACAACCCGGCGTGGCTTTGAAAAACCGGAATCAGGAGGATATCCTCAAAAAGCGGGGAATTACGAATTTCCTGACCGTGACACGGGACCAACTTGCCCAGGTGATGATGCAGGAGGTCCGGGAAGGAATTGTCGTGATGGATCTGGAAGCGCTTTCCGATGAAAAAGCTACCCAACTGGCGCCATTACTGCCTGCCTCGTGGTGGAAGGGGCAAAAAAGCTTCCCGGTCTTACCGACCGCGCATTTTTGCATGGGCGGCGTAATAACGGATACGTCAGGTAAAACTGGGGTCAGGGGCCTTTTCGCGGTCGGCGAAGTGACGGCAGGCGCTCATGGAGCGAATCGGCTTGGAGGAAATGCCCTGGCCGAAATATTTACGATGGGGGCTGTGGTCGGGGAGGCAGCCGGAATTGATGCAACCGCATCCAGTGCTTCTGCCCCTGTAGGCGCCATGGTGGAAGCCGAGAAACTCAGGCTGGAGAAGATTTTCTCAACACGAGGCTCGTCTCCCGAAAATCTTATCCATGCGTTGAAAGAGATGATGTGGGAAAATGCCGGCATTATCCGCCAGCACACGGGACTGAGCCAAGCCGCTGACATGTTGGGCAATCCCTGTCCTGAAGCCCGCATCACATCGCCGGTTGAATTGATCCGGTTTCTGGAATTTCTGAACATGAGAAAAGTCTCCAGGATGATCTGCACGGCTGCGCTTGCGCGTACGGAAAGCCGGGGGTCTCATTTCCGGAATGATTTTCCCCGGGAAGATAACGAGCGCTGGAAGCAGAACATCGTCATTCAAAAAGGCGAAGCGGGCATGGAACTTCATACCGTCGCCGTGAAAGCGGCTTGAATCAACAACATGGCCTTGAGACAGTCCTCTGTCTCCCAACATGATTCCAATTGAAATCTGATTGCCGCAGCACATTGCATCAATCATATTTGATGCAATGTGGCATGTTTGCCGACCATGAGTTTCAGCATATCGGCAGGGTTGTCTGCCCGCAGTATCGCATTCCGGTGAGGGGATTGCAGGAATCCTTCCCGCTCCGCATTGTCCAGCAGAGCATCCATGGGGGCATAATACTTGTTTACGTTGAGAAGTCCGAACGGTTTGCAATGGAACCCCAATAGAGACAGGGTATATATTTCAAAGAATTCCTCAAACGTCCCGATACCGCCAGGGAGAGCCACAAATCCGTCGGACTGTTCCCCCATCAGCGCCTTTCTTTCGTGCATGGTGGATACAACGTGAAGTTCTGTAAGTCCGGGATGGAATATTTCTTTATCCCGTAAAGCCTGGACAGTTACGCCGATCACTTTACCGCCCGATTCCAGAACACTGTCTGCAAGTGGTCGCAATTGACAGCACAATCCTGGGGCAAGCCGTCTGCTTTCGAGAGAAATGCCTCAGAGGGTATATTACGGATTGTCGTTGTGATGGGCGCGATTGTTACCTCTTCAAGATATTCCAGCACAGAATCTCGGGTCAGGATGAGAACCGGCCGTTTTTTCTCCGGCGACATGACCTTGTACCAACGTATTTCACCGTGTTTCATTCATCACCCCAAGCCTGCTCGGTTTCCCAAACCGAAAACTCATCGGCGGCAACCGGGTACTGCTCGTACCCCCGGCGATGCTTGCGTTCCAGTTTCTCAAGGCTATAGCGCGTAAGGGCGTCACGAAGCGCCTTTCTTGCGAAAGCAGAACGGCTTGTCTGGAGTTCCTTTGAAACGCGATCCACCGCTATTACAAGATCATCATCAAGATTCATCTGAATTGTTCTCATATCGCACCACTATCATGTGGATTTTTTATAGCTATGCTAATCCACATTGCAAATGATGTAAAATCGATATTTGGGCCAAGTTGAACATCTGCGGCCTGTCCGCAGGACGTTCATGTTTGGTTACTAAGGCGATCAAAAGTAAATAGACATCAAGTTACAATTGTATAGGCGCAAGCAGGGTGTCAAAAAATACACTGACAATAGAGGGCAGTTTTTGTAACCTTCATAGTTGGCCGATTACCATGGTTTTCAGTTGATCAGGACCAAAGACTTATAACTGATCTTTTACAGCAAAACTGATTGGAGCGGAATTAACCGCTTGAAATTATTGTGTGCGAAGCCCCATTTTTAGGGAAAATCTCTAACGTGTGGTGCCAATAACAATTGATATATTGCTTGATTAATATGATTATATAGTTTAATAGTGGGTGTCAAATTAAGGAGACTCCCCATGTTCGCCAGAGTTAAAAAAACAGGTCAGTATCAGTACCTGCAGCTCGTCCAGAACCGCAGGGAAGGCAAAAAAACGATGCAGCGTGTGGTCGCAACACTTGGACGCGTTGAAGAGCTGCAGCAAAAGGGTGATATCGAAGGCCTGGTGCGTTCCCTCTCCAGGTTTTCCGAGACCGCCCTGATGATTCTTTCTGGCAAAAGCATCGTTCAGGCACAGACAATCTCGATTGGTCCGTCTTTGATTTTTGAGCGCCTGTGGCGGGATCTGAAGATCGGAAAGATCATCGGACGTCTTCTGGAGGGCCGCAAGTTCGAGTTCGATGTCGAACGGGCAATCTTTTTAACGGTTCTGCACAGGCTCTTTGTCTCGGGCTCGGACCGTTGCTGTGACAAGTGGCAAAGGGACTTGGCTGTCAACGGTAGTGAGGATCTCAAACTCCATCACCTGTTCCGGGCCATGAGCTTTCTTGGAGAAGAGATCGAGGATCAGCGAAACTGCTCTTTTTTTACCTCGAGATGCACGAAGGATGTCATTGAAGAAGATCTGTTTTCCGACAGACGCGATCTGTTCACAGGCATGGACTGTGTCTTCTTTGATATCACTTCCATCTACTTCGAGGGTGAAGGCGATGATACCGTCGGAGAGTACGGCCACTCCAAAGACCACCGGCCGGATTTCAAGCAGATTGTGGCGGGAGCTGTCCTTGATGACAAGGGGCATCCGGTATGCTGCGAAATGTGGCCGGGTAACACGACCGATGTGAAATCTCTCATCCCGATTGTGGAACGGCTGAAAAACCGGTTTCACATCAGGCAGTTCTGTGTCGTATGCGACCGGGGAATGATCAGCCAAACCACCCTTGACTGGCTTGAAGCCCATAACATCTTCTACATCCTGGGGGCCAGGATGCGAAACAACAATGAGGTCAAGCAGGATGTGCTCTCCCGCGCCGGGCGGTACCGGGAGGTTCGCCCGGAAGGAGCATCGGGCAGTGACTCTTCTCCCCTGAAGGTGAAAGAGGTCATGGTTGATGGGAGCCGTTACATCGTGTGTCGAAATGAGAAGCAGGCAAGAAAAGATGCTCTGGATCGCGATGCCATCATCGCCTCTCTTGAGGACAAGCTAAAATCAGGTCCCAAATCCCTTGTGGGCAACAAAGGATTCCGTATGTACCTGAAAGCGGAAAAAGACAGTGTATCGATCGACCGGGACAAGATCGAGCAGGAATCACGCTTTGACGGCAAATGGGTCCTGAAGACCAACACCCGGCTACCCTCTGAACAGGTGGCACTGAAGTACAAGGAACTATGGCAGGTGGAGCAGGTGTTTCGGGACATGAAATCAGTCCTTGAAACCAGGCCCATCTACCATCAAACCGATGAAGCCATCCGGGGGCAAGTTTTCTGCAGCTTCCTTGCCCTGCTTCTTCGAAAGGAGCTGGACGCAAGACTCGAGAAAGCCGAGCTTGATCTTGAATGGGCGGATGTCAAGCAGGATCTGACAGACCTTCACGATATCACCATCGATGACAACGGCAAGCGGCTCACCATCCGCAGCGAATGTCTTGGCTGCTGCGGAAAGATCTTCAAGGCGGTCGGCGTAGCTATCCCTCCCACTATCCGGGAGAATGTTTAGTTCAACGTGTTGTCAAAGAGCAATTTGTGGTGCCAAGAAACTTTTCAGGTGGCATATTTCACTGAAATTACACATAAATAACATTTTTACTGTTAAAGACCAGTATAAGTCAATGGTTTTTTGAACTTAGCAGGGATACCGGGGCAATCTCATTTTGACCAATATGGACATACTTTTTTTATCCCCCAAATAGGGAATGCAGATTTCAGATTTTTTATCATTATGAGACAAACGCAATCCATTTTATTGATCAATCCCGACTGGACAGGAATCCTTAAGCAGAAGCAATTTCAGTTCAAACGGATATGGCCGCCGCTGGATCTGGCAATTGCCGGCGCAATGCTGGAGCAGGCTGGTCATCTCGTCCAAATCCTCGACAACAATGTCATGCGCCTCACGCCTGAAAAGATCGGCCAGTTATCAAAAAATTTTGATCGAGTTTTTGTTACCTCAACACCTTATGACCGCTGGCAATGCCCTTCGCTGAATATTGCTTATTTTTTTGATACGTTGCTACATATTCGCCCCGACCGCCTGTATATCATGGGCGCTCATATAACCGAGCGGCCAAAAACCATTCTGTCTGCCAGCAAAGCCCGTGCAGTCATACTGGGAGAACCGGAACAAACCGTTTTAAATATTGTACGAAAAGACCATTCTAAAGATTTTCCTGAAGACATACCCGGAACCGCTTTTTTCAAGAAATCGCTGTTTGTTCAGAATCAAATGCCAGAGCACTTGGCTGTAATGAACGATCTGCCATTTCCGGCATTTCACCTGCTTCCCATGAATCGATATTATTATGAATTCATGGGAGATCGCTTTACCATTCTGGAAGGATCGCGCGGGTGTCCGTTTCAATGCAATTTCTGCTATCTGGGAATGTTTGGTTCACAGTTCAGACAAAAAAGTCTTCAGCGTTTTTTGGATGAAATTATTGATGCAGTTAATAACTTTCAACTGAAAAATATCTATTTTATGGATCTGGAATTCGGACTGAACCGCCAGTATCTGATATCCTTCTGCAAGGCATTGATACGATTGAACCTGGGCTTTTCCTGGTGTTGTCAAACACGCGTAACGGACATGGACGGCCAGCTCCTGTCTTTAATGAAACAGGCAGGATGCACCCTTATTCACTTCGGCATAGAGTCCGGATCGGAACGCATTCTTCAAAAAACGGGAAAACGCATTCAAATATCCGATTGTCTTCAGGCCGTCTCTCTTGCCAATAGTGCAGGCATTCGAACTGCCGTATTCATGAACCTGGGATTCCCGGACGAGACACTTGAGGAAATGAATGCCACCATCGATCTTGCGATAAGGCTGGATCCGACATATGCTTCTTTTCATTTGATCGTCCCCTTCCCCGGCACAGCACTGGCAAGGGAAATCGGGCTTGATCCGGAATTGTTTTCTGAAACGGAATACCCGCATTACATCGGGATGAACCATGATTTTGCCAGACTGAAGTCCCGACTCAGAATTGCCTATCTGAGGTTTTACCTTCGGCCTGGTTATCTTAAACATGTTCTGAATCACATGAAACACATCCAATGGCATCAGATAAGTCTGCTTGTGAATTTGACTACCCGATGAAACGACACTCGCGCCTGACTGAAAACACAGAGATTCTCTTTGACGGCGTCGCGCTGGCGTTCATCGCTTGTTTCCTGTTTTCATATTTCGATTACAGAAGCTTGTTTTCATTGACAATAACCGCAGGCGGGGATACAGGCTCCCATTATTTTACAGCCCAGTATCTCAGGGATTACCTGTTGCCGCAGGGCAAACTGTCCGGCTGGTGTCAGGGAAATCTGGGCGGTTTTCCGATTCTGCAATACTATTTTCCGCTTCCTTTTCTGGCAATGGTCGTCCTGTCATGGATCATGCCGCTTGAAATCGCATTCAAACTGGTTTCCGTGGCAGGTATTTTTCTACTCCCGATATGTACCTATCGGTTTTTTCGACTTCTCAGGCAACCGTTTCCCATCCCCATCATCGGCGCAACAATCAGCCTGGCTTTTTTACTGAATGAAGGCAATTCCATGTGGGGCGGCAATGTTCCCAGCACCCTGGCCGGTGAATTCTGTTTCGGTATTGGTTTTTCGCTTTCTGTACTGTGGCTTGGTTTGCTGTTTGACGCCATGACCCGAAAAAAAAGCTGTTTGAAGTGCGGAATTCTTCTGGCCCTGATCGGGCTTTGCCATGGCTACGCCCTTCTATTCGACGGATTTGCATCCCTGTTTTTTCTGCTTTTTCCCAGCCGTTTCAGGCAAAATCTGATCAAGCTGGTTCAGATTCATACCCTGGCGATACTGTTGATGGGGTTTTGGCTATTACCGCTTTTGGCCTTTCTTCCCTACACAACCCGCTTCAACATCCTGTGGATATTTTACGACCTGAAACAGGCGCTCAGAGAGATTTTTCCATCAATTTTCCTGCCGTTTATCCTTTTATCAGTAATTCATGCGGGATGGACTTTAATTTCTTTCCGTAGTCCGGAGCGGCCCCCGCTGAAGCCATTAGCGTATATCTGGTTCATGATTGTCTGCGGGGCAGGCCTCTATGCCATTGGTTATCGCATGGGGGTTGTAGATGTCCGGTTTCTTCCCTTTTTTCAGTTCTTTTTGATAACAGCAAGCGCGCTGGTGTTATCACGGCTGCGCGTACATTCCCGAACAGTGACGGCAATGATCGCCAGTGTGGTATTGCTGGCATCGCTGCTTTGGGTGGACAGTCAGGAAAAATCGATCCGGAGTTGGTGCCGCTTCAACTACGAGGGATTTGAAAACAAACCCAACTGGAGCGCTTTTTCAGCGGCCAACGCTTTTTTAAAGGGAACCATGCAGGACCCCCGTGTGGTGTATGAACACAGCCTGATCCATGATATTGCCGGATCGGTGCGCGCCTTTGAGTCGTTGCCATTGTTTTCCGGCCGCTCCACGCTTGAAGGCGTCTATATTCAGGCCAGCCTGAACAGCCCTTTCATTTTTTATATTCAATCCGAAATATCCCAAAATCCATCAACTCCCATACCGGACTATAATTATTCCCGATTCAATCTGAAACGCGGGATTGAACATTTGAATTTGTTCAACGTTCGTGATTTCATTGCCGCGGAAATACAGACACGGCAAGCCGCCGGAGAAAATCCTCTGCTGAATTTCAGGGCTCGCTTTGGGCCTTATGACGTGTATGAATCCACAGCCGCTACCAATCAATATGTAGCGCCTGTTTTTTTTAAACCCGTTCTTGTTCCGGCAAAGGACTGGAAGATGCAGTCTTACCGGTGGTTCCGCCTGAGCGATCTATCCATACCGATAGTATTCAAGGATACGGTTGAAAGCGAGGATCGAAACAGATTTTGTATTCAGGACCGGTTTGATCCCGAAGACCTTCCGGTTGAACCTGTTGCAAACACTGCTCCGCTCCGGGAAACCGTCAAAGAAGAAGAACTCCTGATTGACGGGGCGACCATTGGCAAACCTCTCTGGATAAAAATTTCCTATCACCCCAACTGGAAATTGGAAGGCGCCGATCAAATCTATCTGGCTTCACCTGCCTTCATGTTGATATATCCCAATTCTTCTCAAGTCCGATTGTATTACGGCAGATCCTGGCCGGATTATGCCGGCGCCGTGCTGACCTGTCTGGGATTGGTTGGGTTGATCTTTTCCCGGTTTTCCGGTTTTTCTCCCGGAATGTCTTCAGTTGTGAAATGGTATATCCGGGGAACCCGGCTGATTATCGCCATGATGATTGTTGTAATGGTTTCTCTGGGGTTTTTTTTGTTCTTTCACGCGCCCGGATATCCCACGCTGCCGTATAACAAAGGCCTTAATTTGTTTTCAGTCCAGGATTATTCAAACGCCAAAAAAATGTTCAAGAAAGTGATGGACGACTATCCCCAGTCTATTGCGGTTGATGATGCAGGCTTTATGTATGCCATGTGTTTTTACCGGGAAAACGACTGGGAGAATACCCTCGCCGCCTTAAGCTGGCTTCTGAAAAACTACCCGGAAACCCGTAAAGCGGCTGAGTCCTGTTATCATATGGGAATATGCCATCTCAAAATCGGGCAGATGGATAAAGCGCGCGGGTATTTCGTAAAAACCATTCTGGATTTTCCGAAAGAAATCTGGGCGCAATACGCTATGGATCGGATAAAGGAATTGGATCCGCAATGAAGACAATGGCTGGCATAACGGTTTTTATCCCTGTTTACAATGAAGAATCGCTTCTACGGGAAAACACACTGCGGCTTGACCGGTTTTTGAGCAACCTGGATGTGCCTTATGAAATCCTTATCGGCAGTAACGGCTCCTTTGACAGGACCGTAACCATAGTCTCAGAGCTTTCCAGGGAGCATTCCGGGTTGAACTGGTTTCATCTGCCTGAAAAAGGCGTGGGCGCAGCGTTTGCGGAAGCTGTAAAACGTGCCAGGCACGATCGCATCGTCACAATGGATATGGACCTGTCCATCGATCTGGGCTTTATTGAAAAAAGTTACCATCTGCTCGAGAACCATGACATGGTTGTCGGTTCCAAAATAACCGGAAATCAGCTTCGATCCTGGATTCGCTGCACCGCCAGCTCCTTGTTTATTCAGCTTGCCAAAGGCTTGCTTCATATCGATTTTCACGATTATTCCATCGCCGCCAAGGCGTATCGAAAAGCGCTTGCCCTGAAATATATGGATTGCATTGACAGGCATACCTTTTATGTACTGAACATTACTTTTCAAGGCCAGCCGCAATGGCAGTAAGCTCACAGAGATTCCCGTTTCATGCGTGGATTTGAGAGAAAGCCGTTTTAATCTGCTTCATGAAGGCATTTACAAATTCGGGAACCTTTTCAGACTCTGGTTTACAGAATATCTGAATCGCCATAAGTAATATGCCAGGCATCGTGTTGATTGGCCGAATGGTTCATTGACCACCGGCAGCCCAGATACCAGGGCCTGGGATTGATTTTATCGGGAATTGTAATGATGCCCATCCTGTTGAGATGCTTCTGAACATTGCCGGGCAGCAGAAAAGTCGCAAATTCCGCGCCGTTTATCCCGCAGAAATGACGCACGAATCTCAGCAAACGGTATGTGATATCGTCATTCACCAGGGGAATTGGAAATAAATCCATCAGTGCTCCGAAATAATGTCCTTTCAGTTCCAAAAGCCGGATGATCAGATATCCAGCCAGCCTGCCTTGGTGTCGAACGGCAAATGGAAGATAACCGAATTCCGGAAGTTCGCAATACCGCCAGTTCAAATAACGGCAGTCCCTGATCTGAACGATTTTTGAAAGAGGCTTGTTCCGGTTCCATATTTCATCGAATTCATGACAGAAACTTTGAACGGGGAGCACTTCGACGCCAGGGCCGATAACATAAGTGCGGGATACCGGCGGATTGGGCGGTCCGGCTGATGACGGCACCAGCCTTTGCATAAGCCGGAAATGGGATCGCAGCATCCGAAGCGGCCTGATCGGGGATATCCTCAGTGAGTACCGGGCAATCACTTTCCAGTTTAATCGCCTGATGAATCCAGGCAACGACTGGTCATTGGGAAATCCCCATACTGTTTGTACGTTATGTTGCCGGGACATGAACGAGTATAATTCACCGGCAAGCATTGAAAACATGCCCTGATTGCGATAATCCGGATGTGTCATGGTATCGCATGAGAAAGCAAATTGTTGCTCCCGGCCTTTCCATAAAATCCTGGTTGGAATGGCGGCGTATTGTCCCACGATTTTCCCATGATCTTCAGCCACATATATCCAGGCATTCCCGGCTGGATTCTTTCTGAATTGCCAGTTCCAGGTCGAAATGTCCAACCTTACAGCATCAACGTCGCCAAAAACAGTCTTTCTGAGCCGAAGGATCTGATGTTCATCCCCTTGACTGTAAGGACGTATCTGCCAGGTTCGATTCATCAGCTTACAAACCTTTCAGTCCCAGTTGCGTCGCTTTATGAAGCTGCGCAAAGGATGCAGGGATAATGCCCATATCTTTCAACCGCTCAGCCATCAAGGGGCGAACTGACAAATCCAGATCATTTTTCCAGTTATAGTGCCAGTGCCGGTAATGCGAATGCGTATAGGGATCGCCGGTTCCGGGATGAAGCATTACCTCGACGGCGGGATAGGATTTTTTGTAAAGGGTTTTCAGTGTGCGGATCAGGATGTCTTGATCGAACCTTCCACCAGCATGTAGAAAACCGATAGAGGGAACGCTCTTTAACGGTCTGATTCTTACATTTGACACATAACCGGCTATCCAGCATTTTAGTATCATGTATTCTATTAACCGCTTACAGTTTTTTGTGAATTGAAACGGGTCCAGGATGCGTGAGCGGATGAAGGGTATGTTGTATTCAATGCCAAGCCTGATTGTCAATGGGAAAAGATGCGGATAAAGATGGACATGCTGATGGCTGTCCAGATGGCTGACAGGTATGCCGGCAGAGAGGATTTTTTCGATTTGTGCCCGCCATTCCGTTTCTGCCTGTCGAACGGTTATTTGCCTGTTCAAAAGATTTAACAGCAGTTTTTGACGGGAAGGGAATTTTTCACCGAGTAATTGTGAGCAAGAAAAAGAAGATTTTTTTTGAAGAGATTTCTCGTCGGATAGCACCAGGTGAATTCCGACATCCAGGTCAGGGTGCGTTTCAGCCATCTCAATGGCCTCATCAACCGCCTGACCGCTGGCAATGATGGAAGCGCTTGCCAGAACGCCATTTCGAAATGCTTGAATAACGCCTTCATTGACACCGGATGTCAAACCGAAATCGTCGCCGTGAAATATGACATGCATCTGAATGGGCTTTTATCTGCGTGTTGGAATAGTTTTTTTCCGAAAAATGAATATGCCCAATACCCCAATGATCAGAACAATAATCGTGCCGACCCAAACCCGTTTCAGACTGCGAAACCATCCCTCTGAGACTTTAACCGTTACCAGGATGTTGGTCATCGAGGTGTAATGAATTCTGTTATTGTTGTATTCAAAAAAACAATAAACGGGATATGTCGCACCATTGCGTGCAGAAAAGTTACTGACATCGAACGATAGATTTTTTTCTGACCTGGCATCGATTTGAAACGTTTTTTTGGAAGCTGCCGCTGAAAATTCTTTAGGCAAATAAAGACCAGCTGAGAGACTGATGGGATCGGACCCCATGTTTTTGATGCGAAAGTTTATTATTCCCTCTTTGTCCAGGGTGATGTTGTCGCCGATTACCGCAATATCGGCATTGACATCCTCAGCTATGAAAAAAGTTAAACCTGAAAGGGCTGAAAAAGGATAGAAATTGGCATCATGAAAATCGACTCTTATGATCAGTGGATACCGCCCCCTGGCAATCCCGGAGAGTGTTTTGGAAAAAGTATTTACGTCGGATTTGCCAGGATCGAGTTTTGCTTTAACTGAACCTTGTGTTTTTTCATCCAGAACAATCAAATTGATCTGGGTGTTATAGGCAGGTTCATCTCCGTTGTTGGTTATTTTAACCGTAACTTCCAGTTGATTTTCTGTCGATAGAATGCTGGTCTGGGTTTCAATGGTTAATATTCCGGCAAATGACGCAGGCGGGCAAACAGATATAAATAGGCACACCCCAAATAAAACAATGCTTAGTATCCTGACAGGTTTAATATTCAATCTCCACCTTCGTTTTCGATGCTGATGATTTGGATAATTCTATCGCAGGGTTGAAGTCAAACTTATTCATGGTGGAGGAGGAAGCGGCGGATTATCACCGGTGACATGACTGATCATATTCGGGGTCAATATGACCGGCTCGCCAATTTTTACCGACTGTTTCTGTCCATTTCTTTCCACCTGAACAACGCATGTAAGCGCTTCGACTTTTCCGACGGGCTCTTCCGCCCGGAGTTCGGGTGTTGACCATACCATGAGTGATATGAGCAGGCACATTATCAGTTCATGATATTTTTTTAGAAAGCGTATGTCAGATAACATGAGAGCAACGGCTTTTTAAACTTGTAGGGATCATCATTGTATTGATCGATGATGTTGGAGTTATTTCATATTTGTCTGATAATGATTGTAAGCTGCCCCAAAAGACCAGTCTTCTTTCTTTAACAATCTGTATCTGCCGGTCAATGAAAATATGGTTAAGCCATCTCCTTTAGAACGCACGCCGCTGGGTACGGGTTTCAGCCAAACGTTTTTCAAGGGATACTGAAAGCCGAGAGGTCGAAATATGCTTTTTGATATGCAATTGAGTCTTCACGGAATAATTTTGCATTGTCATGGAGGTATCTACTTTTTAATTTGTTGTCAACATTATTTTTATTTCTTTGTAAATAAATTTAATATTTAAAATATATTAGTAATAAATAATTATTATTTTATAATTTATCGCATTCTGCCTTTTCAAAATCAAGACGGGCGAATATTCTTTTCACTTGACAGAATGACCCACAGCACATAAATGTATATTTATATATTGTGACAATGGAGGCTGATATGGAAACACGCGATAGATCGGAAAACTCAAAACAACGCATAAGGGAAATGACATCAGAAAAGGCGTTGCTTGAGATCCATCCAGACCCGCCCCCGCTGCTTGACGAACATTTTCAGACCGTATCCTTTCTGGCCAAAAGCCTCTCGGATGAAAACCGTTTGCGGATTCTGCTTTGCATCAGCCGCGGCGAAAAAGTCGGTGGGCGGCATTGTCGAAGAACTCGGACTGTCTCAGCCTCTGGTTTCGCACCACCTCAAAGAGCTCAAGCGCTCTCTTCTGGTCAGGATCGAACGCAGCGGCCCTTTTATCTATTATGAACTCTCGGACCCCAGAATTCTGGACGTTGTCCGAACTCTGACCACGGTGGCAACGGATCTTCTCTCTGAAAGAAAGACTTTTTAGCCCGATGGAGGTAATGACTTATCCATGGAAGAAATTCAAAAAATTATTGACAATATGGACCCTCAAAAAGCGCTCACAGAAATTTCCAAGGTATTGAAAGTGCTTTTCTCAACTTTGGGTGAAGAGGCTCGTTCAGAATTCCTGTGGGATCTGATGGGAGAGACCGGAGGAGACAAGGTTTCCAGCCTGGTCCATCTCTGACTGGCCGAGTGCATGGGCGAAGGTGTCGACCCAACGCAAATGTGCCAGAGGCTGGTGGATAAGGTCGCTCAGTCAAAGCAGCTCATGGCGATGACCGACCCGGATCTTCTGGTGTTGTTCGAAGACTGGTTTGAGGAACTGGAAGAGGAGGTCATCTCTCTTACCAAAGAGCATGGCCCTCTCAATCCAGGGGAGCTTGCCGAAAAAATCGGACTTTCCCTGAGGGGGGCAACGTTTCTCCTCTCAAAGCTCAAGCGTGAGGGAAAAGTATAGAGCCCGAACAGTTTTGATTCGACAGGAAAGATCTTTTATGCAGAACAAGAAAACGACTTTCATGGCCTTTGTGGCCGTATTGCTTACGGTGGGAGCCCTCTGGTTCACCAATCGCGCCGTTACTCCCAAGCAGGCCACATGGGACGATGTTTTGGCCGAAGGGAAAAACGGGGGCTACGAGATTATTACCACCGAAGCGCTTTCCGAACGCTATCAAAAAGAGGCCAAGCAGTCTTCTTCTGGTGGACACCCGTCAGGAGTGGGAGTACCGGACAGGGCACCTCAGGGAGCGGTGAACTTTCCCATGGAACCCACCTGGTGGTCGAGATGGCGCAAGGCTTCGGCGCTTGAAACCTTCCTGGGACCGGATAAGGATCGCACCGTCATCTTCTACTGAGCGGGTCTCACTTGAGTCCGCAGCGACTCGGCGGCCCGTGTGGCCGTTAAACTTGGTTATAAAAACGTTTATCGCGATCCATACGGCTATCCTGAATGGCAAGCAAGGGGAATGCCCGTTGCGAGCGCTCCGGCCGGTCTTACTCAAACAGGTGAAGAACCCGAATGCACCAGGACCTCTCTATGGCTGGGCCATGATCTGGACGCTTCTTGGCATCTTTGCGGGCGGCATGGCCTTAAATCTCACCCCGTGCATTTACCCCCTGATCCCCATTACCGTCTCCTACTTTGGCGGCCAGGCCGCAAAGGAAGGCGAGGGTCAGGGAAAGCTCGTGGCACACGGTCTGTGCTACATGATGGGGCTTGCAGTTACCAACTCCCTGCTCGGAGTGGTTGCTTCCCTGACAGGCGGCCTCATGGGCGCAATGCTTCAAAATCCCATTGTCCTCATTGTCGTGGCTGCGGTTCTCGTCTTTTTTGCAACGAGCCTTTTCGGACTGTGGGAAATGCGTCTTCCGAGCGGCCTGACGCAGGCTGCCGCAAAATCGTATACAGGTTACTTCGGAAGCCTCTTCATGGGCCTGACCCTCGGGGTGGTCGCAGCCCCCTGTATCGGTCCTTTCGTGCTGGGACTTCTCACCTGGGTTGCAAGCATGGGAAGCCCCTGGCTCGGGTTCGTGATCTTTTTCACCTTGAGCCTCGGCCTGGGACTGCCCCTCTTTTTCCTTGCCATGTTCTCGGGGCAGACTGAAAAAACTCCCCCGCTCGGGCGGTTGGATGATCTGGGTGAGAAAGCTCATGGGCTGGGTTCTGGTCGGCAATGGCCGTCCATTTCATAAGGCCTATTCTGCCCGGTCACTGGGGAACCATTCTGCTTGCCATTGTCGCCTTGGCGCCGGACTGCACCTCGGATGGATTGACAAAAGTCAGGCCAACTTCCGGGCTTTTCCCTGGCTTAAGGGCGGAGCGGGCATCATGTGCCTGGTTCTGGCCACATTTCTCATCACGTCATGGGCCATGCGGGGACCGGGCGTTACCTGGAAGCCCTATTCGGAGGAAACGCTGCAAGAGGCCCGAAACTTGAAAAAACCCGTCATCATTGATTTCTATGCCACATGGTGCACGCCCTGCCGGGAGATCGAGGAAGTCACTTTTCACGATACTGCTGTCGTAAAACAGGCGGATAGCGACTTTGTCATGATCAAGGTGGATGTGACCAAGGGCGGCAACCCATTGCATGAGCGGTTGCTTGAGCAATACGAGGTAAAAGGGGTTCCGACCATCGTGTTCCTGGATACCGACGGCAAGGAAAAGCGGGATCTGCGGCTGGTGGATTATCTTCCGCCCGATCAATTCCTTGGCCGTATGGCAGAGCTTATGAAAGGTGATAGCTGAAGAAAGGAGAAACAAGATGCTGAAGGTGAGATTTTTCCTGAATGAACCCAATGGAAAGCCGTGAAAGGGTTTTCTCGAAATGATGCCCAGGTTGGGCGAAAAATACAAAGATATCGAAATCGAAGTCATATCCAAACCCGTTGCGGAATACCAGACCGATGAATATTTTGAGCTGGATCTGCCTGTTGCACCGGCCGTCATGGTCGCAGATGAGATTGTTGTCGAAGGCGCCAGTGTCTCACAGGACAAGGTGGAAAAGGTTATCTGCCGATGCCTGGGAATATCCGAGCCGGAGAAGAAGGGAATCCTGGGTCGTCTTTTTGGAAAATAGATATGGAATCGAACAGGAACCTCAAAGATCATGGGTTAAGACAATATGGAGAGACATGATGTTTTTTACGGAAGATATTTTAATAGCGCCGTTTAATGAGCTGGTCTGCTACTGTTCGAATGTGACCAAGGGCCGGATCATGGCAGCGATTCAGGAAGGCGCGCACACTCTGGAGGACATCAAGACTGCCACGGGCGCCTGCACTGCAGGAAAATGCAAGGAACTGAGCCCCAGAAAACGCTGATGTGCAAAGGAAATCAACATTCTCCTGGGCCAGGAGAAACATTGTTTTCTTAAAACAGACGCATCAAAGCGGGAATCATGGGAACCCAAATAACGCAAAAAGATCTCAAACAAATTACTGAGGGCATTCGCAACAAGTATTCCAAAGTTGCGGACAGTCCGCAAGGCCAGTTCAGATATCCGGATCAGGTGATGATGGGCGGCACGCTGAAAAGCCTCAAGGACCGCCTCTCCTGCTGGTTTCAGTGAGAGGGCGGCGCCATACCGGGAAAGGATTTCCTGGCGCTGATAGAAAAAATCGGATTTACAAATGCGGAGCTGGTTTCTGAAACCGGCTTGAACAGTACCCCCAAAACCAGGGGCGTCCTGATTCGTGCGCAAAAACCCAAAAGAACTGGCATATTATGACAACTTCCTCCTTTGAAAAAAGGGGGATCATTTTCACGGTATTGAATTCAATATGATGGAGGTATCATGGCAACAATCGAAAAATTTCTGGGGTGCCGGGTGACCCTTCCCGATAACCTGCGCTATAATGTGAAACAGGGACTTTGGGCAAGACTGGACGACAGCACCATTACCTTCGGCTTTTCCGAAACTGCTCTGACGCTTTCAGGCGGAATACAGGACCTTAACTTTCTGGCGCAAGACGGCGAAACGGTTGAACAGGGCCAGTCCGTTCTTTTTGCGATCACCGGAAAGATTCTTTATATCGATTCTCCGGTTCAAGGCATCATTCGCTTCAACGCAGAAGCCAAGGCCGATCCACCGGCAATAAACCAGGATCCCTATGCCAAAGGCTGGCTCTTTGCAGTGACGCCTCCAGGTTCTGCTGAAAGTGCCTTCCAGGATCTTTCGGACTGCGCGGCCTATCTGGAGAGTCTTCAGAACAGCGAAGGGTTCAAAAACCCGGAAGGGCTGAAAGGCGGAGTCAGCGGCGTTTGCAAGGCGGTTTATTCAGGGATTCGGATGCAGAAAATTCATTCATAGAAAGGTTTGTAATGGGCGAGGTCCATGTAGAGATTGTGGCCAAGCAGAAAGGGTGCATCCTTTGCGATCTGGCCATCGCTATTCTTGAAGAAATTGCGCCGGAGTTTGCACCGGAAATGCTGCGCTGGTCGGTGGTGGATATCGGCAGCAAAAGCGGCCTGGCCCGCATGGAAGCGCTTTCCCGCTGCTGCGGAACTAAACCGGCGATTCCCTCGATCGTCATCAACAACTTGATCCAAAACGGATTATAAATTATTTCTTGCTTCACTAAAGTTGATAACTCGCATAATATCCTCCATGGTTGCTATCGAACTACGTCCACATGATCTGAGACGGCACGCAGCGACTTATGCATCGAAATCAGGCGCCCCAATTGAAATTGTCAGCAAAGTCCATTTGCCAGAAATCCTTCATGAAATACGACAATGCCTTGTGGCACCTGATCGGAAAAAGGCAAGGCAAGGAAAAACTCTTGAGGAATCCCCTCGTATATTAATTCTGGATAGTTCCGAAAACCGAACCGGTTATAGTAGTTCGGATCACCCGCAAGAGCACAACCTTGGCCGCCCGATTCTTTCAACATAGACAACCCGGTGTTAATAAGTGATTTCCCAATGCCTTGTTTGTGATACTCCGGCAATACAGAAATTGGCCCGAGTCCATGCCAGTCTAGTGTACCGATCTGAAATTGTTACGGGCGAAAAAGCAATGTGTCCGACTACTCGACCATCGATTTCAGCAACAAGTGAGATGGTCAGTGCACCTGCAACACGTAATGCATTTATTATGAATTGCTCTGTGTGATTGCTAATTGGGAGAGTCTTGAAGGCAGCGATCGTTACCTGTGATATTTCTTCACTGTCTGCAGCATTTTCTTTTCTTATGAACATTGCTCTCACTTAGATTTGTGTTTTTCCCAAAACTTCACTGCGAATTCTGTCCATCCTTCAGCGTCCGTACCGATACCGAGTCCGAAACCATGACTTACATTCCGATATTTATGATATTCGACTTCTATTCCGGCATCCCGCATGGCATCGACGCGCCTGTCGACGGTGGATACATTAACGATTCCGTCATTCTCGCCTTGCACCACGAAAGTTGGCGGATCATTGCGGGTGAAGGACGAATGACCGGTATATGCCATGACGACGACGCAAGGTCTCGGAAGATCATAACCGCCGTATCCGGCAGGACCGTATGAACCGATTTGTGCCGCCATTCTTGCCCCCGCTGAACTACCCCACACGGCTCAGTTGCATATTCCCGTCGTATGAACGATTGTCCAACGGCAGAACAAACTGCCCAAAGCCCTTAAAGTACGGATGATTCACAACATCCAGAATAGAACTGTTGGCATTCATATGCGCCTTGTTTTTGGAGACAATAGAGGCTCCCGGCTTATTGGAAACGAGAATATCAGCGGCTGAAGCCCCAGCGGACCCGCAGAGAAAGATCACAATGACCAGTAACAAGAACATGCGGACTCGTCGATTTATTCTTAATTCCATGTGCATGTTGGCTTCTTTTCCAATAAACTTATTTTATTATCTACGTCCCCACTACCCGGGCTGCGCTATGCCTGTTCTCCCCACACTTCTTTGCTCTTAACGATCTTCTTTTTGACCACCTTCCAAGTGTCAGTCTCCAGAAATGTGTCCCGCCATCGCGCGAGAAAAGCTTCGTAGAGCACATAGGGCACGGTAAAGCTCATTTCATCAGGCTTCATATATTTACGTGCCGAAGGATCGCCGCATCCGAGCACCGCACGCGGCCTCCCCTGGGCAAGGTAATGTAGCGGCCAGGTCACCATGAAGCTGCAACCCGCACCAAACGGCGTTGCCACGATCTCAAAATCGTCGGTAACGAACGCTGCCAAATTACAGAGGCCCGTCATCACCTCGCCACGTGCGAAGAACGTCACCAACTCGGGCCGCTCGCTCGTCGAAAAATGACTTATGGGCTTGAAGACGCAAAACCGCGCAGGCGCGGGCCTGGGGCGGATGTCTGTGAAGAACCGGCGCGCCACCTCAGGAGACGACAGATAACACTCACCGTGTACCGGTGTACCAGGAATACCGGTTGAAATGTAGCGTGTGATAAAATCGAGCTGAGGTTCGTGAAATCCCAAGTAGAATGAGCCGCCTGGACACCCGTACCGCCCTGCCTCGAAATAGGCGGCTGAATTCTTCCGGCGCGCTAACCACAACTTGCCGAGTACGCACGAGAAGTTCTTAAATACTTCCTGAAAATCGATCTTACCCTGGCGCTCCAATTCCAGGGACAGCGGCTGGCCGACCGTTGGCACGAAACCATCTGTCGGTTCGATATCAGTATAGAAGATTCCGTATGGCTCCTCGGTCAAACCCAACGACTCAAGTAATTTAGACAATGTCTCATTCATAAGTGACCTTCCTTTTTTTGGCTAACGCGCCGGACGAGGAGCGCGGGTTAGCGCGTCTGCCTTCAATATGCCCGCTTCCCGTCGATCCAAGTCTGAACCACCCGGCTCATGTCTGAGAAGGGGTCTCCGTCCACGACACAAAACGTGGCGGGGGCGCCCTCGACCAATCCGTCGTTTTTGAGCCCGAGGGAGCTGCTTGCGCCAAACGTACCCGCAGCCAGAGCCTGCACCTCGCCGATCCTCTGGTCCGGATCGAACACCGAGCCGTCCGCCTTCTTCCTGTCTACAGCACGCCTGATGTTGTGCAGCGGATCATCCGCACCGCAGGGACCGTCGGAACTGATGCAGATGGGAACCCCTCTTTCCGAGAGGCTCCGCAAGGGGAAAGTATTCAGATGGGGAACTATGCCCCGCTTCTCAATGGCGTCTGCATAGTACGGGATGAATCCAGGCTGGATTGATGCAACCGCGCCGCAGGATGCAAAGAGATCCAGTCCCTCGTTGTCCATGATAAGCATGTGCTCAATGGATGAGCTTGACCCCACGCCCAGCTCTTTCACAACCTGGGCCGCCTGGCTCACCGCAACATTGCCCAGGGCGTGCATGACCAGCCGGTAGCCTTTCTCCGTGAAGAGCCTGGCCCGCCTGCTGAGCTCAGCTGGGTCCTTGAATCTCAGGTAAGGCATGTATATTTTCCTCCCCTTCAGGGTGCTCTTCTGTTCAAGGAGCAGAGAAAACGGCGAGGGGTTCCCCTGGGAGATGCTGTCCATGGCAGCCCTGAAGACAGCCTTCAACCCTGAAATGACGGGCATGCTCGCTGCGGTCCTGTTGGCCCCGTCCAGGAAGAACTTGACGCTCTTCGGGGCATGTTCGCTGCAGATGGCATCCATCTCATCCTTCAATTCAGGGGGCGCACACAGGCCCTCGAATGCCGTCACGCACCAGCTTAACTTCAACGGGGTGTGCTTCTGCGCATCCCTGAAAAGCCTCTGAATATCGGACGGCAACCCTGGATCGTTGATATGGGTCAGTCCCTTCTGAAGGCACTTTTCAGCCTCGTCAAGAAGAAGCTTGACCTTTTCTTCATCACTGAAAGTCTGGAGATTCTCCCGGAACATGGTGAAGAGAACCCTGGTCAAGGCATCTTCCCACACAGTTCCCGTTGGTGTTCCATTCTGATGTATATCAATGTCACCCGGCACCCGCAAGTTATCCCTGCTGATCCCTGTCCGCCTGAGGGCCTCGGTGGAGACGAGGCCCCGGTGACAGGTGGTGTCGACCACCAGGACGGGCGAACCGATTGAAGCCTTGTCGATCTCGTGAATGCGCGGCAGGGACGCGCTCTTCCACCGCGAATTGTCCAAACCGGAAAAAAAGACCCATCGTTTGTCCGAACCGCATGCTCTGCAGGCAGCCTCGATAGCCTCAAGGGCATCATGCTTGGATTTCCAGGCGCTTGCATCTCCTCCAAAAGGCAGCATGGCCGCAATGAAAAAATGGCTGTGGGCATCGATAAGGCCGGGTATGATATGCATCCCTCCGAGGTCCATCGACGATTCCCCCGGCGCTGTTTCCTTATGAAAGATCTCGCGCACCTTTCCATCCCTGATGCACATTCCTCCTTGCATCCGCTTCAGCGAACTCCCGGCCCAAACAATTGCATTGCTCAACACAACATCTTTCTGCTGGCCCATTGATCTCTCCTTGCGCTTTTATGCTTCGGCTGCACTATCCTTGTTAAGTGGTGGCATCAGGTTGTTTTTTATTATCATCTTTCTTTTTCTGATTATCCAGTTCTTCAAGAACTTTGAAAACAAATCGCGCCACTTAAACCCCCAAATAACCGGCTCGACCGGTTCATTTGACTTGTTGAAATTGATTATAGCGTCTCTGGAATTCAAACGAATTTTTCTTTCCACGTCTTCATCTTCTCCGCCGGCCATGCCACACAGAATGCAGGCCGGCCTTTCATGACCATCTGCATGCACGCTCCGCCATCAACACAATCCGGATCACAATGAATAATGTCAGCCTCCCGGCCGTCACGAACCTTTTTTGGCCATTGCGGATCAGTCCAGAGCACACGCGCCAGGCCAATCAGGTCGGTTTTCCCGTCACTGATCGCCCGGTCGGCAAACGCGCCCGTGGCAAAACGGCCGGCAGCAATTACCGGCACATCGACTTCTGTGCGGATTTCAGCAGCCAGATCCAGCATATACCCCTGCTGTCTGGATTTTTCCAAAATGTCAGGCAAAAGAAAAGATTCATACGTACCGCCCATGACAGAAATATAATCAATGCCCGCTCTGGCAAGGCTTATTGCAAATTGATGCGATTCTTCCGGCTTCAATCCGTCCGGAAGCCATTCGTCAGCTAAAAATCGATACCCCACAGGTATTTCACCTACCACTTCTTTGACCTGCGACAATACCCCCAGGGCAAAGCGCTGGCGATTTGCCAAACTGCCCCCGTATTCATCCGTGCGATGGTTGGTCCTTGGAGAAAGAAATTGAGCCAGCAGGTAACCAGTACCCCCATGCAGTTCCACCATGTCAAACCCGGCTGATTTTGCCCTGGCCGCAGCCCCGGCATATTTGACGATAACCGATGCGATCTCTTCTCTGTCCAAAGCCCTGGGCATCCTGCCAAAGGTATTCACTGCAGAGGGTGCCACAGGCTCTTGAGTCGCATGCGCAAACCGACCGGCATGATTAATCTGCAGACAGGCCAGCGCCCCCTCTTGTTTAATCACAGCAGACAGCCTTTTCAGCCCCTCCAGGTTGTCGTCGGTATCAGCCCGCAGCGTCCGGTTGGAACCACTGCCGCAAGGGTGATCCACCGTGGCATTTTCAACCACAACCATGGCCACGCCACTGCCGGCCATCAGCCGGTAATGCTCCAACAGCATATCACTAACCGTTCCGCCTTCACCGGCATAGCCCAAATAAAGCGGTGCCATGGTCAAACGATTTTTCAAGGTCAGACCCTTTATGGTTATTTCAGAAAACAGGTTATTATACATGCGTACCCTCCTTTTAGTGTGCTGACGTTTAAGAAATACAAAATTTAAGCTTGCTCACAAAGGGCTTTAAAGTTGATCAACTGCCTGCGCATCATGACAAGATCACCAAGAGGATCCGGGCTTGGACGGTTTTGTGTTCTCCGGGCTTCATTTAAAGGGCTCCAGTCTCAGGGCGGCTTGTATCTTGTCCCGCTGCTCCGGATTTACGCGCGACTCATCCGCGTAGTCCCGCCATCGCGTTACAACAGCCCTCACTTCATCAACGATCGTTTCCGCACGCCCGCGCTTCATCGAAGCGCTGTTTGCACACGCTTTGAAATCCTCCAGAGTAAATCCGCTCCGCTTGCCGTTCATCGTCATTTGATGACTCGATGTCCATTTCCCGCCTGGTTGATAGCTGTAGGTCATGTCGAACGCGGGTGAGAGTGACCAGTTTCCCGACCGGTCCATCAGGAAGGCAATGTTCTTTACGTGATCATCCTGGTTACGGGCCACGATATTGAAAACCATCCGCCGGAACTGCTCCTCGATGGCAGCCATCGGCAACCCCAGCCGGCGGATTACCTGCAACGCCTGCTCGTAGCCGTATGCGCCTGCCTGGTTGAAATCATAATGCGCCATGCCGCAAAGCGACTGCATGTGCAGCTTACCGCCGCCATCCAACCGGTCGAACCGCTTCGTCATGAAATGGCGGCGCCCGTTCTCCTCGAACAGGCGGCACGGACCCATGGTGATTCCCGCATCCGCCGCCATCCTGTAATAGGCATACTCAATCGCACCGTATCCCTTTGGGTCCTCCAGCTCCTTATCCTTGTTGCCGCTGACCCCGTCGAACTTCATCAGCCAGTATTCAAACCCGCTGCCTGCCTTCACCTGCCCTGACCGGACTTCGTTCGTTTCCGGATTCCAGGCGATCACCGCCTTGGCTCGCGCCCCGCCCGCGGAAGTACCGACCCGCAGAATATCCCGTAGTGCCGATTTCTTCCCCTCCTCGTTAAGCCAGCCCTGCAGGTTGTTGCGATGGGTCAAAACCTCCGAAGCCAGCGCTACCAGCTTGTCGACTTCGATACGGAAGGCGCCGGGTCCGGCCAATCGGGTTGCCGGCGCATACTCCAGCGCACCCATGCCGCGCGTACCCGTATAACAGAGGCGCTCCACCGCATTGAACGATTCCGGCATGCGTCCGGACCGGGCAAGCCAGGCATCGATCAACGCATTGCCAAACCGGTCCGGCAAAGAATCCGCCAAAAGCCCCGGAAGACCGTGGAAGGTTTCCGGTCGCAGCGATGGGAAGGCGTAGAGCCGGCTGGATAGCGGCATCATCAGCGGGGCCACCTCGATTCCGCTCCTGATGAACGCCGGGTCATATTCAAACGTCGCGGCCGCGGCCTCGTCTTCCAGCGACACCGCACCGATCGTGCGACCCCACAGATTTACCTTTGCCGTCGTGCTCACGTTTCGTCACCCCACCGCCACGGCCCCTTGTCCGTAGACTTCCTCTTGCCGCTGGCCCGCTTCCGCGCCTTGCCCTTCAGCCTGACCAGGTCCATCGGACGCGGCCCGGCCTCTGGCACCAGTGTTTCCAGCCGATCCAACAGCTCCAATACCCGCAGAATCCGGATCAACGTCGACATTTGCGTCGTGGCCCCGGCCTCGATACGCTCTACCGTCCGCTTCGATACGCCCGCCTGTTCCGCCAGCATCTCTTGCGTAAGCTGAAGTTCCAGCCGACGCTGCGCAAGGCGCCCGCCCAGCTCTGCCAGAATCGCCTCGTCGGTCAATAATTTTTCAATCTTCACCAATAATCCTCCTTTAATAGGAGGTTATATATCGTAAAATATGACGATCTACAATGAATTTATCCAATATTATCGTCATAAATAACGATTTAATGAGTATAACCCGACCCGCCGCCGAATTCGGCCATCAGGTCGACATTTTTCAGGCCGCCCAGCGACGCTGTGATCCTTCAGACTCTTTTCAAACGAAAGTCTTAATGTCAGGCTTGTAGATCGCCGATGAGGCCATGAACTTCACTATATCTCTTATCTCAGGCGAAAACAGGAAGTTCCTTTTTTACTTCCTGATGTATCTCAGAAAGCGTCTTGCATGTCAATTTTTAACAAAAAAGGGCATCGTCATATCATTTTGGGTTGATCACCTTCCCTATCAGCACACTTTTTTCTTGACTCGAAAAAGCCATTTGGCTATCCTCGCATTCGTGATTCGCGAATAAAGAATGCGAGGAGATAACATGGTTCTCAAGGCTCAGGATGTTCTCGTCCTGCTAAAACTGATGACAATTGACGATGAATCCTGGTCGTACAACCGGATCGCTGTGTCCTTGGGCATGAGCCCCGCGGAAGTTCATGCCGGTATCAAACGTGCTTTGAAAGCACACCTGGCTGTCATGCGCCGGAATCACGCCAGACCCAATGTTCGAAACTTCGAGGAGTTTTTGATTCATGGACTCAAGTACATTTTTGTGCCTGACCTTGGTGAGCTGACCCGGGGAATGCCGACGGGCTATGCGGCAGAGCCGCTTGTAAAGCATTTCGCCAAAATTGACGAACCGCCGCCAGTCTGGCCTGACCCGGATGGAGATGTCCGTGGTCAGGCATTTTCACCGCTGTACAAATCAGTACCCAAAGCAGCACGTGAAGATGGTCGTCTCTACGAACTGCTCGTGCTTGTCGATGCGATTCGCGGCGGACGCGCCAGGGAAAGAGATGTGGCTTCCAAGGAAATACAAACAAGGTTAGGCGAATATGCCGGCAAGTTACAATCCGAACCTTGAAATTCTTGAAACAGCCGTAAAGCTCCTTGGCCCATTGGCCGATGATGTCGTATTCCTTGGAGGCTGCACCACAGGACTGCTGGTGACAGATTCCGCAGCCCCGCTTTTTCGGGTCACGCTGGATGTCGACTTTATCGTCGAGGTTGCCAGTCTCGTAGAGTACTACCGTTTCACTGACAAACTGCGACAACTCGGCTTGACCGAGGATTCAAGACCAGGAGCACCAATCCGAGTAAAGCGCCAGGTTGGAATTCCGCCGAATTCCGATGGGTTTGTATCTCTTGAATGCAGTTTCTCATTCCTTCAACTTGACCTTGATGCGGCCATCCTCGACGCGGATATCCGCGACACCTTTTGAAAAAGAGTTCCAGAAACCCGGCCCGCCGCCGAATTCGGCCATCAGGTCGACATTTTTCAGGCCGCCCAGCCAGGCACTGGGTACCGGTACGCCCATGATGCTGACCCCCTTCAAAATAACTGATGGCTTACCGCCCAGGTAGGCCATTTCGACACCGGCGTTCAAGCGCAGGGTTTTGCCGCCCAGCACCGGGAAGTCGGGCTCCACGGGCACAAGGAGCTTGACGCTGAGCAGGTTCTGTGACAGGTCGATGGCCAGCTTGCTCGCCAGGTTGGTATTGTGTGCCAGAAGCGCGTTCAGCTCGCGCTCGTTGAAGTTGACCTCCCGCTTTGCACCCGTTTCGCTATAGCGTTCCGGTTTGAGAACGCCGCGGCCATCGAACTCCCCGGGTGACGGCGGGTTTGTCCCGATTCGACTTTCTTCGGGCTGAAAACCCAACGTTCGCAGTTTGCTGTCGAGAAGCTGTTGCTCTTTGGCACTGAGCTCAACCGGTTTGAACTCGCGCATGAACACGTAGGTCTTCAGAAACCAGTAGCTGCCGCCGAGCGTCACCAGAACGGTGACCAGCACGACCAACAGTACTCTGGGCAAGCTGAGCCCGCCCTTGTTTCCATTGCCTGCCGGTATCTTCACGCCGCTTTCCATGGGTCTGTGCTCCTTACTGAATTTCACTATATTATGCCCTGATTGCCATTTCAACAGTCCAATTTTTTAGATTTTGGGGGGAATTTCGCAATTACCCGCCCCTTCGATTGTCTTCAAACATCTCCACCGGCATCGGATGCCGAAGCCGCCAGACCATTTTTATCGGCCGCTCACGCTCATAACTCACCCGTTCCACCGGTCCAAGATACGTAAACGGAACCGTGGCAGCGTTGCGCTTTTTCTGATCCCGGGCAAAAACCAAAATACGGTACCCTCGATCGACATGATGAATCAGATTCTGACCGTCATGGTGATGTTGTGCGGTATTAGCCTGCGACTCCCAATGCAGCAGTTCCCGGCTGATGGGGTAATCCGCATACATGGTGCTCGGCGAGAATTCCTTTTCCGTTTTCTGAAACGTGACCAGCAGCGCATAAGCCTTTACCTCAGGAAAATGAAATACGCCCACGCCGGCCTGACCTGAAGTTTCAAGATTTGCCTTGCCAAATGCCGCCTGAATTTCCTTTCCGCCGTATTGTGCATGCAATTCCAGCGGGCAGAAAAATGGCAATTCCGGGATCACCCCGCCGACTGCGCTCGTGTCAATTGACCAGCTCAGAATTTCGTCCAGATCGGAAAGGATGGACGGATTTTTCGACAGGCGCAGGAAAGCCTCTTCCAGAGAAGAAATCCCAAGGTTTCTGCCTTTGTCCCCCCAGATTCGATAATACAGGATCATGACCGACTGTCCGGCAAGGGCGATTGCTTCCGCAATTTTACCCTGGGAAACCTTGCCAATGACATTGCGCAGCAGCATGGCTTCTTTGGGTCCGTTGATGAATCCAGCCCGAATCAGGGTTTTTCTCAATCTGGCAAGATCGGGATCAACAGGGATCGGGCATAGCTGCACCTTGGCTTTCCACTCCGACCAGGATTCTTTTGCCAGCAGCACCTCCGGTTCATACCCATGATATCGGATGAAGTTGCCAAACGTAAGATCCTGGCCTGTTTCGCTGGTGAATGTCTGGAGACGGTCAGGAACCTGTACCTTAAGATTCCTGAGATTTTCCCTGATATTTCTAAGAACATATTCCCGTGACTGGCGATCGAGCTGGATCGAGCACCCAGGCGGAAGGTGCGGAAAGTCCAGCTCCACCTCCCGATCAATTGCATAACGGTGCTTTGGCAGCAATGCCCGGAATCGGGTGTCCATCCGGTAGTGCCGATGCACCTGCCCCACAAAATCAAGAACCGTGAGGCACTCTTTCTCCGGCGCATGGCGCAGGCCGCGACCCAATTGCTGGAGGAATACGGTCAGGCTCTCAGTCGGCCGCAGGAACATAACCAGATTGATCTCCGGTATATCGAGACCTTCATTAAGCACATCAACCGTAAACAGGAAAATAAGACTGCCATCTTTGAAACGCGAGATCATGCTGTCGCGCTCATCGGATGCAATGCCTGACACAAACGCTGCAGAAGGGATGCCTCTGTCAGTAAATTTCTGCGCCATATAGCGGGCATGGTTGATGGTGACACAGAAGCCGATCCCCTTGGCGCTGGTGCGATAGTCGGGCTGGTAGCGTTCCAGATGCCGCCAGGATCGCATCCAGCCGGCGCAAGGCATGCCCCTGATCAAGGGTATATACGTTTTCGAGCTCAACCTTGCTGTAGTTTCCGTTACTCCAGAAACGGTCATTATCGATTGCTACCGGATCTGAAACTCCAAAATAATGGAAGGGGCAGAGGAGTTTCTCCTCAAGCGCCTCCGGCAGTCGGATTTCAGCCGCAAACGTATTATGGAAATCGGCGGCCACGGATTTTCCGTCCATCCGCTCCGGTGTCGCGGTCAGGCCAAGCAGTATCGCCGGGTTAAAATTCGCAAATATGGGTCGGTAGCTGTCCGAAGCGCCGTGATGGACCTCGTCGACAACGATATAATCATAGAAACCATTTCCGACTTGCTTCCAGAGCTCTCGGTTCGTCAGCATCTGGACAGAGCAGAACAGGTGCTCCCGGCGGGTCGCTGCGAAATCCCCGACAAGCAGCTCACCGAAACTGTGGTTGCGCAGCACGTTTCTAAACGTGATGAGTGCCTGTTCCAGGATTTCCTTGCGGTGGGCGACGAACAGGAGTTTCGCCTGACCACTGCGTTCCTTGAAAAAGCGATGATAATCGAACGCGGCAACCACGGTCTTGCCCGTTCCGGTAGCTGCAATAAGCAGATTTTTATAGCGCTGATGAACGTTTCTCTCCCGCTCCAGCGCATCAAGGATGCGCTCCTGGAACGGGTGCGGTGTCAGGTCGAAAAAAACCGACGGCACCCCAGTTTTTCTGGTGCGCTCACGGACGATTGCATCCCGGAAACGATCAGGCTGCATAGGGTCAAAGGGGATAAATTCCCTGCTGTTCCAGTACGTCTCAAATTCCGCCGTAAATTTCTCCAGGATATGCGCCATGTCCTGGGCCGTTACCTTCAGGTTCCACTCCAGACCGCTGGTGATGGCCGCGTTGGACATATTTGCGGAGCCGATATAAGCGGTTGAAAAATCGGAGTTACGCCGGAAATGATAGGCCTTGGCATGAAGCCGCGTTCGTTCGGTATCGTAGGAGACGCGCACCTTGACGTTTGGCATTCCCGCCAGCCATTCAACGGCCGGAGCATCGGAAGCGCCCATGTAGGATGTGGTGATGACCCGCACCGGAACGTCACGCTGCCGCAGGTCTTCAAAGGCAGGCATCAGCAGGCGCAGTCCTGACCATTTGATAAACGAGACCAGAATGTCGACGCTGTCGGCAGACTTCATTTCATCAATCAGTTCATGGGCCAATTGGGGTTCCTGGGGAGAGCCGGTGAACAGACTGCTTTCAGTCAAAGGGGACAGGGGCCGCGGGATGCCCGATGTTCCATAATGCGGCGGGGTGATCTCAAGAAGGATTGGCTTTTGTTCTTTGACAAGGTGATGTTTTGCAAGATGCCCCAGGCCCGGTTCACCGGCAACCTGGTCAAGAATCCGATTGCAGAGTGCCAATCGTCTTTCCGGGTCAGACTCCTCCCGGAGTGCCTGTTCAAGCACCTTTGCCACAAAAGATGCATACATACCGGGCTGCTCTTCCGGATCAATCTTGCCAAAGACGGTTCTTAACTCGGGACGCCGAGCAATGGCGTCCCGAAGAAACTCATCGGTAAGCGATTCATATATGCCTGGAGCAAGGTGTTTCATCGAATCCCAGGCTTGATTTGGGCGAGATAAGACGCCAGCACAGGCACATCGGCCTCTGCCCATTCGAGGGCATGAAGTTTCTCAGGTGTTAACCAGGCGATGGCAGCGTGTTCATGGAGGACGATCTCACCTGCTTCAATTGCGCAGATAAACGGATAGAGCGAGATCGCAAATGCCGGGTAATGATGTGTGCTGACAGGAAGGTTTTTCCCCACGCTCACCTGAATGTTCAACTCTTCATGAATCTCACGTCGCAGACACGCTTCAGGGGACTCACCGGGATCAATTTTGCCACCCGGAAACTCCCATTTGAGTGGCATACTCATGGCGGCACTTCGCTGGGAAGCAAGCACGAGCCCATCCCGCTCGATTATGGCGCATGTGACATGAATATGCCTGGTTTTGTTCAATCTGGCCTCATAATAAGATTCAATCCTGCACAGAGTCTTTAGGCTTTAATAACGCCAATATCGCCAGCCATCACATCTCGATCGCCACCTTCTGCCACAGGCAGGTGCATATGGTTTGATGGAATCATGAAATTCCGGATAACCGTCGTGTTTTGCATAGTTCCTCTTTTTGACATCGAAAAAGCACATATATTTAAATATAAAAATATAAAGGGCGTCCCCATACCCATACATACCCATACCTACACATACCTACACATACCTACATACCCATACCCTACCCAGGCCTCAGCATCCTGCACCCGCATCAAAGCACGGTAATGGGACCAGGAGAGTAGCGGGGAAAAGCCTTGCAGGGATTCGCTGCCCGTCAGGTAGCGTTTTTCAATCATGGACAATTCGCTACCTGACGGGTAGCGAATTACATCCAGCCGATCAGGATACATCAGAAAAAACTGGCGGAAATTTTTAAAATTGACCACTGATCTTTATCCATGTTTTCACAGGTAGCACCACGATCTACATTGCAGTCTGGAACAGTCCATTCACATTTTGCTGCCAGATGTGCTGGTAAACCTGTCGTGCCACGGTTTGCTTGTCAGCTTCAGTGAAGGGCGGACTGGGCAGCGCTACGAATACATGGTCCAGAATCGCCACTTCCACTTCAGCCTGCGTCTGTTCCTTCTCCCACCATCGTTCACGCTGCCAGATGAGCACCCTCACCGCGTCAAATAGGCTGACACTGGCCTGCTTGACCTTTTCGCGGTCGGCCTTGGAAAGGTTCTCCTTTTGCAAGCAGGCAAAACAGCGCGTATTGATCCTCGGTCAACCCCTCCTCGGCCGCGCGGCGGGTCTCTGCATCCAGGCCATTAACCAGATCCACCAGACGGGAAAATGTTTCCTCGATGGTGACCCGGTCTTTGTCGCGGTTGTAATCGGCAATGATCTCCGAATACCTCTTGTAATAGTCCATCCGCTGTGGATTGCGGGCCAGCAACTGCTGAAGTTTTTTCTCCACCAACTGCCGGATGTCTTCTATCGTCGAAGCCTTCCGTTTTACCTTTTTGGCAAACTCGTCCCGCAATTTCTCCAGGTCAATCTTGCTCAGGTCAAAAAACTTAGATTCCTTCTGATCTTCGCCGGGTTCGGCAGTGCGAATCGCCTCATTGACGATACGGTGGAGTTCCTTTAGCAACTCCGTCACATCGGCCGTATCACGCCGTTCTTCCAGTTTTTTGTAGATTGCTTCGATGTTGTCGTGGCGGACAGCATAGGCAAAAACCGACGGCTCCATGATCAGCGCCTTAAAGCGAATGAACACCTGCCTCGCCAGTATCTCAAATCTTCGGCGACCTTCGTCACGGGAGTTGATCACGGCTTCGGCCCCGTCGGCGATGGCCGCAATGCGGACAAAGCCCTTAGCACCAATCAACCGGTTCGGTTCAAATCCAAGACCACGCAAATGCCTTTCGGTTTCAGTCAATCCCGACTCCAGCGCGACAACCCGCTCCTCGATGGGCGCAACTATTTCTTCCCCGGCGCTTTCATCGCCCAGTGCGTATTGGGCTAAGGCCTCACGTAGGCTCCTGAGTATCCCGTTATAATCCACGATCAGACCGAAATCCTTGCCCGGATACACGCGGTTAGCCCGGGCGATAGCCTGCATGAGGGTGTGAGCCTTCATTGGCTTGTCAACATAAAGAGTCGAGAGGCATTCCACATCAAAACCCGTCAGCCACATGGCGCAGACAATGGCTACCCGAAAGGGATGCGCCGGATCTTTGAAGGCCGACTCCACATCCACCCGTTTGCCGTCAGGCGTCTCGAACCCCTGCTTCATCAACGCACGATGCGGGATAATGTCAAAGTCCCATTTGCGGAAATCCGCGACTTCGTTCTGGCCCTCGCTGACGATGATCGCGATGCCGCCCAGGGTTTCTTCCATCCATCGGGCCTGGCCCTGCAGCCAGACCAGTTTTTTGATCGCCGCAGCGCGTTCGTCCTCATTTGCACAGGTCGCAATCTTCGCTTCTTTGACAGAAATCGCCGCCTTGACCTTTGCCAACTTTTCCCGCCACATTGGAATGATCCGCTGATACACCCGACCACAGGTGAGTTTATCGATGCACACCAGCATGGACTTGCCGGACTCCCAGCGAGTGGCGCAGTGTTCCACAAAATCATCGGATAATTTGTCGAGTCGGTCGTCTGCGGTGATGACCTCGTAATCCTTTCCGAGCAACTTTTCGAGCAGCAGTTCCTGATCCGGATCAAGTTCGGCCATATCAATGGCGTTGGCGATACGATCGTTTAGATCAAGCCGGGCGATGCCCAGTTTCTCGCCGCGATTCTCATAGACCAGCTTCACGGTGGCTCCGTCTTCTTCGGACCGTTTGAAATCATAGCACGAAACATAGTTGCCGAAGATACGTCTGGTCATTTGATCGTTTTTGAAAAGCGGCGTACCGGTAAAGCCGATAAACGAAGCATTTGGCAACGCCAGCCGCATATTTCGCGCCAGCTTTCCTGCCTGGGTGCGATGGGCTTCGTCCGAAATCACGATGATATCATCACGAATACTGTAAGGCTTTCGCAGGTCCACATCTTTATTGAATTTGTGAATCAGGCTGAAGATGTAGCGGTGATTTTCCTTCAGCAACCGTTTCAGCTCCTCGCCTGTGGATGCACGGGGTGTCTTGTCGTCGGAGATGTCGCAGCCAACAAAGGTGCGGAATATCTGACTGTCCAGGTCGTTACGATCTGTCATCACCAGGAAGGTAAATTTTGCCGAGATATGCCGACGCACCTTTTCTGTAAAGAACAGCATCGAATACGACTTGCCGCTGCCCTGCGTATGCCAGAAGACACCCAGTTTGCCGAGGTCTGGATGCGCAGATTCTATTATTTCAAGCTGTTGCGTTGAGCGCTCAGTCTCTTTTATTTTCTTAGACGCCCAAAACTTCTGATCTGGGTCGTTTGGCGGACTTTCCGCAGCCAGCAGATCGAGTGTATCATTCGAGGAAGTGCCAATCAGTTTTTCCTCAACATGATCAAACAAGACTTCCGTCGAGTCAGCAGGCCCCGCAATCGTACGATATCTGAGCCGCTTTTCCGGTGGGAATAGTTTGCACAACTCCTCCTGCCGCTTTACCGAAGCCACGGCATTGTTGACGCCCATCACCTGATGGTTCCGCGCCACCACCTTGCGGGTTTGGCCGGGCTTGCTTGTATCAAAGAGGATAAAATTCTCGACGATGTCCAGCAATCGGTCGTGCGCCAGCATGCCGTTGAGCAGCACTTCCGCATCGACGCTGCCCTTCTCACTCTCGTTCAGCCGCTTCCACTCGGAAAAATGTTCCCACTGGCTGGTGATCGTGCCGTAGCGGGCGCGATGACCGTTACTGACAATGAGAAAGGCGTTGTGATGGAAAGCATGGGCAATGACATTCTCATCGAGGTAGTCGCTCAGGTTGCCGTCGAACCCGGCGCGGATGTTTTTATAAACCGCCTTCAGCTCGATAAAAACCAGGGGCAGCCCGTTGACGAAGCAGACCAGATCGGCCCGGCGGTTGTATCCCGGCGTCCGCAGACCCGTCAATTTCAGTTCCCGAACCGCAAGGAAACGATTGTTCGGCTTCCCGTCCACATCTTTGCCGTTCTGGAAATCGATCACTCGCGCCCGCGCCTCGCGCAACATGCCCTGCCCGTCGCGATAAGAGACCGGAACCCCGTCCCGGATGAATCGGTAGAAATCCTGATTATGCTGGAACAGCGTGCGGGTGAAATCGTGCCGGGACAATTTCTGCACCGCATCGGTAATGGCCGGTTCAGGCAACTGCGGATTCAGCCGCTTGAGCGCTGCACGCAGATCACGGGTGAGCAAGGCATCGCACGTGTCTGTCCGGCCAAAGGTGCCATCCGGGCCGTAGATTTCATTGTTCCAGGCATAGACACTATCCCATCCGAGCTCATGTTCCAGATGTTCAGCAAAGGTCTTCTGTACCAACCGGTCTTCGCTGTTGATGTCGGTATAGGCCATGATTCAATTCACTTTCATACGGGAATCTCCCCACTCATCAGTCGAGGTAGAAGCAGGTCAAGTGCGGCACGGAGTTTTTGGTTCATTTGTTGGAGACTCTCCATCAGATTGAACTGCGGTTCGGCTGTTTCGTAAAACTGCTGGAGTACCGATTTTGCGGGAACGAGAAGTGATCGACTGTAGGCGAAATCACGATTGAGACCTGGCACGGCACCGTCCGTACTAATGAAGTGCATCTCCTTCATCGCAAAATAGAGGTAGAGATTGCTTGTCTCCGCATTTATAAAAAAAACGGTGTCAATTGCATAGAAATCATTATTTGACCAGTACACGCTCCCAACGTTTCCTTTTCGCCCGACGATGATTGCAGGGCCTTTTGCCAGTGCCTTTTCATGTGAGCCAACGATCCCGCTTGAACCATATACAGGAAACGGTCCATCAATCCGTGTATCCGATTTGAGAGATTTGCCATAGTGGAGGACAATTTGGTCCCCAAGTGTTTGCCGCGTCCACCCCTCTGGAACTCCATCGGTAATGCGGGTGTGTTCGTGTCCGGGGAAGCGGAGGTGAACAAACCACTCCTGGTACAGCAGCCGCGCCGCATCCTCTAAAAGAGCCATCCGCCGCCGGTTGTTCTCGATCAGGTCGTCGTAAGTGGAAAGGACAGTCTACAATTTTACGCTGTACATCAAGATGTGGAACTGGAATTTCAAACTCTCGTAAAATACCAAGGTTAATGTGAGGTACGCCAGAAGTTATTGCACGGTTTTTGATAGACTGGACTGTCTCAGGATGTCGAAAAAAGTAATAGACAAATCGTTCATCAACTTTCGTTGTATCAACTCTAAGTTTCATCTGACTTTGTGAGACAACATAGCGTGGAAAATTCGAATTTATTGGAATTATCCCGACTTGACCGAGAGTCCCTCGTTGTGTGAAATAAGTCACCTGGATAGGCATTATTAGAGATAAGTTTGCTCTGCTTTTTCTTCACTGACGAAAACGAATCCATCGTCCTTGAATGCTTGTTGGTTTGACAAATTAGCTCCCCGTATCACCGGTACACCCTCTTCAATGTAGTGACGGGTCGTTAGTTCTGACCCAAAGGGTCCTCCGACAAGCGCATTCCGCATCTGCTTTGATCGATTCAACTTTAGCACGAGGCCAGTTCACTATAAAAGTTCCTCAAAGTTTTTCTGAATCCTCTCTGCCAGCGCCACAGCTTCCTGGTTCAAGTCGACAAGTTCATTATGGATATCACGCAGAGTCTGCTCAAAGTCGAAATCATTATCCACTTCTGGTGGGGCAACGCCAACATAACGGCCTGGCGTGAGACTCCAGTCGGCGGCTTCAATTTCTTTTCGGTTCACCAGTTTCACCAACCCGGGAATCTGCACCAGACGGGCGTCCGGAAAACGTGACAGCAGCCAGTGGGCCTGCCTCTCGAAGTAGGCAACGGCCTTGAGCTGTTCCACCAGGTCTTTGCGACGGCTTTCAAGCTCCTTTTGCAGCCGTCCAATGGTTCGATTGTCCCAGGCATCGTGTTTTCGGGCATCGGCGTCTTTTTCCGCCGCGTCCACCAGCCGAGCAGCCTGCTTGAAGACAAAATCCACTTCCTTAACGATGTTGCGGCAGGCTGTTGCCAGTATGTCGAATCCGCTCAGCAGCTTTTTCTGCGCTTCTGGTTCCGGTGTGCAGGGCTGATTCCACTCACCGGCAATCCTGGCGATAAGGGTGTCCAAGCTCAAGAAACACGCCTTCGCCGCTTCGTCTCGCTCTCTGATTCGTTCGTGGAGGGGGGAGTCCTTGGGCAGGGTCTTCAGAAAAAGTTCTGCGGCGGCCGTCAGCACCTCGAAGGCAGTTCGGTAGTTGCCTGCTTTTTCAGCGATGGCGTTGGCTTCGGCGATCGTACGATCGAGATAGCTTTGGACAAGGGCAATGAAACGGTTGCTCTGGCCACGATAAAGCCAGACAATGGCGGTAATATTTTGCAGTTGCTCCGGCGAGAAGTCGTAAATCTTTCGCGTGATCTTCCGATAGATGTTTCGAGCATCGATCATCAGCACCTGGTCGCGGCGGTCATCAGGTTTTCCTCGGTCAAAATGCCACAGCTCGCACGGTACGGTTCGGGTGTAGAAAAAGTTGGAACGGATGGAGATCATCACATCCACATCGCCGGTTTCGATCAGTTTTCGCCGAATTTCGGCGTCGGCGTGACCGGCGCTGCTGGCCTGCGAGGACATGACAAAACCGGCGCGGCCGGACTGGTTCAGATAACTGTAGAAGTAGGAAATCCACAGATAGTTGCCATTGGAGATATTCTTGTCCTTGTTCACACCCGGCAGACCAAAGGGCAGACGGCGATCGTTCCTGATCTTTTCGGCATCCACCTTGTCCACGTTGAAGGGCGGATTGGCCATGACGAAGTCGCACTTGCCAAACAGCTCATGCGGGTCCTCGTAGAATGTGTTGGACTCCCGGATGGAGCCTTCAAGGCCGTGGACCGCCAGGTTCATCAGGGCCAGGCGGAGGTTGCTGGTCTTGAACTCGTGCCCGAAGAACGTGACGCGATGGGCCGTCTGATTACCGTGTTGCTCGATGAAATGGCTGGTCTGAACGAACATACCGCCGGAGCCGCACGCGGGATCAAAAACGACTCCATGGTCGGGCTCGATGACATTGACAAGCACCTGCACCAGCGAGGGCGGTGTGAAAAACTCACCATTATCCTGCGCACCCTGCATGGCGAACTTCATCAGAAAGTATTCGTTGATCCGCCCAAAGACATCACCGCTGGCGGTGCGAAGCGTCTCGCTGTTAAAGACACGCATCAGGTCTTCAAGGAGTCTGTTCTCGAATTTGGTGTAGTCTTTTGGGAGTTGGCCCAGAAGCGGCTGGAAATCACGCTCGATGGCATTCATCGCTTCAACCAGCTTTGTGCCAAGATCGGAATCTTTAGGCAGATCGATCAGGGTGTCATAACGGGCTTCATCCGGCAGCATGAGTGCCCGGCGTTTCTTGAAGTCTGCGGCGGTCAGCGGTCGCTTTGGCATTTTCCCATCAGCCTGATCCGCCTGAATCCCGCGCAGGGCTTCATTATAGCGATTGGTTGCATGGCGCAGAAAGATCACGCCAAGCACCGGCATGCAGTATTCGCCAGCGGTGAGTTTGGAATTGGCACGGAGGTTGTCGGCAGCGGACCAGAGGTCGGTTTCAAGTTGCTCAATATTGGTTAGTTGCGTGTGGTTCACAGACACTTTCCCCAGGCTGGCAAAGCATCCGTAAACCATGAGCAATTACAGGTTTTAGAGCTGTTGGAAACAGGGCCGTTCCCGCTGTGTTGTTTGTAGCAGCTTGACCGGCATGTGAAATAGCATTTCGATTTTTGCGGATCCATATGATTTTCCGTTTAAGTAACTTTGTATGAACTGCAATTTTTTGTGGACCTAATGAACCATGCTTTTAACCTCGGCCACGTAATCCCCGATGCCGGTCAAATTAAGGGACGAGCGTTGATACATTGCTATAGCAAATTACTTAAATATTAAATATAGTTGCGCTTCAATATCTTTTTCCCATTTTGCCGATATTATCAATACGCGTCCCCAATTTCCCCCCCAGATCATTCTCCAATTGGCGAACGGGTCCCTCGAAAATGTCGCTGATGCGTTTGAAGAAGAGCGGCGCGAAGACATAGCCTCGAGACTCGGAATGAACAACATTGCCACGCGGGATATCCACGGCGGCTTCAGAAAGTAATCCAGCTTGGCATGGGTCATGCGGCGGAGGGGTATGAAAATTGTGGATGTTTCGTCAGACATGAGTTTTAGTTCCGATTTGTGTGCTGCCTTGTGGGCAGCGCATCGTTGCTCTCCCACAATATTAATTCGCAGCAAACGAAGCTATGAAGGTGTTCTCGGTGTTGGCTTTATTGCTGGGCTCTGACAATTGATTCCTTACAGAAAGATATTACAGAGGCTTGTTTCCGGGACGTCTAACGGCAGGGATTATCTGCTCAAAAAGCCGTTCGAGCTATTCCGAATGGTATAAAATCTCACCTGCTTTTTGTGTCAGATGGATTCTGTTGTTATGCTTTTTTTATTTCATCGATAGATAGGCAAATTCATCATGAAAAAGCTTTAGAGCATTCCTTTTTTCTTCAATAACATTAGTCCTATTGAGGGCTTGTTTCAATAATGGCCGCCAACCTATATCGCTAAAAAGAGAAGCATTAGGCTGAAGATCTGCTTTTTTAATCCGATATATTTTATCTGCCAGATAGCACATGCAATCAAATATGAGATATGTTTCCAAGCTTATCATACCTGTTTGAATTTCATCGTTGTCGTGAATATATTCACTCTCCCACTCTATCGTTGATGGGTCACAGACGCGATCAGGTTTTGGATTTGATAAAAAATCATCAGGATATTCAAAACGAGGCTCAACACGGTAATATTCAGAGAATGATCCCCCACCAATCCAAAGGCCAAGACGTTCTGCATCCCAATCGTCAATTTGCTTATTTGAAATTATTTCTTGATGATGTGAGTTTAGCATAAAATTGTTTGAATCTATATGAATAACAAGCCAATCCAAATAGGCTTCGAAATCATAAGGATCAATATAAGGATTGCCATCATCTTTAACTGGCAATGTAAAATCAGTATAATCAGGAACCCAAAAATCAGAAGGGGGAGGTATGTTTTTTCCGCCAATAATCATATTATTTTCATCACTTATTTGATGGACATAACTATATTTAGCTTGTCAAAAACAAATGGACGTACCCAAATTCCTCTCACAACCCACAAGCATTGATCTGGCCGGGATCGAAAGCTCAGCTTTTTATACTCTATTACGTCGACCGATCAGATCATGCCTTATGGGTTATGCAATTTTTCTTTTTCTTGAAGGTGCGCTGACAATTCCCAACAGCCCATCAATGGAAATGTCTTCATCCAACAGAGGCCAATGTATCCCATACCCGGACGGCGAAACTTCGAAAGTTTTCCTTTCTATTTCAGAAGCTTTCTCCAGTAAAGGAGATATCTTTTTTATTTGAAATCTCTTCGTAGCCCCATCAATGGCAATCTCTAAAATATCTCCTTGAAATAGTATTTTGCCAATATCATGATGTTTATTCATTACAGGCGCCTCCTCTGAAAATCATCCCATTGCAACTCAATATACTCAAAATGATCATAGATGATTTTTCTTATCTGCCTTTGATCTTTTTCTGACATATTGTATAAAAATGCTTCCTCAATATCGTATGCCTCCCGGTCCAACCAGTATTTGCATTCCATTTCGCCCTTTCGGCAATGGACATGAATCGGCTCATTCCCCTCATTGGCATAAAAGAACAATCTCCAACCGAGTATGAGAAGTATCGTGGGCATAGTCTATTTCCAGTCTTTATTTTTCATTCATAGTTCAGAGTTCACCTGCATAGCGAAGCGAAGTCAGGTAAAACTATTGGGTTTCATTTCTGACACAAACATACCAAAGGTGTCAAGGGCAGAACCGGCCGGATGCGGCCATGTTCAAGATGGCGCACCCATTCTGTATGGCGATTACGCTGCGGGTAGTAAAGCTCTTTCCGTCCCTGATACAATCCACATTGTAAACACTGGGCTTTTTAGCGTCCCCTGGCCGGAGAAAATATGCATGCAGATAGGCAAACTCACAACATAAGGAACGAGCATTGATTTATTGCTATAGCAAATTACTTAAATATTACAAGCAGTTGTCTTTCAATATCTTTTTCACATTTTGCCAGCTAAGGGCGACTGATATTCAATGAATTTAAACATGGACCAGGATATTTTTCGATCCTTGAAATCTTTCCCAGTTTCAGTTTCTTTGATAATTTATCTGTAAATCGAATGATCATATTCTTTTGACAAATGAACGCCATTTTCACAATCGCACGGATCTGGATTAACAAGCTTTGTTTCTTCGGTGCCAAAAGGAACCTCAAATGCAAACTTCTTGCCGGGGTAGAGTTTGGCATACCTCTTTCCAAGAGATTCTAAATCATGGCCAGTTTTACCACAAAATTGTTCTTTCGGTACCTTCTCAAGTATTGCCGCTTCGCTGACCGGTGTATCCTTCCACCCGTCTTGGACCGATTTTTTCAGAAAACCGTGGGTGGCCATGTTGGGAATCATGTAGGGCGGGTTGTCCACGCCGCCGGATTCAGAATCATGTCCGGCATATCTTTGTTTTCCGGTTTTATTCCGGGAAAGACAGACTCGACAATCTGCTTTGCCTGGTCTACCGATACCCGCTTCTCGGTGATGTACAGCAACCGGATAAAGTGATCATGTGCTTTTGCGGGCTGTTGAAAGTCACGCTCCCATCGGGATATGGTGGCATTGTCAACGCCCATGATCTCTGACAGACGCTTTCCGGTAAACCCCATGTTCTTTCTGAGAAACCGGATTTCGTTTCCGGCCAGGGGGGAGTCTTTCCGAATCAGGTTTTCTCCAATCAGCGCATTTAATTCCGGCACTCTGGGAACACTGACAATCCGCTCGCCGCAATCGCAACGGAATATATCAATCCCCTTCAACACAACGTTTTCCAGTCCGGATTCCCGGTATCGGTGATCATCCGCTGTTATTGTCATCTGCCCCTTGCATTTCCGACACTTCATTTCGACCCCCATCAAAAAACCGTGATACACATCACGGCATTTGCATTGACATCTATCGCAGCCACAAATGTCACGTCATCATCATCCAGACTTTTCCCTGTAATCCGGCATTTCCAGGAATCATATTCCGGATCATATTCAACGTCCTGGACATCACCCCACATCAGAACCATCAACAGATCATCAACTTGAATGTTTCGATGCGCCATGCGCTTCAGGCAATGATCGGAATACTGGATACACCCAACCTTTGAAAAATACCGGAGATACTCAGTCGCTTCTTTTTTATCCATGGTATCGCTCGAAAAGTCAATGATATTTGATGTTACGTCAAATAATAAGGAGATGTCGCCAAAAGAAAGCTGGCAGCGCCCTACTTTTTCTTCACATCATGATAACGGATCAGCCCTTCCTGGACGACCGAGGCCACCAGTTTCCCTTCCTGGGTGTAGATCTTGCCCCTGCTCAACCCCCTGGATTTCCCTGCATTGGGGCTTTCCATGGCATAAAGAAGCCAATTGTCCATGCGGAAATCCCTGTGGAACCACATTGCATGATCCAGGCTGGCCACCTGCATCTGCGGCTGCCAGAAGCTTTGCCCGTGGGGATAAAGAGAGGTGACGGCCAAACCGAAATCCGAGGCATAGGCCAGCATGTACTGGTGAACCATCGGATCATCCGGCAATCGGCCGACAGCCTTGATCCATGCATAACGCAAGGGCTTGCGCCTGTCCGGAGCAAAAGGGTTGATGGGATCCACCGGCCGGATCTCGATGGCTTTCCTGCAAAGAATCTTTTCACGGATGGATTCCGGTATCTGATCGGCGACCTTCAAGGCAAGCTCACGCTCGGATGTGATGCCTTCGGGGCCGGCCGGCTGCGGCGCCGCATCCTGATGCTCGAATCCGGTTTCGGCCACTTGAAAGGATGCGGCCATGTTCAAGATGGCGCGCCCATTCTGTATGGCGATTACGCTGCGGGTGGTAAAGCTTTTGCCGTCCCTGATACAATCCACATTGTAGACGATTGGCTTTTTGGCGTCCCCTGGCCGGAGAAAATATGCATGCAGACTGTGCACGCCGCGTTCCGCCGGCACCGTCTGGTAAGCGGCGGAAAGCGCCTGTCCCAAAACCTGGCCGCCATACACGTTGCCGAAACCCAGATCCTGACTTTGCCCTCGAAAAATATTCTCCTCGATTTTTTCGAGCTTGAGCAGCTCGATCAATTCTTCCAGGACATCCTCTGCGCTGCATTCAAACATAAAAAGCTCCTTCCAGCATTAACGATATGGACAGTAACAATCGGGACAAACCTTGGTTTTCAAACCGCGTGTGATATGATCCGGCTGAAGGCTTCATCCATTATTACTCCTTAAAACACACACTTTCAAATTAAAATATGAACGGCGCACATAGAATCACGAATAACTCCCAATGTATTTTTTTGATAAAATTTGATACGGTGTCCTTGGGATCCCCAATGAATTCCTGTGGAACGATCCGGCATGTCACTGGCCATCCGCATTTTACAAATGACCTGAACCGGCGGATATATTGAAAAAATCAAAATATCCGCTGCAGCATCCGAGACGGAGGCGGCAATGAAAAAGATTTTGATCCTCTTCGGCCATCCGGCTTTCAAACGCTCAGCCATCAATACCGCTCTGCGCGAGGCCGTGGAAACGTTGGAGGGGATTACCTTCCATGACCTCTACGCCAGCTATCCCGACTTTCTCATCGATGTTTCCCATGAACAGCAGCTTTGCGCAGAGCCATGACGTTATTGTCTTTCAACACCCGTTCTACTGGTATTCCACTCCGGCCATCATCAAGGAATGGCTGGACCTGGTTCTTGAATACGGCTGGGCGTACGGGCCTACCAGACGTGCCCTGGCAGGCAAAATCACCTTCCAGGCATTGACCGCCGGAGGCGATTCCGTCAATTATCGCGCAAACGGATCGAATCTGTTCACCATCCGGGAGCTGACAACGCCTTACCGGGCAACCGCCAACCTGTGCGGGATGGACTGGCTGCCGCCTTTTGCGGTTCTGGGCATTTACCGGGGGATTCCGAAAACACAGCAGGTTCGACACGCCGAGGATTACCGTCGAACGCTCATCGCCCTGCGGGACAATCGATTGGACCTTGTTCAGGCCCGCAACAGCGAATTGCTCAACCAGTCGCTTGACGCAATCACCATCAACGAGGCTTAAACCATGGAAGCGTTTCTGCTGAAGCTGCTCATTTATCTTGTAGCCGCGGCAATCGCAGTTCCGATTGCCCGCAAATGCAGGCTGGGCTCCGTTCTCGGATACCTGATCGCCGGTATCATCATTGGACCGTTCGGCCTGTCTCTCATTGACGATATCGAAGCGGTGATGCGTTTCACCGAATTCGGGGTCGTGATGATGCTCTTTCTGATCGGCCTGGAACTCAAACCATCCCTGCTCTGGCAGATGCGCACACCGATTCTGGGGATGGGCGGCAGCCAGGTCCTGGTGACATCGGCGGCGATCGGGCTGTCAACGGCGCTTGTCCTGCCCTGGCGGCAGGCCGTTGCCATCGGGCTCATTCTGGCCCTGTCTTCCACGGCCATCGTCCTGCAGACCCTGCGCGAAAAGGGGCTGATCAGCACCTCACCGGGCCAGTCGATATTCTCCGTACTCCTGTTTCAGGACCTGGCCGTCATTCCCATGCTGGCCGTCATGCCGCTGTTGGCAACTGCGACAGCGTCCACCCATGCCATCCACGGCAGCGGACTTTTTGACATCACCGCACTTCCCGCCTACCAGCGCCTCATTGTGGTACTGCTGGCCATCGGCTTCATTTATTTACTTGGCAGATATGCCAGCCGGCCCTTATTTCGCGCCATTGCGGCAGCCCGCGTGCGCGAAATCTTTGTCGCGGCGGCCCTGGCGCTGATCATCGGCATCTCCCTGCTGATGACCGCCGTGGGCCTGTCGCCCGCACTGGGCGCCTTCATTGCCGGTGTCGTGCTTGCCGACAGTGAATACCGGCACGAACTGGAAAGCGATATCGAGCCGTTCAAGGGTCTTCTGCTGGGTATATTCTTCATCTCCATTGGCGCCAGCCTGAATTTCGCCCTTGTTCTCGATAAGCTCTGGCTGATCGGCGGGCTGGTGGCCGGGCTGATGCTGATTAAAGCCTTCGTACTGCTCGGCATCGCCAAAACCTTCAGAATGCCCGGAAACGAACGCTGGCTTTTTGCCCTCGCCCTGTCACAGGGCGGAGAATTCGCCTTTGTCCTTTTCCAGTTCGCCAGGCTGAACGGAGCGCTGACGCAGCCGCTGACCGAAACGCTTATTTCGGTCGTGGCCATATCCATGTTTCTGACGCCCCTGCTCTTTCTGGTGCACGAGCGTCTGATCGCGCCGCGCCTGCAGGCTCCGGGGACCCCGCGTCAGGCGGACGCCATCGAACACAAAGGACGATCGGTCATTCTGGCCGGGTTCGGCCGCCTGGGCACGGATCTTGGCCGGATGCTCATCTCCGTGGGCATCAAGCCGACCATTCTCGATCACAACGAAGCCAACGTGGACGTGCTGCGCCGATTCGGTTTCGAAGTCTACTACGGTGACGCCACCCGCCTCGATCTGCTGGAATCGGCCGGTGCCGCCGAGGCCGAGCTGATCATCATCACCCTCGGCGATCATGAAAAATCGATGGAGCTGGTCAAACTGGTGCAAAAGCATTATCCGCGGCTCAAGATCGCGGTCAGTGCGGTTGATCGGCGGGCGGCGTATGAGTTCATGGACCTGGGCATCTCCACCATCCGCCGGGAAACCTTCGGTACCGCCCTGACGCTCGGCCAGGATGCCCTGCAGCTGCTCGGGTTCGACCCGTACGATGCCTACAAAATCAGGCGGCTGTTTCGAAAAAAGGACAGGGACGCCATGCCGGAGCTTTACCGGATGAATCGCCAGGATGAGGACAAATACTTCTCCATGTACCAGCAGCACAACGCCAATCTGGAGGAACTGATGAAAAAGGACCGGGAGATCGACATGGAAGAGCTCGATAAGGCCTGGAACGCTGCGAACCCCGAAACCTGAACCGCCAGGACCACCTCTTCCGGCCCGGGCTTAATGATTTTTCATGGTTGGGTTGACGGGCACCGGGATTTGAGGTACGGCAAAGCAGTTGGCTTCGGTTCACCCCTGCCTGTCTGCATCCAGCAGCCACAGGCAATATGCCGTTTTCTGAGCGAACACCGGAGCCATGCCATTTACTCATAAATCTTTTCATCTTCCGCAAACGCCTCTTCGGCGTCCGCCTCAAAATCCCGCACCAGGTTGGCGGCCCGGGCCTTCTTGCATTCCCTGTACCACTCATGGGCCACGATCATGGACATGACTTCGCTGGTTCCGGTCCAGATACTGGCCAGGCGGACATCCCGGTAGATTCGCTCCAGGGGAAAGACATTCGTGTAGCCGATTCCGCCGACAACCTGCATGGCGATATGAACGATTTTTTGGCAGGATTCGGTGATGAATTTCTTGGATTCGGAAACCATGCGCCGGATTCTGTCCATGCCGCAGCCGGCATCCACGGCCCTGCAGGTGGCGTACCCCATGGCCCTTGCCGCATCCAGCAGCGTGGCTGCTTCGGCCACCTGGAAGCTGACCCCCTGGAAGGTATTGATCACCGCACCGAAAGCCTTGCGCCGGGTGGTGTAACGGGTAGCGATTTCAAGGGCCGTCCGGGCCGATCCGATGGTCATGATGGCCGTTCCCAGACGCTCCGGGATCATCATGGTGTTGAAGACATCGTAGGCCCCGTTGATGCGGCCCAGGACGTTTTCCTTCGGCACCACAACATCGCTGAAAACGAGACGGGCCGTTCCCCCGCCCCGGCATCCCATGAGGTTGTAGAGGTATTTCGTATCCACGCCCGGACCGCGATCCACGATAAAGGCCGTGATCGATTCCTGGGGCCTGGCATCCGGCGCAAAATTGGTTCTGGCATAGACCAGAAAATAGTCCGCCCCTTCGCCGCCGACAATAAAGCGTTTCTGGCCGTTCAAAAGAAAATGATCCCCTTTGTCCTCGGCCTTTGATGTGGCGCCGAAAAAATCCGATCCGCCCCGGGGCTCGGTAAGGCATTCCGCGGCAAAAATATCTCCGCGCAGAAGGGGCTGGACGTAGCGCTCTTTCTGCGCGTCCGTTCCATGCTGGATGATGGCATCGCAGACCAGTTCCGCGCCGACCCCGAAGACGCAGGCCAGCTCATAACCGATGGTGCCGATTTCTTCCATGACCATGCCCGTGCTGACCCAGTCCATGCCCCGGCCACCCCACTGCCTGGAATACCGGCATCCCATCAGGTTTCGGCGGCCCGCCTCCCGGAGAAATTCCTTGGGGAACTTGATCTCATCCTTGTCCATGTCCAGAACAAGCTGTCGCGGCACCCATTTGATGAACTCGCGCACCTCGTCCCGGAGGCAGATCTGATCTCTTGTCATTAAATAATCGAACATAATCTCTCCTAATTCTATCCTGGATGGCGGCATCCCTGGCCGGAACCAAAAAGGCGCTGACCGTCCCACCCCCTTCCTGGTGGGCGGTTCCGATCACGGCGGCGGCCCCCAAACCCCAGGTCCGGGGATTGAGAGCTCTTCTTGGTAAGAGAAAGTCGTTTTCATTGCTTTTTGGTAGCATATAGAGAATAAACTTGGCGGAATCGAGGGTGTGTTTACCCTGTCTTTCTCCTTTTGTGTCTCCCTCATCTCAGTTCCAATCCGACAGAATAAAGCCGGCACTGAAGCGGTTAATGCTTTTGTTATAATCAAGCAGTCCTTCGCCATAGCCGTTGAAATACTGGAAGTAGAGGCTGAACTTGTTGTCAAACTTATGATTAATTAGTGACAGCGGTATGCACCAGTCCAGTTGCAACGCGCCTAGATTTTCCTGTCGCAGATTATTGCGCAGCATGACGGCAAAGCGGTTTTGCTTGAAGTAGTAAGTTCCCCAAAGTTCACCGTACCCCATGTACCTGGTGATATCGGGGTTATCATCCTTGCTTGCATCCTCCGGAATCCGGTACCAGGTTTTCAAAAGCAGGCCAAAATCGCCTTTTTCCAAACCGGCGTTAGCGACTACGCGGTTCCAACTGCGCGAAAGTGGAACGGAACGGCCATTGGATTGATGATTAAGTCCCACATTGATGAAGCGCCCCTTGAAACCAAGAATCTCATAATCAGAGCGGTAATTAAACAAGAGCTCCGGTTCATAATTTGTATCCCGGAAAGGTGAAGAAAATGCCGTATTGTATATCTGCCAGAAAGAAAGCTGGGTGTAGGCAAGCCAAATATCGATTTTCTGATCGAAGAGATCCTCCCACAGCTTCGCTTTGACGCTCAGTTGAAATTTGGCTTCATTGTAATTAGCCTTGGCATCAGGATCAATATCCAGAACAGCATCCTGGTTGGGCGATGAATTGTAGGCAACAGGTAAAAAATAATTGGGGCGATAAGGCACAAGCACAAACGAGCGTTTCCTGTTTTCAGGGTTCAAATCCCAAAGCTTTGTCATTACGGATTGCTCGGTTGCTGAAGAAGGAGGTGCTTTTGCCGCCGCATCGCCTATGGCGCTTGAGGGATCCGCCGCCTGAGCTATGATTTTCTTCCCTGCAAGTTCATCAAAGCACTTCAAGCGATCGGCGTTTTTTTCAATCTGAGCACACCGGGCCAGGCAGTCTTCAAGTTCTCCTGCCTGGGCCAAGCAGGCAATCTTGAAGAAACATATCGTACAAAAGCAAAAGAAATTTATTACGCTTTTTGTTTTAAAAATTTTCATAAGCTCCTTCAACCGCGAAGCCACATGATGCCCCTGCCCTTACCACCTGCCATAGGAATCACGTGCCACTGCGGTGACTGGCCGGCTTTTCCGGTTCTTGTTATTTCGGAACCTCTGATAACGAAATTTCGTTGTAAACTGATGCCAGGAAAACGTTTGCCAGCGGGCAGGTAATGAGAAACCCGATAAAGACGGATCCCCCAAGAGCCATGATTCCCACATAGAGCACCACGACGATAACATGATCCAGAATTTGGCCTTTAACAGCCAGCCGGTAACTTTCCTTTACAGCATCCACAACTGCCAGACCCCTATCCGTCATCAACGGCAGCATATAAAGGCAGCAGAACGTCATCGCGACAACCATCAGAAACCCGGGCAGAAACAGTACCAGAAAGCCGATGAGGATCGCAATAAAAGCCAGAACGCTGAATCCGAACAGCGGAAAAAACAGGCGCATCTGGGAAAATACGTCCTGGACTTTGGGTTCGCGCCCCTGACGAAGCATTAAAAGAACGGATTGAATATACCCTGCCATTGTTACGGGGCCCAGAATGCCAAAAGTAAATCCGCTGGCCAGTGTCATGACCAGTGTCATTAAAATGAGGGGAACGATGTTGGAAAATGTGAGTTTCCAAGCTGTTTCAATATGCCATTTAAAGTCCATGTGCACTCCGTTTGTTCCGGGTAATAAGAAAATATGTACGGGGAATAATCATGTGCTCAACAGGATGCCTTCTGATCTTAGGTATCTGTCCAGTCAAATCCCTTGGGCCCAGGCTATCGACTTCTGAACTGCAATCTGCCGTGATATCGCTGCAAGGTTGCCTGCTTCGTCCCAAACCTCGCAGTCGGCTTCCAGCAGGCCGCAGGTGATGTGCCGTGTTCTAAGCGAGCACTTGAGCCATTCCGTCTCGGGAATTTTTTCTGATGCTGACGCTCAGCTCAATTGTCGGCACCCAGGCCGTCACCCCCTGGCTTGCAAACGCCGCCGGGGGCATCGAATCAATGATCTGCAGAACGGAAAAGATATCGTGTTGCCTTGTTTCCCTGAACCTGAACCACCCCCTGTTCTCAGAGGTCTCAATAAGCTTTCCCTGAAGCCATCCCGCACAAGGCGGGTCGAGCAGCACGATCTATGTTGTCGAACACCGTGTATCCCGGAATCGGCGGCATCCTGAAGCAAAAATCCCTTTCTGCAAGCTCCGGCGCTGATGATTCGTTCCTGTTGATCGTGCATTCGAGATTTTCAGCCGCGAAGGTACCGAAGGCGCGGGTTTTTTCGGCGCCGTCCTGAAGGAGCCTGGCCTCATAGCGGCTGAACTGCTTTGAAACGGATATCTGCTCAACCCTTACTTCGATCCAGCCGGGCCGGCAACGCGAAATATAATTGGCGGTTATGATCGGTGTGGATTTTTTGTCGCTTTTATCACACATGGCTTTTGCGAGGATGGCCATGAGGTATCCGCCGTTCGGGTTTTGATTGATGAGCCAGTTTTCCGATATGGCTCCCGTATAGACAGACGGCGAGGTTTCACTGAGTTCTGTATCCCTGTCGAAAATATGCATGAATCACTTCCAATTATCATTATATCGGCTGCTGCATAGCACTGATCCGGCAACTCCAATAGCTCGGACCATCTTATTCTCCGCAGGCTTTACGGAATAAGGCCCATCCCCTGAAGCACTGAAAGCATGATGGCGGCGGCTATGACAGAGCCGACCTGACCTCCGGTGTTGCGCCCACCGCATGCATCAGGAGAGAATTGAATTTATCCGTATTTCTTGTTCCTTCTTTTTGTACGACCCGCGCGGCCATCGGGTAGGCTGAAATTCCTGCTGCGCCGATAAGCGGATTGATTTTTCCGCCGATCACCGCGTTCATGAGCTTTGCAAACAGAATGCCGCATACCGTATTAAGACAGATCGCAAGGAAGCCGAACGCCAGAATAAGAAGCGTTTGAGGCTTTAAAAAAAGCGGGCCGTCCATGGTAGCCCCGATCGATATACCCAGAAAAAGAGTGACGACGTTGGTGATTTCATTCTCGGATGCTTTGTAAGGCGGCTCACAACGCCGGATTCCTTCATGAGATTGCCCAGCATGATTGTTCCAAGAAGAGGCAGGCCTTTTGGTGCGATGAACCCGCCGACGACCGTAATGATGATGGGAAAAAAGATTTTAGCGGTTTTAGATGCCGGCTTTGTGTCGGAATCGATGTTGATCAACCGTTCTTTTTCGGTTGTGAGCAATCTCATGATCGGAGGCTGTATCACGGGAACGAGCGACATATAGGAATAAGCGGCCACTGAGACAGCCCCCAGGAGATGAGGGGCGTATTTTGCCGTCACATATATTGCCGTAGGCCCGTCGCAGGCGCCGATTACGCCGATGGCAACGGCATCCAGCTTGCTAAAATCAAAAAACAGTGCAAGGCCGATGGTCAGAAAGATGCCGAACTGCCCGGCGGCCCCGAGTAGAAAGATCTTCGGGTTTTCCAGCAGAGGCCCGAAATCCGTCATCGCGCCGATTCCGATAAAAATGAGAAGCGGAAACAATTCATTTGCGACTCCCATATTATAGATAGTTTTTAAAAAACCCCCGTCTTCCATGAGTCCTGCAAGCGGAATATTGACAGAATGGCTCCGAACCCGATGGGCACAAGCAGAAGCGGTTCCACGTCTTTTTATTCCAAGAAAAAGAAGCAGGCAGCCAATGGCAATCATCACCGGGTTGGACCAGTGCATATTGACAAAACCTGCTCCAAGACCACCCAATCCGTTCAATATCGCATCGAACATTGCATAACCTCTTTATTAAATGGATTTAGTTTCAGTTTCTTCCTTGAACGGAAAAACCTTTTTAAGCAGCACCATGAAAACGGCAAACAGTGCAAGAACCGTGAGCGTGCCTCCCATTCCAACAATGATCATCGTAAATCCGAATGCCCAGTTGTCCATTTGGATTCTCCTGACAATCATATCTGCGTCTAAACATTTTTTACAAGTTGTTTCCTACCAGCATGGGAAACCGATTTCAACACTTTAATCAATCGCCACATCAATCCGCTGCATTTCGGGAACACACGCTGCCTGACAAAAGCACACCCGCGCGCTTTCAAGGAATAGCGGGAGGTGATAAACTTGGACAAGCGATCATCCAGGTTGCAGCCAGGACAGCAGGATAACGCATAGGGTCAGCAAAAAAAGAGGCGCTGAACAGCAGTACCGGGAGGTTTTTTTAAAATAGAATTAAAAATACAGCCAATTGTAATCCCGCTTCCCATGCCGAAAAGATGGGCCAGAATATCGGTATGCTCTCCCTGGCTGAACAGTCCCAGAAGACAGATGCCGCCCCCTAGGGGGAGCCAAGCCCTGAAGCGCTGTTTGGAGGCACGGAATCTACTGAATGTCTCATTGGCGATAAGAATGCCGATTGCCCCGAAAACAGCAGTGGATGCGCCGATTGATAATGGGCGGAGCCGTAAAGAAGAGCGGTTGCGACTTGGCCAAGGCGCCTGAGGCCAGTACGCAAAAAGAGCCGACGCCAAATCCCTGAACACTGCATACGACCGTAAAAAAAGGGCAAGACTTGCCATATTGCCGGCAAGATGAACCGAATTGGCGTGAATCATCAGGGCGGTTACGGTCCGGTCAGTCTCTCCATTCAGGATGGATGAGGCGGACGCGCCATATTTTTCCACAAAAAACGGAATTCCCCCATGATGGATCATGAAAACATGGCCGGCCAGAAGCCCCAGGGCTCACCCGCAAGCCCGTATGGATTTTATGGGGAATACGGCCCCAGGGGTCATCTTCATCAGGAGTTTCAAGGTTTTCCTTAAAGTATCTTTTTCAATTTCCCTTATGGCTTTTTCGCTGTCTTCCGGAAGAACCAATACCGTCCAGTTGTCCGGCTGCCCGGATGTGCGGCAGGAAATCCCTGCTGATGCCAGAATCAACAGGCAGGTATTGGCGTTCTTCTTCCGAGAGATTGACAAAAAGTTCGATCAATTTCAGCCGGGAACATCCACAATACAAGAACTATTGCAGCAGTTTCCACTTACCGTCTACAATCTGAACCAGAACCATGGAGTCCAGTCCCAGGCCGTTATGGTCTTCCGGCGTGATGTTATACGTACCGCTGACACCGACATAGCCCGTAGTTTTTTCAATGGCGTCCCGAAGCTTTTCATTATCCGTACCTGCTTTTTTCATGGCGTTGGCGACAATGTAAAGTGCATCCCAGGCATAGCCGGAATGGGTATTGATGGGAAACTGCTTGTCATAGTGGAAAACGTCCGTATACAGCCGAATAAATTCCTGGATGACTTATGTTTCTGAGGATCGGTATCCAGAAGCTGGGAAGCGACCATCAGTTTTGTGGATGGCATGATATTGCCTTCGGATGCTTTTCCGGCAAGTTCGATGTATTCGGGTTTACGGCAACCCGTGACACTGAAAAAGCGGAACCTGAATGCCAAGTTGTTTGACGTTCTTTGCCACGATGGAGCCTGCCTTGCCGATGGTCCAGCAGACGATGGCATCCGGGGAAGCCGTCTTGATATTGATAAGCTGCGCCGTCATGTCGCTGTCGGTTGCCTGAAACGATTCGGCCGCCACAATCTTTATTCCGTATTCCGCGGCCAGGTTTTCAAGCGCTGCCTTTCCATCCTTTCCAAAACCATCGGCAGCAGTGATGATGGCGATTTTCTGCATGCCTTTTTGCTTCAGATAGCCATAGACTTTTGTTACGGCGATCGTGGTCCGCTGAGGCGATTTGAACGTCCAGTGAAAAGGCCCGAATTTCCGCCCGCAATCACTACATCCCCGCCGACTGCCATGAACGTGGGAACCTTCATCTGTTCAATGGTCGGTTTTGCGGCCATTCCGGTGTCGGTCCGCGTGGGGCCGATGATGGCAACGACTTTATCCGATTCGGTAAA
>CAVPHN010000020.1:0-144829 GCA_963704205.1 uncultured delta proteobacterium
CGTTATGGCTTCGAGCGTTGCTCCAGCATTTCTGAAGCACACCTTTTCGGAAGAAAAGTATGCCGCATACTTGGAAGCCAAGATCAACTGGCGGCAGGTCGAAGGAGAAACTATCAAGGTGTTGGTCACACCGGCTCATTATTTTAACAAAATACGCGCAGTCACTCCGCAGTTCGAGGAACTGACCGGCGTGAAAGTGGAATTTGACATTATTCCGCCACGAGAAATGAGGGAGAAGGCTGTTATGGACTTCGGGGCAAAAAGTGGCAACTATGCGAGCCATACCGGCGATCCAATGTATTTGGCACTTTACGAAGCCAACAAGTGGGTAGACCCGCTTGATGATTATTTGAACGACCCCAAGCTAACAGATAAGGCATGGTTTGATCTTGACGACATTATCCCGCTTTGGAGAAAGGCCGACTCTGTAAATGGCAAACTTTACGGTATGCCGGCGGAAGGTGAGGCCACGATTCACGTATACAACCGCGAGCTTTACGAGCAAAAAGGTTTGAAACTTCCAGAAACAATGGACGAATTCATGGCAACCGCCAAGGCTCTGAACAAAATCGACGGAAAGATGGCCGGTGCGGCTATCCGTGGGTTCAGGGGCGCGGGCCAGAATATGTACGTCTGGCCATCACTCTTCCTGGCATGGGGCGGGCAATGGTTCGATGCTGACGGCAAACCACAGGTGAATAGCGAGGCTGGAATCAAATCCCTCGAATACTACTGTGAGCTCCTTCAAAATTACGGACCGGCCGGTGTGGAAAACTGGAACTGGCCGGAAATAATGGAAGCCTTTGCAGGTAATGGTGTTGCCCAATTCATCGATTCAAACTCAACCGCGTCAGTTATTGAAAATCCGCAAAAATCCAAAATGGCCGGAAAAACCGGCTACAGACGTTGGCCGAAGGGGCCATCAGGACGCAGGGTATCCAGCATCTGGAACTGGGTCATGCCGATAAACTGCCTCTTTGCCAATAAAGAAAAAGATCGCAACCTGGCTTTATATCCAATGGGTCGGGTCACGTCCGACGCAATTTTCTTCAGCAATCTACAAAGAAACACCGGATGCTGTTGTCCGCACCGGAGTTAACCGGATTTCAATCTGGAATGATCCGGAGTACCGCAAAGTCATCGATTTCACGCCGGATTACGCCGACGTAGTTGTGACTGCCATGCGTGAGGATACTGATTCCGACTGGCGTCCACGTGTACCCCAGTGGCCTAAAATCGGAGAAATCATGGCTGTTGCGATTCAGTCGGCACTCGTGAAACAAAAAACACCCAAAACTGCTTTGGACGATGCCAATGCTGAAATTGCAAAAATCATGAAGCGTAGTTGAAAAATAGTTTAATTTAAGTCGGGCCGGGAGTGGGGATATCGACCCCTCCCGGTCCAAAGCCATATCTCGAAAGTATGGAAAAAAAGACCGAGCGATATGCATATATCCAGAAAAACGAAACAGAAAGAACCCGGATACCAAGCAGAATGGGAGAGATTCGGATATGCCATGATTTCTCCAAGTATGATCTTTCTTCTTCTGGTGACGACGATCCCTCTAATTTCTCTATTGGTCATGAGTTTTTTTCGCATTGACCTGACATACCCGCTCGGACAATGGTTGGATCGGTTTTGAAAACTATATTGAGGTGACGGAAGACGCACGTTTCTGGTTTTCACTTAAATTGACCGTTATTTATACAATCATTACGGTCTTTTTGCAGGTGGTCATCGGGCTGGCATTGGCGATGGCTTTCTTTCGCGGATTTAAGGGGCAGGGAATCATGAGGGTGAGTGTCCTTTTACCCATGATTCTGGCGCCTGTGGTCGTTGGTCTGACCTGGAGAACGCTGATCCTGACTCCCGAGTACGGAATTCTTGATTATCTATCGATTTTATTGGGATTCGGATCAAAACCGTGGTTGGTGAATCCGACTTGGGCGCTCATATCGGTAATTATCATTCACACTTGGCAGTGGACGCCATTTGCGTTTCTCATTTTTCTTGCAAGCCTGAATGCGATGCCAGAAGAGCCACTTGAGGCGGCACTGCTGGATACATGTTCAAGCTGGCAGCGATTTCGTTATGTCATTTTACCCATGCTGCGACCTGCAATCATTATTGTTTTAATTTTCCGAACAATGATTGCGCTGCGGGCGTTTGCGGCCATTTTCTCAGCCACAGGTGGTGGACCCGGGACCGCCACGGAAATTCTTGAACTTATACGCCTACCGGGTGTCCTTCAATTCACTGAATCTTGGATACGGGGCAGCCCTTGGTACGGTTTTGTTGCTGATCACCATTGGAATATCTCTTGTTTTTTTCAGGATGCGTCGCATCTCATGATATCGATAGAGGAAAACCTGAACCATGGCTGAGATTGGTAAAAAATCCGCATTAAGAAAAGGATCACATCTGTTGTCAAATACCTGCTCTTTGTATTGATGATTCTCATCTGGGCGTTTCCGGTTATTTGGGTGATTTTGACTTCATTCAAATCGAGAACAGATATCTTCACGCTACCGCCGAAAATATTTTTCAACCCGACATTTGAGCACTACATAGAAGCGTTTGTACGGAGCTTCTGATATAACTCACGGCACCTTCAACAGCATATTGGTCGCCACGGCCACAACGTTTATAACCCTGATGATAGCCGTACCAGCCGGCTATGCCTTTTCAAGAGTAACGTTTCGATTTCGCAATCAACTGTCGTTTTTCGCCCTCATGACACAGATGGCGCCACCGATGGGCATGATCATTCCATACTTTTTTATTTTGAGTCGCACAGATATGTTGGACACGATACGCGGGGTTGATCGCCATTCACATGACATTGACGGTGCCCTTCAGCATCTGGTTAATGGTTACCTATTTTCAGGATCTTCCGGTGTCCCTGGAAGAATCCGCAGCAATTGACGGCGCATCACCCTTTACCACATTTTTTCGTGTCGTGTTGCCGACAGCCTGGGGAGGGGTGGGTGTGACGGCCATCTTTGCCTTCATCGAGTCGTGGAACGAGTTTTTATATGCGGTCGTACTCACCGGAAGCCGGACCAAAACAGTACCGGTTGCAATATTTAGTTTTCTGACCACTGAAGAGAGCCTCTGGGGGCCGTTTACCGCTACCGGAGTGACCATCATGGCTCCGGTCATTCTCGTGGCTCTTTTCGCACAACGTCAAATGATAAAGGGAATGACATTGGGGGCCACCAAAGGTTGATGATTTGATTATAACGGCTTTTTCTCTTAACCGAATGGAGGATTTGCTATGAAAAATGGTAACAAAAACAATAAAATTGCTGATGCTTGGATTGGATGCTGCATTGCCCCATCTGATCCTGAAGTTTACTGAAGACGGATCGATGCCTGTGACAAAAAAACTGATGGAAAGAGGTTGGTTTTCACCCATGATGACCACCTTTCCACCCCTCACTGCGGCAGCCTGGGGAGCCATAACCAGTGGCGCCGGACCGGGAACCGCCGGAATTCCCAGCCTAATGGTTCACAAGCCGGGAGAACCTCTTGACAAATGGCATACGTCGTTTTGCAGGCACATTTTAAAGGCGGAAACGATTTGGGAGGCTGCCGGCAGAGAAGGTAAAAAGACGTTGCTGGTCAATTGGCCGGTAACATGGCCTTTAGGCGGGTTGAATAACGGGACTCAGTTGTCGGCATCCTTAAATCCGCCTTTTCGATATTTTTACATGCCCTTATGGGATATTGCCTCATCAGCTATCTTCTCCACTCAAAAGGAGCGCTGCAATCAGGTTCCCGGAAGAGCCGTGAAGGTCGTTTTCAAGCCGGCGTCGGACTGGGTCAATCTTCCGGAACACACGGAACCGCCAATGGAAATCCAGATTGATGTTCCTCCGACTTACGCAAAGGGACCGCACATATCATGCCGTCATTCTCGGAGCCTCCGGGAAGGGGTACGAAAAGATTGTCATTTGCCGGACGAAAAATATCGAAGATGCGGTTGCAATTTTAACACCGGGTGCCCGGAGTGAGTGGATAAACGAATCCTTTACAGATAAGGATGGACGGTTCCACAGGGGTCGTTTTTACTTCCATTTGTTTGAGCTGTCCGGGCCGGATCGATTCAAGCTTTATCAGAGTGCTATCAATACCGCCGAGAACATTACCGATCCACCGGAATTAAACAGTGAGTTGATTCAAACCGCCGGGCCATACATGGAGGTGGATGATCCATGGGCCTACATGGACGGATGGGTAGATATGGATTTTTATCTGGATCAGCTGACTGCTCACAACGACTGGTGGGAAAAGGCCACGCGTTTTGGTTTCGCCAAAACAGACTGGGACATGGCATTCAGTTGGGTGGGTACCATCGACCATATCCAGCACGTTCTCTATGGGGGGATTGATCCAAAATCCAGTTACTACGACCCACAGGAAGCGCCTCGGTGGATGAATTGCATTCGACGGGTTTACTCTGAAGTCGATGAAAGGATCGGTCGCATTCTGGAAGATATCGATTTGGATAATACACTGGTTTGTCTCGTGTCAGATCATGGATTTTCAAGTATTGAGCATAATCCTTATCTGAAACATCACCTGTCAAAGGCCGGCCTGCTTTCTTTCGAACTCGATCCGGATTCCGGAGAGATGAAGATCGACTGGACCCGCACAAAATGTTTTCCGCTCGAACCCTGTCATGCCCATATATTTGTAAATTTAAAGGGCCGGGACCCGGACGGTATCGTGGAACCTGAGGATTATGAAAAAGTTCAAGAGGAAATCATTGATGCCTTGCTGGCGATAAGAGACCCGAAAACCGGAGAGCGTATCGTAGCGACAGCCATCCGAAAACATGAGGCAGGAACATTGGGCGTTTTTGAAAACCAGGGCTATGAACGCGTTGGAGATGTGCTGTTCGGTTTAAAACCGCAATACATGGCCAATCCCTTTGTGTATCCGGTTGGCGTTAAGTATCGGGACGGAACAGAGCGTACGATTCCCAATCCGGAGGGTTTTGAGCCTGCCATGCTTCATCGCAACTTCACCGGAGTTCACCTGGCGTTACCTGCCATTAAAGAGATGCATGCCGCATTGGTGTTGGCGGGAAAAGGCGTTCCGATGGCAAGGCGGGAAAACCCGATCAATGTCATCAACCTGGCACCGACACTGGCCTATCTGCTCGGCACCCCGATTCCAAAGGATGCCGAAGGAAATATTTTAAAAGAAATGGTATGACTCGTCAGGTTCATTACAAATGATCTGACAAAGGGGGAAAATGGCTCAGGTCATACTTAAAAATGTCTATAAAAAATTCGGCAAAACAGTCGTTGTCAAAGACTTCTCGCTCCATACAGCTGATGGCGAATTCGTTGTTTTTGTCGGACCTTCAGGCTGTGGAAAGAGCACGACTTTGAGGCTCATTGCCGGACTGGAATCGATTACCTCGGGCGAAATATACATTGAAGAACGATTGGTCAATGATGTTCATCCGAGGGATCGTGACATCGCCATGGTATTTCAAAATTATGCGTTATATCCCCAGATGACGGTCTACGATAATATGAGCTTTGCTCTGCGTATGCGTAAAATTCCCAAAAAGGAGATAGATGAAATCGTTCAGCGTTCAGCGGAATTGCTTCGGATCGAGAAGTTTGCTTGACCGAAAGCCCGGTCAGTTGTCAGGCGGCCAGCGTCAGCGGGTGGCTCTCGGGCGCTGCATCGTCAGAAATCCGAAGGTTTTCCTTTTCGACGAACCGCTGTCCAACCTGGATGCCAAACTAAGAATTGCAATGCGTGCAGAACTGCTTGAGCTTCATCAGCGTTTGAAAACAACCGTTATCTATGTCACACATGATCAGCTCGAGGCCATGACCATGGGAGATCGCATCGTTGTTATGAAGGATGGTGTCATCCAGCAGGTGGATCATCCTGAGACTGTTTACGAGCATCCTGTCAATCGCTTTGTTGCCGGTTTTATCGGATCACCTACAATGAACTTTGTAGAATGTATGCTCGCCCGCAAGAACGATTGCCTTTTTGCTGTAACAGACAGCCTCCAGTTGAAAATTCCGATTGAAAAAGCAGGGGCAGCAGGGGCATACATCGATCGCAGAGTGGTCCTCGGCATTCGCCCCGAACATATTACCGATTCTGCCAGTCTGTCGCAACCGGAGACCGATCACACCTTCAGGGCACGCATCCGGGTCATTGAAAGTGCCGGATCCGAAAAGCTGGTCCATGTTCGTGCCGGTGAAGATACCCTCATCGCCCGCCTTGACCCGCACGTTCGTTTAAAAACCGGAGACAACTGCGAATTCACAGTCCGAATGAAGTCGGCGAATCTTTTCGATATCGAAACAGGTGAAACGATATTTTAAGGTCAGTGTGATGTCAGTCAGTCGACTACCTTTTAATATTGGCTGGGAAAAATGAAACACATTCTCTCGGATTGAACAGTATGGACTAAATATGGCAAAGTTACCATGGAAGAAATATCCAGACTGGCTGGTGTCTCGTTGGCAACCGTGTCGAGATGCATCCATTCTCCGCATTTGGTTAAAAATGAAACACGGGAAAAAATCAACCAGGTGATGACGAACGCAAATTACATTTACAATGCAACCGCCGGGGATCTCTCAAGAAAAAGATCCTCGATTTTGGGCGTTATCATTCCAACCGCTAAAAGCCAGGTATTTTCCACATCACTTCTGGCAATCCAGGAAATGGCCCAGCTAAATAACTATTCTCTGATTACCGCGAGCAGCATGTACGACAGTGAAACCGAATCGAATCTGATTCAACAATACATGGAACGCCAGGTGGCCGGCATTATTCTGACCGGATTTGTGATCGGCCAGAAAGATCTGGTCAAAGAATTGGCCGGGCGTGGAATGCCCTGTGTCATAATATGGGATAAGCTGGATGATCCCGAGTTAAGCTACGTCGGTTTCGATAATTTCAAGGCGACATATGAAGCAACCCGTTATCTTATTGAATTGCGCCATAGGCGTATCGGGCTTATTGTCGGCCCGTATACCAAAGTTGAAAGGGTTCGCAAACGCCTGGAGGGGTTTAAATCAGCGTTGCATGATCACGGTCTGGCCTTCAACCCGGAAATGGTCATTGAAAAAGAACCGACCTTGATAGATGGCAAGGAAGCAATGGGCAGGCTCATGTCTTTGCCGGACCGCCCCACAGCTGTTCTGGCAGCGAGCGATACACTCGCAGTCGGAGCCATGGCCGCGGCCAGAGATCTGGGCCTCGGAATACCGGAGGATGTTTCGATAGTCGGCTTTGATGACATTGATGTTGCAGCATACTGTAACCCACCGCTGACTACCGTACGGGTTCCGGCTTACGAGATCGGGAAAATCGCGGTGGAAATAATCCTGAACATGACCCGTAACTTTAATGAATATCGGGTTCAGCAATTCTGCCTGGATACCAATCTGGTTATCCGGAGTTCATGCCGTAAATTGCAGAAACATGAATTTTAATAGACTGTTATAACTATAGCGCTAAATGCCACGGGTATCGCCGGTGCCATTTATTGACCTGCCACCACGCATTATCTGGTGGTCCGGAAAGGGAGAGACATTCATGCATCGAGTTTTTGTAACGGGAGGGGCCGGTTTCATCGGTTCCTATCTGGTTCCGAGATTGCTGGAGCGGGGCTGGGAAGTGGTGGTCTTCGATCTGGCTGCCGAACCCGCAGCCCTTGAGCCTGTGCGAAAGCACATTACCTACGTGCGCGGCGACCTGGGATCGGGGCCCGATATTTACCGGGCCTTGATGACCCACCGTCCCACAGGCGTCTTTCATCTGGGGGCTATTTTGGCTGGGCCTTGCGAAGATAATCCCGTGCAGGGATTCAAGGTCAACTTCCAGTCCACCCAGACCATCCTGGACGCCTGCGTGGCCCTGGGAGTGAAACGCTTTTTCATGATCAGTTCCATCTCGGTTTTTGGACGGGACGTAACGGAACCGGTATCTGACCTGGCGGCAAAAAACCCTGAAACCATTTATGGACAGACCAAACTGGCCAGCGAGCATCTTATGCTGTGGTATGCACGCAAGCATGGCCTTGACACCAGGGCCCTTCGTTTTACCTGGGTGTTCGGGCCGGGGCGCACCACCGGAATCACCGCTCTCTGGTCATCGGCGATTCTGGACGCCATGGCCAGGGACCAGGAAATTACCGTACCCAACCCCGAAGAAAAGGGGGATTGGCTCTATGTCAAGGACGCGGTATCTGCTATATTGAAACTTTGGGATGCCCCCGGGCCAGTCAACGAATCTACAACATCGCCGGCGGGGTTCATTCCATCCGACAGGTCGTGGATGTGGCCCGGCGCTTGCGACCAGAGGCCCCCATAACCCTGGTGGAGGGTGGGGCGAATCAATCGCCCTACCCAGCGGCATACGACGATACTGTTTTCCGCCGGGAACTGGATTGGATGCCGGGCTATTCCATGGAAGAAGCGGTTGCTGAACATATCAAGATTGTTTCCGGTCATAAAAAATAACTTCCGGCGCTTATAAAAGCCGGTCTCATTTTCAGGAGAAATACCATGCAGGAAGTATTACTGGATTACGGCGACAAGAAAATGCGAGTGGAATTGCCTGATACGGCCACGGTGGTGCGTTGCGGGCAGACCTACCAGGACCTGCCGGGGATCGACAATGCCCATGCCACCAGACAGGCGCTGGAAAAGCCCCTGGGTTTTCCACCTTTGCGGGAAATGGGCGGCCCTGACAAAAAGGTGGTCATTGGCTTCCCTGACCGGGTCAAGGGCGGAGCGCATCCCACAAGCCACCGTCGAGTGGCCATCCCTATCATTCTGGAGGAACTTATCAAAGGAGGTACCAAACTTGAAAACATCACCCTTTTGTGCGGCATGGGACTGCATCGCCAGAATACCCTGGCGGAATGGTACTGGTATTTGGGCAAAGAGATCGTTGACCAGTTCTGGCCTGATCGGCTGGTGAATCACGATGGCGAGGCCCCGGATCTGTGTGACTACGGAACCGACAGTATGGGGAATGTGGTCTTGTGCAACCGGCTTTTGGCCGAGGCCGATATACCCATCGTGGTGGGCCACTGTGCCGGTAACCCCTACGGCGGCTACAGCGGCGGTTACAAGATGATCGTTACCGGTTTTACCGGCTGGCGATCCATCGCCTCCCACCACTGCACCCGGACCATGCACCGGACAGACTGGCTGGGCGCTTCCACCGATTCGCACATGCGTCATCAGTTCCGTTCCATTGGCCAGGCCATGGAAAAAGGGATGGGGAAAAAGATCTTTGCCGTGGATGCGGTGCTGGGACAGTTCGGCCAGGTCCTGGGAGTGGCCGCCGGAGAATTGGCGGCGGTTGAGGAGGCCACGTGGCCTCTGGCCGACAAACGCACCAATGTGGAACTGGAAATGCCCGAACCAGCGGATCTGCTGGTGATCGGCTTGCCGCGCAACTTCCATTACGGACCGGGCATGGGTACCAACCCCGTCTTGATGAGCCTTGCAATCGGTGGCCAGTTGTCCCGATGCTGGCACGCCTTTCGAGAGGGCGGGGTTATTATCGCAGCTTCGGTTTGCGACGGCTGGTTCAATGACAATTGGTTCCCCTCTTACCAAAAAACCTATGACGCCCTTCAGAAATACTGCACACAGGCCGAGTTTCTGGCATCGGAAGATGCCGAGCGCCTGGCTGCTGATACGGAATACTGTTTCCGCTATTCCAACTTTTTCACATATCATCCATTCCATGCCATGTCCATGATCAGTGGGGGCAGTGTACCGGCGCTCAGGACTTCGGCGGTGTTTATGCCGGGAGCCCAGGCACCCGGATATGCCCGGGGAATGGGCTTTACTCCGGTCAGCACCTTTGAGGAAGCCATGCAGAGGGCTGAAAAACTCCTGGGGAAAAAACCACGCATCCTTTGCACGCCAGAATGTTTCTCCGGGGGAATGCCGGTCCATTTGCATAGCAAAAAGTGAAACATCGATAGCCGCAACAGGATATGCAATAAAATAACCTGCTTTGCACAAGGAGATCTGCCGTGAGCGACATAGCGATAATTGGAGTCGGAGTAATGGGTGCGGTGGCCGCTGAAAGAATAATCCGGGCAGGACACAACCTGCACGTATTCGATGTATCAAAAAAAGCCATGGCCAGGTTTGCCGGCCTAGGCGCAGCAGAGTTGGCCAGCCCCCGGGAGGCGGCTGAGCGAGCGGAAATCATCCTCATGTTTCTGCCAGGACCGGCCCAGGTGGAGCAGTGTGTGGCCGGGCAAAATGGTCTTTTGACCTCGGCCTTTTCCGGCATGATCACCGTGGATCTGAGCACCGTGGATCCCGGCGTCTCCCAGCGCATGGCCAAGGCAGCGGACGCATTAGGGGCTGCCTATCTGGATGCACCTGTCCTGGGAAGGCCTTCAGCCGTTGGCAACTGGGCATTACCGGTCGGAGGGGACGCCAGTTCCCTGGAACGCTGTCGCCCCGTATTGGAAATACTGGCCGCCAACATATTCCATGTGGGCCCTTCCGGCATGGGCAACCGGATCAAGCTTCTGAACCAGATGATGTTCGGGGCCATTAACGCCATGACCGCCGAAATGATGGCCGTGGCCGACAAGATGGGCATTCCTCCGAAGCTGCTGTATGAAACCATTACCGCCAGTCAGGCAGGTACCGTGAGCAATCTCTTCAAGGAGCTCGGCAAAAGAATTGCCGAAAACGATTATAGCAACCCCACTTTTTCAGTGAATCTTCTGATTAAGGATGTCCGCCTGGGCGTTGAGATGGCACGGGAAAGCGGTGCCCAGGTGCTTCTGGGTCAAACGGTGGAGTTCATCAATGGTTTGGCCAGGTCACAGGGGCAGGGAGAGCAGGATACTGCCGTCATGTGGAAAAGCATGCGCAACCTTTGCGAATGATTATAAACTATGGGGGTAAACAGCTCCATTGAGGCTGAGAAATATGTTTTTGGTATGGAAAAATTCATTGAAGATTGACTCATTGGGAAAACAAACTCTTAAAAAAGGAGAATCGCATGAAATTTTCTAAAATTGCCGCTGTGTTGTTCGTGATGGTTTTTGTTTTCAGTTTGATCGGTCCGGTTTCAGCTGCCGAAAAGGTCAGGGTCGGCTATCTTCATACCCTGGCTGTTGATGGCCAGTTCTGGATTGCCATGGAAAAAGGCTATTTTAAGGAGCAGGGTTTGGAAATGGAGCCGATCCAGTTTACTTCCGGCGTTCCGATGATGCAGGCTCTCAGCGGAGGCAGCGTGGATGTTGCCATCATGGGTGCGGTCATTTCCAATTTTCCCTCCCGGGGCGTTGGCAAGGCATTTTTGATTAATAACATTGAATATGACACCGCCATGCTTTTCGCCGGGCCGGATACCAAAGCCAAGTCCATCCAGGATGTGAAGGGGCAGAAAATCGCCACGGTCAAAGGCACAACCGCCCATGTGTTTCTCCATACCGCACTGAAAGCCAACGGCATTGATTCCACAAAGGACGTCAGTATCGTGAGCATGGACATGGCCGGTGCCGTAACCGCCTTTATCTCCGGAGCGGTGCCTTACGTCGCCACATGGGCGCCTTTCAACGTGCAAATTCGCGAAAAAGTGCCAGGGGCAATTCTACTGAACTCTGCCAAAGAGTTTTATCCGGGTGCAGCCATCATCGGAGGCTGGGTAGCAACCAACGATGTATATAATAACCGTAAGGATATGCTGGAAAAGATCGTTAAGGCTTGGGTGCCTGCCAATGATTATCTGGTTGGAAAACCCGCTGAAGCCTTGAAGCTCATCCATACCAAAGCTTACTCGAATATTCCTTTCAGCGATATTCAGACCTCATGGGATGCTCAAAAGTGCCAAACATCCAAGGAGTGGGCCAAAATGTACACGGATGGCACAGTGGCCAAGTGGCTGGGCCAGGTGGAAATGGTTTTTGTTGAAATCGGCTCCATCGGCAACTGGGTTGACCCCAAGGAATTTTTTGATCCTGCCATTTACCTCTCCGTTGTGAAGTAAGGAATTTGGAGAGGCGGTCGTTCCCGCCTCTCCTGCCGTGTCCATATTTAGCTTACAAGATAATAATTTGGGGAAGACATCAGGGGATAGTGCTTTTCTCGTTCATCCCCGAACGATAACGAACCCAAAATTTTATCTTAAAACCTACAGGACGTAAATTTTCAGCAACCACTGGGATGACCTCAGTGACGAATCAACCTCAAATATCAGGCTTCAGGGGATGATGGCTTATGAAGAATATGACAGACAAGCAAGCCATTGAAATACAGTTCAAACGTCAGCGAATAAGGGAACGTATCGAAAAGACCGGGTATTTTTTTGCCTCATTCGGCATTGTTCTCATTGTCTGGGAGTTAAGTCGCGCCGTACACCTGCTGAATCCCAATCTTTTCCCGTCTGTCTGGGCTGTGATGAATGCCTTCTATGTTTTGTTGATGGACGGAAGCTTGCAAACCCATATGTACGCCAGTTTTATGCGCGTGCTCGTGGGGTTTGTCATCGGGTTGGCACTGGCCGTGGTTTTCGGATTTCTTATCGGATGGTTCAGGGTAGTGCGACTGATTATGGACCCGGCTATCAACTTTTTCCGGGCCCTCCCGCCTATCGCTTTGATACCGCTGATGATCATATTTTTTGGCATTGGGGAAACCCCCAAGGTGTTGGTCTTGTGCTATGCCTCTTTCTTCCCGGCACTGGTCGTTATCTATCAGGCCCTGATTGCATTGGACCCCATTTATGTAAGAGCCGCGAAAGCCCTTGGCGCTACCAACATGGAAATATTCAGGAAGATCATTTTGCCCCAGCTGGTCCCCCACATCATAACCGCCTGTCGCGTTTCCCTTGGCGTATGCTGGGCCACTTTGGTGGCGGCGGAACTAATCGCAGCTCAACGGGGGATCGGTGCCATGATGGTGGATGCCCAGAATTTTTTTCAAATGCCCCGCCTGGTCCTGGGTATTCTTCTTATCGGAGCCATATCTTTGGCCATGGACGGGGTTGTGCGCGCCTTCGAACGTCGCGCCACAGCCTGGCAGGATAAATTGACATAGCCCTCTCTCATTAGCTCTGAGAGACGCAAAGAGTTGAAAGAAATCCGATTTGCTCTTTGTTGATTGTCGAAACGCGTGACGTGACTTAATGAATTATTTTGGAGATCATAATGCACACGGGAATGGTTATTGACCATGTCGGTATGACCTACAGTGGAATCACCGGATCTTTCGAGGCGTTAAAAGATGTAAATCTTACGGTTGAGCCTGGAGAATTCATTTGCTTTCTCGGCCCCTCCGGCTGCGGCAAAACTACCCTTTTGAACATTATCGCCGGTTTTCTGGAGCCTACCTCTGGCCATGTTTCAATCGACGATAGAAAGATCAAAGGTCCAGGACCTGATCGGGGAGTCGTATTCCAGCAATACGCCGTCTTTCCCTGGCTGACTGTTCGCCAGAATGTTGAATTTGGCCTCAAGCTGAATAACAACAGGATGTCGGACAAAGATTTTCGAGAAACCACGGATCACTTTATCGATTTGGTTGGACTCACCCAATTCCAGGATTCTTATCCTAAAGAGCTTTCAGGCGGCATGAAACAGCGGGTCGCCATTGCCAGATCGTACGCGGTGAACCCTGAAGTTCTTTTGATGGACGAGCCCTTCGGCGCCCTGGATGCCCAAACCCGTCAGTTTATGCAGGAATCTCTTCTCAATATTCTGGAAAAAGAAAAAAAGACCGTGATTTTCATTACCCACGGTGTCGACGAGGCCACTTTCCTTTCATCGAGAGTCGTCGTGATGGCAGCCCAACCGGGACGTATTCGCCAAATTATTCCCGTCGATCTACCGTATCCCAGGGACGCGGATACGAAAAACACCCCTGAATTCATAAAACTCCGGGCACAAATTGATAAGGTTGTGCGGGAGGAATTCCAAAAGCAACGCATCGGCCCCATGAATACGTGATGAGTCCATTGAAAGCTATTTGAAAATTACAACCTGTCCAACCTGACAAACAAACTTTCTCTTCAAACAGTTTCGCATCGAGGAGCCTTTTAAGTTTCTCGGTGATTCATGTGACAATTTCTTACGAAGAACTATCTCAATGATATGTTATCGTTTGAACCTGGCTCTGGTTCAACGTTGCGAGGGGAATGCGAAAGCATAGGCCCTCCCTGGTAAGGTTTAGTCAACCGCCAGGTAGTGTATCTGCTTAATTAAAGGGAGGTGCACGAGTTAAGCGAGGTGAAGGGTGTATGCCCTGAATCTGACACATAGCCCCGAGAATATGAATTATTGGGAAAGTGCCGATCCCTTGATAACAGGCGCAGGCAAAACGGAAGGTGCGATAGAGACGAGTACCAACCGACACCCCGGGGTCGCAGACAGCATCGAGCATGACAACGACGAGGGAGTAACCAGGCGAGCATCGGAAAATAACCCAAAGACCCTTGGCGAACCATCCCTGATCAAAGGGATAGTAACCGAGTATGGCCGACCAACGTAAAAGGAGGCGGCCGAAAGACGCCGATGCGAGGGATGGAGACCGGTATGACCGCAATGGTTTAGCGATGAAGCGGCTAATTCCCGCTGAGCGAAGGTATCCACGGTCAATTGCCCGTGAAAGAGGAAAACATCGACACTATGCAAAGCGTGAGAATCGGTGAGCACTGACCTGACACGGATAAGAGAAAAGGCGCGCAAGCAGCCGGGTCTGATATTCACATCATTGTATCACCATGTGACGGATCTGGACAACCTGCGTTCCTGCTACGAAGCGCTTGACGGAGACAAAGCCGTCGGCGTGGACGGCGTAACCAAGGAGCAGTACGGAAAGGATCTCGAAGAGAACCTTCAGTGCCTGTCTGACCGGTTGAAGCGTATGGGTTATCGCCCCCAACCCAGACGCAGGAGCTATATTCCCAAACCGGGCAGTGAAAAGGGGCGACCACTGGGAATCAGCTGTTTTGAAGACAAGATAGTTGAACTGGCGGTCAAACAGGTGTTGGAGCCGATATACGAGGAAATTTTCGAGGACAGCAGCTACGGATACCGGCCGGGACGAAACCAGCATTCATGTTTGGATATGCTGGGACGGACCATCCAACAGAGGCGGGTGAGCCATGTTGTGGAATCAGACATTCGCAGTTTTTTCGACGAAGTGTCACACAACTGGACGCTTAAGTTTCTGGAACACCGTATTGGGGACCCTCGCATACTGCGGCTGATCAGCCGTATGCTAAAGGGGGGAATCATGGAAGCCGGGCTGGTTCATGCCAGTGAAAAGGGCACTCCTCAAGGTTCTATACTTACGCCCCGTACGCAAAAGGTAACTTTTGTCTGCTGGGGAACCTCTACCATCCAATAAAGGCAGTATCGATTCACCACTGTGTTGAACTGGGATCGAATGGCGAATGACGATCGAGTCGTCCACCGCCAGAACCTCCTTGACCAGTAGGCGCACGATTCTCTGCCTTTCTATTACGTCAAGCGTATTGGCGTTCATGCGCAAACGTTGAAGGAATGCTGTCAGTGTTTCCGCCAGACGCAGGTACTCTATGTTGTCGACTATTTGGTCTGTAATTGACTTCAGTTCAGCCCGCATTCCTTGTTCGCGTTGCCGTAATTCCGGCATTCGACTTCGCAGTTCGTCGAGCGACAAGAGCTCCTCCTGGTAAGCTGTAACCAACCTTTCCATGCCTTTATTTACCCGCGATAGATTTCGTTCCAATGTTTCTTGCCGCCTTCTGGTCGGCCCGGTGGTGCGTGCCACTGTAAGGCGCCGGTTAAGCTCTGCGTTGATAAGTTCCGGATCCTCCAAGAGTCGTACCACCTCGGTCCATACCAGGTCATCCAGAAGATCCTGTCGAATGGGGCGGCTGTTGCATTGTGGGCCGCCTTGGTAGCGCCAGCCATCTGAACCGAGACAACGGTAATAGTAAATTTTACAAGCAGAGGTTTGCGTCGACGTGCGATACAGTGCATAACCACATTTTTTGCATGACATGAGCCCTTGAAGTAAACTATGCTCAATGGTGCGACGTAACGAAAGACGCTTGTTCTCTGCCAGCCGCTCTTGGGCCATCATGAACGTTTCTTCGGTAACGATTGCTGGGACTGGAATCTCGATCCATTCAGCACGCGGGCGATCTCAACTTGTTGTCTCGCCGCGTCGAGAATGACCTGACAGCCGCAATGGCCGTGTGATTTTCTGTCGCGGAGCCGTTTGTGTTTTGCCGAAGAAGGCGGTTCCCTTGTAGGCAGGATTTCGCAGCATCCCCCATACCGTGGATCGTTCCCATCTTGCCTGGCGACGAGTTGGCACACCCTTCTCGCAGAGCATGCGGGCAACAGCGCCTATACTTAAGCCGCCCAAGGTATATTTCTCAAACATTAAGCGAACGATTTCGGCCTCGGCAGCAATAACCTCGAAACGGGCCGCTACATCAACACCTTTGCGGATGAATCGGTAGCCGTATGGGGCACTGCTCAGCACGCCAACCTCACCGGCCTTAGCACGGTAACGCTTGCCGCGTCTTGATCGTTCAAGAATTTGCGCACGTTCATATTCAGCAATCATCCCCTGGAACTGTAAAAGGAGTTGATCTTCCGGCGTGGCTGACTGCGGTGCCTTTACAAAAACGGTATCGACACCATAACGGCCGAACTCTTCGGTCAGCAGCACTTGATAAGCGTACTTGCGACTCAAACGGTAAGGTGAATAAACCAAAATAGCCTGAATATGACCCTCAGCAGCAAGGTCGCACACTTTCTCAAGTCCAGGCCGTACCAAGCTGGCGCCGCTATAGCCGTCGTCCTCAAAGACCCACTCTTCGGGAACGTTGAATTTATGCGCGTCTGCGAATTCCTTCAGTGCCGCAGTCTGACTGAATATTGTGTTCTCCTCCTTCTGTTTGTCGGAGGATACGCGGGCGTAAATCGCGGCGATCTTCATTGCCACCGTCCTTCACTCTCTGTTCTTCACCGATGATGCGGACCCTTGCTGGGACCAATATTTCGTAGACCTGTGCCAGTTTGGGGACAAGCAAACGGTCAAATGTGTATTCGAGGCGAACGGCAGGGGGGTTGCCATTTCGCCGCTCAACCATGGTTGCCAAACTCCCCAAGAAACGCTGTCAGAGCCCGCGAAACCGTCTCGCTGATTGTTGCACCATCGGCGGCTGCCCGAGCACGCACGGCGTGAATAATGCTTGGGGCCAGTTTGAAAGTCACTGCAACGGCCGATTCGGCCACCGGAACCGGACCCCCAATTGACTGGGCTTCCTGGATGTACCGGTAGGCTTGCCGTCGAGATATTGCAAACTGGTCTGACAGTGACACGGCAGCCTCCGCAATGCTGAGTCCACGTGCGAGCAACCCATGGGCAACGTTGAGACGTTTGGACTTCTGTGTGTCGGTTGATCGTACCATGTGTCATATTAATATTATCTTTTGTGACGCAAGTCAAGTACTAAATGCGAGCGGTCCAAAGGAATCGTACGGTCGAATACGAAGTTACCTTTTGCGTACGGGGCGTAACTTCTCCACTGCTGTCAAACATTTACCTGCACTACGTGCTGGACCTGTGGTTCAGCCGTAGGATCAAGAAGCAGTGCCAGGGGGAGGCGCACTATTTTCGTTTCGCCGACGATTTTCTGGCATGCTTTCAGCACAAAGGAGAAGCAGAGCACTTCAAGAATCGGCTCAATGACAGGTTGGAGGGTTTTGGCCTGAAGGTAGCCGAGGAAAAGACGCGCTGCATTGAATTTGGGCGGTTTGCACGTGCGGAGGCGCAGATGCGGGGCCAAAAGCCCAAGGAGTTCACCTTTCTGGGTTTTACACACTATTGTGGAAAGACCAGGAAAAGAAACTTCAGGGTAAAGCGTCGCACGAGTCGCAAGAAGTTCGCACTGAGCCTGAGAGGGTTTACCGATTGGGTACGCAAAAGCAGGTCTGTTCTGAGGAAAGGGGAGATGCTGCGGCGGGCAAAAACCCGCATTGAAGGGCATCTGAATTATTACGCCATAACGGACAATTCGAAATTGTGCTCTACCTATCGGTATTATGCAACCAGAATCCTGTTTAAGTGGATTAACCGCAAAAGCCAGCGCAGGTCCTACACCTGGAAAGGCTTTATGCAGGCACTCAAATGGGTTGGGTGGCCGAGACTGAATGTCCGCAAAGACCTGAGTCCGCATCGTAGATTAGAGGCTATCTGAATAATTGACCGAAGAGCCGGATGTATGGGAAATCCGCTTGTCCGGTTCTGCAGAGGGATCGGGGAACAACTGAAGGTATGGCTGTGATCTTGTGGCACCGCCGGGAAACCAGGCGGCAAACGGAGAATACAAACTTCAGCCTATAGCCACGGGAGGCCCCGGTCTACTCGACCGAAGGTTGAGAATTCATGTATCGATTTTATTAAGGATACTAAAAATATACGTCAACGAAATCCTGAAGAAAAACACTTTCAGAAGATGCTCCAATTATTAATTTCCCTGCGGCTGAACTTCAACCAAGTTGCAATGGAAAGCACAGGTCTTTCCCATATCGGTAAGCCGCTGGCTGGTCAATTGGTTAGCCCCGCCACCAGGCGATAGGCTGGGCCAGTGGAGGCCCTCGGCCACTAAAAGTCCGGCCTGAGTGTCGTCTGTCACATGGGCCAGAAAACGGCACTCTCCTCGGTCGTTGAACACTCTGACCGGATCACCATTGACTATGCCCCTTGCCTGGGCGGTTTCGGGATGAATCATGACCCGGGCTTGACCGACCCTTTCCCTGAGTTCATCTATCTCGTTGAAGGCCGAGTTAAGAAAAAAGTGATGTGGCGGAGTAATGAACTCCAAGGCGTAGATATCTCCGCCATCAGGATCCCTTAACGGTTGCCCGTCGGGAAGGGGTTCAAGACTCTGATCAGCCATTGTCTGCGAGTAGAATTCCACCTTGCCCGATGGCGTAGCGAATCCATCGGCATAGGGGTTGGACGGTATGTTCAACCTCACCGCTCTACCGGATATCACCATCTCAGAATCTACCCCTTCCATATAAAGCGATTTCTCAAGTAATAATTTTTCGATGAAATCCATCTCGCTAAGGGAAAAGACGTCTTCCATAAAACCAAGACGGGCTGCAAGTTCCTGGAAGATATACAAAGTGGGACGGCTCTGTCCCACAGGAGGAATAACCGGTCGGGCCATTTGAATATAATTGTGACCATAAGACCGGTAAAGATCGGTTACTTCCAGAAAACTGGCTCCCGGTAGAATGATATCGGCATAGCTGCAGGTGTCAGTCTGGAACATTTCTTGAACGACTACAAACAAATCCTCCCTGGCTAATCCGTTCAATACTTCGCGGGACTGTGGAGCAACCACGGCCGGGTTGGATAAATAGACATACAGCATTTTAATTGGCGGATTGTCCAACCTGGTAAGGGCATTGCCCAGTTCGACCATGTTGACAGTCCGGATGCTTGGCGGGCGCAGATCCGAACGTATCATACTCCTTAGATCAGAGGGTGCACCACCCAAAGAGCGGGTGATTCCTCCACCTGGTTTATTAAAAGCTCCAACCAGGGCAGGCAAAAGTGCAATGGTCCTCATCGCCATGCCACCTTTAAGCTGACGCGCAGGTCCCCATCCGGTTCTGATATAGGGTGCTCTTGCCCTGCCATAACCTTCGGCTATCTGTACGATCATTTCCTCGGACACACCACAGATATCGGCTGCTCGGGCTGGCGGGTACTCTGAAGCTCTATTCTTTAATTTTTCAAAGCCGATTGTCTTTTGGGCGATGAAATCGTGATCGATCATATCCCGGTCGATTATCACCTGCATCATGGATAAGGCCAAGGCGGCATCGGTGCCCGGCTTTATCATCAAGTGCACATCGGCCCGTTGAGCTGTCCGGTTGCGGTAGGGATCAATAACGACCAATGTGGCTCCGGCTTTTTGAGCCATGCTGAAATAGGGCCAGGCATGAATGTTGGTGGTCAGGGTGTTGCTGCCCCAAATAATTATGTAATCCGATCGGGAAGCCGATTGGATCTCAGTGCTGGGTCCACCTCCGAGGCTGACTTCGTATCCGGCCGAAGCGGCAGGGCCGCAGATAGTATATTCCAAACCGCTGGCCCCTAATCGATTAAAAAAAGCATGTCCCGCGTTACGGTGTACCAGACCCATATGTCCGGCATATGAGTATGGCAAGATGGCCTCGGAGCCGAATTCGGAGGATACGGACTTCATTCTGGAAGCCACTTCATCCAGGGCTTGGTTCCAGGTGATTGGTTCAAATTTGCCGGAACCCTTGGGGCCGGTCCGTTTAAGTGGGGTGGTGATGCGTTTAGACGAATGGATATGCTCGGGAAAGAAGGAGGCTTTTTTGCAGATAAATCCGGCGGTGAAAGGATGATCCGGATCGCCTTTGACGGTTACAATCTGACCATTCTCGACCTTGACCAATAAGCCGCAGGTGTCAGGGCAATCCTTGGTACAAACTGCTCGTTTCCACATATTGTCCTATTCGCAACAACGGACGGCTTGGAAATGTTCAACAATATGAGGCGTCATCGAAAGCCGAACGCTTTGATTTTCGATCGACGCATCTGGTATAATAAATCCTGTGAAATCAAACCTGACTTCCACTGTCTGGAAGCACCGGAAGGTAGATGTCCACAGTTGTGCCCTGATTGACTTCGGATTCGATGAAAATAAATCCCTCATGCTTGTGAATGATGGAATATACAGTTGTCAGTCCCAGTCCCATGCCTTTTTTAGGCCCCAGCTCCTTGGTGGTGTAATAGGGATCAAATATTCGGGGAAGATGTTCTGGAGCAATCCCCTTACCCTGGTCCTGGATCATTAAGTTCAGGTAACGGCCCGAGGAAATCGGACGGGCGTCAAGAGGCTGATCACTTGAAACCACGATGTTTCTGATCTTAACATGAACCTTTCCACCGCCTGGCATGGCTTCAACCGCATTGGTCATCAAATGGCTGATGGCATATCGCATCTGGTGCTCATCCACTTCAATCTTCCAGATTTCATCGGGCAAATCCAGTACCACATCGACATTTGGAGCGGCAACCCCAATGACCGAGGACTCCTTGAGCAGTTTAAGGATTGAAGATGGCCTTTTTGATGGATACCCGCATTTGGACAGGATAATGAATTGCTGGGTAAGCTCTTTGGCCTGATTGCAGGTGGATTCAACCTTTTCAAGAATCCTGATGGCTTTGTCTTCGGGGTTAAGGTAAAGTTGGGCCAGAGAAATGTTGCCCATGATGGACATCAGCAGGTTATTAAAATCGTGGGCAATCCCTCCGGCAAGGGTGGCCGTGAATTCAAGTTGCTGGGCCTTTAAAAAACCTTCTCTCGCTTTTAATATTTCAGTCACATCATACATAATACAAAACGTTGCATGGGCCTTGTTACGGGTGTCGGTTTCCTGAAAGCTGTTAAACAAAACCTGGGCCACAGATCCATTTTTTCGGCGAACATTCAATTCAAGATCCTGGAACTGATTGAATGCCTTGCTATGTGTAATACCGGAGCGGAGCTTTTCCGCATCTGAAGGCGGCAGCATATCGTAAAAAGATGCGCCCAAGACATCTGACTTCGTGTAACCCAGAAGTTTCTCCCACGCCGGGTTAACCGACAGAATACATCCGTTTTCGTCGAGCGTCAGGTAAGGCACCGGGGCTTTTTCATACATCAGCCGAAACCGTTCTTCGCAGGTTTTCAAGGCATCCTGGGTCGATTTAAGTTGTGTTTGGCCGGTCATTTAAAAAGCTTTCCTTATGAACGGGTTACATTTGAATTTCCTACGATGATATATCACCTTGATCAAAAGCGCGACATGGTCTATAAAATCAAAGCATAATGCATGGTGCGTTATGGTATCATCCTGTAATCGTGCTTTCCGGCGTCAGGATCAGTGCTTTTAAGACTCGATATTCGCATATCAGTATACAGTTTTTAATTGAAAATAACCACAGGAATATAAGCAAGCAAAGGGATTAATATTGATCATCCAACAAACCGGACGCGTTGTCGACAGACTCTATATGCTGGGAAACCCTGCTATCCCTATCTATCTGCTGGATGGGGATAATCCAGTCATTATTGACGCCGGGTTCTCTTTTTTTGGACACCATTATGCAGATGCCATTTCTGAAGTACTTGGCAGCCGGACACCTGCTTACTGTTTATTGACCCATTCACATTTTGACCATTGCGGATCGGTTTCGGTGCTGAAATCGCATTTTCCGGAAATGAAGGTCATCTGCTCTGCGCAAGCCAAAATTACCTTGGCCAGGCCAAACGCCATCGAGCTGATTCGGGAACTGAACCGCGCGTCAGTGAAAGTAGTACAGCAAAATGGTTTTCAGGGTGATGCTTCAATCGCGTTTACTCCCTTTGAAATCGACATGACAGTCAAAGAAGGCGATCTGTTAAAGATATCTGCGGACCGGACGCTTCAGGTGATTGAAACTCCTGGCCATACGCGGGACTGTTTAAGTTATTACGTTCCGGAGATCAAAGCCCTGATTTGCTCGGAAGCTGCCGGGATCCCGGACCCCACCGGCTATATTGTTTCCGAATGTCTGGTGGACTATGATCTGTATGTGAATTCCATGAAAAAACTGGCGCTTCTGGATTTGAATGCGATATGTCTGGCACACCGGTACGCCTTTACCGGAGCGGATGCAAGAAACTACATTCCACGGTCTCTGGAATATTGCGATGAATTCAGAAAACTGGTAGAAACCTATCTGGCAGAAGAACATGGCGATATTGCGCGTGTCATGACAAGGATCAGGGTGGATGAGTACGATGTCAAACAGGAGCCCAAGCAGCCGGAACCCGCATACCTTCTCAATCTTGAAGCCCGCATCAAGGCCGTGGGCAAACGGTGCCCTTAGATGATAAAAGCAACTGCAGATCTTCAGGTGTTGATTGCCGGACTCAGTCTGAAAAATCCGGTCATGACCGCTTCAGGGACTTTCGGGTATGCCAGTGAGTTTGTCGATCTTGTGGATCTGAACCGCCTGGGAGCCATCGTGGTCAAGGGCCTTTCCCTTGAGCCTTCCGATCGGCAACCCGCCGCCCCGGATTGTGGAAACGCCGTGCGGGATGCTGAATGCCATTGGCCTTGAGAATGTGGGAATCAAGGCATTTATCAACGAAAAACTGCCATTTTTACGGACACTGTCTCCGCCGCTGATCGTTAATATTTACGGAAAATGCATCGAAGAATATTGCGAGCTTGCCCGGCGCATCGAGGATGTTGAAGGCATTTCGGCAATCGAGGTCAACATTTCCTGCCCCAATGTCAAATCCGGCGGCATTGCCTTTGGCGTGGATGCCGCAGGCTGCCTTTGATGTGATCAGTGCTGTTCGAAAGCATATTTCAAAAACCCTGATCGTAAAGCTTTCCCCGAATGTCACGGATATCACCCAGATCGCCCGAAGCGTTGTGGATGCCGGTGCAGACTGCCTGTCTCTGATCAATACCCTGACCGGTATGGCCATTGATATTGAAACCCGGCGACCAAAGCTGGCCAATATCACCGGCGGGTTGTCCGGGCCCGCCATTCGGCCGGTGGCGGTTCGAATGGTCTGGCAGGTCGCACAGGCCGTATCGGTTCCGATTATCGGTATCGGCGGCATCATGACGGCCTCCGATGCCCTGGAATTTCTCATTGCCGGCGCATCGGCCGTTCAGGTGGGAACCGCCAATTTCGTCAATCCCCGGGCGACGCTGGACATCATCGAAGGCATTGAGGCGTTTTTGGTTCAGCATCATATCGAAAAACTGTCCGATATCACCGGTACTCTGAAAACCGGATAGGGGACTTGAGAGAGGCAAGAAATCAGCGGCAGGAGTCATAAACAGGAGGCAATTATCACGCTTCACGCTTGTTATACCGGGAACGGGGTTTTATCAAAGAAAGGATATGATTATGGAATTCAAGAGCTATCAGGCCATTATCGATTTTGCCATTGAAAAGGAGATCGAAGCTGCCGCTTTCTATGAGGAAGCAGCCGGGAATGAAACCCGTGAGGAAACCCGGAAAATGCTTCTCGACTTTGCCAGGGAAGAAAGAAAGCATCAATATCTTCTGGAAAATCTTGACTGTACGGGCGAATGCACATCTGGTCACCCAGGATTATAAATTTAAATGGATCGGAGATCTCAAGCGCAGCGATCTCATGGTGGATATTGCCTGGAAGAAGGGAATGTCCTACCGGGATATTCTGCTCCTTGCCATGAAACGGGAAGAAAAGGCATTGAAGCTTTATAACGAACTGCTATCAGCAATCTGAAACCGAAACCGCCAAAAATATTTTTAAAATTCTCTGCCAGGAAGAAGCTCGGCATAAACTTGGGCTTGGAAAAGCTTTATGATGAGTATATGGCGCAAATGGGGGATTGACGGCGGGACAGTTTACAGAGTCATTGAAATTAATTTGTTTAATAACCTAACAAAAAAGGAGTGTTCGGTATGAGTCGAAAGTTGATGATGGTCTTGAGTCTGGTGGGGGTTGTGCTGTTCTGGAGTTCCATGGGCAGCGCGGAAAGTCTTATGGCGGGCATGAAGGCATCGGACTGGTCATTCAAGGATTCTGAAGGAAAAGACTTTTCAATGGCATCCTGGGCGGGTAAGGTGCTGTTTGTCAATTATGTGGATCCGGACGAGTCAGACCTGAACGAACATTTTTCCGATGCCATGAAAAAGGCCAAAGACTCAGGGACTTTTAAAAGACGAAACCTACAAGGGAATCGGAATCGCAGATTGCAAGGCCACCTGGAAACCCGATGTCCTCATCCGGTCGATTGCCGGAAGTAAAGCGAAAAAATTCAACACCGTTATTCTGTTTGATTATGACGCCACGCTTAGAGCTGCCTGGGGTCTGGAAATAGACACATCCAATGTCATTCTTCTGGATAAAAACCGGATTGTCCGGGTGATCGTCCGTGGAAAAGTTCCGGAAAGCGAAGTGGCTTCCATCGTCCAGATGGCCATTGATCTCCAGAAGGAATAAGGGTAATTGGCAGCCTTTTTTGGTTTTTGTATCGTTTAGCATCCGCTCAAGAAAATAGGTTCAGATCTTAAACAAGCAAAATATAGGAGATGTGGCTTTTATGATGAAACGTTTGTTGGGAAATTTGATGGCCTTTGTAATGGTGATCCACGCAGGAATGGCCCTGGCCGGTGATCCGGGGGATGCTGCAGGCACCAAAGACCCCCCTATCTTCAACCGTATGCCTGGTTTTCACATCTATCGAGGTGAAGAAATTGATTTTGACAAATATGAATTCCAGGTCGATCCCAACAAAACACAAATTGTGGAAGGACGCCGCTATCATGTGATCTATTATGCCAATGACGGAACTAAGCAGCCAAGCGGTCTTCAAGTAACCCGTAATTATGCCAATGCAGTCAGGGCCATCGGCGGACAGCAGGTTTACGGATATGAAGACGGCGGCGCTGAAATTGTTATCCTGAAAGTCGTCAAGGGCAATACTGAAACCTGGGCGCGCATTTACGCCGCTTCGAACGGCATGTACGATGTCGACATCATCGAAAAACAGGACATGAACCAGGAAGTGGTTGCCACTGCCGCAGTTCTTGCCGGCGGTATCAAGGATGCCGGGAAGGTGGCCATTTACGGGATTTATTTTGACACGGGCAAGGCCATTATCAAACCGGAATCGGAACCATCGTTAAAGGAAATCGCCAAACTGCTTCAGGCCGACTCCAAGTTAAAAGTGTATATTGTGGGGCATACCGACAATGCGGGCATATTCGATTCCAACATGAAGCTGTCCAAAGACCGGGCGGAAGCCGTGGTCAAGGCCCTGTCCGGAAACTACAGCATAAGCGCAGCCCGGATGCAAGCCGGCGGTGTCGGGCCGCTATCTCCGGCGGCCTCAAACCTAAGCGAGGAAGGCAGGGCTAAAAACCGCAGGGTGGAACTGGTGGGGCAGTAAAAAGAATGACAAAGCAAAGGCATATAGCCGTTGCCATGTTTTTGCTCATGTCATGAATGCTGATCACCCATCATCCGTTCAAAGCGGTTCAATGCCGCAGAGCTTTTTGGCCAGCGTTTGCTTTTCCTTCATATTGATGAGCCGCGCAATCATGACGCGCTGGGCCTGGGGAGATCCGGCGCCATGCATGGATTCGGTAAGATATCCCACGGCCGCGGTTCCCAGCGTCAGATTTTCAATCAGCCGAAGGATTCTGAATCGATGATCCATCGGTGTATCGGATCGGCCCTTGAAATATTTTTCAATCCACTTGCCGGTTTCAGCGGATTTAAAATCAGCGGCAGCCGGCAGCGTCACCATCAGGCCGCCGGCAATATCCTGAGCCAGCCGGGCAATTTCATAAGGCAGCCGGGTGACGTTCTGTTTTGAAACATTGGCAAGCAGTGTATCGACGCAATAGGTGCCGCTGGGCTCTTTGCGGCCCTCGGACCCGCAGGCCAGGGCGCCGCAAAAAAGGGTTTCGTTCAAGTGATTCATTTCAATCAGCTTGTCCCTGATGTGAGAGGCCTTCTGAACACCGTTATATTCCGCAACAGTTTGGGCGGCCCCGATCAGAACATCCCCGACCCCGGATTTGCAGGCATAGCTCTGACGATGATAGGAGGCGAATTTTTCAACAAGTCTGTCCGCAATAGGCGTATTCCTTGTACATGAATACACGGTCCCAGGGAACAAACACGTTGTCGAAAACGCAAAGCGCCTCATGTCCTCCAAAATACAGATTACCCCGGTCCTGGATTGAATCCTCAAGTTTTCGGGTATCGCAGGATTGCCGTCCCATGATATAGGTGATGCCCTGGGCTGTCGCTCGGCAGGGCAAACGATACGGCATAATCCTTGTCGGCTTCCGACATGGCAATGGTCGGCATGACAATGATTTCGTGGGAGTTGACCGCTCCGGTCTGATGGGCTTTGGCGCCCCGCACAATTATGCCGTCCGGTCTTTCTTCAACCACGTGCATATACATATCCGGATCAGGCTGTTGATGCGGGCTAAGGGACCGGTCCCCTTTGGGGTCCGTCATGGCGCCGTCGCAGGTCAGATCGTTTTCCTGAACATATCTCAGGTAGTTGATGAAACCGGCTCATTATAATGCGTTCTCAGTTTATCATCCATATTGTAGGTGACGATGGAAAGCGCGTTCAGGGCATCGACCCCGACACATCGTTGAAAGCAGCAGCCGGTATGGGCGCCAAGAAGACGCCCCATCCTGGCCTTTTTGATCAGATCGTCGGTGCTCTGGTGAATATGGGTAAAGCGGTTGATTTTTTTTCCGGTAAGATGCGATGTCGCGGTCAGGACATCTTCATGCTCCGGGCAGTGCGCCATCTCGTATGTTTTGGCAACGGCATTCATGGACGGACGGATGATCGGATCATCCACTACGTTTATCGATTCTTTCCCCGAACATATAAACGACGAGATTCAACTTTCTCAGACTTTCTTCATACTGGGCTGCCGTCATCATCATTGGGTCACCTCTTGTTAAATTATTGCGGCTCTAACCTGTGGAATAACGAAGTTAATGTTAAACCGGCTTTACTTAGCGCAGAAAGAGACACCAGGGGCACGTTTCCATGACTGGCGTTAAGAGCCCGATGGCCAGAGTGGCTGTTACACCTCCCCTGAGCCATTGGGGCAGGGGAGATGCATCTTTGAAGGGATTTTTTTCTTAAAGGCCGCAACCAAAGGATTTATTAGCGCTGCCCATTATTTGGATTCGCAGGTATAGGGATAAAAATGATGAAAGCAAAAGCCCTGGGGATCCCCATATTGAAGCTCGGTACTGGCCATGCATTCTCCGATGGTATTACGGGAGACCTCGGGGTAATCGGACCGCAGTTCTTCGGCTTTCTTGCAAGGCATACAAACGGTCTGATGGTCATAAACCGATAGAATCCGCTGATCCTCCGGCTTCATCTTTCCGCTGCACCTGGAACAGGCAATCGCACAAGAAATAATCTCTTCCCATTTGTCCATTTTGCTGTCAGCTCCTTATAATTATTGGGTGAATATCTATCTGGGCAACTTGAATTTGCATTAACATGGAACTTAAACGATTTCAAATGAATAATCAACGGGTCACCATAACCTTTCGGCATGGGATTTCGGAAAGCCGGCATCCAGAATTTTTCGATACACTGCGGCAATGTCGTAGGGCACAAAACGGACTTCAAGGGAATGTGCCAGCGTGTCCACGATGACATATTTGGCGGTGTTGTTTCCGTCTCTGGGTTGCCCCACGCTGCCTGCGTTGACGATATAGCTGCTATGTTCACTCAGAGGGACGATTCCCTCTCGCAGGGGCTTTTTAACAATGGCAAGACCATCATAGCTGATCAGTTTCAGATTATGGGTATGCCCGACAAAACTGATCCATTCGGCGCTTTTTCGAAAGATTTCCATCAGCCGGCTTTCAGATACCTGATGCAGATAAATGAAAGGGGAGCTTGACGGACATCCGTGAACGAACCGAAACCGCTCGATGACTTGTGAACTCGGCAGGCCGCGAATAAACAAAAGCGTTTCCGCGGACAGCAGGGTCTGGGTCTTATGAATCGATTCGCGTGCCAGCGGGTTGAACCATTCCTGAAGCTGCGGTTTTACCACGGCCATTTCATGATTGCCCATCACTGAGGGAATGTCGCGCTCCTGAATCAGGCGGATGGTCTCCTCTGGTTCGGGGCCGTAGCCGATCATATCGCCCAGGCAGATCACCTGATCCACTCGGAAATGGTCCATATCTTGAAGGACTTCCCGGAAAGCATCCAGATTCCCATGAATGTCTGAAAGCACAGCGATTCTCATATCAACCTGCTTTTTCGGAGCAACCTGAAAAAAAGCATGACTGACCGGATTCAGTCTCCAGTGTTACTGTAGACCGTTCCAGTACCAGTATATCAGCGCTTCTCCAAAGAAAATCTGAACCATTGCACCAATTGCCAGAAAAGGCCCGAACGGAATCTTCAGTTTCAGCGAGGATCGGGTATAGAGCATGACGGCACCGCCTGCCAGGGTTCCGACGATGGAGCCGACAAACAGGGTTACCAGAACCCCTTTCCAGCCGACAAAAGCGCCGATCATGGCCAGCAGTTTGATATCGCCGCCGCCCATACCTTCTTTATGGGCAATTCGTTCGTAGGTCCATGCCACTGCAAACAGAACTCCGCCGCCAAGAAGAATCCCCAGTAGAGATGCCTTAATCGTCATATCAGATAAAAAATAACTGGCGATAACGCCGGCGGGAATGCCGGGAAGGGAAATGACGTCCGGAATAATATAATGGTCGATATCAATGAAGGTGATAACCACCAGAACAACAATGAATACGTAATAAATCAGAGATTCCGGGCGCATTCCCCATCTGAGGACTGCGCCAAGGGCAAATAACCCGCTCAAAAGCTCGATCAAGGGATATCGAAAGGAAAAAGGAGTTTTGCAGTTCCTGCAACGCCCGCCAAGAAGCAGGTAGCTGATCACGGGAATGTTGTCGTAAAAACGGATCGGCTGATTGCAGGACATGCAAGTGGACCCTGGCGATACAATGGATTTTGATGCCGGGATACGGTAGATACACACATTCAAAAAACTGCCGATGCAAAGACCCAGGATAAATGCGATAGATTCCAAAGCCCAATATCCGTGTTAATGGTAACAAAGCATGAAAGCGAGTCGGGATTCCGGCAACTGACTCCTTTCGTAAATACCGATTTCAGCCAAAGACTTAACCGAGGTTGCTGGCAGGGTCAAGATGTATTTTAAAAAAATCCATGGCGTTTTCATGCAGGAGCTTTGGCAGAAGTGTTTGGGGCAGGGACATTTCCGCAATGCGCTTGATTTCCCGGTCCCAGGCATAGGGCAGGTTTGGAAAATCAGTCCCGAACATGATGCGATCCGGACGCAGATTCGTAAGCCTGGGAACATCGGGGCAGGGAAGGTAATCGGCAAGCATCATGGTGGTGTCCAGCCACAGGTTGTCGAATTGTTCCAGCAGGCGAACATAATCGTCAAATTCATCTGCACCCAGATGCGGAACGCAAACCCTGATGTCAGGATAATCCAGAAGCACTTCCCGAATAAAACCGGATTTGCAGATATGATAGGGGTCACAGGGGTAGGCCGGGCTTTTGGGCTCCCGGCCCGCGTGTATGACCAGGGGCAGGCCATGGTCGCTGCAGACCCGGTAGATTGTTTTCATGGCCGGGCTCTGCATGTCAAAGCATTGAACATGGGCATGCAGTTTTACGCCTTTTAACCCCATCCTAAAGCCTTCGATCAGAATGCTTCCGGCATCAGGCTCGCCCGGATACACGGTGGCCATACCAGTCAGGCGGTCATGCCGGGCGCAGAGAGATGCCATATAACGGTTCAGTTTCCTTGCAACTCCGGGTTTGTGGGCATAATGCAGTCCGACGACGCGGGAAACCCCCCGTTCGAAAAGAAATGACAGGATTGCTTCAGATCCCAGTTTATAGCGGATCGGCCAGCCGTGGATTTCGAACCATTGCCAGACCGCCGCAAAGAGTTCATCCGGAAAAAGATGAACATGGGCATCGATGACCGGTGGAAGATCCTTGGGCAGAGTGTCGTCTTCAGGATCAAAAATTGCCGGAAGCGGAGTATTCAGCATAATTCAGCAGGACCCTTCGATATCAAAATAAGGTAAAAGTGTTTTAAGATTCCGACAGTAGCGGTTATTCGACAGATCCTGGCGCAGACCATCCAAAGGGTAGGGAATGCGAAAGAGGGTGAGCGTTTGCGCACTGCTGTCCAATAAAACCGAGTTGGCGGCAAAAATACCATCCCGGTAAGGGCCTCCGACGCTTCCGGCCTTGATCCAGTAACGAGAGCCTGATTTAAGCGAAATCGTCGTGGATTCACAGACGCCAGGTCTGTGAATCCGGATATCCTTGAAGGTCGGGATTCTCTCAGTTTCATCAAGTTCATATACGGCCGGAACATGATCATGTCCACTGAAAATAAGTTTTTTAGGGAAAGAACGCCAGGCTTCAAGGCAGGCTGAAAGCGCAGGTTCATCCAGATAGTTGAAATGGGAGATAGCCGGCGTCATTCCGGGGCTCGGAAGATCAAACGGGCTGTGATGAAGGATCGTCATCTCCGCGGTTTCGATGAACAGCGGCAGGGACAGCAAATAATCCATGGCCCAGGGCAGGGTCGACAGAAGCCCTGAATTATAGGCGCTGGCCTGCATTCGGTCCAGCTGGTGCGGATGATCCGGAAAAAGACCGGCGACCATCAGGTCATGATTTCCGGCGACCGTCGGCAGGTTAAGAGCCCGCATGCGGGTCAGGGTTCGGTCGCCAAAGGGAAGCCACCCCACCAGATCACCCAGGCAATAGACGCTGTCCGGATGTATCAGCCTGTAATGCTGAATCACGGCCTCAAGGGCAAAGGCATTGCCGTGAATGTCACCGAAAAAATATGTTTTCATGGGAAACCCTTTTCCTTCAAGACGGCTGAATGATATATCCCGGAAGCTTTCGCATCCTGAAACAGGATAATTATTCTTTCAAAAGCCAGCGGGGAAATGAACTTGACATTGAGTTCATCATAATAGATAGATTGATTTAATTCAATTTTATTATGCCTGGTTGGCTCTTCGGAAAAGAACATGGTGAGTTATGGAAGTAATGTGGGGACATCCGCTGGCAAAGATTGCCCTGGTGATGATAGGGGGTAGCATGGGAGCGTTGAGCCGATATGGCATTTCCCTGCTTTCGGTAAGACTTTTTGGAACCGGGTTTCCGTGGGGAACGCTTCTGGTTAACCTGGGTGGATGTTTCATGATCGGAATATCTTTTGCGCTTGCAGATCGCAGCCCTTTGATGAATCCTTCTGCCAGGCTGTTATTTGTCACCGGTTTTCTGGGAGCCCTGACAACGTTCTCAACTTTTGGCTATGAAACATTCAGCGCAATTCATGAGGGAAGTCACTGGCTTGCCATGGGAAACGTGCTGCTGAACAATGTTGCGGGGCTCATACTGGTATATTTGGGCTTCAGGTTGGGAAACCTTTAAAGCTAAGGAGCGAGAAGCATGCTCGAATATAAAATCATTGAGATATTTACCAGCGAAGCCATCCGCTGGAAAGGAAAATCCCTTTCCGATGCGATCATAGAATATGTCAAAGGGAAAAAAATAGCTGCCCGCTGCTTGGTTACAAGGGCCATGGAGGGATGTTATGAAAACGGGGATGTGGCATCCGGAAAACTTGAGATATTGTCATTGAACATGCCGCTTCGGATCACCATTGTTCTTCCGGCAGATGAAGCCGAGATCGTTCTGACGCAGATCGAGGAAATGGTATCGGATGGCATCGTTACGGTTCAGGATATTCAGGCCCGGTCTCATAAAACCAGCAGACAATTGATCCCGAAACACATCAGGGTCAAAAACGTCATGACAGCATCTCCGTGCAAAGTCACACTAAAGACGCCGGTCAGCCAGGTGGTGGAACTTCTCCTGTCTTCACATTTTACCGGAATTCCCGTGGTGGATGAAAAAAATCATCCCCAGGGTGTCATCTCTCAGGGCGACCTGATATACCGCGCAAAAATGCCGCTTCGCCTGGGCATTCTGGTATCGGCAAATGCAGACAGAATAAAAAGCGTGATGCAGTGTTTATCTCAGGTGTCCGCGGAAAAAATCATGACCAGGCCGGCCATCTGCATTCGGGAAGATAAACTGTTGGTGGAGGCTGTTGACCTGATGCTGAAAAAATCGCTTAAGCGCCTCCCGGTGATTGATGCCGACGGAGCGCTTTCAGGGATTTTGTCCCGGCAGGATATCTTTCACACTGTCGCAAGGGAGGAGCCGGACTGGAGCGCCTTTCACCGCCAGAATATTCAGGTGGGGAATATGCGCCGTGTCTCGGATATCATGCGCCGGGATACCCATACGGTTTTTCCCGAAACACCGGTACTGGACATCATTCACGTTATCGACGCCAATGATGTCCAGCGGGTAGCCGTGATTGACGCAACCGGACGTTTCCTGGGCCTGATCTCGGACAAGAATTTGTTCAGCGCATTCTCCGAGCATTCTGAAGGCATCTGGGAGCTTTTTGTCCGCAGCCTTCCCTTGATGGAAAAAGGAAAAAAAGACGAGATTGCGCATCCGGACAATAGATCTTCTGTCATGAATAAAACCGCAAGGGATGTGATGAACACGGAATGCATCACGGTACTGGAAAATGCATCCATAGACGAGGCCATTGGAATCATTGTCTCCCTGGGTATCAAGCGACTGCCGGTCCTGGATGTTGCGGGCAGGTTCAAAGGTCTCATCAGCCGGGAATCTCTGCTTCGAACAGGTTATGGTTATGAAACAGCGTTATAAACTGCACAGATAGGCACTGACCGTCAATAGAAAGTAAAACCAGACAGACCGCTTCGATGTCGGGTCTGCTGAATGATGACAGGATTGAATTCAAGAGAATGAAAAACGGATACGAATGAAATCCCTGTTGACTTTATGGAATACGTTCGTTACAAAATTCTGTTGAAAATAAAAAATACTATACAAAAAAACAAATTACCATTGTCATTTTAAAAGGCATTATCATGGAACGAATTGCATCAATTGTCCGTCAAACCCTTGAAACAGATATTCAACTGACGCTGAATCTGGACGGGACCGGAAAAAAAGACATATCGACCGGCATCGGGTTTTTCGATCACATGCTCACCCTCTTTACAGCTCACGGTTTTTTTGATTTGTCGGTTCAGGCAAAAGGCGATCTTCACGTGGATCTTCATCATACTGTGGAAGACATCGGTCTGGTGCTGGGAGATGCCTTCGACAAGGCACTTGGCGATCGGAAAGGTATCCAGCGTTATGGACACTGCGTGGTCCCGATGGATGAAACGTTGACGGCCGTTACCGTTGATTTATCCAGAAGGCCTTACCTGGTTTTCCAGGTTCCAGGCCCGTTTATGGTATCCGATGACCGCTTCGATGTCGGGCTTTGCAAGGAATTTTTCAGAGCGTTATCCGTGCGCGCCGGAATGAACCTGCATATCAACGTCTGGTATGGCGAAAACCAGCACCATATTCTGGAGTCCATGTTCAAGGCTGCAGGGCGTGCCCTTGACGGAGCGGTTTCCCTGGACAAACGCATCGCGGACATCCATTCTACAAAAGGCATTTTATAATATGAAAACATCTTGGAAATACCTGGGCATGGGTTTTATCGTATTTACTTGTTTGATGCTTGTATCATGCAGTACCCGGTCGATTTACCCGGAACCTGCACGGCAGACATCGAATATCAAGAGTATACTGATACTTCCATTTCATGATATTTCAAAGCTTTATGAGTCAAATATTAATGTAAGATGTTATCTTTGTGGCCAGATCATGACAACCGGACCTGTTCCGGAATCTGCTGGTTTATTTTTGACATCCCAGCTTGTATCGCTGATGGAAAATAACCAGGCTTACACCATTTATTCTTCCGACGGATCTGAAGATCTTCTCTCCGGCTTGTCCGGTACCGACAACTCGGCGTCTTCGCATCTGAATCTATACGTCAATGCGGGAAAGCGGGCAGGCGCGGATGCCGTGCTCATCGGCCACATTTTCCGCTTCAAGGAGCGCAAGGGAAATCGCGCGTCGGTGGAAACCGCTGCGTCTGTTGCTTTTGATCTTCACCTGATCGATGTCGACAGCGGGAGAATTGTCTGGACAGGAAATTTTGATCAGACGCAACGGCCGCTCAGTGAAAACCTTCTGGAGCTGGGCAGTTTTATTAAAAGAGGGGCCAGCTGGGTCACAGCCGAAGAATTGGCTCTGGGCGGATTAGAGGATATGTTAGGGAGATTTCCCCAGCCATGATGATTATTCCGGCTATTGACATCAAAAACGGTAAATGCGTCCGGCTTCTTCAGGGACGCATGGATGCAGAGACCGTGTTTTCCAATGACCCTTCTGCTATGGCCAGACAATGGGAAAACCAGGGCGCCGGGATGCTACACGTGGTGGACCTGAACGGCGCCTTTGAAAAAAGCCCTCAAAATCTGCGGTCCATTCAGCAGATTGTTCAAGCCATTCATATCCCGGTTCAACTTGGGGGTGGCATTCGGGATTTGAAGACCATTCAACTGTATTTCGATATCGGTATTGAAAAAGTGGTCATCGGAACCGAAGCCATCCGAAATCCGCAACTGGTCCGGCAGGCCTGCAAAGATCACCCGGGACGTATTGTCGTTGGCATAGATGCCAGAAAGGGAAGGGTGGCCATTGAGGGCTGGACTCAGACCACCGATATTCGGGCCATTGATCTGGCCAGGCAGTTTGAAGACTGCGGCGTTGCAGCCATTAATTTTACGGATATTCACCGGGATGGCATGCAGACCGGCCCCAACATCGAGGAAACCCGGCAGCTCGCAGAGGCCGTACGCATTCCGATTGTGGCATCCGGAGGGGTATCCACCCTTGAGGACATCCGGAACCTGATGCCCTTATCAAAGTCGGGGGTCATCGGAGTGATTACCGGAAAAGCGCTCTACAGCGGAACCCTGAATCTGAAAGAAGCCATAGAGCTGGCTGAATCATAGCCTTTTATTCATGCAAACCACGCTTTCACGGCAGGCTTTATCCATGAAGCCGGAGCAGATATATCAAGGGCTTAAGGATCTTGCAGACAGGCTGGGCATTCTTGTCTCCGAGCAGAAACTGTCCACGGAGAGCCTTAAAGTCAAAAGCGGACTCTGTAAAATCAAGGGGCAGTTCGTCATCATCCTGGATAAGCAGTTGTCCATCTATAAAAAAAGCACGATTCTGGCTACCTGTCTAAGTGACATGCCGCTTGACGCTATCTTCGTGATTCCTGCTGTCAGAGAATATCTAGCCAGACATCACAAACAGGTTTTGCCGGAGAACATTGCCAACCAGAAGGGCTTATGGCCGGAAGACGAAGCACCTTTGAACGGAAAGAAATAAAAGTTAACATAATATCCATTATCAGACGTTAATATTATGACAAATCGGCTCACGTTATAGCCGTGAACAGTTTTCGATTCATCTTCAAACGGTATAATCATTTCAGCCTTTCATATGATAGAACAGCGGCACATATACTCGGTTTCTGAAATTAATGACCGAATCAAGGGACTGCTTGAAAAATCTTTTCCCCTGATATGGATAACCGGTGAAATTTCCAATTTCCGAAGGCCTTCATCCGGACACGGATATTTTACCCTGAAAGATGCGAATTCCCAGATTGCCGCAGTCATGTTTCGGGCTCAGATGCGAAACCTCAAATTTGATCCTGAAGATGGGCTCAGCATTGTCGGACTTGGCAGGATCAGTGTTTATGAACCCAGGGGCACGTATCAGGTCATTCTGGAATATATCGAGCCCAAAGGTATCGGTGCCCTGCAAATTGCCTATGAGCAGCTAAAGGCAAAACTGGCCGCTGAAGGTCTGTTTGAAGAAAGCCGCAAGAAACCCCTGCCATTTCTGCCTTCCAGAATCAGCGTGATCACATCTCCTGCCGGTGCCGTGATTCATGACATTATCCATGTTGTAACCCGCCGTTTTCCTGGTATATTTATTGAAATTGTCCCGGTAAAGGTACAGGGAGACGGCTCTGTTGACGAAATCGAAAAAGCGTTTCTGCTTTTAAATGACCGCAACACATCGGATGTCATCATTCTGGCCAGGGGCGGCGGATCTCTGGAGGATTTACAGCCGTTTAACTCCGAACGTGTTGCGAGGGCGATTTTCAACTCACGAATTCCGGTGGTTTCGGCTGTTGGCCACGAGACGGATTTTACCATTGCTGATTTTGTTGCCGACTTTCGCGCTCCGACTCCTTCCGCAGCCGCGGAAATGGTTTCGCCTTCCCGGAGCGATCTGGTTCGAAGGTGTACCGAGTTGACCCTGAGAATCACATCCCGGACATATCGGTACATCGAACAACTCCAATCCCGCCTTTCGGAAAATACCCGGCACCTGATCCATCCCCGGCAGCGGATTCAGGATTCCCGAATGCGCCTGGATGAATTATCCGGAAGAATCGCCCGCGCTGCAAAGATCCAGCTTCAACGTCACCGGGAAAAGCTGACCTGGCGAACCAATACATTGTTGTCAGCAAGTCCGAGAAATAAAACTCAAAAAGCATATGTAAGACTTGATCAATATAGTCATAACAATATAAATTATATCAAATTAATTTTATCTAATAATACAGCCGGATTTCGCGAACTGGCTGCAAGGCTTCAGGCCCTGAGTCCTCTGGCGATTCTGTCCAGGGGGTACAGCATTACCCGCTCCGTCCCCAAGGCGGCGGTCATTCGCAATGCGAATGCTGTCAGCGTCGGGCAGGATCTGGAAATTCTGCTGGCCAGGGGAGTTTTGCTTTGTACGGTGAAAAGGATATTATTCGATGGCAAAACAGACATTTGAAAGCGCAATGAAACAACTTGAGCAGATTGCACAGGAACTGGAAGCCGGCGAGCTTTCCCTGGATATGGCCATGAAAAAATTCGAAGAAGGGATTCAGTTGTCCAGATTCTGCACCAAAAAACTGGACGAAACCGAGCGGCGGATTGCCATCCTGCTTCAGGATTCGGACGGAACGGTTCAGGAAGTCCCGTTTGAAGGAAACCAGGCTGAAGAATGAAGGCTGAAGGCAAGTCACTCAGCCTTAAATTCTATTTATTACTCAATAATCAAAATTAAATAATATATGCTAACATGCTTGATTTAAAGTCATATTTACTTGATAAACGTCAACAGATTGATGCGGAACTTCAACGGATTTTGGAAACAGCTACCCTGCCCAAGGCCCGAATCGTCGAGGCCATGCGCTATGCGCTGCTGTCCGGAGGAAAACGCCTGAGACCGGTTCTTTGCCTGGCTGCCTGCGAAACGGTTGGCGGCAATGCAGCGCATGCATTGCCGGTTGCCTGTGCCCTGGAGATGATCCATACGTATTCACTGATTCATGACGATCTGCCGTCAATGGATAACGACAGCCTCAGACGGGGTCGGCCCACCTGTCACGTTGCCTTTGATGAAGCCACTGCCGTTCTTGCCGGAGACGCGCTGTTAACACTTGCCTTCGAAACGCTCTCTTCAAAGGAAATTCGAAAAAATGTCCCCGCCGAACACTGCCTTGACATCATTTCCGAGATTTCGGTTGCTGCAGGTTACAAGGGCATGGTCGAGGGGCAGATGCGGGATATGCTGGCTGAACAGCAAGGAAGTCTTTTGTTGTCGGAACTGGAAGCGCTCCATTTATTAAAAACCGGCGCCCTGATTGAGGCTTCGGTCTGTTCAGGGGCACAACTGGGACAGGGATCACTCGATCAGATTGCCTCTCTCAAAGTCTATTCTAAAAACATTGGACTTGCCTTTCAGGTCACAGATGATATTCTGAATGTTGAAGGAGATCCTTTGATCATGGGAAAGGGAGCTGGCACTGACCGGCATCGATGCAAAAGCACCTACCCTGCGCTGTTAGGGCTTTCTGAATCCAAAACAGCAGCCTCCCGTCTGATATCTCATGCCATTGCGTCATTGGCACGATTTGACCACAAGGCAGATCCCCTTCGCACCATTGCATCATACATCCTAAATAGAAACAGATGACTGTCAGAGGGACGACAGGCTGAAGACTAAAAAGATTTGTCAATCATCCGTCTTTTACGCTTCTATCGTCTGACTCCTCTGGCAATATTATCACGATAAAGGAAAGATATAACTGTGGGACTGCTTGACACGATCATATCACCGCTGGAATTAAAGAAAATACCCCGATCGGATCTGCCTGCTCTGGCAGCTGAACTTCGGAAAACCATTGTCCAGGTGGTTTCCAAAAACGGAGGCCATCTGGCCTCCAGCCTGGGCGCCGTGGAGCTGACCATCGCGCTGCATTATGTTTTTGAAGCCCCTAAAGATAAAATTGTCTGGGATGTGGGTCATCAGTCATATGCCCATAAACTGTTGACGGGCAGAAAAGATCAGTTCCACACGCTTCGCCAGCACAATGGCCTTTCAGGATTTACCCGAAGAAGCGAGAGCCCTTACGATGCCTTTTCGGCCGGCCACAGCAGTACCTCCATATCCGCCAGCCTGGGAATATCCTGTGCCAAACGGCTGAAAAATGACCCGGCAAAAGTGATTGCGGTTATCGGCGATGGTTCACTGACTGCCGGTATGGCGTATGAAGGACTCAATCAGGCCGGCGATATACATAAAGACCTTATTGTCATCCTCAATGACAATGAGATGTCCATCAACCATAATGTAGGCGCGCTTTCCTCCTTTCTCAGCAGGAAATTTTCCGCCAAGATGCTGCAGGATCTGCGCCGTGAATTTGGAGACTTTCTGAAATCGCTGCCCATGATCGGCGATGATGTCTATCAGTTTGCCAAAAAATCCGAAGACTCTTTTAAAACATTCATCACGCCGGGCATGCTGTTTGAAGCCTTTAATTTCGAATATTTCGGGCCCATCAACGGCCACAAGCTGGATCATCTGATAGATATTCTCAACAACATCAAAATGCTTAAAGAGCCAGTTCTGCTTCATGTTTCCACCGTAAAAGGAAAAGGATATCTGCCGGCGGAGAAAAATCCAGTTCATTTTCACGGCGTCGGGTGTTTTGAAATTCAGACAGGCGTCAGCAACGGCCGAAAACCCACGGCTCCGACCTATACCGAAGTCTTTGGAAAAGCCATGGTCAAGCTGGCTGAAACCAATAAAAAAATCGTGGCGGTTACCGCCGCCATGCCTGAAGGAACCGGACTGATCAAATTTTCTGAAGCCTATCCAGAGCGGTTTTTCGATGTGGGGATTGCCGAACAGCACGGCGTCACCTTTGCCGCGGGCCTGGCGACCGAGGGATTCAAACCGGTAGTCGCCATTTATTCAACATTTCTCCAGCGGGCTTATGATCAAATCCTTCACGATGTCTGCCTGGAAGCGCTGCCGGTGGTGTTTGCCATTGACCGCGGAGGCATCGTCGGAGAGGACGGATCAACCCATCACGGCCTCTTTGACTTTTCTTTTCTTCGCAGTCTGCCCAACATGGTGGTCATGGCCCCGAAAGATGAAAATGAGCTTTGCGCCATGCTGGCGACAGCCATTGCTCATTCAGGCCCTGTTGCCCTGCGCTATCCCCGGGGTGCCGGATGGGGTGTGGATATCGATTCTAAATGGCCCTTGCTGCCAATTGGCAAGGCGGAAGTTCTGACACACGGCGATGATGTACTGATTCTGGCCATCGGCAGAACGGTCGGGGAAGCCCTTCAGGCCCGGGAGATACTTCTAAAGGAAGGCATATCGGCAACCCTGGTCAACGCCCGTTTTATCAAACCCATGGATATTGACACGATCGGCTCCCTTGCCAAAAAGATACCGCGCATCGTCACTGTGGAAGAAAACATTCTGCAGGGCGGATTCGGCAGCGCGGTTCTGGAATGCCTGAACGATAATGGCGTAACAGGATATCATTTAACCCGTCTGGGAATTTCCGATACTTTCGTGGAGCACGGTTCCCAGTCCCTGCTTCGGTCCAAATACGGCATCGATGCGCAGGCAATCGCGCAGGCAGCCAGACGGTTGCTGGCGGTGTAGCCGTGGCAGAGCCTAAAATGCGACTGGACCGGTTGATGTTTGAAAAAGGGCTTGTGGCCAGCCGGCAGCGGGCCCAGGCCATGATCATGGCCGGAAATGTCCTTGTAAACAGCCAGTTGGTTGAAAAATCCGGATATCTTGTTTCAGAAGGCTCGGAAATCACATTAAAAGGGGAAGCCCTTCCCTATGTCAGCAGAGGCGGGCTGAAGCTGAAAAAGGCGCTGGAATCGTTTGAAGTGTCCGTGCAAGACCTGCTCTGCCTGGATGTCGGCGCTTCCACGGGAGGGTTTACGGATTGCCTGCTTCAGCACGGCGCAGCGCATGTATATGCGGTGGATGTCGGTTACGGCCAGCTGGCATGGCAGCTCAGGCAGGATAGCCGCGTGACTCCGATCGAGCGGATGAACATCCGGAACATGCCCCTGAACATGCTGCCGGAACCGGTTGATCTGGTTACCATCGACGTGTCCTTTATTTCCCTGAAAATCGTTGTTCCAACCGTGATGAAATTCATGAAAAAAACCGCGCCGATCATTGCTTTGATCAAACCCCAGTTTGAGGTGGGTAAAGGCAAGGTTGGAAAAGGCGGCGTGGTCCGCGACCCGTTGCAGCATGAAAGCGTTATCGATGAAATACACCGGTTTTTCAAAGACAGCGGATGGACCTGTCTTCCGGTTGTCCCCTCCCCTATTCTAGGCCCCAGCGGCAACAGGGAATTTCTCATCCATTTGATTCAAGAAGGATAATTGCCTTTCCTTCCAGGATTGCCTGCAGGGTCATTTATAGTGAGAAGCCCCCCAGTTTTGTTTCCAGATACTCGCTTATCCCTTCCTGTGCGCCTTCCCGTCCCAGGCCGCTCTCCTTTACCCCCCCGAATGGAGCGGCCGCGGCAGTTGGATTGATATCGTTGATACCGACAATGCCAAAGTTCAGACCTTCAAAAAATCGCATGGCCCTGGAGATGTCCCGGGTATAGACATAGGATGCCAGTCCGTAGTGGGTATCGTTGGCCATTTCGAGTACGTCGGCTTCGTTTTCATAAGGGATTACCGCAGCCACCGGCCCGAAGGTCTCCTCCCGGTATATCAGCATCTCCGGCGTCACCTTGTTCAATATGGTGGGGGCGAAATAACAGCCTTTATCCAGGCCGTTCTCTATCATGCGACGGCCGCCGCAGACGAGCTCGGCGCCGAGGCCGACGGCGTTCTCAACCTGACGAACCACTTTCTCCAGCGCCGCCGGTCCAACCAGAGGACCGATGCTGACGCCGGGATCCATACCGTTGCCGACCTTCATGCCGGAGACCCGTTTGCGGGCTTCGAGCAGAAAATCATCAAGCAAGCGCTGATGAACAAAAATCCGATTGGGACTGATACAGGCCTGCCCCGTGTTCAGAAACTTCACCATCATGGCCCCTTTGGCCGCATGCACGGGGTCGGCGTCTTCACAGACAATAAAGGGAGCGTGACCGCCCAGTTCCAGGGAAACCCGCTTGAGCTGATCGGCGGCCTCGCGGGCAATCATCTTGCCAACCCCGGTGGAGCCGGTAAACGTGATCTTTCGGACCCGATTGTCCTGAAGCATGGCAGCGCCCACCGGTCCTGGCGACAAAGCGGTTACCAGGTTGACGACTCCGGGCGGGATTCGGGCTTTCTCGAAGATTTTGAACATCTCTATCGCACACAGCGGCGTTGCTTCGGCCGGTTTCAAAACGATGGTACAGCCGGCGGCCAGCGCCGGCGCCACCTTGCGGGTAATCATGGAAACGGGATAGTTCCAGGGAGTGATCGCCCCCACAACCCCCACCGGCTGCCTGAGAACAATAAACCGCTGGTCCGCCCGTGACGAAGGAATTGTACGACCGTAGACGCGCTTGGCCTCCTCGGCAAACCAGAGAAGGAAGTCGGCGCCGTATTTGACTTCATTTCTCGCGGCCCTGAGCGGCTTGCCCTGTTCTTCAGTCATAACGCTCGCCAGATGATCTGAATTGTCCAACATGATCCGGTGCGCGTCATACAAATATTCCGAGCGCCGGTAGGCGGTCAATACAGACCAGTTTTTGAAAGCCTTCGCAGCCGCATCAATTGCCATTTCCGTATCCTTCGCGCCACCATCAGGCACGCTGGCGATTTGTTGACCGGTTGCCGGATTGAACACTTCAAACATTTTTCCGCTGGCAGCGCTTGTCCATTCTCCGTTTATAAACATATAATCTCCTTCTTACACAGAACTTCATATTCTTTTGTTCATATTGGCGAGCCTCGACGCCGCCAGCGCGGAAGGCCCGTCATGATACAGAAAAACGATTGGTCAGGGGGTACTTTTTATCATTTCAACCTGAACCCTCAGCCCCAGGGCCTTGCGAAGGGATGACAGAACTTTTTCATGAAGGAAGTCCGCGCCTTCTGCAGCATTCATCAATTCAGGGGAAGTTTCAACGCAGATCACTAATTTGTCGTTCATTCCGTATTTTTGTTTTATCATCAGGGAAGATTCCGGTTTAATCCCATCAATGCCCGATAGAACCTCTGTAATCATTTCCGGGAATACATTAATCCCCCGCACGGAAATCATTTGATCCGTTCTCTTTAAAATCCGGCTCATCCGGACCAGGGTCCGGCCGCAGGCGCAGGGCTGCGAGCAAAGGGATGTTCTGTCGTGGGTACGGTACCGGATCAGGGGATAAGCGCTGGTAGTCAGACTGGTCAGAACCAGCTCACCTTCCTTGCCTTCTTCAAGGGACTGACCGGTAACCGGGTCAATAATCTCCGGAAAGAAGTGATTTTCGAAAATATGAAGGCCTGATTTTTCCGAGCATTCGCCGGAAACGCCGGGCTCGATCAGTTCCGTGACGCCGTATATGTCATATGCTTTTATCCTCAGGCCTTCTTCGATAATTTCGCGGGCACTTTCCGGCCAGGGCTCGGCCCCGAAAAGACCGATCTTTAAGGACAGTTCTTTCGGATCGATTCCCTGCGTTCTCATGGTTTCGATGATGTGAAGGGCAAATGACGGGGTGGAAACCAGGACCGTGCTGCGGAAATCGCGCATGATACGGATCTGGACATCGGCAGGTGCAATGGATGCCGGAACCACTGCTGCGCCGATCAGCTCCGCGCCCTGGTTAAACCGGAAAGCCCCCATGAAAAGGCCGTAATTGAAAGACACCTGGATGATATCTTGCTCGTTGATACCAACCCCTATCATAATCCGCGCCACAAGCTCTCTCCAGATTTTCAGGTCTTCCCGGGTATAACCGATGACAATGGGGTTGCCGTGGTGGCCGAGGGGGAACTGAAGGCGCACCACATCCCGGAGCGGCACCGCGAACATGCCGTATGGGTAATTTTCCACCAAGTCTTCCCGTGTGGTGAAGGGAATTTTTTTCAGGTCTTCAAGGGTTTTGATGTCGTCCGGATTCAGTCCGGCTGCGTCAAATTTGTTGCGGTAATAACGGACGTTGGCGTAAGCATGGTTTATGAGAATTCCCAGCCGCTCGTTCTGAAGATCGATGAGTTCGCGGCGATTCATGGTCTCTGTCTCCGGAGTTATGATCATCTGTATCACTCCTTTTTATCGTTCCCATTTTTCCTTGTAATCATTTCCAAGAAAGGCCCGTTTCACTTCTTCGTTGTTCAGAAGCTCAACGCCTGAACCTGTCAGTATGATCCGGCCGGTTTCCATCACATAGGCCCGGTTTGAAATCCGCAGGGCTTCCCTGGCGTTCTGCTCTACAAGAAGGATGGTGGTTCCCCTGCTGTTCAGGGATTGAATGACGCGAAACATCTCAGAGACAACGGCAGGCGCAAGCCCAAGGGACGGTTCATCCAGCATGAGGAGTCTGGGTTTTCCCATCATCGCCCTTCCCAGGGCCAGCATCTGACGCTCGCCGCCGGACAGGGTTCCCGCGGCACCGCCCCGGCGATCCCGGAGAATGGGAAACAGCGCGTAGACATTCTCGATTTCCGTCTTTAATGCATTGCGGTCCAGTCGCCTGAGATAGGCCCCAAGCTCAAGATTCTCAAGAACCGTAAGGGGAGCAAAGATCTTGTCGCTTTCCGGCACCTGAATCAGGCCCATTCCAACGACCCTGTCCGGCTGCATGCTTTGAATTTCCCGGTCAAGAAATAAAACGGCGCCGCTTTTCAAGGGATGCAGACCGGAGATGACGTTTAAAAGCGTTGTCTTTCCGGCCCCATTGGCGCCGATAAGGGATACGATCTCACCTTCCCGGATGTGAATCGATGTCCGGTGGAGGATCTGAATCTTTCCATAAAACGCATCGATGTTTTTGATCGTCAGCATATGGATGCTCTCATTTCCCTAAATACGCCTCAATCACCTGCCGGTTTTTCTGGATATCCTCGGGTCGGCCCTCGCCGATCTTTATCCCGTGGTGAAGCACGATCAGGCTGTCGGAAATCGCCATGACCAGGCGCATGTTATGCTCCACCAGGATGATGGTCTGGCCTTTTTCCTTGAGCCCGAGAATGAGAACACCCATCTGCTCCATTTCAAGGATCGTTAAACCGGCGGCAGGCTCATCCAGAAGAAGGATTTCCGGCCGGCAAGCCATGGCCCTTGCAATCTCCAGGCGTCGCTGATCAAGGATGCAGATGTGTCCGGCCATGTCCCCGGCCTTTGAAAAAAGCCCGAATTCTCTCAGAATGCCTTCGGATTTCTCGCGAATCATCCCTTCCTCTTTTCGTTCCGACGGCAGACGGAGCATGCCCTTTACAAAACCGGACGTGGTTCGGGGGTGCATGCCGACCATGACATTCTCCAGAACCGTCATATTCATAAAGAGCTGAGACTGCTGGAAAGAGCGGGTGATGCCAAGAGCGGCTATCTGAAACGGCTTAAGCCCTGCGATCGGACTTTCCCTGAAAAAGGATTTCCCCGGCATAAAGGGGATATACGCCGGTGATGGCGTTTAAAAGCGTGGTCTTGCCGGCGCCGTTGGGGCCGATAATGGAGACGATTCGCTGCGGAGCGATGGAAAAGGAAAGGCGGCTGAGCGCCTCCAGTCCTTCGAAACGAACAGTGATTTTCCGGGCCTCCAGAACCGCGGCATCCCTCATTTCTTTCGCCGGCGCGGTCATGTCCTTTTCCTGATGGCTGCGGCGCCAAAAGCGCTTATGGCCGGAAACAGCCCCTTCGGAAAGAACATCAGAACCACCATAAGAATAAAGCCGTAGACCAGGACATTGTATTCTTTGACGGCATGAAGGACTTCGGGAAGAAGAGAGAGAAAAATCGCGCCGAAAACCGATCCCCAGAGGGAACCCATGCCGCCGACCAGAACCATGGTCACGGCCTGAAGCGAAAAAAAGATGCTGAAAGAGCCCGGGCTGATGAAGGTGATGTAATGGGCGTAAAGGCTTCCGGCCAGGGACGCCATGGCGGCACTGATGACAAATACCTTGACCTTGAATGTTTCCGTGTCTATTCCCGTACAGCGGGCCGCGATTTCGTTGTGGCTGAGCGCAGCCATGGCCCTGCCGACCCTTGAGCGGATCAGGTTCAGCGACAGGACCAGAACGCCGATGGTGGCGGCCCAGAACAGGTAATAGATTTTGCGGTCCGAGTCAAAGGCAAATCCGCCGACCTGAAGGCGGGGAATACCTGCAAATCCGGAGGGACCGCCGGTTACAGCGCTCAACTGAATCATGATGATGTAGACGATGACGTTGAATCCAAGGGTTGCCATCACCAGGTAGTGCCCTTCCAGCTTCAGCGTGGGAATGCCGATCAAATACGCAATGCCTGACGTAATGGCCATGGCGCCGAGGATCGTGGGCCAGGCTGGAAAGCCGTAAGTCGTGGTGAGAATGGCGGATAAATAGGCCCCCAGGCCAAAGAAGGCGGCGTGGCCAAGAGAGATCTGGCCGGCATAGCCCATGAGAAGATTAAGCCCGATGACGATCATGACATTCAAGGCGGCGATATTGAGCGCCATCAGGTAATAGTTGTTCGCAAGGGCGAGCGGCAGGGCGAAAACAACCAGGCCAAAGACAAATATCTGCGGGTTCTTCATCACACCCTTCTTAATGCCCCTTTTCCGAATAAGCCGCCGGGTTTAAAGAAAAGCACGATCAGCAGGATCAGAAAGGCAAGGACATCCTTGTATTCGGAAGACACTAGACCGGCCCCAAGGGATTCCAGCACACCAAGAAGAAGCCCTCCTGCCACTGCCCCGATCATGGAACCATATCCCCCCAGAATGGCGGCGGAAAACCCCTTTAGCCCCAGCATGACCCCGGCATCGTAGGAAATGGTGGTGATGGGCGTCAGAATGATTCCGGCAACCGCGCCCAGGGCGCCGCTGAGGAAAAACGAGAGCGCGATCATCCGGTTGACCGGAATCCCGGCCAGAAGAGCGGATCTGCGGCTTGCAGCAACGGCCCGCATGGCTTTTCCGGTGCGGGTTTTTAAATAAAATACGCTCAGTGCCGCCACTACCGCCACTGTGATGCCAAATATCCAGACGCTCTGGGGCATGATGGCCGCTCCGTAGAACAGAATGGGATCTTCTCCGGAGAAAGGCGGAAGGGTCATGGCATTCTTTCCCCAGATGGCCATGGACAATCCCTTGATAAAAATGGATGCTCCGACGGTAATCATTACCAGGTTAAGAATTTCCTTGGATTTGGAATGCCGAAGGGTTGTCTTCTCCAGAAGCAGGCCGATGACCGCCACGGCAAAAATGCTTAAGACAAAGGCCGGCGCCATGGGCAGTTTCAAATAGCCGTAAAACGTGATCATGAACATTCCCCCCAGCATCACAAACTCGCCCTGGGCGAAATTGACGATGCCGGTGGCGTTATGTATAATGGAAAACCCGATGGCGATCAGCGCATACGTGCTTCCGGTGGTCAGACCCGAGAGGGTGAATTGAAACAGTTGAAGAAGCAGCGGCATGGATTTTTCCCATCAACCCCGATAACCGGCACCGATGGCTGCTGACAATTTTTCCAGTTTTGAAGGCGTGCCGGAAACTTGCGTGTTCAGAACAGCTTGGATATCGGCCAGCGTGCAGAACAACAGGTCTTTTGTGGCGGAAAGCCTTGACAGCGCGGCCCCCAGCATGATGAGATTGATGGATTTCAGATTTCCGATGCCTCTGGCCAGGGTATCGGCATCAACCAATGAGACCATCAGTTCACCGTACTCTTGAAGCGGCTGACTGCCGTTGATGACGGCCCAGCCCCCGGGTCTGACAAAACCGCCATGCAGCGTCAGGCTCTCCGGCTTTAATGCCAGAAGCCCGTCGGCCGTAAACGGCCGGATCAGCGGGCTGGAGAAATCGCCGACTTTCAGGTGGGAAACAACGGTGCCTCCCCGCTGGGCCATGCCGTGGGTCTCGGAAGTCAGCACCGGACATCCCTTCATCATGGCAGCCTCGGCCAGAAGGCGGGTAACAAACAGTACGCCCTGGCCGCCGACGCCGCTGATGACAATCTGCTGTTTAATGGTCATGTTACGCCATTCCTTTGCCAGTATCCATGATGGTTATCGCCTTTTTCGGGCAGACATGCATGCAGACGCCGCACCCCGTGCAGTCTGGCCGGATCGATGCGAACGGGCTGGTCCTTTCCGTCCGTGATCAGGGCCGGGCACTCGAAATGCTGGATGCAGTAATGGCAGGCATCGCAGTCATCCTGCACAACCTGGACCCGAATGAACGGATGGCGTTTTCCGTGCGGCTGCGATCCAGAAGGCAGGGGCCCCTGGCAATGATCACTGCCGGACCGGTTTCCCGGCTGTAGGCAACCGCTGATTTCACCAGGGAGATGAATTCCGGAACATTGTAGGGATTTCCGGTTTTACAGAACTGAATGCCGCATCCCTGAACCAGTTTTTCGATCTCAACGGTGATGGTAGGCTCTCCGCCGATTCCCCTGCCGCTGGAAGGGGTGGGCTGGTTGCCGGTCATGGCGGTTGTCCGGTTGTCCAGGATCACCAGGACAAAGCGGACATTTTGAACAACGGCATCGATCAGGGCCGGAATCCCGGCATGAAAAAAAGTGGAATCGCCCGAGGGTGGCCACGATATCCGGCCGTTTGGGTTCGATGCCTGAATGCCTGATAAAAACCCGCCGCCTGGCTGATGGCCGCCCCCATGCAGATAAACGTGTCCACTGCCCCCAGGTTCAGGCCAAGCGTATAGCAGCCGATATCGCTGGTGTATATGCCCCTGGGAGCGGCTTTTTTGATGGCGAAAAAGCTGGCCCGGTGCGGACAGCCGGCGCAAAGCGTCGGTCGTCTGCCCGGGCCAGAGGCAGGCAGGTCGGAGCGGGTAAAGGGTTTTTCCGCAAATTCCGCCACGATCGTCTCGATGGTTTCCGGCAGGATTTCACCCACGGACGGGACAGTTCCGGAGGTCTTTCCTCTGACCTTATGCCGGTCGGCAATCTGCATCTCGATAACGCCCGTACTCTCTTCGATGACCAGGATTTGCGAATAAGCTGCTTCAAGATGGTCGATAAACTCCCGATGAAGGGGAAAGGGCTGAAGCACCTGGTACAGGGGAATGCAATCCCAGAGGCCGAGATCCTTAAGCACATCGCGGGTATGGGCGGCAGCAACGCCGGAAACCACAATGGCCTTTGTTCCGGCGGCATCCGGGTTGCGCCGTGAGCGGAGCTGTCGGCGCGTAGCGAGAGATGTCGGAAAGCTTCTGTTCCAGAGACTGATGCAGCCGGAATCGGAATTTGGGCGTTGCGGCCCACCGTGCCGGGTTTTTTTCAAAAGCCGGCTTGCGGTCATCAGAGACGATGGGGGAAACAGCCACATCCTGGCGCGCATGACAGACCCGCGTGGTTGGCCGGATCATTACAGGAATCTCAAATGCTTCGGATAACGCGTATCCCATGGCGATCATGTCTTTGGCCTGAACCGGGGAGTCTGGATCCAAAACCGGAATCTTGGCCATCATGGCCATCATCCGGCTGTCCTGTTCGGTCTGTGAAGAATGCGGTCCCGGATCATCGGCGCAGATGATCAGAAAGCCGCCGATCGTTCCCATGTAGGCTGCGCTCATGAGCGGGTCCGATGCCACGTTCAGGCCCACCTGCTTCATGCTGACCATGGACCTGAGCCCGGCAATGCCGGCAGTATAGGCGATTTCAAAGGCCACTTTCTCGTTGATGGACCACTGGGCATGAAGTCTGGGTGTTTTCAGCCTGCTGCCATTCCACAAGTGAGGGCAGTATTTCAGAAGACGGGGTGCCGGGATAGGACGTGGCAAGGACACAACCATTTTCAATCAAGCCCCTCGAAATGGCCTGGTTTCCCAACATCAGAATACGGTTATTCATTCATCTCTCCCAATTTTATCCCTTTCTCGGAAACCGATAATCAGATAAATTATAAAACCGATAAAAGGAATGGCGGCAACCGCCATCCAGAGGATTTTTTCCCTAAAACTGCCGAATTCCTTCTGAGACGCGTGGATTACCGCCCAGAGCGTCGCCAGCAGAAACGGAACGCTGAGGCCCAAAACAACCTTGATTGTGAAAAAATCCATTTCATCCTTTTAATTGATCGGCAATTTTCAGTATCGTTGTCACATAAACCTTGCTGTGGTTGTAACGATATACCACATCAAAGGCAGCGTCATAACTGATGCCGGGTTTCCATCCAAAATTCTTCAGATAATTGGCAATGCTCATAATGGCATCGCTGGGGTTGAACAAATCAATTCTGCCATCCTGGTTGCCATCCCGGCCGTAAGCCAGTATGTTGCTGGGCATGAACTGGGAAATGCCCATGGCTCCGGCGTAGGAACCATAGATAGTTGTGGGATCGATCTTTTCCCTGTCGGTATATTTTAAATATGCCTTAAGCTCCTGATAGCCCCATGCGGATTTGGCGTTGGCCTTTTCTTCAAATGCGGATCTGTTCGGCCTGCGATCTTCTTGAATGCTGTTCCATACGATCTCCCGAAGTTCTGAATCTTTCATTGCGGCCAGCGACGAAAGGGTATTCAATATGGATCTTGTCCCCAGATAAGTCCCAAGCCGTGTTTCAACCAGCATGATGGCGGTAATCACTTCCTTGTTGACGCCGAGGGCTAGCTCTGCGGCATTCAGATCAGAAAGATGATCCTGAATGTATTTTCTGGCTTTTTGAAGGGATTCCGGAGACAAAAACTGATCGTAATTGACCCTGGCTTCGCTGTGCATGAAAAACAGAGACACGGTACGGGTTTCAAAATGAACTTCAGGCTTCTGGAAAAGGATTTTCAGCATGACCGGGTCAAAGCCTTCCGCGGCCAGTCTTGCCTGAAGAGAATTAAACGGGCCGGTGCTTTCCTGGGAAGCTGCCGGAAGCACCGATGCCATCCAGAACCAGAAGAAAAGCGCCCCGATGGCAGCACAGAAAGGAAATTGAAAAAAACGGCGGCAAATTGTCAAAATCACAAACCCCTATATTCTTCAAATTGTATACACTCATGAACCATCCGGAATTCATCCGCTGGCCCTTAAAACGACAGCTTCTCTTTACGCTTCGCAATATCGGCTTAGAGGGTAACTCTATACCATATTTTGACAAAAATAATCCAGCATCTTTATTGCAACCGCATATTGTTCTTGATATTGCAGTTCATAATTGTATAATGAGATATTTAAATGATTGATGTTCACGTATAGCGGACTTGTCTCTGCCCTTTAATCCTGTCGTTGTTATATTTATGATATCAACCGGTTTTGAAAAAATTATCGAAGAGCGCATCCTTCAGGCCCAGCGTCGCGGTGATTTTGACAATCTTCCGGGTTCCGGAAAGCCGCTCGAAATTGAAGACGACCGTCATCTCCCCGAAGATCTGAGACTTGCCTATAAAATTTTAAAAAATGCCGGCTGTATTCCTCCGGAAATCGAATTGAAAAAAGAGATCCACCAAACCCGGGATTTGCTTGAAGCGATGGAAGATGCGGCTCAAAAATATCAGACCTTGACCCGATTGAATTATCTGATTTTTAAACTTAATTGTTTGCGGAAAACTTCCGTTGAGATGGAAATGCCTCAACATTATGCCGCAAAAATAGCTATCCGTATGGACCCGAAACCTTCAAACTGATTTCAGTTAATCATCATGATGAATAATTCCAAACAGAACGACGGTGTTTTCAAAAGTGTTATGATCGCCTATTCGATTCTGGTGCTACACGTGCTTCTTATTGCCGGACTAGGCCTTCTGGTGCTTTTTTTCCGGGGAGTCATTCAGTACATGATCTGGATATTCCTGGGCGGAACAGCAGCCATCATTGTCTCTGGATATCGCTTCTACAACCGGATGAAGCAGGAAGGCAAAACCCTTCGGGAAATGGTGAATTCACCCCTTTTTCATGGCAGAGTCGGTTGAAGTCAGCATCCTGGGAGGAATGGCATCTTTTAAAATCGGCAAAGACAGCAATCCCCGTGCCCTGCCTGACACAACTTTCAAAACTACGAATCTTCTGGAAGATCCGGCCTCAACCAGAATTCGGGAACTTTCCGAACTGGTTCGCCTCTTGGAAAAAGATTTAATTACCCTGGAAGAATTCAACAGCGTCAAACGACAGCTCTTTCTTTAATGAAGGATTTTCGATGACCAAGACACTCACCGTAGCGCTGCTTTCCGGCGGCATCTCTTCGGAACGCGAGGTTTCACTTAAAAGCGGCGAACAGGTTTACGCTGCGCTGAACAAGGACAAATACCGGGTGATCCGTTATGATCCCATGACGGATCTGAACCGTCTGGTTGCCGACGCTCCGACCATCGATGTTGCGCTGATTATTCTTCACGGCCCGTTTGGCGAAGACGGAACCGTTCAGGGACTGCTGGATCTTCTTGGTATTCCCTATCAGGGATCAGGAGTCCTGGGAAGCGCCATTGCAATGGACAAACTGGTTTCAAAACAGCTTTACGAAAAATCCGGTATTCCGACGCCCACCTATATCACGATCAACCGGGATGATCCGCTAAAGACCGAAACCTGCCTGGAACGCATCGGGCTGCCCCTGGTCATCAAACCCGCCAAAGGCGGGTCCAGCATTGGAATGGCCATTGTTAAAACACGGGACAGCCTGGAGCCTGCGATTCAGGAGGCCTTCCGTCATGACAACACCCTGGTGGTCGAGACCTATATTCAAGGAACGGAGCTGACGGTCGGGGTTATCGGAAACCGGGATTTAAAAGCGCTGCCCGTCATTGAAATCATCCCCGACACCCAGTATGAATTTTTCAACTACCATGCCAAATACCTGCCCGGCGCCACCCGGGAAATATGCCCGGCCCGAATTGATGAGGCATTGACGGAGAAAGCCCAGGCGTATGCCAAAATGGCACACCGGGCGCTTTTCTGTGAAGGGTACAGCCGTACGGATATGATGTTTAACAACCGGGAACTTTTCATTCTTGAAACCAACACGATTCCGGGAATGACCGAAACCAGCCTGCTTCCGCTTGCCGCAAAAACCGCCGGTATTCCCTTTTCAAGACTCCTGGATATCCTGATTGATCTGGGAATTGAAAACAAACCCAAGCGATCATGATCTTTCTTTTGCCTGAATTTCCTGTCTTTTTTTCTCCGAATCCGCTATAAAGACAGGGTCAGGAGCCAGATGCACCTCCCCCCTTCGATTTCTGACTGCTGATCTTCTGTGACCCCTGTGAGAGGAAAATATGTGACTTCGTCACCGAAAAACGACCTTACCATCATTACCACCCATCTGAATGCGGACTTTGATGCTGTAGCTTCCATGCTGGCTGCACAGAAGCTCTATCCGGAAGCCTTGGTGGTTTTTCCTGGCTCCCAGGAAAAAAATCTGCGAAATTTCTTTATAAATTCCATGGTATATCTCTTTAATATGGAAGATATGAAGCACATTGATTTTTCCCGCATCAAAAAACTGGTGCTGGTGGATACCCGCCAACCCGGACGCATCGGAAAGTTTTCAGCCGTCTTGGACCGGCCGGATGTCGAAATTCATATCTATGACCACCATCCGGTGATGCCCACCGATATCAAAGCGAATTACGAAGTCAATCGGTTGACCGGCGCAACCGTAACCATATTAACCGAAATCCTCAAGGAAAAAGGGATTGATATCTCGCCGGATGAAGCCACCATTCTTTGTTTGGGGATTTATGAAGATACCGGCTCGTTTACATTTCCCTCAACAACAGAACTGGATTTTACCGCAGCAGCCTTTCTGCTGTCCAAGGGCGCCAATCTCAACACCATTTCTTCCATGATTGCACGCGAGATCAGCCCCGAGCAGATCAGCCTGCTCAATGACATGATCCAGTCTGCAACGCATCATATCATCAACGGAATCGACATTGTTCTGACCAATATCATCAGCGACAATTACATACCGGATTTTTCCGTGCTGGTTCACAAATTCATTAAAATGGAGAATCTGAACGCCATTTTCGCCATTGCCGGCATGGAGAATAAAATTCATGTCGTGGCGCGAAGCCGCATCCCCGAAGTGGATGTCGGGACCATTGTGACGCTTCTTGGCGGCGGCGGGCATAGTTATGCCGCTTCCGCAACCTTAAAGGAGCAGACCCTGGCTCAGGTAGAGCAACGCCTTCTGGAAATCCTCTACAGCAAGGTACGGGCCAGGCGCAGGGCCAAGGACATCATGTCTTCACCTCCCATTACCGTTGGAGCGGATGTGTCTTGCAAGGAGGCTGCCAATCTCCTGACCCGCTATAACATCAATGCGCTGGTTGTCACGGAAAACCCGGACCGAAAAGACGAACTGGTCGGGTTTATTTCCCGCCAGGTCATTGAAAAAGCCCTCTTTCACCAGCTGGACGACGTCCCGGTTCGCGACTACATGACCACGGACATGGCCTGGGTCGGGCCGGATGCGGATATGCCCGAGATTCAGCAGAAAATCATCGAAAACAAGCAGCGGGTGCTGCCGGTCGTAAACCAGGATGTCATCACCGGCGTAATTACGCGAACCGATCTTTTGAACATTCTGGCCCGTCAAACTCAGAACAATTCTGAAAACCAGTTTGATCCCGGTAAAGACATCACCCATGCCAGAACCCGAAACATCATCAATTTCATGAACGAAAGACTGTCCGGCCGGGTGATGGATCTTTTGAAAACTATCGGCAACGTCGCCAGCCAGCTTGGAGCCGGCGCTTATGTGGTCGGCGGATTTGTTCGGGATCTGTTCCTGTATCGCCCGAACGACGACATGGATATCGTGATTGAGGGGGATGGCATTGCCTTTGCCAAGGAATATGCCGCACGGAACCAAGCCCGTGTCCATACGCATGAAAGTTTTGGAACCGCTGTCATTACCCTTCCGGATGGATTCAAGATCGACGTGGCTTCGGCCCGTATGGAATATTACAAATTTCCCACTGCCATGCCCATTGTCGAAATGAGTTCAATCAAGCTGGATCTTTTCCGCAGGGATTTCACCATCAACACCTTGTCGATCCAGCTTAATCCGGATCGGTTCGGCATCCTGATAGACTTTTTTTCAGGTCAGAAAGACATAAAGGAAAAAGGCATTCGGGTGCTTCACAACCTGAGTTTTGTGGAAGATCCCACCCGGGCGTTTCGTGCCATCAAGTTTGAACAGCGGTTCGGCTTTACAATCGGAAAGCTGACAAGCGGCCTGATTGACAATGCCGTTAAAATGGATTTGTTCTCCCGGCTGATCGGCCGCAGAATATTCAGCGAGATCAGGCAGATTCTCGAAGAAGAAAACCCGGTACCCGCTGTCATGAGACTGGATGATTTCGAGCTTCTGAAAGTCATCCACCCCTCTCTTCAAATGTCAGCAGACATGACCGCACTGCTGAATGCAGTAAAAAAAGTGATCTCCTGGCATGATTTGCTTTTTCTTGAAGAATCCTATATGAAATGGCCCGTTTATTTTCTGGCTATTATTCGCGGCACCGATGTCAAGATTTCAGAGGATATCTGCAAACGGCTGGAGCTTGCGCCCAGACATTGCACCCTGCTCTGTAAGGACCGTTTTGCCGCGGAGCGCTCCCTGCTCTGGCTGGAGCGAAATTCGACCGTTCCCAACCATGTGCTGTGCGAAAAACTATCCGAATATAGAACCGAGCTGATTCTGTTCATGATGGCTGCAACCCGCCACGAGCTGGTGAAACGGGCAATTTCCAATTATTGCGTGACCCTGCGTTATATCCAGCCTGCCATAACCGGAAAAGACCTTCTGGAAATGGGCATTAAGCCCGGACCTATTTATAAGGAAATCCTTAAATCCCTTCGCGACGAAAAAGTGAACGGCACGCTGAAAACAAAGGATGATGAGATGGCGCATGTAAAAAGAAGATTGAAGTCCGAAGGCTGAAAGACAATTCTCCCTTTTATAATTATTTATCTTTTTAACAGGAGTTTTTATGACGGAAAAAAAAAGAATTTTAAGCGGAATGCGCCCGACCGGCCCCCTTCATCTGGGAAATTACCATGGCGCGCTGGACAACTGGATCGCCATGCAGGAAGAATATGACTGTTTTTTCTTTATCGCGGACTGGCACGCCCTGACCAGCGACTACGAAAACACCGGCAACATCTCCCGCTTTGTTCAGGAAATGATGATCGACTGGCTGAGCGCCGGCCTGTCTTCGGAAAAATGCACCCTTTTTGTCCAGTCCAGCGTGATGGAACATGCGGAGCTGTTTTTACTGCTCTCGATGATCACCCCGGTTCCGTGGCTGGAACGCAATCCCACATATAAAGACCAGATTATCCAGCTCGACAACAAGGATCTGTCCACCTTCGGGTTTCTGGGATACCCGGTGCTTCAGGCAGCGGACATCATCATGTACAAGGCCAATGGCGTTCCGGTCGGCATCGACCAGGTTCCCCACATTGAAATCACCCGTGAAATCGCCAGACGATTCAATTATCTTTATGGCAACGTATTTCCGGAACCGGACGCCATATTAACCCAGTCATCCAAGATCCTGGGTCTGGATCGGCGCAAAATGAGCAAGAGCTACAACAACGCCATTTATCTTTCCGATACACCGGAAGACATTCGCTCCAAGGTCTCCACCATGATCACCGATCCCAACCGCGCCAGACGCAAGGATCCGGGAAATCCCGAAATCTGCAATGTCTTTGAATTTCACAAGCTCTATTCGCCGCCGTCCGTTGTAGAAGAGATCAACGGCCAGTGCCGCACCGCCGCAATCGGGTGCGTGGATTGTAAAAAAATCATGGCTGAGAACCTGATCAACGCCCTTACCCCCATTCGGGATAAACGCAAATACTACGAAGAGCGTCCCGAAATGGTTCAGGAAATTATCGCATCCGGGAATCACAAAGCCAAGTCAGTCGCCCGAAAGACCATGAAGGAAGTCAGGAACGCGTTACACATTTAAAAACAGTTTGACCCATCCACCATTTTTGTTACTCCACCGGGAAAATCGGCGGCTAATTGCCGCCGATTTTCCCGGCGATGACCAAATAACGGCGCGGGTCGGGGAGTATATCCATCAAAGTCAATAGTAGGGGATTCTTCTTTCAAATTTACAGCCCCGCAGCATTTCCCAGTTGAAGCGATCATAACCAGATCCGCAAGTGTTCTCTTTTATGCCTGAAGCTGTTTTTCCTTCTGTGCAATTTTCACTTCGGCATCAGTCAAATCTTTCCCCAGGTGGACACCACGAACCCGGCCTTTTATTTTTCGGAAAGCCCGATAATACTTGCCAGATTTTGCAACAGTCCAGCCCAGAATATTCAACTTTGATTTCGCCTCTTCATCCAATTGATTCAACCCTTCAACCGATTGATTTAACCCGGATTCATATAACCCATTAATTAACTCGGCATCTGAAACATTCAATCGGCATTTATCCAAATCATTGTTTAACTCTTGGACCTTGATATTTAATCTGACATTTAGCTCTCGTTCAGTATTTATCTGGTCATTGAACCCCAGAATAGTTTCATTTAACTGCTTATCGAAAAACCGGCATGTCTCAGAGAACGGCTTGAGGATAGTTCGGAATGTGTTTTCAGTCATGACCTTATCAATCTGAATCTGATCAACCAACTTCCGCCATGCCTCAACTGGCGAACCATCGTAAACACTCAGGACAACTTCCCTGTGTTCAAGTAAAAACTGAATTGGTGTCATGTGCCCCCCCTTGAGTTAAATATTTAATCGCTCATAATTAAATACATACTCTATTTAACCATGTCAATGATATATTTAACCGGTAGTCACAGATAAAATATTTACTTATGCCACGAAACGGGTTTCATCTTCTCTGTTCGCTTTAGTGCTGCGGGAGAAGAGTTCATGCTTCAGGCAATGGCGTTCTGCATGGATTGGCCATGGCTTTCTTTGTGGGCGGATTTAAATAGAAACAGCAGAAGACATAACAAGGTTGAGCATTAAATCCAAAAATTAAGGCTGTGACCTGACCGGAAAAAATCGATATTTTTGGAGGGCAATAGTAGGTGTAAATGCCATATAAGGAGGGGGGTGGAATGATAAAACCCGCTGACGTAGGACAAAATCAATGAGACGGTTTTCGTCTACTAACTTTCCCAAAAGTGAAAGTAGATATCGCTTAATATTTCTTTATGTTCTTCGTAAAATTCTACGCCGATCCCATCCTCCGTTCGCCGGACGATTTTTCCTTTCATTTTTACATTTTTTTTCATACTGGGAATGGAAGCAACCATAGTTGTTGAATCACCGACCTTAATGGGCCTAGTTGTCCGGATGAACGCGCCTCCGGGACTGATGTTTTCAAGCGTGTCGTTGTAAAATTTATCTTTAACAGAATAATCCACACTGACCTTTATATATTTTCTATCTGAATTCCTTTTTTCATCTCTTTTTGCCACACTTCTAATATAATTAACCAACTCTCGTTTTTGTTTATCGGAAAAATCCTTTATCATCTGGCTTAGCATTTCGACCAGCTTGGAATCATCCGTCAGGCTTTCATCTGTATTCATGATAGACATCCTTTAGCCAACAAATAACGACCGTGGATAACAAGATAAAATCTTCTTTATATGGTAGTTCTGGTTATCACCTGATCCGGACAGTGTCAAGAATGTTTTCACTCCTTATTTTTGAGAACTGCGGCAGGAATAAAATTCTTTGTTCCCTGTAACATATGATCGCCGCCATGTTTCCTGTCTGTCCTGCCCCGCAAGTGTTTAAAGAACAGTGAAAGGGTTCATCCCCTGTTGTATGAGTGAGTAAAAAATGCCGAAGGGGAACCGGCCCGATGGCCCGGCGACAGAGCAGAATCCGGCCTTCGTGCTCGGGAATGCTGCCCACCACCATTTTGGGATTTTCATAGTGTTGTTCCACAGGCCGGGCAGAAAAACCGGGGTCGGTCGTCTTTGATGGGCGTTGTAAACGTCAAGTCACCGCCGTAGTTGCTGCATCGTTTCATCGTGGGGTTCCTGTTTCGCATCATGGGGAATCAGCACTTTTTTGAGCATATCGGCATTATCCGTTAGCAGATTCATATACACCGTCTCCAGCGCGATCATTTCCCGGTCATCGTGTCGAAGCCATTCTGAAAGCCATGCAAACCGAATGGCGATGACGAACTCGATCAACACCTCCCAGCTGGCGTTCGAGATCCAATTGGACTGATTCAACCTGAGAATGAAGTTTCTGACCAGCTCCCCGAGCAACGCCTGAGGATCTTCAACACCGATGCAGCCGATGAGGTTTGCAGCATCGTATATTTCCGGTTTGATTCCCAGAAATTCCCAGTCGATCACGGCCTGGATTCCGTCGGGTGACCAGATAACATTCAGCGGGTGAAAATCGCCATGACAGAACGATAAAGGAAGCCGGTCGTGGCGCTTCAGGAAGCGTTCCTCAATAAAGCGGACCACCGGTCGAATCCCGTCCAGCACTTGCGGCGCATGGATCTGAATCTGCGCCACGAGTTTTTGAATATAATCCGTTATCGAAAATTCGGAAAGGTTTATTAAACAAGAAATATCTCTGGACAGGGTATTTTGCCGGATCAAAAAATCCGCCATGACTTCGCCCCGCCAGCCATCCCATACATATTCCGGCCGAATCAGGGGAATGCCGCGGACAAAGGCCGAAAGCTGCCAGAGCCGGTTGCAGCAATTGACGATATATCCGCCGTATTCGCTGCGAAGATAAGGCACAACTTCCGAAAGCCCATTTTCTGAAAGAATATTCAGGCAGGCGATGATTTCGAGCTTGTGATCGATGTCTGCTTCAAACAGGCTTTCCAGCACGTAAAGCCGACCGGAATCGCATTCAATCACCAGCCTGAGTTCACAGCGGTCGGGACTTCCGGCGATCTGAAGATCCCTGCGGATTCTTCGGACGGAAAGGTTCCACTTCCTTGCAGCTTCAGCAGCAAAATGATCGATTTCCAGCGACAAATTCATCTCAGGGTGCATTGCCTCTAGTTTTTATGATAATAACGCAAACCTGTTATTTCAGTCCCTGCCAGGCTTTCTTGCGATCTGTTACCGGAAAAGGCATCCGCAATTCCTCAAGAATATCTTCCACATAATTGGGTTGCCGCATGCCAACAAGGACGACGGAGATGCCCCGCGTGGTCCGCAGGGCGCGAACGGCTTTCTGGCTGAGGGTGCCGGGTTCGGCCCAGTCGGAATCGGCTTCGGAAAGCGCCCGTTTCAACTCCGCGAGGCGGCGCCTGAGCATCTCCGCATAAAACGAACCGACTGCTTCGAAAACCTCGCTCAACACCGTTTCATGGATGGACATCCATTTCGAAAGCTCCGGATTTTCGACGGCGTGGGGCTCAAGAAACGCCATCACCCCCTGAATGCGGGGATAAAAATGCCCGTCCCGGGTCTGTCGCCACCGCTCATACGAAGAAAAATTGCGCCAGTAATGTTTAAGGCGTGTCCGCAATGCAGAGCTGTTCCTTGACACGGAGCCTGAGCCCGTCCGGAATCTCCAGAGACGGAAGGATGTGCCGCCAGAAAAGGGCTTCAGAGCCGCCCACCGCGCCGATTCGCGCCGTGATTAGCTTGTCGGATAGCCGCTCCGGTTCCGGAGGGTCTGCCAGCCGAACCAGCGCATTGCCGGAAAAGGCGTTCAGGGGCCGGTTGATCATCACTGCCAGACAATGTTCGTCTGCAAACTCAAGAACGGTTTTAGATTCCGGCTGATTGCCGACCAGAACGGCCCCGGTTTCAAGAAGGTTCATGGGAAACTGAATGATGCGGAAATGATGATCACGATGAATGTCTTCAGCCATCTCCCACAATGCGGACAGGGAGGTAAACTCCGAATCCGCCTGCGGGGCCGGAAAGGTGTTCGAGCTGACGCCGTACCAGCAAATGCGCCCCCGCACGACCTCTGTCTCCAGATGAACAAACGCCTGCCGGATGCGGCGATGATATTCCCGGCGGGCGGCATCCGGTTCCGTGCCGCTCTGATGGGCCCAGTCCCAGATAGTATTCCGGATTGTGAAGCAGGTAAGCATCAAGCGTGGCAAGACCCAGTCGACTCAGGCTCTCGGTAAGTTGTGATTCGATGAATTCCGGATGGATGCAGTGTTCCAGTCCTTCCGAAACCGTCACGAGTTCGGGAAACGGCTGGTTTGCCGCTCGGCGGGCCTGGCTGTTGGAATAGTTTTTGCCCTGAAGATACCCGACCTTGGAGACCACCACGAGTTCTTCCCGCCTCAAGCTGCCGCCTTCGACCAGTTCGGCCAGCACACTGCCGACCAAGGACTCGGAGTCGCCATCGGCATAGTTGGTGCTGGTATCGATCAGATTGATTCCGGAAAGCAGCGCCAGCCGCAGGCTCTGCCGATGCAGGGCGACTTCCGGCGTGATGCGATAACATCCAAAGCCAGCCTGACTGGTCGTCAGTGCGGTCTTTCCAAAGAGCCCATAAGCCATCGGCGCCCGCTTACCCGCCAGAGCGGCGGTTGCCTCAGCTGTGGCATATCCTTGAATCATTTCCCCTCCCCAAATAAAGCCATTTGACCGAAAACAGGCTTGAACCGCCGGTCGGCAACAGGAAACAAAAAATCGATTGTCATCATCGTAAATCAATTTCAATTTCGATGCAAGCACAGGGTCGTTGAAATAGCACACTGATGATTTATTTTGATTCACTTGCGAGCGTTTTTTTCAAAATCGGATGCCCTGATTTGAACTATATTAATAATTGACAAAGCATATCAATCGTGCTACGCGATTGTGAAAACAACCTCACACCAGATGTTGTCAGCCCCCGGAAGGAGCTGCGACTTTTTTTTCCGAGGATGAAATTCATGTCCCGTCTAAACAAAGCACTCCTAATGGGGTTGCTGATGGGAACTTTGGGCCTCGTTTTAAGCCTTTCATCACACGGATACGATTTCGAGGAATACACCGGACTGAATCTTCTGTTTAAGTTTCGCGGAGCAAGGGCAGCGCCGCCCGATGTCATCATCGTGAGTATGGATCGCACCTCCCTTGAAATTCTTAACCTGCCCCCTCGAATCGACGAATGGCCCCGTTTTCTACATGCAACCCTTATCGAAAATCTCGTCAAAGAAGGCGCCAGCCTCATTGCTTTCGATGTGATTTTTGACGACCCGAAGGACAGTGACCATGACACTCTCCTGGCTACAGCCGTGGACAGTGCATGCAATGTGATCCTTTGCGGCTCAGTTCGAAACGATACGCTTAATCTTGCCGATAAATCTGGAAACCTTACTGCGGATTTGACCATCGAAAAATGGGTGCCGCCCGCTCCATTATTTGCCAGGGGAGCTGTTGCCACGGCACCTTTTCTCCTGCCAAAAATTCCGATTAAGTTGAGTCGGTATTGGACCTTCCTTGGGGGAACTGAAGAAAAGCCATCTCTACCGGTTGTTGCTTTTCAGTTCTCTGCCCTGGCATTTTACAAGGAATTTCTCGGCATATTAAAATCGGTCAATCCCTCCCTTGCTCAAGAACTGCCGCCGGACAAAGAGACGGTGATTGCCACCAAAGGCGTTGTTCCGCTGATTCAAAAGCTTAGGGGATATTTTACGGCCAACATCTCTCTCGGGGATCAGATGCTTGACGCACTGGATGCACGCTCAACTCCGGACATCGACAAAAAAATGCGGCTGCAACTGACTTCGATCATCAAATTTTATCAAGAACCCTCTAACAACCGCTATCTGAATTTTTATGGTCCTGCCGGTACCATAAAAACGATTTCCTATCATCAAATACTGCTTGATGAGAAAGTATCGCAGCGCCATTTCAAGAAGCCCGAAGTAAATGGCAAGGCTGTATTCGTAGGTCTGTCCGAACTCGTGAGTGTCGATCAGCGGGATGGCTTTTATACGGTTTTCTCTGAATCCAAGGGCATTGATATCAGCGGCGTCGAAATTGCTGCCACTGCTTTTTCCAATTTTCTGGAGAACAAGCCAATCCGGCCTCTCGGCACTTTAACCTGTTGGGCTATTGCCCTTTGTTGGGGCATATGGGTCGGGATGACGTTCACTTATCTTTCAACGACAATGGGTGCTATGGCCCTGATTATCTCTGGGCTTTGCTATTTCGCCATTGCACAGCACCTGTTCAATCACTCCGGAACATGGGTTCCTCTGGCTGTCCCCCTGTTGATCCAGATGCCTGCGGCTTTTTTCAGCGGCTTGATCTGGAAGCATTTCGATACGAAAAAAGAGCGCGATAAAATCCGCACCGTTTTTGGATACTACCTTCCCAACAAGGTTGTGGATCAGATCGTCAACCAGGTTCACCCAGCCTCAGCTGATAGTAGCCAGATTGTGCACGGGATCTGCTTGTTCTCAGACGCTGCCCAGTACACACGTCTTTCAGAGATTCTGAATCCAAAGGAACTCAGTGCATTCATGAACAGATACTACGAAGCAGTCTTTCAGCCTGTCCGACAGCATGGCGGTATCATTTCAGACGTGATCGGAGATTCCATGCTTGCCTTGTGGGTGAGCGCCAACCCAGACCCGGCGCTTACAATTCCAGCGTGCCGCGCAGCACTCGGTATTGTGGAAGCGGTGCGACATTTCCACGAATCGAACCCTGCACCGGCAATGTCCATCCGGATCGGACTGCATTCCGGTCGCATGTCAATTGGCAGCATTGGTGGACTCGACCATTATGAGTACAGACCCGTCGGCGAAGTGGTCAACACTGCATCGCGGATTGAAGGTTTAAACAAATATCTGGGAACACGGATACTGGCATCCAACGATATCCCCGCGCCAGACGATGGAATGGCGTGGAGAGACGTGGGGGAATTTCTTCTGGCCGGCAAGTCAAAGTCTGTCACCATTAGCGAATTGATGGGCCACAAGAACAGGATTGACGAACATCTGAACATCATCGCCCTTTTTGAGGAGGCCCTCATTTATTACAGACAGAGAAACTGGAACCCGGCCATTGAGATGTTTGCCAAGATACTGTCCATCTGCGAGGACGGCCCTTCAAGATTCTACTTGAATTCCTGCCATCAATATAAAAGGAATCCGCCTGACGAAAGCTGGAAGGGGCTGGTATCGATGGACATCAAATAACTTTAATTGAAATAGCAAATTTTGTTACAGATTTTCACACAGTAGTCCTCTTAAAAAATAATTAAAAACGTTTTTGGAGGAATATGCCTTGAAGCCTATAACTTTACCTATTTTCATTTCAGTGTTTATCACGGTCATTGCCGGCGGATATGCATGTGCCGACGTCACGGGTCCAGGGTGCCTGGATTGGGTGGCAAAGGTAGTGTCGGTTGAGGGAAATGCCGAGGTTCAGCGGGCAGGCAAAGAGCAATGGCTGGCCATTGTATCGGAAGACACCCTCTGCCCGGGGGATATAATCCGAGTGCACGAGCGAAGCCGAGCTGCTATTTACCTGCATAACGAAACGACCCTGCGTCTCGACGAGAGAACCATGGCAACTTTTTCCGGTTTTGAAAAACCGGGCACTCCCCTGTTTGAGCTGTTGAAAGGCGCCGTGCATTTTTTCAGCCGATTTCCCAGAAGCCTGAAAGTCATCACCCCCTTTGTAAATGCCGCCATCAAGGGTACGGAATTCTTTGTCAGGGTCCAGACCGACCAGAGCTTTATTTCCATATTCGAAGGCGAAGTGATGGCAAACAATGAATCCGGCTCTCTGACTCTAACCCGCGGACAATCGGCCATCGCTGCCGCGGGAAAAGCTCCGGTGATGCGCCTGGAAGTTCGCCCGAGGGATGCGGTTCAATGGGCGCTTTATTATCCGCCTGTCCTGGATGATTATTTTTTGAGTTTACAGGACGGCAAAGAGATGCTCTGGCAGGCAGCCATTCGAAAATCTGTTGAATATTTCAGAAAAGGCGACCTGGCCAAAGCCTTTTCGAGTCTCCAGGGCCATCCTGAAGAAACCGATGATCCCAGGTTTTACACTTACAGGGCCGGACTGCTTCTCTCCGTTGGACGTGTCGATGCAGCGCGGGAAGACATTCGCCGAACCCTTGAGCGCCATCCTTTCGATGCCCGGGCACTTGCCCTGCAGTCCATCATCGCTCTTGTAAACAATGACAAGGATCAGGCATTGGCTCTTGCTAACAAATCCGTGGAAGCCGATCCTCAGTGCGCCGGAGCCCGAATCGCTCTTTCCTACGCGCAGCAAGCCCGCTTTGAACTCGACAATGCGCTTTTGAGTGCTCAGCAGGCTACTGTAATAAGTCCGGAGAACAGCATCGCCTGGGCCAGATTGTCCGAACTATGGCTTTCCTTCGGTTATCTTGACAGGGCGCTTGATGCAGCCCGAAAAGCTTCATCGCTGAACCCGCAACTGGCGCGCTCCCAAACCGTTCTGGGATTTGCGTTTCTGACCCAGATCGAAATTGAGGATGCCAAACGGACTTTTGAAAGAGCAGTGGAATTGGATCAGGGCGATCCGCTTCCGCAACTGGGTTTGGGACTGGCCATCATTCGGAAAGGGGATCTTGAAGAAGGCCGCTATCACATCGAAATTGCAGCAAGCCTTGATCCCAACAATTCACTCATTCGCAGCTACCTGGGCAAGATTTTTTACGAGGAAAAGCGGGGCCAACTGGCGGCAGACCAGCTTGCGATCGCCAAAGAACTGGATCCGCTGGATCCCACGCCCTGGTTATATGACGCCATTCTGAAACAAACATCCAATCGTCCCGTGGAGGCGCTGAACGACATACAGAAATCCATAGAACTCAATGACAATCGGGCCGTGTATCGGTCACGGCTGCTGCTGGATGAAGATCTAGCAGCACGCAGCGTCAGCCTGGCTCGCATCTATAGCGATCTTGGCTTTGACCAGCTGGCCCTGGTTGAGGGCTGGAAATCCCTTCGCGCAGACCCCGGCAATTTCTCGGCCCACAGATTCCTTGCAGACGCTTACACAGCCATGCCCCGACATGAGATCGCCAGGGTAAGCGAGCTTCTCAAGTCTCAGCTGCTTCAGCCCGTAAATATTCTTCCGGTCCAACCCCGAATCGGTGAAAGTGGTCTGTTCATTCCAGAGAGTGCCGGCTTCATGAATCCCTCCTTTAATGAGTATTCTCCTCTTTTCAATGCAAACCGGCTGGCTTTCCTGGCAAGCGGAATAGCGGGAGGAAACCGGACACTGGGAGACGAAGTTGTTCTGTCCGGCGTCTGGGGAAAATGGTCATTCAGCGCAGGCCAGCTTTATTACCAGACAAACGGGGATCGCGTCACGAATGAAAGAAAACATGAACTCTACAATGTCTTTGCACAGACAAACCTCTCTCCCAAAACAAGCATACAGGCAGAGCTGAGATCCAGCGATAAGAAAGCGAACGGAGAATTGTCAGGAAACCTTAATCCATTGGATTTTTCCACTGATGAAAAGGATAAAGTGCGGACACAAACCCTGCGACTCGGTTTTCACCATGCATTTGCCCCGAATTCCAGCCTCATCGGATCGTTCATGGTCCAACAAGAAAATGGGAATGGGGAAGCAACCTACCCGTTGTTTGAAAGCAGTGCAAACATTCAGGAAGAAGACCATGGGACCATCGGAGAGGTTCAGCATCTCTTTAAATCAAAATCTATCAATATTATCAGTGGCCTGGGACAATTCGAAGGAAAGAAAGACATCTGTGACAATAGTTTCGGTGAGGAATTAAATAGTTCGATGGATACCCGTCATACCAATCTTTATGTTTACTCCGACATCAATTTCCCCCGGAACGTCACATGGTCTTTTGGAACCAGCGCCGACTTTTTCAAGGAATTTGACACCCGCACCCAGTTGAATCCCAAAATAGGCGTTAGCTGGAACCCATGGCCATCTTCCACGCTGCGCATGGCTGCATTCAGGACAATGACAAGGACCCTTATTTCCAAGCAAACCATCGAACCCACTCAAGTTGCCGGGTTCAACCAGTTCTACGACGATCAGCCGGGAACAGATGCCGGCAGTACGGCATTGCCGTGGACCAGGAATTCTCATCGAGCGTTTTTGGCGGCATGGAATTCTCCAAGCGAAAGCTCAGTGTCCCTTATTCAATTGCCGGACCCAATGAGTTGATAGAATCAGACTGGGATGAATGGCTCACCCGGGCTTATATGTTCTGGACACCTCATCCATTGTGGGCTGCCACTTTGGAATGTTATTTTGAACAATTTGAAAGAAATTTTCCTTCTGAAGTTATTGTTTTGGGAGAACTTGAGCATCTCGATACACTCCGCTTGCCCCTTGGGCTTAGCTTCTTCCATCCTTCCGGCTTCATCGCCCGCTTGCGGACATCCTATGTCAATCAAACCGGCAGATATACCGGCTTCGAACCGGAAACAGCCTCCGATCAATTCTGGGTGGTGGATGCTTCCATTGGCTACCGCCTGCCCAAAAGGCTGGGGCTCATATCTCTGGAAATCAGAAACCTTTTTGATGCGGAACTCCAGTTTCACGAGATGGATAGGGCCAACCCGCTCATGTACCCGGAACAAATGATTTTTGCGCGGCTAAATTTGGTCTTTTAGTTTTATTTTCGCATCATTTGTGACCTCCTAATTATAGAGGGGAGAGCAAAATAATCCAGAACAACCAAATTAAAAAGGAGAAAACAATGGCAGGAACAAAAAATGCGGCAGTGGTTATCTCCATTGACGAAAACGGAGATATTGTAGGAGTTACGGACGCCAATGGGAAGATGCTTGAGCGTATCCCCTGCGAAAAAATGAAAAAACTCATCAATTCGGCAACAAAGAGCACGTGTCAATCCATAATTGTCCACCACATAGTCGTAAACCCACATTATATATGTGTATATGTGAATGGCAGGTGCTTTCTGAAGCTGGTCGAATGATAGCGTAATGGTATTTGGAGTAATTGTTTATGGCAGCTTCATGCACTCAATAAAATATTTTTGTATTTTCGTAGTCATCTGATCTGGTAACCAAATGAGTTAAAACTGAATAATTCGTCTAATTGACTTGTCAGATTTCCAGACTTATCATTTAATTACAATCAAATCAACATGCCAGCTGAAAAGAAATGATTCTGGTTGGTACTTTCGATTTGGTGCAGATAATGATGAATTCCAGCAGCAATAGCCTGATTTGATCGAATTCATCGTCAGGGAGGTGATATGTATGGAAAGTAACGAGAAAACAATCAAAGACGACAAGGGAAAAAGCAACAACTCGGAGTCCAGTTCCGAGCGATCCTGTTGTTATGTCATAGATCCCTGTGGGTGTTACGTTGATCCATGTGGATGTTATACCAGCAGCTGTTGCTGTTCGTGATATGACTTTGATACCCGGGGCCGGGCTGAAAGGTCCGGCTCCGATTCATGTTTCAACCCGCCATTTTGACGCTCTGTTTCCGGAAACTTAAAGCGCTCTTCTATTTTTTTCTTTCTATCACGATTTCCGTTATGCCGATTGCAAGAGGAATCACCAGCGTTGCCAGGACAAGCCCCACAACACCATGCCATCCGGAGTGAACATACGCAAATCCGCTTAAATTGATCCCGAAAGCGCCACCGATATAGTAAAAGAGAACATAAAGCGAGTTGGCACGGCCACGGCTGGAAGTCAGTTTGCGGTTGAGCGCACCGGCGGCAGCGGCATGAATGGCAAAGAAGCCGGCACAAATCCCCACCAGACTGATGACGATGACCGGTATCGACTGGATCAGCGTTAAGCCGATGGACAGGGCAAAGACGGCAGAGCCGAGGACCATCGTGGAACCATTGCCGATGCGGTTGCTGAGTTTTCCCGCCAGAGGACCGATGATGATTCCGATCACATAGGACAGATACATCAGGGTGATGATCCGGGTGCTTGCCTGAAAAGGCGGATTTGAAAGATAAAAAGGCAGGTAATTAAAAACCGAGGAGAATACGAAAAACGCCCCGAAGGCTACCAGGTAGGTGCGCAGAAAATCCGCAGTTGCCAGCAGCCGGATAAAACCGACTTGTCCGGTATCCGCCGAAAAGTTGCGATCGTTTTGAGGCAGCCACTTGAGCGCTGCAAGGGTTGCGGCAAGAACCAGAACCGATGCGCTCACAAAAGCATATCGCCAGTGAAGCGGCGGATGGATCCACCCTCCCAGAAGGCGACCCCCCAGACCGCCCGCAACAGTTGCGGATACATACGCGCCCATCACCACATTGAGAGATTCCACGGGAAGGCTTCTTGCCAGGTATGCGGCCAGGCAGGTCGTCAGAGAAGGGATAAAAAGCCCCTGTATAAATCTGGCGGCGACCAGGAGCGTCAGGCTTTGGGTCATTGCGCAGAAGACGCCGCAGGAGGCGACCATCACCCCGCCGATCAGGATGATCGGCCGGATGGAGCAGCGATCCGAGAGCAGGCCGAACGGCAGGTTTGAAAGCGCAATGCCCAGAACTACCGCAGCAATCGTCCAGGAAGCACCGGCTTCATCCACGCCGAATTCCGCCCGAATAACCGGCAGTACGGGCTGGGTGATATAGATCGTGGTGAAGGCTGCACAGACCAGGGAAAATACCAGAGCCTGCAAGGCAAAAGGACTCCGGATCTTCATGGCAGGCTCCGGCAGCTTCGATACGGACGAACCGATTAAACGCATGAACGCTTGCCTCGGATCGGAAAATATGGATCGAAGTGATGAGAAAGAACGATCATGGGGCTTCGTAGGTAAGCTCTTTCATCATTGCGATTTCATCGCAGTCCGGAAACTTGACGCAGTTCAGGCATCCCCCCCAGATCTTGAGCGGAAGCTGGGAACGGTCGATGCGGACAAACCCCAGACGCTGGAAAAAATTGGGCCGGTACGTCAGGGTAAAGACATGGGTGATGTTGTATTTCAGGGCTTCGGATATGGCAAACTCGGCCAGCTCGGAACCGACCCCCTTGTTCAGATACTCCGGCTTGACGGCCAGGGACCGGATTTCGGCCAGATCCTCCCAGCAGAATTGAAGCGCGCAGCAGCCGATGATCTCCTTATCCGGCGTTACATAAACCGAAAAATCCCTCAAATGGTCATACAGTTCGGTAAACGGTCTGGGGAGCAGATCTCCCTTGGTGCCATAGTACTGCAGCAGGCCGTGGATGGCCTTGATATCCTTTAACGTGGCTTTTCTGATCATTTCTTATATTCCTGACTCCTGACTCCAATATTATGGCTTCTGGCCTTCGTCTTGCGCCTTCCGGCTCCTATCGCCTGACTCCTGTCTAATGGCTTCTGCCTTCTGTTTCCGCCAGTATTCCATCCGCTGCTGAATGGTTTTTTCATACCCCCTGTTCGAAGGCAGATAAAACCGCTTGTTTTGAAGCGGTTCCGGCAGGTAATCCTGGGCAACGAATGCATCCTGAAAATCATGGGCATACCGGTATCCGTCGCCGTATCCCAGATCCTTCATGAGCCGGGTCGGCGCGTTTCGGATATGAAACGGAACCGGAAGCGCCCCGGTATCCTCGATCGCTTTTTTGAACCTTTCCCATCGCCGCATAAACGCTGTTGCTCTTTGGGCGCCGTAGCCAGGTAAACCGCTGCCTGAGCCAGGGCCAGCTCCCCTTCGGGATGACCCAGCATGCGAAACGCCTCTGTGGCCCGGAGCGTGATATCCAGCGCATAGGGATCGGCGTTTCCGATGTCTTCCGAGGCGAAACCGGACCATGCGCCGGGCCACATAAATCGGATCTTCTCCGGATGCGATCATCCGCTCCAGCCAGTAAAGGGCCGCATCCGGATCACTTCCCCTCAGGCTTTTGTGAAACGCGGAAATCAGGTTATAGTGTTCTTCGCCGGATTTATCGTAGAGCAGGGCTTTTTTCTGGACAGCGGTTTCAATATCCTGAATCGTTATTTCTCTTTGGATTGCGTCGCCTGACGGATCTGTTTCAGATGCCGCCCGTTCCGATGACAGCAGGGATGCCGCAACTTCAAGGCTGTTCAAAACGCATCTGGCATCCCCGTCCGCCATGCGGACCAGGCAGGATGCGGCATCCGGCGATAAGCTTGAGCCCGGTTTTGCCCAGGCCCCGTTCGGTATCGTTCAAGGCGTTTTGAATAATGGCTTCAAGGGCTTCCGAAGACAGCATCTTTAAAACAACGACCCGGCAGCGGGACATCAATGCCGGAATCACTTCAAAAGACGGGTTTTCCGTTGTCGCGCCGATCAGGGTGATCAGGCCGCTTTCCACATGGGGCAGAAAGGCGTCCTGCTGGGATTTGTTGAACCGGTGAATCTCATCCACGAACAGAATGGTTTTTTTCCGGTACAGCCGCTGCTGATCGGTAGCGATCTCGATGACGGCCCGAATGTCCTTGACCCCGGAAAGCACCGCGGAAAAATGGACGAAATGGCAGCGGGTTTCACGGGCCACGATTCGGGCCAGGGTGGTTTTGCCGCATCCCGGAGGCCCCCAGAGGATCATGGAAAATATCCGGTCCCCGGATATGGCATGCCGCAGAAGGGTCCCCTCCCCCACCACATCCTGCTGCCCGAAAAATTCATCCAGGGTTCTGGGGCGCATGCGTTCGGCAAGGGGACGGGAGGCATCGGCTGCTTTTTGCGCCTGATGATCGAAAATATCCGGTTTCATGGATTATGGTTTTCTGTTGCTGCGTTCCCGGAACATCATGCGAATCGGGGTATGTTTCAGACCGAACGCCCCGCGGATCTGATTGACCAGGTAACGCTCGTAGGAAAAGTGAACCCCTTCGGGAACATTGACAAAGGCCACAAAGGCAGGAGGTTTTACGGAAACCTGAGCCGCATAATAAAACTTCAGGCGCTTTCCCTTGTACATCGAAGGCTCCTTGTCCTGGGTTGCCTGCTCAAAGAGCTTGTTGAGCTGGCCCGTACCGATCCGGGTGGCGTACTGACCATAGACATCGTCCACCTCACCGAAGATCGAAGCCACCCTCAGGCCTGTCAGCGCGGAAATGGTAATGGCCGGCGCAAAATTCAGGAATTTGGCTTTATCTCGCAGCTCATCCAGATAGCGCTTCAGGGTTTTCTTGTCTTTTTCAACCCGGTCCCATTTGTTGAGAAGGATGATACAGCCGCATCCTCTTTCATAAGCATATCCGGCCACATGGATGTCCTGCTCGGTGACGCCTTCTTCAACATCCAGAACAATCAGGGCCACATCGCATCTGTCCATGCTTTTAAGGGATTTGATGATGGAGAATTTTTCAATTTTCTCATCGACCTTGGACTTGCGGCGGATCCCGGCCGTATCAATCAGAAGATAGGTTTTGTCGCCGCGACGGCATAAGGTGTCGATGGCATCGCGCGTGGTTCCGGGAATATCGCTCACAACCAGCCGATCTTCCCCCAGAAGACGGTTTATCAGGGAAGATTTCCCCACATTCGGTCTTCCGACGACTGCAATTTTAATGACATCATCAGATACCTGGCCCGCATGATCCTTGGGACTCTGCGGGAAAGGCCCGGATCAGTTCATCCAGAAAATCCGGAACTCCGTAATTATGTTCGGCTGAAACCGGATACAATTCCTTGATTCCAAGGGAATAGAACTCGAAAAGATTCACCTCGCGTTCCAACCCGTCGATTTTATTCACCACATAAAAAACAGGCTGAGAAACATCGCGAAGGAGTTCAATAATATCCCGGTCATACGGGGAAACACCGGACTTGCCATCCAGAACCATGACGATGACCGTGGCATCCTGAATGGCCTGCATGACCTGGCTGCGAACCAGCGGCGAAAATTCATCTCCGTCACTGGTTAAAAAACCGCCGGTATCCACAACCGAAAAGGGCACCTCTTCCCAGGTGGCATCGCCATAATGGCGGTCCCGGGTGACACCGGGGGCATTGTCCACCAGGGCGTTTTTGGTCCGGGTGATTCGGTTAAACAACGTGGATTTTCCGACATTGGGTCGGCCGACAAGAGCAACAACGGGTTTCATAGGGTTTTCCGATAAGCTATCTTATAATATCCGGGAATGTCCGGGTGATTCATGACCATTTATCTTAAAACTTGTCATTTTAAATAAAATATGCCCATCTTGCAATCATTTTAATGATATGATAGAACTTACTGAAATAAATCAGCAATTGAGGATATTCCATGAAAAGCGACCTTTTTCCCGCCATTTCCCTGAACCAGTTTCATCAGGCAGCCGCCCTGATTCGCCCCCATATCATTCATACGCCGCTGGTACATTCCCCCACACTCAGCAAGATGTTTGACAGCGATATCTTTCTGAAACTGGAAAACCTTCAAAAAACCGGCTCTTTCAAGATCCGCGGCGCTGCTTATAAAATCTTTTCCAGAAAAAACGAAATCCTCTCGGGCGGCGTGGTTGCGGCATCTGCCGGCAATCATGCACAGGGGGTTGCGCTGGCGGCATTCCGGGCAGGGCTTTCGGCAACCATCGTCATGCCGGAATGGGCTTCGATTTCCAAGCAGGAAGCCACCTGCAATTACGGCGGGCAGGTTATTCTTTGGGGCAAAAGCATCGGCGAAAGCCTTGAAAAAGCCAAAGAGATCGCCTCTCAGGGCAAAACCTTCATCCATCCCTTTGATGATGTTGATATCATTACGGGTCAGGGAACGCTGGGGCTTGAAATTTTGGAGGACCTTCCGGATACGCGGATGATCCTTGCGCCCGTCGGCGGAGGCGGGCTGATATCGGGAATTGCTCTGGCGGCAAAAGCCTTGTCTTCAGACGTTCAGGTTATCGGGGTTCAGGCCGGCGTCTGCCCGTCCGCCGCGGAAGCCCTTCACCGCGGCCATGTCAAATCCGTACGCGCCCAGCCTTCCATTGCCGATGGAATCAGCGTTCGTCAAGTCGGGCAGATCACGTTTGAGGTACTTCGATCCTGTAGTGGACCGGATCGCCCTGGTGGATGAGGCCAGCATCGCCAGCGCCATCCTGATGCTTCTGGAGCGGAAAAAAATACTGGCCGAGGGCGCCGGCGCCGTCCCCCTTGCCGCACTTCTGAATGGAGCGGTTTCGGCGCCCAAAAGCTGCAAGATAGTCCTTGTCATCAGCGGCGGCAATGTCGACAGCCCGCTTCTGGGAAGAATACTCCACCAAGGGCTTTTAAAACATGGCCGCATCATGCGAATTCAGGTCCAATTGGACGATACTCCGGGGTCACTGGCAAGGCTCCTTGCCCTGGTCGCCCGCCGGAAAGCCAATGTCCTGCATATTTTTCATGACCGGAATGTCATGAATGTGCCGCTCTTTGTCACCAGCGTCTCCCTGGAGCTTGAAACCCGGGGAGCCCCCCACATTTCAGAAGTGTTTGAAGAAATTCAGCAGGCAGGATATCGGATACTGGGAGGAAGCGATCACCTCGACTTTCCGCCGCCTTCCAGTATTTGCCGAACAGATTCCACGACCGTTTCATAGCGGATGAATTCGGTGTTAAACGTCAGATCATAATTAATGGGCTCCGCGATATCCGCATTAAAGGATTTACGGATAAAGGCCTTGCGCTTGGCTTCTTTCATGATCGCCTGTTTTCCGGCTTCCTCTTCGGAAATGTTCAGCACCCTGGAAATGTTCAGAATGCGAAAATCAACGGGCGCAACTATCCGAATACTGAGTCGCTCGTTCAGGGGAAGGATAAAATTGGCGCCTCTGCCCACAATCACCGCCCTGCCGTGCTTGCCGATCACGCTGATGACCTTCATGAGCTGTTCCAGATAAATTTCCGGCCCCAGGTAACGTCTGCTGACAAGGGTAGCAATGAAATCCTCAATCCACGAAAGGCGCTCTTTTTCAATGGATTCATTCACCGATGCACCGATATCGGCCCGATCGGCGATCTCCCGGATAATGTCCCGATGAAACAAATCGTATCCCATTTGCTCGGCAATCCCTCTGGCAATCATCTGACCGCCGCTGCCTGGCTCCGACGAAACCGTTACCACCGTGATTCGGGAAAGGCCCGAATCTCTGTCCGCATTCGGCGTATTTCCCCATTTTTCCATAAGCTCTTGAATAAACATATCAAATGAGCGATCGGGACTGTCCATATATCACATCCTTGCCTGACTTATTGCCGTAAAAAACCGTAACCACGAAAAAGCGCTGATAGACGCGAACAGCCGATTCATCTGTGTGATTGCGCGTTCATATAGGGTATGCTTTTTTCATTGCTCCTGCAAGTGCGTTTCCAATCTATTCATCAAGCTTTACGACATTCGGCAGATTTACAAAAAACTGAAATCCGACGCTTATTCCTACATATAAATAATCTGGCGGCATGACAAGAAAAAAACTAAGAACAATTATTTCTGTTCCAACCTGACGCTACCATGCTATAATTATGACGCAAATAAATTTGATGCGCTCATAAAAAGTCAGAAGCCGGGATAAAACTGCGGCCCGAATCATTTTCTCTGTAATGCGCAAAATAACCGGATTGCCGACCGGGACGGAACCAGCCATGACTGAAAACGATCTCACACAGTTACGCATAGACAAGTCCGGAATTCCGAACCGGTCTTCCAATAAAAAACGATATATCCTCCTTTTTTTCCTGGCAACTCTTCTCATCGCCACCGGCTTTCTATACAAAAAAGGCGTCCTGACCCCTGCCGTCGAGATTCAGAGCGCAAGCGTACAGAAGATTTACCCTTCACAAACCTTTACAGTTCTGAATGCCAGCGGATATGTGGTGGCTCAGCGCAAAGCCGCAGTGGCAACCAAAATCACCGGCAGGCTCGTGTACCTGGCGGTAGAGGAAGGAAGCCGGGTTAAAAAAGGCGATATCATCGCCCGGCTTGAAAATGAAGATACGCTGGCTGCAAAAGATCAGGCACTGGCAAGCGTGCAAACAGCTCGATTTCAACTGGAACAGTCTCAGGCGGAACTCATCGAGGCGACATTATCTTACAACCGCAGCAAATCGCTTGTTGCTGCCGGATATATCGCCAGGGCTGAATTTGATGCGGCGGATGCCCGGTTCAAGCGGGCCAGGGCTGCGGCCCATGCAAGCCAAGCTTCTGTAACAAACAGTCTGGCCGGCCTCAAGGGGGCTGAAGTCACCCTGGAATATGCCAACCTTCGGGCGCCTTTTGACGCCGTTGTTCTGACCAAGAATGCCGACATCGGTGATATCGTCACCCCGCTTGGAGCTGCCGCCAACGCCAAGGCGGCGGTTGTGGACGTGGCCGACATGGATTCTCTCAAAGTTGAAGTGGATGTCTCCGAATCCAACATCGAAAAAGTCTTTACGAATCAGCCCTGTGAAATTCAACTGGATGCCCTGCCCACCGAACGCTTTGCCGGCAAGGTTCACATGATCGTCCCCACGGCCGACCGCACCAAGGCCTCGGTCCTGGTAAAAGTGGCCTTTAATACTTTAAGTCCCAAAGTCCTTCCGGAAATGAGCGCAAAGGTGGCTTTTTTGCTCCGGGAAATCACGGCAGCGGAAATGCAGCCGATAACGGCTGTCCCGGATTCAGCCGTTGTTCATAGAAACAATGAGACGGCCGTATTTAAAATTTCCGGCAGACAGAGCGGCAGGCGCCAGGGTGGTCCTAGGCAGGCGGATGAACGGCTTAAGCGAAGTCCTGTCCGGCCTGAACATCGGCGACAAGGTTGTGGTCTCGCCAACCGAAAACATCTTTGAAGGAACAAAGGTCAAGCTTGCCCAGTAAACCCCCTGTTATTGAAATCACCGATCTTGTCAAGTCCTATCGCCGGGGCAACCAGTCCATACCCGTTCTGGAACACCTGTGCCTGAGCATCGAAGAAGGGGAATTTCTGGCATTGATGGGACCATCGGGTTCAGGGAAAAGCACCCTGCTCAACCTCATTGCAGGCCTGGATCAGGCGGATTCCGGAAGCATCCGGGTTGGCGGCCAGGAGATCTTCGGTCTTTCGGAAATTGCAGCTGGCAGCCTGGCGCGCCGGCCATGTGGGGTTTATTTTTCAGTTTTACAATCTGATTCCGGTGCTGACCGCTTTTGAAAACGTCGAACTTCCCCTGATGCTGACAGGGCTTTCAAAAAAAGCGCGAAAAGCGCATGCAACCACGGCCCTTTCTCTGGTGAACCTGCTGGACCGAATGGATCACTATCCCCGCCAGCTTTCCGGCGGACAGCAGCAGCGGGTAGCCATTGCACGGGCCGTGGTCACGGACCCCACCATTCTTGTGGCGGACGAACCCACGGGAGACCTGGACCGGCATTCCGCCGAAGATGTCCTCAGGCTCATGGACCAGCTCTGCAGCGAACTGGGAAAAACCATCGTCATGGTCACGCATGACCCCCGGGCAGCCCGAAAAGCCCATATCCTGAAATATCTGGACAAAGGCGTTTTAACCGATGCTCCTCAAATTGCTGTTCCGGAATGCCTTTAGGCATCGCCTGCGGACCCTGCTGACGATCGGAGGCATTGCCGTGGCGATTTTGGCCTTCGGCCTGCTGCGAACCGTTATCAGCGCCTGGTATGCCGGCGTGGACGCCTCGTCTGCCAGCCGTCTGGTCACACGAAACGCCATCTCCCTGATATTTCCCCTGCCCCTGTCCTACAAGGATAAAATCCGCAGCGTCGAAGGCGTTAACGTTGTTTCCTATGGAAACTGGTTTGGGGGGATTTATATCGAAGAAAAAAACTTCTTTGCCAACTTTGCCATTGAACCCAAATCCTATTTTACCCTATATTCGGAATTTCTTTTATCAGGCGATGAAACCGCCGCATTCTTTCGGGAGAGAAAGGCCTGCGTGGCCGGCCAAAAACTGGCCAGGCGCTTTGGCTGGAAAATCGGGGACACCATCACACTGAGGGGAACTATTTTTCCGGGCAACTGGGACTTTGTCCTTCGCGGAATTTATCAGGGAAAAGACAAGACAATTGACGAAAACCAGTTTTTTTTCCACTGGGATTACCTCAACGAAACCATGAAGAAAGTCCTCCCCCGCAGGGCGGATCAGGTGGGATTTTACATGATCGGCCTGAAACAGCCGGATCAGGCAGCCGCCAACATCCGTAGCCGTGGACGGACTGTTCAAGAATTCCTACGCAGAAACCCTTACCGAAACGGAAAAAGCCTTTCAGATGAGCTTTGTTACCATGAGCGAGGCCATTATCACGGTCATTCAGCTTGTCTCTTATGTGATTATCGTCATCATCATGGCGGTTGTGGCCAATACCATGGCCATGTCGGTGCGCGAACGCATGGGCGAGTATGCCGTCTTCAAGACCCTGGGGTTTGGCAGGGGCTTTCTTTCCGCCATCATTCTGGGAGAATCCCTCACCCTGACGGCCATTGGCGGACTGCTTGGCATCGGCGTTACCTTTCCCGCAGCCAGCGCCTTTGCTCATGCGGTTGGCCAGTTTTTTCCGATTTTTCATGTTTCCGCAGAAACAATTTTAATGGATATGGCGGCGGCAGCCACTGTCGGAGTTGTGGCCGCGGTCATCCCGATCTGGCGGGTGGTGCAGGTTCGCATCGCAGATGGCCTGGGAAGGATCGGGTAAATGAACCTGCTTTTTTTCTACAGCCTGAGAAATCTTCTCACCCGAAGGCTGACCACAGCACTCACTGCGCTTGGCATGGCTCTTGTGGTGTTTGTGTTTGCGGCCATCATCATGCTGGCTGAAGGGCTTCAGAAAACCCTCGTAGATACCGGCTCTTACAACAACGTCGTGGTCGTTCGAAAATCATCTGGATCAGAAGTGCAGAGCGGCATTGACCGGCTTCAGGCTTCCGTTGTCGAAAGCCAGCCGGAGATCGCCATGGGGCAGAACGGCAACCGGATGATTGCCAAGGAAATGGTTGTACTGATCACCCTGGAAAAGCAGGAATCATCGAGCCGCTCCAATGTGGTGATTCGCGGCGTTTCGCAAACCTCGCTGTCTTTAAGGCCCCAGGTTCACATTCGTGCCGGCCGATTGCCCCGGCCGGGTTCTTCAGAAATCATGGTTGGAAAAAGCATTGCAAAAGGTTTCAAGGGCGCTGGACTGGGAGAATCCCTGTTTTTTGCCCAGCGGTCCTGGCGGGTTGTCGGCATATTTGACGCCGGATCAACCGGCTACAGCTCCGAAATCTGGGGAGATGTCGACCAGTTGATGCCGGCCTTTCGAAGACCCGTGTATTCTTCCATTCTGTTCAATTTAAGAAATTCGGGCGAATTCGAAGCAATAAAAACCCGGATTCAGAGTGATCCGAGGCTGACCCTGGAAGCCAAACGGGAAACCGCTTACTACAAAGAGCAGTCCGAAGCCATGGCAACTTTTTTAAGGATTCTTGGCCTCTCGCTAACCATCGTATTTTCCATCGGCGCCGTGGTTGGGGCCATGATTACCATGTATGCGGCGGTTGCAACGCGAACCGGAGAAATTGGAACCCTTCGCGCCCTGGGCTTTCGACAAGGCGCCATTTTGACCGCATTCCTGCTCGAATCCCTGCTTCTTGGCGCCATCGGGGGATGTACAGGACTTTTTTTCGCCTCTTTTCTGCAGTTTCTCACCGTATCCACTACCAATTTTCAAACCTTTTCCGAACTTGCCTTCAGCTTTGACCTGACTCCCGGCATCGTAATCAAATCCCTGTCGTTTTCGCTGATCATGGGCTTTGCCGGTGGCGTTCTCCCGGCTTTTCGCGCATCCCGGCTGAATATCATCACCGCGCTCAGGGAAGCGTAAAAGGCAGCTTGCCCGTCTTGACAGTAGAAGCAAAATGATTAGATTTTAGACAAAATTTGATCGAAATACACATAACCATTTAATATTACAATTTTATTAATACTTATGAACTATTTATGGAGCCATCAGTACTGATTATTAAACAACCACAGGAGAGAAAAGGAGCACCGATCAGCAATGAAGATCAGACCCATGAACGACAATGTGCTGGTGTTGCGGGTTGAGGAAGAACAAAAAACTGCGGGAGGCATCATCATTCCCGATACCGCCAAGAAAAAGCCCCAGGAAGGCAAAGTGATTGCTGTGGGATCCGGAAAATCCGGTAAAGACGGCAAACGGATTTCCCTGGATGTTAAGGCAGGGAACCGCATTTTGTTTTCCAAATACGCCGGAACCGAAATTCGGATCAACGGCGTTGAGCATATTTTCATGAAAGAAACTGACATACTGGCTATATTTGAATAATTGACACAACTGGAGGATTACCCCATGCCCGCAAAAATGATTTGTTACGGCTCTGAAGCAAGAGAGCATATGTTAAAAGGCGTCAATGCACTGGCTGACGCAGTCAAAGTGACCCTTGGTCCCAAGGGAAGAAATGTTGTTCTGGCAAAAACCTTTGGTTCCCCAACGGTTACCAAAGACGGCGTGACCGTGGCCAAGGAAATCGAACTGTCGAATAAATACGAGAATATGGGCGCTCAGATGGTGAAAGTGGTTGCCAGCAAGACCAGCGATGTTGCCGGAGACGGCACCACTACCGCAACGGTTTTGGCGCAGGCCATCTACAATGAGGGTCAAAAGCTGGTGGCAGCCGGCGCAAACCCCATGTCCATCAAACGCGGCATTGAAAAAGGGGTTGCTGCAATCGTGACGGAATTAAAAGCCATTTCCAAGCCCACCAAGAACAAACTGGAAATCACCCAGGTCGGTGCCATTTCCGCCAACAACGATGAAATGGTGGGCAAAATCATTTCCGAAGCCATGGAAAAAGTGGGCAAGGAAGGGGTGATTACCGTTGAAGAAGCCAAAGGCATGGAAACCACGCTCGATGTGGTGGAGGGCATGCAGTTTGACCGCGGATATATTTCCGCCCACTTTGCAACAAACCGTGAAAGAATGGAAGTGGTTTTGGATGAACCACTGATTCTGATTCATGAAAAAAAGATCAGCAGCCTGAAAGATATGGTGCCGCTGCTGGAAGAAACCGCCAGATCCCGAAGAAACCTTTTGATCATTGCAGAAGATGTGGAAGGCGAAGCCCTTGCAGCCCTGGTTTTAAACAAGCTTCGCGGCACACTTCAGGTTGCGGCTGTGAAGGCTCCCGGATTCGGCGACCGCCGCAAAGCCATGCTGGAAGACATCGCCATCCTTACCGGCACCCGCATGGTTTCTGAAGATATGGGAATGAAGCTTGAAAACGTGACGTTAAAAGACCTGGGCAAATGCAAAAGCGTTAAAATCGACAAGGACAACACCACCATCATCGACGGTTCCGGCGACCGCAAGGAAATGGAAGGCAGAGTTCGCCAGATTCGTGCTCAGATTGAAGAAACCACTTCCGATTACGATCGGGAAAAGCTTCAGGAACGTCTGGCCAAATTGATTGGCGGTGTTGCGGTAATCCGCATCGGCGCAGCCACGGAAACCGAGATGAAAGAAAAGAAAGCCCGCGTGGAAGACGCCCTGAACGCCACCCGTGCGGCTGTCGAGGAAGGCATTGTTCCGGGCGGCGGCGTTGCGCTGGTCCGCTGCATCAAAGCCCTGGAAAAGGTCGAGGTCAAGGGAGAGCAGAACAGCGGCATTGCGATCCTAAAACGCGCCCTGGAAGAGCCGCTGCGTCAGATTGCCGAAAATGCCGGTTTTGAAGGCTCCGTGGTCCTGAACAAAGTCATGGAAGGAGAAAATGACTTCGGATTCAATGCCGCCACATCCGTTTATGAAAATCTGATTGCGACCGGCGTGATCGACCCCACAAAAGTGGTTCGATTTGCCCTGCAGAATGCGGCTTCTGTTGCCGGCATGATGCTGACCACCGAGGCCATGATTACCGAAAAGCCCAAAAAAGCCGCAAAATCGGCTCCTGGCGGTGGTATGGATGACATGGACGAAGACATGTATTAACACTGCATAATAAATTCAGGCCAGGAGTTCAATCCTCCTGGCCTGAAACGCCCTCTGATGATCCAACATATCATAAATCTCCTCTCTATCAGACACTGGAATGACCAAGCGCGCTGTCCGGCCCGGAAACAGCGAAATGACTTGATTGCCAAAACGCTGGCCACAATGCCCTGATGGATATAATTTTAAATACGCTTATTTTGCTATTGCATACTTCTTGCAATTGACGGATATATTAAATAGCTTCCTGTACATTCGAATTCCAAAACCCAGAGTTTAGAAAGGAGGTATTCCATGTATCAAACGCTATTGGTACCCTTGGACGGTTCTCCCAGAGCAGAGAGCATCCTTCTCCATGTTGAAAGTCTGGCCTTGCAGTTCAAGTCAAAAGTGTTTTTTCTCCAGGTCGTGGAACCGCAGCTTTCATTCGTAAATCCTTCGCTTTATGAAACCACCATTCAGACGGATGTCATCCATGAATACCTGGTGGATTTCAAACAAAAGCGGGAAGAAATCACCACATACCTTGCCGGCATTCAGGATGTTTTTCAAAAAAAAGGAATTGATGCCGGTATCTTTATCGAACAGGGGGGGGTTGTAGAAACCATCATCGCTGTTGCCCAGCGGGAGAATGCGGACCTGATTGCCATCGCCAGTCATGGCCGGACCGGCGTAGCCCGGGTATTTTATGGAAGCGTGGCAGCCGGTATCATGCAGAAAATCGACAGGCCCATATTGATAATTCGAGCTCAAAACATATAGTTTTTTCATTTTCAGCCATACAAATCCGGATGCGACATCTCCTTTTTATTGACCCGTGACTTGAAACTGAACCATATTTCGCAAAGGAGCTATTTCAATATGTATCAAACCATACTGGTTCCCTTAGACGGATCACCCAGAGCCGAGCATATTCTTTCCCATGTTGAGAATCTGGCCGTAAACTACAAGGCAAAAGTGATTTTTCTCCAGGTAATGGAGCCGCTGCAAATCGTCAACCCATCCATTATTCACGTGAGCAGCGCGCTGACAGACACGGTCAAGGAAAGCCTGAAAGACTTCAACCGCAGATATGAGGAAATCAACACCTATCTGGCCGGTCACCAGGGAGAATTCAAGGAAAAAAACATTGTTGCCCGAAAATTCGTGGAACAGGGACCCGTGGTGGATACCATCATTTCCGTTGCCCAGCGGGAGAATGCCGACCTGATCGCGATGGCCAGCCACGGCAGGAGTGGCATGTCACGGGTATTTTATGGGAGCGTGGCCTCCGGTGTCCTGCAACAAATCGATCGGCCCATGCTGATTATTCGCTCCCGGAACATCTGAATTTGCGCAAAATTGTGAGCGCGTAAGCGCGTGAAATGGATTTACCCTCATGCTGTCACGCGCTCACGCACTTAAGCCCTTAAAGCTACAGGCAATGGCCAACCGGAAGGATCTTAATTCCGTTTTCTTCCAGGGCGCGGCGAATCCCGGCTGCAAGTTCCCATGCGCCGGGCGTATCCCCATGAATACATAAGGTATCTGCCTTAAAACGCATTTCTTTTCCCTCAATGCTGGTCAGCATGCCTGTTGTTGCCAGTTTGATTACACGCTCCCTGACCCTGTCCGGATCATGCAGGACAGCCCCGGGCATGGACCTGGGAGCAAGCTGCCCGGTGCTCAAGTACGCGCGATCCGGAAAAGCTTCGCGCGCTACGCGAAGTCCGGCTTCAATGGCCATTTCTTCACAAAGAGATCCTGCCAGCACAAACAAGATCAACTCCGGATCAAATGCTTTAACGGCATGGATCACTTCCTGTGCAGTGCGCTCATCCCTGGCTGCCTGATTGTAAAGGGCGCCGTGCGGCTTGACATGCCGCAGCTTTACACCGGCTGCCCGGGCAAAGGCCGAAAGCGCTCCAGTTTGATACAGGATATAATTTGAAATTTCCCCCGGAAACGTTTCCATATTCCGCCGGCCAAATCCCATCAGGTCCGGATATCCCGGATGGGCGCCAATGGAAACGCGATGCTCCCTGGCAAGGTCAACGGTTTTTGCCATCACACCGGGATCTCCGGCATGATACCCGCAGGCGATATTGGCGGATGTAACAAAGGCGATGATCTTGTCGTCATCTCCGATCCGGTAGCTTCCAAAGCTCTCGCCCATATCACAATTAATATCCATTCTCATGGCAGCCTCTTTTAATAAATGGGTTTATTCAGGATAATGACAGTAGACTCCCCAGCCCACTTTCAGTGGCCTCTGCAAGGACCGCGGCTGCGGCAGCGGCATCCTGGACCGCAACACCGACCGTTTTAAAATATGTGATTTCATGGTCATTCTGGCGCGAGGGGAAAGTGCCGTTGACAATTTCGCCGATCTCAGCCGAAATAATCGCGCCGGCAATGATCAGGTCTCCGGCTTCCGCCATGCAGGCTTCACGGGAATCCACAACCACCCTGGCCCTGCGGACCGTAATCTCATCGATTTCCTGCATCTGCGGCGTAAAGGACCCCACGCCGGTGACATGCGTTCCGGGTCTCAGATCATTGCCGTCAAAAAGAGGGGTTAAGGACGTTGTGGCCGCAATCACGATATCCGCCTGAGAGACCGCCTCTCCGGCTTCCCGGGCGGAAAATCCTTTGGCCACGATTTCCGGACAGGACGGCCAGGATGCCATTTCCGCTGCCAGCTTTTCAGCCTGATTCAAAGACGAATCCAGAATCCAGACTTTGCGAATACTTCGCACCGCCATCACCGCCTGAAGCTGGGCCTTTCCCTGCACACCTGCCCCGAACAGCGCAACGGTTCCTGCGTCTTTTCTGGACAGAAGTTCCGCAGCAAGGCCTCCGGCAGCCCCGGTTCGAATGGCTGTCAGGCTGGTTCCCTCCATCAAAGCAAGGGGCATTCCGGTCTGCGGATCCAGCACCATGACCAGACCGGCCACAGTGGGCAGCCCGAGCAGCGGGTTATCCCCATAAATTGAGACAATCTTTATTGCCATATCCCGACTTTTATGAAGATATGCGGGCATCAACAGGGTTACACCTTTTTCAGTAGTAAGGCGACCGCGAAGCGGGATATCGGCCTGATTGGCCGAAAGCTGGCCAAATGCCCGCTTCATGGCTTCAATGGCCTTTGGCATGGGCAGGGCTTGACGGACATGGTCTGCGGTAAGAATTCGAATTTTCATAATCATCTCTCTTGTGCTAGGATATTAAATGTAATGGGCTTTGCCGGAATCCGGGGCGTAAAGGATTCCCTTGCCACGGCTCTGCCGGAAACATTCTCCAACAGGTCATGAATGATCTGCCCGCAGAACCGCCCCTGACAGTGCCCCATGCCGATTCGGGTTCTGCGTTTCAAGTCATTAATATCGGCTGCGCCATTGGCGACGGCCATTCGGGCATCGTCCATTGTCACGTCTTCACAGCGACAGATCACCGTGTGATCCGGAATCGCCGAAACCATTCCCAGACCGGGCAAAGACAAGGCATCCAGGGCACTGCCGAACCGGTTCATCCGTTTCAACCGGCCTGCAAGGGGACGAATCATCGCATCGGCTTTTTCCCGGCTCACGATTCCGATATGGACACAGGCCTCTATTCCCGCAATGCTTCCTTCTGTAATTGCCGCGAAATAGCCTCGAACGGCCGACCCGTCTCCGGCAACGAAAACGCCGGGACTCAGGCACCTCTCTTCCCGATGCATCCGCTCGGGCGATCACTGCCTGGTCCAGCGCATCGCAGCCCAAAGCCTCCACAAGGGTGACGGACGAATGCACGGGAATGCGAAGGCGCTGAAGGGTGAAGAGGTAATTGACGATGGACAGGAATTTATATAATCCGATGCCGGAAATCAGATCATAAATGTGGGGGAAGATCCGGTTGAAGGACAGCGGAGAGATCACTGCGGCAATATCAGCGTCTTTTATTGCCAACGGAATCATCCGTTCCATGGCGCCGGCGGCAATCACCAGGGCTCTGCCCCTGACGCTGGGCGGCACAGCGCCGGCAGGCCCTGCAACAGTCTGAAGATAGACTTCCCGGCCATCATCAGAATACTTTTCGCTATGCCAGGCCTGGGCGCCCGTATAGACCGCCATCCGGCCCGAAACCCGCTGAAAGGCTTTCAGCATCCGGCGGCGAGTCCTGGCTTCGATGGCTTCGGCGCGAAAGCCGGAAAAGCTCTGGTCGTTATGGGACAAGACTTTTCCGCCAAGACTCAAGTTCTCTTCAATCAGAACAACCGAGGCGCCGTGCGTGGCTGCGGCCGTCGCAGCCGCAATTCCAGCCGGGCCGCCACCGATAATCACCAGATCCGCCGGATTCATGGGTCCATCTCGATGGCGCCGTCATCCTGAACCTTGATCTGCGATCCCGGCATTGCCGGCGTCATGCAGGTGCGGACATTTGCAATGCCGTCAACAATCATCCGGCATTCGCAACAAATTCCCATACCGCAGAATACCCCTCTGGGAGACTGCGAGCGGGTGTAGCGACAGATTCGAAGACCTTTTGCCAGCATGGCTTCGACAATGCTCTGCCCGGGAGTTGCCGGAACCGGCTGGCCATTTACATAAATATCGAATTGTTTCATATAAACGGCTACAGCAGCCCCATCGTTTTCAATACCCGATCCAGCGCTGCATCTTCGGGCGGTGTCAACGGCAGCCGAGGAAGTCTGCAGGGACCGGCGGCATGTCCGATTTTATTCACAGCCGCCTTTACCATTTGAACCTTTTTTCCGGAACGCTCGATCAGATCGCACAGGGGAAGAATCTTGAAATACAATTCCCTTGCCGGGCCGTACTTCTCTTCCTGGATCAGATCAAATATCTGCTGGGAGAGATCGGGAACAACATTGCCGCAAACCGAAATAAAACCGACTGCCCCCATCATAAAAGATTCATAGATCAGATCGTCCGATCCGCAAAAAATCTGAACTCGATTGTCGGACAGGCGCAGGAGATTTCGAACCCGGCGGATTTCACCGGAGGCCTCTTTGATATACTGGATATTTTTTAAAGAGCATATCCGGATCATGAGTTCATCGCTCAAGTCGATTCCGCTGTCATGCGGATTGTTGTACAGCATGATCGGAATATCCACCGCATCGCATATAGCCCTGAAGTGCGAATAGATCTCATCTGCGGAAGGTTTACAATAATAGGGGTTGATAATCAGGACACCATCCGCACCGATTTCCCTGGCGTGGCGGGTATATGCAATGGTTTCGCGGGTGGTTTCATGGGCGGTCCCCACCAGAACCGGAACCCGGCCCGCGGTCTGCTCCACGGCGATCGCCGCGACTCGAAGGCGTTCTTCACGGGTCAGGCTGACAAATTCACCGGTGCTTCCCACACAGCAGATCCCGGCAGTACCTTTTTTGACATACCAGTCGATATTATCCCTTAACCCTTTTTCATCCAGTTCCTGATCCGGGGTCATCGGTGTAATATTGACAACATAACTTCCTCTGAATATCGCCATTTAGCGGCCCTCCTTCGATGGCTTCGTAAGCGCGTGAGGGCGCGTGCGCGATAAATGATCCCGCCTTCACGCCCTAACGATATCACGCCATCACGTCCTCACGCTTTTTTAACCGACACGAAATGCTCCTGAAACGCCAGTCCGCCGCCGGCCGGATCCCACTGGTCCAATCCGCCGCCCATCAGGGATATATCCGATGCCCCCTTGCCGAAGGCCCGGGACTCGGCCGGAATGCTCCGGCCGAATCCATGCACCATGAACACGGCTTCCGGATGCATGTACCGGCTGAGACGGGCTTTTATCGTGGCGCTGTATCCGTTGCCAGAGACAACAACGCTCTGCCCTTCCGAGACGCCAATTTCACGGGCCGCCGAATCATTTATCCACAGCACGTTTTCAGGCATCTGTGAAAAAAGCCTTTGATTGTTGATCGTATGACCCTGTACATGAATCGCGCACCCGCCGATGGTCAACCGGAAAAACCCTGGCTTGGGAACGGGCCTGGGGGCATAGGGCTGCAGGGAGGCAATGCCTGCTTTCTCCCACTGGGGATTGATGATTTCAATCATGCGGCTGGCCGTATTCAGCCAGTCCGTACCGAGTTTTTCGTAAACCGGCTTCTGCGTCAGCTCAACCCGTCCGGTTTCGTTAAAATCTGCAATCGAAACCCCGGTTTCCTGAAGCTGATAACTCCAGATGTCTTCAATTCCGTTAAAAGACAATGCGCCGATGCCAAGGCGCTTTGAAAGCCCGGATATCATTCTCCAGTCCGAGCGGCTGTCCAGCCTCGGGTTCACGCAGCGAAACCGGACCCCAAAGCTTGGGTTAAGGCCGTTTTGCTGAAAAAGAATGCTCTCCTGTTCCAGATACGAAGAGAGCGGAAGCACGATGTCCGCATGCCAGGCGCTCTGGGACCAGAACGGCGTTGCACAGACCAGAAGCTCCAGTTTGTCCAGAATCCGCGTTAAGGCCGCAGGATCCGGATGCTCGGCCAGCGGATCATGGCCAAAGCTCATATATGCCTTGATCGGATATGGCCTCTGGGTCTCAATGGCCTGAAACGCCTGGTGCAGCAGCCCCTTTTTCGCATCAAAAACAGGGTATGTGGAGCCCACGCCATCGGCACGGACCCCGCCCGGATCAGGCAGCAAATCCACCAGTTTCTTCAGGCTTTTGCGGCCGATGCTCTCCGGCTTTGCGGCTAGAAGCCAGCCCCCCTTTGGCGCCGATGGCGCCCAGCAGCGCATTGATGATAAAAGCCGTGCGACTGACATAAAAAGAGTCCTTGTAGCGGGCAGTCATTCTGCCCGGATGCCAGATGACGGCAGGTGCCGCCTTGGCGATTTCCTGAACCAGCAAGACGATGGCCTCTGCCGAAATGCCGGTCTCGGCCTCGGCCCACTGCGGGGTATACGGCGCAACAAATGCACGCAACGCTTCAATGTCGCTGATCCATTCTCTGGCAAAGCCGGCATCAAAGAGCTGCTGATTCAAAAGCACATGGATCACGGAAAGATTCAGCGCATAGTCCGTGCCGGGGCGGATCAGCAGAAACCGGTCGGCCTTGGCCGATGAAATCGTTGCCCGGATGTCGATCACCGCAAGCTTGCACCCGGCCTCCAAGCCACTCAGTAAATCATTGACCTCTTTAACGTCTATGGATTCAAAAAGATTGCGGGTCTGGAGAACAACGTATTTTGCTTTTCTGTAATCGAAAACCAGCGCATCGGCCCCGAATCCGAAAAGCGACCGGCTGGCGTGATGCACATTGATATCGCAGATGGAACTGCTCGTATGGTAATTGGGAGTACCCAGCCCGCGGACAAAGGCTGCGGTAAGATCTGAAAAACAGCCGCCGCTGTCCGAGCACATCAGGCTTTGTTTGCCATCCCGTGCCTGGATGGCGGAAATCTTCTCAGCCACCCGGTCCAGGGCCTCATCCCAGGAAACCCGAAGCCAGCGGCCTTCCCCGCGACCCGCCTTGCGGATCATCGGAAACTGCGGCCTTTCATCATCCTTGATCAGATCAAGCCCGGCTGCACCTCGCGCGCACAAAGCGCCGTTGATGCCCGGAGCATGGAGATTGCCCTGAATAAACCTGCATTCACCATTTAGAACATTCACCTGAACAGGGCAGTTTACAGAACACATACCGCAGATACTGAAAACGGTTTTTTCTGGCATGACAAAGTCCCTTTCGGTATCGGAATATTCCGATAAAACACGGATCTCGAAATAAACTCGGCTCAAACAAGCTGAGTTGTTGAAGGATAACTGACAAATGTCTTTGCACGCATAACAAAATCCCGGATGACTTTCAAGAACAATAAACCCGGTCAGCGTTTAGATTATGAAATCGAGGCGTTGCCATCAGCCTGCTTTCATTGCGAAGGGCCCTGGTGCATGGCGGCCTGCCCGACGGAAGCCATTTAAAAGCGTAAAGAGGATGGAATCGTTTTTGTGGATGCCCCAATACAGACACCCGAAAATAACGGATCAAAGTCATTGTTTGATCTTAAAACATACATAGGGTCCGATAAACGTCCAGAACAGAACCAGGGACCACAGCCTGCCTTCGAAATATATTATAATCCGCAAATAGATTGCTCCACGAATGCCCCATTACGAAATGGCCGAAAACGAATTCAAATAGAATCGTCAAAACAAGCCACATGGCCCCTATCCCCAGCGCCTGTCCGGATGATTCCAGGCGAAAGGCGCCGGTAAGAAACCAGAAAAAAATACTGAAAAAACAAAGCCCGATAACGGTTGACAACTGATGCGCTGCCAGCTCGCTCATATAAGGGGAATATCCCTTGACCCGCAGCGCACCGTTCAGGATTGCCACCATTACCAGGCCTATCCAGGCCAGCAGGTAAACAAATATTATCTTCATGGTTTTCATACTCCCTCAAAAACAGCGCTCGCCTTGAGTCTTGAGCAGGCAAAACGTGCGACAAGACCCGGATGGATCGGGCGAACCGGTCTTGAAAATGATATTTCCGTGAATATAATTCAAGAGTATGTCTAAGATCAAGTTTGTTACAAACTGCTAGATTCGCCAGGTACCAATAGATTCTCAGAATTTAATCTCATAGGATCAATGCGGGGTCATTTTGAACGCAGTTGCCCTGAACTTGTCCATTAATCTTGTTTGCCGGGAGGAAACGTGCTCATTGACGAATTAAAAGATAAAATCGAAGAAAAACACCATTTGATCAACAGCATGCGAAACGAAATCAACAAGGTTCTCGTGGGACAGCGGGACCTGATTGACGGGCTGCTGATGGGACTGTTCACCAAAGGGCACATCCTTATCGAAGGCGTTCCGGGGCTGGCCAAAACCAGCGCGGTCAAAGCGCTGGCGGCAACGGTCCGGGCGGAATTCAAACGCATTCAGTTTACCCCGGATCTTCTGCCCGCGGACCTGATCGGAACGGAGATCTACCGGCCCGGCACCGGGGATTTCACCATCAAAAAAGGCCCCCTCTTCCACAACATCATTCTTGCCGATGAAATCAACCGGGCCCCGTCCAAGGTTCAGTCCGCGCTGCTGGAAGCCATGCAGGAAAGGCAGGTGACCATCGGCGAAAACACGTTTATGCTTTCCGATCCGTTTCTGGTTCTGGCGACTCAAAACCCCATCGAGCAGGAAGGCACCTACCCGCTTCCAGAGGCCCAGGTCGATCGCTTCATGTTCAAACTGGTGATTGATTACCCCAGCAAAACCGAAGAAAAGGAAATCATGAACCGGATCGGATTTGAAACCCTTCCGGAAGTCCGTCAGGTGATCGATCCTTCCCAGCTTAATGACATTGTGGCGTTGATCCGATCGGTCTACATGGACGAAAAGCTGAAAGACTATATTGTCGACATCGTGTTTGCCACCCGCAAACCCAGGGAATACAAAATGGATATTTCCGATTATATCCAGTTCGGCGCCTCTCCCCGGGCAACCATTTTTCTCAGCCTGGCAGCCAGAGCCTTTGCCTTTCTCCAGGGACGGGCTTATGTCACCCCGCAGGACATCAAGACCGTGGCGCCCAGCATTCTGCGCCATCGCATTATCCTGACCTATGAGGCCGAAGCCGAGGATATTACCACCGACAACATTATCGGGCAGGTGTTTGATTCGGTTGAAGTGCCGTGATGGGAATGACAGATGCTTTCGCCTGAAATCATAAAAAAGATTAAAAAAGTTCACATCCGAAGCGCCCGCATGGTCAACACCATGATGGCCGGTCAGTATCAGATCCGTGTTTCGCGGCTCGGGAATCGAGTTTGAGGAAGTGCGGGAATATTCTCCGGGCGATGATGTGAAAAGTATCGACTGGAAAGTCTCCGCCCGTATGGGAAGGCCATATGTCAAGCTGTACCGCGAAGAACGGGAACTTGTGGTCATGCTTCTGGTGGACATGAGCGGCTCGGAGGGCTTTGGAACCACCGAAACACTTAAAAAGGAAACCGCCGCTGAAATCGCATCGATCCTGGCGTTTAACGCCATCCGGAACAATGACAAGGTCGGGGCCATTCTGTTTACGGATCGGGTGGAAAAATATATTCCCCCGAAGAAAGGCTCGGCCCATGTCTGGCGGGTGATAAAAGAGCTGTTCTCCTTTGAGCCGGAACACAAAGGCACGGATATACGCGAGGCTGTGGCGTTTCTGGGAAGGGTGTCCAGAAAACGAACGATCTCGTTCTTGATATCCGATTTTCTTTCTCCGGAGCCGTCCGCAACCTACATTCGCCGCATGAAATCCATATCCCGCAAACATGAACTCATCGCCGTGATGCTCTCGGACCCCGGAGAGTTCCATCTGCCGGAAGCAGGAATTCTGACGGTTCAAGATTCCGAGACCGGTCAGCAGTTTGTTACTGGATGCCTCGGACGCATCCACCCGCCGCAGGTACCATGAGCATAAGACCCGGGACTATGCCCATACGCTGCAATCCCTGAAAAATGCCGATATGGACTGTATTGAAATCCATACCGCAGGATCCGTGGTGGATGCGCTGAATCGATATTTTCGAATCCGGGAAAAGAGGAAACGGTAATGCAGGCAACAGACAAACCCGTTCCGATGACCGACATCCACGATATCAAACCCCTGGAAATTCTGGTGACCGACGGGTCATTGCTTGTTTATATACTGGCCGCGCTCTTAATTCTGGCCGTTATCGGGGCAGCCATATATTATTGGAAAAAACATCGGAATCGCAAACAGGTTTCCGTGGAAGTTCCGGTTCTCCCCCATGAAGCGGCACTCAGGCTCCTGGATACGCTCGCTGATGTGGAAAACATGAATGCCAAGGCGTTTTATTTCAGCCTTTCCAGCATTTTAAGAACCTATATTCAGGCCCGTTACAACATCAATGCCCTGGAAATGACCACCGAGGAACTGCTCCCCAAGATTGACCTTCTGGGCATAAGCAGAGAAATACACCAGGAACTGAAAGTATCTGATCCGCTCAACCGATCCGGTCAAGTTCGCCGGGGTTCCGGCAGCGGTAAGCAAGATGCGGACAGACCTTGCCTTTGTGAGAAATTTTGTTAAGCAAACTGAAGAAAAGCAGGCCTGAAGGATAAAATGTTTCAATTTGCATCCCCCTATTTCTTATTGCTGCTGGCTCTGTTTCCGGCGGTGATCTATTTCCGGAAACGCCGGCAAATGCGGCCGGTCCTGAGCCTGTCTTCCCTGATGCCGATCCGGGATATTCAGCCATCCGGCATGCTGCGGATCGCAAGGCTGCTGCCCGTATTGAAATATGCAGCCCTTTGCCTGATGATTGCGGCCATGGCCAGACCCCAGTGGGGGACACGGCAGGTTAACGTGTTGACAGAAGGCATCAACATCATTCTTGCCGTGGATCTTTCCGAAAGCATGGCTGCCCTTGATTTCAAGCATAAAGGAAAAATCGTCAACCGACTGGAAGCCGTCAAAGGCGTTGTTCAGGACTTTATTGCCAAACGAAACGGCGACCGGATCGCAATGGTGGTGTTCGGGACCCATGCCTACACCCAGCTTCCCCTCACCCGGGACTACAACACCATTGCCTCCATTCTGGACCGGCTTCAGATCGGCGCGGCCGGCCCGAACACGGCCATCGGGGATGCCATCGGCATTTCGCTGAAACGGCTGGAAGATGTCAAAAGCAAATCCAATATTATTATTCTGCTGACGGACGGGCAAAGCAATTCCGGCGAGCTGTCCCCGCAGATCACAACAGAGTTGGCCGCTCAAAAAGGAATTAAAATCTATACCGTGGGCGTTGGGACTCGCGGCCAGGTGCCGTTTTTGATAAAGGACCCGGTTTTCGGGGAACGATATATCCATCAGCAGGTGGACATTGATGAAGACACCCTTAAGGATATTGCAACGAAAACCGGCGGCATGTATTTCAAGGCGGAAAATACCGAGGGACTTCAGCAGATTTACAACACCATCGACACACTGGAAAAAACCGAGGTAAAAATAAAGACCTTTGCGGAATACAATGAGCTTTACCGGTATCTCCTGATTCCGGCATTTATCCTTCTGGGGACGTGGATCGTATTGACTCCATACCCGATTTATGCGTGTGCCATGAAATTCAGCCAAATTGAAATGCTGTTTCTCATCTGGGCAATCCCTGTTTTTTTTCTGGTGGTTGTCTACGGCATGAAGACCCGGCAAAACATTCTGTCCCGGTTTGCCTCACCCAAGGGACTTGGCGCCATCGCTCCGGAAGCGGACTCCGGACGACGGTGGATCAAGGCCGGACTTGTTCTGTGTTCTCTCTTTTTCATCTGTCTTGCCCTGTCCGGCCCCCAGTACGGTTACAAATGGCAGACAATCGAGCAAAAAGGCGTTGATATCATCGTTGCCGTCGATCTTTCCCGCAGCATGCTGGCAACCGACATTCAGCCCACCCGCCTGGACCGGGCCAAGCGGGAGATCTATGATCTGCTGGCCATGCTCAAAGGAGACCGGATGGGTCTGGTTGCCTTTGCCGGAACCGCATTCCTCCAGTGTCCGTTAACATTGGATTATGAAGCCTTTCACATTTTCTTGAATTCGCTGACGCCCGATTTTATGCCCATCGGCGGCACGGATATTTCCGGTGCGCTCGCAGCTTCTCTTTCCGCTTTTGACCTGAAGGCAACTTCCCAGAAAGCCGTCATTCTGATAACAGACGGGGAGAACACCGGCAAGGCCGATCCCCTGGAAGCCGCGGAAAGCGCCCGGAAGGCCGGGGTAAAGCTGTTTTGCATCGGCGTGGGAAGCAATGAAGGCGTCCCCATTCCCTCGGAAACCGGGGGAATTAAAAAGGATCGATCCGGAAACATCATCCTGACCCGAATCGATGAGGAAACATTGAAAAAAATGGCTGCTCTCACGGGCGGGGCCTATGTGCGCTCCGTCGCCGGCAGCATGGATCTGGATGTGATTTATACCAATGAGATCCGCGGAAAAATGGAGGCATCAACCCTTTCCACGGACAAAAAACAAATCTGGGAAGATCGCTTTCAATGGGTGCTTGCCCTTGCCGTCATTGCCCTTGGAGCCGAATTATTTGTGCCCGCTGTCCGAAAAAAAGCCGCCGTACTGGGGATGGTGTTTCTGTTGTTATGGAGCGTGCCGGTTCATGCCGGAAATCCCTTGAAGGAAGGCATTGACGCTTACAACCAGGGAGCCTACGACAAGGCCCTGAAGCTTTTTATCGATGCCCAGCTCGACCATCCGGACAGACCGGATATTTTATACAACATCGGAAATGCCTATTACCATACCGGAGATTACGAGGCTGCCGCAAAGAACTACAAAGAAGCCCTGAAAACCGAGAATAAGCTGCTTCAGCAAAAAGCCCATTACAATCTCGGCAATGCCGATTTTCGAAAAAAACAATACGAAGATGCCGTTAAAAATTATGAAGCGGCCCTGAAACTGAATCCGGATGATATCCAGGCCAGGCAGAATCTGGAATATGTCAAACAGGTCATGGAACAGATCAAGGATCAGCCAAAGCAGCAACAGAATGGCGATAAGGCAACATAAAGAGGCCGAGTCAAGGAACGGATCCGTCAAAGCGGACAGACCCGGAGAAAACCGATCAGAAGAAATCCCAAAATCCGAGAACAGCCGTCGATGAAAAGAAGCCGAAGACAAGCCTTCCCGGACTTTGGAAAGAAATGACGGATCAGGACAGATAAGTCCCGGATGCTCCGAAGGGGACAGCCGGAAAAGAAACCGCAGAAGAGTCCGAAGAAAGAGACAAGGGGCTTTGCCATCAAAGCCGGCCGGTGAACCGGAAAATCCCGAAGAGAATAAAAAAGCGGAACATATTTTGAATCGCCTGAAGGATCAGCCCGGAAAAGCGATGATTCCCGCTTACGGAAAAACCAATGTGGAGAAAGACTGGTAATGCCTGGCAGAATACGGAATATTCTGGATATTTGTGATCGTTATTGCCGTTCTGATCCTCTGCGCCCCTGTTCATGCAGCAGAGATTCAGGCGGTTGTGGATCGCACCCAGATCGAGCCCGGGGAATCCCTTGAACTCACGGTGTCGGTTAAAGGCGGAGAGGGTACGGTGGATACTTCTCCCATCCGGGATTTCAAGGTGCTGTCCGGCGGTACGAGCACCAGCGTTCAGATCATTAACGGCCGGATGTCCAGAGAAGTGAATTATACTTACACGCTGATTCCCTTAAAAGAAGGGCGCCTGGTGATCCCTCCCCTGACGGTGGTATCGGATAAAATCACCCAGAAAACCGCGGAAATTATCGTTACAGTCAATCCGAAGACCCAGGAGAAAACAGGCAGTGAAGAGGTTTTTGCAGAGGGAAAGGTTTCCAATTCAAGTCCCTATGAAGGTGAGCCGATTGTCTATACTTTCAAGCTCTTCAATGCGGTTCAAATCGCCAATGCCCGGTTTCAAAGGCCCGAATTCTCCGGTTTTACGGCCAAAGAAGTGGAAAAAAGCCAAAAATCCTACAGAACCGTCATAAACGGAAGGGAATACAATGTCACGGACCTGACCATTTTGCTGATTCCCATTGGCGCCGGCCCCAAAACAATTGATCCGGCTATCCTGGAATGCGATCTGGTTCGGCGTCAAAACATCCGAAGAAGTCCGTTCGGTATGCTGGATGATCCGTTTTTCGGACAAGGCAGGTTGGAGCACCGGATCTTTCGGACAGAACCGCTAAGCGTTACTGTCAAACCGCTGCCGCCTTTTGACACAAAAGGGCAATTCTCCGGGCTCGTGGGCACGTTCCAGATTCAATCGGAAGTGGATAAAACCATATTGAACGTGGGCGAATCCGCAACCTTATCCGTGACTGTCAGCGGCACCGGCAACGTTATGGATGCGGCAGCCCCGGAGATCTCCATTCCCGAGGCATTCAAGCGTTACAAGGATGCTCCCCAGGAGAATATCCAGGCCACTGTAACGGGTATGCCGGGGAGAAAATCTTTCGCACGGCGCTGGTTCCGTTAAAAGAGGGCCAATACACCCTGGAACCCATTGCATTCAATTTTTTCGATGTATCCAGCGGCCAATATCAAACCCGGCTCACCGCGCCCGTATCCATCACCGTCAATCCATCCAAGGAAAAGGACAAACTTGAGGTTTACTCTCCCCCATCCTCCGAGGGAAAGCCCTTGAAGAAGAACGTCGAATTCACGGGACGGGATATTCTTCCCCTGAAAGAAGACATAAGTGCCCTGGAAACACAAAAGAACATGTCCACGGCCTGGTTCTGGGCGCTTCTTCTGGCGCCGGCGCTGCTATGCCTGGGAGTTAAAGTCTACCTGACGCGCACGATAAAAAATGATGATCCGTCCAGCCTGATGGCACAGCGTGCGGATCAGGCACTGAAGGATGCATGCAGGCCCGATGTTTCGGCGGAAGCGTTTTTAACCTGTCTGTCCCGATCCCTGATTTCAATCCTGTTGTTCAGGGCCGGAGTCAAGGGCGAGTCCCTGACCTATGCCGAAGCCGAAAGTATTTTAAAGTCCAGCAGGGTTTTCGGAGGAGGCCGCCGGATCAGCCACCCGCTTGCTGGAGAGAATCGATTCCGCCAGATTCAGCGGCCAGGAGATGAATATAAGAAGCCGTGAAACGCTTCTAACGGAAACACGGGATCTGGTAAGGATGATATCGAGATGAAAGCGTTTAAACACATTCTTTTCTTTGTGCTGATGATCCTTTGCTCAGTACGGATCTCCGGTGCCAGTGAAACCGCCCGGACATTTCTGGACGGCATCAAGGATTACAAGGAAAACCGGTTTGCCGATGCAGCAGACTGCCTTTTCCAGGGTTGCCGATGAAGGGATAAAAAACGGAAAGCTCTTTTACAATATCGGAAATGCCTATCTGAAAAACGGAGATATCGGCAATGCCATGTTATGGTACGAGCGGTCGTTGAAGCTCTTGCCCCATGATCCGGATCTCAAATTCAACTATCGAATACGCCCAATCCCTCACCAAGGATGAAAAAGGGGATAAGGAACTTCCGCTTGTCAGGATTTTATTTTTCTGGAAATATCTTTTGTCGCAGACATGGATCCAATGGGCTGCGATCCTTTTCAATCTGATATTCTGGGTCCTGATGACGGTTCGGCTCATCCGAGGAAAAAACCGCTTTAGAACACCGGGTCATGTGATGCTGGCCCTGGGGCTCATCTTTACACTGACGGCTGTCTACAATGATTATGAATCCGACTTAATCAAAGAAGCCGTCATTCTGCCGGCCAGGGTATCGATCCGTTCCGGACTGACCGATGATGCAACAGAGCTCTTTGTGCTTCACGCCGGCGCAAAAGTGAAGATCGACAAGGAAAAGGATGCGTATATCCGGATCTCTTTTTCAGAAGGCAAGATCGGCTGGATAAAAAAATCCGATGCCGGCGTCATTTAACCGGTTCATCCGGTGTATCTTTCAGTTCCAATCCGACAGTATAAATCCGGCACTGAAGCGGTTAATGCTTTTATTATAATCAAGCAGTCCTTCGCCATACCCGTTGAAATACTGAAAGTAGAAGCTGAACCTGTTGTCAAGCTTATGATAAAATAAAGACAGCGGCAAGCACCATTCCAGTTGCACCGCGCCCAGATTTTCCTGTCGCAGATTATTACGCAGCATGATGGCAAAGCGGTTCTGCTTGAAGTAGTAAGTTCCCCATAGTTCACCGTACCCCATGTACCTGGTGATATCCGGGTTATCATCATTGCTTGCATCGTCCGGAATCCGGTACCAGGTTTTCAAAAGAAAGCCGAAATCGCCTTTTTCCAAACCGGCGTTTGCGACGACGCGGTTCCAACTGCGCGAAAGTGGGGCGGAACGGCCATTGGATTGATGATTAAGCCCCACGTTGATGAAGCGCCCCTTGAAACCAAGAAATCTCATAATCAGAGCGATAATTAAACAACAGTTCCGGTTCATAATTTGTATCCCGGAAAGGTGAAGAAAATGACGTATTATAGAGCTGCCAGAAGGAAAGCTGGGTATAGGCCAGCCAAATATCGATTTTCTGATCAAACAAATCTTCCCACAACTTTGCTTTGAAGCTCAGTTGAAATTTGGCTTCATTGTAGTTAGCCCTGGCATCAGAATCAAAATCCAGGGCTGCATCCTGGTTGGGCGATGAATTGTAGGCAACAGGTAAAAAATAGTTGGAACGATAAGGCACAAGCACAAACGAGCGTTTTCTGTTTTTAGGGTCCAAATCCCAGAGCTTTGTCATTACGGATTGTCCAGTTGATGAAGAAGGAGATTCATTTGCCGCCGCATCGCCGATGATGCTCGTAGTCTCCGCAGCAGCAGGTACATTTTTCTTCCCTGCCAGTTCATCAAAGCATTTTAAGCGATCGGCGTTATTTTCTATTTGAGCGCACCGGGCGAGGCGATCTTCAGGTTCCGCTGCCTGGACAAAGCATGCAATATTCACGAAAAAAATCGGGCAAAGGAAAAAGAACTTTATAACGTTTTTTGTTTTAAAATTTTTCATAAGCTCCTTTAGCAGCTTTAAATCGGGATAGGGAGAATTCTCCCGACTCCCCCAACCCACACCACCACGCATACGGATCACGAACCATGGCGGTTCTATTGATTAAATCAATGTCAGACAAGAATCAAGTAAGGTCTCCCCGGAATTCCGTGTTTTCATTTCGGAACCTCCGCGGCGGATTATATCTTCACAACTGATGACATTCTGATTCGCAGACCGAATCTGCAAAATGATCTTTGGGCACTCGACAGCTTTGAGCATTGCCATGACCGCGGGCTTTGCGTCTACTCTTTCGCGTAGTCGGTGACTTCAAACGTCCGGCGCTTGACCTCGCCGTTAAACCGAGGAAACTTCTTGGAATCCTCAGCCGCGGCCGCACGCTCCGGGGAAGATAGGGCCGTCTCCATTTCCATGCGACTGTCGAAATACAACTCGGCTATCTGATAGATGTCGTCCTCGGGCTGCCCCTTGCTGATCACAATACGTTTGATGTGGGGCCAGCGGGCGACGATGGGAAGGTGATAGTCCCAATAGTATTTGTCGAAGGCAGCAGTGATCCTCGGGCTTACCGTAGTAGAAAACGCAGAACTTGACCATTTGATCCCCTTTGATTCCGAACTGGTTCGCAGTTGCTAAAAACGCCTTTAAGCGGAGTATGATTTTTTTATCCAAATCTTCTCGGATATATTTTGTCAAATATCTTTCCGTGGAGACTATTCTGTCGCATATTCCAAAAGAGTCAAGACTTTTCCGGAATTGAATCCGGAAAATCGGTGCGGTATCCCCGGATACCTCGCCTTGTCAAGAATGACGACGGCCTGACAGCGCAACCCCGATGCCGGCCGCAATGGACATTCCCGCCAGCAGCAAAACCGTCCGGCTTAACCCCAGCAGCGGAAAAAGGAATATCCCGCAGACAAGGGCGCCAATGCCGCCTCCGGCAACATCGGCTGCATAAAGCGGCCTCGGATGACCGGATTCATGTGCATACCGGGTGAATATGGCCGACACCCCGAATCCGGCGAGCGCCAGCAGCACGGCCATCAGAATCAGATTCGGCGCACCGCTCAAGCGCTGAATCCCGGCCCACCCCATGCATATCGCAGCCGGCAGGAAAAACAGCATCGCGTCAATGGACCGTGAAACGGATCGGCCCCTGAAACGGCTCATCAAATTCAGCGTGGCCACGGCGCCCGCGCTCATGCCGAGCATAAACGCCATGAACAATATCCCCATATTCTGGTAAAGCGCCCCGCTCTGTGTCTGATAATGGAGCATCATGGCGCTCTCCAGTACCATTCCGCCAAACCCGGCAAAACCAGCGGCCGCATAAGCCAACGAACCGCCGCTTGCGGCCAGCCGATTCATCCCGATACCGCAGGCAAGAATGATACAAAGCATTGCGATCCATCCATACCGGAGCGCTGCCTGAATCCATTCGGAAACGTTTTGATGGGCCAGGCCCGGCATCAGCCTTGAAAGCCATATCCAGGTTGACAGCGAATAGCAGACCGGCCGGTCGTCCGTGTTGGGCGGGGCAGCCTGGGCAGCAAGAATACGGTCGATCTCCGCCAGACGGTCGCCGGACAGAATATATTCCAGATAAGGCGGGCGTCACCAGCCGCGTTTTCAGATTCCTGTCCCGGTAGCGCGCGATCAGGATATCTGGCTCGGTCACCAGGTCGGACTGGGACGCCAGCACCACATTGACACTTCCCGGAAGAACCAGAACATGCCGGAACACGGAACCAAGAGCTGCAACAACCGATGCATTCCGGTACGCCAGGGCCGGAGACCAGAAGTTTTCAGATGAATTCAGCCGGAAGCCCAGAATTCCTCCGGGCGCCAGGCGCGCCTCGCACCATTTGAAAAATGTGCGGGTAAAAAACCGGTTCGCAAGGGCCGTCGATGGCTCGGCGCAGCCGGAAATTATCAGATCGAAGGCGTTATCCGATCTCAGATACTGGCGCGGATCCTGAATATGGGTGTTTATTTTGACCTGCGGGCCGGACTCCGGGAAATCCGCCGGCATATACCTGCGGGTCAAACGAAGCAGCACCGGATCGATTTCAATCACGGTCGATTTGATCCGGCCGATGTCTGGCTGCCTCACCGGCAAGCCCTTCGGCCGATCCTTCCATGATCAGCACCTGACGGGGATCCGGATGCTGAAGCCCGACCAGATGAACCAGTTCCTCGGCGCTGACGGACTGGCTGTCGGCGATCAGGACATCGTTTTGATACAGCACCGTCTGGCCTTTGCTCCGGGTCACCGTAAGGCGGCCATATTCGGAGTCCAGGCTTTCCATCAGATCGGGATGATTCCACCGGGTCATGGCCTGGTCCAGCCTATCGGAACCGGACATCAAAGCGATCAGGGTTATGCCCGCAAATAGCCATTTCATGGCAAGTCCGCCCGGACGGCGATCCCTGCCCGGCATTCGCTCCACGGCCAGAAAGCGCGGCGACCATCGTGATGGCCGCGCAGACCAGGGCCTGGGCCATGTTCTGAACGCCCCAGTGCAGCATCAGGGCGGATAACAGGCCTCCGAATACGCTGCCCGCGCATTCCACGGCATAGGCGCGGGCCAGCGTGCGGCCGTGCAGCATCCCCTGATCTGCAGCCCGCTGAAAGGCCGCACCCAGACACAGGCAAAGCGGAAGCAGAGACGCAACAACAGCCGGGATGAAGACGAACAGCGGAAGATAAGTTCCCGGAGGAAGGCCTGCCAGGTTCCGCAGCGACCGGATGAAAACCATACCGGCCAAAACCCCAAAACCGGCCAGAAACAGCGCCGCAGACAGATTCGGACCCCGACCTCGAGGCCGCCAGGAAAACGCCCGCAGCATTCAAGAGCATCCAGGCGCCCAGCGCCAGAATACAGATGAGCTCCACCCCGTAACCGGCAACCATCCATTCGCGGAAAAGAATTACCTGGCCCAGAACCGATACGGATCCGATTCCGAACAAAACCGGATCCAGCGCCGACACTTCTGGATGATCGCTGCCGTTTAAAAAACAGGCAGTTACTCTGTAAATATTCATGGATCGCTTCAGGGCTTCGCCACCAGCAATGAAAATGATACCGGACGAGCCCGGGAAATCACGGTTCACTGAATATGATTGCCTGGAAGGTGTAAATCTCCGCGCCCTGCTTCCAGCAATCCGACGAGAGGCCGGCTTTCCGGCACAAATTGTCCAGCGTTTCGCTCAGGGTCCAGCCCTGTTCCGGCGCCACCTGGGGCAGAAACACCGCGGAACGGCCGGAGCGCTTGAGAAGAACGCCGTCCTGCCCGATCCGAATCTTTTCAACGTCAGTCCGTTGATAAGGCGTTAACACCGAGATCTCGATCTTTACATCCTTTAGCTCTGATAGCGGAAAGCCGGGGAAATCTCGGGTCATGAAGAGCTGCGGACAGAGCCATTTTCCCAACAATCTGGTACAAAGGCATATCAGGCATCATGTTACCGATGCAACCGCGCAGTTCGCCATGTTTTTTCAGCGTCACAAACGCACCCTGTTTTTTCTGAAATTCCGGATCATCCGGCCTGAACGGAGGCGTGGTTCCGTTTTCAAGATGCTGCCGGATCGTATTCCTGGCAAAGGCCAGAAGTTTTTGTTTGTGCGCTGCGCTCAGAGGCTGCGGCATGGTATCCATGGCCGGGGTTCCGGCTTGCAAGGGCTGGCTGCAGGGCCGGGATGCCCGGCAGAAAGACACGGCAGCGTAACCGACGACTCGGGAACGATCGCCATGCAGGGTATCGCCGGAATTGGCATAACTGATTACCCGGCCGCAGTCCGCGCCCAGGGAACCGGCCGCGGCCATTGCGGTCAGGATCGGCCCCAGCCCGCAGGCTGCAGTCGCCAGATTTCGGATCGGCTGGCGTTCCTGAAGCCGGACTTCAGAAAGAAGCGCACCGGGATCAAGCCGGCCCATGACATTCAGGACATTGCGGTCCACTTTGGTTGCATCGCTGTAATCCGGATAATGCGACAAATCCGAACTGGCAATGATGAGGGCATTTTTCCCCTGTATCGCCCGGGCAAGAAGGCCGGCGAATTTCTGGCACATGTCGAGATTCGGCTCGCCGATGATGACGGGGACAATTTTTGCCTTTGGAAACACTTTTTGAATGAACGGCAGGATCACTTCGATCGAATGCTCCCGGCGATGAATCCCGCGGTCGGCTGTCACGGGCTTTCCGGCGGAAAGCAGTTTTTTCGCAAACTCTTCATCGACCGGAATCCGGCCCAGCGGCGTCTCGAACTCACCGGCATCAAAGACGGAAATGCCCTGAAAAATCCGGGGCCGTGTGATTCGTCCCCAGAATAATGATCCGGTCAAACGAAAAGCGGGAAGCCAGCTTGAATGCGTCCGCACAGATCCGGCCGGAATACACGTACCCGGCATGGGGAACCACCAGCGCTACGGGCTGTTCCATATCGGCGACCACGGCCTCGCGCATCATTATATCGATATCCGCGGAAAGCCGGACGGGGTCATCCGGATAAAATTTGCCCGCCACAACCGCAGGACGGACAAAGGAGCTCTGCTCGGAGCAATCCGCAGCTTGCGCCCCGCAGAACGCCGACAGGACCAAGAGCCATCGAAGCCACGTCATGGTGCACCTCCTCTCTGCTGGTTTCAGGACCATACGCCGGCAATGGCCCGCCCGCAAAACGGGCATTTGCCGTTCAGGATCCGGTTGGTCAGAACAAAATAGCCGGTCCGTTCCACGACCGTTTTGCCGCATGACGGACAATACGTGTGGTTTCCCGGATGAGACGGCACATTTCCCACATAAGGATAATGAAGGCCTTTTGACCTAGCCATTTCATAGGCCTTTTCCAGGGTTGAAACCGGCGTCGGCGGCAGTTGCAGCATCTGGTAAGCCGGATGAAACCGGGTGAAATGCACCGGGACGTCCGGGCCGATTTCACCGGCCACCCACTCGATCAGACGTGTCATCATGGGCTGGGAATCGTTTAAGGTGGGCACAACCAGGTTGACGATTTCCAGATGAACTCCTTTTTTGGAAATCTGCTTGATGCTGCGCAGGACCGGGTCCAGCTCCGCGCCGCAGACATCGCGATAAAAATCCGGGCTGAAACCCTTCAGATCGATCTTGATCGCATCCAGAACCTCGCACATCTCGTCCAGGGGCCGGGAATTCATGAATCCGCAGCTTACCAGCACGCTTTTCATCCGCTGTTTGCGGCCCTGCCGGGCAATATCCGTAAGATATTCGATAAAAACCGTGGGTTCGTTGTAAGTGTACGCAATGACGGAGCATTTTCTTCGGACGGCAGAAGAAATGATCTCTTCCGGAGAATATACCGATGTGCGGATGTCTTCGGGCCTGGCCTGGGATATCTCCCAGTTCTGGCAGAACCGGCAGCTCAGGGGGCATCCGGCCGTTCCCAGGGAAAACGCGTTTGAGCCGGGCAGAAAATGATAAAACGGCTTTTTTTCAACGGGATCGACATGAATGGCCGCAGGACGGCCATAGACCAGGCTTTTCAGAACACCGTTCTGATTGATCCTTGCGCGGCACCGACCCCGCTCCCCGTTTTTCAGCACGCATTGCTGGGCGCACAGCAGGCACTTTACGATCGGCTGCTTCTGGTGGTACTTCTTATCGGCAAAAAGGCCTCTTGGCGCCGCATCCGGGGCATGGCATGCCAGGCAATCGGCCTTTTCACCGACCGATCCGGCCCAGTACCGGGCATCCGGCGGGTCATCCGATCCGGCTGATGCCGTACATGCACCGGAGAAAAGATGGCAGCCGCCTGCCATAAGGGCAACCTTGGCGCCCATTGCAAGAAACCGGCGCCGGGACAAACAGTGTTCGTCCCCGGCTGAAATGAATGGTAACCGCTGGCGCGTCATCAGCCACCTGCATCATCTTTTGGGGACAATTTCGATCCAGTAATTATCCGGATCATTGATAAAGTAGATACCCATGGCTTTGTTTTCATAACAGATACAGCCCATTTTTTCATGCAGTGCATGTGCGGCTGCAAAATCGTCAACAATAAAAGCCAGATGGAATTCGTTATCTCCGAGGTTGTAAGCTTCCTGCCGGTCTCTGAGCCAGGTCAATTCAAGCTGGTGCGGCATCTGGCCGTCACCGAGAAAAACCAGGACAAAACTGCCGTCGGCTGCTTCGCGCCTTCTGACTTCAGTCAGTTGCAGCGCCTTTTTATAGAAATCGAGGCTTTTTTCCAGATTCAATACATTAAAGTTATTGTGTGCAAAAGTGAATTTCATGAACGGTTTTCCTTCCCGGCATTGCCGGCGGATAAAGAAGCTTCTTGATTACGCCCGGCGCATCGAGTATCATCATCGCCGTACGTCCCCTTTCCACAACCCATAATCTGTGCAAACGATCGCCGGACAAATCGCATGATATTCCGAGAATGACATGATTCAGACAAACTATCAATACCATGTTTCACAGCAATCTTAAAGCGTCCGGTGCGTTCGGTCGCGCGTGGCATGAGATCAATATTTCGTCTTTGTCCGTCAAGCTTCTGATTGCACAGTCCGCTGATTTCTTTTGAAATTCTTACATAAAAATTACAATAAAGGGCGTGACATGATCCAATTATGTGGATATATAGGGCTCGGTGCGTCTTTTGAAATCGCTTCAATGACGCTTTTTGCGGACTGAAATCGAGACCCCCGCATCTTGTTGAAACAACCCAATTAGGGTCAATTGAGGATAACACGATATCATGAAAATACCCATCTACCAGGTCGATGCCTTTGCTTCCGGGGTTTTTTCCGGAAATCCGGCAGCGGTTTGCATGCTGGATGCGTGGATTGACGACAGGATGCTTCAATCCATTGCCGCGGAGAACAATTTGTCGGAGACAGCCTTCCTTGTCCGGAATGATGACGGCTTCGACATCCGATGGTTTACCCCGGCCACGGAAGTTGCGCTTTGCGGACACGCGACACTGGCCAGTGCTTATATTCTGTTTACGCGTCAGAAATGGCCGGCGGAGAGCATCCGTTTCAAAACGCGTAAAAGCGGACAACTGGTCGTTACCCAACGTGACGATCTTCTTGAACTGGACTTTCCCGCCAGACCTGCCTCAGTCAGAACTCCCCCGGCCGGACTCAGGGAAGCTCTGGGAATCACGCCAAAAGAAGTATTTGGTTCTGCGGAAGATCTGCTTGTGGTGCTGGACAGCCAGAAAGCCGTTCAGGAAGTGAAACCCGATTTCGGCGCACTCGAACGGGTTGCGTGTCGCGGCACCATCATTACAGCCAGAGGAGATCAAAGCGACTTTGTATCCCGTTTTTTCGCGCCCAGAGTGGGCATCCCGGAGGACCCGGTAACGGGCTCCGCGCATTGCGTTCTGATTCCGTATTGGGCTGGCGTGCTTGGCAAGAACGATCTCCATGCGTTTCAGATCTCGAAACGCGGCGGTGAATTGTTCTGTACCCATGCCGGGGACCGTGTGAAATTTTCGGGTAAAGCGGTTTTATATATGGAAGGCACGATAACGATATAAAACGTCTTCATTAAAAATCAAGGAAAACCATGCCATCAGAAAAATTACCCGCCGTTGTTATCAGCGGTACGGGCCTTTGGACCCCGGAATACACCATCACCAACGAAGAGCTTGTGGCATCTTACAATGCCTGGACCGACAAGTACAATATGGAACATGCGGCAGCCATTCAGGCCGGTGAACTGGAGGCCAAGCAAAAATCTTCGGTGGAATTTATTCTCAAGGCCTCCGGCATCAAGCAGCGTTATGTTTACGTCAAAGACGGCATTCTGGACATTGAACGGATGCGTCCCGCCATACCCGAGCGCCCGGAAGATTCACTTTCCAACCAGGCGGAAATCGCCCTTCATGCCGCCCGGGACGCCATGAAGTCCGCCAATAAAACCGCCGCCGACATTGACGCGGTTGTCGTTTCCTGCGCTTACACCCAGCGCGCCTACCCCGCCATTGCCATCGAGGTGCAAAACGAACTGGGAATCATGGGATTTCGGCTTTGACATGCTGGTGGCCTGCTCGGCAGCCACATTCGGCCTGCAACGGGGTTATGAGATGGTGGCCGCCGGCACCGCGCGATGCGTCCTGCTGATCAATCCGGAGCTGATATCCTCCCAGGTCGACTATTGCAACCGCGACAGCCATTTTATCTTTGGCGATGTTGCAACCGCCGTCATTGTGGAGCGGGCCGACACCTGCACGTCGCTTCACAGCTACGATATTCTCAGCACGAAAGCGATGACACAGTTTTCCAGCAACGTCAGGTCCAATTTCGGGATCCTCAGCCGCGCCAGCGATGTGGACCCCTTCAGTAGCGACAAGCTTTTCCATCAAAACGGCCGCAAGGTTTACAAGGAAGTCTGCCCCATGGCGGAACAACACCTCCGGAGTCACCTGGAAAGCCTGGGATTAACCGTTCCGGAAATCAGGCGTTTCTGGTTGCACCAGGCCAACATCAACATGAATGCCCTGATCTCGAACAGGCTTTTTGAAAAGGAAGCCGGCATGGACCTGGCGCCCATCGTGCTGGATCAATATGCCAACACGGCATCCGCAGGTTCGATCATCGCATTTCATCTGTACAACCACGACCTTGTCGGCGGCGATATCGGCGTAATCTGCTCTTTCGGGGCCGGATATTCAATCGGCAGCCTGATCGTGCGAAAGAGATAATGGAGAGCTCCTTGCTGAATCCAAACCCGGAATATATCCGCGAATTGATTGAAATCGTCAACACCAGCCCTTTTCCGGATCACATGTCGATGCGGCTGACGGCAATCGCACTGGACAAGGCCGTCATCGAACTGAAAACAGGCCGTTGCCATCTTCAGCCTTACGGCATTGTACACGGGGGCGTGCTGGCAACCCTTGTCGACACCGCAACGTTCTGGTCGGTTTACATGCGGCTTCCGGAGGGCGCGGGCCTGGTGAACATCGATCTGAAACTGAATTACCTGAAACCTGTCGAAAACGGGATCTTGATCGCAGAGGGCCGTGCGATCCGAACGGGAAATTCAATCAGCTATGCCGAAACATCCGTATTGAATGAAAATCGGGAACTGGTTGCCCATGGTACGTCAACCCTGATGACACTGCCCGGGAAAGGGCTTCAATTAAATTCCCACAAGTTTCTGGAGGAATAGGGTTATAAAAGCAGGAATATCGTTTTCTGCTTTGCCCTGCTGAAAAAAACACGGCGTTTATAAGAAGCAGAACGGGTCCTTTTGCTCGAAAATATTCAGACCATGGCTGTATGCGCACGCCAGGCAGCCCCCGCATACCGGACGCAGCGAACACGGCCCGCATTCCGCGCATCCGGATCGATACCGGCGCGCAATGGCTGAATCGTATATTTCTGAAATGCTTTGCGTCAGTACGCTGCCGACGGGTGATGGAAACTTCCTGCAGGCGTGAACCTCGCCGTCCGGGAGAACGGACAGAAAATTGAATGCTGCGCCGCACCCGAAGCCGGTACATCCACCGAAGGGTTCAATGCCATTGTGGTGCATCAGGACATTGATGAGGTTATCCTTCAAGCCGAGAACCGGGTTCTCTTTTGAAGCCGCCAGGTAGTTTTCAAGAAAAGTCTTGTAGTCTTCCCTTGTCGGAAGTTCAAGGGACGCCCCTTCACCCACCCGCGCAAGACGATTGAAGTAAAAAACATCCGCCCTGCCCCGCAGCCTTTCACCCAGGGGAAGGACCTGGCCGATATTGTCTCTGGTCAGGGTGAGCATCACCATTGAATAGATTTCAAGATCCCGGAGCAGATCCAGAAAATGCATCACCCTTTCAAAATGACCGCTTCCCCGGATATAGTCATTGTATTCGGGCAACCCCTCCAGGCTCACCTGAAAAAAACCGGGCGGCTGAATGGAGATCAGCTCCTCAAGCTGCTTTCGCGGTGCGGGATTGCCGAGAATGGCCAATGTAAAACCAAGATTTGCGGCAGCCTGGTATATGGCGGAAAAATCGGGATGCAGCAGCGGATTTCCACCGGTAAAGGAAACCTGTCCCTTTACATGTTTTTCGCGGCAGAAACCGTCCAGATCATCGAGAATCCTTTTGGCCTCATCCAGCGTGAGCTCGGATCGGTCGCTGCGATCGTAGCAATGCCTGCAATGCAGGTCGCAGGCCTGGGTGACGTGCCATTGCAGTGTAAATGCCGGGGATGTCAGATACTGCCCGCTGTTGCAGGAGGATGATTCAAAGCGGGAAAAATCCCGCCGAATTCGGGATCCGGCGCAAAGAGGATGCCTTTTTCAACAGCCCTTTCCATGGCCGCATCCACTGCGGCGACCGGCATATCGCCGATCCGCGCCACTTCCTTGCGATCGATCTTCTCGAAGATCATTTTAAGCACCAGAAGGTCCTCCGCGGATGCCGCCTCTGCGCGGACCTGAGCCATCTCCGGGATGCTTCCATATCATAACGAATTCGTTACCCGGCTCCGGAACAACCGAACCGGATGCGCTCAGATGGTCCGTCAGCTTCTTCCAGCAAAGATTCAGAAGTTGCAGGGAAGGATTAAGGATCATCTCATTCAAATGATCCGGAACGGCAATCTCCTGCGCTTTGATTTTAAGAATGGAACACTCCAGGCGGGCGAGTTCGGGAAGGAATCCGGAGAGATTTTTTTCGATGTCAGTCCGATTCATAGGCGTATTTCATAAAAGGCAAAGGATGGCGGTTAATCCGCTATTGTCGATGCACATGTATAGAACTGTCTAAGAACTTGAATACCGATGCCTGGAAATTTTGAATGCATCAGATGGATCGTTGATTTATGGATAGTGCAACCTGCACTATTTTTACGGCTTTTTTACGCCGCCTCAGCCACTGCCCGGCTGAGGTGTTGGGGTAGGTTGGGTGCTACCTGCACCCTTCATTGATCCGGATCAACTGCTCTGGGTACTACCTGTACCCGTTTTGGAACCGGATCAACCACTCGGGGACTGCTTGCTGCAACCCGTCATAAGGGCCGCACTCGAAACAAGGCTGGTAATACAGAGCCCTGCAAGGAGCTGTTTCAAATGATCCTTGTCCATGTTGTCCTCCTGAAAATCAGGCCATCCTTTGCCTGATTGTTACTGTAATGAATATCAGGGAGCAGGTCAAGGAAATATCATTACGCCTTGCGCATCCTGAGCGCTGATAGAAGTGCCAATGCCGCAAACAGCAAAATCATTCCCCACTCCGACATTGTCGGGATTGAATAGGGAACTATCATCGATGATTGATCTCCGAAATTGGCCGTCGCCGTTCCCCCCGGAATCACTGTTACAGCCACAGTATTCTTGGATGTACTGATATAGCCGGACGGATCGGTCTCCACCACGGTATAATTTCCCGGCTGAAGATTGCTGAAGGTATAGCTGCCATCGGCCGAAGTGGTGGCAGTTGCGCCATTCGACAAAGTGATGAGCACGCCGGAAATGCCGCTCTCGCCAGTATCTTTAATTCCGTTGCCATTGCTGTCGTTGAACACCACACCGCTTATCGAGCCCAAAGGCAGCCGGTCACCAAAATTGGCTACCGCCGAACCGCCGGGCGGCACGGTCACCGACACCGTGTTTGCGGTTGTACTGCTGTAACCGGACGGATCGGTCTCCGTCACGGAATAATCCCCCGGCTGAAGATTGCTGAAGGTATAGCTGCCATCGGCCGAAGTGGTGGCAGTTGCGCCATTCGACAAAGTGATGAGCACGCCGGAAATGCCGCTCTCGCCAGTATCTTTAATTCCGTTGCCATTGCTGTCGTTGAACACCACACCGCTTATCGAGCCCAAAGGCAGCCGGTCACCAAAATTGGCTACCGCCGAACCGCCGGGCGGCACGGTCACCGACACCGTGTTTGCGGTTGTACTGCTGTAACCGGACGGATCGGTCTCCGTCACGGAATAATCCCCCGGCTGAAGATTGCTGAAGGTATAGCTGCCATCGGCCGAAGTGGTGGCAGTTGCGCCATTCGACAAAGTGATGAGCACGCCGGAAATGCCGCTCTCGCCAGTATCTTTAATTCCGTTGCCATTGCTGTCGTTGAACACCACACCGCTTATCGAGCCCAAAGGCAGCCGGTCACCAAAATTGGCTACCGCCGAACCGCCGGGCGGCACGGTCACCGACACCGTGTTTGCGGTTGTACTGCTGTAACCGGACGGATCGGTCTCCGTCACGGAATAATCCCCCGGCTGAAGATTGCTGAAGGTATAGCTGCCATCGGCCGAAGTGGTGGCAGTTGCGCCATTCGACAAAGTGATGAGCACGCCGGAAATGCCGCTCTCGCCAGTATCTTTAATTCCGTTGCCATTGCTGTCGTTGAACACCACACCGGATATGGTTGCCAGTATGCCAGTGAGCGCTTCCGGAAAATCGAAATTAACTCCTGTCTGAGCTGCAGCTAAAACAATGCCGGAAATGACGCTGTTTGGAGCTCCGACAGGGACTGTCGAGCTCACCGCCACGTCGTTGTTCGGGATACCTGGCGAAGTGGTTCCGGTGCCGGGCAAAGGCAATCGGTTGTCGGCAGCAGGCTGAGTCTGAGTGATGGTATAGCCATTGCTGTCCGAAGGCGGCAGGTTTGCGAACAGATAATCTCCGCGAACTGGTGTTATTGTATCGTTTGAAATAACGCTTCTACTCACGAGGTTGCCATACAGATCTGTCCCGCGAAGATTGAACACAACATTCCCGAAACCGTAGTCCTCGCCGGAAGCTGTTCCGTTCTGCACGTTATTGCCATTCAGATCGAGGTAAGTCCGGCCGGAGAGCTGTGCATTTTGAATCTGAACTGAAGACGCCTTGGCATTGTTGCCGGGCACAATGTCGATGGAAACATCATTGCCATTGAGATCCTTGCCAGGCATTACCGTTGCGTCATTGATCCGGTTTGACAGATAAGGCGCATTGGCTGAACCGTCATACACCCCTTCCTTGGCGCGTGCAAACAGTCTCAGCGTTACGGTATTGCCCGGACCTGGAGGGAATTCGCCACTGATATCGCAAGTGATTTGTTGCCGATTTATCAGATTGTTCACAGAGGTGACGCCGTTGGAAACATAGCAGACATTCTCCGTTCCATTGGCCGGAACCACATCGGAAACCGTAAGAAATCCATTCACTGCCGTCAACGTGGCTGCACTGCCTCCATCCACCGTAACGAGCGGTGCATTCAAACCAATCCATTCAATACCCGTGGGCAAAGTGTCTTGCAACCGCATCTTGAAGGCTGTGCTTGTTCCATTGTTTCGAAGTACAAGATTGTACTGTACAGGCTGGTTGATGCTGGCCGGTGAAGGCGTCTCAGTCGTCTTGGTGACCAGTTCCAGATCGGTCTTAGGGAAAACAATGTCATTGGTAGACGCTATATTGTTGCCAGCCACATCCGGATCTGGGTTACACGCGCCGGAACTTTCGTAAACTTGCGTTTCATCCGCACAGACCAATGCCGCATTGCTGAATTGAACTGCTGCTGCAGCGACATCCGGTGTCATATTGAAGGCAAGCTCGAAGTTGACTTCCCGACCCGTATCCATGAAGTTGTTTGCTGGAACAGCACTCATCAGACAAGTAACAATGCCGTTTACGCCGGCCTGAGAACAAGTAACCGATCCGGACTTGGTCAAATCAAGCGAGAAAGGGACATCAGCAGCTGTACCATTGATATTCATTGCGCCGCCAGCCAATGTCAGCGCGAACCCTGTGGGAACCGAGAGTGTGTCCGTCATGGTCACATGCTCTGCTCGTGATGGACCATTGGCCTGAACCCGGAAGCGGTATCGCAACTGGTCGCCGATGCCGAAGGAATTTTGCCCTGCCGGCAACACGCGCTCCTTGCGCTGCTGCATATCGATTGCCGGCACCAGCACATTGAATGTTGCAGTTCTGGCGTTATTGGAAACAGAGTTCGTATCATTGCAGACTGAAGAAACACCACCGGGTATCGTCACTGTCTCGGTTCTATACTCACAAAGGCCTGACAATGTCAGGTTCGCCGTATTGGTTTGATTGGTATAAACCGCTCCGGAAGAAGGGAGAGATAGCGGCTTTTTGATCCGTGCTGTAATTGAAATCGTGCGAACGGCATAACTGGCCAACAGGTTGGTGTTGGTACACGAAATTGCGCCGGTTCCCAGGTTGCTGGCGCTGCAGTTCATGTTGGCGCCGCTTGCGCTGACCACTTCGTAGCCGACACTTCCATCGTCAGGATCCATATCAAAAAAGTCGGTAACCGTGAACTGCCCGGTTCCCACGTCATCCCGACCCAGGTTCTGTGCGGTAATGGTGAACTGTACCTGCTCTCCAACGCGCGGTACGGCCGGTTGCACGGACTTGGTCGTTACCGCCATGTCCACCCTCGGGGTAACGATGATGCGAGCGTCATCACTGAGTTGCCCGGGAGAAACGGCCGTCAACACGGCGTTGGGTGATGTCAATGAGGCCGTGTTGGTCCAGGTGCCAGACAGCACCGGCCGGTCAACCGCAAGGTCTATGGTGATGGTAGTGCCTGGTGGGACATTGGTAAAGTTGCAGGCCAAGGAGTTGCCGGCCGTACCTGCGGCCAGGTTGGGGCATGATCCATACGTATTTGGCGTGGTTGTGACCGTTGTGGCCGGGGTCCGATAACCAAGTACTGGAGCTCCCGATGGGGCGTTGAGTCTCCCTGGAATTGTGTCATTCAGCCGGAGGGTCGGTATGGTTTTCTGGTTGAGGTTCGTTAAAATTGCAGGTGTTGTGACCACCATTCGCCAAAAATACCGATTATTATCACCCGCAAGAGTCGGAGCAGCCCCAACCGGGTCGAAATAGGCAGAACCATTGATTGAAGATTCCTTTATAACACTGGCTTGCGCCTCACCAGAGACTACCGGAGTGACCACAAGGGTTGTACTCACTGTAGCACAGTCATTGGCATTGCTGCTGTCTGCCGGCTGCGGGCCGTCAGATGCAACCAAGCCCAAAGCTTCTAAAGCACGGCCGCCGGTACAAGCCCGGTTGACCAGGGAAACCGGTGCGGCAACTGCTGCAAGCGTCGTGGTGAAAGTTAATACTCTATTAGCGCCTGCCGCCAGGTTTCCTGTGTCAGTCGTTTGGCAGGCGATTTGAGTGGTCCGACTTGAATCGATAATATATGATGGCGGAGTGACTCCGGCTGTTACGGCGCACGACCAGTTGGCCGTCACGTTGTTCACCGTGCTCCCGGAAACTTCTTCGGGCTTGGCATAATCAACGATACGCAAGGGCTGTGTTGGGGAATATGCTGCGGCTCTTGGTGCTAGTGGCGGAGTTGGTCAGCGTGAGCGTGTTGGTAATCACCGTTCCGGCAGGCTGCGGCCCTCCAGGTGCCTTTGTTTTGCTAAGACTTAAGTCAGCAAAGGGAACAGTGACATTATAGGGAAGTCTTACGGCATTGTTGGCCGGAACAGCATCCCCGAAGCCCGGGGGCGGGGCAACGACAATGGGAAAGTACCCTGTCGCCGCAACACCCGGCATGGTCAAGGGTATATCGAAACTCTGATTAAGGGTAACATTTACAGGACCGGCGGTACAATCAATTCGGGTGCCGCTGTAATTAGTCCCTGAAACAGTCAATGAACCCGCACCGGAATTCATGCAACCCGCCGGCAATGACCCCGGTATAAAACCGCTCGGAATGATGGTGGATACCGTTCCATTCGTTGGGACGTTCATCGGACCGTTGTTGGTGTAAGTCAAGCGAAGCGTTTGAGAACTATTGATATCTAACGGAACACTTGGGAATGTACCCGATGCCGACAGATCACTTCCTGGATCAACGGTATAAAGGGCGTTTGAAGTATTGTTACTTCCGTCGGTATCGATGTAATTGCCGTTGGCAGAAGCGATATTTGCAACATTAATGAAGTTGCCGTTATTGCCGGGAGTCCCTGTCAGTATGATGGTGCTGGCATTGAGGCTGACACGGGTAAATGGCCCGCTGTAAGTACATGTCAACGTGCGCGTGCTTTGTGCATCGGCAACCGCATTGCAACTCGGGTTCAACCCTGTAAAAGTACGCGAGGCCAAAGTAAAGTCTGTTGCCGTGCCGGGTAAGGTGTCCGTAACAACGATCGATGCTGTTGAGGGGAAGTCATCTCCACCAGTGGCAATATTCGGCGTCAAGCTGAAAGTGGTTGATTGGCCTGCGATAGGATTTCCGGCCGGTGTGGTTTTCACCTTGCCGATCGTCAAATCCCCGGCGGTAACAACGCTACTGGATATCGACGCATTTGATCCTCCAGTTCCGGTGGCGACAAGGTTAAATCCCCCGATGGTTTGGCCTCGAACCGGAAATGTAATTGTTCCGGAACTGCCAGGCCCGCCCCCTGGCACATTGCATAGGACCGATGGACCGGCAATTACTGTGCAACCGATAGGCGGTGTAGGGGGGTTTACGGTTAATTGTGTCGGAATCGGTGTGGTTATCGTTGCAGCCGCCGTATTGATGCGAGTCCATACAATATCCACATTGACATCAAGGCCGCGGCCAACGCTGGAGGGTACTGAAATGGAGTTAACGATGACATTCGCCTGCGCTCCCGCTGCGATAAACAGGAGACATGGAACCAACATGAGAGAGCTGATTAAGCGGGATTTGAATCCTAACATGAATATTTTTCCTTTTTTCAAACAACTCAACTGCTCATACACCATCGCCTTTGCACCCTTTTCTGCTGCAAGGCATGTCATTTTTTTTATCAGCTTATATGCACAACCAACCAAAGACTGTCAAGCATATTAAAGTGATGTGTATTGCAAAAGCTTTAGAGATTGCATCTAAATCTGATGGCCTCGCAAAAAGTCGTCACACCGGTGAAACCGGTGTCCAGTATTTCAGCAACTATTCGAAAACACGGGATTCCGGCTTTCGCCGGAAAGACGAGATTTGGCGATTTTTGGCTTTTTGGGAGATTTCAAATCTGGGTCGAGCGAATTGCGGGCATTCAGCGCTGTCTTTCAAATGTCCTGAATCACTTTTTTCAGATAAATCACTGCGGGTTTTGTGTTCAGATATCCCAGTACCTGATATGCGCGGCGATCGTTAATCAGGCGCCGAACCCGGCTTTGCGGATCCATGAAATTACCGAAAACCAGGGCCTGGGTGGGGCATGTCTGCGCGCAGGCCGGAATCACTTCTCCGTCACGGATCTGGCGCTTTTCGTTTTTGGCGGCATCATGGCCGTCCTTGATCCGCTGGATGCAGAAAGAGCATTTTTCCATGACCCCCTTGCTGCGGACCGTCACATCCGGATTCAGCTGCATGGGAAGCGGCTCCGGCCATTCCCATTCGAGCCAGTTGAAGCGACGTACCTTATAGGGACAATTCTGGCCGCAGAAGCGCGTTCCGATGCAGCGGTTGTAAATCTGATTGTTGAGGCCTTCCTTGTTGTGATGGGGCGCATAAACCGGGCAGACCGCCTCGCAGGGCGCATTGTCGCAGTGCTGGCACATCATGGGCAGAAAGATGATTTTTCGATCGTCCTGCGGATCATGGTAGCGCTCGATCCGCAGCCACGCCATTTCGCGGCCGGCAAGAATCTGTTTTTCACCCACCACGCCGATGTTGTTCTCTGCTGAGCATGCAACAGCGCAGGCACCGCAACCGATGCAGCGATCCAGATCCACGGCCATTCCCCACCGGTAATCCACGTGAGAATGCGCGGGATAAATGTCACGTTTTGCGTCATAACCTTCGGGCAGCGGCAGGGTGAGCGGGAATTCCCACATCCCGAGACCCTCGTTGGCATGGTCCGAAGGGTGCTGAATGTTTTTAAGCGCAGTTGCAAGAGCGATCTTTCGGCCATGCTGTACCCTGCTGCCGTCCAGATGCGCCAGCACCTGCTTCTGTCCGGCGATTCCGGCGGCCGAAACATGCGCCAGGTAAGAAGGGCCTCCGCTGACGGGATCGACGCCTGCATCAAACATCGCCAAAGGATTGCGGCCCTGATTGCGGGCGTTTCGGCCAAATGCGGTATGCCCCTGCCCGATGGCCATGGCCATCACCCCCGGATGAATGCCGGGGCAATCAAAGACCGGGGCTTGCAATATGCCGGACAGAGACCGGAGTTCAACTACATCCCCCTGCTTCCATCCTTTGGAAGCCATGGTTTCCGGATGGACCTGAACAACGGACTGCCAGGAAACGAGGGTCAGGGGATCGGGCGCTTCGCAAAGCCAGGATTTGTTGGCGCCCCTGCCGTCGAAAAACCGCAAGGACGGAATGCCGATAAAAAACATTTTGTCTTTCGGCGGTTCAGCAAGCGGCCTGATGTGCCGCGACAGCAGCTCCAGAGGCAGGGCATCGGAAGACACGCCTGAAAAGACGGAAGCAGGACTCGGCGCATTGAAGACCCCGCCGCCCTGAACGGCTGCAACCCAATCCCGATAGCTTTCGATGGTTTTTGTGGCATTCAGACGGGCTGCAACATAGGTCTTGTAATCCGGGGCCGGCGGCTTTGCGCCAAAGGCGCAGCGAAGCAGCACATCCCCGATCCCGGGCGCAGCTGTCATCCTGCCCATCGCCGGCTGCAGGGTGCCTGTCACGGCGGTCTTGGCCTCATACGCATCCCAGGTTTCCAACGGCATCTGGATGGGAAACACCAGATCCGAGAGCATTGCGGTTTCATCCATGAAATTGGTGAAACTGACCGTAAACAAATCCTTGCGGGAGATGATTTCCGACACGCGGCTGGAAGGCGGCAAGGTGAAGACCGGATTGGTATTGTGAAGGAGCAGCAATCCGGACGGCGCTTTTTCAAGATCATCCAGAAACGCCAGGACTTCGGAGCGCTTTGCCGCACGCTCGATGCGATGGCGGTTTTCAAAATCAAAAAGGCTCAGTTTCGGGTCCAGAACCAGATTCAATAAAACGACGCCGAAATCGGATTGAAGGGACGCCGCAGCCTCGGCTCCGATGCCTGCACCCAGAACAAGCGGGGCTTTTGCATCCATGAGACGATCCACCAGCATCGGAAATCAGATTCGGGAATGCCAGACAGGCGAACGGCTTCAGACGGGGAAAAGGATTCGCAGGCACGTGCTATGCGGTCCCGGACCAAGGCCGGCAGTCCCTGGCCGCGGCCCCGGGCAATCAGCTCCCGAATCAGCCCGAAAACCACGGCCGCTTCGCCGCCGGGCAGACAGGCCAGCCAGCGATCGGCATTGGCTGCCGTCAGGGACTGAAAAGGGCTGACCTGGATAAAGACGCCTTTTTCCCCGTCCCGCAGGCAGTGCATGGATTTGAATTTTTGGGCATATTCGACCGGCGACACCCAGGTTTCCAGAAAGTCCGCGCCAAATCCGATCAAAAGATCGGCCCGGTCCATATGAAGGGACGGAACCGCGGGAATACCGAAAACGGCTTCATGGGCGGCCTTCAGCGATTCATGGGCATAAGGCTCAAAGAGAACCGGACCATCAGACCCCCACTGGCGCATCGCATCCTCAAACAGCGCAAGGAGGCTGTCGCCGACGATTTCGCTGAGCAGACGAACCCGGTTCGGCCCCTGCCCGCCGAACTGCAGGGCTTTTTCTGCAATCAGTGCCTCGGCATCTTTAAAGCTGATGGATCGCCAGGCGCCGTTTTCCTGAATCAAAGGCGTTTTGAGCCGGTCGGGATCGTAAACACCCTGCAGGGCAGCCTGCCCGCGCATGCAGAGGCTGCCCCGGTTGATCGGGTGACGGGGATTTCCCTCCAGCTTGATGACGCGTCCTTCGCGGTTCTTGGCCAGGACGCCGCATCCTGCAGGGCATTCCCGGCAGGTGGAGGCATACCAGGTGGCCCTTCCCGGAACCATGTCGTCCGGCGCCTGAACCAGGCTGTACAGGGTCTTCTCCGGCTCCGCACGTGCATCCTGCGGCAACGGCGATGCTGCCGACGCCCGCAATCTTAAGAAAGGTTCTTCGATTCATGCTGTTCCCATGATCCGCAATCGATACCGATCCGATGATGATTTACATTTGTCGTAAACAATACATGAATTTCAGAAAATATCAAACCCTTGTTCAGGCTTTTTTAAAACGGATGTACATATAAAACCCTATCAGAAAGGGCTCGGCGCGGATCAGCATGTTGTCAGTGAATCCCCAGAGGAACTGATACATGAAAAACTTAAGGCGGCTGACGGCTTCGATGCCCTTGGCCATGAATATCTGAGTCAATTGCTCCGCCCCCAGGGAAAACACGTAAAGAAAATGCACAAGGACAAGCATCAGGGCGGCCTCGGCAAAAGCCCGCCGCCTTCGGGAGATGAAAAGACAAAGGGAGGCCATGATTGAAACTGTCAGCGGCACATTGAACGTGTAGGAAGAAGTCCTGAAGGCCAGATCGACAACCAGGTCTTCCCTTCGCATCGTCCGGCAGAAACTGGCATAGACGACACCCTTTTCCTGCCGTATTTTTTCCACCCGGACATTCTTGACTCCGGCCGCAAGCCGAGATGCCGAGGCCGTAACGAAATAGCCGTAAATATCCTTGATCTGTATCCAGAGAAACAGCGAAACCAGATATGCCGACAGAAATACGAGTACCGTTTTAAAGACGATGGATCTATGGGGCAATTTATTCCTTGGGTTTTGCGTAATTCAGGTAGATGAAGAAAACGCCCAGAGAGATTGCGATCATCATCCCCTGTGCAACGTAGATGTGGATATACTCGAAAAGGTTTCTGGCATAAACTCCGGAATAGGCCAGGCCGGCAATCCGCAGAATATTGACGATCTGTATGACGGCAAAGCCCGCTGCAATGCCGGCCAGCCTTTTCTTCCAGGAAGCGGGAAAGGCGATGACGGCCACCGAATAGATCATGACAGCCTCCAGACCGTTGCAGCCGAATTTTACATCCAGAGAAATGGAAAACAGCTCGATGATCGAACCCCGGCAGGTGGATGCAATGCCCAGCAAGGAAAGTATTTTTGCGGTAATCCAGACAATCGCCTGCGTGTAAGCCCCATTGATATCCATCACCTTCAAGATGGGATCAAATCCGATCAGGATAAAAAACGCTCCCATCAGCACCAGATAAGTCAGGGCAAACCGCCAGACGCTGAGGTTGTTTTTATTTTTCGGCTTGTATTTTTGCCTGCCGGGATTTTTCTTCTTTGTCATCGTCATTAAGTTTCATGAGCATTATAATGGTTGAAAATACTTAGTGGATTTCGAGAAAAGAAATAAGCTAAAACTCATATATTTCCTCAGATTCGATACTTTTTGACAAAAACTAATGACATCCCTATGCAAGTTGACAGTTTTTGTCAATATAATTAAATGACTGATATATTCATCTCTTCTTCTCCTCCATAAGTGATTACAGAACGCAGCGGAATTTTTTCAGATAATCCACGGGGTGATAGGAGAGCTTGGCCTTTCGAAGGCCTTTGTCATCCAGGTCCTGCTCGCGGTTTACCAGAATATCCGGATTGCCGAAGCGCTCCAGAAACATCTGGTTGATGGCCTGATACACGCCTTTGTAGTCCGGATTGCCTTTTTCAAAATGAATGACCAGGGTATTGGCGCCGAGCATTTCGGCAACGGTATAGGCAACGATATCGTCATTGACCAGAAGCGCGCCCCCGGAAACTCCCTTTAAACGGCTCCAGTTTTTCAGCACTTTTTCGATCACCCGGTTTTCCGCGGACAGCATGTCGCTGGCCTCGCAGTCCCGCCAGGTGCACCAGTCGTTTTGAAGGGCCAGGGCTTTTTCCGTCATTTCGGGGCCAAGCGGCTCATATCGCCAGGGGTAGTTTCCCAGAAACTGGTTGAGCAGGTTTTTTTTCTTGTGATACCGATTGCCCTTCAAGTGCGATCAGGTCCGCGCCGGCATACAGATAATCCCAGTGCCCGCGAAGCGGCTCGGTAATGACCCTGCCCTCCCCTGCCCTTTCTTTCCACAATTCGGCCAGCTTTTCCGGAACGCGCGTAAACACGGTCGCATCCGGAAAAATTCCTGGACAGAACAGCCGGCCAGTCGGCTCCATGCCAGTCGCCGACCGGCGCCCAGTACACGGGCTCCGGAAACGTCTGCTGAATCCAGACCAGATCGTTTTCCCAGGCCCATATCAGCCCGTATTCATCGGCCCATGCCCACAGGTTGATGAAGCTGTAATCGGAAGTGGGCTGGGGGCAGCGGGCCAGCATTTCGGCATAGCTTTCTGCTGGTTAACGCGTATGGGTTCGAACGTAAGGGACATGGTCATTCTCCTGTTTGAGACGGTTTTCGCCAAATCGCATGGAAAGAATAACGGCGGCAATACAAAGGACTATTGCGCCGGAAAATGCCGCCGCAGACCAGCTCCACAACCAGAAAGAGATCGGTCTTCCCTTTATGCCGGCCATGAACAGCCGGTATACGGGGCCGGCCTCCAGAAGGATCACCGAGCCGATCAGGGCCGATGACAAGCATCATGAACAGCATCCCCCCGAAACTGGTCACGGACTGGGCGGGATTATCGGACGCAAAATCCGGAAAAGCCGCGCCCATGCCGATTCCCATGGCAATCACCGCAGGGGTCAGGCAAAAAATGGTCGCCACCGAAACCCCCATCATGAGCGGAGAGACGCGAAGCAGCACATTGGTGGCAACAATGAGCGTTTCGGAAAGAACGAGCAGCGGCAATAGATAAATCCAGAATTTTATCCATAAAAATGAGCGCAGCGTAATCGGCGATGAGCGAACGATCCAGAAGCTGCCGCCTTCCATGCTGACCGCCGGATACGCAAAGCGGGCGACAATGGCAATCAGCACGAAACCGGCCAGTGCCATGTTGAGAAACGACAGGACATTTTGAAGATAGATGGTTTGAATGGGGGATTTTTCGAGCGGCAGCACCGAATAATTGTACAGGTAAATGACGATCAGTGCCCCGACCAGAAAGACCTGGGACCACTGGGTCTGGTCCTTAAAAAGTGTTTTGATCTCTTTTACGGCAAAAGATTTTACCGGGCCGGGAAGAAACGACAGCATGCGCTCCAGAAATGTTCCCTGTCCGCGAAACAGCCGGATCATGGCTTCCTGCGTCTTGGAGTATCCCCTGAAATAGGCCGTTTTAGCCGCCCACAGGTTCAGAAACAACACAAAGACCGCAAAGCTCCAGGCAAGGGCCGCATGAAAGAGGGAATTTGCCCATTGGTTCCGAAGGGCGGCCTTCAGACTGTCAAAGGCCCAGGTGCTCGGAAGATAAGAAGGTAAAGGGGCCTTGAGCTGTTCCATGTAGCCAAGAACGGTTGAAAAGGTTTCCGGGTCCACCAGCCGCTCCGGCCTTGCCATGCGAAACGCCAGATAAAGGACGATGAAGACGGAAAGCCCCAGAAACACGACAATGCTCTGGATCCGGGATGCCGGCAGCACCAGAACGACCCCCAGGACAATCAGGGCGCTGATGCCGGATGCCGCAGGCAGAGCGGCGCCAGCACCAGCAGAATGTCCGCGTAGAAAAAAAGCCCGGGCCGGTACACGGCGCCGTATGCCGCCAGCACCGGCAGGGTAAAGACCACCACCATCCAGGCGCTGTCCACGGTGCTTTCAATCCAGCGGGCCAGAAACAGGGTTTCAACGGGAACCGGCAGGGCGTGAACCAGGTTCAGATCCTTGCTGAGGTAGAGCTTGGAAAGGGCCGTTAAAATGGCGCTGAAAACAAGAAGCGAAAAGCAGGTGACCAGAACGATCGAAAGAAGCTTATAGGCCAGGATGTCTCCGATTTCTTCGGACTGTTGGAAATAGACCAGGAGCTTTCGGCAAACCAGGTAAATCCCGGCCCAGAACCCAATGCCCATTGCAGCGAACATCCCGGCTTCTGAGGATGCGCCTGGGGATCGCCAGTGCCCATGGGTCAATGACCACCATCGGGGTTTGAGAAGTTGCAGGGTCTGGCGGATCATATCCGTATCATTCCTGATGGCTTCAAAAAAGTCCGATACCAGCGTTGCGCTTCATCACTCCTGGGTGATTTCAAAGAACACCTGCTCAAGGTCCGCATCCCCGTTCTGAATATGCTGCTGGAGATCCCGAGCGTGCCGATCGCCATGATCACGCCCTTGTGAATGATGGCGATCCGGTCGCAGACTTCCTGGGCCAGCCTGAGGGTGTGCGTGGACATGAACACGGTGGTTCCGTTTCGCGCCAGGGTCTGAAACAGCTCTTTCACCATCCTGATTCCCCGGGGATCAAGGCCGACCATGGGTTCATCCACGATAATAACCCGGGGCTCGTGAAGCAGGGCCGCGCACATGATAAGGCGCTGCTTCATGCCGTGCGAGTATGCCTCGATCAGCTCATTGGCCCGATCCGAAAGGGAAAAGCGGCTGAGGAGCTCCTGGGATTTTTCCGCAAAAGCCTGCCTGCCGACATGATAAAGACCGGCGGTGAAATTCAAAAATTCCAAGGCCGTCAGCTTCTCGTATAAAAACGGCCGGTCCGGGATGAGCCCGATTTTCAGCTTGGCGCGGACCGGATCCTTTGCCATATCCACGCCGTCAATAAAAACCGAGCCATGCGTCGGCGACAGGAGCCCTGCCATCATCTTGATGGTGGTGGTCTTGCCGGCGCCGTTCGGCCCGATGAATCCGAACACCTCACCGGTTTGCACCTGAAGGTTGACATCACTTACGGCAACGGTGGCGCCATAGGTTTTGGACAAGATGAACGAGCCGGATCATTGCTGCTCCAGGATGGAAATGCCGATGTTTCCGACGGCGCCGAGGATCTCGAACTGATTCTCAGGATTGCCTCGGCTCAGGGAAATATGGGTGACATCCGCCGGGATCTGATTCATCAGCGCGTCCACCGTGATCCATTTCCCCAGAAAAACCGAATTCCAGGCGTGATAATAAAACCGGCCCCGAAGATGCACGAGCCCGACCTCGATTCGCGCCGGAATCCCCGCAGCCCTTGCAAAGGCGGCAAACAGGACAGCGTGTTCATTGCAGTCCCCCATGCGGTTCTCAAGGGTCTCCAGGGCATTGGACACCGAAAGCACAGGGCGTTTTTCGATATTCTTGAAAAATCCATCCGGTGATTTTTTGAATCCGGACAGGGGCGTGTCCTTTTCGGAGATGATTTGCCACAACTGTTTAAATATTTGGGGATGATCGGACTGAATAAGGGCTGCCGGCGCCAGAAACTCGGCAGGTCCGTCAAAATACTTTTCAGAAAGACCGGATAAATCTTCTCTTGAAAGGGTCAAAATGCCGCCTTCAAAATGTTGCCTTTCGGTGCCGGCGATTACCACGCCGGTAATCCTTAAGACAAGCCGGTTCAGTTTTTCGGCATCCGCAATCACCCGGTCCGCCGAAACGGAAACCAGCCGGGTCAGATCCTCTCCGGCGGCAAGTCCGGCATCCTTTGCTTCTTCAGCCGATATTTTTTTAAGGGATATGCCCATCGCGCCTTCTTCCTGAAGCACGCTGCCGTCCGTATCGATCCAGGCGCTCTGACGGCTTCCCATGACTTCAACCGATAGCTTGCGGGCCTGCCTGCCATGCCCCGCTTGATTTCAATCCGCTCCGTTCCCATAGCCGTGATTCTGACCGGCTGCGGGCTCATTGTCAAGGGGTCGAAGATTGAAAGCGTCAGGGACCGGTTTTCGGAAAGACCGGCCATTGCCGCAGCATCCCATAGGGTCGCGGAAAGATAGACGGGTGACTGCAATGAAAGGGTAACGGGCCGGCCGTTGGCCTCAAGTACAAGGGATGCCCCATGAACCTGTCCGCTGACGGCAAAACGAAAAAGACCGGATTTTATTTCAGCCTGAAACGAGGCCAGGGAAAAATCCGGGTTCAGAGCCCCTGTTGTCTGAAGGTGGATGTCCTGAACCATTCCCATGGTGTTCAGCCGCATTACCGTTGTTTCGGAAAGAGCAACACCTTCAGCAGTCGGCGCGATTTTCCGGTGAGACACCCCGATTTTCGAGGATTTCTGGTAGATCCCCATCCAGGTTTCGGATGCCAGAACCTTGTTTTCGACGCGCTGACCGGTGCATCGGACGGCCTGAAACCAGTCCATCCGAACGGCCAGAAGCACCAGGAAGATCATGCCGCTCACAATCGTTGCCATTGCCGGAAACGACAGGGTTTTGAAGACGGATTTCATTTCACTCGCTTTTAAATCCACGCCGCGCATGCGGATACCGGCAGCGGCTGATCCGCTTTCCCTGATTGGATATTTCCGGGGTTTCCATGTCATGTCCTCCTTGAGTGATGATACAAGGAATGTTATAGGATAAATAACGTCTTGTACGCTTAATCTGTATGGCCTGCATGAGTCAACAGAATTTTCAATTCTTATCCGGGGTAATGAACATGATTGCAATACTGGGTTCTGGAATAGACAGTATGATCGTGACGCGGGCGGTTCGGGATAAAATACCCGGCCTGGATGTGTTGTGTTTCGGCGATAACCTGCGCATTTTTCCATCTGCCGCCTTCAATCCGGACGAAATGATACAAAACGCCGTTCAAAACACGGCGTTTCTGGCCGGACTCGGTGCAAAACTGATCCTGATTGCCTCTCATACGCTTTCCTGTATCGCCGGAGGCGCAATTTCGGCAGCAGGCGCCGGTGTTCCGGTTCTGGACATCATTACCCCGACGGTAACCCGGGCAGTCTTTAAATCACGCCACAAGCGCATCGGCATTATCGGAAACCGCGCGGTTATCGAAAGCCGGCGCTATCCTGAGAAAATCCGGGAGCAATGCCTTGAAGCCGGCATTTATTCCGCATCCACGCCGCTGCTGATTCCCCTTATCGAAGAAGGGTGGCTGAAAAAACCGGTAACCGCCATGATTGTAAAAAAATACCTCATTCCCTTGAAGACCCGCCAGGTAGACACGCTCATTATGGCCAGCACCGCATATGCGCTTCTGTATCCCGTGATTCAGAGAAAAATCGGCAAACAGGTTCAGGTGATCGACGGGGCCGATGCGCTGGCGGAAACGGCGTCGGCATATCTGGATGCGCATCCGGACGTTGCAGCGCAGATGCAGCGAACCGGCAGGCTGCGGGTGATGCTGTCAGGGCCTTCAACGTTTTTAGAAAAACAGGCCGGAGGGATCCTGAACACCCAGGTTATCGAAACCGCAGGGCCATCTATCGGTCAGGTTAAAATTGTACCGTTTCTTTAGGGGCCTTTCAATGCCAGGCGGAATTTTTGAAGCTGCTTTTCAAAATAGCTCCGATCTCCGGTTGCCGTAAGCAGCGCTTTTTCACCGATATAAATCGCCTCATCCGGCTGACCGTTGCGATACAGGCATTCGGCAAACGTATCCAGGATCTGGGAAGAAGGCTTCAATTCCGCTGCCCTTGCGGCAAGAAGCACGGCACGCCGGGGATTGCGGAATGCCTCGTCTTCACTGGTGGCCAGAATCCATGCCAGATTGTTCAGCGCTGAATAATTATCCGGCTGCAGTAAAATCGCTTTTTCATAGGCCTGTTGCGCCATCTCAAAGTTTTCGCGAAGCACATAGGTGTCTCCCAGAACATTATACGCAACCGGGTTATCCGGATTTTTTTCAATTTCCCGCAGCAGGACCTGTTCAAAGAGATGGGCATTCAGTTTTTTACCGGTATCGCCCCAGTTCAGGGTATATCCCAGCGCGCCGACCATAAGGATTCCCGCCAGATAAATGGCGATTCCCCTGCGGATTTTTCGGTCATGTCGGCTGATCCAGGAACGATCTGCTTCGCATTTTCGCAAGAAAATAGATTCTTTCCAAAATGCTGTAATGGTGCCAGTTGGGTTTATTTGCCGGCTGGCCGCTGGTCATTGCAATTTTCTGAAGCGTTGTGATCAGCGGAATGGCGCTGTTGAAAAGGGTAAACACGAAGGCGTCTGCCTGACGCTCGAAATTTCGCATGAAATAGCCGAAAATAAATCGAAAATAAATCAAAAATGAGAGTATGGCGCCCAGACTGAAAAAAGCCGACATTGCAGTCGTCTGCCGCCCCTGAAACTGTTCCATCAGCGGGTATAGCTGCGGAATATAGAGAATGGCGATCAGAATGACATCAAACAGGGCATAGGAAATGAACATGTATCCGGTCAAAGAATAAAAGATAGAACTGGAGGTGTTTTTTTTGCACATGACCGATTTCATGCGCCACAACCGCATCGACCTCTTCGGGACTGAGAAATTCCAGCAGGGCTTCGGTGACGAGAAGATACCGGAAGGGCTTGATCAGCCCCATGACTCCGGCCGTAATCATTCGACCACCCAGAACCGGCCAGTACACGATATTGGCAAAAGAAAACCCGGCGCGCCTGCTCAGGTTTTCAATCCGCTGCCGGACAGGCCCCGGCTCAAGGGGTCTGCACCGCCAGAATTTTTGAATCATGGCCGGCCCGGTGAGCGCAACGGCAAACAGAAAAAAAAGAAAAAACAGGATCTGGCCCGTGGATGTTGCCAGCAGTTTTTTAGGCAGATCAAAAGGAAGTGCCTGAAGAATATCGGATGTGCCGGAAATCAGCAGCCAGGGTATCACAACGGGAATGCTGAAGGAAATCTGCGATGAAACATAGGCGCGAAGGGAAATTCCGTTCTGATAGAGTTTTTCATAAGGGAACCAGGCAAAGATCCAGACAATGATCATATAGAGGAGAAACAGAGAGAGGCAGATCAGGGCTTCAAGGGTTGGAAAGCGCGATACAAACGGAAGCCTGGCCGTAAGCGTTGTCAGATTCAGTCCATAAATGCTGCAGGCAAAAAACCCGATTGCCAGAATCGCGTGCCGGGTCAGGGCGGAGCTGAACCGGTTATCCAGTTGGATAAAACTCTCCCGGCCGATCCGCTTTTCAATTCTGCGAAACTGAAACCGGGTGAAGGCGGCAAAAACCATTATCAGAAACAGCGCCAGCAATAAGGCGTCCGTTTCCTGGAAATTGGGCTGATCCGGCGGGTAATACGTCGTATAGATCAGAAGGGCGATGATCAGATAAATGAAGTTTCCGAACACGATCAGCCTTTCCGACGGTCAGGGGGAGAATAATAACGCTGTTTTTCGCTGTAAATGCATCCGCAATACTGCTGCCGATAAAGGCCAAGGCGTTTGGAAGTTTCGATGCCGTATCTTCCATCCGCTTCGAAAATCCCGATAATGAAAGGGAATTCCAACGGTTTTTCCGACGGATTCACCGATGTCCCGGATCATTTCATGGTTTTGAAATCTGCTGTACAAAAGCGAGGATGAAAACGCATCGAATTTTCCTTTTCCGGCCACCCGGGCCGCGGCTGTAAGCCGGTCATGATAACAGATTTCACATCGGCTGGATTCCCGGAAAACAGCACGCTGCAGAAAGCCCTCCAGGTCGTAGCCATCCTGATAAATGACCTTGAAATCGATTGATTCGGCATAGGCGGCCAGGGTTTCCTGACGCCTGAGACATTCGGTATAGGGATGGATGTTGTGGCGGTAAAAAAAACCCATCACCTCAACGCCGTCTTTTCGCAGCGTTTCGATGGGATAAATGGCGCAGGGCGCGCAGCAGGCATGAAGCAGCAGTCTCACCGGCGCTCTCCGAAAATCGCCGTGCCGATTCGAACCAGGGTGGCCCCTTCTTCGATGGCCGCCTCAAAGTCTCCGGTCATTCCCATGGAAAGCTCATCCAGGCGGATGCCGGCAATGCCCGGTTTGTCAAGCGAATCCCGAAGCTCCCGAAGCCCCCTGAAATAGGGTCTGACCCTTTCGGGTTCGTCAAAAAAAGGCGGAATCACCATCAGCCCCTGTACCGAAAGATTGGGAAAGGCGCTGATGCTTCGAATCAGCGCCTCCGCCGATTCCGCGTCAATCCCGGATTTAGATGCCTCTTTACCGATATTGACCTGAATCAGAATGTTCTGAACTTTTCCGATTTTTCCGGGCTTCCCGATCCAGCTCCGTTAGCCAGGCGAAGCGAATCGACCGTATGAATGAGATCAAAAAGCTTTACGGCATATTTTGCCTTGTTGGTTTGAAGATGGCCGATAAAATGCCATGAAACCGGGTATTGCGACAGAGCCCTGCACTTTTCCCTTGCTTCCTGAATATAATTTTCCCCGAAAATGACAGCCCCTGCCTGAATCGCCAGCCGAACGGTTTCAGCGCTCATGGTTTTGGTGACGCAGACCAGGCGGACGGCGCCGGGGTCTCTGCCGCACCGGATGCAGGTATCCGCGATTCGCTGCTGAACAGCCTTCAGATTTCGGGTCGATTTCAAGATTCAAATGAATTTCATCCTTCATTTTTCATGCGAAGCCCTTCCGAGCCCCGGATTCCGGGCCTGAATTCGACGATCCCTTCCCGGACCAGGCATTCCACGACTTCGCAAACCGGAAGCCCCACCACATTGCTGTAGGATCCATGAATATGTTTGATCATGAAGGCGCCGAGGCCCTGGGCCGCATAGGCGCCGGCCTTGTCAAAGGGCTCGCTCGTGTGAACATACCACTCGATTTCGTCCGGGGTCAGAACCTTGAAACGGACGTCCGTCGACACCACTTCGGCATAGCAGTGGTTTTCGGCAAGCCGGCACAGGGAAAATCCCGTCAGCACCCGATGCACCCTGCCGCTCAATGTCGTGAGCATGGAACGGGCTTCGGCTTTGGAGGCGGGTTTTCCGAGTATGGTATCGTCAACCACCACAATGGTGTCCGCACCGATCACCCAGCTTCGGGGATGCTGCTCCGATACGACCCTGGCCTTGGCTTCAGCCAGAAGCCGAACAAAAACTTCAGGATTCGCATCAAAGAGGGTGGACTCGTCAAAACTGCTGGGAATGACGGAAAATTCCACGCCGGCCTGTTTCAGCAGATACCGCCGGCGGGGTGATTTGGATGCCAGAATGAGAAATGGGAAATCAGTTTAATCATGAATGGTTATGAGGCGGTCTTTCTTTACATTTCCAGTTTTTTTCTGAGATTGATAAAATTGCTTCGGTCAAATCCAAGGGTTTTGAAAAAAGACAGCAAATCCGTCGAATCCCATCGAACCGTCGTATAAATATCTTTGATGCCCTCGAACTTGCAATACTTGAATCCTTCTTCGGCCAGTCTTTCTCCGATCCGCTTGCCCATGAACCGGGGATGGACCCCCAGAAGGGATATCCATGCACTGCGTTTGATGCCGAAAAAACCCGAATTAATGGAAATAATCATGTACCCCACAACCTTGCCTTCCCGTTCCGCCACAAAGCTGGCATCTTCGGACCTCCTGGACTGATCCTCGATCATGCGCTTGAAATCATATTCAGCAGGAACACTGGTAATGGCTATGCTGATCCGGTTGATGTCATCGGCATCTTCCGGCCTTAATCGTCTGATGATACAATTTTCCACTGATGTCTCCTGTTAAAAAGGAATTGTTAATCAATTCGAACGATTTTAACATGATGGCCGACCCAGTCGGGCGGCAGATAAACCCTTCCGCTGTTGCCGCTGGACTTGACTTCTTTTTCGAGCATTTCTTCGCCGAAAATTTCAAACTTCACCTTGCTTCTGGCGGGTTCAGAATGCGTTTCTCCATTGTGTGAGCTGGTATCATTCGGCATTGTCAAAACCTTTTAATAAGTATCCTGGAGTTTAACTTCTTTCTCTGCGCCCCTGGGCAGATATCAGTTCAGTTTATCGATGATTTCAAAATGGTTGCGTTTGCATTTCTCTTGAAGCATATGAATCTGAGAAAGGTAATTTTCGCGCCTGGCCTCGGACCGAATCTCCAGGATATTGTCTTTTACCACATGAACCGTGGCATTGACAGATCCCATTACCAGTTCCGATGCCACCCGCAAATGGGTAAACAATGTCTTCGGAATAAGCAGTTGAAGCTGTCGGATCCATTCAAAGGCCGAAAACGATTTTTCAATCACTTTAAAACTGACATCCATGGCCTTGCTGAAGGCCAGTTTCATTGCATGAGGATCATTTTCCCGTCTGGATTTCCGAAACTGAAGATAGGCTTCGGCATCCTCCGTAACCAGTTTTTCGGCATCCCGTAACAGCTCGCTCGATTTCCTTCTTGAGTACCGACAAATTTATTTGCAATGTCCGGACGCTCCATGTTCCTGCTGATTTTCAATGAGGGAAACCTTATAAATCATGACAACTCCAAGACAAAACGAATAAGCGGCAGCCGCACCACCTGCCGGCACCAGCGCCGCGGTCTCAAACTGCTTGATAAAATCCATGGCATCCTCAACAAGAGCAGGTTGAAACAAATATTATTCAAAATAGCATGTTAAATCTTCATCGTCAAGCTGGAGAATACCCCCTGCGGTTCACCTCGTTTTTCAGAAACTGAAAGACCTCGGCACCGGTCAGGGAGGGTTTTTCAGCGCCGTTCAGGACTTCCTGGTACCCTTCCATTCTGACGCGATCGAAGCTTCCAATCGCCGAGAGCACCGCAAAAAGTCTGTTATGGATCAGGCTGTAACAGACAATGGGACCGAAGACGATTTCGCCGGATTCTTTTTGGGAAACCGGCCCGATGATCCGGTGGTGATCGGCCCTGAATGCCTTCGGGGCAGGCTGATAGTCAAGAAGTTCGGCAAAGATATCCAGGCATTCCTGAACGCCGTCGGCATATCCATGTTCCAGTGATCCGGCGCCGTCGGCGGCAATCGCTTCAATCTCTTCGGCCGAGAACGACAGGTTCAGCCGGGAAATACATTCTTGCTGAACCGTTTTGACTGAATCCGCCTTTTTACTGACAATGACATCGCCGTCATTCAATATTTTTTTTACATTTCGGAAATTGAGCATTTCCTTGACTGTGGGACTTTTTCGCATGGCGATATCGGAAACCGTTGTCCTGTAAAATGGCAGGTCGTTATCCAGAACCAGAATATGGGTGTTCCCGGAGCCTTCCGGAGGCAGATAGAGATCCAGGTCCCGTTCCTTGCTGTGGCGGTACTCGGCCATTTCCAGAAGCAGCGCGAAACAGTCCCTTATCCACCTTCTTGCTCGCTTCCGGAAGGCCCGATCGTGGCAAGGATTTTTTCAGCCAACCGGTCAATCTGAATTTTTTTCAGAAGTTCCTGTTTGAACCCCATCATCGGTCCCCTTTTTTCAAACCCCTATCCCTCGTAAATGACAGCCAGGATGGTGGCTTTTCCGCTTTTGGCGGCAATCAGATGCGGGGTGGTCGACAGATAATAGACGCTGTCCCCTGCTTCCAGTTCAAAGAAGTCTCTGCCGATCTTCAAGGACACCACCCCGTCCAGCACATAGATAAACTCTTCACCGTCATGAACGGACATCGCTGCATCCGGATTTTCTTCAAGTTGAACAATGAGGGATTCCATGTGCCGACCTTTGACTTCCGGCGCCAGGCTCTTGTATATATAGACGGGTTTCGTGTCCCCTGTAGGATGTGGAACGGGAGATGGTTTTCTGTTCGTTTTTCCGCGTAACCGAATAGAGCTTGCTGCCGACCCCGGAAACGATTCTGCCAAAGGCGCTGTCCAATGCCTTGGAAAGTTTGATGATGGCCCCCAGCTGGGGCTGAAACCGGTTGGCTTCGATATCGGAAAGAACTTCCACTTCAAAGCCGGTCAGTTTGGAAAGCTCCGGCAGCGAAATGCCTTTTTCTTCCCGGATGGTTTTGATTCTGGCGCCGATCTCTTCAACGCTGAGCGATGCCGGCGCAGAGATGTCGCCGGTCAAGTCTTCAAAATAATCCACGTTAATATGTGGTTTTTGCACTGCAGTGTCCATGCTGTTCTCCTTAACATATGATTTGAGTTAAATTTATATCTACAATGCGCCGATGTGCCTGGCAATCACCAGCCGCTGAATCTCGGAAGTGCCTTCACCGATTTCCAGAAGCTTCTGGTCCCGATAGAATCTTTCTACATCAAATTCCTGCATCAGTCCATACCCGCCATGCAGTTGAACGGCGTGATTGGCGCAATTGTGCATGACTTCCGAACAATGGAGTTTGGCCATGGCCGCTTCCTTGGAAAACGGCAGGTTGTTGTCCCGAAGCCAGCAGGCCTTATACAGCAGGAGCCTGGCGCATTCGATTTCCAGCGCCATGTCCGCCATCTTGAATGCATTCACCTGAAATGAAGCAATGGGTTTTCCAAACTGCTCCCGTTCCTTGGAATATTTCAGCGCCATGTCAAAACATCCCTGAGCTCCGCCAAGCCCCATGGCTCCGATGGAAAGCCGTCCGCCATCCAGTGTTTTCATCATCTGGTGAAACCCGTGCCCCCGCTCTCCCAGAAGGTTTTCCTTGGGAACACGGCAGTCTTCAAAAAACAGGGAGCTGGTGTTGGACGCCCGCCACATCATTTTATCATGCATTTCATGGGTTACATACCCTTTTGTTCCGGACTCCACAAGGATGCAGGACAGCTCCGGCTTACCGTCGCTGCGGGTTCCGGTTTTGCAAAGGACGGTAACTCCTGCGCTGACCCGGGTTGAGGCATTTGTGATAAATATCTTGCTGCCGTTAATGACCCATTCGTCCCCATCCAGTGTGGCATTGGTTTTGGAATTCGCCGCATCGGAGCCTGCATTGGCTTCGGTCAGCCCGAATCCCCAGAGGGCTTCCCCGCTGCAGAGCTTTGGCAGGTATTTTTTCTTCTGATCCTCGTTTCCAAAATAATAAAGCGGACCGATGCCCAGGGAATTCTCCGCTGCAATGGTTGCCGCATGAGAGCCGTCCACCCGGGCGATTTCTTCGGTGGCAATGATGTAGGAAAGATAATCCATGCCCTGTCCGCCGTATTCCTCTGATACAAAAACACCGAAAAGGCCCAGTTCCGCCATTTTCCGCAGGGTGTCGTACGAGAATTCTTCTTTCTTATCAAGCTCTTTTGCAACCGGTTTAATCTCTTTCTCGGCAAATTTTCGAACCGAGTCCCTCAGGATCTCGTGGTCAACGGAAAGAATAAAATCCATACGATAGCTCCTTGTGATAATGAGAAAAGGATAAGAGGAAAAAGAGACAAGCAGTTCGTGCAACCGTTATTTCTTTTCTTTACATTCCGGAGTCAAAAAAAGTCAATACTATTCGCGCCGAACCGTCTCAACAGATCAGTTTATCTTGACTATGGCGGGAATGCATGATAACTACTAAAATACAATTCATAACTAGAATAAGATTCAATGCTCGATTCTTTGCTGGCAAAATCCCGTCAATCAACACTTCATTATAGGGAGAACGTTTATGAAATACCCGGATGTTGAATTGAATCCTTTTTTTTCCTGGGCCAACCGGCCCCGAATCATGTATGGTCCCGGCATTCGCTCCGAGCTGGGCTTTGAAATGGCACAGCTCGGCGGAACCCGGGCCGTGATCATCACAGACAAAGGCGTGGTGAATGCCGGCGTTACGCAGATGGTGGCGGATGCCATGATAAAAGCCGGCCTTGAGCTGGTGGGAATTTTCGATAATATTGTTCAGGATGCCCGGATTGACCTGATCAATGAAGGCGCTGCGTTTTACCGCGACAAAGGCGCCGACTGCATGGTCGTGGTCGGCGGCGGCAGCGTGATGGATTCCGCCAAAGCCATCAACATCCTGATCGGCGACGGCACCGATGATTTCATGCCCCTGGCTGAGCAGGCCGCCCTCTGGGACGGCGCCAAACCGCTTCCGCCCCACATCGTGTTTCCGACAACGGCCGGCACCGCCAGCGAGGTCACAACGGCCATCATTGTTCTGGATGTCGACGCCAGGGTCAAGCTCCAGGTGACCCATCCCTATAATGCCGATATCGCCATGCTGGATCCGGAGCTCACCGTAAAGCTGCCGCCAAAAATCACCGCTTTTACCGGCATGGATGCCCTGACCCATGCGGTGGAAGGCGTCACCTCCTCGGGCGCGCAGCCCATTGCCGATGCCTGCGGACTTCACGCCATCCGGCTCATTTTCAAATATCTCCCCCTGGCCGTCCATGAACCCGAGAACATCACGGCCAGGGGCAACATGCTGATCGCCAGCACCCTGGCCGGACTCTGCTTCGGAAATGTCATGACCGGCGCGGTTCACGCCACGGCCCATGCCCTTGGCGCCCACTACGGCATCCCCCACGGTCTTGCCAACGCCATCATGCTGCCGGTGGTGATGGCATTCAATGTGGAGGCGGCTCCGGAGCGCTATGCAATGATCGCCGATGCCATGGGAATAGCGGTTCACGGCATGTCTGAGGCTGAAGCGGCCATGGCTGCCGTGCAGGCTGTCAGGGATCTTAAAAAAGACATCGGCATGCACCGAAACCCTTCGGGACTTTAACGTTCCGAATGATTCCGATGAACTTCAGCAAACCGTTGAACTTGCCGCCGCAGATTCCCAGATCAGCTACAACCCCCGGTATCTTGAAGATTCGGATATTCTGGAATTACTGCTTAAAGCATATTAGCGTCCGGACAGACACAACTCACTTTCTCATAAAAGGAGATTTATCATGGAATACTGGAAAAATGAAAACGAACCCATTGAGGCATTTGTCAAACTGTTTCAATCCGCCATGGCTGATGATGAACTGACGTCCGGATTAAAAAAAGTCAACCAGCTCATCCTTTTTGACTATACGGAGGATGGACCCAATTGCAGTTTCTGGGTGGACTGCCGCGGCCGGCAACCTGGACGTCGGGCCCGGAAAACCTTCCGAAGAACCGGACATGACCATGAGCCTTTCGGCGGATGACGCCCACCGGTCATGGTCCAACAAGCTGAATCCGGTCATGGCCATCACCCGCAAAAAAATCCGGGTAAAAGGATCGGCTGTCGGCCTGCTGAAACTGGCTCCCAAACTGAAAAAAGTCGCGGAAATTTATGTCGTGGTTCTCAAAGATCTGGGATGGGAAGACAAAATTCTGAAATAGGAAACAACCGCCATGTATGGAAACACCGGAAAAATCATTGTCGTGGACTTGACTGCCGGAAAGATCGAAATCGAGTCTCTACCGGAAACCGATTACCTGTCCTATATCGGCGGAAGCGGCCTTAGCGCCAAACTTTTCTGGGAACGGGGAAATATTCAGGCCGATCCCCTGTCCGCCGAAGCCATGCTGATTTTCATGAACGGCCCCTTTGCCGGCCTGAAGCTCTCCGGCGCCAGCAGAAGCAGCGTGGCCGGCAGATCGCCTTTGACCGGCAGCTGGGGAGACTCTTCCTGCGGCGGGTATTTTGCGCCGGAGCTCCGGTACGCCGGCTTTGACGGCATCATTCTTACCGGAAAGGCGGCAAAGCCTTCCCTTCTTGTGATCGAAGACAGCGCCATTCGCATCGAAAGCGCAGAAGCCTTCTGGGGAAAAGGCATCGAATCGGTCAACCGCAGTCTGAAAGAAAAATTCGGAAAAACCTGGCGCAATCTCGTCATCGGACCGGCCGGGGAAAACCAGGTGAAATACGCCATGATCCTGAATGAGGCCCATCATGCCTTTGGCAGGGCCGGATTCGGAGCGGTGATGGGATCCAAGAACCTGAAAGCCGTCGTGGTCAAAGCCTCATCCAAGACCATGAACCTGGCAGATCCGGAGGCTTTTGAGACCCTTCGCCGGGAACTTAATCCCCGGATCAAGGAAGCCCTGGCCTCCGATGTGATGCGCGCCAACGGTACGGCCGCCAATCTTGAGGGCGGAGTCTACAGCGGCGATGTGCCCATCAAGAACTTCACATCGAATTTCTGGCAGGAAATGGCTGAATCCCTTACCGGAAGCGCCCTGACCGAAAAATACCTGACCCATGGCGGCGCATGCGCTTACTGCTCGATCGCGTGCAAGCGAAACGTCGCTGTCCCGGAAGGCCCGTTTGCCATCCCCGATGGTCCCGGCCCGGAATACGAGACCATCGTCTCCCTGGGCTCCCTGATCGGCTCCATGGACCTGGCGGCTGTCTGCAAGGCAGGAAGGGTCTGCAACGACCTGGGCCTGGATACCATTTCCACCGGCGCCACCATTGCCTGGGCCATGGAGGCCTTTGAAAAAGGCGACATCACCGCCGACGACACGGAAGGAATTCCCCTGGTGTGGGGAGACATGGAAACAGTGATCGATGTGCTGATCCCGGCCATTGCCGCCAAAACCGGCAGACTCGGAAGCCTCCTGGCCGAAGGCAGCGCGGCAGCGGCCCGTCAGATCGGCAAAGGGTTCAAGCGACTACACCGCCCACTCCAAAGGACTTGAAGTTCCGGCCCATGACCCCCGCGGCGGCGGACACGGCATGGCCCTGGCCTATGCAGTCAGTCCCCGCGGCGCCTGCCACGTGGCCTTTCCCATGCTTTTCATGGAAATGGGCGCCTGCTATTATCCGGAAATCGGCTTTGAATACGAACTGGAGCCCAAAACCGATCTGAACAAGGCCGAGACCGCCGTCATTGCCGTTGCCCTGGGATCGCTCGAAAACAGCGCCTGTTTCTGCCAGTTTGCCGACAGGGAAGTCACCATTCCGGAATGGGTGGATCTGTTTAACTCGGTTGCCGGTTACAACTGGGACATCGAGGCCATGATGCTGGCCGGAAAACGGGTTTTTTACCTCAAACGCCTGATCAATTACCTTTACGGCCGGACTGCGGCGGACGACACGCTGACCCCCAGAATGCTGGAGCCGGCACGGGACGGTGAACCCGAAGGCATTGAAATCAATTTTGACGGCATGAAGGATGCTTTTTACCGCCTCATGGACATGGACCCGGTCAAGGGCATCCCGGTCGAATCCGCGCTGATCGCCTGCGGTATGGGGGAAGAAGCCGGGCGGGTTTGGGGAAAAGGATAAAGGCGAAAGACCGAACACTGAAGGTGTGAGGCTCAAGGCCGAGGCTTAAAGGCTGAATGTTGGATACCGAAGACCGAAGGCGGTACACTGTATGCGGATTCGCGTAAAGCCTGCCGGAATCATCCGCCGGTATGTTGAGGACAAGGATATGGAAGTGCCCGCGGATCTCACGATCCGCGGGCTGATCGCAATTCTGGCCATTCCCGCCGAACTGAAACTGATGGTCTTTGTAAACGGACACCGGAAAGCTGCGGATGAAATCCTTGAAGACGGAAATGAAGTCCGTCTGATTACCCTGCTTTCCGGCGGATGATCCCAAGAATACCTCAGAATGGCTCAAAAATGGGACATAAGGCTCAATAAACGTACATAACTATTCATTTTTATCATAACGTCCCCCATTCTGGTACTGATATAAAAATTATGCCATTTGATCTGGTTTCACCGTTTATTCCCAGGGGCGATCAGCCCCAGGCGATCGATCTGCTCTGCCGGCATCTTCTTTCCGGCAACAAACACCATGTCCTTTTGGGGGTTACCGGGTCCGGCAAGACCTTTACCATGGCTCAGGTCATTGCCACGACTGGAAAGGCCGAGCCTGGTCATCGCCCCCAACAAGACCCTGGCCGCCCAGCTTTACAGCGAATTCCGCTCGCTGTTTCCCGAATAACGCCGTGGAATATTTTGTCAGCTATTATGATTATTACCAGCCCGAAGCCTATATCCCCACCAGCGACACCTATATTCAGAAAGATTCCTCGATCAATGAAATGATCGACAAGATGCGCCATTCCGCCACCCTGTCCGTCCTGACGCGCCGGGATGTCCTGGTTGTGGCCAGCGTGTCCTGCATCTACGGCCTGGGTGCGCCCGAGGACTATCTGGCCATGCGGGTTCGCCATAGAAGCGGGCACGGAAATGCCAAGGGATACGTTCCTGCGAAGACTGGTGGAAATTCAGTACGAACGCAACGATATGGATTTTCACCGGGGCGTCTTCCGGGTCCGGGGGGACCGGGTGGAAATTTTTCCCGCCTATGAAGAGGACAAGGCCGTTCGGGTGGAGTTTTTCGGGGATGAAATCGACGGCATCTTTGAAATCGATCCGCTCAGGGGCACGGTTCTCAGGAAACTGAGTCATACGGCCATTTTCCCTGCCAGCCATTATGTCACCCAGAAAACCACGCTCCAGCGGGCGGTCAATTCGATTCTGACGGAACTGAAAGAGCAGGTTGATTATTTCCGGCAGGAAAACAAGCTCATCGAAGCCCAGCGGATCGAGGAAAGAACCCATTTTGATCTCGAGATGATGCTGGAGATCGGATACTGCAACGGCATTGAAAATTATTCCCGGCACCTGACCGGAAGGCTTGCCGGAGAGCCGCCCCCGACCCTTCTGGATTATTTTCCGGAGGATTTTCTGGTTTTTTTTGACGAAAGCCATATCGCCGTTCCCCAGATCCGCGGCATGTACAAGGGCGACCAGTCCCGGAAAAACACCCTGGTGTCAGTATGGATTCCGGCTGCCGTCCGCCCTGGACAACCGGCCCCTTAAGTTCGAGGAATCCGACAGACCGGATCCATCAGGTGGTCTATGTTTCGGCGACGCCTGCGGACTACGAACTGGAAAAAGGCAAAGACGCCCTGGTCGAGCAGATCGTCCGGCCCACCGGACTTATCGATCCCGAGATCGAGGTTCGAGAGCGCCCAGCACCAGGTGGATGATCTTCTGGAGGAAATCCAAAAACGCATCCAGCAGAAAGAACGGGTGCTGGTCACCACCCTGACCAAACGGATGGCCGAAGACCTGACGGAATACTATACGGATCTGGGAATCCGGGTCAGATATCTGCATTCGGACATATCACACCCTGGAGCGGATGGACATTATCCGGGATCTGCGAATGGGGGAATTTGACGTTCTGGTCGGGATCAACCTGCTCCGGGAAGGGCTGGATATCCCGGAAGTGTCGCTGGTGGCGATTCTGGATGCGGACAAGGAAGGCTTTTTACGTTCCACCCGCTCCCTGATTCAGACCTGCGGCCGGGCTGCCAGAAATCTTCAGGGCAAGGTCATTCTCTATGCCGACAGGGTTACCGATTCCATGCGCCGGGCAATGGATGAAACGCTGCGTCGCCGTGAAATCCAGACGACTTATAACCAGACGCATCACATCATTCCGGAAACCATTACCAAAGAAATCACATCCATGTTTCAAACCGTCACCGACACTGCCAAAACGGCCAGGAATAAAGCGGCCGAACCCGTAAAACCCTTTCGAACCCTGGATGAACTGGACAGCATCATCGCATCGCTGGAAAGCGAAATGGAAGCTGCGGCAAAAGCACTGGATTTTGAACGGGCGGCGATGTTCAGGGATCACATCAAAGAACTTCGAAAAATAGCTGTATTTACGGCATAATCGTTTCTATCTTAGCCGAAACCCAAGCATTGCAATATCATGAACAATGCGATTTGCGGTAGCCCCAAAGGTGTTTTCACCCCCTATGCACTCAATGCTTATCTGGATGCGACGGCAGTCGTCCAAATCCGTTACACGACAAACGCGATCACACCTGGAAACGTCTTGGTGATTACCCGCTTCTCGATCGTGACGACAACGGCGGAACCCTCCTGGATATTTTCAGCCTGATTTTCGAATGTGGAAGCAGATTCTATCAATAACGATCTTTGTAGTCGCGCTAACAGTGACTTCGGGCAGTGGCCCATGGGGGTTTTGTATGGGTCAAAAAGAACTGCTACCTGCCCAGGGCTACCTATTCTGAATGCTTCAAATCATTTGACAGGAATGGCGACTTTATCATAGGGTAATTATAGATAAATGGATCAGGAGAATCTATGATCCGTATCCTTTAGGATGGCCGTGCTCAAGGATATATGCAAGAATGTGTGACTCGACTCTATGCAAGTATGGTTGATATTTCAAATATGGTTCCTCAATATTACTTACTGGATCTCTCAGACAAAAAAAGCGATTAATTGAATTTCTCTTCTGCCATCATCTGATTCCCATCTCTGATGCGGAAAAATAAAGGAAGGTTCCAACATCAAATTCGATTGAAATTGAACCTGGAAGAGCTGAATCTTTTGGATTGATGTGACTATACAATTTCTATAACCAGATTTTCTTCAAATGGAGATCAGTTATGAATTGTCCTAAATGTTCAGACGGAAAATCCTGAAAATAAGAAATTCTGCCGGAAGTGCGGAGAAAAACTTCCCAGTCCCGTGCCCTCAATGCAGATCCCGAATCCTTCCTGGCGATGGGTTCTGTGGTAACTGCGGCCACGACTTACGTCAGCCCGAAAAGTCCCCAATAATCGACTACCAACAGCCCCAATCCTACACCCCGAAGCACCTGGCCGAAAAAATCCTCACCACGCGAAGCGCCATCGAAGGGGAGCGGAAAATCGTGACCGTCATCTTTCGCCGACGTGGCGGGCTTTACGTCTCTTTCAGATAAACTGGACCCTGAGGTCGTACACGGCATTATGGACGGTTGCTTCAAGATCCTGATGGATGAGATCCACCAATGCGAGGGGACTATCAACCAGTTCACCGGAGATGGGGTGATGGCCCTTTTCGGCGCTCCCCTTGCCCATGAAGACCATGCGCAGAGGGCATGCCATGCAGCCCTTGGCATTCAAGAAAGGTTAAAAGAATATGGTGAGCGGATAAACAGTACTTACGGAATTGATTTCAAAATGCGGGTCGGGCTGAACTCCGGTTCTGTCGTGGTGGGGGCCATCGGCGATGACCTGCGCATGGATTACACAGCCCAGGGAGATACAGCCAATCTGGCGTCCAGGATGGAGAGTACGGCCCAGCCAGGGACCGTGCTGGTGGCTGAGGCGACTTACCGGCTGGTGAAAGATTCCTTTGAATTTGAGTCCATGGACAAAATCCCGGTAAAGGGCAAAGAAAAGCCTGTTGCGGTGTATCGGCTGAAGGACAAGGCATTTAAAGCCCGAGCCCGATCTGAACGGGAAGTCTATTCGGAGATGGTGGGCCGGGATCAGGAGCTGGACAGGCTGGAACTTCAGATAATGAAGGCAGTCAACGGCGAAGGGTCGGTTGTGAACGTAGTGGGCGAGGCCGGTATCGGAAAATCCAGGCTACTGGCCGAATTGAAGAAGCGCGATCTCGTGAAACGTGTGATGCTCCTGGAAGGCCGGGCCATTTCCATGGGCAAGAACCTGAGCTTTTACCCGGTCATCGCTCTGTTGAAGAACTGGGCGCGCATCCGGGAAGATGATGGTGAAGTCGCAGCGATGAACAAGCTGCAGGAATCCATTCGGCGCGTGTCTGTGGACGAGGCCGATGAGATTTACAGCTTGTAGCCACCCTGATGGGCATGAAGCTTTCCGGGAAACATGCCGAGCGGATAAAAGGCATCGAGGGAGAAGCCCTGGAAAAACTGATCTTCAAAAACGTGCGGGAGCTCTTGATCCGCTCCACGGAGATTATTCCCGTGGTGATCGTGATCGAGGATCTGCACTGGGCGGACGCCAGTTCCCTGATCCTGATCGATGCGCTCTACCGGCTTTCACGAAGCCAGAAGGTCGTCTTCATTAATGTCTTCCGCCCCGGGTACTGGGACGATGCAGAGAAAACCCCCGTTAGCCTGAAAGACCGGGCGGCAGACCTGTCTCTGGTTGAACTTGTCCTTCAGCCCCTTGATTCCCTAAGCAGCGAGGCCCTGATCAACAACATGCTGAGTATCAAGGGCCTGCATCATGGGGTAAAAGCCCAAATCATCGAAAGAGCCGGGGGGAATCCGTTTTTTATCCGAAGAGGTGGTGCGCGCACTCATCGACGATGGTGCCGTTGTCGTAAAAGACGGCGGGTTCGAGGTAACCGACAAAATCCACGCGGTGGTGATTCCCCCGACGATCAACGATGTCTTGATGGCCAGGATCGACCGACTCGATGAGGGAAGCCGGAATGTCGTCAAGGTGGCCTCCGTGATCGGGCGCAGTTTCTTTTACCGCATTCTGGCGGATGTAATCAGCCGCGTGGAGAGCCTTGACGACAAACTGGAATATTTAAAGCAGATTCAGCTCATCCGGGAACGGATTCAGATGAACGAGCTGGAATACCTGTTCAAGCACGCCCTGGCTCAGGAGGCGGCGTACGAGTCCACCCTGTTGCAGCAGCGAAAACTGCTTCATCTGAAGGTGGCGGAATCCATCGAACGGCTGTTTTCAGAACGGCTCCATGAATTTTATGGGATTCTGGCGTTGCATTATAGCCGGGCTGACAACCTGGAAAAAGCGGAGGAGTACATTGTAAAAGCCGGCGAGGAGGCATTCGGTCATCCGCATCCAGCGAGGCCATCACCTTATTTCTGCAGGCCCTGGAGTTTTACATCGGGAAACAAGGCCAAACGGTAGATCCGGAAAAAGTGGCGGGATTTGAAAAAAACCTCGCGCTGGCTTACCACAGCAGAGGGCAATTCAGGGAAGCCGTTCAGTATTTCGACAAAGTCTTTATGAGATGGGGAAGGCGGCACACCCGGGAACCGTGTAAGTCGTATGGTCAAGTTCGCCATCGATTTGTTGGTCATTATGATAAGGCTCTACCTACCCTGGACCGGTCGAAAAATAATTGCGGATAAACGGGTGAATGAGTTTTTCGGTATGGCCAAAATTAAGTCCTTGGATATGCTTTTTTTTGATCAGGGGAAAATGGTTACAGGCGGAATCTCATTGATAAGTGAGAGTTTCCGTTATAATCCGACGTCTCTGGACATTGCGGCGGAATCGCATATATCCCTTGGTACGATGTTTGCGACTGCCGGATGGTTCAGGCTGACAGACCGGGTCTTAGATGTGGCATCCAAAGTGGTTGAAGAGCAGATTATCTGCGATCTTACTCATCAGATGTTGATCACCGCGATTTATTTGTATTCTGGCAAATGGGCAGAAATCCCGGAATATGACAAACTGTTGTTGAAAGCTGGTGCGGAAAAGGGATCGTTCTGGGATATGGGTGCTTATTTGACCAACCTTATTATATATAAAGTGAACAAGGGGAAGTTCAGCCAGGCGAGAGAATTATTGGGGATTATGTTTTTTTGGAAGAAAAATACGGGTACCTAATTTTTGCTAAATATCTGCTTTATATCTGAATTATTCATCATTTCCCGCTTGTTTTTTCAGGCTCAAAACATGGCGAATGACCTGATATCTTTCTCTGTCAAGATGGGACAGATTGAAGATTTTATGGGTTACGGGTGGAGAGCTGTGGCTCAGATATTGATGAAAGATATTGCCGGGGCCAGAGATTCCCTGAACCGCGCAGAGCAAATCAAATGCACTAAGTCTTTCTGGACCCCTTTGTATCTGTGCAGCAGTCTGCTGGGACAATTCATGCTTGATCTCCACTTGCTGGAAGATGAGATTGACGGTGGTTCCCGGTCACAGATTTCAAAACAGGCTAAAGCCGCACGCAAGAGCGGAAGACGGGCCGTAAACGCCACAAATATGCCCCCCGGCGCACGTGGAACTATCGCCTGATGGGCGAGTACTACTGGCTGGTCGGAAAGCAACGTAAGGCGTTCCTATGGTTCGATAAGTCCATTAAAGAAGGCGAACGACTCGGGGCGCGCCCCGACCTGTCCCGAACCTACATGGAAGTGGGCAAACGCCTGCTGGAGCCGCAAAGCAAATACAAAGAACTAAACGGCATAAGTCCTCAGGAATACCTGAACAAAGCCGAAACCCTGTTCCGGGAGATG
>CAVPHN010000021.1:0-20629 GCA_963704205.1 uncultured delta proteobacterium
ATCAAACTGGATTGAAATTGAACCTGGAAGAGCTGAATCTTTTGGATTGATGTGACTATACAATTTCTATAACCAGATTTTCTTTTCAAATGGAGATCAGTTATGAATTGTCCTAAATGTCAGACAGAAAATCCGGAAAACAAGAAATTACAGAAGTGCGGAGAAAAACTTCCAGTCTTTGCCCACAATGCAGCGCTCCAATCCTTCCCGACGACATGTTCTGCGGCGAATGTGGCCATGACCTGCACCAGCCCCAAAAACCTCCTCAAATCGACTATCAGCAGCCCCAGTCCTACACCCCGAAACACCTGGCCGATAAGATCCTCACCACCCGAAGCGCCATCGAGGGGGAGCGCAAGATCGTCACCGTGATGTTCGCCGATGTGGCCGGGTTTAGCTCCCTGTCCGAGAAACTCGATCCGGAAGACGTTCACGCAGTCATGGACGGGTGTTTCAAGATTCTCATGGATGAGATCCACCGCTACGAAGGGACGATCAACCAGTTCACCGGAGATGGGGTGATGGCCCTTTTCGGCGCGCCTATCGCCCATGAAGATCATGCCCAGCGGGCCTGTTACGCGGCCCTGGCCATTCAGCATGCCCTGATTCCCTATGGCCGGAAACTGAAACAAGACTACGGCATTGATTTTAAAATGCGGATCGGCCTGAACTCCGGCTCTGTGGTGGTGGGGGCCATCGGCGATGACCTGCGCATGGACTACACGGCCCAGGGGGATACGGCCAATCTGGCCTCCCGAATGGAAAGCAGCGCCCAGCCCGGCACCGTGCTGGTGGCTGAGGCGACTTACCGGCTGGTGGGGGACGCCTTCGAATTTGAGCCCCTGGGCAAGATCCCGGTAAAGGGCAAAGAAAAGCCTGTGGCGGTGTATCGGCTTGAAGGACAAGGCATTCAAGGCCAGAGCCCGCTCCGAGCGGGAAGTCTATTCGGAGATGGTGGGCCGGGATCAGGAACTGGACAGGCTGGAACTCCAGATCCTGAAGGCGGTCAACGGCGAAGGGTCGGTTGTGAACGTGGTGGGCGAGGCCGGCATCGGCAAATCCCGGCTGATGGCCGAATTGAAAAAACGCGAGGTGATGAAACGGGTGATGCTCCTGGAAGGCCGGGCCATTTCCATGGGCAAAGAACCTGAGCTTTTACCCGGTCATCACTCTGTTGAAGAACTGGGCGCATATCCGGGAGGATGACGGAGAAGCCGCAGCGATGAACAAGCTGCAGGAAGCCATCCGGCGGGTGTCCGCGGACGAGGCCGATGAGATTTTCCCCTTTGTGGCGACCCTGATGGGCATGAAGCTTTCCGGAAAACATGCCGAGCGGATGAAGGGCATCGAGGGGGAGGCCCTGGAAAAACTGATCTTCAAGAACGTGCGGGAGCTTTTGATCCGCTCCACGGAGATTATTCCCGTGGTGATCGTGATCGAGGATCTGCACTGGGCGGACACCAGTTCCCTGATCCTGATCGATGCGCTCTACCGGCTTGTCGCGAAGCCAGAAGGTCGTGTTCATCAATGTGTTCCGCCCCGGATACTGGGACAATGCAGAGAAAACCCCCGGCAACCTGAAGGACCGGATGACCGACCTGTCTCTGGTTGAACTTGTCCTTCAACCCCTTGATTCCCAAAGCAGCGAGACCCTGATCAACAATATGCTCAATATCAAGGGCCTGCATCATGGGGTAAAAGCCCAAATCATCGAAAGAGCCGGGGGAAATCCGTTTTTTATCGAAGAGGTGGTGCGCGCACTCATCGACGAAGGCGCTGTTGTCGTAAAAGACGGCGGGTTCGAGGTGACCGATAAAATCAACTCCGTGGTGATTCCCCCGACGATCAACGATGTCCTGATGGCCAGGATCGACCGGCTTGATGAGGAAAGCCGCAATGTCGTCAAGGTGGCCTCTGTGATCGGGCGCAGTTTCTTTTACCGCATTCTGGCGGATGTAATCAGCCGCGTGGAGGGCCTGGACGACAAACTGGAATATTTAAAGCAGATTCAGCTCATCCGGGAACGGATTCAGATGAACGAGCTGGAATACCTGTTCAAGCATGCCCTGGCTCAGGAGGCGGCCTACGAATCCACCCTGTTGCAGCAGCGAAAACAGCTTCACCTGAAGGTGGCGGAGTCCATCGAACGGCTGTTTTCGGAACGGCTCCATGAATTTTATGGGATTCTGGCGATGCATTACAGCCGGGCCGACAATCTGGAAAAAGCGGAAGAGTACATCGTACAAAGCCGGCGAGGAGGCCATTGCGGTCATCTGCCTCCAGCGAGGCCATCACCTATTTTCTGCAGGCCCTGCAATTTTACACCGGGAAACATGGCCAAACGGCAGATCCGGAAAAGCTGGCGGGATTTGAAAAAAACCTCGCGCTGGCTTACCACAGCAGAGGGCAATTCAGGGAAGCCGTTCAGTACTTCGACAAAGTCTTTATGAGATGGGGAAGGCGGACACCCGGGAACCGTGTGAGCCGTATGATCAAGTTCGCCATCGATTTGTTTGTCATTCTGTTGAGGCTCTACCTACCCTGGACCGGTCGAAAAATAATTGCGGATAAACGGGTGAATGAGTTTTTCGATCTGGCCAAAATTAAGTTCAGGGACATGTTGTTTTTTGATCAGGAAAAAATGGCTACAGACGCAATCGCATTGATCAGGGAGAGTTTTCGATATGATCCGACGTCTCTGGACTTTGCGGCGGAATCGCATATAACCCTCTAGTACGATGTTTGCAGTTGCCGGATGGTTCAGGCTGATGGACCGGGTCTTAGATGTGGCACCCAAAGTGGTTAAAGACCAGAATATCGGCGATACTTACTCATCAGATGGCGATCACCTCGATTTATTATTTTTCAGGAAAATGGGCTGAAATGCCCGGAATATGACAAATTGTTATTGAAAGCTGGTGCGGAAAAGGGATCGTTTTGGGATATGGGAGCGTATTTGTACTGCAACCATGGTGCATTAAAGTGTACCAGGGGAAGTTCAGTCAGGCGAGAGAACTATTGGATGATTTTATTTTCTTGGAAGAAAAATACGGATACGGACCAATTGCTCGCTAAATATATGATTTATACTGAGTTATTCATCATTTCCCGTTTGTTATTTGCAAGCTCAAAACATGGCGAATGATCTGATATCTTTCTCTGTCAAGATGGGACAGATTGAGATTTTATGGGTTACGGGTGGAGAGCTGTGGCTCAGGTATTGATGAAAGATATCACCGGGGCCCGGGATTCCCTGAAACACGCAGAGCAAATGCAGGCGCAATACAGTCTTTCTGGATCCCCTGGTATCTGTCCAGCAGTCTGCTGGGACAATTCATGCTCGATCTCCACCTGCTGGAAGATGCGATTGACGGTGATTCCCGGTCACTGATTTCAAAACAGGCAAAGGCCGCACGCAAGAGCGGAAGACGGGCCGTAAGAAACGCCACCAAGTTTGCCCCTCGACGCACCGGGAACTATCGCCTGATGGGCGAGTACTACTGGCTGGTCGGAAAGCAGCGTAAGGCGTTCCAATGGTTCGACAAGTCCATCAAAGAAGGCGAACGCCTCGGGGCGCGCCCCGACCTGTCCCGGACCTACATGGAAGTGGGCAAACGCCTGCTGGAGCCGCAAAGCAGATTCAAGGAACTCAACGGCATCAGCGCGCCGGAATACCTCGACAAAGCCGAAACCCTGTTCCGGGAGATGGACCTGCAATGGGATCTGGAGCAACTGGAGCAGGTGCGTTCAAATGCCTCTTGAGCTGAACCAGCGATAAGATGATTTCTTTGGAGCTTGTTGAAATTATATTGTAAATGGCTTAACATGGACTAATCATTAAATGCTTACTTCTCAGCAATAACATGTAGCCATTATTTTATGATTTAGGAATGTAGCTAAGCATTTTATTGAGAATCACAGGAATGTGCAATGATTTATAATTTCTTAGTGGAGATTTGGAAATGGTTCAAAATCAACAAAATTTAATACCTGTCCAGGATATTGCCCAAATTCTGGAACCTATTATCCGGCGGGTTGTTCGGGAAGAACTGATCAGGATTATTGATAAGAATCCAGGTATGTTTTTTCTTAGACCCGAGATGCCTATTTACCAGGATATGTTGGATTTGAAGCATAAAAAGTCACAGGATAAAATCGAGCTTCATTCGCACGAAGAGGTCTGGGGTGAGTAACTTCGAAGCTGTTTATGAAAAACTTTTTATCCACAACTTAAATTGCTATGCCTCCATCCGGCAAAGCATCAAACGGCGTGTTGATCGGATTCTGAGCAATCCCTATTATAATACCGAAATTCTAGATGATGTCACCGGCAAGCTGAACTTGATTGGCTGCCGCAGCGCCCGCATCGATAGGAACTTTCGTATCATCTTCGTTATTTGTGAAGAATGTCGCAACATTGCCGAGTGTGAGTATTGTTTTTGTGAGAACCTGCTCGATCAAACGGTGGTTTTTTTAACTGTCGGTCCTCACGACAAAGCCTATGCAATAAAATAAATTCAGATTTGATTCCCGCTCGATCCAAGGCATTACACCAACTCCTCTTACAAGGAGAGCGCCATGATATGCCCGCAGTGTCGAATTGAACTACCCGAAGAGTCCAAATTCTGTTTGGAGTGTGGAAGAAAGATTGATTTCACCTGCTCCGGGTGTGGAAAAATCGTACCACCGGACAGCAAAATCTGTCTCGACTGCGGTAACGACCTGCGCCAACCAGTCAGCCCAAAAGACTTTCCGAAAATCGACTACCAGCAGCCCCAGTCCTACACCCCGAAACACCTGGCCGATAAGATCCTCACCACGCGAAGCGCCATCGAGGGGGAGCGCAAGATTGTCACCGTGATGTTTGCCGATGTGGCCGGGTTCAGCACCCTGTCCGAGAAGCTCGATCCGGAAGATGTTCACGCGGTCATGGACGGGTGTTTCAAGATTCCTCTGGATGAGATTCACCGCTACGAGGGGACGGTCAATCAGTTCACGCGGTGATGGCGTGATGGCCCTTTTCGGCGCGCCCATCGCCCATGAAGATCATGCGCAGCGGGCCTGTTTCGCGGCCCTGGCCATCCAGCATGCCCTGATTCCCTATGGCCTGAAACTGAAACAGGACTACGGCATTGATTTTAAGATGCGGATCGGGCTGAACTCCGGCTCTGTCGTGGTGGGGGCCATCGGCGATGACCTGCGCATGGACTACACGGCCCAGGGAGATACGGCCAATCTGGCATCCCGAATGGAAAGCAGCGGCCCAGCCCGGCACCGTGCTGGTGGCCGAGGCGACTTACCGGCTGGTGGGGGACGCCTTTGAATTTGAGCCCCATGGCAAAATCCCAATCAAGGGCAAAGAAAAGCCTGTGGCGGTGTATCGGCTTAAGGACAAGGCATTCAAGGCCAGAGCCCGATCCGAACGGGAAGTCTATTCGGAGATGGTGGGCCGGGATCAGGAACTGGACAGGCTGGAGCTCCAGATCCTGAAGGCGGTCAACGGCGAAGGGTCGGTTGTGAACGTGGTGGGCGAGGCCGGCATCGGCAAATCCCGGCTGATGGCCGAATTGAAAAAAGCGCGATGTCGTGAAACGGGTGATGCTCCTGGAAGGCCGGGCCATTTCCATGGGCAAAAACTTGAGTTTTTATCCGGTCATCGATTTGCTTAAGAACTGGGCGCGTATCCGGGAGGATGACGGTGAAGCCGCAGCGATGAACAAGCTGCAGGAAGCCATCCGGCGGGTGTCCGCGGACGAGGCCGATGAGATTTTCCCCTTTGTGGCGACCCTGATGGGCATGAAGCTTTCCGGAAAACATGCCGAGCGGATAAAGGGCATCGAGGGGGAGGCTCTGGAAAAACTGATCTTCAAGAACGTGCGGGAACTTTTGATCCGCTCCACGGAGATTATTCCCACGGTGATCGTGATCGAGGATCTGCACTGGGCGGACACCAGTTCACTGATTCTGATCGATGCGCTCTATCGGCTGTCGCGAAGCCAGAAGGTCGTGTTCATCAATGTGTTCCGCCCCGGATACTGGGACAATGCAGAAAAAACCCCCGTTAGCCTGAAAGACCGGATGACCGACCTGTCTCTGGTTGAACTTGTCCTTCAACCCCTTGATTCCCAAAGCAGCGAGACCCTGATCAACAATATGCTCAATATCAAGGGCCTGCATCATGGGGTAAAAGCCCAAATCATCGAAAGGGCCGGGGGAAATCCGTTTTTTATTGAAGAAGTGGTGCGCGCACTCATCGACGATGGTGCTGTTGTCGTAAAAGACGGCGGGTTCGAGGTGACCGACAAAATCAACTCCGTGGTGATTCCCCCGACAATCAACGACGTTCTGATGGCCAGGATCGACAGGCTCGACGAGGAAAGCCGAAATGTCGTCAAGGTAGCCTCTGTGATCGGGCGCAGTTTCTTTTACCGCATTCTGGCGGATGTAATCAGTCGTGTGGACGGTCTGGACGACAAACTGGAATATTTAAAGCAGATTCAGCTCATCCGGGAACGGATCCAGATGAACGAGCTGGAATACCTGTTCAAACATGCCCTGGCTCAGGAAGCGGCCTACGAATCCACCCTGTTGCAGCAGCGAAAACAGCTTCACCTGAAGGTGGCGGAATCCATCGAACGGCTGTTTTCGGAACGGCTCCATGAATTTTACGGGATTCTGGCGATGCACTACAGCCGGGCCGACAACCTGGAAAAAGCGGAAGAGTATATGACCAAGGCCGGTGAGGAGGCGCTGCGGTCTTCGTCTTCCAGTGAAGCCCTCCACTACTATCAGGAGGTATTGAGACTCTATCTGGACAGACTATGGCAATACCGCTGACCCGGAAAAGATAGCCAAGTTTGAGAGGAATATCGGCATAGCGCTCTACAACAAATCACAGTGGGCCAAGGTCCATTGAATATCTGGAAAAGGTCTTGGATCGCTGGGGGGCGCCTGTGCCGAAGCCCAATTTAGCTGGTGTCACTGCAACTGGTGTGCGATCTGGTCGTCGTACTCAAGACACTGTACTTTCCTTCTCGTAAGGTCAAACCGGTATCAAGCGAACGCGAGAACGAAATATTCGACCTGTCATATAAGATTGCGGTTGGTTTGGCGTATATCGACCTTCACCCGAGCATTATTTGTTGCCATGGCAGACTCTTAGAAGGACGACCAGGTACGATATTGCCAAAATTCCCAACGGACCTGAATTGTGGTTGTTGGGTTCTTCCGGAGACTTTTCTGCTGGTGGCATTTCGTTCAAGCTTGCTGACAGATTCTTGAAATACGGGCGCCATGCTGGAAGCACAGGAGATATTCTCACCAATGTGCCAAACGCATGTTTCAGTACTTATGAACCGGCACTGCCAAGGTGTTTGGGATGAAATCGAAAATATTGGACCACCACCTTATCGATCAGGGGTTGCGACAAGGCGATCTGTGTCACACAACGACATATATGTGGTACCATGGTCTCGTTAAAGCGGAACAGGGGGAGTTCGATCAATCGAGAGAGATAATCGAGAAATTGTTTCAGATAGGGGAGACCTATGACTATGCCCTCGCTAATTTGTATGCTCACTCACTTAAAGCCGACCATCTGATTAAGAGAATCAGGGCATCTGAAGCCTTGGTTGAGTCTGAACAAGGCGTTTCGTACTCACGTGAACGCGGTACAGAAATTCAGGAGATGATGTTTCTCGGCTACAAGGGGGAGGCCCAGTTATTACTCGGTGAGACGGTAGCATCAAACGAAACAATCTCCAGGGCCAGGGAGATCTATGAGAAACAGAGACATGTATTTGCCACATTTGCGGCTCCCCACCTTGTAGCGCGTTTCCTGGCGGATATTCATCGACTGCAACAGGAAGTCTGCTCTGTAAGGCCATCTCATGACCCGAATATCCGAAAGAACGCCTACCGAAGCGGCAAGGCCGCCCTGAAAAATTCACGGAAATATGCGCCCTACAGGACCAAAATCTTCCGATTGATGGGCCTTTACTACTGGCTCATCGGCAAGCAGGGCAAAGCGTTCAAGTGGTGGGACCGCACAATCCAGGAAGGCGAACGCCTCGGCGCGCGCCCCGACCTGTCCCGGACCTACATGGAAGTGGGCAAACGCCTGCTGGAGCCGCAAAGCAAATTCAAGGAACTCAACGGCATCAGCGCACCGGAATACCTCAACAAAGCCGAAACCCTGTTCCGGGAGATGGACCTGCAATGGGATCTGGAGCAACTGGAGCGGGTGCGGACTGGCGAGAAAATATAAGATGTAAAACGTCGAATCTTTTACCAAAGATTGACATCTCCGAATACTTTGAGTAAATTTACTCAAAGTATTGAGATAATCGTAAGGAGATTAAATGTATCATAGACCGGTTTATCAGATTGTTTATGCCCGATTAAAAGAGCCTCGCAGGTTTCTGCAGGTACTGACAGGCCCGCGTCAGGCCGGAAAGACAACGATTATTCGCCAGGCCATGGAGTCGCTCTCTATTCCAAGCCATTATGCATCCGCCGACGAACCGACATTGCAGAACCGGGCCTGGATTGAACAACAGTGGGAAACGGGGCGATTATTGACGCGGGAGACCGGGAACAGAATTGACGCATTGCTGGTTCTGGACGAGATCCAGAAGGTTGCCGGATGGTCCGAGACGGTAAAGCGTCTGTGGGATTCGGACTCCGTGGGAAAGGTGCCGCTCAAGGTTGCGCTTCTGGGTTCCGCGCCGCTTCTGATTCAGCGTGGGTTGACCGAAAGTCTTGCGGGCCGCTTTGAGGTGATTCCGGTTGTCCACTGGTCTTACCCTGAGATGAAAGACGCCTTTGGATTCGGGTCGGACCAGTATGTCTATTTCGGGGGGTATCCGGGCGCGGCGGAATTGATTGACGACCGGCAGCGATGGTCACGCTATATCATAGACTCGCTTATTGAAACAACAATCTCCCGAGATATTCTGCTTATGACGCGTGTGGACAAACCGGCGCTATTGCGCAGGCTGTTTCACCTCGAGCTGTAATTATTCCGGGCAGATACTCTCCTATCAAAAAATGATTGGGCAACTTCACGATGCGGGCAATACCACGACATTGGCCCATTATCTGGAACTTCTTTCAGGCGCGGGCATGTTGACCGGCCTGCAGAAACTGGCCGTGCAGCGCGTACAGCAACGTGCCTCAAGCCCGAAACTTCAGGTATTGAACACGGCGCTGTTAAGCGCTCAATCCAATCTCTCCTTTGATGCCGCCCGGAAGGATCGGGAATTCTGGGGTCGTTTGGTGGAATCATCGGTAGGCGCCCATTTAATCAACAGTGCAACAGGGAAAGGCCTTGAAGTATTTTACTGGCGTGAACGCAACAAAGAAGTCGATTTTGTCTTGAGCAGAAATAATGTTCTGGTGGCGATTGAAGTAAAAAGCGGATTCAGCAAGGGTAATCTTCCTGGAATGGAAGCGTTCGACAAAATATTCAAACCGAAACGGAAGTTGCTAGTCGGAGGAGATGGTATTTTACTGGAAAGGTTTCTCTCACATCCCGTGGAAGAATGGCTTGATTAGCCGGTTAGGAGGGTAGCATGATTTGCCCGGAATGTCGGAACGAAATCCCCGAAAGCTCCAAGTTCTGCAAGGAATGCGGGGCAAGGATTGAGCTTTCATGTTCCGGGTGCGGCAAAACGATACCGCCGGACAGCAAATTCTGCCCGGAATGCGGGCACGACCTGTATAAAGCCAAAGATCCACCGAAAATCGACTACCAGCAGCCCCAGTCCTACACCCCCAAACACCTGGCCGATAAGATCCTGACCACGCGAAGCGCCATCGAGGGGGAGCGCAAGATTGTCACCGTGATGTTTGCCGATGTGGCGGGGTTCAGCTCTATCTCCGAGAAGCTTGATCCGGAAGAGGTTCACGCGGTCATGGACGGCTGTTTCAAGATCCTCATGGATGAGATTCACCGCTACGAGGGGACGATCAACCAGTTCACCGGTGATGGCGTGATGGCCCTGTTCGGCGCGCCCATCGCCCATGAAGATCATGCGCAGCGGGCCTGTTTCGCGGCCCTGGCCATCCAGCATGCCCTGATACCCTATGGCCGGAAACTGAAACAGGACTACGGCATTGATTTTAAAATGCGGATCGGGCTGAACTCCGGCTCTGTGGTGGTGGGGGCCATCGGCGATGACCTGCGCATGGACTACACGGCCCAGGGTGATACGGCCAATCTGGCATCCCGAATGGAAAGCAGCGCCCAGCCCGGCACCGTGCTGGTGGCCGAGGCGACTTACCGGCTGGTGGGGGACGCCTTCGAATTTGAGCCCCATGGGCAAAATCCCGATCAAGGGCAAAGAAAAGCCTGTGGCGGTGTATCGGCTTAAGGACAAGGCATTCAAGGCCAGAGCCCGATCTGAACGGGAAGTCTATTCGGAGATGGTGGGCCGGGATCAGGATCTGGCAAGGCTGGAGCTTCAGATTCTGAAGGCGGTCAACGGCGAAGGGTCGGTTGTGAACGTGGTGGGGGAGGCCGGCATCGGCAAATCCCGGCTGCTGGCCGAATTAAAAAAGCGCGAGGTGGTCAAACGGGTGATGCTCCTGGAAGGCCGGGCCATTTCCATGGGCAAGAACCTGAGTTTTTATCCGGTCATCGATCTGTTGAAGAACTGGGCGCGTATCCGGGAGGATGACGGTGAAGCCACAGCGATGAACAAGCTGCAGGAATCCATTCGGCGGGTGTCTGTGGACGAGGCCGATGAGATTTTCCCTTTTGTGGCGACCTTGATGGGCATGAAGCTTTCCGGAAAACATGCCGAGCGGATAAAGGGCATCGAGGGGGAAGCCCTGGAAAAGCTGATTTTTAAAAACGTGCGGGAGCTTTTGATCCTTTCCACTGAGATTATTCCAGTGGTGATCGTGATCGAAGATCTGCACTGGGCTGATACCAGTTCACTGCTTCTGATCGATGCACTCTACCGGCTGTCGCAAAACCAGAAGGTTGTCTTCATTAATGTATTCCGCCCCGGATACTGGAACAGTGCGGATAAAAATCCCGGCAACCTGAAGGAACGGATGACGGACCTGTTTCTGGTCGAACTTGTCCTTCAACCGCTTGATCCCCAAAGCAGCGAGACCCTGATCAACAATATGCTGAGTATCAAGGGTCTGCATTATGGGGTGAAGACACAAATCATTGAACGGGCAGGGGGAAATCCCTTCTTTATCGAAGAGGTGGTGCGCGGACTCATTGACGAAGGTGCCGTTATCATGAAAGACGGCGGGTTTGAGATAACCGATAAAATCCACTCCGTTGTGATTCCACCGACGATCAACGACGTTCTGATGGCCAGAATTGACAGGCTCGACGAGGAAAGCCGCAATGTCGTCAAGGTGGCATCAGTGATCGGACGCAGTTTCTTTTACCGCATCCTTGCTGATGTGGTCAGTCGTGTGGAGGGTCTCGACAACAAACTGGAATATTTAAAGCAGATTCAACTGATACGTGAACGAATTCAGATGAATGAGTTGGAATACCTGTTCAAACATGCATTGGCTCAGGAGGCGGCCTACGAATCCACCCTTATGCAGCAGCGAAAACAGCTTCACCTGAAGGTTGCGGAATCCATCGAAAAGCTATTCTCGGAGCGGCTCCATGAATTTTATGGTGTTCTTGCCCTGCACTATAGCCGGGCCGATATCATGGAAAAGGCGGAGGAGTACATCGTAAAAGCCGGCGAGGAAGCCTTACGGTCATCGGCTTCCAGTGAGGCCGTTACCTATTTTCTGCAAGCCCTGCAATTTTACACCGATAAACATGACCAAACGGCAGATCTGGAAAAGCTGGCGGGATTGGAGAAAAACATCTCACTTGCTTACCTCAGCAGAGGACAGTTCAGAGAAGCCGTGCATTACATTGATAAAACCTTTAATCGATGGGGAAGGCGGTCACCCAGGAACCGGGTGCGCCGTACGGTCAAGTTCGCCATCGATTTGTTGATCATAATGTTAAGGCTCTATCTGCCTTGGACCGGGCGAAATAAAATTGCGGATAAACGAGCGAATGAGTTTTTCGATCTGGCCAAAATGAAGGTCAGGGCCATGTCGTTTTTTGATCATGAAACAATGGTAGTAGAGGCTATAGCAGTGATGAGGGAAAGTTTCCGATATGATCCAGCGTATCTGGACATTGCGGCAGAATCTAATTTATCCCTTTGTATTCTTTTTGCGTATGCCGGATGGTTCAGATTGCTCGATCGTGTCCTATGCGTCTCATTGCCATTAGTCGATGAACACAGTATCAGTGATCTTACTTTTCATCAGTTTGCGATCAGCGTGTGTTTTTTGTATTCAGGGAAATGGACTGAATTGCCTGAATACGACAAATTAATATTGATAGCTGGTGCGAATAAGGGCGAGTTTTATGATACTGGAGGGTATTTGTTACATCATACATCGTTCAAAGTGTACCAGGGAAAATTCATGCAAGCTAAAGAATTGTTAGAGGATTTTGTTTTTTTGGAAGAAGAATATGGATACGGGCCGATTGCCCCTAAATATCAACTTTATATTGAGTTCTTCGCCGTTTGCCGCTCATTGTTTCAGACAATAGACTCAGCAAATGACTTGATATCTTTCTCTGTCAAGATGGATCAGATTGAGGATTTTCACGGTTATGGATGGAAAGCTGTAGCTCAAGTATTGATGAAAGATGTGATCGGGGCCAGAAATTCCCTGGAACTTGCAGAGCAAAGCCGGCGAAAGAAGTCCTTTTGGTCCCCTTGGTATCTGTCCAGCAGTCTGCTGGGACAATTCATGCTCGATCTCCATTTACTGGAAGATGCGATAGGCTGGTGATTCCCGGTCACTGATTTCAAAACAGGCAAAGGCCGCACGCAAGAGCGGAAGACAGGCCGTAAGAAACGCCGACAAATATGCCCCCCATCGCACCTGGAACTATCGCCTGATGGGCCAGTACTACTGGCTGGTCGGCAAGCAGCGTAAAGCTTTCCAATGGTTCGACAAGTCCATCAAAGAAGGCGAACGCCTCGGGGCGCGCCCCGATCTGTCCCGGACATACATGGAAGTGGGCAAACGCCTGCAGGAGCCGCAAAGCAAATTCAAGGAACTCAACGGCATCAGCGCATCGGAATACCTCGACAAAGCCGAAACCATGTTCCGGGAGATGGATCTGCAATGGGATCTGGAGCAACTGGAGGGGGTGCGGACAAACCTTGATAGATGAAGACCTCATCAACATGCGTGCGGTGGTTGTCTGAGCTGACAGACATGCCCGGTGCAGGCACAACGAACGAAATAATTAATATAAGGAGATAAGCCATGGATATGAATCTGTTAGACGGCAAAAGAGTTCTTATCGTTGATGATGAGAAGGATATTATCGAGACAATCGAGGATCTTCTTGAAAAGTGCGTGATCGAAAGCGCCATGGATTTTAATTCTGCAAAAAAACTTATTGTCCACAATAAATATGATGCGGTCATTCTCGATATCATGGGGGTGGATGGTTATCAGCTTTTAAAGATTGCCAACGAGAAGCAACTGCCTGCCATTATACTTACGGCGCATGCACTGAGCGCTGATAATTTTAAAAAATCCATCAAAAACGGTGCATGCATTTATTTGCCCAAAGACAATATTTTTTATATTGCTGAGTATCTCGCGGAACTCTTTGAGGCAAATGCTTCCAGACGCGATAAAAGCGGCAAATGGTTCTTGACCTTGTCGCCTTCCTTTGACCAAAAATTTGGTAAGGATTGGAGGAAAAATGACAAGGATTTCTGGCGGGACTTTTCTAATCTCTTCGAATTTACAAAGGAAGAGCTTGAAGAAATTTTATAAGTCAATACAAGGCAGAGGTATTTATGCGTTGTGTCGCTGGCAATGTACATCGAGTTGAACCTGTCGAGGCGTGATATGGGAAATGATCTGTTCACGGATGTAAATAGATCACCAATACCAGTTGCTGCTGGAACTGGGTGCGTTCATCACCTCCGAGGTAGATCTTGATTCACTGCTTCCGGTTGTTGCGGATCAGATAAATCGGGCATTGAATACCGAAAGATGTTCCATTTTTCTATATGATGAAAAACGGGATGAGTTGTGGTCATTGATGGGCACAGATCTTAGAAAAGGTGAAATCCGTATCCCGTCTTCCGGCGGCCTGGCCGGCTGGGTTTTTCAGAATCAAAAGACATTGATGATAAACGACCCCTACAATGACCCGCGTTTTTATATAAAATCGATGAGAAAACCGGGTTTCAAACCCGCAACGTTCTCTGCATACCGCTTATCAACCGCAACAAAATCTGCATCGGCACCCTCCAGGTTCTTAATAATAAAAACGGCGATTTCAGGCCTGATGATATCGCTTTGTTGAATTCGGCGTCTCCTTTTATCGCCATCGCACTGGAGAATGCCATGATATACGAGCAAATGAATTTGATGCTCAAGGCAAAAGAGCTGGCGATCAACCATTTGTCGCACGAGTTGACAACACCCCTTGCAATCATTTCCGGCGTGCTGCAAATTGTTAGAAAGAAGATTGGGAACGCGTGCTTAAAAGAGCTGGACAGGACCCTCGACAGAGGGTTTCGAAATGTGGATCGTCTCCTTAATTTACAGCGGAAAATCGATGATATTTTTAACTATCGGCAATTGAAGAACAAAAGAGATTGTTGAATATCATCGAAACAGCTGTGGATCTGATCGACGGGATGGGCGAGGAACATGGCGAAAGTCTGCAAAAAAGCCTTGATCTGATATCCTTGCGGTTGTCTGATCTGTTTCAAATTAAGGAGCCCAGAATGGAAACGATTTTTCTATCTTCTTTTCTGGATGGCATATGTGAACGGACCGCATTGAAGGCGAAACACCGCAATATCCAAATTGAGAGGGAATTCGACCGCCCGATCCATTTGGTCACCGATGTCGAAACGCTGTCCATTGTCAGCGAAGGGCTGTTGCGAAACGCCATAGAAAACACTCCGGACGAAGGCAGGATATGCGTATCCACATATAGGGAAGAGGGTATGACACGTATTCAGGTACATGATTATGGTGTCGGCATAACGTTTGAAAATCAGAAAATCCTTTTTGGCGGTTTTTTTCACACCCAAAAGACGGATTTTTATGCGTCGAAATCACCTTATGCATTCAACGCGGGCGGTGCCGGCTTGGATTTGCTGCGGATCAAATCCTTTTCGGAACGCTTTGGTTTTGATATCGATTTTGAGAGCCGGCGATGCTGCTATCTACCGACAGACAGCGATGTGTGTTCGGGCAGGATTTCGGAATGCCGTTTTGTTAAAAGTCCGATGGACTGCCATCGCTCCGGCTTCAGCACATTCAGGCTGACATGGAGATGAGATTCAGGGGCCAGGCTTTTTCGGGCCCGGACGGGTGCGGTGATATGACTTGTTCGGCTGAATACAGTAGGTATCGAATTCTTCGAAAAGCGCTGCGGCTGCCTCCAGCCGCTCATTGGGGCTTTGATCGCTCAAGCGCAGAACCGCCAGATGCAATGCTTCCAGAACTGCCGTGACTGCCGTAAAACTTCTGAAAATCGAAAGTCCCTCCGATGTTACCACGATCTGAATCGTGGCCCGGTCCGCCAGCGGAGAAAAATCGCTGTCCGTAATGAGTAGAATCTGTGCGCCGGCGTCCGCAAAGCGCTTTGCGATACGAACCGTTTGCCGTGCGTACGGGTGGCGAAAAACTGCAACCAGTACATCTTCTGCCGTCACATCCAGGAGCATGTCCGGCATCATGGTGATCTGCGGGCCAATGAGGAAGGCTTTCGGCCGGATGCGTTTGATCATGATGTGAAACATCTGGGCCAGGGCATGAGAAGTCCTGAATCCGCATGCGTAAAGGTTTCCTTTTTTTTCGTGAATGATCTCGGCCGCCCGGTGGAAGGCTTTGCGATCGATGGTTGCGTTGGTGTGCTCAAGGTTGCGGATGATGGTTTTGAAATTTCGGGCCAGGACATCTTCGCCTTTTTTATCAAGCTCTTTCTTCTTCATTGTGTAGCGCGTGGGCAGGGATTCGAATATCATCCTGGCGTCTTCCTGGAGTTCCTTGCGAAGGTCGCTGAAACTCTCATACCCAAGCTTTGCGATGAAGCGTACCACGGTTGCCTTGCTGACGCCTGTTTTTTCAGCCAGCGATGTGACGTTTTCAAATACCGCCTGGGAGGCATTGCTGGACAAAAAATCAACCAGCGCACGCTCGCTGGGGGTGAGCTTCTTCAAAGAGTGAATCCGGTTTGAAATCTGGTCGGTCATCATAAAATGAAATAGTTGTTGCAATAATAATATTGATGATATAATTGTTTCAGAAATATCTTTTTCATATTAGATTTTCCCGTCAAACAAAGTCAACCGTTTTCAATGTTATTTGCCTGGACTGAAAGAAAACGATAATGCCCTCAACAAATGCCAATACCCATGAATGGCTCCGGGAAGTCCGACACGATCTGCACGCTCATCCGGAGCTTGCCTTTAAGGAATTCCGCACCACCGAACGTATCATAGAAATCCTCTCTGGCCTTGGCTGGGACGTACGTCCGGTTCCCGGCAGCACCGGGGCCATCGGACTGATGCAGGGCACAGGAGGCGGCCCGGTTGTCGGGCTGCGCGCTGACATCGATGCCCTGCCGGTTACAGAGCTAAACGATGTGCCGTACCGTTCCCGGCATCAGGGAGTGATGCACGCCTGCGGCCATGATGCCAACGCCGCCATCATGCTCGGTGTTGCCAGAAAAATTTCCGAATCCAAGCTGATGACCCGTGCCTGCGGAGCCGTCAAACTCATTTTTCAACCGGCCGAGGAAAGCGGGGCAGGGGCCAGAGCCCTTATCGATTCAGGCGTCCTTGAAAACCCCAGGGTGGATGTCATTTTCGCCGGACACATGTCGCCTGACCTGCGAGTCGGCCGGGCCGGCGTCTTCAAAGACCTGGGCTATGCTTCGGCGGACCGCTTCGTGCTTGATATCGCCGGGCGCGGGGGACATGGGGCAAGGCCCGAGGAATGCATCGATCCGATCGTTGCAGGCGCACATTTTGTCACACAGATCCAGACAATCGTCAGCCGCAGCCTTCCACCGACGCTGCCGGCCGTGGTTACGGTCGGTGCTTTTGCCGCTGGAGAGGCTGCCAACGTCATTCCCGAAACCGCAAGACTGAAGGGCAGTATCCGGGCTCTGTCCGCCGAGGCGCGCAGTCTTGTCATGCAGCGGCTCGAAGATATTTCAGAGGCGATTGAGAAGGCCTTTGGCGTTACCTGCCGCCTGGATATCCAGCAGGGCGTACCTGTTTTGATCAATGATACATCGACCGCGGCCCTGCTGCTGTCGGCTGCGCGAACGGTTCTTGGAAAAGGCAAAGCCGCCTACCTTCCGCCTATCATGGCCTCGGAAGATTTTGCCTATTTCACCCAGGCCTGCCCCGGCGCCATCATGCGCCTGGGGTGCAGCAATCCGGACAAGGGTTTCATTCATAAGCTTCACAATCCCCGCTTTGATATTGATGAGGATGTGCTTTCTATCGGCGTTGATATATTTTTTGAGGCGGTATCCCGCATACTCACCGGGGAACCGAAACAATCCATACGGCGTAAACCTGTTACACCAAAAGGAGGCATGTAATGACATCATTTTCCAAACGTTACATTTCCGGGGTTCTGGTCGTACTGGCCCTGGCTGCGATGATCGCATCCCCGGCCATGGCCGGCAAAAAGGATGACACGCTGACATTTGCCTGGTCCAAGGAATTGGAAACCCTTGACCGGTATTACAACACGGCCCGAGAGGGAATGATCGTCAGCCGCCATATCTGCGATGATCTTCTCTTTCGTGACCCGGTGACCATGGAGTACAAGCCGCTGCTGGCCAAATCCTATAAATGGGTTGATTCAAAAACACTCGAGTTTGAGCTGCGCCAGGGCATCGTCTTTCATAACGGCGAGCCTTTCGACGCCGACGATGTGGTATTCACCATCAATTACGTCACCAATCCGGAAAACAAGGTACTGGTGCAGCAGAATGTGGACTGGATGGAGCGCGCTGAAAAAACCGGGCCTTTCACCGTCCGGATTCATCTGAAAAAGGAATTTCCGGCCGCCCTTGAATATCTTTCCGGAAATGTGCCGATTTATCCGAACGAATACTACGCCAAGGAAGGCCCCAAGGGGTTCGGCCTGAAACCGGTTGGAACCGGTCCTTATAAAGTTGTTGAAGTGGAGCAGAGCAAACGCATTGTTTTCAAAAAGAATGAGAAATACTTCAAGGACAGCCCCAAGGGCCAGCCTTCCATCGGTACCATCGTGCAGCGAACCATTCCCGAGATGACAAGCCAGATCGCAGAGCTCATGACCGGCGGTGTGGACTGGATCTACATGGTTCCTCCGGATCAGTTTGAGAAGCTGGGTAAAGTACCCGGAATTACGGTAACCAGCGGCGAGGATATGCGGATTGCCTTTCTGCAGATGGATGCGGCCCAGCGTTGCGGACAATCCCCATTTGCCAAGCTTGAGGTCCGACGTGCCGTCAACCACGCCATCGACAGGGCTGCCATCGCCAAAAACCTGGTAGGCCCGGCATCCCGCGTGGTGGATACGGCTTGTTTTCCGACCCAGTTCGGCTGTGATCAGGATGTCATGAAGTATGACTACAACCCGGGCAAGGCCCGCGAGCTTTTGACCAAGGCAGGATATCCCGACGGGTTCGAGACTGAAATTTACGGGTACCGTGACAGGATCTATCTGGAGGCGATCGTGGGTTATCTTCGGGAGGTCGGGATCAAGGCCAACATGAAATATCTGCAGTATTCAGCCTTGCGAGAGAAGAGCGTCGCGGACCAGACTCCGTTTATCAAAATGACCTGGGGATCATACGGCATGAACGACATGTCTGCCATTACCGGGCATTATTTCAAATTCGAGAGAGAGGATTTCGTCCGTGATCCCCAGGTTCGCGACTGGCTGATAGAAGGAGACACAAGCGTGGATCCACAGGTCAGAAAGACGGCTTACACCAAGGCACTTAAGCGCATCGCAGATCAGGCTTACTGGGCACCGCTGTTTTCCTATGTGGCCAATTATGCATTTACGGATAATCTGGTTTTCACGCCCCATGTGGATGCCGTGCCGCGTTTCTTCATGACGAAGTGGAAATAACAAGCTTATAAAACATGTTCGCATACACCGTTAAAAGACTGCTGTTGGCCGCGCTGGTTGCCGTTACGGTCTCTTTCATGAGCTTCATGCTCCTGAGGCTGTCCGGAGACCCTGCCGTGGCCCTGGCCGGCGAGGCTGCAACGGCTTCCCAGGTCGAATTTGTCCGTGAAAAATACGGTCTGGACAAGCCCTTGATGATTCAGTATGCCGGCTGGGTCGCCAGGGCCATGAAAGGGGATTTCGGAGAGTCCCCTTATTTCAAACAGCCGGTCAGTGCGATTATCGCAGGCCGCCTCGGGGTCACCCTGACCCTTGGCGCCTGCGCCCTGGTGTTTGCCGTTGTACTGGCGATTCCCATGGGCATTCTTGCGGCCATGCGGCCCAACAGTTGGATCGACCGGCTTGCGCTTACTGTTTCCGTTCTCGGCCAGGCCATGCCGTCGTTTTTTTTCGGGCTTGCGCTTATCATCGTGTTCGGGGTAATGCTGCGCATGCTGCCGATTTCAGGCAGTGCTACCTGGCGGCACTTCATCCTGCCTTCCATTGCCCTTGGCTATTACGCAACGCCTGCCTTCATGCGACTGACCCGATCCGGCATGATTGAAGTGCTTGCTTCCGACTACATCCGCACGGCTCGGGCCAAGGGTATCCGGGAAGGCGGGGTTTTGTTCAAGCACGCTTTGCGAAACGCCATCATTCCGGTTGTATCGCTTGGAGCCGTGCAGTTCGGCTTTATGCTGGGAGGCTCTCTTGTCATCGAGACCGTTTTTGCCATCAACGGTGTCGGCTATCTGGGTTACCAGTCCATCGCGCGGTCGGATCTGCCGATGGTGCAGGCGATTGTGCTCATGGTATCCATGTTTTATGTGGTCCTGACATTTTGCGCGGATATCTTGAATGCATTCCTGGACCCGCGCATGCGGGTTCAATGAGGAGCGGAAACGGTGCCCCAGTCCATCCCTGAAATCACTTATCCGTCCCCGCGCCAGATTATGGTGCGCCGCACCCTGAAGCATAAGGGCTTTCTGATCGGTGCGGCCGTACTTCTGATAATCAGCATAACCGCGTTGCTGGCCCCGGTCCTGGCCCCTTGATGACCCTTACAATCAAGACCTTTCCCGGCGTTTGATCAATCCCGTCTGGCATGAAAAAGGCACTTGGGATCACCCGCTTGGGACCGACAACCTGGGACGGGACTATCTGAGCCGGCTCATGTACGGGGCACGCATTTCGCTTCTTTTGGGCGGGGCCGCCATGCTGATCTCCGGCATTATCGGAACAACGCTCGGTATTGCGGCAGGCTATTTCGGGGGCAGGGTGGATATGATCGTCGGATTTTTGATAACCGCCCGCCTCTCGATGCCGGTTGTACTGGTTGCTCTGGCTGTGGTGGCCCTTATCGGCGGTTCGCTGAACGTCATCATCTGGGTGATGGGACTTTTGATCT
>CAVPHN010000022.1:0-54047 GCA_963704205.1 uncultured delta proteobacterium
AAAAGAGAAACGCCCTGCCGCTCACTGGCTCCAAGATACCGCCAGGTATGAGTTTTTCTTTCATCCGCATGTCATGATCCAATGCTTTGACAGGTTCGAGACCTCGCGAACGACCGTGTCTTGAATATTCACCGATATTGACGGTCGCTTTTGTATCTATGCTTATCCTCAAAATTTCTGGATCTGAATCTGCTAACGCGTTCATTTCCCTGACATTATCGAAGATGGCATCCGTCTCGGGAGTTTTTTTTGAACCTTCGTATTCTCCACAGTTCGTAACCGATAACCATGACGGTTCAATATGTTGGAAATCGTTTGCAACGTCGGCAATGTCTCTTCGGACCATCCCTTCAGCAGAAGGGCTTTATATACAGCTTTTGCCGTCATATTCGTGTATAAAAGTGTCGTCCTCAACCGGGATTCTGACTGACTGCGAGGTTCCATAATTTGTAGGGTCGAGAACTGGCGCGTTGGTTTAGATCGGAGTTTGTTTTCCCCGTTGACTTGCCCTTTCGTTTGCGAGTGTCACAATATCCCAGCCATGCCACGTTTCCAGTTCCCGCCGCATCGGTAGGGTCGAGAACTGGCGCGCCGGTTTAGGTCGAAGTTTGTTTTCCCTGTTGTCTCGCCCTTTCGTCTGCGAGTGTCACAACATCTCGACCATGCCACGTTTCCAGCACCCGCCACGTCGAACGCAGCATGCGGATTTCCCGCACTACGCTCTCCTGTTGTTTCACATCAAGGTTTATGAGACCTATCGTGCTGGCATTGCTTTCGTCTCTGTGATGTACCGTACCTGGTAGTCTGAAACAGCCCCAGTTTCTCGTATATCCACTGCCTACTCCACCTCTGCCAGCCGAAGCCCCGTCGTTTTCGGGATGCATCAAATGTCGCCTCACCTTCTTTTCCACCCAGTCCTTCACGTAGTCGAAACACCGACTCGAGTGCCCAATCGGAAAGTAGTTAACCCAGCCACGCAAAATCAGGATTGATCAGATGTATCACTCGATCAACCGGTTGTGACTGAAAGCGTACGGAACATTTCCTTGAGCTTTTGCAATAGCGCCGTACGCTTCTTCATGCTTCGGCGTAATGTGGTCCCCATACACCTCTCAGAGTACGGATGCGTCGAAAATCAAACCCCAGAAACCCGAAACTCTCTCCCGAGTCAGGTCCACCTGTCGGCTTTTCTCTTCATTGATTTCAACCTCTAGTTTGGCAAATTCTTCCCGAAGTCGTTTGTCCACCGCCTTCACCAGCCAGTTCCACTGGTACCCATCGACCAAGATCACCATATCATCCGCAAATCGTGCGTACTCGATATACGTGTATCGTCCATAACGTGTGACTTCCTTCGCCCGTTCCAGCATCCGGTCTACCTCATTGAGATAAAGATTGCTAAGCACCGGCGAAATCACGCCACCTTGCGGCACACCGCGTTTACCGCCGGCTTTTAGCATCAGTTTCAGCAAGTGCATCACGTCATCATCATTGACTCGTTGCGCCACTTTCTTCAACAGAAGTTCATGTCGAACCGTGTCAAAGTACGCTTTCAGATCAAGATCAATCACGCGTGTCTTGTTCTGCACAATTGCTTCTGCTACTCGATTTACCGCTTGATGTGCCGTTCGCTTTGGTCGGTAGCCAAACGACCCCTCTTGAAAATCCGCTTCAAAGATCGGCTCCATTATGAGCTTGAGTGCTCCCTGCACCACCCGGTCTCGAATTGCCGGAATCCCTAGGGTTCGGAATTTACCACCCCCTTTGGGTATTTCCTTTTTTCGATTACGGGTGGGCCGATAGGTGCCAGGATCAGTTCGTTCCGTATCTCCTCAAGAAATGCCTCCACTCCTGTCTCTTCGATGTCCTCAAACGTGACACCGTCAGTTCCCGGCGCACCGTTATTTTGCTTGGCCATCTCATACGCCATCTGCAGCGTTTCCATCTTACAGACATGAACGTACAGACCCCAAAAACGCCAGGACTTTTCAGCCTTCGCCTTGACGTATATTCTCTTCCTCAGGTCCTGCAAACTACTGGACGCTTTTATCATGTCGTCCTTGCCTCCCTTTGTTGTTAGAGAAATTTCAACAGCAGGGCTCCTTCGCTCCACGGCCATTACCCCGCTTCTCAGCTACTACAAACCCATCCGCCACCCTCTCGCCTTCGATCCACTTCCCGGTGTTCGCCGGTTATAGGATCTACCTTGCTCCGAGCGATTTCTCACCGGGACGAGGAGGGCTTCTCCAGTTGCTCAGCGTGTCCTTGTCACCGTGCTGTCGCTACTACCCCGCCGGAGTGGAACAGTCGTATCAGTCAGATTTCGACTCCCCATGCTGCCTTCACCCTACGGATACGTGCTCGACCTCCAGATTTACGCATTTTCGAGGCTACCTCTGCGTTCACTTTCGTTACGGCCCGGTGACTCGCAACCACCCTCTCGGTGGCTTTGTCGATAGGCTTCAGAGTCTTGGTTTCCCGCCACCCTGCTATCCAAGCTACGGGGCTTCTGACTTTTACCCCGGCAGGACTGTCTCCTGCTGAACATGCCAGCCTTCGCTGGACACACAACCGGACAGGCGGATTTCCCGCATCCGGCTCTCGGACAAGACATCATGCTTTCGCCCACGGAAGGTCATGGGTTCTCTTCGGCAAATTAATCAGCCCCAACTCTTCATAGAGGTACTGATCGGGATAGCGCTTTGTCCCCTTGCCTCGAACCTTGTGCTTCTTGCATAACCATCGGCGGAGCCGTTGCTTAACGTGGGTGTTGATGGCTTCATATGCCGAGCTGACCGGGCCAAGGCAAAAGTAGTTTGCCCATCCGGCCAGCTTTCGATTCAGCCGATCCACGATAAAGTCGGCATCCAGTAAGGTTCGGCGATCGGTCAGTTTCCTCGGTAATGCTCTTCACCATCCGTTTGATGCTCTTCCGCGACGGCCGGGTGCCGATATAGGCCCGCCCGGTCTCGCGGTTGATAGCACCGTCCGAAGGTGTAGCCCAGGAAGTCAAACCGCTCTTGCGGTACCTGACACAGATGCGTCTTCTCTTCGTTCACCGTCAGTTTCAGCAACTCCATGATGTTGCGCATTGCACCCATTGCCTTGTCAGCATGGCTCCTGCAGCAGATGACAAAGTCGTCTGCATAGTTGACGATATGCGCTGACCATCGCTGATCATACCCCAGTTGCTTCCATCCCAGAATGAACCGTCGCATGTACAGATTCGACAGCAACGGTGAAATGGGAGATCCTTGAGGGGTGCCGCGTCCGGTGTCCCGGTTGTGTGTCGTCCGTTTCCGGTGACCGCGTCCATCGTCTTCCTCGACCGGTGCCACCAGCCACTGCTTGATCAGGTGCAGAACGTGCCGATCAACAATCCGACGGGCTACGCTCTTCATCAGTTCAGCGTGCGGAATGCTGTCGAAGTAGCCGCCAGATCCGCATCAATGACGTGCTGGTGTCCGGTGTTCAGCAGTCGATGGACCGCTCGTACCGCATCGTGCGCCCCCCGATCTGCCCGGTAGGCATATTGCTCCGGTTGCAGATCGGCTTCGAAGATGGGTTCCAGTACCATCATCAGCGCCGTTTGTACCACACGGTCCGTGATCGTCGGTATCCCCAGGGGACGCAGTTTGCCGTTTGGCTTCGGAATCCAGACCCGCTTGACCGCTTCCGGTCGGTAGTCTTTCTTCTTCAGCCGTTCCGCCAGTTCCCCGAGCCACTGCTCCTCCCCGTACGCTTCGATGTCTTCAAAACGCACTCCATCCACACCGGCTGCCCCCTTGTTGGCCTTGCAGCTTCGGTAGGCGTATTCGAGCACGTCCTGTCGATACATCTTGTCGTACAGCAGATAGAATCGATAGCCGGGTTCTTCCTTCGCTTTGGCATGTAACGCCGTCTGCAGTTTCTGAACACTTTCCGGAGTTTTCAGGTTTCCCAATCTCCTGTCCCTTGCCACTTCTTGCGTTGATCTTGAACTAAGGCCCCTTTCCTCCACCGGCATTACCCGACTTCATCGGTACTACGGGCCTCTCCGCCACCCCATCTCGCCCGGCCTGTCCCTCGCGGGCTTCCGGTTGGTCTTGCGCTTGACCACGTGATGGGGCTTCCCGTGTTGCGTCTGTCTTCCTCTTTCATGCATGCCGTCGCCAATACCCCGGCGGAACCGCTGGCTGCACTTTCGCTCACTTCACCAACAATGACAGCCTTCCCCGCAATATCGCCGGGTCGGCTTCCGCATCACTCTTTTCGAGGCCTGCTCAGCGTTCACTCACGTTACGGCCTGCATGCTCGCCAAGTCCCTTAAAGGACCCTCTACACCAGAGGCTTCAGCCGCTTCGTTACCTCCACGACTGCTCCAATTGCTACCGGCCGGAGCGAAAGTTGCCGGGCGGGATTCGCACCCGCTGAAAAACAGCGCCTTTGCACGGCGCACCGAGAATATCGGCTAACAGTTTTGGCTCCTTATTCTCCGCCTTTGGTTTTCGTCGGTTAGAAAGGTCGTTGACACACAAAATTTTTGTTCGAAATTCATTCATACCCAGCTCTGCGGTGCTCCGGCTCCAACCAAACACATCTTCCGCAACCCGTGGTTTGCCATCAAGAAGTGATATGATCACATCGCCAATCGCTGAGCGTCTGCCCGGCCAGGGAATCATATCGACCAATCGACCGATCAATTCTATCACTTCCGGGGTAATTCCATTCCGAATCACAGTTGATATTTTCATGTTCATGCCTCCTTTTTGTTAAGTTTGGAGACATTATAAACGGTATGTTAGTAAATTGCAAGTCCCTTGCCGTCCAGTAACAACAGTGTCACATCTCCCATCGCACGCCGTCGCACAGGCCAGGGAATCAAATCAACCAAACGCGAAATCAAGCCCACCAGTTCTGGTGATATCCCATTCCGAACCAAAGTCGATGTCTTCATACGCAGACCCTCCTTTTTTGAAGTATGAAAACATTATAAACGGTAATTTAGTATTTTCCAAGTCCCTCAGCACAGCCTGCCTGCAGCTATGAACAATTTTGATGACAACAAGCGTCACATCATCCTCTTTTTCAAGCGGGTGTCGGAACTGCTCCAAGAGCGCTCATGATGTTATGAACAATTTCTGCAGCCGCAGATTCGGCATGGTGTCTGATGATGTCCTTAAGCCTGTCTTTTCCGAACATCCTCCCTTCAGGATTGTGCATCTCCCATATGCCATCCGTTCCGATGATCAAGGTTTGTCCCGGAAGCACGTCTCTTTCGGACTGGATATAACCCGCGTCATCAAAAACCCCCAAAGCCATTCCCTTGCCCTTCAGTTCATCGAACTGTCCGGTATGCGTGTCGAAGAGAATGGCAGGATCATGCCCCGCATTGACCCATCGCAGCTTGAGCTGCGCGCGATCCAATTCACCATAAAACAAGGTCATAAACTGGCCGGAATCCTCAACATCCCGGGACAACTGGCGGTTGACATCGGACATCACCTGCGCGAGGCTGCCGGACATCGACGATCGCATCCGCAGCAATGCACGGGCAGTTGTCATGACCAGGGCCGAGGGAACGCCATGATCCGAAACATCACCCACCACCACGCTGAACCTGTCCGGACTGGATAAATCCGGCACAAAAATGTCAAAATAATCTCCGCCTGTTTCATCGCAATAACTGCAGGCTCCGGCCATATCAATGCCGCGTATCCGGGGAAGGGCCTTTGGCAGAAGATTCTGCTGAACCTCCATTGCCATGTTCAGAGACTGCTGGATCCGGGAACGCTCTCTGAAGAACATCCACCATTTTATTGAAATTTTCCGCCATCGCTCCCAGTTCATCATTGGATCTTACCAGAACAGAGGCCGTCAAATCGCCGTTTTCAACACGGATCATGGCTTTTTCGATATCCTTGATGGGATCGACGATACTGAGGGCAAACTGACGGGACAGCACAATCGAGGCGGATATCCCAATGACCACCAAAAAAATCGTCAGATTCAACATGCTGTTCAATACTTCCTGCGGATCCATGAAGGCCATCAAGCGGGCCTTGTTGTAGGAAAGAAGCGCCATAAGCCCCAGCGGCAAAATGCTGGTCAGGAAAAAAGTGATGAGCATCCGGATTCTCAGTTTTAACTGGTAAGCATTTGGCGTTTTAGCCATGCTGCCATCCGGAAAAAAATAGGGGCGGATCTTTCTGCAAAGCGTTTCCATTGTAAACAGAATGACCGCACTGGTCACCAGGCCGGCAAGAACTGTCCCCCCGAAAACGCGTACCGCATGCTTGATACTTTCCGAAAGCGCTTCTCCTGCCGGATGGGCCAGAAGCCTAAACATCGCCATCAACAGGGAGGCAAGCCCCCACATCAACAGTGAAATACCGGCAGAGACATAAGGCAGATTCAGAATCTGCCGCTGGACTTTATTTTTCAGATCCAATGGAGCATTTTGTCCCTGGCGAAGGATATGAATGTACTCCATAAGACTTTTTTTCCATTGGTACTGATATCGCATCCCGATCACGATCAATGAAATGGTGACAATAACGGGAACGACAAAGGCATGGTATAGGGAAGGAAGATTCCCTGTCGGTTCAAAATGGTAGAAGTAGAAAATGCAGATGCCCGCGCCTATGACATTGGCAGCAACATGAAGGACGTTGAAGCTGCGCCATTCACGGTCATTGAATGAGGGCTTTTCGATGGAAGCAGACGGTATGTTTTCACTCATGGAAACCTCGGAACAGAAAAAACAACTATCCGGATATGAAATTCATAGTAGGTTGCAATCGTATTCAAGCCTATCGTCACGCCAGTGTTGTGTCAACCTCTTGTTGATGATATAATAGGTACTTATGTTTTTGATTTTGTCAAACGATAGACCCATTGGTATATAAAGCTGCTCCAGCAGACATTTATCAAAAACTTGAACCGGCACTCTCCGCCTTGGCTGGACTGATGAGATGAGGCTTATGAATTTGCTTCAGCCAGGTTCATGAAGCCCTGAAACCGGAGGCTCGCAGCTTAAAAAAACATTAATAAATCTATATATTTGGAGAAATAGTTTATGCAGATTTACGCCGGTAGCCGGATGAATAAATCATTCTGGCGTTGTTCGTTTGCCCTGGGACTGTTGACATTCACAGCCGTGATTGCCGCAGGATTCATCCTGGAGGGCAACAGCCTGGCTGCCCTTGAAGACCGCAGTACAAATCCTGCCGCATCAGTGGCTAAAAATCACAGAGAATCCATTGAAATCACCATCGATGCTGAAATCCAGAACAATGCGGAATTGAAATCCAGTCTCGATCTGGCGGAAAAATACAAAAAGGCGCTTACCGCAGAAGCGGTTTATAGCGTTCAGTTGTCGGCATATGGAAATATTCTCCTGCTGCCCCAAACCACGGTGGCGGATTTGGAAAAAGCAAAGATTGACACCCTGAAGGCTCGAGATGCCATCGCTGTCAATCTGAAGGAAATATCCGACAAAACAGACCCGTTCAACCAAATGCTGAATCAGACCCGGGAACAGCTCACTCTGAATGAAAAGCAGTTGGCGGACATCAGTGATGTCAGCCCGGTTGATCCGGTAACAGGTGCTTTGAAAAAAAATCTTCAAACTTTGATTGCCCTGTTGACAGCCAAACAAAAACGCATTGAAAAAATCCTTGACATCTATCAATCGCTGAAGCTGCAACTCGAAGAAACCCAAACTGCGCTTTCCGATCTATCAGAAAAGCTGAACCGGCAGATTGCCCTGAAAAAGAAGGAAGCGCTCTTCAAGCGCGGCGCATCGCCGCTTCTGGCGTTGAATATCATGCAGCTTGAAGCTGAAATATCAATCATTTTCGAAAAAGCATGGAAGCTGATATCTGCTGATTTCGGGACATTGTGCACCAGATCGTTCTGGGAAACCGCCGGCCACAGATTGTTGACTGCCTTAGTCTTTTTCTCCGGAATCCTGTGGGGAATGATTCGTTTCCGAAGATTTTGCCGAAGCTACGAAAAGAGCGGCAAACTGGTCAAAACGCCCTGGCGGCATCTGGCTTTCAGCATTTTGAGAAAATCCCTGATTCTTGCTGTAACAACGGCATTCATTGCCGGATATATGTCTCTGCAGGCAGAATCAGCCGAGATTGCAAAGTGGAGAATCGCTCCGGACTTCCTGTGGCTCTGGCTCTTGACCCAGTGGGGACTGGCAGGCATACGGTCATGGAGCCGGCTGCCATTGCCGGCGATTCCGTCAAGGATCAGCCGGGGACTTAGTTTTGGACTTCGAAGTATCCGTGTGTTCGGGATCCTGTATCTGGGCCTGGGATGGTTTCTGGACGGAAGCGGAAGTCTCCTGATTCTGGCGCGGATGCTGTTTGGCATCGGTCTGCTGGCTGGATACATCCTATTCTGGAAATCTGTGGAACAGCATATTCCTGCTCTTTCCAACAGATTCTCCCAAATCCGCCCATTTGCAGCTGGAGCCGGATATGCGATTGCAGGTCTGGGGCCTGTTCTGGAACTGATCGGCTACGGATATCTGGCCATTTACTGGTATTCATCCTGGGGCATTACCATAATCGCCTGTTTCTGGGGCGCAATATTGATGATGTCGCTTCGCGAATGGCAGCAGGAACTTAAGAAACTGCATTCCTCTGATGCAGGCAAGCAGTCATCCGATCGATACACCCTGCAGTGGCTGCTCATGAGAGTGTTCTGGGCTATCTTGTTTCCGGTGTTTTTTATCGCCATTCTGATGGCCTGGGGCGGTAAAAATGCCGTGGTCATCGGTTTTTTCAGGATCATCAATTATCCGATTCCCATCGGCGATATGCAGTTCAGCCTTCTGGGCTTTGCCTGCTCGGCCCTGATGCTTTTACTCACCCACCTGTTCACCCACCTGTGGCGCAGAATGCTTCGGGAAAAGCTCCTGGCCGGAAGCGGCTTGGATACGGGACTGAAAGACTCCATTACCACCATCAGCACATACCTGATCTGGGCCATCGGCATCTTTTTGTCGCTTCGAATGGTCGGTGTCAGCTCAACTTCCCTCACGGTGGTTTTCGGAGCGCTCAGCATCGGACTCGGCTTCGGGCTTCAGAATATTTTCAACAACTTTATCAGCGGCATTATTCTGCTGTTCGAGCGGCCCATTCAGGTGGGAGACGCCGTGGAAATCAACGGGGTTTGGGGCGTTGTCCAGAAAATCAATATTCGCTCGACCCTGGTTCAAACCTATGACAATGCCTCTTTGATCATTCCCAATTCGGAGTTTATCAGCAACAAGGTCATCAACTGGAGCTTTAAGGACCACCGCATCCGCAGGGTCATAACAATTGGCGTGGCTTATGGATCTGACACGGCATTGGTATCTGACACCCTTAAGGAAATTGCCGGAAATGCGCAGTGGGTTTTAAAAACCCCGGAACCCGACGTGCTGTTTTCCGATTTTGGAGACAGCGCGCTGATCTTCAAGCTTCGCATCTGGACCCTGGTTGACCACATGGTCAAAGTGGAAACGCATATCCGGTTTGAAATTGAACGGCTTTTTCGGGAGCGCCACATCGAAATACCTTTTCCGCAGCACGATGTTCACATCATCGGCGCGGTGAAACGATGCGCAGGGAGACCATGACTTCTGGCCAGTTGGCATCCGATATTCTGAAACGCGGGTGCAACGGGTTTATCCAGAAGCCATTCAACCTCGAACAGCTGTCCAGAAAAACAAGTGAAGCCCTGCTTCCAGTCACAATGAATTGCAATTCATCCCATTAGACAGCCCATCTTTTTGGCGTTTCTCAGAATTTCTCTGGGATATCTTTCCGGACAACCTCAATTACTCTGTTGAATTCACGGAATATTTATTCCATCATGCCTCCCTGCCAATGTTTTTCTTGACATCGCAAGCCATCCTCTGATAAATGAATGAATACTCATTCATATTCAGTCGGAATCGGGTCTTATTCATTTGGCGTTTCCATATAACAGGGGTATGAAATCAACCATTCGAGGAGGCTATTATGAGCAGAAAAATCAGGACGGCTGCAGTTATTGGCTCAGGCGTCATGGGCGGCGGGATTGCCGCGCTTCTTGCCAGCGCAGGCGTCAAAACGCTATTGCTGGACATTGTTCCATTTGACTTGAAGGAAGCGGAGAAAAACAACCCGGCTGCCAGAAACCGGATCGTCAAGGCTGGGATGGATACGGTTCTGATGTCCAGACCGGCCCTTCTCATGCAGCGAAAAGACGCCGATCTGATCACCATCGGAAACATGGAAGATGATTTTCACAAGCTTTCAGACTGCGACTGGATTGTCGAAGTTGTGGTTGAAAATCTGAAAATCAAACAGGAGCTTTTCAAACGCATCGAACCGATCCGTAAAAAAGGCAGCATCATTTCCTCAAACACCTCCGGAATTCCGCTGAAAGCCATGTCCGAAGGACTGAGCCAGGATTTTCGTCAGCATTTTCTGGGCACGCACTTCTTTAACCCGGTCCGGTACATGAAGCTTCTGGAAATCATCCCGGGCGAAGAAACCCTTGCCGGAAGTTCTTTCCTTTATGGCCGATTACGGCGAGCGTATTTTGGGAAAAGGCATTGTATGGGCCAAGGATACCCCCAATTTTGTCGCCAACCGGATCGGTGTTCAGGGCATTGTCAAGGCCATGCAGCTCATGCTGGAAGACGGCATCAGCATTCCCGAAGTGGACGCCCTGTTCGGCCCGGTTCTGGGTCGCCCCAAAACCGCCATGTTCAAGACCACCGACCTGGTGGGTCTGGACACCATGGGACATGTCGCCGGCAACACCCATGCCCTGGTTGTAAATGATGAAGCCAGAGACAGCTTTGTCATTCCGGATTTTGTCAAGAAAATGATCGAAAAGAAATTTCTGGGAAACAAAACCCAGGGCGGATTTTACAAAACCGATTTGACTCCTGAATGGAAAAAAATCCGAAAAGTCATTGATCCGGCCACCCTGGAATATGTGGAATATGCGCCTGCGGACTTTCCCTGTCTGACCGAGGCCAAGAAAGCCAAGACCCTTGCCGATAAAATGAAGGCCGTGCTGTACGGCGATGACAGAGGCGCCCGCTTTGCCTGGAAAACCCTTGTCCCACAACCTGATTTATTCGGCCAACCGGATCCCGGAGATTTCCGATACCATCGTTGAAATCGATAATGGCATGAAATGGGGCTTTAATTTCACCATGGGCCCATTTGAAACCTGGGATGCCATCGGACTTGTCGAGTCTGTTGCCAAAATGGAAAAAGACGGGCTTGCGGTTCCGGCCGGCATTAAAAAAATGATCGCATCCGGTCATACCGCTTTCTACAAGACCGAGGCCGGCAAGGTTCAGTATTATGATTTTGCCTCCGAATCCTACAAGGACGTCAAGATCAGCGATAATGTGATCTCTCTGGCATCCCTGAAAGCAGCCGGAAAGCTTGTTAAATCCTGCAAATCCGCATCCCTTGTGGACATTGGAGACGGCGTTTTCTGCTTCGAGTTCCACACCAAGATGAACGCCATCAATGGCGAGATCATTCAGTTCATGGAGGAATGCATGGACTATGTGGACGCCAACGGCGTGGGCCTTGTCATCGGCAACCAGGCCGGCGGCATGCCCGGCGCATTTTCAGCCGGCGGGGATCTGTCCTTTATGGCTGCCCTGGCCAAGGAAGGCAAATACGCGGAAATTGATGCGTTTCTGGCCCAGGCTCAGGCAGGCATGCAGAAAGCCAGATATTCCAGCTTTCCGATTGTGGCCGCGCCTTATGGCATGACCCTTGGCGGCGGATGTGAAGTGTGCATCGGAACCGCCGACAGGATCGTGGCCCATGCAGAGCTTTATATGGGACTTGTGGAAATCGGCGTAGGCCTTCTGCCGGGCGGCGGGGGATGCCTGAACCTGTGGAAAAAAATGACGGCCAATATCCCTGAGTCCGCCACGGATGTGGATCTGGCCAAATTCTTTGTCCCGACTTTCATGGCCATTGCCATGGCCAAAGTATCCACATCGGCTGCCGAAGCCCGTGCAAATGGTTTCCTGGGTCCCAATGACCGGATCATTTTCAACCGGGATTACCTGATCGGCGAAGCCAAAAAAGAAGTCCTGAAAATGGTGGATGAAGGCTATGCGCCGCCTGTTAAACGCAAGATCAAGGTATTCGGCGAAGCAGCCCAGGGCATGATCAACGCCGAGCTCTTCAATATGGAAAATGCCAAATTCGTCAGCGAATACGATGTGTTTCTAGCCAAACGCATCGCATTTGTCATCAGCGGCGGAGAAGTGCGAACCAACAGCGAAGTGGATGAAGAAACCATTCTCAAGCTGGAACGCGATGCATTTATCGATTTCTGGAAACAGGAAAAAACCGTTGCCAGAGTTGACCATATCCTGAAAACCGGCAAACCGCTTAAGAAATTAAGAATAGGAGAATTCTACCATGAGAGATGCATATATCGTTACTTCCGTCAGAACCCCGGGATGCCGGCGAAGCAAAGGGGGATTCAAAGACACGCGGCCGGAAGATCTGCTGTCCTTTATTCTGAACGCAGCCATTGAAAAAACCCCGAACCTGGAAAAGAAAGACGTGGATGACATGATGATCGGCTGTTCATTTCCGGAAGCCGAACAGGGCCTGAATATCGGCCGCATTGCCTCCCAGATTGCCGGTTTCCCCCGGAAGTCTCCGGTGCAACCGTCAACCGGTTCTGCTCATCCGGATCTCGAAGCCATTGCCCTGGCGTCCCTGCGGGTCATGTCCGGATGGTCCGATATCGTCATCGGCGGCGGCATCGAATCCATGACGTATGTGCCGATGGGCGGAAATCTTCCCCGGCCGCATCCGGATCACAGCAAAACGCGCGCTGATCTTTATGCTTCCATGGGCATTACCGCGGAAAACGTGGCCAACCGTTACAAGGTTTCCCGCGCAGGAGCAGGATGAATTCGCTTATCAGTCTCACATGAAAGCCGGCGAGGCAAAAGCCAAGGGACTGTTCACCGAAATCGTTCCGACACCTGCGGCAAAATTTGTCAAACAACCGGACGGCACATACAAAAAAGAAACATTTCATCGTCTCAGATGATGACGGAATTCGGGAAACCACCACGGTGGAAGGGCTTGCCAAATTGCGGCCGGTATTTGCGGCCAACGGGTCCGTGACAGCCGGAAATTCCTCCCAGACCACGGATGGCGCGGCCGCAACCATCATCATGTGCGGGGATAAAGTCAAAGCCCTGGGACTTAAACCCATTGCCAAACTCAAATGCTACACCACGGTCGGGTGCGAAGCGGATGAAATGGGCGTTGGTCCCCGGTATGCCATTCCCAAGCTGCTGAAGCTGGCCGGCCTTGACATCAAGGATATCGATCTTTTCGAGATCAACGAAGCCTTTGCATCCCAGGCCATTTACAGCGTCCGGGAACTGGGCATCGATATGGCCAAGGTCAACATTCACGGCGGCGCCATTGCTCTGGGTCATCCCCTGGGATGCACCGGCGCCAAACTCTGTGCCACGCTTCTGGCCAACATGAAACAGCGCGGTGTCAAATACGGCGTCGAGTCCATGTGCATCGGCGGCGGCATGGGTGCAGCAGCCTTATTCGAGATGTGCGACTAATAAAACAGGGGGGGGTGAACCAACCGCTTTCACCCCCCTCCACTCACCCACATACGCTTTTCGCCCTCACACCCCATATCCTCCATTCTGGCCGAATCGCCTCTGAACGCGCTCCATGACGGCCTGAGCTGTTTTCTCTTTCATGATTTCGCAGAGAAAACTTCGCGTTTCTGCAACATTCAAGGATCGGATCGTCTGTTTGGCAAGGGGAATGGCGTTGGGGTTCATGCTGAATTCCTGAATGCCGAGCCCCAGCAGGACGGGAATGTGAAGGGGATCTCCCGCCATTTCTCCGCACATGAACACTTTTTTTCCTTTTGCCCGAGCCGCATCCACGGTCTGCCGAAGCAGGCGAAGAATCGCCGGATGCAGCGGATTGAAAAGATGGGCCACCTGACGGTTTCCCCGATCAATGGCCAGTGAAAACTGAATCAGGTCATTGGTGCCGATGCTGAAAAAATCAACGGCATCCGCCAGAATATCGGATAGAATAACCGCGGAAGGAACTTCGATCATGATTCCGATTTCAATGTCGCGGTTATGGGCAGTTCCCTCATTTTTCAACTCATCCGATACCGTATCGAGCATGGCTTTGGCTTCCTGGATTTCTTCATAACCGGATATCATGGGAAATAAAATGCGGACATTCCCATAAGCCGCGGCCCTTAAAATGGCCCGAAGCTGGGTCTTAAAGACATCCGGATGCTTCAGGCAGTACCGGATGGCCCGAAGCCCCAGCGCCGGATTGTCCTCAACGCTATCCGTATGCCGGTCCAGAGCCTTGTCTCCGTTGATATCCAGGGTGCGGATGGTTACCGGCTTTGGCGCCACGACTTCCACAACGTCTTTGTACTTGTCAAAGAGTTCGGCCTCGCCGGGATAATCCGGCCGACCCAGGTATTGAAATTCGGTCCGGTAAAGACCGATGCCGTCTCCACCGTGATCCAGAACGGAAACGATCTCTTCCGGAAGCTCAATATTGCCCATGACCATAAACCGGTGGCCGTCCAGGGTAACCGCATCCAGATGACTCTGCCGGTCAAGCGCCGCCATTCGATTTTCATACTGAATCCGGCGTTCTTCATATGCAACGAGGGTCTGCTCGGAAGGATGAATGATGACGTTGCCGGAAATGCCATCCACGATGATCAGATCATCATTGCGAATGGTTTTTGTCGCATGATCCAGACCGGATACTGCCGGAATCCCCAGGGTCCTGGCGATAATGCTGGTATGCGATGTTCCGCCGCCCTGGTCCGTGACAAAACCCTTGACGCGTTCGAGTTGAATCTGGCTGGTTTCTGCCGGTGACAAATCCATAGCTACCAGCACCACCCGCTTATCAATGGTGGCAATATTGATTTTTTCAGATCCCACGAGATTATTCAGAATTCTGTCCGATACATGGCCGATGTCTATGGCCCGTTCCTTCAAATAAGGATCGGACATATTCATAAACATGGCCTTCAGGGAAGAAACCACTTTTTTCAGCGCCCATTCGGCATTGACAAAATCCGTTTCAATGGTTTCAATGATTTTTCCGTAAAGCAGTTTGTCTTTCAGCAGGATGACATGGGTTTCAAGAATATCGACGTGTTCCTTGATCGCATCGGGCGTATTCTCTATGATGGTGCGAAGTTCGGTTTTGGCCTTTTTGACCGCCAGCTTGAATCGCTTGATCTCCGAATGAACATGGAGCGGAGAGATATGATATTTTTCGACAATATCGACCCCTTCCACATCGACCAGGTATGCTTTTCCGATGCAGATGCCCGGAGAAACGCCGATACCGGTAAGGATGATTTCCCGAAAGTCACTGTCTGTCATGGTTAATTCTCTCCGAAACCGCTTTCAGCCAAGGCTGCAATCGCATTCAATGTCTCAATGTCCTGAGCATTTTCAACAGCAAACCGGATTGGGGATCCTTTGGGGCAATACAGGGAAAGGATATCAATAATGCTTTTGGCGTCGACCTGCTCCCCGTCGCTGATCATCCAGACCCTGGAAACGGCCTTTGCGGCAAGCATGGCAATCTGAGCTGCAGGCCTGGCATGAAGTCCAAGCGCATTAATGAGCGTAATATCCCTTGAAATCATAGTATTTTCTGTCATGCACAATCAATTTTTCTTGAACGGCCGCCCTTCCAGAAAAGCTGCCGAATCTATCTTTTTTACCTGTCACATTACGTATCAATTTATCAACAATAGCATTATTTGTCAATCTGTGACAACCTGTTCAAAATGCGCCATCTATTAGCCGTTCCAGTTCTTTCCTGGTTGTGACAAACGGCTATTGGTGATAATATTAAAAATTGTAAATGCTCATAAATCACCGGGGCTTCGCCCCCGGGGATAAACATGTAAATTGTGACAGATCACGGTTTACTGTTTCACAATTCATTCTTCACGACTACCGAACCCATAAAGGCGGTTTTGAGAGGAGCCGGCGGTCACCATCGAGGGAAAATGACGAAGTCGAACAACATTAACGCGCAACAATTGATCCTGGCGGGTTTCAGCGGCGTACTGCTGACCGCATCATTTCCAAGTATCGGACTGTCATGGCTGGCCTGGATAGCCCTGGTTCCGCTGATGCTTTCGCTCAGGGGACAGTCTGTTAAAAACGGTTTCCGGCTGGGATTATTGACCGGCGGCGTGCATTATCTGACACTGATGTACTGGCTGGTCCATACCCTGATGACTTTCGGCCACCTGCCCTTTTATTTAAGCGTGCCGATTCTTTTTCTGTTTGTCGCCTACCTGGCGCTTTATCCGGCGATTTTTGCAGCGGCTTTTTCATGGACCGATACCCGGCCCGTCGGTTTTTTATCGGCCATGCCGGCAGTATGGGTTGCCCTGGAATATCTCCGCTCGTTTTTTTTATCCGGATTTCCCTGGGAATTTCTGGGATATTCCCAGTACCGTCAGATAACGCTGATTCAGGCAGCCGACATCGCCGGTGTTTACGGCATTTCTTTTGTGATTCTTTCTGTTAATGTGGCTGGATTTCTGCTCTGGCAGTTTCTTTCAGAAAGGCATTCCTCGGGCGCCATGCAAAAACGCCGCTCTGCAGCAGCCGGCATTGCCGTTTCCGTCCTTCTGGCACTTCATATGCTGGGATATGGCCAGTGGCGCATCGGTTCCATCGACACCCGGATATCCAAGTCGCCTTCCCCGAAAATCGCCATTGTTCAGGGAAATATCGATCAGACCGTCAAATGGGACCCGGCTTTTCAACTCTCGACAACCCAGAAATACATCGCGCTTTCCAAATCCGCCAAACCATCAAACCCGGACCTGATTGTCTGGCCGGAAACCGCAGCGCCGTTTTATTTTCTCCATAATGCCGGCCCGACGGAAATGGTCATAAAAGGTGTTCGGGAGACCGGAACCAGTTTTTTGATCGGAAGCCCGTCTTTTATCCGGCAGGATGACAAACAGGCTGATTTTTTCAACAGCGCATTTCTGATCGATCCGAACGGAAATGTTGCCGGAAAATACGACAAAGTCCATCTCGTGCCGTTTGGTGAATATGTTCCGTTTCAAAAATGGTTTCCTTTTATTGGAAAAATCGTCGAAGAAGTGGGCGATTTCAAGTCCGGCCAAAAAGGTCAGACCCTCGCCTGGGGGGAATTTCCCCTGGGTATTCAGATCTGCTATGAAATGATTTTTCCGGATCTATCCGGGGAAATGGTCAGAAACCAGGCGGCATTCTTAATTAACATGACAAACGACGCCTGGTATGGTAATACCAGCGCGCCGTATCAGCATTTCTCCATGGCCGTTTTCAGGGCTGTTGAAAACCGCAGGTCTCTGATACGTTCCGCCAATACCGGCATCAGCGGGTTTATTGATCCGGTCGGCAGGATCATCGCGTCAACGCCGCTGTTTGAAGAAGCAGTGATCACCCGTTCTCTGCCTGCATTAAAAACAGAATCCTTTTATACACGATACGGCGATGTTTTTGCCTTAACCTGCGTGGCAATCAGCATGCTCTTATTTTTTCTCGGCAGCCATTGCCCAAAACAGAAAAATTTCCTTTCCCATGCCGGGAACGGAACGTACGGCCCCGGCCGATGATACTAAACCATAAAGGAGGCCCACCATGTCTTTGGAAATCAAACAGACCATCAAGGAACTGAATCAAAAATTAGAACCGTTCAAGGGGTATCTTTGACATAGCTGGCAAGGAAAGACGACTGAAGGAAATCGAGGCCATGATCGCCGGCAAGTCTTTCTGGGACAACCCGGAAAAAACCACGGCCATATTAAAAGAACGCACCCTGCTGTCCACAAAGGTCGGCGGCTTTAACGCGCTTTACCGGGACCTTGAAGACAGCGAGATCCTGCTGAGCCTGGCAATGGAAGAATCCGATGCGGAAGCCCTCGGCGAAGTCGCGCGACAACTGGCTCAGATTGAAAAACGCATCCAGGATCTCTCCTTAAGCCTGATGCTGGATGGCGAAGACGACCTTAATAACGCCATCGTATCCATTACTGCCGGCGCCGGCGGAACCGAGGCCCAGGACTGGTCCGAAATGCTGTTTCGCATGTATGCCCGGTGGATCGAGCGGAAAAACTTCAAGATGGAGATCGTGGATTACCAGCCTGGCGACGAAGCCGGCCTCAAGGGCGCAACATTTACCGTGACCGGCGAATACGCGTATGGATATCTGAAATCCGAAAACGGCATCCACCGCCTGGTCCGCATTTCGCCGTTTAATGCCAACGGCAAACGCCAGACCTCGTTTTCATCGGTTTTTGTCTATCCGGAGCTGAGCAGCGAAATCGTCGTGGATATCGATGAAAAAGATCTCCGCGTCGATGTTTTTCGGGCAAGCGGGGCCGGCGGTCAGCATGTCAATAAAACCAGCAGCGCGGTCCGGATTACCCATCTGCCATCTGGAATCGTTGTCGCGTGCCAGCAGGAAAGATCCCAGCATCGCAACAAGGACATGGCCATGAAAGTGCTGCGATCCAGGCTCTACCAGCTTGAAAAACAGCGGCAGGACGACAAGCTTCAGGAAATGCATGACACCAAGGATGATATTGCCTGGGGAAGGCAGATCCGCTCCTATATCCTTCACCCCTATCAAATGGTCAAGGATCACCGGATTGATCTGGACATCGGCAATGCCCAGGACGTGCTGGACGGGTCTCTGGATCCGTTTATCGAAGGGGTGCTGATGGCCGGCAAGTCAAGGGGCGTCAAATAGAATGGACCCCCTTGAAGTGATTGCCGCAAACTGCCCGAAAGGCTCTGCTGTCCATGAAATCCTGGTGCAGCACAGCAGCCTTGTGGCCAATAAAGCCCTGGCCCTGGCCCGCAACCTCAGCCATCTGAATCCGGACATGGATTTTATCTATGAGGCTGCCATGCTTCACGACATCGGCATTATCATGACCCGCACGCCGGAGCTGGGCTGTACCGGCGCACTTCCCTATATCTGCCACGGATACGCGGGAAGAGCGATTCTGGAAAGAGCGGGATTGGCACCGGCACGGACAGGTCTGCGAACGCCATGTCGGCGTGGGAATCACGATCGAAGACATTCGGTCCGGGAACCTGCCCATCCCCCTTCGCGACATGACCCCGCAGAGCCTTGAAGAGCAGATCATCTGTTATGCGGATAAATTTTATTCCAAGAACGGCCACGGGCATCCGGTTCTGGAAAAGTCGACAGATGAGATCGTCCTTGGTCTTTCCCCCTATGGCCAGGACAAGGTGGAGCGGTTTTTATCCTGGCATCGGCAGTTTGAAGGCCCCCCGAACCCGGGAGCCTCTCAGGATTGAAGGGTGCTCAACTGGTTGTTTTCTTTAAAAAGCACGCTTTTCAGCCATGTCATCCCATAGCTCAGCAGCGCCACATCATCGGTTTTAATGGCTTCAAGCGTTTGATCGTCCATCGGATATCGTTTGAGAAATGAGCTTTCCAGAACAAAATCCCGAAACCGGTCGATATCATAGCTGACCATGAAAAACAGCTGCTTGGCTTTTTCCGTGAGTTGAACATTCATGGGAAAAGATCGCTTGCGAACCACAAGATCCGTCCACCCCGCATTGATCTCGTCATGAACATCCACACCCTGATCCCGCCGCCACTCCCGGATTGTCCAGTTCTTGTCCTCTTCAAAACCCTTGCAGTGCGGCTCTTCGATCATGATATAAAAGCCATCATCGTCGGCGCCTTCCTTGTGGCTGAGAGAGGCGACGCCGACCGGATAATACCGGCAGGTGGTGGGCCGGTCCGAATAGACCAGACATCCATCGTCCCGGACAAACGGGCATGATCTGGATTCATCATCCAGAAGTTTCAGCAAGACCAGCGGCAGATCGGTTTTTTCAAGCAGTTGCGGTACCGTATACAGGGCCAGGAACTGACCTGACGTCAATTCCAGCTTTTTTTTCAGAAGAATGATATCATAGGGCGTTAAAATGATGCTGATGCCTCTGCAGCACCGGGTAAAACAACTGACGTCTTTATGACACCGAAACTTGAACTGACTCTCCAGGCCCAGTCGAACAGGTTCAATCCGGGCCTGTTTGTCATGCTGATCAACATTCATATTTTCATTTCCTTTCAACACCCTCATTATTTTTCAAATTTATATCGAAGCGGCAATTTAAAGTCAATGTAATCATTCTTGATCGCCATAAAACCCCAATTGTAAAATTTATGGCTTCATGATAAATTAATTGATTTATTCAGGATAATTGTCTTGATAAATGAAGCTGATCTGTTTATTAAAATCACATTTCACGAAATTGACAAGATCATCACTTGCAAGGGGGGCACCCATCGACATCATACCGTTAAAAACCGAGATGAAGACTTGGTCAAAGCAGCTGAGAAATCAGGGAAAAACCATCGCTTTTGTTCCCACGATGGGCTATCTTCACGAAGGCCATCTGTCGTTGATGCGACTGGCCAAGAGCATGGCCGATACGCTGGTGGTCAGCATTTTTGTGAATCCCACGCAGTTTGGGCCGGGCGAAGACCTTGGCACCTATCCCAGAAACTTTGAACGTGATGAATCTCTTTGCCGCAAAGAAGGGGTGGATATTCTTTTTTATCCAACTGCCGCGGAGATGTACGGCCCCCATTTTCAGACATTCATTTCCCTTGAACAGCTTCCGCTTCACCTCTGCGGCATCTCGAGACCGGCCTTTTTCAGAGGGGTTGCAACCGTCGTGACCAAGCTGTTCAATATCGTCAAGCCCCACATAGCCATATTCGGCCAGAAGGATTATCAGCAGCTCAGGGTCATTCGGCAACTGGTTCAGGATCTGGATCTGGACATTCAGATCACTAGGCGGTCCCACGGTCCGGGAACCCGACGGACTTGCCATGAGCTCCCGAAATGCATACCTGAGCGCATCCCAAAGGCCATCCGCCCTGAGCTTGTATCAGGCACTTTGCCAGACCCGGAGCCATCTTGAGAATGGATTGAAAGACACTAAAGTCCTGATCCAGTCGGCTGCCGGCCTGATCCAGTCTTTTCCGGATACCGCCATCGACTACATTGCCATCTGCGATCCGGATACGCTGGAGAACATTGAAATCATCGACAGACCCGCGGTAATGGCGCTTGCCGTAAAAGTGGGGAAAACCCGCCTGATTGACAACATGATGCTATCGCCCCAATGACAACCATTTTTCATTCCCGGACGGCTACCGAACGGGAACTTAATTATTATGGAACGAGGAGAACTCATGAGCGAAAAATTCTTTTTTACTTCTGAATCCGTAACCGAAGGACATCCCGATAAGGTTGCGGACGCAGTATCGGATTCCATTCTGGATGCCATCATGGCCCAGGATAAAAACTGCCGGGTCGCCTGCGAAACACTGGTCACCACCGGCCTGGTATTTATTGCCGGAGAAATTTCAACGGCCTGTTATGTGGAAATGCCTGAAATCGCCCGGAACACGATCAAGGAAATCGGCTATCATTCGTCCCAGATGGGATTTGACTGGAGAACCTGTTCGGTGCTTACCAGCATCGACCACCAGTCTCCGGACATTGCACAAGGCGTCAATACCGGCGAAGGGCTGTTCCTGGAACAGGGCGCCGGCGATCAGGGCCTCATGTTCGGTTTTGCCACGGATGAAACCCCGGAGCTCATGCCCATGCCCCTGATGTATGCCCACAAACTCTGCCAGCGCCTGTCAACGGTCCGCAAAAACGGAAGCCTTGATTTTCTCCGCCCGGACGGCAAGTCCCAGGTCACCATTGAATATGAAGACGGCATCCCCAGACGGGTGGATACCATTGTCATTGCCGCCCAGCACAAGGCCGACGTCACTTATGAAGATCTGAAGGAGGCCATTATCGAGGAAGTCATTCGAAAAGTCATCCCCAGGCACATGATGGATGGCGACACCCGTTATTTTATCAATGCCACGGGAAAATTCGTCATCGGCGGCCCCATGGGGGACTGCGGTCTGACCGGACGAAAAATCATCGTCGATACTTACGGCGGACAGGGAAGCCACGGCGGCGGCTGTTTTTCAGGGAAGGATCCCTCCAAGGTCGATCGCAGCGCATCCTATATGGCCCGTTATGTGGCCAAGAATATCGTCGCCGCCGGAATCGCCAAAAAATGCGAAGTTCAGATTGCATATGCCATTGGCGTTGCCGAACCCGTATCCATCATGATCGACATGATGGGAACCGGCCTGATTCCCAAGGAACGGGTCAAGGAAATTGTTCTGGAAGTATTTGACCTGAGGCCGGCAGCCATCATCGAGCACCTGGACCTGCTTCGCCCCATCTACAGAAAAACCGCCGCCTACGGGCATTTTGGCAGAACCGAGCCCGAATTTACCTGGGAAAACACGCAGATATCCAGCATCCTCAGGGAAAAAGCCGGGATTTAACAAATCAAAGGAGATTAACGTCGTGTTAGATATTGACCTTTCGCTTCCTTACAAGGTTGCCGATATATCGCTTGCGGATTTTGGAAACAAGGAAATGAAGCTGGCTGAAAATGAAATGCCGGGACTGATGTCTGTCCGGGAAAAATACGGTCCCTCCAAACCCCTCAAGGGCCTGAAAATCATGGGCAGCCTTCACATGACCATTCAAACCGCCATGCTCATTGAAACCCTGAAGATTCTGGGAGCAGATCTTCGCTGGGCCACCTGCAATATTTTTTCAACCCAGGACCATGCCGCGGCAGCCATCGCGAAAAATGGCTCGGCAGCCGTATTTGCCTGGAAAGGCGAGTCCCTGGAAGAGTTCTGGTGGTGCACGGAACAGGCCCTGCTCTGGCCGGACGGAACCGGTCCGGATCTGATTGTGGACGACGGCGGGGATGCCACGCTCTATGTCCACCAGGGCGTTGCAATCGAAAAGAACCCGTCCCTTCTGGACCAGACTTACGACAGCACGGACATGCAGTGCTTAATGGCCAGAATGAAGGCCAGTTACCGGAAAGATCCCAAGCTGTGGACAAATATCGCGGCAAATATCCGCGGGGTTTCCGAGGAGACCACAACCGGCGTTCACCGGCTCTATCATCTTGCCAAAAATGGCGAGCTGCTGTTTCCGGCATTTAACGTCAATGATTCGGTCACCAAATCCAAGTTCGACAACCTCTATGGCTGCCGGGAATCCCTGGCGGACGGCATCAAGCGGGCAACCGACATCATGATTGCCGGAAAAGTGGCGGTGATCTGCGGATACGGGGATGTGGGCAAAGGATGCGCCCAGTCCATGCGGGGATTCGGGGCCAGAGTCATCATCACGGAAATCGACCCGATCTGCGCGCTTCAGGCAGCCATGGAAGGCTATCAGGTCATGACCATGGAAGAGGCTGCTCCGATTGGCGATATCTTTGTCACGGCCACGGGCTGCTACCATGTCATTACCGGAAGCCACATGGAAAAGATGAAACACGAGGCCATCATCTGCAACATCGGCCATTTCGACAACGAAATCCAGATGACTTATCTGGAAAGCAACCCCAAGTGCGTCAAAGAGAATATCAAGCCCCAGGTGGACAAATGGACCCTGGAGTCCGGCAGATCCATCCTGATTCTGGCCGAAGGCAGGCTGGTCAATCTGGGATGCGCCACGGGTCATCCCAGTTTTGTGATGAGCAACAGCTTTACCAATCAGTGCATGGCCCAGATTGCCCTGGCAACCCAGAAACATGAATGCAGGGTCTATACCCTGCCCAAGCTCCTGGATGAAGAAGTTGCCAGACTTCACCTGGGAAAACTCGGTGCAAAACTCACCCGGCTGACGCCCTTTCAGGCCAATTATCTGGGCGTACCGGCTGAAGGACCGTTTAAGCCGGATCATTACCGGTATTGATGCAAGCCGGCAATGGGTCATGGGTAACGGGACAGAAGTTTACCCATTACCGACGACCCATTACCGGCTATTTATTTCCGGTTTTCTTCGAGCAACTCCCGCGCCACCCGTATGTCATATGCCTGCTTCGGGTCAAAATGTTTTTGCGTGTTCATCCGGGCTGCCTCCAGAATGGCTCTATAGGGCATCCAGCCATGGGCTTTCCAAAGCTCGGCATCATCAGCACTCCACAACCTGAAGCAGATGACACCGTCCTCATCCTGCACATACATCCGCACACGCTTGTTATCCGGAAATGGGTAATAGTAAAGGCCGTTTTCGTCTTTCATATTAGGTCTGCTGCACTTTCAATTTATGGCTTATCGGAAAATGACATTCCAGCAAGTCGGCTGCCATGCCCGACTTCCACTTCAAATTCAAAAAATAGCAGAGAAATCCCCTTTCTGCAAAGCAATTTGCACTTTGACCAGAATCAAATTCCCCATCCGCGCGGATTAAAATCATTTTCTTTAACAATATCAATAACGACTCATGATTTGACGGTATAATTCGGCCTCGTCCGCCCTGCCCCGCTTGATGCATCCATCGGCATATATCCGGCATTTTTCTCTCAGCACATCAACAGCAGCCTGGTAGTATTGTGGCGTCAGCCGATGGCTTTCAAGAATACGCACGATGGACTCAATCCGGTATCGGTCCAGCCCGGGATTGCGGGACAGTTGATCGCCGTGGCCCCCGCGCTTAACAACAAGCTGGCGTTCAATTAAATATATGGGATAATAAAGCGCGATTCTTAACCACAGATCATAATCTTCGCAGGCAGGAAATGCCTCATTGAACAAACCGATCTCATCAAAGAGACTTTTTTTGATCATTACCGCTGACGGGCTGACCAGGCAAAGCTGAAGCGACGGCTCAAATATCATTCCAGACGGTTTTTTGTGCCGGTTTTTCGGGTTGACGCGAATACCGTTTCGAATCCATATTTCGTCGGTTTGACAAATCTCAGCGTGGGCATGCGACTGAAAAAAATCCGCCTGACAGGAAAGCTTTTCCGGCAACCACATATCATCCGAATCCAGAAAAGCGATATACTTGCCTTTTGCGATCAATATTCCGGCATTCCTGGCAGCGCTGACACCTCTGTTTTCCTGATGAATTACGGTGAGTTGATCTCCATAATGCCGACAAAAGCGCTGCTGTGTCATCATTTGAGCCATCATCTACAACAATGATCTCAAGATCGGTAAATTTCTGGGACAGAACCGAATCAATGGCTTCTTTCAGAATCCAGCAACGATTGTAGGTGGGAATAATGACACTGATGCAGGGATTTGAACTTGTTTTCATCTTTTATTTTGTTATGTTATGTTTATATAAACAGATAACTTGACAAATCGAACGATAATTGATATTTCTTCTCAGATAAATTAACGCTGTTTCTCAGCGGGCCGTTAGCTCAATCAGGTAGAGCACCTGACTCTTAATCAGTAGGTTGTTGGTTCGATTCCAACACGGCCCACCAAATAAATCAAGGGTTTATGGCATAAGCTGTAAATCCTTTTTTCGTTAAAAACCCAAAGTGTCACAACTCTGTCACAAATTTTCATCCAATGTGAAAGAATTATCCACTTCCTTGATACAGGACAAAAAGTAAAGCTCAAGCTGTTTCCTGCCCACATAACATCGTGAGGTGTCTATCCGAAAGCATACTGACCTCTTCACACATCCCTGACGTCCCTCCACATCCAAACGACCCTGCCCACACAAAGCCGGTTCCAGTCCAAAGGCGATAAGGCCGGCGGGTAGTTGGGATTGTCGCTGAGCAGGACAAATCCCTTTTCCCATTTCCGGATTCTTTTAATCGACGCCGTATCAATACCGCTTTCCGGGGTGTTCACGACAAAGACTTTCCCTTCAACCTTTTCCTTGTCCGACAGATCAACGACCACAATTGAACCTTTTGTGATTGTCGGTTCCATTGAGTCCCCGCCCACTTTGATCGCTGCAAGGTTGTGCCTGAAACATCCTTTCAGCTCCGGCTTGTAAACAACCACCATCGATGCCGGTTCTTCATAGGGATCGAATTCCAGCCCATTCACACCAGCCGCCAGCCTGCCGGATTCATATAAGGGGATACCCCGGTAAGATTCGCTGATGTTGTTTAATCGGTCTTTGTCGGTCTGGGAATTGACCTGGACGATGAGGCTGTGATCGGTGAAAGGCTGAGTCGGCTGCTTTGATTTTGGCTTTTGGAGTGTTGGTTGATCGGTTTCGATGATGGAGACGCCGATCATGACATCATAATCAAGTCTCAGCTTATCGGCTACTGACCTTCTCCACGTTTCATCGCCAAATTTCCGGCCAGCAATAACGTTTGATAAATGCCCCTGCGTGACACCAAATTTTTTGGCAAGTCTGGAAATGTAACCTTTCTTTTCAAAAGGCTTGCGGGCTTCAATATACTGCGCGAGGTGTTTGCAAAAATTTTCCTCAAAGGATGCTTCGCTCATGTTTATTCTCTCCAGGCACAATAAATTTCTATTTGAAATATAATAGCAATATTTTTAGTTTCTAAGTGAATTATTTCTCTTGACAATATTATTTCGTTATGAAATACAAAGAACCATGGAAAATTTATCTCAAACAGAAATAATAAAAAGATGTGGAATCCACCAGTCAACCTTATCCAATATTTTGACTGGCCGCAGACGTCCCTCTTGGTCTACCGCCAAACGCCTTGCCGCAGCCACTGACACTGACCCGGTTCTTTGGCTGGAAGGCTCGCCCAGCGAAATCAAAAAAGCCATTTCACAGGAATCGGATGCATTGATGAAATAATTAAAACACTGGAAACAGGAGCCGCTATGCAATGTTCTGAATGTCCCATGCGATGGGGAAATGGAGGAAGCATGAAAACAAATAATCCCCTGAATATCAAAGTTGACGACCGGCTACTTCAGATTGTCAACAGCGCAACAAATTCACTGGACTGCTCTCTGTCGGAACTGGTCCGGGCTTGTCTTGAAATCGGTATTCCGGTCATCATTTCACACCCGGATATGATCAAATTATTACCGTTTCGTGCTTCCGGGTCAATAAAACAGCCGTAAGAGATGGGTATTACTACCGGCGTTAAACAGGAGGGAGGCGGAAGAATGACAGAAGACGATATTAAAAAATGGTTGTCTGCCGGAGCGTTTGCAATCGCGCTTTATCTGCTGCTCTTTGCCGGGATGGTGGTTACCCCATGAAATTGCCATCAGTCACAACGGTTTTATCGCCATTTTCAGACTTCTCAAAGATCCGTCCGGAGGTTCTGGAACGGGCTGCCGAACGCGGAACAAGGGTGCATGCGGCATGCGCTATATTTGCCAAGGGGCTTTGGGCGGATTGTGCGCTTTACCCTGGTGATGGGCCTTTTTTTGACAGTTTCTTGAATTGGGTGGATATGGCGGGAATTGAATTTGTCTCTGTCGAGGAAGAATTTACCGATTCAGGCCTTGGATACATGGGGCACCCTGACGCTGTTGTTTATATCCCGGGCGACCAGGGTTTGACGATTATCGATTACAAAACGCCCATGAGTATTTCCCGTTCGTGGCATCCACAGATAGCAGCCTATGCCCATCTTGCAAGAAAGCATGGGCATGATGTGCGGCGAGGGCTGGCTGTTCGTCTTCGGAGAAATGGCGCGCCTGCAATAGCGACCGAGATTGATGTCGACGGCGAACCCTGGGCGGCGTTTTTGAACGCTCTGGGTGCTTACAAATATTTTAACACAGGGAGGTAAAGAATGAGATCAGGATTTGATTTTATGGCGGCGGTAAACAATCCACCGGCTGAAGCGAGTATCCCTCCGCCGGCTGTAATTGGCATCAACGATTCAGATCAGGCGTGTCGCGTGTTGCGGCGGATGTATCTGCCTGAAATCGAGCGGATGAAGGCCCAGGCCATGGCACATGTCGTAACTGATGAAGCCAGCCAGAACGAGGCCATCACAATGGCCGGCCAGGCAAAAAAACTGGCAACAGCGATCGAGAAAAAGCGCAAAGAGGTTATCGAGGCGCCGGGTGAGTTTGTAAAGACCGTTAACAACTTCGTCAAGGTTTTCCGGGATACCTTAGATGAGATTGACCGGAAATTAAAGGCCGGCATCCAGGCACACATGACCAAGGTCCAGATGGAACAGCGCGAAGCGCAGGAGCGCGCGCGCATCGAGGCCGCAAAGATACAACATGAACTTGACATGCGCGCAGCGGAGCTGAACGCCCAGCGGGAAGCCGAGGCGCGGAAAGCGGCTGAAAAGGGAGAACCGGCCGCACCGGTGGAACCCGAAGTGATAGCCCCGGTTGTGGTTGCTCCGGTTGTACCTGTCCAAAAGGTGTTTCGCTCGGAAACCGGGTCTTCCGTGCATCTCCGGAAAGACTGGGTTTGGGATGTTCTGGACATCAGTCTGATTCCTGGAAAATATCTGATGGTGGATAAGGTGGCTGTCAACCAGGCTGTTAAGAGCGGTATCCGGGAAATTCCGGGAATTCGAATTTATGAAACAGAATCGGCAATCATCAAAGCATGACGGCTTCGTAAAAAGTCCGGATGCTGCGTTGCGCTCATCCTTCGTCGTTGCGGCGTACAATGTACGCCTCACTCCTCAGCCTTGCGCGCCTTGCCTGCAAACTTTTACGAAGCCGTCTGAATTTTGCCTTTTGCAACTCATCAAAGCATAAAGGAGGTGGGTTATGGAAGCAAGTTTACCGACGGTACAAAGCCGGTCTTTCGGGATTACCCCGAGGGGAATTGACGAGGCAATCCGGCTTGCCAAAATCATGGCAGCATCCGGGTTGATGCCGAAATCGATCGAAACCCCGGAAGCAGTTTTCGTGGCCATGCAAATGGGCGCGGAAATCGGGTTGTCTCCAATGGCGAGTGTCCAGAACATTGCAGTCATAAATGGGAGGCCTGGTATTTACGGCGATGCGGCCCTGGCGATTATTCGGTCTTCCGGACTGCTTGAAGAATTCAAGGAATGGTCGGAAGGTGAGCGGAAAAAACCCAATTGGACGTTTTCTGTCGGGTGAAAAGAAAGGGGTTTGAAGCGGTTACCGGTTCATATTCGTGGGCTGAGGCGTTAGAGGCCGGTTTTGATCAGGTGAAACCTGAAAGCCCGTGGAAAAGATGGACGAATCGTATGATGCAGTTCAAGGCCCGCAATTTCGCCATGCGGGATCAGTTCGCGGACTACCTGAAGGGAATCCGGACCATCGAAGAAAACAGCGATGCGATTGTTCTGGAATCTACAGTCGGGAATGACGGGAATGAACAGTATCAGTTAAAAGCCCCGGCAGAAACCGAATTGTCGGGAAGCGGGCGTATTGACGAAAACGCTTTTGATATTCTTGCTGCAGAGCAGTATCCGGAAGGCCAGGAAAAGCTCATTGAATTTGTTGGTTCTTACGGCAAACGCCAATGGTGCCAGCGTTGACGATCTTAAAAGTCGGGCAGTCGGGAATTGGAGTGAATTTATCAAAGCGTTTGAAACCTGGGTGTCGAAGCAAGCCTCTGCAAAAAAAGAACCGGCGAATGAAAAAGAGATCCCGGCTGCCCCGGAAACAACAGCACCGGATCAGGCAAGCAGGCCTGCTATCATCAAAGGCCATCAAACGCCTGCTCCAAAAACACCGCCGCCGGGAAAAAGCCCAAGCGCCATGCCCCTGAGTTACACCCCCCAGTACAAAAACCTGATGACACGAAAGGCTGAGTTCCCCAACGAGTATGCAGCGGCAAAAAAAGAACTCAGCGTTATGCCGAACACAGTTGAGGACTGCGAAAAAATTCTGTCTCGCATGATGGAACTGGTTGAAGCTATAATAGACAAAGATTCCGGGATTCCTGATGGCACGGATTGATGGGCAGGAAAAAATCTTTTCTGGGAACGGAATCAAGGCCGGGGTTTTCTGACGACTTCTTAAAAAGCCGTCCAAATTTTGATCGAAAAACAAAGGGAAGAAAAATGTCAGAATCACAAGAGAAAATCCGAATTGAGCTTGAAAAAGCTCTGGCGGGAAGGCCCTATCTTTTCCGCACTGACAAAACACGGCAGGCGCTTGATGGCAATTCAGTGGGTGTCATGGCAAATTTTGATTCTGCAGGAATCGGGCCGAAAGGCGCCTTTTTTATCGGCCGAAAAATTGCCTATCCAACAGCCGACTATATCGAATGGGTGTGCTCCAGGATGAGTCATAAGGTGAAGCGATGCAGCCAAAAGGTCGACGGTGAGAAATGGGAAGGATCCGAACAATAAAGCCAGAATATCAGCGTCATCTGGAAATTTATCTGACCGAAAAAGAAACGGGGTTGCCGCTGCGGGCTGCTTTTCCGGGATTCTGGATGATTGCGGATCGGGAAGGCCGTTTCCGGTGGCAACCTGAAATTCTTAAGCTCGATATCCTGCCATTTGATAATATTGATTTTAACCGCGTGCTCGATGCGCTTGAAAGGGTAGATCTGATTCGAAGTTACGTTGTTGACGGGAAAAAGTATGGGTACATTCCCACCTTTCTGAAGCACCAGGTTGTGAATATGCGTGAACAGAAATCGGTATTACCCGCACCTGACCTGGATGAAACACTGAAAGATCCGTGCACACACATGACAAGACATGTGCATGCACATGTCTCGCACATGTCTTGTACCGGTCATGCACAAGACACCTCGCCTTCGGCATGTAACATCTTGAATTCATTAAATCACAGTACATCTCCTGTGCATACACATGACTTGTACTGTGGGGAAGGGGAAGAGGAAAGGGAAAAGGAAGAAAAGAATATATCGCCCCCTAGCGGGGGCTCGTCCCCCGCACCGGGGGAAAGCGCTCCTGCTTCGGATGGAAAATTCGAAATCGAAAACGTGGTACGCGAAACAACGGGAGCTTGTGAAGCGATGTCACGTCCTGCAATTCTTGATAAAATCAAAAAACCAAAACCCTGCCGGCATCAAGCTGTTATTGACGCCTATCATTCGTGCTGCCCCTCTTTGCCGAGGGTTGAATCCTGGAATGAAGCAAGCCAGAGAGTTTTGACTGCAAGGTGGCGGGAAAAGCGGGAACGGCAGGACACTGAATGGTGGGAAAGGTATTTCAGGCGGGTTCATCTTTCCGACTTTTTAACCGGGCGGGTCAAGGATTTTGTCGCCACATTGAATTGGCTTATAGGGCCCAGGAACATGGAAAAAGTATTGAACGGGGCTTATGACAATCGGGCAAGTCCCGTGTCTGAACGGCTGAGGAATAATATCCGGGCTTGTGAGGAATTTATCAACACATGATTCCAGTTCGCATTCAGGCTGATACCTCTGTCAGCTTAAAAGCAGCATGGAATAACAACGCTTGGCGAGGTATTGCCATGGAGGACAGGGACAAAACAAGGTTTTCGGAAATCATGATCGGTCTTGCAGATAATTTCTCCGCCCAGGTGACAAAGCCCGGGCTGGCGCTGCGATTTGATGCTTTGCGCAGGTATGGGATCGATCAGGTTGCAACCGCGGCTGCAAAACTCATCCTGACCAGGGAAAGAATGGGGATGCCGAACGTGGCGGAATTTATCAGGGAAATCGAAGGCCCTGCCAGCACGCTGCAGGACCTGGCAAGCGAACAGGTTTCCGTTGTGAGGAAGCAGATCCGGGAGCTTGGATCGTACAGGGCACCCGGTTTTGATGACCCTGTTACCCAATCCCTGATGTCCTCCAGGTGGTCCTGGCAGTCCGTGTGCTCCATGACCGAGACTGAACTTAAGTGGTGGTCAATGGAGTTTGTCGAGGCTTATCAGTCGTTGGAACGGACCGGGAAGCGGGCCCAAATAAGCTTTGGCGGTGTGGATGATCATCATGAACAAATTCTTTAAATTTCAATGTTCAGGGTGCCGTGATAAAAAAAGCAAAAAATGAACCCCGGAAAAAATCCAATCTGCGAACCCTACCGGATAATTACGGAAATATTACCGACCTGGCAAAACGCCTTGGCATCACCAAGGGACGTGTCTCTCAACTCCACCAGAAAGGCGCGTTCGGCGATACTTTTCACCAACTCAACAACAGACGATACATCATCGATATCGAAGCCGCCGTCGAGAAAATCCGGGAATACTCCGATCCCGTGAATCGCGGACATCAAAACAAGATCTCCAGATTGAATCCTCCGGATCCTCCGCCCGAAAAACCGCCGGAATCTGACGAAAAAAACAGGGAAATATCAGAAATGTCCTTCAGTTCGGCTCGGACGTTAAAGGAGCGGTACAATGCCGAAATGAAAAAACTGGATTATGAGGAGCGGGCCGGAAAATTGCTCCGGGACGTAGACGTCAGGAAAGGCGCCTTCGAAATGTACCGGAAAACCCGCGACAGTCTGATCAATATCATTGACAGAATCAGCGCCCAGCTTGCGGCCGAAAAGAAAGAGGCAAATATCCGGATAATTCTGGAAAACGAAATCCGAAACGCGCTGACGCATATCCGGGGCGAATATGATGATTGACGGCCGCACTTTTTTTATCAAAGCCGCCTGTGCCGGCCTTGAACTGGATCCACTTACCACGGTTGACGAATGGGCTGATGAGAACAGGGTTTTAAATACCGTTGCCTCCCGCGAGGCCGGCAACTACCGCACGAAACGCACGCCCTATCTGCGGGAGATCATGCAGGCGCTTTCCGTTACCGAAACACGACGTAAACGACGTCGTTGTCATGAAAGCCACGCAGATTGGCGGATCTGAAGTGGCAAACAATTTTGTCGGTTATATCATCGACTGTGCCCCAGGCCCGATTTTGTACATGCTTCCCACTGTCGAACTGGCGGAGCGCCACAGCCGGAACCGTATCGCCCCCATGATCGAATGCATCCCCTCGATTGCTGCAAAGGTACACCCGACAAAAAGCCGCACCGGCGGAAACACGGTACTGGCAAAAAACTTTGTCGGCGGCGCACTGTACATGGCCGGCAGCAACTCTGGCGCGGCTTTTAGAAATATCTCCATCCGATATCTGATCCTGGATGATATCGACGGTTTTGAACCGGATATCGGTGGCGAAGGAAGCCCCGTGAGCCTGGCCGAACGCCGGACAGATACTTACTCCAGCCGGAAAAAAATATTAAAGATCAGCACGCCAACCCAAAAAGGCGGATCCCTGATCGAAAAAGAATTTCAGAAATCCGACCAGCGATATTATCACGTGCCCTGCCCTTTTTGTGAAACCCTGCAAATACTCATTTTCTCCGCCAGTAACGAAGTATACGGACTTAAATACGCTGAGGAAAACGGCGAAATAACAGATGTATGGTACACCTGCATGAATTGCCGTGAAAAAATCAACGAGCATTACAAAAGCAGGATGTTGCAAAAAGGCCGGTGGATCCCCAGACAACCCAATCGAAAAAAACGCGGGTATCACATCAGCGGCCTGCTGTCCCCTCTGGGGTTCGTATCCTGGCACCAGATCGCTCAGGAATATATTGACGCAAAAAAAGACCCCATGGCCCTGAAGGTCTGGGTGAATACCCGACTTGGGGAACCCTTTGAAGTTGCCGGGGAACAGCCGGAATGGGAAAACCTCCGGCTGAGGTGTGAACCTTATCCGCCGATGAAACCGCCCCCGGGCGTTAAATTTATCACCGGTGGTGTTGATGTTCAGGAAAACCGTATTGCCGTTGTTTTACGCGGATGGGGAGCTGGTGAAGAATCCTGGCTGATCTGGCACGGAGAGATTTATGGGGAATGGGAAACGCAGCTTGATGAATTGATGGCATATAATTTTGTATCGGACGAGGGTGTCCATATCCCGGTCGTTGGTGCCGCCATCGACTCCGGATATAAAACACAACAGGTTTACAGCTATTGCCGGAAAAGGGGCAGCCGTATTTTCGCGATAAAAGGCGAGCGCGCACGCAATAAACCCGTGCTCGGGAAACCAACCGTCCAGGACTTGAACTGGAAAGGCAAGCATATTCCCAAAGGCGTTAAATTGTGGCCGGTCGGAACGGATACGGCAAAATCGACCCTTTACGGCCGGCTGAAAAACAACACCACGCCCGGACCCTGCTGTTATCACTGGTATGAACCGGCGTTTCTGACGAATATTTTCACCAGTTGACCGCAGAAAAAATCGAAACGCATATAAAAGGCGGTTTTCCATACCTGGAATGGGTGAAAACGCGGGATCGAAACGAAGCGCTGGATGCGGAAATTTACGCCTATGCCGCCGCAATCCGTGCCGGCCTTTTATGGATCGGGAGTACACCTGCCCCAAAGCCAGTTGCCGCCCGGGCACCCTTTAAAAAGAAAAATAAAATTACGGTGATAAGCTCCTTCATGGAGCGGCAAAAGGGAAAACCATGACCATCGGAAAATTTACTTATGTTCACAAAGCCGCACAGGAGCTTTGCTGCACCGAGCGCCACATTTACGATTTGATCAAATCCGGCAAGCTTAAAGCCATCCGGCTGGGGCCTCGCGGCTTGCGGGTGCTGAAATGCTCCATTGATGCGTACATCAAAAAGAACATGTACAAGGTGCCCAGATTCTGACGGCTTTGAAAATAGCCCGGACGATGCAATAGCATTGCATCCCACTGAAATTTAATGTATTCTGATACCTTAAAAGGATTGAGGAGGATAATTAATGATCAAGAAGGCTGACACCAAAGCGTTCATATTTCAGCGCCTTAAAGAGGAACGAGAAAAGCTGGCATTCTTTGGCGTTAAAAATATCGGGCTATTCGGTTCATTTGTCAGGGGAAGCCAGACGCCTTTGAGCGACATTGATTTTCTTGTGGAATTCATGCCGGAAAAGCACACTTTCGACAATTTCATGGAGGTTGCTTTTCTGCTTGAAGAACTCCTGGGACGCAAAGTCGAATTGGTAACACCGGAGGCTCTCAGTCCACACATCGGGCCACATATCCTAAGGGAGGTTGAGCGTGTCCCTATCGCCGCATGAATACATCCACCATATCCTGGATGAAATCGACTACATCCTTACCCAGATTTCGGATGCGGATTATGAATCTTTTGTCAGAAACCCCACGTTAAAGAGGGCATTTGTTCGAAGCCTTGAGATCATCGGCGAAGCTTCTAAAAAACTACCAGACGATATCAAGTCGATACAACCGGACATCGAATGGCGCAAGGTTACCGGGATGCGTGACAGGCTCATTCACGATTATTTCGGGGTTGATTATACCATCGTCTGGGATGTTGCAACCACCAAGCTGCCGGACCTGCGCACGAAACTCCAGGCTTTGCTTGACGCAATTGAAATTCAGCAACCCGGCAGTTGAATGGATATATCATTTTTATACGTTTCCCCCTTTGAAACCCCCCTCGAAAGATCTCTGCCAACCCTTAATAATACTGTAACAACATAGATTCGCCCTGATAAGCGCCATGTCGTGCATGTTGTATATACAACTTGACTGCCTTTTTGTTGTGTTTTTTGATGTTTTTCAGTCGCGGGATGCGGACCGTTTTGGCGTCTGCGACTGGGCTTAGGGGGGGTGGCATTTATGTTATTGCAATGGGGGAACCCCGCCTTCGGCTTCGCAGGCCATAATCGCTTGATATATATCCAATATTCTTTTCTTGAACAGCAGTCTTCATTTTTGAATATAAACGAGACATAAAAAGCGGCGCCCCGGAAAGGATGCCGCTGACAGACAGAACTATACCGCCGCGGCTTCTTCACAGTAAACGGCCGGATTGAGCCCGATGTACTTTTTCTTGAAAGAAACCAGCCCGGTGCCGGCCCGAAACACGCCCGCGAGTTCGTGGTGATAGACATGATACGCATACGACACGCACGCCCCCTTGCCGTTATAAAAATAAATATCGTATGCCCTGTGAGCGTTTTGCGTGACATGAATCATGGTAACGCCATTGACTGCGCAGACATCGATTTGCAGGGCGTTGTGGCTGCTGAGGATATTGTGCGCCCCAACTTTTTCGAGTGCCTGCACGCCGCCAATGGCAAGAAAAATTTCTGTGGGAACGTCGGGATAGAAACGGACATATCCGGCCGGCAATGAAGCAGGAAAAAAAGATAGCTGCATAAGGCACCTCCAGGATTAAAAGTTGCGCCTGGCCAGCACATCCAGGCACTATAAGAAAATGCAAGCTGCATGCCAACTTATGCCGCAATATAAGTATTTTATACAATAAATACAGATAATTAAAATAATACTAAATGACAAATCAAGCAATTAAGCCATTGTACAAGATAATGAACGATATACGCAAAATGGGTTCTTTTTTATGAACTATACAATAAATACAGAATGTTATGAGTTTATTTATATGTACCGGAACCCCTGGCGCACGGGCGCCTGAACCCGAAACGACACCCTGCCCGGACAACCTTGACCCCGGTCGGCGGATGCCGCCTGGAGCTGGGACCTGCACCTGGCCCCCGACACCGGCAAACCGGCAGGAGCACACCCAACGACGACCAGCCGTAAACCCTTTTTGATTGAGGGTGTATTATTTGAACTGAAAAAACATTCATTACGAAAAATGGGTGGGAATCTGAGAGGATTCTGGACAAAAAAAAGACCACACCGTTGCCGGTGCAGCCTCTTTTGGAACTATTATTCAGGTGTTATTTAACAAATTCAAAGTCTGGCTATGTCTGAAATCGACGGTCAATGCTTTGCTCACGAGGTGAAGCCGATCTCCTGATAAGGCTCGCCCCGCTTATGTGCGCTGATGCGGATAGTGACTTTCTTGTCAAGCCGTTTGAAAAAATCGAGCAGTTTATCCGTTGTGAATCGGCTAAAGTGTCCATTCATTAAATGGGACACGTCCGGTTGAGCCATGCCGAGCAGTTTTGCTATTTCCCGCTGTTTAAGCCCCCTGTCTTTCAGGATTCTGGTGACATGAAAACCAAGTTGTGCCCTTGTAAAAAGTTCGTCTGCATCTTGGAAACCTAAATCTGCAAAGACATTTCCGGAGCTTTCTTCAAACTCGATATTTGTTTGATCGTTATCGCTCATCAGACTTGATGCACATTTACCGACATAAGCCCATGCTGTCCCTTGCTGCAACGTGAAGCCGGTTTTACGGTAACTTCCACATCCTGCCCGAGTGTCGTTAAAAACTCCATCAGACGACCTACCGACACCGAAACGGGTCGACACCGCATAAGCGCTGACACCTGCGCCTGTGTGGTGCCCAACAGTTTTGCCGCCTGGGCTTGTGTTAAATCCCGGTCTTTCAGAAGTCGATAAATCTGCACCGTCAATTTGGCCTTAACAAGCTCCTGTTCGGAATCAGGAAACCCCAAATCGGCAAATACATTCCCGCTGCTTTTTTCGTAGTCTTTTTTCATCTTCAGGTCCCCTTGCTCTTGCCGGTATAAAGTATCGCAGCAAAGCCAGTAAATCCTTACGGGCTGATCCGATCCATTCAAGTACTTTAAGTTCGGTTCCATCCATTATTTGAATATATATATTTTTATATAAGAAAACAAGCGGAAATCCTGTCCATCCTTTTGTCCAATGTTTGTATTCATCTGATTGTTTCATGTTAATGTTCCCTTACTTCTGTCCTTGAACTAAGCCGCCCCCATTTCAGCCATAAGTTCTTCCTTGCCAGCCGCAAGCGCGGCGTTCTGTTCTTTCCGCCCCTCTTCCTTTGTCATTCTGCGCTTTCCCTTTCTGCCTTGCGACAGTTACCGAGGTTTTTGTGAGATTCACAAACCACATGTTGCATGTGCCGGAAAATAGTTGGGGTGGTGGGCGGGCATTATCAATAATGCTTTTATCCTTTTCTGACAGAATTCCGACAGCAGCTCGTGGCGTTGCTCACCCTGTTCCCGGCGGCGCGGCCGTTGCGCGCTTTTTTGCAAGGGCCGTGCCGCGAGCACCTCACGTTCAGACGGCGGGCTTTTCTCTCGGCGTTTTTCCAATGCCTCGATTTTCTGCACAGCCAGCGCGCTCCCGGTTTTTTGGGAGCGCGCTGGCCCGTGGCATCCGAGGTTTTTTTTCATGGCGTCTCACCTAAAGGTCGCTTGAGTACCGCTCCCGGCTTTTTGGGAGCGGTACTCCGGCACCTAACCCCGCACACGGCTATTTTGGGGCACACCACCAGCTGTCCGCTTTTTTGCACCGCCAGAGCGCTCCCCGGCTTTTTGGGGAGCGCTCTGGCCCTCGGGTTTGTCGGTTTTTTTTTGTGGCGGATCTCGATAGTGGCTTTGAGGCCCGTCACGCAGGCCCTTGCGGAGTGACCGGGCTGCACTGCACCACACGTTCAGGATGCACCCGCTTTTATCAAATAGGTTCAGCGGCTGTCGGGGCGGGTGCGGAGACGGTATTTTTCAGCCGCGGAGCGTCCGCCCCGGCCGCCGCGTCATCCGTCGTCCCCCAGTACCCGAACTGACCCGTCGCTTTTTATTCATTCCTTTGTTAGTAAAATGTGCCGACAGCCCTGCCGCTCGCGTACCGCCAAACGTCCAGATAGTTCCTTGCCGTGCCCGGATGAAAGTAGTTCGTCGCGTTTCACCACCTGTTCCCCGGCACCGATGACCGGCTGTTTGGTGATCGGTGCCGCACCCCGCACGTCCAGATTCCCCGTACCGGCTTTTCCGTCCCATGCTGCCGGTTGCCGCGTCTTTTCGCGCGGTATCCGGCGGCACGCACCTTACGTCCCGAGTTTCCCCGGTTTTTTGGGCCGTCACTGCGTCGGGTACCGCGGCTTTTTGCGGTTCCCGAAAGCAAGCTCAGCAGGTGGGGTGGTGGGCGGGTATTATCGAATAATGCTTTTATCCTTTTCTGATGGAGCGAAGCGACTCCACCGGCAGAAAGACCGTGCGGAGCGAGCAAGAGGACGCATGAGGCCCTGGGGCAAGGAGACATAATGCGTGTTATGTCTAGCGAAGTGAGGGGAGGTTTTTGGCGGGATGGGTGCGGCTTTTTGCAGCCCAGCATGACAAAAAGCCACGGCTGATAAGAGCTCTTATCAGCCGTGCCGAACGTAGCGACTTGCCCCAGGGACTTATGCGGCCGGGCACACAAAAGAAGGGAATCAAACTGACTTGTTATCCGCCAGCAGATCGTGGCCTTGCTCACCCTGTTCCCGGCGGCGCGGCCGTTGCCTTTTTGCAAGGGCCGTGCCGCGTGCCCCTCACGTCCAGACAGCGGGCTTTTCACTCGGCGCTTTCCGGTGTTTCGATTTTCTGCACAGCCAGTGCGCTCCCGGCTTTTTGGGAGCGCACTGGCCCGTGGCATCCGAGGCTTTTTTGTTGGGGCTTTACCGTAAGGTCGCTTGAGTACCGCTCCCGGCTTTTTGGGAGCGGTACTCCGTTGCTGAACGTGGCCCTTGCGGCTGTTGTTTTTTTGGTCACGGCACAAAAGGTCGATTGCCTACCGCTCACGTAGGCTCTTGCGGAGTGAGCGGTAGGCCTGCACCTTACGCCCGCACGTGTTTTTTTTCGTGGCGCACGCAACCATACGTGGACTTGAGGCCGGTCACGACCAGTTGGGAGTGACCGGCCGAATCGCACTTCATATGGCACTGTTCCGGTCCTTGTTTTTTTTCGTGGCATCCCCCGATAGTGGACTTGCAGCCCGCTCACGTAGGCCCTTGCGGAGTGAGCGGGCTGCACTGCACCACACGTCCAGGGTGGGCTTTTGCTTTTATCAAATAGGTTCAGCGGCTGTCGGGGCGGGTGCGGAGGCAGCATTTTCAGCGCGGAGCATCCGCCCCGGCTGCCGCGTCATCCACGGAGCGCGGGGCTGGCAAAGCCAATACAACTTTGCCTGTCCGCGCGACCCCTCAAAGGGGTGGTGGTCGGGCATTGTCAAAAATGACGGAGCACGGCCGCAGAGCAGCCAATACAACTGCGGCGTGGCCGCGCGACTCCTTCAGCGTTTTGAATGAACGCATTGCACCCAATTTCGTCGAGGTGCGGCCGGGCAGTTTTTTGTCCGGACGCGCCGGTCAACTTCGTCAGAACGCCTATCGGCTTTTGCTATTTCGTCCAAACTGAAAGGTCGTCGCCTAGGCGCTCCCGTGCTTTTCGGGAGCGCCGGTCAGCTTCTCACGTGGCCCTGCGGCTTTTGTTTTTCCGTGGCGCTCCCCGATACTCGACTTGAGGCCGGTCACGTAGGCTTTTGCGAAGTGACCGGCCGAATAGCACCTTACGTCCAGGTTGCACCCAGGCTCCTCACGTCCACTCAGGGCCAGTCACGTAGCGGAGCGGAGTGTCTGGCCCTGTGCACTTCATGTGGCGCTGCACTGTCCCCCTGTTTTTTTTCGTGGCATTCCCCGATAGTGGCCTTGCAGCCGGTCACGTAGGCTTTTGCGAAGTGACCGGCTGCACAGCATCTTACGTTGCGCCCAGGTCTTTTTTTCGTGGCGTCTTACCGTCAGCGGCCATGCAACCCGGTCACGACCGCTGTTTGGGAGTGACCGGGTTGCACTGCACCACACGCGGCGTCCTGGCTTTTCCGTGGCGCTCTCAGGAAGGCCGCCTTGAGGCCCGTCACGTAGTGAAGCGGAGTGACGGGCCGAACTGCCCCTCACGTGATCTTGTATCGCGCCCTTGGGCGCGTTATTCTTGCCGACGGGTGCTTTTCTCCCGGCGGAAGTCAACTACGTGAAGTGGAGCGCGGGCACGCAATACCGAACAGTCATGTCATTGACCCGCGAGCGTTAGGGGGGCTGGAGGGAAGTCTTCGGCGGCTTTTTGCCGAAGACCGGAGCGAAGCGGAGCCGGAAGACACCCGACGGCGAAGCCGGAACGCCCGTCTCATTTTGCTGTATAGGAAACTACCACTACCACCAATGCCAATACCACAGCCAATCCAGAACCGGTACCAATACCACACCTACGCAGGGGCGCTAGTGGCGAAACAAAACAAGACATACAGCCACATCACGGGGTGCTTTTGCTTTTGCTTTTCCGGGGAGCAGCACCCAAAGAGGTTGGCGGCGCGACCCTTGCACGCTTTTCTGCAAGGGGCGTGACGCCTTCACTTCACGTGGCGCACCACCATCAAATATCAATGCCCTTATCCGCTTTTTGACGGAGCGAAGCGACACCGCAAGCAGATAATGGGCAAAGCAACGCACGGCCCAGCGGCGCGACCCTTGCGCTTTTCTTTTAGCAAGGGGCGTGACGCCTGCGCATCACTTCCGGGCTTCACCCAGGCGCAAAACACCCAAAGCACGAGCAAGGCACATCACGTTCGGGTTTCACCATCAAACTGACCCGATCCGCAAGCAGATATACCGCAACAAAACCAAAGTCCAAGCGGCGCGACCCTTGCGTGCTTTTCTGCAAGGGGCGTGACGCCGATAGCGCACTTGCCTTCCTTCAGCCACCTGCCTTCATATACAGCGTCATTTTGTCGCCACTTACGTCAAAAATGGGTCCTTCCCACACATAGAAATACATACGGGTGACCCACTTGCACCATTCCCCCAGATTTCCCCCAAAAACCATTATAAAGCGGAAGACCCATGAGCAAAAGGTTTTTAATACCGCTGTAAAGGCCCTTGCGAAGTCAGGTAGATATCTTTAACGAGACACATTCACTCGTCGGCACAAGCGACAGAAGCAGAGAATGAACCCTTTGTTCCCGACGGCGCCAGGGGTTTCTACGTCGCAATCAACCCCCGTTACCTTACCGGCGGGTTCAACTGCAAGGCACTAGTATCCCTATATGGCTGATGGACTGCTTACGAAATCAAGAAAACGTAGGAAGATTGATCATGCAAGCGTGATTGATCAGCACGGACTGCCATCTCTGTGACAAACCGTATCGGTCGAATCATGAGCCCTGTTCCAAAACATCAAGGCCGTGTTCTCTTTTTGACCATGCAATGAGATTAACAACGCCGACGGCGCAATCGACCTGACTGGACTTAGAGCGATGGAGCTATATGAACCGGAAAATGATTTGAGATGGGAGTGTTTGAACTTTACGCAAAATGTAACATTCTATCATTAATTGCTGTCAGAGTGCAGCTTAAATAGGGCAACTTTATTGTTTTATCAACAAAAGATAATCAGGAGCAATGTTCACCAATGTAATGGTAGAGGGATATCAATCAGCTCGGCCAGTTATCAAAAGGCTGTTTTTCAAATTTCATTGAACCGTCACTGCCCTTGTAAATGTTGATCCAGGCATTCCAGTTTTTAGTGTCCATTTCAGGATAATCCAGCCGATAGTGGCTGCATCGGCTCTCTTTGCGCATGATGGATGCCCTCAGTTTCATTTCAGCGCTGATAATCATGTTAGCGGTTTCAAAAGCCAGCCGCAATTCATGCAAATCCGCAGCTCTCAGCATTGGCATGTGGTGATCTCTCAACTCTTCAATATATGCAAGTGCCGCTCTCAGAATATTTTCTTTCTTTATGTAAATCACAAAATTGGGAATCATGATGCCTTGCAAGGTCTGCGTTACCCAGGCAGGACCATATCCGGCCTTTCTCTTTAAGGGTGCAAGTATCTCTTCCTGTACTTCATTCATTTTAGTTTTTGAAATATTTGGCATTTCAACGTTCTGGCAATATTCAGCAGCAGCTTCAGCAGCAACAGTGCCCTGTACCGCAGAACCGGCTAATGAGGATCCTACCTGGGTATAGATTGCACCAGCCATATAGGAACCTAAGGCATCACCGGCAGCGTATAGCCCTGGGATGTTTGATTCACATTTTTCGTTAATGGGGACAAGACCTTCTGATTTGTGTATAGCCATGCCGGCAGAAGAACCGCCAACCGATGTCCCACCCATTCCCGGACCAGGCGCGCCGCCTTCTTTTGGAAGGCCGTCGGCCCCCGGCCTCCCTTCGCTACTCCGATAGTTATCTTCCGCAAATTCCGCTGGCCTATAAGGTCCGCCTTGAACGGTACCTCCCGATCCCGAAGGTCCGCCTGTCACGGGATTTCCGGTCATATAAGCCTTGTAATTGCCTTCCATCCCTAAATCATGGTGCACTTCAACACCGGTGACGCTGGGTTTTTGATCAAACATACCTCCCACACCACCCCATCCATCATAACATGCCGCAGGGTTTTCAGATCTGCCTGGATGCCCGTCGTTCCATTCCTTGCCGGTCACTTTGGCACCTATATTATAGGCCATGACAGTACCGTCGTGGGTGAGGTCGCAAATCGGAAATCCATTGGGCTTGAAACCACCCGCACCGGTGCACAGGATCACGCTTTTGGCCTTGAAAAAATGGATCTTTTCTTCATCAAGGCTGAAACCGGCCGCACCTGCAATTCGGCCGTCTTCTTTGATCAAATGGGTGATGACGATTCTCTCTTTGACAGGGATATTTCTCTCTTTGACGGGGTTGTTAAAACTCTTGTTATAAAGAGGGGATTCAAAAAACCTCCATTGTTTAAGTTCATTGACACGGGCAAGGGAATGCTCCGCCATTTGCCGGGTATAAATCGGATTATTGGTACCCAATGCAGATCGGGAGACGGTATCTACAAATTCATCAAGGCTCAATTTTTCCTTGGCCGGATCATAGGTAAAGATGCCTTTGGCAAACGGTGTCATCCCGGATGAGCCGAGACGTCCCTTGGATACCATCATAACTTTGGAACCTGCATCATGTGCCTTGACAGCTGCAAATAATCCTGCCATTCCGCCGCCGATAACCAGCACATCCGATTCGTTTTCGGTATATGTCATTTTGTCGATATCGATTTTAGGGATATTGGCGCCGTATGCTTCGCGCTCTGGGGAAAAGCCCATGGCGGCCATTGCCGAGAGCCCTACAGCACCGCCGGCAACTGCCATGAACTTGCGGCGGGACATGTCTTTTGGATTTTGAAGTGTTGTCATTTTATACCTCGCTGGTTTTCTTTGATTTTTTAAACGTGTAGGTTTTTAGAAGGAGCATAATCCCGCCTGCCGCAAGCATGCTGATAAAGATTGACATGGCAAGATTTGAATAACGACCAAGATCAATGACATGCCACGCGGCAATGGAAATAAACAGCATGGCCAGAATGCCGTGAAAAACCCGCCAGGTTTTGTATTTCATGGGCAACTTATTCCGTACAAGAGCCGTAATTCCCAATGCCAGCATCAAGCACCATGCAGTGATGCCAAGCACAACCCCCTGGTTCAGGGTAGTGATGATCGTGATAAAAGCGTCAACAGGGGAAACGCCCGACTCAAAAAACCGTGGAAACACCAGATAAAGTGGATGAAAGAACAGAATGGTGACGAATGTATACCCGATGATTTTATGATATTTTACCACTTTGCTCATCCTAAGGCCTGCAACAGCGGATCTATTCGTGCGTGCCCAAAAAAACTGTCCCATCATCTGGCAAAAGGCCAGAATTGTTATAACGGAAAGTGATTCTTTCAATAACGAACGCTCAGGGAAATTACCCATTGCCCAGATAAGCAGAGGCATGCCGGTGAAAGCCAGTACGGATTGTCTAAGGAAGCTGCTTTTGATATATGCACTCATTTTTACCCCCATGAAACAACAACCGGAATAGATTTCTCCGGTGAAATGGTGATGGCATCCACAGGGCAATACATCCTGCACAGGTGACATATCTGGCAATCAGCCGGATATTTGATGAACGCCTTTTTCGTCTTCGGGTCTTTGCGGATGACGTCAGTAGGACATGTTTCTATACATGTTCCACAACCAATACATCCTTGAATCTTTTTTATGGTCATTGTTCTTCTCCAATGTTGTTAGAGCACTAATCGTTAGATAGCTAATTTGTAGGCGCTATTTATTTAAAAATTCCATTTATCGCACACCTACCTGATATTATATGCCTGGATCAGGTCCTCCGAGGATGTTACGAACCCTTTCAAGGGGATTACGCAATATATCAACTTCTTTTCGGCTCAGTTCTGAGCGGATCTCATCTTCAATCTGCTCTATCACAGTTACGGCATAGTTTGCGGCCTTTCTTCCTTTTGAAGTTAGCGTGACATTAATGAATCTGTCATCCTTTACGTCTCGTCTGCGGTCAATCAACCCAGACGCTTCCATTCTTTTCACCATGTTTGTGACCGTCGCAGGTTTGATGTGCAGCCCTTGGCCAATTGTCCTCTGGGTCAGTTCACCATGATGCATCAAGAAAATTAGAATTCTCGCTTGTCCAAAATGGATCCCGCCCTCACTTAAAGAGCTTCTCAATCTATCGTTTAGCAATTTCCCTATGTGCACGAAAAGATGCATCAAAGGTTTATCTGAATCTTCATATTTCATAATTTTTCTTTCCCCCTGCTTTTTAATTAGCAATATAATAGTTAGCAGGCTAAATGTAAAGTATTTTTTTATCTTTCCGTGAAAAATTATCGGAGCGCTTATAAGGTCAAACCCTTTGTATTGTAGATATGAGGGCTAAGCGATTGTTATTTTGAAACAGGAAGGGATTGTTGAAATATTAATGAGGGATTTCTGATGTTGCCCGTGAGAGCCTTTTAACTCGGCACTTTCCCAAAAATTTGCATTTCTCGGGGCTATGTGTCAGATTCAGGGCATACACTCTTCACCTCGCTTGACTCGTACACCTCCCTTTAACAAGGCAGATACACTACCGGGCGGTTGACTAAACCTTACCCGGGAGGGACTATGCTTTCGCATTCCCCTCGCAACGTTGAACCAGAGCCAGGTTCAAACGATAACTATTCATGAGGTCGGCTCTTCGTAAGTGTTTGCCACATGAAACAACGAGGAACCTAAAAAACCCGGCCTCCCAAAATGAAAACCGGGCTTGATTTAACTATTTATGGCTTGATCCCTTGGCGCGTGCGGGAAGACTTGATCAAACTCCAAGTACAAATCTCCCGCAGTAAGTACGCCACTAAAGTGGCGATAGTCTTTCTTCTAAGCCTGTCTCTACTCATTTGAATGAATCAAGATTTCCACACGTCTGTTCTGTTGACGACCAGCCGGATTGTCATTGCTTGCTACCGGATAAAGTTCACCGAAGCCCTTGGCGGTGATTCGGTCTGGGCTGATGCCCCTGGCCATGATGGCCGAGCGTACTGATTCCGCGCGATGCTGCGAAAGTGTCATGTTGTAAGCTTCGCTGCCCACACTGTCCGTATGGCCTTCCACATTCACATTCTTGTTCGGGTATTTATTGAGAAAGGCTGCCAATTGGTCGATGGTCCGCTGGGCGCCTGGCATTAAATCTGCCTTGCCGGTAGCAAAGAGAACATCACCTAAGGTCAGCACAAATCCACGGTCGGTTTTCTTGGCCTTGAGCTCGGAGAGTTCCTGCTCCAACTCCCTGGCCTGAGCCATGGCAGCCTCCGCTTTTGTTGTGGCCTTCTCTGCTTCAAGCTTTCTTGCTTCCGCCAGTTTTTGGGCATCCCCGGCGTCTGTGCGTGCCTTGCGCGCCTGCCGTTCTCTCTGTTCGAGAAGAATCTGGTCCTTGTCCTTGGCAAGATTCTGGCGCTCAGCCTCAGCAAGTTTCTGCTGCGCAGTTGTCACAGCAATGGCTGTCTGCTTCTCGGCCAGGTAAGCCAGATGGTTCGTTTCGACATCGCTCGATGCCATTTCCGCGCTCTTCAAAGTTTGGCCTGCTTCATAAAGAGCCACCGGGGCGTTTGCCTCAACATTCGGATTCGTTTTTGCTTTTTCGTAAACCTCCCTTGCGTTATTGAGTGCGATATTTTCCCTGGGACCCGCACAACCGAATGCAAACAGAGGCAGAGCTGCGGTTAGGATGATCATTTTAAAACCAAGCGTAAACCGGTTACTTTTCTTCCCATGTGCCATTATTCACCTCCTATATAATCGTCACAGACGTTCTTATTTTATTAAGGTTCCCGTACGGCCCGGCGTAGCGCTTCGATGGTATCACGCATCTCCTGGGCGGCGCGCTTCGCTTTTTCAGAGTCAGCCTTTTTCTCTGCCAGTTGGGCATTGACCAGAGCTTTGTCGGCCAGCCTTCTAGCCTCATCATAGTCTTCACGGCCCATGGCGGCCTGCGCTTCCGCCAGCTTGTCTTCGGCAAGCCTCAGGTCGAGCGGAGCATATGTCCTGGCCTCTGTGTTTTGTGCGGATTGGATGGCTGTCTCCGCCCGCCTTAGGTTTTCTGACGGTCTTACGCCTTTAGTGGCGCAGCCAAAAATTAGCCCAAATACAATCACTATCGTTATAAATAACGCGTTCCTCATTGTTCCTCCCATATCTTTAATCTCCTTATCCAAAAAATATCCAGCCAAAAAATAATAAAAAAGCGAGAGCAAAGTTTAACCGTGCAATGACTTTGTGTTCTTTCGCCAATATTTAACTTAAACAGTATAAGAAAACAGGTTCCTCGCTGTTTTATATGGGTGACTCGTCCAAATCAGCAATGACGATTTTTGCATCACAAAAAGTATTTATTTCCAGATTTTTTTCATGCATATTTCTGGTATCCATAAGAAAATCGGCGGCTGAATATTCAACCATGGGATAACATATGGTTGAATTGCCCAATCATAGTAAAGGTTCATATCCGGATAGTTTGTTTCTGGGCACTATTTATAAATACTGTGACTGAACTTTGCGCCCAAGTGATCCTGTTAGCGCTGGAGATAGTTCAATATAGGTTGAGTAAGGGATACCCCCAGAAACCTTATTTTGAATTAATTGTGGAAATTTCCGTCCATTCTGAATTTATTCCTTTAGATTTATTCAAGAAATAGGCTTTTATAAAAGCGACAATGGCACCCACTTGATGTTCTTTGTGTCCGATAAAATCGATTCCTGAAACATAAAATCCGGTAGTCTCTTGTAATTCAGAATAGATGACGCAGCCTTTAATCCTCACTTCTTTTCCAGCAATATCAATGGCCATCAGCATGACAAATGCATCATTCAAAGGATTAAGCGTTTCCAATAGAATACCGTTCTGGCTCAAGTTGATGGTTCTGCCTTTTCCACGATCCACAGCCTTGCCATTTTTATTGAAAAGGATGTAACTGACAAGGTTGAAGGTTTCTATTCTTGGGTTTCTCCGTTGTTCATTTTTTAAAAATCCTTTCGGATGGGCAATTATTGTTTCTTGAATCTGTTTTTTCCCCATAATAGTATCGGTATCCATAAGAAAATTGGTCCTTATTCAGCCATGGGATAACATAAGAAGAAGCTCATTCATTTGCCTTAGAGGTTCAAATCGGGATAATTCTTTTTTGCACATTCCAGGCAAATACTATGGCTGAATTCCGCTTCCGAATGCTCGTGGATGTAAGACTCAATTTGAGTCCAATAGCCTTTATCGTCTCTGATTTTTTTACAGAAAGAGCAGATTGGAAGCAACCCGCTTAATCGCTTTATATCCTGCAGAGCTTTTCGAAGATCAGAAATCAAATTTTCTCTTTCTATTTCAGCATTCTTGCGCTCAGTAATTTCGCGCACAATCGAAAGAATACCAATCGCCTTCCCTGTTGGATCGCGCAAGAAAGAAAAATGACCTTCGATCGGAATGGTGTTCCCATTCTTATGAAACATTTCCAATTCTATCATCCGTGACCGGGATGGATCACCGTGTCCTGTACTTTCAATCGCCATTTCCTCGGCGAAAATTAGTATCGCATTTTCAAAAGAAGTTGGCGTGAATGCTTGCTGCATCGTTCTCGCCATTGCCTCTTCTGCTGTAAAACCAAATAGTCTCTTTATGGAGGGACTGACATAGGTCATTCGATTATCAAAATCTACCGTCCAGATAACATCCATCGCATTGTCGGCTAAAAGGCGATAGCGGGCTTCGCTCTCTTTTAAAGCATCTTGTACGCGTTTGCGTTCTGAGATATCTTGCATGAGTGCCATGACGTGTATCAAGCCATCGTCAGATTTAACTACCGACGATGAGATAATTAAAACACGCTTGTTCCCGTCGGCACGGGTAATCTCCCATTCCTCGTCACGAAGATCATCCCTCTGCCACATTCTCTGCATGCGCTCAGTTGCCTTGGCTCGTAACTCAGGATCGGGGTATACAGTTTGATACCACCCCAAGCGGTTTATTTCCTCCAAGGTGTATCCCGTAATTTCGGCCATACGTTCATTCCAGATGGTAAACTTGACGAATGGGTACTCTTTGGTTTCATGACAGACGCAGAGTCCTTCAGCTACATGATCTATGATGGCATTACGAAATCCGTATTCTTGAAGGAGTGCCTCCTCTGCCTGCTTGTGCTCGGTGATGTCTTGAGCTACTCCGCTCTGACCAACAAACTGCCCATCTTTGATCGTAAGGGTGGATAGAAAGCTAAACCACTTGACGTTGCCTTCTGTGTCAGTGATCCGAAACTCTTGCATGATAGATGGCTGGCGCGTGTTGACTTGATTGATGAAGGTGTCGCGTACCTGTTGCCGGTCTTCAGGATGGATGAAATCTAAGTATGACTTTCCAATGAGTTCTTCGGATTTTGCATAACCTACTGCCCGGGCCGTTGCGTCATTGGCATAGGTGAAATATCCGTTGACATCCACGTTCGCTAACAACGCCTGGGTCCCTTCGACAATTGCACGTAGCAGGTTCTCATTTTCTCGCAGCGCTTTCGTCGCTTGTTTGCGCTCGGTGATGTCCAATCGCAGCTTTTCATTGACCAGGGCCAATTCCTCCGTCCGCATCGCCACACGATGTTCCAGTTCATCGTGCGCCTGTTGCAGCGCATCCTCCGCTCGCTTGCGCGCTGTGACGTCATGTGCGATACCGCGGAAACCGATTGGATTGCCGTCTTTGTCCTGCATCAAGGAAGCAGCCAATTCATGAAAGCCTTTAGTTCCATCTTTCTTAATTACTTCATAGGCGTGTTTTCTTACGGGCTTTCCCGTTTTATAGATCTGCCCAAAGAGGTTAAGGATTTCTTTGGAAGATCTTGGCGGCATATAATCCCGATTATTCTTTCCCATTAATTCATCTCGGGAATATCCAAGAATTATAGATAATGAATCATTAAAAAAAGTAAAGTTCCCTTTAAGGTCAACCTCGAAGTATGCCTCATCTATGCTTTCAAGGATGGTTCGATACTTCTCCTCACTCACCCATAGCGCAGCCTCCGAGCGCTTAGATTTAGATTCAACTTGCTCTAATTCCAGAACTCTTTTTTTCAATTCTTCATAAGTGGGTTCTTCAGACACTAAAAAGATCTCCTATGCTAATAAAATATGAATGACTCAGAGTGCTGTGCAATTAAGGATCCATGAGATAGTTCTTCGTACGTATTTGCCACACGAAACAGCGAAGAGCCTCAGTGGCTCATCGCTGTTTTGTATGGGTGACCCACCCGAAATAGCAAGGAACTATATTTGAAATGTGAACCATACACGCTTTTTTAAACCAAACAAATAATCAGGTCGTTTCGATTACTTTTGGTATCCTGAACAAATCCGGTTAATGAAAATTCACACATGGGATAACATATCCTGGAGGTCTGTTTTCCTTAAGGGTATGCCACACGAAACAGCGATGAATCATTTATTTGTTATTACTGTGTTATGTGGAATTTTCTGCAGGATACTTAAATACTCGAGTCACGCTGCTCACTTCAAGATATATGTTGAATGGGAATTGAAGCGTCGGAATGACATTCATTATACCTTCAACCTCCATGCCTGGGATGACTCGGCAATTATCCGATTTAATACAATATCGGGCGGTTTCAACCGCCGCGTCACAACACAGTACAATCACGGCATCATAGTCTGCTGCATGTTTCGCCAAGTCGTCTCGTCGCCCTGATGACCACATGCAAACAATGAACTGGTTGGGTAACCTGCTGTCAAATACTCCCGTTCTGATGCCATGACTTTATAGACGGGACTGCAATGCCCGAATGTATGACTCATATGAAGCCGTTCTCAAGAATTTGCGAAATAACTCTATGTAGGGTTTCCCCTCCCTCACAGCGAGATTGGCAGCTGGACAAAATCGGCAAGGTACAATCAGAATTGAATGAAGCATCGCAATGTCCGAAGAGATATCCCGGTCTCTTAATAAGATAGGCATTTGTGATTCCTCCAAAATTGATTATGGCGCTCATGATTCCAGATTTGTCGGCCCCCAACAACAGGTCACTTCCGTCCCCTTTCACCTATTAACCCTGCTATAAATTTCATATTAACAAAGGCTGATGAAATATGAACTGCACCTTTTTTGCTTCATTCGTTCACTCGATAGCTAAGGGATGGAGTTAAACAATTACTTTGCCCTAAGCTTTAAATTACAGTTCCTGCTCCCTCCTTTAAATGGATACTCATGATCGTTAGGATCGAAAGTCAGTGAAATATTAGTGTCAAAACAACCATCCAGTTTGACAACATCCGAAGTGATTGTGACATTACGCTCACATGTCGTACTGTAAGCAGCATTCACGATTTTTACCACGACGTTTTCTCCACGAGCTTCAAATACAAAATCGACCAGCCCTTTCCCCATTTCACTACGCCATTCTACTGTCCATCCGCCGGGTCTTAATAGTGCGGCTTTGATTTTGTCTGCCCCACCAGTAGCTGTTTTTCCTGAGCATATGAATCCGATATTGTGTACACCGAAGAAAACATTACAATACAGGGGGAAGAGGTGAAAAATGACTCCAACAAAAAAAATCAAAAGTTTATTAAAATATCTTTTTTCCATGGTTATTCTCCTATATTTAACTTTTCAATTTTAAAGTTCCTGACTTCACCACATGGGAACAAAAGGATTCCCTATATTTTAGGGCAATGAACCTGGAAGGCAAAAAATCTTATGCAACTGAATGTGATTGGGACCAAGCGTTTTGAACTTAGCAGAACAGTTTCAGGTAATTCATCGCCTGTTAAATGAAAGTATCCAACGGCATCGGCGTTAAGAATGGAGGTAGAATTATTGAGGGAGGCGGCGATAAGCAACTGCGTCCCTTGTGGCCACACGGTATATTGGTTGTATCCAGGGTTGCCGTTCTCTATTTCGAGCGTTCCCAGACCAATAGCGCTCGTGTTGTCCTTCCAGTATACCTCTGAGAAGGCGCCCACGCGGTGTAAATTACTAAGCGGTCGCCATCGAATTTGTAGAACCTCACTTGATCTGTTCCATTCCAGGCTGGATTCCAAGAAACATCGACCTTCGTAGTGAATTTGTTCCCTTCAAGTTGGTACATACCGGTGTATGCAAGCATTGTTCTCAGGAGACCAACACGATCTTGATCGGTTTGCGGTGGCTTTTCGACCCTCTCCCTCTATGACAGTCATCATTCGCCCCTCAGGCGTGAAGATTATATAGCCTGTAGGGCTCTTACCCTCCCAGTCAATTCGCTCGGATGTATCTTGAAACTCACCCTCGAAAAGAAACTGAGCTTCCAAATGCCGATGAGTTTCGCGCGATCGTCTGCGAAGGCTGGCTGAACTGCGACGAGAAGCAAAAACAAGACGGTTAACCATTTCAGCTTAAGCATAGAATTCTCCTCTCATAAAATCATTTCGGATCTAAATGGCCTTTTATCAAGTGACATCAGGCTTCAAGCACGTGTTTAAAAGTTTCCAAGGCATTTTTGATATCACGCGTGCCTTGTTTAACCACGAAACTTTCTGCGAATTTACCGAGCACCGGAACAGGTATCGTATATTCCACTAACAGATCGACTTTTGTGCCTGTTCCCTCTTGGTTAAAGTTCCATGTCCAAACAGAATCGATTCCAGCAGTGCTCTTGGTAACGACTTTCTTGTTTGGTACTTGTTCAACAACTTCGTTCATGCCCTCAAATTTGATGCCGATAAATTTATAGGTCCATTTGTATTTCTGACCGACGCCTTTTCCCTGGATATCATGCACCTCCATCAAAAGCGGCATCCAATCAGGCAATTTTTCAGCTTCGATCATAAGCCCAAATACTTTCTCCACTGGCGCATTGATAATAATATTTGCTTCTGCCTTTACCATGACTCTATCCTCCATAATAGATGGTGGTTGGTTTAATGTCTGTGCCACAATTAATATTTCACTACTCTGCCTCTATGAGGAGAGAAAAGTCCTCATAGAGGCTAAATATCGGCACCTTCTGATAAATCATTTTAACAATGAACTCCTGAAGGTTAAGTTTCGGATCAATGAAGTTATTTTCCCGGCCGAAATGGCGCAGGAACGACCGGCGACGGTCCCCAGAGTTCGCTTTTGACGTTAAGTGCGAGCGTGCGAAGTTCAGTCAGAACTTGTTGCACGTTTTCCTTGCTGCTCCAGGCTGCCCAGGCCTCCAGATCATTGAACTCATATGTAATCACAGCTTGTGAAGCGCCAGCGGAGGGACGGTATGCTCGAAACTCAACCACACCCGGCACTGCCAAAGTGCGCTTTATTGCACTTTCTGACCATTTTAGATAGGCATCTGCTTTATCTGGATGGATGTCCCATTTCATAACATAAAGCACCATGATAATTCTCCTTTCTATTTTTGTTTTTTATGTACTTTGTTTTTATATGAAGATATTCTGAGCATCGTAAAACGGCAGCCCCCATAGAGATATAATGACCTCTATGGAGGCTAAATATTGGCACCTTCCGACATATCATTTTTACAATGAACTCCTGAAGGTTAAGTGTATGGTCGATGGATTTACGGAACTGAAATGAGAAGTGACGCTTAATCAATGTTCATATCTGAAAGCGCTGGACTAAAAAACTGGACAGCCTGAGGGGGGGGTAAATGCTCTATGCCGATTCATATCGTAAGGCATCAGGCTGACTTCGCAAATGGATGAGTTGAATCATGATAAAACCTCATCCGGGATCAGGTTGTCATTGGAACCTTTTGGCAATTAATTTGTGATATTGCCCAATCTTCGGTATGGTATGTATGGTATGAATTGAATGCTGATTATAGTTACGAAATGTTTTAAACTTTTTTATTGCTTATGTCAATAAGAAAATGGCCTCATTTTATCTGAGGAATTCTCCCAGTCGGGAGTTTTCCCTATTTGTCTAAAGGTGGATCAACGCGGAAATTTGTGTTTTTCAGATTTTACGATAAGGCATATCCCGGCTACAAAATGTGCCGGTTGGATGGCAATTGGCTGGACAGGTTATTGTATGCTTTGGTTCAAAAAATTATGACTCATTGCTGTTTTGTAAGGATGATGACCCACTTTGAAATGTCA
>CAVPHN010000023.1:0-111022 GCA_963704205.1 uncultured delta proteobacterium
ATCCGGAAGCCCGTTAAGTCAAATGCTGGAAATAGAAATCCCTTTTAAACATCACGGGGGTACAGTGAATCATTGATTCTTCTTCAAAGCAGCTTCAATAAAATCGACAATTTCTTTACCGTTGAGGCCTTTTTTATTCAAATCAGTGATATATTGATCCATTATGGGCGCAACGGCAGCCTTCCATCTGGCGCTCTCCTTGCTGTCCTGTCCGATGATCTGGCCGCCCTGCTCCAGAAGATATTTCAATCCGATCATATCGCTGGTGTCCCAGGCTTCACCGTGCTTGACAACCCATTCCGCATTGATTTCCTCGATGATTTTCTGATCCTTGGGGGAAATAGATTTCCATTTGTCTTTGTTCATGACGACAAAAAAGGACGTGGTGTATGCGGATGAGAGATTGGCCGTGCAATACCGGACCACCTCGCCCAGTTTCCAGCCCTTGTTGCCTTCCAGTGGATAGACAGCCCCGTCCACGACGCCTTTTTGCAGCATTTCATAGGTTTCCGGCATGGGTTTGGCTATCGGTGTTCCGCCCAGAGCCTTGACGACTTCGGCGCTGGTGCCGTGGCTTCTGAACTTCAGGGCTTTCATGTCTTCCATTTTCAGAACCGGCTTATCCTTGGTGTGGATCAATCCAGGTCCGTGCGCATGCAGATACATGACCTTCGTGTCATCCAGTTCCTTGGGTTTGAACTGGTTATAGACATCATTGATGACTTTGGTGGCGGCCGCGCCACTGGTGTAACCCAGCGGCAGATCCACTGCCAGCATGACCGGGAACCGGCCCGGCGTATAGGCCAGAACCGCAAAACCGATGTCCGAGAGTCCTTCAACAACGCCATCATAGCACTGATTGGATTTGGTCAGGGTCTGTCCGGGGAAGTATTCGATTTTCACGGCACCTGCGGTTCGTTTTTCAACTTCCTTGGACCATTGTTCCGCCAGAATGCTTTGAATATGGGATGGCGGGAAAAAACAACTGTAGGTCAGTTTTACTGGCTCCGCGGAACTGATGGTGACCATTCCCGACATGATTGCGACAATGCATAATACACTGAAAAAAATACTCGCTTTTCTATTCATCGACAGCTCCTCCGTTTTAAGTCAGAAATTAATGAGGCTAAGAGACAATGAATCCCCGGAAACCGACAAGAATCACCTCCTTTTCCCAATTGGTAATCCAACTGAACCATTGATTTTCAGATGTGTACGATCCATCATGATCTTTCATGAATTATCCGATCCGTGATTGACCGATTAGAACTGTTTAGCGGTTTGCTTGATGATGTCTGATTCTGAAAAATGCGGCTTATCGTATAGCCATATTGTGACTGCAATAATATTAATGCCGGGGTTGTCAAGCGTTATTATCTTCTGAACGCTGCTTTCCGGATGCGGCTCTGAAAGTCAACCAAGAATTGTCATGTACAGAACGGATGTCTGGTGGCACAATCACATAAAATTTGAAAATAAATTGACGAGAAAAATGAAATGCAGAACGGAATCATGCTGTATGGCATGGCACATGAAACAGGTTTCATCGAAAATAAACAATTGTTCATTATAATGAACGAATATACATGAAAAGCTTATGAGATCGAAGTTTAGAGGACGGATGTTGTCGCTTGTAAGTTTATGATAAACATGGGGCAGGGTATCGTTGTCTACATCAACTCCTTGATGCGTTTAATGTCCTCTGATTTGCCCAGCATGATCAATAGATCGCTGTCCTTGATCACAAAATCGGCCGGTGGGGCAAGGATGAAATTTTCGGGAATGTATTCCTTGATGGCAATGATGTTGATATGGTATCTGGCGCGAAGGTCAAGATCTTTCAGGGACTTTCCGATGAAGGCCCTGGGCGGTTCCACCTGAAGCAGGTTGTAGTCTTCGGCCAGGGGAATAAAATCCAGGATGTTGGGAGTGGAAAGCCCTTTGGCGATGCGAATGGCTATGGCCATTTCCGGGCGAATGACTTCCGTTGCGCCTACTTTTTTAAGGATTTTCTCATGGTCGTCATCAATGGCTTTGGCCACGATTTTCTTTACGCCGATTTCGTTAAGGTGTAGGCAGATCAGAATGCTGTTGCTGATCCTTTCACCGGCGCTGACAACCACGCTGTCCATTTCATTCAGCCCCAGCGCCAGTAGATTTTCTTTGTCCGTGGCGTCCATGACGACGGCTTCGGTGCAGTAAGGATCGATTTCACGGATGAGTTTTCGATCCCGATCGATGGCCACAACCTCATGTCCTTCCTCAAAAAGTGATTTGGCCACATGAAAGCCAAATTTCCCCAGACCTATCACTGCAAATCGTTTGGTTGCCATTTTTTTTATCCTAACATCATGCTTTCTTCAGAATATTCAATCCCTGCGTTTTTCTCATCACCGGCAATGAAATAAAAAAAACTGAGGACCCCGACCCGGCCGATCAGCATCATGATGCCGAGCAGAAACTTGCCCCAATCGTTGATTGTCGTTGTAGCTCCCATGGAAAGTCCCACGGTTCCAAAAGCGGATAAGACTTCAAAGAGATAGATCAGAAAATGATTTACAGCCACTGGCCCCTGAGCGGGTATTGACGGCTGCGTGATCAACATCAAGAAAAAGATGGCGCTTATAGAAAAAACCGACATGCCGACAATTGCCAGGCTTTTTATGACATTGGTGTCACTGATGCTTTTTTTATAGATATTGGGATGGAATACGCCCTTAAGTCTGGCTATGGCGGAAACAGCCAGAACCGTAATGGTTGTGGTCTTTACGCCGCCGGCGCATGAACCGGGCGATGCGCCGATAAACATGAGTATCATCATAAAAAACGCCCCGGCATCACTGAGCGTGGAAAGATCCAGTGTATTGAATCCGGCGGTTCTGGCGGTAACCGACTGAAAAAAGGAAGCCAGGATTTGTTGGGCCGGGTTCAAGCCTTTCAGAGAGTTGTTCTGCTCCAGCGCCAGATACAAAATCATGCCGGCATAGAATTAAAATGCCCGTTGTGGTTGTTGTAATCTTTGTTTGAAGGGATATTTTGACGCGTTTTTTTCGTCTTTTGGAAAGATAATCGTAAAGGTCAAAAATAACCGGAAATCCGATACCGCCTAAAATGATCAGGCCGCAGATGGTAAAATTGACTGTTATTGAATCTCTGTAGCCGGCAAGGCCTGCGGGAAAAAGAGAAAAACCGGCATTGCAAAACGCTGAAACCGAGTGAAATACTGCAAAATATGCGGCCTGAGGAATCGGAAAATCGCGGCTCCAGTAAATCGTAAGCAAAACAGCGCCAAGCAGTTCCGTGAGCCCCGAAAAAATAAAAATGGATTTGAGCAGTGCATATATGTCTTTTCGGGGGGTATGGGCAAAGGACTCCTGCATGACCCTGCGATGCTGGAAGGAAACATTCATCCCGATAAACTTGAAAAATACCACGGATATGGTCATCAGTCCCAGTCCGCCGACCTGTATCAGTATCAGAATAACGGCCTGTCCGAACAGCGTAAAATGTGAACCTGTGTCAAGAACGGTAAGCCCGGTGACGCATACGGCGGAAGTCACTGTAAAAAGTGCATCCATAAAGGAAATATAGCCGGAAGCGTTTGAAACGGGTAGCGTGATCAGGGCGGCGCCAACGCTGATGCAATCCAGAAAACTGAGGATGATGATAGTTGCCGGATGATGTTTTCTGGTCATGACTGACGTCTTTGCCGCTGTTTTACCAACTAAAATAAATTGCTTAAAAAAGCTTTTTTGCGATTGGGTGATAACGCGAATCGAACCTAACAACACCCAGGCGCAGAAAGGTGCTAATTAAGCGCGGACGAACTTGTATCATGGTTAACAGGTAATATGCAACAGGATCATTGTTTACACGCTCAGTTACAGGCAGCCTCAAAAATCTAATTACAGAGCAGGCTGCTTGCGGGGGTTATAGACTCAAGAGCTCGTCTGGCGGCTTTTTCCAGAATGGTTACGGCAAATATCAGGGACTGGAAGCGCGGGTCCCGGGTCTGTCCATGATAGAACCGGTAATAGATCTGCTGGGCGATGACCGCCAGGCGGAACAGACCAAAGCCATAATAGAATTCAAAATGATCCACGGACCTGCCGGAAAGCCTGCTGTAATACGCCGCGATCTGCTTTCGGGTCAGCGCGCCTTCCAGATGGGTGGGAAGGGTTTTCATGGCCTGCATCTCCGGGGGTCGCCTGGCTCCACCCAGTATCCAAGGGAACTGCCCAGATCCATGAGCGGATCACCGATGGTAGCCATTTCCCAGTCCAGAACGCCGATGATGTTTAAGGGGTTGGCGCTGTCCAGAACAATGTTGTCGAATTTATAATCATTGTGAATGATGCAGGGGCAAGGGGAGTCCATCGGTTGATGTGCGTCAAGCCAGGCCATCACGGATTCGAAATCCGGAGCATCCGGAGTCCTGGCGGCCCGGTATCGGCTGCTCCATCCTTGCACCTGACGCCGGACATATCCTTCGGGTCTGCCAAAGCCTTCCATGCCGATTTTTCGGTAGTCGAGGCTATGTAGCGCATAATGTATTTCAACCACTTTTTGGAACAGGCGTTCCACCTGGGTCGGCGTCAGAAACATGCCATTGGGCAGATTCCGGCGCAGAATAATCCCCTGAATGCGTTCCATGACGTAGAAGGGACAGTCCATGATATCCGTATCTTCAGAATACGCCAGCGGTTCCGGACAATAGGGGAAAAAGGGTTTCAGCGCTTTCAGAATCCTGTATTCCCGTCCCATGTCATGGGCGGATTTGGCTTTGGCGCCAAAGGGAGGCCGGCGTAGCACCACTTCCTTGTTTTTAAATGTTATCAGATACGTCAGATTCGAATGGCCGCCGGGAAATTGCCGAACAGCCATTTCCCCTTCGAGATGCGGAATCGAATCGCGAAGAAAAGGATCAATCTTTGCAAGATCCAGTTCTTCGCCGCTGCGAACTTCCGAGGCCTGATCCATTAATTCCATACCTTCTCCCTAAAAACGAGTATTGATCCTTGTTTCGGCCAATCGTGATGAAATCGTAAAAAGTCAAATATCGCGACATCCCGTCATTCCGGCGAATCCCGGATCGGAGTCCGGGACAGGCGCAGGAATCCTGTGTTTTCGGATAGTTGCTGAAAGACTGGACACCGGCTTTCACCGGTGTGACGAGTTTTTGCGAGACCATCAATCATGATCGGGATAAATATCTCACCCAAAAATCATCTTGATGCTTTCATGAAAAAAGCCTCGATAAATTCTTGAAGATATTTCGCATACTGGTCGACCGAAAGATTCTTCCTCGCGTATTTTCCCCGTTTCAGATACCAGTCCTGAAGCATGGCCTTGATCATGCTGGCTCCAAGCTGGGGATCATGCAAGTGAAACACGTTTTGTTCCTGTCCCTGAATCAGGATATCACAAATCAGTTTTTCCGTTGTCAGTTCGCTTTCCATGGCTTTTTGTTTTTCGTTCTGGGAAAGGTTTTTGGTTTCCATGAACGAGAAATAGAACCAGGGCTGCATGGCTTCACTCAGGTACAGGTGGGTAAAGATAGCGGCCTTTAGTTTGGCGGGTGGGGTGGATTCGGATGCAATCCGCTCTTCAAGAATTTCTCCGGTAATGGAGCGCCGCTGGTGCTGAAGCATTTCAAGCAGTTCATCCTTGCTGGAAAAATAATTATAGAGCGCGCCCATGCTCAGCCCGCATTCCTGGCTGAGATCCCGCATGCTCATGGACTTGAATCCTTTTTTGTTGCTGATTTTGAGTACGGCGCCAAAAATATTATCCAGGTTTTTGACCGCTGTTTTTTCTTTCTTGATGCGGTTGGTTTGACGGCCCAAATATCTCTGGGCGGCAAAGGATTCCTGGTATATCTCCATTTTGGAGATATTGACTTCCTGGCAAAATTCGGCGTAAGTCATTGTACGATCCATTATTAATTGGTTTTTTTCCCGGCGTATTTCTTTAGGATCTGCCTGGCAACCGAGATTTTATGTACCTCATCCGCACCATCGTAAATCCTGCTGGCCCGTTCATGGCGATACAGAAAGGCGATGATCGTATCATCCGTCATTCCCAGCCCGCCATGTACCTGAAGTGCCCGGTCGATGACCTTCATCATTGTGTTGGCCACCACATATTTGATCATGGAGATTTCGGTGCGAGCCGCTTTGGCGCCCACCTTGTCGATTCTATCCGCGGCATAAAGCACCATGAGGCGCGCGGCCTGAATGTCGGCGGCGCATTCGGCAATCCAGGCCTGAACGATCTCTTTCTGGGACAGGGTCTTGCCGGGTGCGATGGGCCGGGTAAGCGCCCGCGAGCACATGAGATCAAAACAGCGGTTGCAGATGCCGATCCAACGCATGCAGTGGTGAATTCTGCCCGGTCCCAGGCGTTCCTGAGCTATGGCAAAGGCGCTGCCCTCGGGACCCAGCAGGTTGGACTGTGGCACCCGGCAATTCTGATACAGGATCTCGCCATGTCCGAAATAATCCTCGCCGGATTCTCCCATCACCGGAATGTTTCGCACCTGGTTGAATCCCGGCGTGTCGGTGGGAACGATGATCATGCTCGCGCGCTGGTAAGGGTGGGCTTCCGGATTGGTAACGGCCATGACAATGGCAAAACGGGCACCATCGGAAGACGAGGTGTACCATTTCTGACCGTTGATGACATAATCGCTGCCGTCTTTGACAGCCGTGGTATCCATCATCACCGGATTGGACCCGGGCATTTCCACTTCGGTCATGGAAAAGCAGCTGCGGATTTTGCCGGCCACCAGGGGGGGCAGCCATTTTTCTTTCTGCTCCGGGGTTCCGAACATATGCAGAATCTCGATATTGCCGGCATCCGGGGCCTGGCAGCCAAAAACATAATGGCCCAGGATCGAGCGGCCCAGGCATTCGGAAACCAGGGCGTGCTCCGTAAGATTGAGTCCCATGCCGCCGTATTCTACAGGGTGGTTCGGAGCCCACAACTCCATCTGCTTGACCATCTGGCGCTTTTTTTCAAGTTCCGGAAGAACAGCCTTGAAGCCCCGTGTCAACACGGCCGGTTCCAGAGGAATCACCTCTTTTTGAACAAACTCGTCAATCATTTGAGTAATGGTCTGCATCTTTTCCGATACGCTAAAATCCATAACCGCCTCCTGTTTTGTCTCATATCGCCTGCTGGCTGATTCAAAAGCTTTTGTATCAGATTAACCGGACTATTAGCCATGCGCGGTGCGTGTGCAAATAAAAAATTTATATAATCAATAGATTGTATCTATTTTTTGTATAAATATTAATGATAAATCACCTGTTACGAAAGACTGTATCGTAACGCAAAGCGCCTGTCAATAAAATACGATCGCTCGTTTTATCAGGAACGGATAATTGGCCTTCATTTGAAAGCGATACCCGACATCAGGAGTCCGTGGTTATGAAATTTCATCGCAGGAAACACAAGGATAACGCTACCATTGGGCGCTTTAAGGATGATATCATCGATCATGGCGGCAATCCTGAAGCAATTGATGATGCCAGATGCGATATGTCTCATGCCATTATCAAGGGGATTAAAGTGAATCTGCCCAATGCTCAACTGGGCAACACAGCCGTTTAGAAACGATGAAATAGAACATCAGATATTGTAGTACATTATCTAAGCTCATCACAGACTGTCATCCTTTTCTCCAAACATATCATTCATTAAATCCAAAAGCGTTTCCTGAAGCCGCCGGTCATCGGACAAGGGAAGGCAGATAGCGGTGCGACAGGCCTCGATGATGGATATTCCCCGCTGAATGAGGCAGGCCGCATAAATCAGGAGTCGGGTGCTGGCGCCCTCGGTCAGCCCTTGCTCACGGATGTTTCGGATTTTTCCGGCCAGCAGAACCAGTTTCAGGGCGGTTTCAAAATCCAGACCGCTCTCACGTGAGACGATGGCAGCTTCATTTTCAGGATTCGGATAATGGAATTCCAGGGAGACGAAGCGCTGCCGTGTGCTTTGCTTCAAGTCTTTCAGCACGGACTGGTACCCTGGATTGTAAGAGAGCACCATCAGAAAATCGGAATGGGCCTGAATACTTTCCCCTTTTTTATCGATATGAAGGGTTCTGCGGCTGTCGGTCAAGGGATGAATCACTACGGTGGTGTCTTTTCTGGCCTCTACGATTTCATCCAGATAGCAGATGGCACCTGTGCGGACGGCGCGGGTCAGGGGACCATCCATCCAGACGGTTGCATCGTTAAAAAGCAGATACCGGCCGATTAGATCTGACGCAAAGAGATCTTCGTGGCAGGCTACGGTAATCAGGGGCCTGCCAAGTCGGTGCGCCATGTATTCCACAAAACGGGTTTTGCCGCAGCCTGTCGGCCCTTTCAGAATAACCGGAAGCCTTGCGTGGTATGCGGCTTCAAATAGCGGAATTTCATTTGCTGACGGCAGATAGTAAGGTGCTTCGGCATCATTTTCCCCCTTTTGGGGGGCATCCTCATCCGGGCAGTTATTGGCTGGTGACTGAAATGTCATAAAGAAAAATGCTCCGCGAAATAGTTTGCGTGTTGCATGAAACTATAAAATATTATATGATATCAAAAATTTATACTGTTGACAGAAAACAAGCGACATGTCACAGATTTTGCTTGAGTTAATAACATTGACCCTTAACCCATAAGGATTATATACGGAATGTCTGAATCCAACAATCATAATATGGTTCACCGGCTTTGCCTGGAAGGCAAGGAAATCGTTTTGATCGGCACGGCCCATGTATCACAGGAAAGCTCGGATCTGGTCGCCGCGGTGATTGAATCGGAAAAGCCGGATACGGTCTGCGTTGAGCTATGCGCTTCCCGCTATCAGTCCATTCGCTTGAAAGACCAGTGGCAGAACATGGACATCGTAAAGGTCATCAAGGAAAAGAAAACATTTCTGCTGCTGTCGAATCTGATTCTGGCGGCGTTTCAAAAGCGGATTGCGGCAAAGCTCGACATTGTTCCGGGCGCAGAGATGATTCGCGCCATCGAAGCCGCGGATGCATCGGGTGCGGTCATTCACCTTGCCGACCGGGAGATTCGCGTGACTCTGTCCCGGGCCTGGAAGGCCATGACGTTCTGGGAAAAAAACAAGTTATTGTATCATTTGCTGATGTCTTTTACCGAAGCGGAGGAAATCAGTCAGGAAGATATCGAAAAAATGAAAGAGCAGGATGTTCTGGAAGCCCTGATGGCGGATGTGGGAAAAACCCTTCCCATGTTAAAGCGCATTCTGATCGAAGAGCGGGACCAGTATTTGTCTGAAAAAATCCGCACGGCACCGGGCAGAAAAATCGTGGCAGTGGTGGGAGCAGGGCATGTTGCAGGAATCAAGGATAACTGGAATAAACCCATAGATATTGCCGCGCTGGAAACGCTTCCGCCGGATGGCAGGCTTGCGGCGGTCCTTGGATGGGGAATTCCGCTGGTGATCGTCCTGATGATGGCGATCGGATTTTTCACCGGCGGTGCGCATGTGGGAACCAACATGATCACGGGATGGATACTGACAACCGGCATACTGGCGGGCATTGGCGCTGCCGCAGCCCTGGCCCATCCCCTGACGATCCTCTCCTCGATTCTGGCAGCTCCCATAACCACGCTTCATCCGCTGATTGCCGCTGGCTGGGTTTCGGGTCTGGTTGAGGCATTTTCTCGAAAGCCCAGAGTTCGGGACATCGAGGCTCTGCCGTCAGGACATCTTGTCTGTAAAAGGGTTCTGGAGGAACAAGGTGACACGGATCCTTCTGGTGGTGGTGTTTACCAACATCGGCGCCTCAATCGGAACATTTGTGGCAGTGCCTTTGATGCTGAGAATGATTCACTAAACCCTTGCGCACAATTGCGGTTCAGAAGGTATTTTTCACGGGGAAAATATTATTTGAATTAAAGCCTGAAATATGATCAAATTATCACAGAAGGATGCATCCTGTACAGATTTGTCATTCTCGTCGGATGGTTTCCGGTTATCGGGGACCCTTCATTTACCTGGAATGCCTCTGCCACCGATTGTTGTGGGTTCGCACGGCCTGCTAAGCAGTGGCAGTTCACCCAAACAGATTGAATTGGCCAGGCAATGCAGCGAAAACGGCATGGCTTATTTTCCGGTTCGATCATCGCGGATGCGGCCATAGTGATGGCGGCAAGGCCGATGCCGCTGATTTTAACGGCCGTTGCCGGGACCTTCTCAGCGCTGTTGACTTTTTGAGAAACCTTGACTGCCTTAGCCCTGTGATAGGACTGTTCGGCAGCAGCCTGGGAGGGGCGGTTTGTCTTTCGGTAGCAGCCGCAACACGCGTCCATGCACTGGTTACCGTTGCCGCACCCCTTGACAGCAGCTCTTTGATTGATTCGGCTCAGGGTGTTGTCCCGGCCGGGCTTTCGGCGGATCTGGCACTTTCTCCCCGGTTTCGGTTCGATCTGTCGGACAGCCTGTCCGCTATCCGCAATCTCTTGATTTTTCATGGGGAAAACGATTCGGTTGTACCGGTATCCCATGCCCGGAAACTGTTTGAAAAAGCAGGCCATCCCAAAAAACTGGTGATTCAGGAAAATGGAGATCATGTCATGAGCCTTCTCCTTCATCAGAAATTGTTCATGCAGGAATCCCTTTTGTGGTTTTCAACGATCCTGAAGACCGACCTGAAGAACAAATAGATCAGGCCAAAGGAGTCATCATGCCGGAAGAGCTTCCCAGACATTTTTTTACCAGAGCCTTTGTAAAAACCATCCTTCGCCGTTCGCTGGCGCTGGCAACCCTGGTGGGGCTTTTTTACGGTCTGTCAGCGCTGGTATATGCCACCCGGGCCATATTCAAAGTCAAAATGAATTACGCCGTGGTGCTGGAACGTTTTGGCGGCCACCGCGAGGCCATCACGGACATCGGCTGGCATGTTCGCCTGCCGTATTTTACCCGCATTGAACAGGAAGTCTCCCTGATGAACCAGACACTGTTTCTGAGCGGAAGTCCGGAACCCATGAGAATTATTTCAAAGGAAAGCGTTGCGCTCTGGACATCGGCCGTGCTGACCTACCGGATTCGGGATCTGAAGACCTGGGCCATAGAGAATCTGGATCCCCTGCACCTGCTTCAGGGAGATTATGACGGCATTGTCAAGGACATCCTTCAGGCCCATGAGGTCAACCAGCTCATCAGCAGCCGTGAAAAAATCAAGGATGATATTTTTGTCGCCTTAAAATCCAGACCGATCAATGAAGGCGGCCCCACGCTTGAAAAAAAATACGGTATTGAAGTGGTGAGCTTTGTCCTGAAGGAAACCCGCTTTGGCGATAAACTGATTGAAGCCACGGAAGAAAAGAAACGCAGAGAGATGATCGCTGAAGCGGATAATTATTCGGCCGATCAGGAAGCCAGCCGGATTCGAAAGCTCTATGCCGCATATCTGGAAAGCATTCAATCCCTGCAGCAGGCCCTTGGCAGGCCGGACGGATCCACGGACGGGGCGCTTCTGCAGTTTCTGACCCAGCAGAAATGGGCCACGGCCTATGAAAAAAATGTTGAGGGCCAGAACACCATCGTGATTCAGAACACCCAGGATTCGCCGGCAATTACCCTTCCCTCTGCTCAGCCTCACCGGAAACCCGACTGGAGAGCGGTAATGGCAAGAAGACTGACAAAAGAAGTCAGGTATATCAACCTTCCTGAAAAACGGATTGACGAAATCAGCCGGCTTGTGTCTTCCTGGCCGTATGAAACCAAAGCATTCATGCGCTCAAGACTGAATCAGTACAGCCCGCCGTCGGACTGGCTCAATACCCTGCTGGAAAATTTTCTTTCCTTCTTTTTTGCAGCCCCGGAAAAGCATTTTGTGATTCTGAAAGATCCGGAGATTCTGACCGACTGGCAGCGCCGTTTTGAAATTTCCGGAAAAACCAATCCTCAGCAGGCCTGGAACAAGATCCTGGAAAAGGAAGTATCGGCCAAGGACTATATCTATCTGCTGTCGCTTCTGGATAAGGATCTCAGCGACGTTCATGTTCCCGTGGAGCTGACAACGCTGTTTGATAAAATCTACCGGGCCCATATCCGGAAAGAATATCTTTCTGATCCGTCCGTTCCCAAGGCACCCCTGATTCTTTTTATCGGCCCGAGTGGCAGCGGCAAGACATCTACGGTCCGCCAGACCCTGGAGCAGGTTATTTTTGTCAACGAGGTGCGGCCCGAGGTGGATCTGGCGCAGAAAAAAGAAGAAGCCCTTGCCGGAGAACCTTTCTGGAAAACCATCGACCAGGTGGACCCAACCCTGGCAGCAGAAATCGCCAGACGGAAAAAAGCGTCTTTTTACAAATATCCTGGCCCAAGTGCCTGTAATCAGCCGCCTTCTGAAAAACCGGATCGGCAAAAATCTTTCTCAACTTGAAGAGCAGGGGGTTCTGGTCGATTACACCATGATCACCCCGAACGATTTCCAGACCGCCCTTGCCGGAGAACCCGGCAATTATTTCAAGAAAGCGCTGGGTGATCCGCGAAGAACAAGCATCCGTCATGTCGAAGAAGCGCACAGCGCTTTTGGAAAAATCGAAGGCAAGGACAGCAGCGGAACCGATCGTCAGCAGAGAACCCTGATCGATACCGCCAATATCGTGATCGATGAAATCATCAATGGCCGAAGAGACTGCCTGCTGATCGCCACGACGGATCAGCCCGAGCGCTTTGACCAGGCGATTTACCGGCGTTTTGTGGAAAAGGGAAAAATACTGGATCTGTCGGATTTCTGGAAAAATCCGGAAAACCTGACTGAAGTCGTTCGCCTGGAGCTGATGCGAAACGATATCGTGGTCACGGATACTCCCGATGACGTCTGTCTGCGCAACGCCCGGTGTATTTCTCCGTCCCAGGTGCGATCGGCTGTGGAAATAATCTATGTCATTTTTCAGGAAAGAACCCTTAAAATCACCCCGGCCTATGTTCGTAAGCTGGTTCATTCCATCATTGAAATACAGGGCGGCTTTTCGTCAGCCTACCTCGAGGATTCGCTTCTGGTGAGAAAAGCCTTTGAGCTGGTTGCCAGAAACGCTTTCGGCGATTTGTTCGAAAAAGTCGTGGACCGGATGGACCGCCTCGTACACTGGGATGATTATGTGGGAAAAATAAAAGACGTGTTTTCGGAAATGGCGAACAATTGCCTTTATTACAACGTCAGCGAAGAGAAGGGCGTGGTGTTGAACGGCCCGCCGGGAAGCGGAAAAACCTTTCTTGTCCGGGCCTGGCTCAGCGAAAACAGCGATATTCACGATATCGCCACAAGCGCGTCCGCGCTTCAGGATCCGGTAAATCCGTGGGAAGGCGCGGTAGAGAACCTGGAAAAAGTCTATGACATCGCCAAAATGATTGCCCCTTCCCTGGTGTTTTTTGATGAAGGGGATTCCCTGGCGCCCCGTCGCAGTGCTTCCGGCGGCTCTCCTTCCGATAAACTGACCAATAAATTTTTGAATTTAATCGACGGCGAGATCCCTCTCAACCAGGTGTTTACGGTTCTGACCACCAACCGGCTCGATATTCTGGATCCGGCCCTGATCCGGTCCAAGCGGCTGAAGGTGCAGACAATATCCGGCCATTTGCGGCTAAAGGATATTACGGATATTGTTCGACAGGCACTAAAGAATATTCCCCTGGCCCCTGAGCTCTCGATCGAAGCCATTGTGGAATCCGCCAAGGGACTCTGCAACACTCCGGCGGATTATTCGGCGTTTGTGGAAAAAGCCCGCTCGCTTCGCAGCACGGAATATGAAGTTCTGCTGCGGATTCGCGACCTTGCCGATGATTCGAGTGCGATCCGTGATAAATTTGTCAAATTTAATTTTAAAACCCTGATGGGGATTCTTGAAGCTGTGGATGCGCCGCAGTCGCTTCGGTCCGCCGTTTATGGGGATCCTGCGGGGTTTTTGTCCCGCTATGGCGATGTGATCGAGTTGCTCAAACCGGTAACAAGTTTGGAAGGCTATCCGCTGATGACTTCCCACCTGAATTCCGCCCGCCAGGAAATCTCTCACAGTCCGGTAAAAATAGGCAAAATGCAGCTCGATGATTTTCTGGAGGCCGAACTCAGTCAGGAACCTCAGGTGGGTTTTATTATCGGCGTGGGCGCAAGCGATGTGTCCGGCGTACTTCTTCCCATTGCCACCAGCCTGACTTACAGACTGTCCGCTGAAAAAGTTCTTGTCACAGGGGCTGTGTCATCCGGCTCCTCGGCAACAGCGGAACTCGACATGGCGGTTCAGATGACCCAGCAGTCTGCCCAGGAAGCCCTGACAATGGTAAAAAACTATCTTCAGGAACTGGACCCCAAGGTCAGCATTCCCAAATTACTGGGTGATTTTCTCGATCGGTATACCATCCATCATCAGCTTCTTTCCGCATCCTACAACGTCGGCGGTCCATCCGCTGGCTATGCCCTTGCACTGAACACCCTGTCCGCACTGCTTCAGATTCCCATATATCACGATTTCGGGATTACCGGGGCGCCCTGGACCAAGGGCGTGAAAAAAGGCGAGGTAGGCGGCTCCGTCATCATCGGCGGGCATAAGAAAAAAACAGAAAAAGTCCTCCAGTATTTACGCAGAATGTATATGCCGCTTCAAAATTACAAAGATCTTGAAAATGAATTCCTGGTGAATTTCTGGGAACAGGGAAAAGACGTTCTTGGGGTTTCCAATTTTGGAGAACTGGTTCCGGAAGTCGTCTGCCTGGGACCGGAATATGAGGTGATACTGAAGGAACTGATTGCCATTCGGATAGAATATAAACTAAAAAAAACCGGTGGCAATTCCGCATATGATACGCATCGGGAAAAAATCCTGAAACTTAAGAAAATTCTGAAAGATCAGCTCGAGGCCCATATTGTGGATCGACTCGAAGCCATTCGAAAATACCTCAGAAATCCTGTCAGCGATCCCCATCAGTCGCTGGATGAGATTTTTATGGAATATAAAAAATCCAAGCTTATCGGCATATCACCGATTCTGAATTTTATGAGCAATCAGAAAAAATGGATAGGCCGCTGGTCCACCTGGGGGCGAAAACCGGAGTGACACCCGCAAGTCGTCGTTCTTTTTGACACAATCCGATACACCATCAACAGAGGGAAAATGCCTGAAATCAAGCCGGTTATTTATTCACTAGTCGGGGTGGTTTTTATCGCCGTCATTTTGTCGGCAGGGTGTGACAAGCCCAAACCCCGTTTAGAATGTTCCGACGGTCTCGGATGTGTCCATGTGGCGCCTGGAGAATCCATCAAAATCGGGGTGATCCAGACCTTGTCGGGCATGGTCGCTCCACTGGGGCTTGAACAGGTTCGGGGAATTGCCCTTGCCATTGACAAACGGCAGGGCAAAATTCTGGATCATTCCATTTTGCTTCAGACCGAGGATGCAGGCTGTACCGGAGAAGGCGGCGCCAACGCAGCCCTTAGAATCATCGCGGATCCGCAGACAGTTGCTATTCTGGGAACAACCTGTTCAGGCGAAGCTGCCACTGCATCAAAAGTCATGTCTGATGCAGGGCTCAGCATGGTTTCCGGTAACAGCAGTTCACCTTATCTGACCAGTATTGCCGGTAATCGCGCCCCAAACTGGCAGCCGGGTTATTTCCGGACGGTTCCCAATGAGGAATCTTCTGGCATGGCCGCGGCCAATTATGCCTTTTATGAACTGGGCATTCGAAAAGCTGCCACCATTCACGATGGCGATATTTATACCCGGGGGCTGACTGAGGGATTCGGACAGAAATTCAAGCTGCTTGGGGGGGAAATCGTTTTATCCACCATGATAGACAGGGGAGATGAAGAGATGCGCCCGGTTCTGGAGGCTGTAATAAATTCAAGTGCCCAGCTCTTGTTTTTCCCGTTGTTTCAGCCGGAGGGTAATCATATCCTGTCTCAGGCCAGAAAAACACCCAGTTTTGAAAAAATTGTCCTGATGAGTGATGGTGCGTTGATTGAAAGCTCTTTTATCGATTCGGTTAAAGATGAAGGAATAGGCCTGTATTTTGTTGGGCCTTCTTGTCCCGGAGGCCCTGACGTTGATGCGCTGGCAAGAGATTATATGGCGAAGTTTAACATTCCGCCTTCTGCAAGTTATTATCTCAATGCCTTTGATGCTGCCGGTCTGCTGATGGAGGCCATTGAGCAAGTCGCGATCAAGGAGCCTGACGGATCTTTGCACATCGGCAGGCAAGCCCTGCGAAACGCTCTGTATGCGACCAGAGGATACAAAGGGGTAAGTGGCTTTTTAACATGTGATGAATTCGGGGATTGCGCCATTCCTGCCTTCAACATTCTGCGCCTGGATGATCCGTCAGCCGGAGTTTCCGGCCTGCAGTCCAACGTAATGTTTGCTTACACATATGAAAAATAGACATACATGAACCCCTGGAAGCATTTTTCGCAATTTCTGGAGGATATGAGCATCTCAACCCGCTTTGGGTTGGGAATCGCGCTGCTGCTGTCGCTCTTTGTTACAGTCTCCGCAACCAGTTATCTCTCCATGGAATTCGTCATCGAAGCCCAAAAATCCATTCAAAACAGCACGAAGCGTCAGCGGTTGGTGCTGGAAATGGATCGTGGAATGGAGAAAGCCCGTCGCCTTCAGGGGGCCTTTCTTCTTCGATACCCTGAACACGGGGTGAAAAGGGCCCACGAACAGTATGCACAGCCGGCTGCGAGACATATCGCTCAGGTCGTCACCGTCAACAATGCCTTGAAGGACCTGATTGAACAGTCGAAAGTCAGCGACCCGCTTCGAAAGGCCAGGGTGGATTTAAATTTATTTCTCTCGTCCGTAAAGCGATTTGCTGAAACATCCACTCAATCCGTTGAACTGCTGACGGAACTGGCGGCTCCGGAAACAGGACTTGAGGCGCAGCTTGAGGATAATTTCGCTGTGCTGCAGGTCGAGACACGTATTTTCGAGAATCTTGCGAGACTGTTTGGCGAAATGAAATCATTTACCCAGGATTACCGGATCAGCCGAAAACGCTTTTTAATGCAGTCCGCTTTTAACACGGCTTTCAGGTTGCGCAAGGAAATCGATAATTCTCCTGCCATTGGCGTTGTGCAGAACCAGAGAATCAATACGCTGATTGACCGGTGCACTGCCACTGCCAATAAAATTCTCGATATTGATGTGGCAATTAAGGCCAATTTTAACGACTTTGCCCTGCAGGCAGAGGCGGTTGATATGGTTTTAAAAACGCTTGGTAATCTGACAGGAGAGGAAGTCAGGCAGGCACAGGATAGCATTCAACATGCGCGCAGACTTGCCCTCATTCTAATGGCTGCAATCACCTTTGTCGGCCTGATTGCAGCCTTGATCATTGCCAAGGGGCTGAATAACCGCATCACGCAGAGGGTGGTCAATTTTATCAGCTCTGCAAAAGCGTTCAGAGAGGGCAACCTGGATGTCTTTGTCAGGGAAGAAGGTGGTGATGAACTAAGTCGGCTGGCTTACACGTTCAATGTCATGACCGTTCGCATTCGGAAACTTATCGACAATCTGGAACTGAAAGTCAGGGAGCGCACCGCTGAACTATCTGAAAGCGAGCGGCGGTTCCGACAGCTTTTTGAACACTCCAGCAGTGGCGTTGCCGTTTACGAATCCGTTGATGAGGGGAAAAATTTTGTATTAAAGGACATCAACAAGGCCGTAGAAACCATCGAAGGTGTAAAACGTTCGGAACTTATCGGCAGAAAAGTCACTGAGGTATTTCCCGGAGTCGTCGAATTTGGCCTGCTCGATGTCTTTCGTCAGGTCTGGCAGACAGGGCAATCCGCCTGCCATCCGGTCAATTATTATTCGGAAGGACGATCGGACGGCTGGCGCGATAATTCTGTTTATAAACTTCCGTCCGGTGAAATTGTTGCGGTATATGACGATCTTACTGCCTGGAAGCAGGCGGAGACCGAAAGAATAGCCATGGAAGACAAGCTGCAGCGGGCCCAGAAAATGGAGAGCATCGGGCTTTTGGCCGGCGGCGTTGCCCATGACCTCAACAACATTCTGTCGGGTATTATCAACTACCCGGAGCTGCTTCTCATGCAGATGCCCAAGGACAGCGAGATGCGACAACTCGCCCAGGCCATCCATGATTCCGGACAGCGGGCCGCGGCCGTGGTCGCTGATCTGCTAACATTTGCCAGAGGCGTTGCCTGTACGAAAGAACCGGCCAACTTGAACAGCCTGGTCCAGGAATACGTGGGTTCTCCGGAACACCGGAAACTGCAATCGCTGCATGCGAACATCAGCTGCATCTCGAATCTGGACAATCGTCTGCAGAATATTGATTGCTCTCCGGTTCATATCAAGAAATGCATCATGAATCTGGTGACGAACGCCATGGAGGCAATCGAAGGAGCGGGCCGTATCGTGATTTCGACGCAAAATCAATACATGGATGAAAAATTGGCGTTGAAAAACGGCATTAACCCTGGTGAATATGCGATGCTGACGGTAACCGATAATGGAAACGGAATTTCACAAATAGATTTGGAGCACATTTTTGAACCTTTCTATACAAAGAAGGTCATGGGGGTCAGCGGCACGGGTCTGGGGCTGGCGGTTGTCTGGAGCAGCGTCATGGACCATGGCGGCACGGTTCAGGTTGAAAGCAGTGAAAGGGGAACATCTTTTATTCTCTATTTTCCGGTGACTGAGGAAGAGGTTAAGCCGAAGGAAATCTATGCTGGAATCGAGGACTTGAAAGGCAGCGGAGAAACGGTCCTGGTCGTAGACGATGAGCCGGCGCTGCTTGATATCGCCAGCCGGATGTTAACGGTGCTGGGTTATGATGCAGTATGTGTCGATTCCGGAGAAAAAGCCGTGGCACATCTAAGGGAAAAACGGGCCGATATGGTCCTGCTGGATATGCTGATGGATTCCGGTATCAACGGCCGGCAGACGTACGAGCAAATCATCCGGATTCACCCGAACCAGAAGGCCATCATTGCCAGCGGGCTGTCTGAAAGCGAGGATGTGAAAATGGCTCAGAAACTGGGCGCCCGAGGATTTATCAAAAAGCCGTATTCCTTCGAGGAACTCGGCATGGCTCTGAAGCAAGGATTGGGCAGGTGACGCTATGCTGGCGGTTATTCCTGAATTTCAATTGCCATTTCAGCTTGGAAGACGCGATCCAGACTGTCCGGAAGATCCGAGGGGTTGCCTTTAACTGCAATCCAGGATGCGGGCATTCCAGGTGTCAGGGTTCCCATATCCGTTATTCCCAAAAGTTCTGCTCCAGTCTTCGAAGCGCATTGCACAGCCTCCGCGATGGTATAGCCTGCCTCCAGGAGGATTCGCAGCTCTTCACTGACGCTGATCCCATGATCAACCCCCAGGCTGCCGGCATCCGTTCCAAGCGCTACCGGTACGCCCAGGTCCCTGGCCATTCGAAGCTGATCCATCTGATGGGTTAGATTCCGCTGGGCGGTGTCTGCTTCCCGGCTTGAAGGCGTAAGATGGGCGGCATATGCCCGCATGGTAAAGGCAGTTGGTACCCAGAGGGTCTGTCTGTCCCGCATTCGCGCCAGGTTTTCGGCACCCATGAAAAAACCATGTTCAATGGAATGGCATCCGGCCTCAATGGCAAATTGCACCGGCAGCCTGCCATTGGCGTGAACCATGACTTTAAGCTGACGGCGCCTGGCTTCGCCTACGGCCTGAGCGAGTTCCTCCAGGGAAAACTGGGGCAGGGTTTCTTTTCCAAAGCAGATCAGGCTGTTTACGCCCGAATTGACCACTTTGATGTGATCGGGGCGGGTGTATTCCGACTGGCCGGCTTCGCGGCGAATGGCTTCTGCCAGCGGTTCGCCGAGTGCCGGCGATCGGCCTATCAGCTTTCCGTATCGCCCGCACTGATGCCAGGCTTTTCCGGCAACCTTGACATGAATGCCCGTATTGCAGGTCGAACCAGTTCGGGTGGGCGGTGCTTTCCCTTCACCACTCAACCCCAGGCATGCCTGTTGATACCGCTGAACAAGTCCCTTGCCGTCTCCGCCATCTCTTACTGCCCCCACACCGCTGGAAACATGCCGGCGGATATGTTCTGAAATCACGGGTTTCAGCGCATCATATCCCGCTTCAAGCTGTCGTTTTCGTGCGACAATGTCATCCGTGCCGGACATGAAAAGATGCACATGGCAGTCCACCAGTCTGGGAAGCAGGGTATATTGCGAAAGATCAAAAAAAGATGATGGATTTTTACAGGATGCTTTCAGTGCCGGTTCGATGGATTGAATGGTATGGTGCTGAATGTGTATCAGCACGTCCTTGTGAATGGGACCGCCGCTGCCATCAATCAACCAGCCCGCGTGAATGCATGATTTATTTAACATATTCTCTGAGTGTGTACAGGCGAATTCAGTGAATCGCAGTTTCTTTTTCTTGACACTTCCCCCTTATAACACTATATCTTCTGGAATAAAATCATTAGGTGCATCAATTTCAGGACAGGGCTGGAATTAAAATCCGCTGCTGTTTTGCTGAAAACCATGCGGCTTGATTTAAGATGAGGACTTGAGTTTGGGTAATATCAGCGGAATGGATATACAGACCCCGGATAAATCGCAGGTGCGTTTGAAAGGGGTGAAAGATGGTTTCTGGGTCACTCTGGATCCAACACTGTCGAAAGATTTTATTGAAGAAGAACTGACGCGTCTTTTTAACCAGCTTCAGCATCTGGCATTCAATTCCCGGGTGATTCTGGATATCGGAGAGACGGCAGGTCATCAGGAAGTTGTTGACAGTCTGGCTGTTTTTTTAAAAAACAAATATAACGTGGGGTCCGTATCAGCGCCGCAGCGGGAACATGACATGACGGAGGACAAGCCTCGAAAACTGGATATGTCCAGTACCTGGCATCAACATCACACCGATGCACTGATCATTGCCGGAAGGGTAAGGTCCGGTCAAAAGATCACTGCCAAAAAGCATCTGGTAATACTGGGGGATGTGAATCCCGGAAGTGAGATTATTGCCGGAGGCGATATTCTGATCATGGGCAATCTCGGCGGTACCGCCCTGGCCGGCCAGCCGGATAACGAAGCGGCTATTATTCTGGCCATCGGATTCAAGCCCATTCAGATCCAGATCGGTGGCATCATTGCTGCAGGACTGCCGACTTCATCCGCTCAAGCCATCGAGTTCGCCCACATTGAAAATGGGGGCATTGTTGTGGAAGATTATATTAAAGCAAATCCATTCGGACGGCTTACGTGGCCGGTGGTTCGTTAAAGAGGTGTTCATTGGAAGGTAAAGTAATCGTTATTACGTCTGGCAAAGGCGGTGTCGGCAAAACGACAGCGACTGCTTCTATCGGTGCGGCGCTGGCTTTGGAAGGCAAACAGGTTGCCGTGGTGGATATGGATATCGGTCTGCGGAATCTGGATGTGGTGATGGGTCTTGAAAATCGCATCGTGTTCAATGTCGTGGATGCGGTCAAGGGCAAATGTAAGATCAAACAGGCTGCCATAAAGGACCGGCGGATTGAAAACCTGTATCTGATTCCTGCATCTCAAAGCGACAACAAAGATGTCCTGTCCCCCGATGCCATGGTTCGGTTCTGCAAGGAACTTCGAAAGGAATTTGATTTCGTGCTGCTGGACTGTCCCGCAGGCATCGAAAGGGGCTTTGAGAACTCTGTTGCGCCTGCGGACGAGGCAGTGGTGATCTGCACCCCTGAAATTTCTTCTGTCCGTGATGCCGACCGGGTCATCGGACTGCTGTATGCGCGATCCATTACGCCGAAACTGATTGTCAACCGTATCGTTCCGGAAATGGTTGAAAGAGGGGATATGCTCAGCCATGAGGATGTGGTGGAAGTTCTGTCCATCGAACTTCTTGGCCTGGTTGAGATGGACACCCAGGTTGTCATATCGACCAATACGGGAATCCCCCTGGTTTTGCAGAAAGATTCAAATGCCGGCCAGGCGTTCCGGCGCATTGCCATGCGAATGAATGGGCAAAAAGATCTTCCCATAGTCATTCCGCAGACCCACAAATCCTTCTGGAAACGCGTTGGCCGGAAAATCGGCGTCAGTAAATAAGGTGATCCTATGCTTCATGGATGGTTGAAAAAGCTGATGGGCAAAGGCGACAGCAAAGATGTCGCCAAAAAGCGGCTTCAGTTTGCACTGATATATGACAAGTTGGAAGTATCGGACGACGTTCTGATTAAATTACACCAGGATATTGTGGATGTCATTTCCCGCTATTTTGAAATCGACAAGGAAACCCTTAAGCTGGATATTCGAAAATCCGAAGGCAAATCCGCCCTGGTTGTCAATACGCCGATATTGTCCGCCAAACGGCCACATCCGGCCTGACAGCCATCACCCTTTTCGGTGACGATTCATGTCGGCGGGGCTGATAATATAGGCGACTTCCTGAATGGTGTTTTTCCCCAGCAGAAATTTGATGTATTCAACAGCCAGAACCGACTGCATCTGATACTGGCTGAGCTGGCTCAGATATGAACCGTCTTTCATGGTTTCGGCAATCAGCTTTGCGCCTGAGCCGGCATTGTCTCTGTATTTTTGCGACAAGTGGGTGATGTATTTCTTGACCTTGTCTCTGAGCTCGTCTGCCGAAAATGTTTTGATCACGGAAAATATCTCAGCCATTTTATCCGCTGCCGGAAGATAAGGGTTTTCCAGAATCTCTTTTACGGTTTCCGAGTAACGTTGAAGTCCTTTATAGATGTGCTGATTCTGAACCATATTCATATCCGCCCATCCAGCCCGAAGCCATTTGAAAACGCCGCAGCGTACCTGACGGATCCTGCACCGTCCTGCTCTATGAATACCGATACGGTATAGGAATCATACATATAGGAATTCACCCATCCCAGCCCCGGTTTGTTCAGCCCGTTCTGGCCTGAATAGAAATAATCCCAGTTGCCGTCCTTTCCCAGAACCGCTCCTTTTTTGCCCACATCCGAAACGTTTATCTGCTTGGATACGGATATCAGGGCAGGGCGGCCTTGATATTTACACAATATCAGGATGCGGTTCAGGTCATATCCATAATAAGCGCCGGTATTCAGATCCGGGGTGATTTCTTCATGCTCCACCCCGGAGACCATGACCGGACGATCCAGCACCGCCAGCTTTGAAGCCAAATCCGGGAAGAGCTGATTTTTTCCGTTAATCTCTGTCCAGTATGCCAGACGCACCGAAGAGGGTGAGAGAACAAATGGCGGAATATTGGGATTAAACCCGATATCAAGGATGTGCTTGAGATCTTTATGAATATCGAATTCATGGTAGGCTGATGAGATGTTTGACCGGTTTTCAGGAAAATATAAGTCATCGTTGTTTTTCGACATCCGGACAAATTCAATGATGTTTTCAATCATAGCGGAATCAAAAGTCTGGGAATGCCCGGGTTCAGCCAGGGACAAAAGATAGTTCAGTCCGGGATTAACGGATTCAGGAACCGGGACGTCCTTTCCGGACTTGTCCGAAGCCATTGCAAACGAGGCAAACGCGGTTAATAAAAAAAGAAATAGATATCGGATCAATGGGGTTGCCATGAGAAAAATCCTGTATTAAGCGCTTATGTTGAAAAAAAACGATCAGACGATGGCTTCCAGTAGTTTCTGAATCCGGGGAAGCTCATTTTCCGAAAAACAATACTGCATTTCCTGAAACCGTTTACGAAATGCAGTGACCTGAGACTTGACCGGCTTATTCTGAACAATGACGTCATGCGTCAGTTCCGCCAGCGTTTGAAAATCCGTTTCCTTCATGCCGAAACGTGTCATTTCGGCAACCCCCATTCGCAGGGCGCCTGAAGCCGTGAAGCCTTCTTCGTCCGGAGCTGCCTGATAATTCACGATAATGTGGTTGTCTTCCAGCCGCCTGGCCATTTCCGGCCCCCTGGCATACCCGACCGAGAGAATCACCTGATGGGTTTCGGTAAAGGAGATGGCCGGATCACCCGCCACATTCAGACCGCAGTCCTTAAGCGCCGCAGCAAATGCCTTGGCATTGTCAATCACCTGTTTCTGATAAGCGGTTTTGAATGCATTCATTTCATAGGCGGCCAGCAGCAGGCCAAGCAATGTTCCCAGGTGATGATTGCTGACAGAGCCTGGAAATGCCCTGCGCTCGATGGCTTCCCATAGCGGATACCGCACACAGTCCCGGCTGAAATCCGATGCAATAACCCCTCTCTGGGTGCCGAAAAAAGTTTTATGGGTTGAGCCCGTGACAATATCCGCGCCTTCCCGGAAAGGATCCTGGTAAAACGGACCGCAGAGTCCCAGTACATGCGCCATATCATATAATAGCACACAATCCAGGTTCTGTGAATCCACAAAAGAGCGGATATCTGCAATCGGTTCCCGGTGAAGAATCATGCTCTTGCCGAAAATAATCAATTCAGGCTGATAATCCGCGATCATTTTACAGGAAGCAGCCACATCGATCTGATAAGGGTTTTCTTCAAGAACCGGGAAATTGATCACCGATGGTCTTTCGGTCTGCGGGTCCCGTGCGACATAATCTCTTAATGCGCCCATGGGCTGGGCGCTGAGATGACCCCCCTTAATGATATGGTGATTCAGCACGCGGCGAATCCGGCGCTGTTCGCTTTTTCGATCTGAACGATTGAGATAATCACACAGCGCACTGAATACGCCCGTATTGGCCATCTGACCGGAAATCGGCCGGGTTTCCACCTGGCTGCATCCAAAATAGGCGCAAAGCTCTTTTTGAAGCAGCTGTTCGACCTTTTCAATGAAGTCCACGCCCTGATAGTAATAAATATCCGCCTCACTGAATGCCTTCATCTTCTTGTGTTCGGCATATCTTCCGGATGGGTCCAGCACGGAGAGCAACCGTACCAGTTTTGACGGGGTTTGCTCGGAGGGGATGAGGTTGATGCATTCCAGCCGGCGCCAGAGGCTGTTGCGGGCAGCATCATCAATGAGCGTGTCCACTTTCTTTCGAAGAACATCCTGGCCGGATGAAAGATCTGTTTCTGTCTGATAAAGCCGGTCGAACAAAATGGCCCTTGCAAAAGGAGGGGCTTCGCTTCTCAGGTGATAGGGAACGATTACGGCCCGCGTCATTTTTCCGCGGATATCAACGTTCAGCACATCCCCTTCACAAAGGTCACTGTCCAGAAGGGCAAGCCCGACCGATCGCATGCCTTTTTCGGCGCTCAGCCGGGACAACATGCCCCGGCCTGTCACTTTCTGATAAGGAACCATTGTGCCGCTGGTGATATATCCTACGGGTTTGTTCCCATGATACACCTGACATCCGGAACGGATCACCCCTTTATCTGTAAGAGCCAGGGGAAAAATCATGCGGGGTAGATCCTGAATCCGGGAAAAATTCCGGTCCATGATTAATTTGAGTGCCTGAAACTGACGAAAAAGAGCGGGCTTTCCAATGGAGCCGGCTTTTAAATCGGAAAAACTGACCGCAATCCGGCTTAAGGGCATGGAAAAAACGGGAATTTCATTTCCGTTTTCATCTGTTCCCAGTTCGTGACCATAGAGGGGAAGTCCGGCTTCAAGCCGAAGGGTGTCCCTGGCGCCAAGACCTGCGGGACAGGCCCCGTTTTCAATCAGAAGCTTCCAGAGAACCGGGGCCGCATGGCCGGGAATAAAAAGTTCAAAACCCAGCGGTTCTCCGGTATAGCCGGTTCTGCTGATCCAGGTCGCAATGCCCTGAAGCGTTGCCGTGCTCGATCGGTTTTTCAATGGCTCCGGAAGATGGCCGGAATCCATGATTGCAGCAAGAATATCCCTGGATCGTGGTCCCTGAAGGCTTATCATCCCGGTATTTTCCGTGTTGTCGGTTAATTGGACATCAGGAAAATGGGCAAGCACGGCCTGGAAATGTGCCATGTCTTTTTCGCGGTTGGACGCATTGACGACCAGCAGATACGCATCCGGAACAAAACGGTAAAGATAGGCGTCGTCGATGGCACCGCCCTGCTCATTGGGAATGAGCGTGTACTGGCTTTCTCCGACTTCCAGGCCGGCTGCATTGTTGGAAAGGACATGCTGAAGAAACGCCAGTGCTGACGGGCCGCTGATGTGGATTCGGCCCATGTGGGAGACATCGAAAATGCCGGCATGATTTCGGGTGGCAAGGTGTTCCTGAACAATTCCTGTCCGATATTGAATCGGCATGTCCCATCCGCCGAATGCCACCATCTGGGCGCCAAGCTTCACATGCTGATCATGGATAATGGTTTTGAGAAGCGGTTCCATAAAGCCCCCCTTTATTCATAGGTTGATATGCCGGGTATAGCTCTTTGTCAGGAAAAAACGTGTTGCGTGTGCGAAATGCAACGCTGTTGATAGTGGCGCGAGTTGCTGGCCCATCCGTCACGTCTTCATAAGATAATAGAAAATGCAGGCAGAGGTGTCAATCTGAATCTCTGAAAGGGGAGCTGACAATAGACGGTAAATCGTAGAAAATGAAGAGGGGGCTGTCGGCGGATGCCGGCAGCCCCTCTTCGCCTGGGTTATACGTTCAATGCGCCGGACATCAGTTCGCCCACCATTTTGGTAAACCGCGATGGATTGTCGAGCTTGCCGCCTTCACTGATGACGGCCAGATCATAGAGAAGATCGCTGTAGTCTTTCAGTACCGGGTCGTTGCGTTGCTTATCATAAATGGCCTTGATTTTGACCACAAGGGGATGATCCATGTTCAGTTCCAGAACCCTTTTGACTTCCGGGGATTTCTGGCCCGTGGCTTTCATAATCTTCTCCATATATGCACTCATGTCATAGGCATTTCCGGACAGGCAGGAAGCCGAGTCCTTCAGCCGGGTTGACGGTATCACCTCTTTGACTTTGTTTTCCAGATTGGACTTGATAAAGCTGAAAAGGGCATTGAACTCCTCTTTTTTGCTGTCATCCACTTTTTGAATATCCAGGTCCCCTTTTTCCGCGCTCTTAAAAGGCTTTCCTTCAAATTCTGTCAGAGACTGGACTACCCATTCATCGATGGGATCAGCCATCAGGATGACTTCAAAATCCTTTTCTTTCAGCTGCTCAAGATGGGGGCTGTTGAGCAAGGATGTCAGATTCTCACCGGTGATAAAAAAAATTTCTTTCTGCTCGGCTTTCATGTTGGCGACATACTCGGAAAGAGAGATCCGTTTGCCGTCAGATTTGGTGGTCTGATACCGGGCAAGTCTGGCAATTTTATCCCGGTTGTCAGAATCCATATGAATACCGATTTTCAAAATGGATCCAAATTCATTATAGAATTTATCGTAAACTTCCTTGTCCATGTTGCCGAGAAGCTCGATAAGTTTTTTGACCAGATTTTTACGAATATTTCTAACCAGTTTGTCCTGTTGCAGGATTTCGCGGCTGACATTGAGATTGAGGTCCGGCGCATCCACAACCCCTTTGACAAAGCGGAAGTATTCCGGCATCAGATCTTCGCAGTCATCCATGATGAACACCCGTTTGCAGTACAGGTTGATGCCATGCTTGTGTTCAGGATTGAACAGATCAAAAGGCACCTGAGAAGGGATGTACAGCAGGGCATGGTATTCGGTGGTGCCTTCAAATTTCATGTGAAGCTGAGTCAGGGGCGGATTCCAGTCATGGCTGATATGTTTATAAAATTCTTCATATTCTTCCGGAGTAACATCTTTTTTATCCTTGATCCATATGGCCTTCATGGAATTGAGGGTTTCTTCGCGAATCACTTTCCGGGTGTTTTTGCCGACAGGCTTGCCTTCCTTATCCAAAAGTTGTTCTGCTTCGGGAATGGGTTCATCCTTTTCAACATCCATCACGATGGGATAACTGACAAAATCGGAGTGCTGCTTGACAATGCGCCTGATGGTCCATTCGTCTGTGAAATCCGTCTCGTCTTTTTCTTTTTTCTTTAAATGAAGGGTGATTTGGGTTCCGCGAGACCGCTTGGTGGCTTCCTCGATGGTATAGCTTCCATCACCGCTCGATTCCCAGAGGGTGGCCTTCTCTTCTCCGGCGGCACGGGTCAGAAGGCTGACCTTGTCCGCGACGATAAAGGAGCTGTAGAACCCGACCCCAAACTGACCGATCAACTCCGGGGTCAGCGTGTTCTGCTGATGGGTTGCGGAAATCGCTTCCAGAAATGCCGCTGTGCCGCTTTTGGCAATGGTGCCGATGTTTTCCATCACCTCGTTATAGGTCATGCCAATGCCGTTATCAAAGATTTCAATCGTCTGTTTGATGCCGTCCGGGACAATTTTAATTTTATACTCCGTGTCATCTCCCAGAATATCGGGCTCTGTCTGGGCTTTGAACCGCAGTTTGTCAAGGGCATCGGAAGCATTGGATATCAGTTCCCTGAGAAAAATGTCTTTATTGGAATACAGCGAGTTGATGATGAGATTGAGAAGCTGCTGAACTTCGGTTTTAAATTGCAAAGTTTCTTTTTTAGAGGACATGTCATCTCCTGTTTGAAAAAGGGGTTAAACTGTGATAAAAAATTTTAAATGGATTTTTTTCAATATTATGGGGTGATTTTTTCAATTGTCAACCCTGAATCCGTAAGGATTTTATCCGGGTGAAGTCATCTTTTATGGGCATATTTGTTTTCAACTTGCTGTCGGAACAGGAGGAATAAAGGATGAAAATTCGAACAATGGTTTTGATGTTGTCGGCTCTGCTGCTGGCTGCCGGTTCCGGGCTTGCGGAAGCCGGAATGAATCAGATTCGGGAAGTGGAAGATGCAATTGCGATCATTCAGGAATTTTCGAGAATACCTGAAAATCAAATTCCTCCTTCCCTGCTGAAAAATGCTCAGGCCATAGCCGTTATTCCCGGTGTAATCAAGATCGGATTTATATTTGCCGGCAATTATGGCAAAGGCGTTCTGTCCGTCAGGGATATACGCGGTAACTGGACAAATCCTGCCTTTATCACCCTGGCTGGAGGGAGTGTCGGCTGGCAGATTGGGGCTGAGTCCACCGATATTATTCTTGTATTCAAGTCTATCAAAAGCATAAATGACATCACCGCCGGTAAATTCACCCTGGGCGCGGGAGCATCGGTTGCGGTCGGCCCGGTGGGAAGACAGGTTGCCGCTGGAACTGACTTGGAGCTGAATGCCGAAATATATTCTTACTCCAGAACCCGCGGACTTTTTGCCGGCGTATCTGTTCAGGGTGCTGCGCTTGAGATGGATTACGACAGCATTGCCGAGTTCTATGGCAACACGCAGATTGGCGCCAGGGATATTTTTGAAACTCCTGACCTGAATGCGCCGCAGGTGGCAGCCGATTTCAGGCAAGTACTGGCAGAACAAGCCCGGCGATAGCATGGACAGCGAAATGATGTTGAATATATTTTGGATCTTAGAATTACTGGAGGGATGGAATTGTCCGCGGTAATCTCTATATTGAAAATGGTTGCTGTACTCCTTGCAGCTTCACTTCTGGGGAACTGGTTTTTGTCTGAATTAAAAAAATCACGCGACCTAAAAAAAAACTGGTATGCGCCTTATCTGACGCTGCCGGGATTGCTGATCATTGTTGCCTTGTTCATTCCGGTTGTGATATGGGTACTCCAGCGTTAGTGGTGTCGTCACTTGAATCATTTTGGAGACAATTATGGCTTTTTCTTTTCAGGATCCAGTATCCATTCAGGAAATTGGCGAGTCCCTGGCAAACTTTTCACTGGATCGTGAAAGCGTTCTGTTTGCCTTGAGCCGACTGCCGGATGAGCTTTCCATCAACAAGGTTGCAATTGAATATGAGATCCAGCTCCTTAAAATCCTCAGCGTCGGGTGGGCTATCTCGTACTTCATGGAAGAGCATTCTGAGAAAACCCCGTTGATAAATAAATTCTGGGATGTTTTATTTGAATTCTCAAAGAACCTGTCATGCGTCACCTCTCTGACTATCGGACAGGAAGTGGACTATTTCCGGGCCTTGAAAGAACGCATCGATATCTATCTGAAGGCCCTGGCCGAAGTCCCTCATGTCAAGGACCCGGCATCTGTGATTGGCCCCACATTTGCCCGGCTTTGTAAAAACGCGGACAACGTTCACGTGATTATGGCCGGGAACCGCATCTTTCATATGTCTCTTGAAGGGGTGAAATATTTTCTGGAATCTGCATTTGCGAAAGCTGCGGATATTTTAGAGCCCCCCTGTCATGAAGAAAGATACGGCGCTTTGGAGGCCTGAAGCAGTTCAGCGATGTCCTATTTACTAAGTTCTTCATGACACATCATCCCAATACCCGTTTTGGCCTGCTACGTCACACGAAAACGGAATGGAACCAGAGCCGGCGGATTCAGGGTCATTCCGACAGCCCGCTGACTTTGACTGGAGAAACACTGGCCCTGTATTGGGGACAGCTTCTGGCTGGCGGAACCTGGAGCCGCGTCCTGTCCAGCGATCTTGGCAGGGCCCGGAAAACAACCGAGTTGATCAATCAGACGCTGAAACTTCCGGTTACACTGGATATCCGACTCCGGGAAATGGACTGGGGGAAATGGACCGGCAAAACAATTGCCCGGCTTAAAGTGGAGTTTGCGGACATATGGGCGCAACAGATGCTGTCTGAATGGGATTTTTGTCCGCCTGGCGGCGAATCTTTCCAAAGTGTGTGGAAAAGAGGCCGGGAAGCGCTGGCCGTGGCATCCGGTAAGTGGCCAGGAGAAAAGATTCTGGTTGTCACCCATGAAGGCATGATCAAAAGCCTTATTTATCATGAAAGCACCCTGTCCGATTTTCTGAAAGACACGCAATGCATCTTGCCGTATCACCTGCACTGCCTGACATTCTTGAACGGGAAGGCTGCAGTTGAGACGCCTGAATTTTCTGAATTTATCCCCTTCATGATTTGATATGAAAATCATTTATTACTGTCAGCATGTCCTGGGCATGGGGCATTATTTTCGAAGTCTTGAGATATGTAAGGCATTTAAAGGCCATGAAGTCATTCTGGTATCCGGAGGCACACCAATGAACATGCCGGTTCCGGAACATGTTCGAGAAGTGAGCCTCATGCCGCTCACAATGGATCCGAATTTCAGCAGACTGGAATCGGATTCGGACATCGGAACGGTTGAACAAATCAAAGCCGTACGCCAACAGGCGCTTTATGATTTGTTTCTGTCTGAATGTCCGGATCTCTTTATGGTTGAACTTTTTCCGTTCGGACGAAAGGCGTTTGGTTTTGAACTGATTCCGATATTTGACGGAATCAGGCAAAGAAGGCTTTGTCCAGAGTCGGGTGGTATGCAGCCTTCGGGATGTTCTGGTTGAAAAAAAAGACACTCAGGCATACGAATCCAGGGTGATCGCTTCTGTTAAACCAGTGGTTTGATGCCCTCCTGATCCATTCGGATGCCGCAATCGTCAGACTGGATGATACTTTTTCCCGAATGAAAGATATCCGGATTCCTGTTGTCTATACCGGATTTGTGACTCCCCGGCCCCGGAAGGCGGATCGGACTGCCATTCGCCGATAAACTCGGCATTGACGATGACAGCCGGTTGATTGTCGCCAGCGCCGGTGGCGGCAAGGTGGGCTTTGTGCTTCTGGATGCCGTGATTCGGGCCTTTGAGATGATATCGGTTGAAGCGGATATTTATCTTCAGGTATTTACCGGTCCGTTCATGGAAAGTGACGCGGTTCGGCGGCTTCAGGAAATGGAGAACGGATCGGATTGCTGTGTCGCGGTTTACTCCCGATTTTCCGGCCTGGCTTTGCGCAGCGGATCTTTCTGTCAGCATGGCCGGATACAATACCTGCATGAACATTCTGGCAGCCCGGGTTCCTTCCCTGGTCTGGCCTTTTTCGCAAAACCGGGAGCAGCGGCTTCGGGCCGAACGTATTTCAGAAATGGGCGGCATGCGGATTCTTGAAGATGCCGACCTTAAGCCCGATCATCTGGCAGGCTTGATGAGCCGTAATTTAACGGAACGGTATCCGTCCCGGTGATTCTGTTGATCTGGACGGTGCTGACCATACGGCCAACTGGATCCTTTCCTGGATGGCAACACAAAGGAATGACTGATGCATCATCTGCCTTCGCTTTTATGGAACTCACCCTTGATGGATTTGAAACCGCGGCTTAAGGACTGTGTGGATCAGTCCCTGGGCAGGCCCGGCTGCCACTTGCCTGTCCAGGTTTATTTTCGTGCCGATGACATCGGGGCTCCTGGAAAACCGCTTTTTCGCTTATTGGATTTGTTTCTCGACTGTCAAACGCCGCTATGCCTTGCGGTGGTGCCTTCATGGCTCAGCCGCCAGCGATGGGACGTTTTTCAAAAAAAAGATCAGAAAGCTTCGGGGTTATTGTGCTGGCATCAGCATGGGTGGCGGCACGTCACCCATGAAACTCAGGGTAAAAAACAGGAATTCGGTCCGGTCCGATCCATTGGCGAGATCCAGAAGGATATTGTCCGCGGCCGGGAGAAACTGGAATATCTGATGAAAGATCAGTTCACGCCCGTGTTTACCCCGCCCTGGAACCGTTGTGACGGCAGAACCCTGGCTGTAATAAAAAATAATGGATTCAAAGCAGTTTCGAGGCATCGTTGCAGCATGCCCAGGCCACTGAAAGGGCTGCCGGATTTCTCTGTCAATGTCGATCTGCATACCCGCCGGGAAAACACACCGGAAGAAGGGTGGCAATCCCTCTGGAAAGAGCTTTCAACCGCGATTTCAAGCGGAACCTGCGGGTTCATGATCCATCATCAGCGAATGAATGAAACGGCTTTTGAATTTCTGAAAGTATTGCTGGAGGTCATGATGGACAATTCCCATATCCGGCCGGTCCATTTCAAGAATATGCTCCATGCATAAGACCATTGTCATCACCACCATTTATCCGGCATCGCCATCGGTCCGCAAATGGACAACTTTTACAGACTGGAAAGTGGTGGTCGCCGGTGACAAAAAAACACCCGTGGACTGGAAGTGCCTCCCGGCTACGTATCTGTCTGTAGCGGATCAGGAAAGTGCGCAATTTCGGATCGCCCGAAAGCTTCCCTGGAATCACTATGCGCGAAAACTCATGGGATATCTGGTTGCCATTCAACATGGCGCTGAAATCATAATGGATACCGATGACGACAATATGCCCAATTCGGACTGGTCCATTCCCGAATTTCACGGCAACTACTTGATGACCCTGCCTGGCAATGGGCTTTGTAAATGTGTATCGTTATTTTACGGATCAGCACATCTGGCCCAGAGGCTTTCCGCTGAACCGGGTCTGTGATCCGGCTTCGCGCTTGGCCGCCGATTCCATGCAGACAGCGCCGGTCAGGATCGGGATCTGGCAGGGACTTGCTGATGGAGATCCGGATGTGGATGCCATCTATCGAATGACCGTAAATACACCCTGTTTTTTTGACGCTAAAAGTCCCGTGGTTCTGAATACGGGGACGGTATCTCCCATTAATTCCCAGAATACCGCCTTTATCAAGCCCGTATTTGCGCTGCTGTATCTGCCGGCTTCGGTCAGTTTCCGGTCCACCGATATTATCCGGGGGCTGGTGGCTCAGCCGATCCTCTGGAGCGCGGGCTATTCACTGGGGTTTACCGGGGCAACCGTTGTTCAGAACCGTAATGAGCACAATTATCTGTCTGATTTTGAATCGGAAATCCCCTGTTACCTTTATCCGGAAAAAATCATTGATTTGGTTGAAGGGGCGGTTTCATCCCGGTTTACCATTGAAGACAATCTTATTAGCGCTTATGAAAGTCTGATTCGACATGACCTGGTCCCAAAACGGGAGATGGATCTGGTCCTGGCATGGGTGCAGGATATTCAGGATTTGGCTGGAAACAAGCCGTGAATGGATTTCACTTCAGGCGCCATGCTGATTACGGATCTGGACGGGACCCTGCTGGGTTCAAACGGAAGTCTGACAAAGCAGGATCAGGATGCCCTTCTCTGTCTGGGGAATAAAGGGATTGTCCGGGTGATTGCAACGGGACGCTCCCTGTATTCCTTTAGAGCTGTCGCCGGAAAAGACATGCCGGTGGACTATGTCATCTTTTCTACCGGCGCCGGTGTCATCACGTTTCCGGATGGCCGGCTGATTCGAAATATTCACCTGGATTCCGGGGCGGTTTTATCCGCTGTCCGGATTTTTATGGAATTTGAACTCGATTTCATGGTGCATCAACCCATTCCGGATAATCACCGGTTTGCCTATTACTGGACCGGCCGGGACAATCCTGATTTTCACAGGAGGCTTGGCCGTTACGGCGAATTCTGTCAACCGCTTAATAATGCGTTTTCAAATATCGGATCCGCTTCTCAGTTGCTTGCCGTGGTCAATCATGATAACAGTGCATCCGTGCTGACGGCTTTACAATCGAAATTGCCGGGTTACAGCGTCATTCGATCTACTTCGCCACTGGATGGCAAATCCACATGGATTGAGGTTTTTGCACCTGGCGTCAGTAAAAGCCAGTGCGCTGCATGGCTTGCCGACCGGTTGAATATCAGCAAGGAACTTGTTCTGGCCGTGGGCAATGATTATAATGACCTGGATATGCTTGAATGGGCCGGGACCGCTTTTCTGGTTGACAATGCTCCTGATTTGCTGAAAAACCGATTTGCGTCTGTGGCGTCCCACAATCACAGCGGTGTGGCGGAAGCAATTCGCATGTGGCTTGCCATAGATGGTTAGCGGCCTGAAATGAGAATTCGTCAGATTGAAATAAATGATTCATGTCAGTAAATACAGTCTCTCAAAATGGACGAAACGCCAAAAAGGAGGTTTAACGTGACTGAACATTCCTATAAGATGTCAAAGGATTTTGAAAAAGCCCTGAATGTGGGCAGACCCCCCAGCATTGTTCAGCTTTTTCCCAATTCAAAAGCGCTGATTGTCAGTGGAAAATATGTTGACCGGGCCATGCTGGCAAAAGGCAAAGCGATCTCAATTGCGGCAAACGGAAGAAGCATTTTTGTCATTCGGGGTGCGCTTGCCGCCGCCCAGCGGGCCGATTCAGTCATCATCATCGAGATCGCCAAGTCAGAAGGAACTTACTGCGCGGTCAATTTCTGGAACATCGCCCGCCAGGTGGACGCCCTTTGCAATGAGATGGGGATTACCATTCCGGTAGCGATTCATGCGGACCATTATGGAATCAAGTCCCAGGCCGATATTGCGCAGGCCATGGTTGAGATCCCGACCGCTTTTGAAGCTGGTATCACTTCCATTGCCGTTGATGCCTCTCACATGCCGGATGACCAGAACCTGATGGCAAATCTTGCGCTGTATCCTTTTATTCCCAAGTGGGCAGGGCTTGAAACAGAGGTGGGTGAAATTAAAGGCAAAACCGGGCTGTCAACAGTTGATGAGGCTCAGTTTCTCATTCGGGGATTAAACGCGCATGACATCTTCCCGGATTGGATTGCATTGAATAACGGAACCACCCATGGCATCGAGGCCAGCGACCAGGGGATCCAGGTTGAGCTGACCCGGAGCATCCATGAGGCGCTGTCGCCTTACAGCATTTCAGGGGCCCAGCATGGCACATCAGGGAACAGTTCGGATCGCCTCAGGGAAATTGCCGACCTGACCCGGACCACCAAGGCCAATGTTGCCACAGCCCTTCAGATGATTTCCTGGGGACTTGAAGTCAATGATTATGGAAACGCCATTCTGGACCCGGATGGTAAATTCATCAAGGTTAAGGGACAGGGCGTTACCGAAGAGATGTGGCAGGAAATGGTGGCATATGCGGATGCCAAGGGCCTAAAAAAAGGCGACTATAAAAAACTGAACCTTCCGTTTGAAAGTAAACTCCTCGCCCAGCCAAAAGCAATTCGCGACCGCATGTCCAAACGGGTGGAAGACTTTGTTTATCAGATGCTGATGACGGTGTTTAACGCCGGCGGCACGGCGCCGCTGGCCATTGATGCCATTCTCGGGGCGAATTCTTATGATCCGGGCCAAAAGCCGGCCGGATTGAAGATCCGGCAGAATGGACACCTGAAAAAATTGCTGTCCGGGTTTTATCTGTTGAAGCGGATAAGGGCGCCAAAGGCAATTTTGATGATTAATGCTTTTATGTTCCGGCCTTGGAACCTTTGGCGACAAGCGTTGGTCATTGCGGCGTACGATTCGTGCGCTGCAATGACCAGGGAAGAAGCTTAACGCAGATATTGGACTTTTTACCAAGCCATCAACAATTCAGGAGATTCGTATGTCTGAGAAAATGATCATTCCCGATGAGTTCCAAGGATCTATCAGGCGGCTGTTGAACCGGGTTCCATCCGAGCAGCGGGATGACGAAACCCTTCAAGCCGCCCTGCTGGTGTATTTGAAGCTGGGCGGAGAAAAACTGGCCCGTCATTACATTGAAGTATCCAAAAAAACATTTCCGGACCAGACGGTTCTGGTCAAAAAGCAGTTTCGCGATGGGGTTGACGAAGATGAAGATTCGGATGGGGACAACCCGGATGATGCTGAAAGAGATGAAAAATACGCTGCTGATTTCAATAAACCGGATGCTGATGCTGAAGAATAAGTCTGATTCAGTTCATTTATTACCTGTTGCCACCGCCGTATCAGGTCAGCCGAACCCTGACGGAGCGTGCGTGGGCGCCGAGCCCTTCGATTTCCGCCAGCCGGATGATATCCGGCGCCTCCTGCCTGAAAGCCGCTTCTGAATAGTGAATCAAACTGGTTTTTTTAATAAAATGGTCCACGGAGAGCGCAGAAGAGAACCGGGCCGTTCCTGATGTGGGCAGCACATGATTGGGTCCTGCGATGTAATCCCCAACGGGTTCAGGCGTATAATGTCCCATGAAAACGGCCCCGGCGTTTCGAATGCGTTCGATATATTCCAGCGGAGAATTCAAATGCAGTTCAAGATGCTCCGGCGCAATGGCATTGGCAAGGTCGAATGCAGCAGTAATGTCTTTAACCACAAATACAGCGCCATAGTTTTTAAGCGATTCTTCGGCAATGTCCTGACGCGTCAAATCCGTCAACTGTCTACTGACTGCTTCAGCAACCTGTTTGGCCACTTTTCGTGAAGGGGTAACCAGTATGGCGGATGCCATCGGGTCGTGTTCGGCCTGAGACAGCAGGTCTGCTGCAGTAAATTCTGGATTTGCGGATTCATCGGCAATGATCAGAATCTCACTCGGGCCTGCGATCATGTCAATGCCGACAGCCCCTGCAACCATTTTTTTGGCAAGGGTGACGTAAATATTTCCTGGCCCCACGATGACATCGCATTTAGGAACCGTGCCTGTGCCATAAGCCATTGCGGCGATTGCCCAGGCGCTGCCGACCTTGTAAACCGCATCGATCCCGACCCGTTTTGCAGCAATCAGAATATGGGGATTGACTGCCCCGTCCGGAGTTGATGGCGTCGCCATGACAAGGGTGGACACGCCGGCGATTCTGGCCGGAATGGCGCACATCAAAACTGTCGAAACCAGACGGCGTTTTGCCGGCTGTACCGCCGGGAACATATATTCCAGCGGTACTCACGGGATTTACGATCTGTCCCAAAAGCGTTCCGGGCCTCGGGGTATCAATCCAGGATTTTGAAGACTGGTTCCGGTGAAAGCATTCGATTTGGGATGCGGCGCGGTCCAGGGATTCCATGAATTCCGGACTTACCTTAAGAGCTGCTTCTTCAAATTCCTGAACGCCTGCCCGAATGGTCCCGATGTTGAGACCTGGTGAATCAAACCGGTTTGCATAATTGATCAGTGCCGTATCTCCGTTTTTGCGCACATCTTCAAGGATGCGTGCGACAGCCCGCTGATCTTTTTGGTTGAATGATTGCACCCGGTTTTCAATAACCGAAAGCCGTTTTTCAGCTGATGAAGAAGGATAGGAAAAGATTTTCATGAAAACCATAAACCCTCAAAAGAGTGATATTCTCAATAAATTCTGTTAGACTCAAAGACCATGTCTTTGGCAACTGCAAAGCAGGTGATGGAACTGCCCTGTTCTCTGAGTCTCTGGTTGCAGTCGGCAACAATGGCATCCATTTGCAGATCGGTCCGTTCCTGATTGATGTGAAAGAGTCCCAATCGCTTTACGCCTGCCTGAACCGCGAGCTTGAGAACATCGGTGTAAACCGAATGCCCCCATTCGATGGTTGTCCGGTACTCCTCGGGCGTGTATTCGGCGTCATGAATCAAAAGATCGGCGCCTTCACAAAAATCCCGGTACGCTTCAAACGGCAACCCCTTGGGGTGAATATATCCGAGTTCGTTATCTGTCAGAAAATACGATTTTTTTGTTATTTTCGATAAACTTGTAACCGCTGCCGCTGTTGGGGTGGCACATCGGGATGGGAATCACTGAAACCGAACCAATTTCAAACTGGGAAGGACAGGCTTTCTCATATTCAATATTTGCCTTTACATCCGAATATCGTATCGGGAAATTGGGAGGCGTCATGACCTTTGAAAGCATGGTTTCAACAAATGTCTTCTGAAACGGGCAGCGGTGCATGAGAAGTTGCGCATCTTTGGAGTACAGGGGTTTGAAAAAAGGGAACCCCATCAGATGATCCCAGTGTGCATGGGTAAAAATAAAATGGTATTTCAGGATGTTCTCTTTCATCAGGTGGTGGCCGAGTCTGCGAATCCCTGTTCCGGCATCCACGATGATGATATCGCCGCTATCCGTTTGAATTTCCATACAGGTTGTATCGCCGCCGTATTTGAGATATTCGGCCCCGGAAACCGGGATTGAGCCCCGGGATCCCCAACATTTGATCCGCATGATGACCTGCCTTTATTCGAATTTCCTTATGCCCCAGTATGTAAACCAGATTCCGTCTCGCACCCATTTATTTAAAATGCTGACAGGCAGTTGCATCAGCCTGTTTTCGATATCCGCTGCCTCGCTGCGAAGCAGCCCGGATAAAATAAATGTGTTTTTTTCCAAAAAACCGCTTGAGCAGACCAGTCGTTTCATCACATCGTAATGGATATTGGCAATCAATAGCGACGCCTGGATATGAATAAAGTCGTCAGCGCTTCCCTGAACGGCCAGAACTGACTGCTGCAACTGGTTGAGTCGAATGTTCCTTTGTGCAGTCCTTGCGGCAAGCCGGTTCGTATCAACGGCAAGGGTAAGCGGACATCCCAGCCGGGACGCTGCGATGGCAAGAATCCCTGTGCCTGTTCCAAGATCGATCGCTGAGCATACGGGTTGGGACTGAAAAGTCATCTCCAGGGCTTCAATGCAATCGCGGGTTGTGGGGTGAGCACCGGTTCCGAAAACCACACCCGGATCCAGCGTAATTTGCAATTTAGATGACGGCGGAATGGACGAATCCCAGGGAGGGCGAATGAAAAACCGATCGGTGCAAAAGGGTGTAACCTTATCGCCCACCCAGTCATGGTATGACATCTGATAGTGATCTATAAAACGCAACAAAGGGGATACATGGACCAGATCCTGAACCTGGTCCAGGGACGGTTCGGAGAAAAACAGAAACGAAAATCCGTCTTCCTGCCAGTTACCAATGAAATGTTTCAGGTCTAGGGATCTTCCCGCAGCGAGCCTTCGAGATAGTAGATGAAGAGCTCGCCGCAGGGCGGTGAATTTTCAACTTCAGCGGTAAAAGGCATGAATAAGGCGCTATTTTGAGTCCTTGATTTCTGTCTTGGGAAGCTGATCCATGTACCATTCCATGGGATCCAGCAGGGTATATCCCTTCTCTTTCAGTTTCTTTTTGACATTGACGACGTTATTGGTCAGCAGATACGGAAATACCGCGCGTTTGCCTTCTTCCCAGTATCTGGCAACCAGAATGCTGCCAAAGGAAATTTTCTCTTCGGTGATGATATCCACAATCTTTTTCATCTGGCCGATTTTTTCTTCAACCAGGATGCAGAGCAGGGTTCCGGGCTGTCCAATCCCCAGAACATTGACAAATGCCCTTAATAAGTCCCGAACCGAAATAATCCCCTGCAGTTTGTCTTTTTCATCAACAACCGGCAATGCACCCACGAGTGTTTTCTGAATCAGCAGCAGCGCGTCCTGAATGGTATCCATTGGCGAAAGCGTAACCAGATCCTGAGCCATGATTTCCTTGACTTTAATGGATTGGGCGGCGGCTTTTTTTGTCTGCGCTTTATCTTTTTTGAAAAAAGTTGAAGGCAGCGCGCTGCGAAGGTCACGATCGGTAATAATGCCGATCAGAAGGCCGTCCGGTTCAACAACTGGCAGGTGGCGAATCTGATACTGCTCCATTAACTCTTTTGCCTCAAGAATATCAGCATCCTTATTGATGGTAACAACCTTCTGGGTCATTGATCTACTGACAAACATAATGGCCTCCACTATGTAAAAGACGAAATAATTGACATCTAAATCTCAGTGCCGATGAATAAAACAACATAAACCCTTTGAAAACGTCATGCAATAAAACCATGGTTCCAGGGGACATGAGGATTATCCTTTCAATAAAATCTCAATATGGTTATTCACCAGCTCTGGAAGCCGTTTGAGAGAATAGCCGCCTTCCAGGATAGAAATGATTCTTCCGCCGGAATGTTTGTTGGCTGTTTCAACAAGCCGTTCCATGATATAGGTAAACCCCTCTGATGAAAGATTGATGCCCGACATATCATCATCCGCATGGGCATCGAAGCCAGTGGAGATCAGCAGGACTTCCGGTGCAAACTGATCAAACAAGGGAATAAAGTCATTGTCAATGACGGATTTGTATTCCGCGTCTCCCTGGCCCGGTAATACGGGATAGTTTCGGGTAAATCCCGTACCTTCGGCAGTTCCTTTTTCAAAAGCCCGTCCGGTTCCCGGAAAGGCAAAAGAAGGATGCTCATGGATGGAGTAATAAAATACAGACGAATCTTTTTCAAAAATATTCTGGGTTCCATTACCATGATGGACATCAAAATCCATGATACCTACCCGCTTGATTCCCCATTCGCTCTGGATGTAGCGGGCTGCAATCGCAATATTGTTGAAGTAGCAAAATCCCATGGCGTGGTCAATCTCTGCATGATGCCCGGGAGGCCTGACCGCACAGAAAACGTTGTCCAGGGCGCCTTCCATAACCATCTTTGATGCTTCCAGAATGCCGCCGACTGCCAGTCTGGCGATGTCATACGTCTGATAACATAACTGGTTATCCTCGCATTCAAAAGAACGCTTGCCGGACTGACTGACGGATTTGAATCGTTCGATGTAATCCTTGTCATGTACCGATTCTATCCATTTCATTTCTGCCATGCTGCCTTCAAGGCGGACCAGCTTGGAAAGCAGTCCGGATCGCTCCAGCCCGGCATATATGACGGAAAGGCGATCCGGGGCTTCTGGATGATAGGGGCCCGTGTCATGCAAAAGGTACCTGTCGTCATATAAAAAGCCTGTCTTTTTCATATTAATCCCTATAACGACCGAATTTGATGGTGGACTTGATCATTTGATGATGGCGTCAAATATCCCATAGGCTGCCTGAATTGCGGCATTGCCCGCGGGAATGGCTACAGTCGGTTGTCCGTTTAAGTCATACGCGTAGATATCCGGGTCTTCCGGAATGGTTCCCGCAAGCGCTATTCCGGCATCCTGAACAATCTGAGTGATTTCCGGGGTGAGTTCATCTTTGACCTGATTGATGATCAGGTAGCTTTTTGTAACGCCGATCCGAAGTTCTCTGGCCAGTTGATCAATGCGAATCGCGGAAAGAATGCTGCGTCGGGAAGTGTCCGAGACCATCAGCAGCACATCCACATTTCGTGTCGTCAGCCTGCTGATATGTTCCATGCCAGCTTCATTGTCCATGACAACATAAGGATAATTATGAATAAGTTTGTCCAAAAAGGCGATCAATAGCGAGTTGGCTGCGCAATAGCATCCGGAGCCTTCCGGTTGTCCCATGACGATAAGGTCATAGCCTTTGGCTTCTACAATAGCCTGTTGAAGCTTCATGGACATGAACACATCTTTGGTCATGCCGCCGGGAACCACTCCTTTTTTCATTTCTTCACGGGCATTGCTAAGGGTGTCGCAAAGTTCAAGTCCAAGCACTTCGTTCAAATTGGCATTGCTGTCGGCATCCACTGCCAGAACCGGTGATTTGCCCCTCTCCACTAGATATTTGATGAGCATTCCTGCTATGGTTGTTTTTCCGGTTCCTCCTTTTCCGGCCAAGTGCGATTGAATACGGCATGCGATAAGAATTCCTTTCAAAATTGATGTTTATTGGTAATATGAATGACCATATCCCTTAAGGTCACTTATTGCCAACAGTCAAGTAACTTTTTTCGAGATGCTCATAAGGAAAATCAGCGTTCAGACATTTTATAAGGATTCCAAGTCGCATATCCCAAGCAAATCCCTTGCAAAGCCATTTTGTCTATGTTAAATCCTGAACGGTCACTCGGAATATGCTGTTCTGTTTTTTTGCTTCGAAATGGATTTTGACTTCTTTGCCGGTGTATCCAGAAAAAATGTTTTTTTTGAAATTATATAAAGGCCATTTGCCAGGATTAATCAAACCGTAAGAACTGGAGGAAAAAATGGATTTTGAACTCACCAAGTCACAGATCGAGATTCAGAAAGCAGCAAGAAATTTTGCCAAAGGCGAATTCGACAAGGATCTTGCGCTTGAACTTGAGAAAAAGCACGAATTTCCAACGAAAATATGGAAAAAAGCTGCTGAGCTCGGTTTTATCGGCATTCACTTTGACGAAAAATATTCCGGCCAGGGCCTTGGCGTTATGGAAAATATCATCGTTGCAGAAGAACTCTGCGCTAAGGATTCCACAATCGGCGCCTGCCTCATTCTTGCAGGGTTTGCATCCGAATGTCTGCTTCGCTTTGCCAGTGAAGATCTCAAGCAGAAATTCCTCCCCCTGGTTGCCGAAGGCAAGACGCTTTCCGCAGGCGCGTTTACAGAGCCCGATCATGGCTCTGATATTACTTCCATGAACACGACTGCGGTTCGTGACGGCGATGAATGGGTCATTAACGGCACCAAAACCTTCATTACCAATGGCTGCCTTGCAGGTTTTTTTACGGTTCTCTGTCAGACAGATCCAGATGCCAAGCCTTCCCACCGGGGAATCAGCATGATTCTGGTTGAAGCAGATCGAAAAGGTGTTGCCTCCGCGGACGTTGGCGATAAAATGGGCATTCGTATGATGTCCACGGCCGAGGTTAATTTCAAGGAAGTCCGGGTACCGCTGACACATCTGATTGGAAAAGAAGGCAAGGGATTTTATCAGGTCCTGGAGTTTTTTGACGAAAGCCGGATTCTGATTGCCGCCCAGGCATTGGGTACGGCTCAGGGGGCATTTGACAGGGCGCTGGCCTATGTCAAACAGCGCGAGCAGTTTGGAAAGAAAATTGCGGAATTTCAGATCACCCAGCACAAGCTGGCGGATATGGCCACCAAAATCGAGCTTGCCCGGCTGATAACCTATAAGGCTGCCTGGAATTATGACAAAGGCCACATCGATCCCAAGCTGACCTCAATGGCCAAGATGTATGCGGCCAGGACGGCTGTTGAAGTTGCCGATGAGGCGATTCAGCTTCTGGGCGGATATGGATACATGGCGGAATACGAGGTAGAACGTTTCTATCGCGACGCTAAAATCACCGAAATCTATGAAGGCACCAAGGAAATTCAGAAAAATACTATTGCCAGCGCTGTACTGGGTAAATTTAAATAAAGTATTTGGGCTGAGTTCACCATAACCCATTTCTATAAAGGAGAGCTGATATGCTGGACTTCATTAAAAAAACCATGTTGACGGGTATTGGTCTTGCGATGAAAACCAAGGATGAACTGGAAGAATGGGTAAAAGAAATTGTTAAAAAAGGCGAGATGTCTGAAAAAGAAGGCAAAAATTTTTTAGACGATCTTAAAGAAAAATCCGAGAAGGCTCAAAAAGAATTTGAAGAGAAAATTGAGTCAAAATTCAAGGACCTGCTTAAAAAAGCAGACATCGCCACTCGCGACGAAGTCAATGATCTGAAAAATGAGATTCAGGAATTGAGAAAAACACTCGATTCAAAATAATTCGACAGACACAGGGCAGGGGTATGGCAGATAAGTTTATCAGTATACGAAATTTGAAGTTTCTGCTTTTTGAAGTATTTGATGTGCTGTCGCTCTCCGAATACCCGTATTTTTCTCAGCACAATCAAAAGATGTACAACCTGGTGCTGAATGCGGCCCTGAAAATGTCCTCACGCCTGCTGCATCCGCTCTTCGAGGAGATGGACCGAAACCCCCCGGAATTGATCGCCGGGCAGGTGAAAGTCCATTCGGCAGTTACCGGAATCATGAAGGAGTTTGGGCAAGGGGGATGGATTTCCGCAACCTTTCCGCTTGAGTCGAACGGCGAGCAACTGCCCAGCATGGTCGCCAATGCGTGTTTCATGATGTTTTCCGCTGCCAACTACTCGGCCAGCGTCTATCCCGGCCTGACGGCCGGAGCGGCCCGGCTGATCGACTCCTTCGGCAATGCGGAAATAAAGAAAACATTCCTGAATAAAATGCTTTCCGGTCAGTGGCAGGGCACCATGGCACTGACCGAACCCCAGGCCGGCAGCTCGCTGACCGATATTGCCACCACAGCATTGCCCGCTGCAGATGGATTTTACAAAATCCGCGGAAGAAAGACGTTCATTTCCGCAGGCGACCATGACGGCGCGGAAAACATCATTCATCTGATGCTGGCGCGGATCGATGGCGCGCCTGCCGGTCCCAAGGGGATATCCCTTTTCGTTGTTCCCAAAAAGCGTCTCAATGCAGCCGGGGTTCTGGGCTCAAACGACATCAATGTCTCCCAGATTTTCCATAAAATGGGGTATCGGGGCGCCCCGATCGCCGAACTGAGTATCGGCGATAAAGAAGACTGCCACGGCTATCTTCTGGGAGAGCCGCACCGGGGTCTGGCCTACATGTTTCAGATGATGAACGAGGAGCGGATCGGTGTCGGGCTGGGGGCGGCTTCCATTGCCTCAGCCGCCTATTATGCGGCCCTAAATTACTGCAAACAAAGACCCCAGGGCCGAAGGCTTACGGATAAGGACCCGGCATCACCCCAGATTTCCATTATCGAACATGCCGATGTCAAGCGGATGCTGCTGTTTCAGCGCGCCGTGGTTGAAGGCTCTTTTTCGTTGCTCATGCAGTGCAGTCAGTACGAAGACATGAGCCGGGCGGCCTTGCCCCATGAGACGAGCCGTTACCGCCTGCTGCTGGAACTGCTCACGCCTGTTGCAAAGACCTATGCATCGGAGATGGGTATACTGTCAACCAGCCAGAGCATTCAGTGCTTCGGCGGCTACGGATACTGCCAGGATTTTCCCGTGGAACAGCATTTTCGCGATATGCGCATTCACCCGATTCACGAGGGAACCACCGGCATTCAGGGCATGGATCTTCTGGGAAGAAAAGTCCTCATGGAAAACGGCAAGGCATTTGCCTTGTTTCTGGAAGAGGTTCAGGCCGCCTTGGACACGGCCCGGAAGTTTCCTGCCCTTCAGCCCATGGCCAGTCAGTTGGATACGGCCGTTAAGCAGCTTCAGGATGTCACCCTTCAGCTTGTGGCCATTGCACATGAAAAAGGCCCGGAAGTCTTTCTGGCCGACGCCACCCTTTACCTGGAATTTTTCGGAATCATCACGGTTGCCTGGCAGTGGCTTCTTCAGTCAGTTTCGGTCCAGAAGGCTCAGGCAGGGGAACTTTCCACTGCGGAAACCGATTTTTATCAGGGGAAACTCTTTACAGCCCGTTATTTTTTTGCCTATGAACTGCCAAAAATCAGCGGACTGGCTCAGCGCCTGTCAGACGGCAATCCGCTGACTGTTGAAATGCGGCCGGAGTATTTCTCCGACTGAAAATCCCGATCGCTGATCAGCTCCGTAAAATCTTCATAACCCTTTACGAAACCATCAAGGCTTCGATGAGACAGGGTCCTTTTGTCTTCATGGCTTCAGCAAATTGCAGATGGAATTCATCGGCTGTGCAGGAGCGGGTCGCACGAACACCCATGCCCTGTGCGATTTGGACCCAGTCAATTGAAGGCGGGGAGAGACTCAGCATGGTCAGTGTCTGATCATTGGGCCGGCCGGCGCCGACACGCGCCAGCTCAATGTTTAAAATTGCATAACTGCGGTTGTTGAGCAGAACAACGGTGACATCCGATTTTTCCCTGGCCAGGGTCCAAAGCGCCTGTAGGGTATACATGGCGCTGCCGTCTGCCTGCAATGCCACGACCTTGCGATCCGGGCAGGCCACTGCCGCGCCAAGACTCAGCGGCAATCCCTGTCCGATCGCACCTCCGGTCAGGGTCAGCCAGTCGTGTGCCGCTGCGCCTTGCGTGCAGTTGTAGATATCGAGCCCGCAGGTAATGCCTTCATCGGACAGAATGGCCTGCTCCGGGAGCAGAATATTAAGGCTTTTTCCGATGGCCTGCGGTGTTAATGTGCCGGTGGGCAATGTCAGTTCGATGCGCGCCTGCCGCCCCCCGGGTTCAGGGGGGGCTGTCAATCTGTCGGCCAGCAGCTTCAAGGCTGACTACGGAACAGTTATCAACGGTTGCAAGTGTTTTGATGTCGCTGTTTTCCGGAACCAGCATGCTTGGTTTTCCGGGATAGGCAAAGAATGCCACCGGAACCTGCGCACCCACAAGAATGAATTGTTCATAGCTCTGAAGAAATTCCACCGCCTTTTCGACAAAATAAGGGATGCGGGCGACCCTGACCCGTCCGGCGCCGCGCTGCATGCGGGCAGGAAAAGTCTCGCAGAGGAGTTCGACTCCTGTGGCATCTGCAATGCGGCCGGCCGCTTTCAGCGCCTCTTCGCGCAGGGCACGGCCCCCGAGGATGAGCGCACTGCGTTTGCCATTGGTCAATGCTTTTGCAATGTCATCGACCGTCTCAGGCAAAATCATTTCCTGCGGAGCAGGCAACGGCGGCGACAGCATTTCACTGATTTCTTCCCAGGCATGATTGGCAGGTGCGATCAATGTGGCGACTTTGCCCGAACCTCTCATGGATGCCTGAACCGCCAGCACTCCCGAAGGTGCCAGATCATCAGCGGATTTCGAAACATGGATCCAGTCCGAGCAGATTTTCGCATGGCCGGGGATGTCGGAAGTCAGCGGGGAATTGTATTTCAGGTGGTAGGTGGCATGGTCTCCGACAATGTTTATAACGGGAACGTGGGCCTTGCGGGCGTTGTGCAGATTGGCCATGCCGTTTGACAAATCCCGGGACCCATATGAAGCAGGGTGATTGCAGGTTTATCGGCCATTCGGCCATAGCCGTCGGCAGCGCCGGTCGCCACGCCCTCAAACAGGCACAGAATCGGCCGGACAGCATCGGTTTTTCCGATTGCCAGTACCAGGTGCATCTCTGAAGTGCCGGGATTGGCAAAACAGATTTCAACGCCGGCTTCGACCAGGACTTTTAAAAGCGCTTGCGCACCGTTCATCGTGACTCTCTTTCAATTTTCAGGTTTAAAATGCTCGGGCAATGGCGCTTTTAATACCATTCCCAGAAGAAATAGTCAGTTTTGTTCAGTTCTTATCATTACATATTTGATGCGATAGATCAAATTTCTTGACAAACAAACACATCAAAAGGGACGACTCCATGAAAATAGGCATAATGAACAATCCGTCAAAATCGGTCTATGATGAGGTGGCGTTCTGTGGCAAGGCCGGTTTCGACTTTTTGGATTTGACCATCGAAGGGCCTAATGCCACCACGGTTGATGTTGCCAGATTACGCCCGATCCTTGATTCCTATGACCTATCCATCACAGGGCATACCGACCCCTGCCTGCCGCATGCATATCCAATCCAGGGAATCCGGGAGGCTTGTCTTAAGGAACTGGAGCGATGTGCCGGGATATTTTCCGCCTTGGGGGCAAAGGTCATGAATATCCATCCCTGCTATTTTTGTCCGCCAGCCATGAGAAAAGATTTGATTGCATTCAATATCGAGGCATTACAACCCATTGTTGAAATGGCCGCATCATATGGACTGACAGTGGTGATTGAAAACTATAAAGCCCCTTTTGACCGGGTTTCCACCTTTAAAAAAATGCTGACGGCAGTGCCGGGTTTAAAACTGCATCTTGATTTCGGACACACAAACTTCGGTCTCGATAATCATGAGGTTTTTTGCAGAGAACTGGGAAAACACATCCGGCATGTCCATTTTTCTGACAACCGATCCAGATCCGATGATCATATGCCCTTGGGCGTAGGAACCGTTGATTGGGAAAATGCAGTGAATTCATTAAAGGCAACCGGTTACGATGGTACCATTACATTGGAAATATTCTGCAATGATCCGGATATGCAATACAAATATCTGGATCTGAGCCGAAAGTTGGTTCAGGAGCTCTGGAATTAGTCCCAGCCGAAAGGCGTTCAATTCGTAATCATAGATGTTTTTCACTCGATAATTATGATATGGACACCCTATCGGGATAGTCGTTGTCCGGCTCTGATGGATTTGCAAAGCGCGGGACAGATGACATTTTCGAGGTTCTGATTTAAGGAAGAAATCGGGTATGAATGAGATCGTGATCCGCAGAGATTATGTTCCCGGTGCTATCGGCCGTGTTGTCGAGCTGCATGGCACGTATTATCATGAACATTGGGGGTTTGGTGCATTTTTCGAAGCCAAGGTGGCAGGCGGTCTTGCGGAGTTCATTAACCGTTATGACAATCAACGCGATGGTTTTTGGACTGCCGCGATCAACAGCCGCGTGGAAGGCGCCATTACCATCGACGGATTGCACGCGGCGCACGAGGGCGCGCATCTGCGGTGGTTTGTCATGTCCGATGCGCTCCGCGGTCAGGGAGTGGGCAAACGACTCATTGGCACCGCCATAGACTTCTGTCGCAGCAGGAAGTATCCGCGCGTTTTCCTCTGGACTTTCGAGGGCCTCCACGCAGCACGGCATCTCTATGAACAGGCAGGCTTTTTGCTCGTTGAACAACACCGCGGCGCCCAGTGGGGGACAGAAGTTTTGGAACAGAGATTCGAACTGTCCCTTACATAGCGCATCCGACTCCTAAGTAAGGAAAAACCATCCCAAAGAAATCTGGGAAGAATATGCATACTGCAAATGAAAGATCCTTGATCGGCATCGACGGGCGCCCTCGTTTCGGTATCTACACGCAGCCCCCTGACATCACTTGATCTGGACGATTTCCGTCCCTACGGCGAGAATGCCGGAGCATTATCCGCCAAGCACTGGATTTTGAAGTACCGGATCAAGCGATGGGAATATCTCGGCATCTGCAACAACGACATCATCTTCGGCATCGCCGTCGTCCGCCTCGGCTATATGTGCAATCTGTTCACTTATCTCTTTGACCGCCGTAGCGCCCGGATCAGCGAATATGACATCCTCACGCCTGGCGGAGGTGCTGCGATCTTCAAGGGAAACTCCCAGACAGGCAGCATCACTTTCAAGAGCGGAAAAACGGCGGTCCGCATGACAAGCGATCCTGAAACCATTACCGTTGAGGGGTCCATAAAGGAAGCGCTTTCCGTTAGCCTTTCTTTCCGCAAGTATGAGGCAGCCGCTTGTCTGCCTGACCCGGACAGGCCTGAAAGGTTTTAACTACACCCACAAAGAGGCAGGTATCCCCGTCCGGGGGACGATACGCCACAAGGAGGAGTCGTGGGATATTCAGGAAGCCGCAGTCTTTCGGTGTCCGGGACTATACGCTGGGCTACCTGGCCCGTCAGACGTTCTGGAACTGGGCCTCTGGAGGCGGTATGGACAAGGCGGGGAACCGCATCGGCTTTAATCTTGTCCAGGGGGTCAACGAAACCGGATTTACGGAAAACGCATTCTGGATCAATGGCCGCCTTGTCAAAACAGATGTCGTGGATTTCCGCTATGACGATCTGGACCTGCTGAAGCCCTGGCACATCGAATCCAACGACGGCCGGGTCCGGCTCCGGTTTCTGCCGGAGGGCAGCCGTTCGGCGAATACGCATGCAGGGTCTGATCGTGAGCAGATTTCACCAGCCTTTTGGCCGCTTTGAAGGGACGTTACAGGCCGGGGATCAGATCTGCGAACTGCAAAACGTCTCCGGGTTTACGGAAGAACACTACGCCAAGTGGTAGCTCAGGTCTGCGGAACCATTTTGGCCGTATTATTCTGCGTCACCGAAAGCCTGGTTCAATTCCAAGTCCCCGGCATGCGGCTCTATCTAAAGATATAGGAGATACAGAAAACGGATCCACGCCATGATGCCGTCAAGGCCGCTATTGCCGAGCATGCCGGATTCTTCAAACAGAAAAATCCTCACCGGTGGTAATGGGCTGATACAGCATTAGGATTCATAGCGAAACCAGCCTTACGTCCCAGATTTGGATGGCCCAATCCAAGCCGACAGGCAATGTCGATGTCCTCAACAGTGGCTACACCTTCTTCAACAAAGCGGTTAGCCTCGATCCACATGGCGTGCAACAGACGGTTGACGGCAAATCCTGTCACGTCTTTGACGCGAATGGGCGTTTTCCCAATTTGGCGACAGACGTCCATAATTGCTTCGGCTGTTTCCTCGGTTGTATCCAAACCTGGTATGACTTCCACCAACGGCTTCAACGACACCGGCGAAATCACAGGAGATCAGGCGCATGATGACGGATTGATCAATCCCTCTGGGTGTTTGATATGGGGTGTGGCGTATGGTTTTGCCGCAACTATGCAGCCTGCCGCAGCGCTTCGTACTTCGGCAAGTGAGTCATCAGCGCCATCAATGCGTATCTTTCAGGCGTGAATTTTTGGAAGCGCGCTCCTTCATCCGGGGCGTTAATCGCGACACGATGCCGTTCAATTCACCGGTACAATTCATTCTTCTTATGCACTTTAGCTACATCCTTACTGCCTTCAAGAGACCTTCGCATCAAGTCCCGTTCGGCTTTTGCCTTTCTGAGCCGATCTTTCAATATCTCATGATTCTGAGTCGGAGCAGCCAAAAGCTCTTTTTCAAGCTTTTCCACTTCCCGAATAATTCGATACAAATCTTGTGCGATCAATCTCAAAGACATAAGGAAAAACGGGCTCCTCGCTATTTCATGTGGCAAAACCTTATGAAGAACCGATTTCGAGAATAAGCAATTTTCTTTGGACAAGATAAAAATGAAAAGGCCCGATTTCTCAGGCCTTTATGGACAGTATCGGACGATACTGGACTGTGCGGTGGTGGCGATGCAGGGATTTGAACCCCGGACACTGCGGATATGAGCCGCATGCTCTGACCAACTGAGCTACATCGCCAAAGGAATTGACGGTACTTCAGAGAACAAATTAAATTTTCTCTGAAATACCGTCAAAACTTGGATTAAATATCAATTTATAACAAATGCGTCAAGTAAAAAAGTCTATGAAGCAACGGAAGAAATGATTTCTGTGGTAAATTCTTCGAGGTTCGTCGGCAGGTTGAAAAAGACGATCATAAACGGTATCGTTGCGCCGGGTAAGACTTTCTGGTTGATGCGATTGTCGCCGGAACGGTTCTGAAGTCGCTGCTGGAGCGTGGTTGCATCTGCATTGGCCAGATCCAAGTCCGAAAGAATATTGCCGCAGAACACGGTTTCCGTTTTTACAAGAGCTTTATCCTTGGTATAGAGTTTTCCAGCGATCTGGATAGAGCCGCGGGCAGTCGGATATTCGTTTTTAACCTTGCCGGTGATGACAAAGAGTTTTCCGATTTTATCATTATCAACAAATTTGCTGCTGATATCAAAGGACTTGATATTGAGATTTCCCGGATCAGAGACCTTGGAAGGGGCTTGCTGGCTGATAAACGGAATGGAAATTCCCATGGAGTTCAGCAGCATATATCCGCCATAACTCACCGCGGCAATCACGGCCATGATAAGCGCAATCAGAATCAGGGGGCTGATTCCTTTTTTGGGTGCCGGACGCGTGTCGTTCTGCTCTTCGTCAATATCCGCACCGATGGAAGAGTTCATTTCCTTGTCTTCAGATACGGTCGTCCAGGCTGAAGGTTTCAGGCTGCAGGACAGGTTCGGCAGGGGGTTCAGGAATTTCGGATAAATGGGGTTGGAACGATTCTTTGATTTCCAGCAGGGTGGCGGATTCCGAGTCATCCTTATCCAGTTGAAGTTCATCAAATGTCAGATACTGATCTTCCATTTCCAGCGGTTCATCGGTTTCTGTTGATGAAGCCGGCAGGGGAAAGATGATCGAATCAGCGCGCTGGAAGTTTTCATCGCCATCATTTAAGGCGCTTGCGTTGACCTCCTGCTTTTCTATAAGACTTTCTATGTCTGACAGATCCAGTGTTTCAATGTCGTTGAAGCCGATGAGCGTATCTTCAGAAAACGGCGCATCTTCTGATGCTTGATCTGTTTTGATTTCCGAATCAGCAGCCTCTTTTTTCTGGTCAGCGGCTGTTTTCGATTCGGCAGAAGAAACGAGTGAGATATCGGAAAAATCCATTTCAAGTGTATTTTTCAAAATCGTCTATCGACAAATCTTGGGGTTTCGGGCTCAGAAAAGTCCAATTTTGTTTCGGTTTCGAGATTCACACCTGGAACTTGATCTCATCAAGGTCAAAGGATTCATCGAGTGAAATATCGGAAAAAACCTGTTCAAATGTTTCATCTGTTTTGTCGGAGAGAAGATCTGAATCCTCTGTTTCGATAAGATCAGGCGTTTCCAAATCAGAGCTGGGTTCATCCTGTCCGTCCTTGATTTCAGGCAGATCCAGTGAAATTTCAAAAAGGTCGGATTCCACCGCTTGTCCGATGCTTCAGAGAAATCAAGCGGGCCTGATGGTTCACCGGAAGATAGAAAGGACGCCTCCGGAAGCTGATCCTCTTGAAGATTCGAGAATGCGTCCTCTGATTTGTCCTTGTTATCTTCCTGCAGTAATTTATCGAGTTCTGAAAAATCGAATTCGGCAATATCCTTAAAATCCCCAGGCAAAGCAGATGTTTCAGGCGAATGACCTGAGACTGCGAGCGCCGGGTTCATCCAGTGCAGGCATTTGAAAAAGGGGCGGAGAAAGAGAAAATTCAGGGGATTTATCAGAAAGTTCTACGGGCAGCGGTGGAGAAATATCCTCGGGAACGAAAGGGAAAACCTTGAAAACCTTATGGCATTTCGAACATCGTACTTTTGAACCGGATGGTTTAATGAGTTCATCGTTCAGGTTAAAGGTTGTAAAACACGCTTCACAGGTTACGATCATGACATTTGCCTCGCTGCTTATAATTTTAAGATGATAGATGCCCGGTAATCCCCTGTAGTTTTCTGCGTAATCCAGGCCATATCCAACCAGAAATCCTTCATGGGTGGTGTGACAGGTATAGTCAACCCGGATATCCGCCTCCCGTCTTTCATATTTATCGATAAAAGAACATATCTTGACGGATGCAGGCCCCTGCGAGAAAAAATATTTCTGAATACAGGACAAGGTCAGACCGGTGTCGACAATATCTTCAACAAGCAGGAGATGCTTGTCCCTCACATCAATCTGAACCGTATGGGTCAAGGTAACCGTGCCGGATGAAGACATGGCGTCGCCATAACTGGATGCACGGACAAAATCGATCTGAGCCGGAATTGAAAGATGTCTGAGCAGATCCGAAAGGAAAATGAAAGCCCCTTTCAGAACGCCAATGAGCAGCAACTCTTTTCCCGCATAATCCCTGGAAATTATACCGGCAATATCAATGATTTTTTGTTGAATTTCTTCTTTGGTCAGGATGGGAACAAGCTCTGGAGTCGTCATTATTACAAACCGGTTTCCGCCAATTGTTCAATCAGCTTTTTTTGTTCCTTGGTTAAATGTTTCGGCATCTGAACATCGATCTGCACATACAGATCCCCCCTGATTTCTTCATTCATAAAGGGAAGGCCGTTGCCGGACGAGCCTCATCTGCGTTTTGTGCTTGACCCCTGCAGGGATTTTGAGGCCGAGTTCTTTCCCGTCAATTGTGGGAATGGGCAGCGTGATACCCAATATCGCCTCGGTAAGTTTGATGCTGCGCTTGATGTATAAGTCCTGGCCCTTGACATCAAACATCGGATCATCAAGGATTTTGGCTTTTATGTATAAATCGCCGGCAGGTCCGCCGTAAGGACCGGGTTCGCCTTTGCCGGATATCCGCAGTTTTTTGCCGGTAATCAATCCTTTGGGAATTTTGACCGTTAAGTTCTCTGACTGGGGGCCATGCTGGAAGCTGACCTGTTTGCTGGCACCCGAAACCACTTCCTGGAGCGTGAGCGGCAGTTCATATACAAGATCCGATCCTCTTATCGGTGATTGCTGGCCGGTAAAATTTCCAAAAGGAGATCCACCGCCAAAAGAGAATTTTCTCCCGCCCCCTTTTCTTCCCGCGGAAAAACCAGCGCCTCCAAGCCCGAATCCGCGCAGGATATCTTCCATGTCAAAACCCCTGAAAATATCTTCCTGAGAGTATCGCTGCTGGAATCCACTGGAGCCGAAGGTGTCATACTGCTGGCGTTTTTCCTTGTCGCTTAACACGGCATAGGCTTCGCTGACCTGCTTGAATTTCTCCTCGGCGGCTTTGTCTTCCTTGGCATGGTCCGGATGGTACTTCATCGCAAGTTTGCGATACGCTTTTTTGATTTCGTCTTCGGTTGCGCTCTTGTTGACGCCTAATGCTTTATAATAATCTGTTTCAGCCATCGTACAATCCTTGATGGTAATTCGAATGAACGGCTTGCCTGTTTAGATGAGCAATTCTGATTGCTGGAGAAGGCTAAAAACGAGTCATTTCCCGCAACTGCATATTTCATTTTTAACAATAAGTTTAAAGCTGTAACATGTCAAGAATATTAGTCAAGCAGTAATATCCGCATGTCTGTCAAACACTTTTATCGCAATCATCAATACGGAAATGGCCGAAGGTGTCATGCCGTCAATCCGGGAAGCCTGGCCCAGAGATGCGGGTTTGACCGCAGCAAGTTTTTCTTTCAGTTCATTGGAAAGCCCGTGAATGTCGGCATAATTCAAGGATTCCGGAATTTTCATGCGCTCCAGATTTCTGAATTTGTCGATTTCCCGGTATTGACGCTGGATATAGCCTTCATACTTGATTTCAATTTCAACCTGCTGGCTGATTTTAAAAGACAGGGGTTGTGCGTGCAGGGGCCAGAGTTTCCACAACCCGGTAGTCCAGTTCCGCCCGTTTCAGCAGATGATCCAGATGGATTCCGTTATCAATGGGTTTTGTTCCCTGTTCACTCAGATAGGCGTTGACGCTGTCCGTTGGTTTGATGACCGTTGTCTTGACGCGTTGAATCTCATTTTCAATTTCTTTTTTTCGCTCTTTGATATCTGTCAGGGTATTTCGGTCAATGAGCCCGAGTTCAAAGCCGGTTTCCATCAGACGCAGATCGGCATTGTCTTCGCGAAGCATCAGGCGGTATTCTGCCCGGGATGTGAACATGCGGTAGGGCTCTCGGGTTCCCCGGGTGACCAGATCGTCAATCATCACACCCATGTATGCCTGGGAGCGGTCCAAAATAAACGGCGGCCTTTTTTGAATTCTACAGGCGGCATTGATGCCGGCCCATAGCCCCTGGGCAGCCGCCTCTTCGTATCCGGATGTTCCGTTTATCTGACCGGCCAGATAAAGACCTGAATACAATTTTGTTTCCAGCGTGGGTTTCAATTGAATCGGATTGACATAATCGTATTCAATTGCATATGCCGGCCGCATGATTTCGGCATTCTCAAGCCCGTCCACAGAGCGGACGACTTCAATCTGTACTTCCAGGGGAAGGCTGTTTCCGAGGCCGCTGGCATAAATTTCTTCGGTCTCCAGTCCTTCTGCCTCCAGAATGACATGATGCCGGTCTCTTTCGGGAAATTTTACCACCTTGTCTTCAAAAGACGGGCAGTATCTGGCGGAAACTCCCTGAATGACGCCCCCGTAAAGCGCTGAACGGCCGATGTTGTTCTGAACAATCTGATGGCACCGTGAATTGGTGTATCCCATAAAGCTTTCAACCTGAGGCAGAGAAATGTTTCTGGAAAAATATGAAAACAGTTTCGGATTTTCTTCAGAGCCCTGGGCCGTAAATTTTGAAAAATCGATGCTGGATTTTTTCAGGCGCGGAGGGGTTCCGGTTTTCATCCGGCCGAGGGCAAAGCCCAGGGTTCTCAGATGTTCCGGAAGGCTGTAGGAGGCAAATTCACCGGCCCTTCCTGCCTGCATGGACCGAAATCCAACGTGAACCAAGCCGCTCAGAAAGGTTCCGGTCGCCAGAATCACACACGGAGGCGCTATATCCAAAGCCGGTGTGATCTTCAATCCCCACAACAGCGTTGCCTTCAATCACCAGACGTTCCACCATGGCCTGCTTCAGATCCAGGTTCGGCTGGCGCTCAACAACGGATTTCATCAGGGTATGGTACCGGTTTTTGTCATTCTGGGTTCGGGAAGAGTGAACCGCAGGGCCTTTCTTGGTATTTAATGTCCGGTACTGGATGGCGGTTTGATCTGCAATTCTGGCCATTTCTCCGCCGATTGCATCGATTTCCTTGACAAGCTGACCCTTGGCCATTCCGCCGATTGAAGGGCTGCAGGGCATGGTTGCAACCTTATCCAGATCAATTGCCAGCAGCAGAACCGCGCACCCCATTCGCGCCGCAGCCAGAGCCGCTTCACAGCCGGCATGTCCTGCGCCCACCACAATAATATCGTAATGTTTTGTATAGAAAACCATTGGTAAAAGCCCTTTGGTATGATAAAAAAAGCAGGTTATGGACAAACGCTATACCGACTACAACTCCTATCTGCGACAGATCTTCGGATGCAGGGTCCAGAAAATCTCGATTGACGCCGGCATGTCCTGCCCCAATCGGGACGGTCGAACCGGTACGGGCGGCTGCATTTATTGCAATGCCAGGGGATCCGGTACGGGCGCGTTTGCTCAAGGGGTTTCGGTTGCTGAACAGATTGTCCGCAGCAAGGCGTTGATGGCAAAGCGATACAAGGCCACAAAGTATATAGCCTATTTCCAGTCTTTTTCCAATACCTATGCGCCGGTTTCTGTTTTAAAACAGCCTCTATGACGCGGCGCTGACGGTTCCGGGGGTTGTGGGACTTGCCATCGGAACCCGGCCGGACTGCGTGGATGCGTCGATCCTCGACCTGCTTGAAAGTTATGCGGATGCATTATCTGGTATGGATTGAATACGGTCTTCAGTCCGCACACGACCAAACCCTGCAGCGGATTAACCGGGGGCATGACTTCGAGTGTTTTCAAAAAGCCGTGTCATTGACCCGAGACCGGGGAATAAATATCTGTACCCATTTGATTCTGGGGCTTCCCGGAGAAACCCGGAAGATGATGCTGAATACCGCCAGAACCATTGCCGCTATGGGGATTGACGGCGTCAAGCTGCATCTGTTGTATGTCGTCAAGGGAACGGCTCTTGAAACCCTTTACCGGCAGGGGGATTACCGCTGTCTGGAGCAGCAGGAATATGTGGATATTGTCTGCGATGTTCTGGAGCTGCTTCCCCGGGAAATGGTCATTCAGAGATTGACCGGAGATCCCCATCCCGAAGAGCTGGTCGCGCCTTTCTGGTCTCTGGCAAAAATCTCAAACCTTATCCATGATAGCGGAAACGCTCAAAAACCGTGACTCCTGGCAGGGCAAAAATGCCTGACAGCTTGGCATTCACGCTTATTTTGAGCAATAACAACTTCCCTTTTGGCACCTCTTTTCAAAGGAGGGATTATTTGCGCCAATGTCATTAATAACAGTCTTATTTTAGAAATGAAGGAAAACGATGCTGATTACAGAAATACTGGCCAGAAACGCCCGAATGTATGGGGCGGAAACCGCATTGATCGAGCGGGAACCGGCGAAAAACCGCAGGGTGGAAATCACCTGGAAAGAATTTGATGACTGCTCCAATCGCATTGCCCGGGCCCTGATCAGTCGCGGCATCCGCAAAGGCGATAAAGTCGTTCAACTCATGACCAATTGCATTGAATGGCTTCCGATCTATTTTGGCATCCTGCGCACCGGCGCATGGGTTGTTCCGCTGAATTTCCGCTTTGACGCCGCCACCATTCTGCAGTGTGCTGAAACCGCGGAGGCCAGGGCTTTTATATTTGGCTCCTGAATTCATCGAGCGGGTTGAAACCATCAAGTCAAAAATGGATTCATTCCTTGACATTTACTGGTTTGTCGGGGACGCGTCGATCCGGCCCGGCCTATGCAGAGCCTTATCCGGATGTGATCGCACCTTTTGCACCCGAAGACCCGGCAATCGCGATCCACTTGACCGACGAGGCCGGGCTTTATTTTACATCCGGCACAACGGGCGCACCCAAGGCAACGCTGCTGACCCATCGAAATCTGGAGTTTGCCTGCGTGGTTGAAAATCACCACCATCACCAGACCCATTTCGATAATTTTCTCTGTCTTCCTCCTCTGTATCATACCGGCGCCAAGATGCACTGGTTCGGAAATTTTATTGTCGGCGCAAAGGCGGTGATTTTAAAAGGCGTTGAACCCCGGCAGATTATTCAGGTGATTTCCGAAGAAAATGTGACCATTGTCTGGTTACTGGTTCCCTGGGCACTGGATATCTTGTTTGCCGTCGAAAGCGGCGAGATCAAACTGAAGAATTATCAGCTGAATCAGTGGCGGCTGATGCATATCGGCGCCCAGCCGGTTCCGCCCAGCCTGATCCGGGAATGGAAAAAAGTCTTTCCCCGAACATGAATATGATACCAATTACGGACTGACGGAGTCCACAGGGCCCGGCTGCGTGCATCTTGGGGTGGAAAACATGCACAAGGTCGGCGCCATCGGCCGGCCGGGTTTTGACTGGGAATACAAAATCGTTGATGTCAATCTCAACCCAGTTGAAAAAGGAAATCCCGGAGAGCTCATGATCAAGGGGCCCGGGGGTGATGAAGGAATACTATCGCAATCCGGAGGCAACACAAAGCGTGCTGATTAACGGATGGCTCATGACCGGGGATATTGCCAGAGAGGATGAAGAGGGGTTTATCTGGCTGGTGGACCGGAAAAAAGATGTGATCATTACCGGCGGTGAAAACATTTATCCGGTAGAAATCGAAGACTGGCTTCAATCTCATCCCAAAGTTCAGGACGTTGCGGTCATCGGTCTTCCCAGTTTTCGCCTGGGAGAGATTGCAACCGCAATTGTTCAGGTAAAGCCGGGTCAGGATCTGACCAAGGATGAAATCAATGCATTCTGCAACAATCTTCCCCGGTACAAAAGACCCCGAAAGATTATTTTTGCAGAGGTTCCACGAAATCCTACCGGAAAGATCGAAAAGCCAAAACTGCGGAAAACATATGCCGGAACTGCGGAAAGCTTCAAGATTGAATAAGGTGGCTGTAAAAAGAATATCTGCGTTGAGCTTCATCCTGCATTGCAGCGTACATGAAGCCGCAATGACAAAGGATTTGCTTGCCATAACCTTGGCAGTGAACCGGTCTTTACGTCAACTTCAGCAGCTCTGCAGATGGTTATTTTTTTTCTTTGACTTCCTCAAAATCCGCGTCCACCACATCATCATCAGACGGTTTTTTTGACGAAGTTCCCTCTGATCCGGGACCGCCCGCGTTTCCTGCTCCGTTTTCGGAAGGGTCGCCGGACTGGGACGCTTTCTGATACATGGCTTCGGCAATCTTGTGAGATGCCTGCATGAGCTGATCGGTCAGGCGCTTGATCTGTTCGATGTCGTCGCTTTCCATCGCCTTTTTAAGCGGCGTGACCGCTGCTTCCACCTGGCCGCGGGTTGCGCCGTCCACTTTATCCCCCAGATCCTTCATGGACTTCTCTGTTGAATAGATCAGCGTGTCCGCGGCATTTCGCGCCTCGACCAGTTCTTTTTTCTTCTTGTCTTCTTCGGCATGCAGTTCGGCATCCCGGATGAGCTTATCGATTTCATCCTTATTCAGCCCGCTGGAGGCGGTAATCTTGATGGACTGTTCCTTGCCGGTTCCCATATCTTTTGCGGAAACATTCACGATGCCGTTGGCGTCAATGTCAAAGGTCACTTCGACCTGCGGCACGCCGCGCGGGGCCGGCGGAATTCCGACCAGCTCAAAACGGCCCAGGGTTTTGTTCCCGTTTGCCATTTCCCGTTCGCCCTGAAGCACATGAATGGAAACCGCGGGCTGGTTGTCCGCGGCTGTTGAGAACACCTGGCTTTTTTTGGTTGGGATGGTGGTGTTCTTTTCAATCAACCGGGTCATCACACCGCCAAGCGTTTCAATGCCGAGTGACAGCGGCGTCACATCCAGAAGCAGAACATCCTTGACGTCTCCGCCCAGAACCCCGCCTTGAATGGCAGCTCCGATGGCGACAACCTCATCCGGGTTGACGCCTCTGTGGGGTTCCTTGCCGAAAATACGTTTGACCCGATCCTGAACCGCGGGCATGCGGGTCATACCGCCGACCAGAACCACTTCCTGAATGTCGCTGGGGGTCATGCCGGCATCTTTCAGTGCCATTCGGCACGGACCTTCAAGGTTGTCCAGCAGGTCCGAAACCAGGGCTTCCAGTTTTGCACGGGTGATCCGGAGATTCAGGTGCTTGGGGCCATTGGCGTCCGCAGTGATAAAGGGCAGGTTGACATCGGTTTCCATGGAGGTCGAAAGCTCCATTTTGGCTTTTTCCGCCGCCTCTTTCAGGCGTTGAAGGGCCATTTTATCGTTTCGAATGTCTATTCCCTGTTCTTTTTTAAATTCGCTGGCCAGATATTCAATCAGCCGAAGGTCAAAGTCCTCGCCGCCAAGATGGGTGTCGCCGTTTGTGGATTTGACTTCAAATACACCTTCGCCGATCTCCAGAATGGATACGTCAAATGTTCCGCCGCCCAGGTCAAAAACCGCAATTTTTTCTTCTTTTTTCTTGTCCAGTCCATAAGCCAGCGATGCCGCAGTCGGCTCGTTGATGATGCGAAGCACATTCAGGCCGGCATATTTTCCCGGCGTCTTTTGTTGCCTGGCGCTGGCTGTCATTAAAATAAGCCGGAACCGTAATGACGGCATCCGTAACGGGTTCTCCCAGATAATCTTCGGCGGTCTTCTTGATATTGGCCAGAATATAGGAAGAAATTTCCGCCGGGCTCAGATTCTTGTCCCGAAGACTAATGCGGATATCGCCGTTGCCGGCTTCTTCCAGTTTGTAGGGAAGAACTTTGATGTCTCTTTGCACTTCCGGGGTCTGAAATTTACGGCCAATCAGCCGTTTGACAGCAAAAACGGTATTTTCCGGATTGGTAATGGCCTGACGCTTGGCAATCTGGCCGACAAGACGTTCTCCGCTTTCTGAAATCGCCACAATCGATGGTGTGGTTCGACCGCCTTCAGCATTTGTCAATACCTTGGCTTCGCCCCCTTCCATGATGGCTACGCAGGAGTTGGTGGTTCCTAAATCAATTCCAATAATTTTGCCCATGGGTAATCCTCCTTGGATATATAAAAGAAAATATCTTTAACGGTATGTATTGCAGCCGGGACAAATGATGTCTCGGCTGCCGTATGGTTGTTAGTCAGTTTTATCAGGCCCTTTGGAGACCACCACCATGGAAGGCCGCAAAAGCCTGTCATGAAGCAGGTATCCTTTCTGAAACTCGCGGATAATGATGTTTTCAGGGTATAAATCCGATGCTTCCTGCATCATGGCCTGGTGAAAATTGGGATCAAAGGGTTTTCCGACAGCTTCAATGAGTTTGACTGAAAATTTCTCAAAAATCTTCAGAAGGGCCTTCAGGGTCATCTCAACACCTTCGATGACGCATCCGGCTGCGTTATTTCCGCTGCCGGTGGATTGAATGGCGCGTTCCAGATTGTCCACGACCGAAAGCAGCTCCAGAAGCAGCAGTTCGTTGGAATATTTTCTGAAATCATCAGCCTCTCTGAAAGAGCGTTTCTTGAAATTCTCGAAATCGGCAGAGACCCTGAGCATACGTTCATAATGTCTGCCTTGACTCCTGCTCCGCAGTTTCGCATCGTTTTTCCAGTTCCTTGACAGGATCGCAAACAGATTCGATTTCGACAGATTGTTCATCAGCAGGGGGTTGGAGGGTATCCGCTTCGGGATGTGATATTTCAGTTTTTATTTGAGAGGATTTGGTTTTGCTCATGTTCCAGAAGGATCTCCTTAGTTCTTTATAAAATTCTTTCTGATTTTTAATAACTGCCTGATGATGATTCGGTTGTCTGAAAAATAATACTGGTACGACTGATGTCAAGACCAGTTTAGAAAGACAATTGCCAGATTTCAATCGATCAAACGGTCTGTTCAAGATTTTTCACGGCAAAGTCCCAGTTGACGAGATGCTCCAAGAACGCCCGGACATAGTCGGCCCTTCGATTCTGATAGTCCAGATAATAGGCGTGCTCCCACACATCAAGGGTTAAAATGGGGATCATTCGCTTGGCAATCGGTGTATCGGCATTGCCGGTGTTGATCACCTTTAATTGATTGGCGTCCTTTACCAGCCAGGTCCAGCCGCTGCCGAACTGGGATGCGGCGGATTCTGAAAATATTTTGACAAACGCATCAAAAGTTCCAAAAGATTGCTCAATGGCCTGGTGGATTTTCCCCTGGGGACTGCCACCGCCATTTGGTTTCATGCTTTCCCAATAAAAATTATGGTTAAAAAGCTGAGCTGCATTGTTGTAGGTAGAAACAAGTTCAGTATTTCCATGCGTTTTTTGAATGATATCCTTTAGCGGCAATTTCGCCAGCTTCGTTCCATTAATCAGTTTCAAGGTATTGGCTGCATACCCCTGATGGTGCTTGGTATAATGGAATTCGACGGTGCGGGCGGAAATGTAGGGCTCAAGGGCATTTGTATCATAGGGAAGGGGGCTTAAGTTTGATGTCGGATCACCAGCATCCGGCTGGCGTGAGCAGCCGATTCCACCCAGTTGTATCATGGCCAATGCACTCAGATAAAACGATGTTTTTAAAAAATCGCGTCTGTCCATTTATTTTGCCTCCTCTGAATTGGATTGGTATTATCATGAAGTGATCCGTAAAACGTAACGGATAGATTTTCAACATGTGGATGCACTGCCACGATGGATTACCCGGACACCCGCATTGTGTCGGTTTTGGGCAATTCACTCAGGTGTTTTGCAAGTGGATATCTTCTGCCGTATCCAAAGGCTTTGGAGGTGACTTTAAGTCCGGGAGCCGCCTGATTGCGTTTGTATTCGTTTCGATCGATCCGGGAAAGGATATCCCTGACCAGAGCCGGTTCAAATCCCATGCGGACGATTTCATCAAAAGTCTTGAGATCCTCGATGCTGGCCTTAAGGATGGCATCCAGCACTTCATAAGGCGGCAGATCGTCCTGATCGGTCTGGTCGGGTTTGAGTTCGGCCGATGGCGCTTTTTCCAGAATGCGCTCGGGGATGACGGGATCTTCGAGTATTGATATATCGGGCAAGGTCATACACCAGGGTCTTGGGAACATCGGATATCACCGCCAGGCCCCCGTTCATGTCGCCGTAGAGCGTACAGTAGCCGACAGCAAGCTCGGATTTGTTTCCGGTGGAAAGAACCAGGCTGCCGTTCATGTTTGAAAGGGCCATCAGCAGGGTTCCCCGGATTCTGGCCTGAATATTCTGTTCGGCAATTCCCGGATCATCGGTCTTGAAGCCGGGGGACAAAACGGCTGTGAATTCCCTGAAAATGCCGTCGATGGGAATGGTGGAAAGTTCGATGTCAAGCCGCCGGCAGAGCTCAGCCGTATCCGCATAATTATCCGCCGAGGTGTAGGGCGATGGCATGAATACGGCCGAAACGTTTTCTCTGCCAAGGGCCATCTTGGCAATCACCAGGGTCAGCGCAGAGTCGATCCCGCCGCTCAGGCCAACGACTGCTCGGGAAAAGCCGCATTTATTCACATAATCCCGGGTGCCCGGTAACAAGTGCCTTTAACACCGATGCAGTACGGGATTCAGAAACAGGATGAATTTCCCGGTTGCCGGGGGTATTCAAATCCACCGCCACCAGATCTTCTTCAAAATCCGCTGCCTGAGCAATTTTTGTGCCGCTGGAGTCAAACGCCATGCTGGCTCCGTCAAATAAAACACTGTCATTACCACCTACCTGATTGGCGTATATCAGGGGAACACCGTATTTTCCGGCAATGGATCCCAGCATGTGGGCTCTGAAATCGGATTTGCCGGCATGGTAAACCGATGCGGAAAGATTGATGATCAGATCCGCCCCGTCCTGAACCAGAAGCGCCACCGGATCAACGGAATAGATGCGTTTTTCAAAAATATCCGATCGTTCCAGGCGTCTTCACAGATGGTCAGTCCGATGTTTCGTCCTTTATAAGCAAAAGCCCGGCACTCTGCGCCGGGCTCAAAATATCGCCTTTCATCAAATACATCATAGGTCGGCAACAGTCTCTTGCGGACCTTATGAAGTATTCGGCCGTCTTCAAACAGCACCGCGGCATTAAAGAGCGGATTTCCCTGATCTGCGGGATTTTTTTCCACAAACCCGCAGATCACGCCAATGCCTTGAACCCGTTCCATGACGTATTGCAGGGCTTCAAGGTTGGAATGGATAAAATCCGTCTTCTCCAGAAGATCGCGGGGAGGGTACCCGGAAATCACCAGCTCGGAAAAAACAACCAGATCGCAATTGCGGACTCTGGCTTTTTCCGAGTAACGGATCATGCGATTGCAGTTGTAAGAAAAGTCTCCAATAACCGGATTGATCTGAGCAATGGCAATTTTCATTTTCCCTGGTGTTAAATCCTTCGATATTAATGGTGTTATAGAAATCGGTCAGCGGGTTATGCAATCTTCTTTCGGATCAGGTGGCGCAGCCACAGTTTCCCTTCCAGAACGGCGACATGGCCCGCAGGCGCTCGATGATGGGCGGAAGCTTTTCAATGATCAGATCAATTTCCGGTTCGGTATTGTAGATGCTGAGGCTGAAACGGATGGTTCCGTGCGCGGCGGTAAACGGAACGCCCATGGCGCGAAGCACATGGGAGGGCTCCAGGGACCCGGAAGTACAGGCAGAGCCGGAAGATGCGCAGATGCCGAATTCATTCATCATCAGAAGAATGGATTCGCCTTCCACGAATTCAAAGGCAATACTGCTTGTGTTGGGAAGCCGGTTGTCCGTATCGCCATTGACCAGGGCATTGGAAATTTTCTGGACAAGCTGGGTTTCCAGCTTGTCTCTTAGCTACCTGACACGGGTATTTTCTTCTGTCATGTGTGCTGCCACAAAGTCGCTGGCCCTGCCAAGACCGATAATGGAGGCCACGTTTTCAGTGCCGCCCCGTCTGCCTTTTTCCTGATGACCGCCGATCATAAAAGGAGAGAATTTGGTACCTTTTCTCACATAAAGTGCGCCGATGCCTTTGGGCGCGTGAAGCTTGTGGCCGGACAGCGACAACATGTCGACCCGGGTTTTTTTAACGTCAATGGGAATCTTGCCGACAGCCTGAACCGCGTCGGTATGGAAAATAATGCCTCTTTCCGATAGAATCCCGGCAAGCTCGTCAATCGGGAAAATCACGCCGGTTTCGTTATTGGCCCACATGAAGCTGGCAATGGCCGTGTCATCGGTCAGGTGGCGGGTCAGATATTCCATATCGAGCCGGCCCTTGTGGTCAACGGGAACAAAGGTGACCTGATAGCCGGTTTTGCCAAGGTATTCGTAGAGATTTTTTATTGCCGGATGCTCGACCCGGGACGTGATGATGTGTTTTTTGTCCGGATTGGATCGAAGGGCCGCCATGACGGCGGTGCTGTCGCTTTCCGTGCCGCAGCTTGTGAAAACGATTTCCTCAGGGGACGCGCCCAGCAGATTGGCCAGTTTTTCCCTGGCGTCATTGATCTGACGGCCTACGGTTCCCCCGAAGGTATGCATGCTGGAAGGATTGCCATAATATTCGGTAAAATAAGGAAGCATGGCTTCAACCACTTCGGGAGCGACCCGCGTGGTGGCATTGTTATCAAAATAAAGCGGGTTCATAGGGTTACCTCCTCGACCATGAGTTCGGGCGTCACCAGTTCGCGAAGTTTGGCTTCAACATAATTCTTGAGCGTTATCTGCGATTTTTTGCAGGTTGCGCAGGTGCCCCGAAGCCTGACCTGTACGATGTTTCCGGCAACATCGATGAGTTCGATATCCCCGCCGTCCTTGTTCAGGGCCGGTTTGATTTCACGTTCCAGGGTTTGTTCGATCAGCTTGATTTTCTGGAGATTGGTAAGCACCGGCGATTTTTTTCTGGCCGGCGCTTCCTTGCCCAGAACCGTATTGATGATTTCCTGAATTTTTTCATGGCAGTTGCCGCATCCGCCGCCTGCCTTGACATAATCCGTGACCTGCTCGATGGTTGTCAGATGGTTTTCACGGACAGTGCGTTCAATCTGTACGTCGGTAACACCAAAACATTCGCAGACAATTTCGCCTTCGATCTTTTTTTCCGCACTTCCGCGATAGCAGGTGATGGCCTTTTCCAGGGCGTCCCGTCCCATGACCGAGCAGTGCATTTTTTCTTTGGGCAGTCCGCCCAGATAATCGGCGATATTTTCATTGGTTAATTTTTCAGCCTCTTCCAGGGTCTTGCCGATCAGCATTTCGGTCAGGGCGGAAGAGGATGCAATGGCGCTGGCGCAACCAAACGTCTTGAATTTGGCTTCCTTGATCCGCTGCTGGTCATCCAGTTTGAAATACAGGGTCAGGGCGTCTCCGCAGGCCAGAGACCCGACCTCTCCGACCCCGTCCGGATTCTCAATTTCTCCGACATTGCGGGGATTGAGAAAATGATCTTTTACCTTATCCGTATATTCCCACATAACTGCCTCCCGATTTGATTACCTTTTAAATAAAAACGTTGATTTTTTACCTCCTGAAAAGGTGATAAACAATAAGAACGATTTTGACTAAAGTCCATCATAAATAGTAAACACTGATGACAAAGGTCAAGAAAGGAGGTTAAGGCGATATGAAAACCAGACGCGCGATGCTATCCGGAACCTGGTATTCGGGCACATCTTCGGGGTGCCGGCAGGAAATTGAATATTTTATCAAAAACTCAACCGTATTGCCTGACCCATCCTCGCCGGTTGTCGGCGGAATTGTTCCTCATGCAGGCTGGTATTATTCCGGAAGCATTGCCTGCGATGTTATCCGTTTGCTGAGCATCGGGATTTCCTCACCGGATGCACTGGTGATTTTTGGAACCCATTTGTATCCGGACTCACCCTTTACCATCATGAAAGAAGGGGCGTGGGAAACGCCTTTGGGCAATATCGCCATTCACGAACCTCTTGCCAGGGAGCTGTCTCTGCAGAGCCCGTTTGAAATCGAAACACCCGGGACGATGTCTCCGGACAATACCATCGAGGTTCAACTTCCTTTTATCAAATATTTCTGGAACCACGTTAAAATAGTTCCCATCGGGGCTCCGCCCTCTCCAAAATCGATAGAGATGGGAAAGGCCGTGGCCGCTGTGGCACGTAAGATGGGATTAAACATTATTGTTTTGGGCTCAACGGATTTAACGCATTATGGCCCCAACTACGGCTATACTCCGCAAGGCCGGGGCAAGGCCGCCCTGCAGTGGACCCGCGACTCAAACGATCGCAGCGTCATTGACGCCATCCTGTCCATGAATCCGCTGGGCATCATTCAAGAGGCGCAGGAAAAACAAAACGCCTGTTGTGCTGGGGCTGCCGCCGCTGCGCTGTCCGCCGGAATGGCGCTGGGGGCGGTTCGATCCAAACTGGTGACATATTCAACCAGCCATGATAAAAGTCCCGGAGAAAGTTTTGTGGGATATGCCGGCATTGTATTTTAATTGATTTTATCGTGAATCTATATTACGAACCCGGCAACTTTGCATTATCAGGCCTGCGGGCCGCATTTCGAAAATATTCTATCAGGTGTGTAGGTTAAGGGAGAACATAATGAAAGTACTGGTCAGTGATAATCTGGGTGAAATCGGTATCGAAATGTTTCAAAAAGAAGATGGGAATTCAGGTTGATGTCAAGACAGGGCTGTCTCCGGATGAACTTAAAAGCATCATCCATCAATATGACGCGCTGGTGATTCGAAGCGCCACCAAAGTGACAGCCGAAATTATAAAGGCGGGAACCAACCTGAAGGTTGTGGGCCGTGCCGGCATCGGACTGGACAATGTCGATATTCCGGCAGCAACCAAGCAGGGCGTGATCGTGATGAACACGCCGGGCGGAAATGTGGTTACGACCGCCGAACATGCCATTGCCATGATGCTTTCACTGACCCGGAACATCCCTCAGGGAACTGCGTCCATAAAAGCGGGCAGATGGGAAAAAAAGAACCTTCAGGGAAGGGAGATATTTAATAAGGTCCTCGGGGTCATCGGATTTGGTAAAATCGGATCGATCGTGGCAGACCGGGCCAGGGGACTTAAAATGCAGGTCATTGTCTATGATCCGTTTGTCACCCGGGATCTTATTGAAAAGGCCGGCTTTGAATGCGTTTCTCTGGAAACCCTGTATTCACTTTCCGATTACATTACCGTTCATGTGCCCAAATTGAAAGACACCCTCGGATTTTTAAACAAATCCGCTTTTGAACAGATGAAAGACGGGGTGATGATCATCAATTGCGCCCGCGGCGGAATCGTGGACGAAGCGGATCTGGTCGATGCCATCAACTCCGGAAAAGTCGCCGGTGCCGCCCTGGATGTTTTTGCCACCGAGCCTCCCGGCAAATCCCCCCTGTTTGATCTTGAGCACGTGATTGGAACTCCGCATCTGGGAGCCTCCACTCAGGAAGCCCAGACCAATGTGGCGGTTGCCATTGCCGAGCAGATCATCGATTATTTAAAAAACGGCACCATTCGAAACGCGATCAATGTTCCCTCGATAACCGGAGAGTTGCTGGTCAAACTGGGACCCTTTCTCTCGCTGGCCGATCAGATTGGAAAACTTCAGTCACAGTTGATTCGCGGACCCCTGAAAGAGGTCATCATCGAGTTTGCAGGAGATTTTCAGGGACTGGATCTGACCCCGGTTTCAACCGCGGTTCTCAGAGGAATTCTGATGGCTGCGGTCAAGGACGATGTGAATTTTGTAAACGCCCGTATCATTGCCATGGAACGCGGGATTAAGGTTACGGAGACGGTGAGCTCTGAATCCGACGATTATGTAAATCTGATTACCGTAAAAGCCATCACCACTGAGATGACCAATATGGTTGCAGGAACGCTTTTTGGCAAAAAAGAATCCCGGATCGTCCGCATCAACACGTTCAGGCTGGAAATGATTCCCATCGGTCATCTGGCATTGATTTACAACATCGACAAGCCAGGTTCCATCGGCGAGATCGGAACCTGTCTGGGAAAACACAACATCAATATCGGCCGGATGCAGGTCGGGCAGGAAGAGGAAGGGAACCGGAATATCATTTTCCTGTGCACCGATACCCCCATACCAGAAGCTGTGATTGAGGAACTGCGGTCCCTGCCTTCGGTCAAGTTGGCGATACCTCTGGAGTTTTAGTCCGGCCCTTACGGGACAGGCCATATCGGCCGGGGAATTCCACTTTTAATCTATGATATTGCGTTTTTTTATATTCACTTGAGACTGAGCGTATAACCGTTTATCAGGAGAAATATCATGCCGGAAGAAACGACAGAAAGAGGCGATTCCGCCAAAGAAAAATCCTCTTCCAAGCTGCCGATAATTAACTTTTCCACATTTATTGTCTCACTGAATGTCAGCTGTTCTGGCGAATCTGGGAATCATCGATGAGCCGGGCACGGGCAAGCGGACCAAGAATTTACCCGTTGCCAAACAGACGATTGACGTACTGGTCATGCTCGAGGAAAAAACCCGCGGGAATCTGACACAGGACGAAGCCACCATGCTGAAAAGTGTCTTGTATGACTTAAGGATCATTTATGTCAGAGAATTGGGATAGGCCCATCGGATTTGACATCAAGGCAAGCTGAATTATCTTGATACCCGATGCTAAAGCAGTAATGGTGAAAAAGCATGGCTTGCCCCTGCATATATCGCCTTGTGCTGTAACTATCCGGTATCATAACTCATAATTATGGAGGCTTTTATGCGTGTCCAACACGGTAATTTTAATAAGCGTCAGTTTTCCGGATTATTCCTGGGAACTGTTCTGATCGGAACGGTTTTTCTTCTGGGCACTTCTTTTTGCGCAGAGGCCAAAACCGGTGATGTCGTCATGGTCCCGGAGAGTTTCAGCTCCCTTGCGGAGATGGTCAGTCCTGCTGTCGTCAACGTACGAACCGAGAAAACCGTTCAGGCCGGTAGCCGGGTCTCTCCCCACTTTAAACAGAACCCTTTTGGCAATGATGATCGGTTTAATGATTTTTTCGAAAAATTCTTCGGTGAACAACCGCCAAAAGACCATAAGGAACGAAGCCTGGGCTCCGGGTTCATCATCGATAAGGACGGCTTTATCGTCACCAACAATCATGTGATCGAAAATGCGGATAAAATTAAGGTCAAGCTCAAGGATGGAAAAGAGTATAACGCCGAGATCATCGGCCGAGATCCTTCGACCGATCTTGCCCTGATCAAGGTGCCCTCCGGGAACAGCCTGCCGGTGATAGCCTTCGGCGATTCAAATAACCTGAAAGTCGGTCAGTGGGTTGTGGCCATCGGCAGTCCGTTTGGGCTGGAGCAGACGGTTACGGCAGGTATTCTCAGCGCCAAAGGCCGGGTCATCGGTTCAGGCCCCTATGATAATTTTCTGCAGACCGATGCTTCCATCAACCCGGGCAACAGCGGCGGACCCTTGATTGATATGCAGGGGCAGGTCGTGGGGATCAACACCGCCATCATTGCCAGCGGCCAGGGAATTGGTTTTGCCATTCCGATCAATCTGGCCAAAGGCGTGATCGAGCAGCTTAAAAACAAGGGGGAAGTTACGCGCGGCTGGCTTGGGGTTGTCATCTCGGATATCAGCGAGGATGTGGCGGAATACTACGGCATCAAGGATAAGAAAGGCGCAATGGTCATGGAAGTTGTCAAGGGTGATCCGGCGGATCTGGCCGGCATTCAGGCAAACGACATTATTCTTGAAGTCAATGACCGCAAGGTGGAAACCAGCAGAGATCTGACCAATTTGGTCGCCGGCATCTCTGTCGGCGAAAAAGTCAAGATACAGGTTCTGCGTAACAACAAGAAGCAGACCTTTACGGTTGAGATTGCCAAACGTCCTGAAGAAAACAGGATGGCCTCCAAAGGCCCTGAAAAAGGTCGTGAAGATGAGCTGGGGATTCGGGTAACGAATCTGACACCGGAGAAAGCCGAGCGATTGAATCTGTCCCCTGCAGAGGGTATTCTGGTAGAACGCGTCGAGCCCGGCGGCAAGGCTGCGGAGGCCGGGAGTTCAGGTAGGGGATGTGATCAAGGAGGTCAACCATCATGTGATCAAATCCGTACAGGATTATTCATCTCAGATATCCAAACTGAAAAAAAACGATGTTATACAAATGTTTATCTGGCGGATTAACGCCGGTTTCGTGGTCGTCAAGCTTACCAAATAAGGCCTGATGCCATATAACTGACGCCCGATTATAAGATGATAGACGGCAGAGGACAGATGGCGGACACGTCATCTGTCCTCTTATAATTTAAAACCCATAGACGGTTAAAAGATATCCATGATCGCAGAAATTCTGGCAACCGGAGATGAAATCCGCTCCGGCACACTTGTTGACAGCAACTCGGCGTATATCGCCCAGAAACTGGAAGAAAACGGCATCGCGGTTGTCCGCCATCATTGTGTCGGAGACGATATCCCGCTGATGGTCTCCGTGCTTCAGGAAATTGCATCCCGTGCAGACGTGTGCGTTGTTACCGGCGGACTTGGCCCGACTTCGGATGATCTTACCGCAGAAGCTGCAGCCAGGGCGTCCGGGGTGCAGCTGATTCAGAGCCCCGAGGCACTGGCGCTTGTGGAATCTTTTTTCCGCTCTTTCCACCGTTCGATCACCGCTTCCAATATCAAGCAGTCCTATCTTCCCGAAGGCTCAACCTGTCTGCCGAATCCCATTGGAACGGCTCCGGGATTCATGATGAAACTGGATCGGTGCCTGTTTTTTTATCTGCCCGGCGTTCCATCTGAAATGCGCCGGATGCTCTCTGAGTCCGTGCTTCCCCGAATCGAAGCGCTTCAAGGCGGGGTCCGGCAGTTCTGCCGGGTCAAAACCCTCACCACTTTTGGCCTGACTGAATCGATGACCGGCGAACGGCTTAAGGAATTTTCAAAAATATTTCCTGCGATTCAACTGGGATTTCGCGCTAAATTTCCTGAAATTCAGGTCAAGTTCTATATCCGCGGAACCGATGCGAATCAGGTGGAAATGCTGATTGGCGACGCAAGCCGCTGGGTTTCGGAAAAACTGGGCCATAAGCTGATTTCTCCTGACGGAGAATCCATGGAAGCAGTCGTGGGTCGTCTGCTTTCCGATAAAAAGTCAACCCTTGCCGTTGCCGAAAGCTGTACGGGCGGGCTGATTGCTCACTGGCTGACCAATGTTGCCGGAAGCTCCGACTATTTTCTCTACTCCGGCGTGGTGTATGACAATCAGGCCAAAGTCGCTCTTCTGGGGGTTTCTCAGGACACTTTAAACCGCCATGGCGCAGTTCACGAAGAGACCGCAAGGGAAATGGCGATCCGGGTCCGGCTGATCACCGGAGCCACCTACGGCCTTGCCACCAGCGGCATTGCAGGGCCGGGGGGCGGGACAGATGAAAAACCCGTGGGTACGGTCTGCATCGGCCTGGCAACGCCGGGTGATGTCCGGACATACCGGCTTGAGTACCGGTTTAAAAACCGGGAAATGAACAAGCAGATTTTTGCCATGACAGCCCTGGATCTGCTGCGCCGGGAACTGATGGGCGTTCATCCGGCGGAGCTGGCATGATGGGTTTTCTGGCTTATGGCTTGTTGTGGCTGATCGGAGCCTATATTCTCCTGTCGCTGATTCTGACTTATCTGGTTCAGGAGTATCCCAGAAACCCTGTAGCCGATCAGCCCGACTGGGGAAAGGTTCTTGACACACGGATTCCGGCCATTGACGGTGGCTGGCTTGAGGTCTGGCGCATCGAGCCGGACGGGCCTTCCAGGGGAACCGTTGTCCTGGCCCATGGGTGGGGCCGTAACCGGGACCGGATGGTCGGCAGAGCCAGGGTGTTTGGGGCGATGGGTTTTACCACGGTCCTTCACAGCGCCCGGGACCACGGCAAATCAAGCCCCCGGCGGTTTATGAATGCAATGAAATTCTGCGAAGACATCGAAGCGGTTCTGGACTGGGTGGCCGGACCCGTGATTCTCTATGGACATTCAGCCGGCGCCGGAGGGTCCATTCTTGCGGCTGCCCGAAATGCCCATCGCATTCAGCTTCTTTTTCTTGAAGGGTGCTATGCATACACCAAAGAAGCACTTCTTGGCCTTTACCGGTGGTTCAACTGGTATATCGGCGCCTGTTTCGGTCCGGCCATCATTTTCTGGATGGATCTGTTTTACCGCAGCGACATCAACCTGACAAGTCCGGCACGGATTGCGCCCGATATCACGATGCCGGTCATGGTGATTCACGGGGAAAAAGATCTGCGCTTTCCGGCTGCCTACGCCCATACCCTGCAAAACAGCTTCAAACCCGGCCAGGCGGAGCTTTATGTGGCTCCGGGCGCCGGACACAGCGGCTCCAGCCAGACGCCGGGATATGCCGCTGCGATAAATAAATTTCTGGACCGGCATCTTGCCGTTTTCGGTTGTTGACAATCGCCGACTTCCCGCTCCCTCCCCGTACCCCGCCTGATATCCTGCTGATTCCAGTTTGATTTCAAAATGACATTCCAGCAAGCATTCAGCGTGTGGCCGTGAAATCCAGCCGGTAGCGATCTGAATATGTTTTAGTCCGTAGAAATGTATCGCAGTGCAGTTTGTAAAGGAATCGGTCATCCACTTTTCACGGGAATTGAACCACCTATTCCGGGGATGCGCTTTTGCAGCATGATGCGCCTTGATCGTTTGGCCGGGACATGCTACAAAAAAAAGGATTGATCCTGTAAACACGATCCGGTTGTTGTTTGTCCACGGATATCCGTATTATTGCACTTATGTCATCAAGGCGGTGCCTTGAGAAAGAGCTGACAGTATCCAATGAAAAAAAGACCCATGAGCGAATATCAAAGAGAATTTGATGCGTTTATTGAACAGGAAAAACATCTTGCACTCATGGTCCTAACGCGTGCGGATAAATGGGGCGATTCAAAAACTGCCGTTAAACATAAACCTTACGGGGAATGGATCTCCTACACGTGGGCTCAGTTCAAAGATCAGATTGACGCTGTGGCAATGGCATTGCTATCTCTGGGCGTCAAGGAAAAGGAAATGGTCGGCATTTTTGCCGACAACCGGGTGGAGTGGTCCATAGCCGATCTTGCGGCAATGAGCATCGGGGCGGTGTCGGTTCCGGTATACGGAACGAATTCGGCCAGGGAAACGCAGTACATTGTTGAGGATGCGGCGACGCGGATTCTGTTTTCGGGAAACAAGGAACAGTTTGATACCGCTCTGCCGCTGTTGGGAAAGGCCGAATCTCTGGAGAAAATCGTGGTTTTTGATCGAAATGTCGACGTTTCTAAAAACGATAACGTGGTGCGCTTTGATGACCTTCTTGCGATGGGAAGGCAATCCGGTCAGCAGGATGCCTTAAAATCCGTTCGCTCACGGCTCCGGGCCGATGATCTTGCCACCTTGATCTATACCTCCGGTACGACAGGAGAACCCAAGGGCGTGATGCTGACCCACCGAAACATCCTTTCCATGATGTTTGATCCGGACGGCCATTTGAACATGGGTCCGGATGATGTCAATCTTGCCTTTCTGCCCCTTTCCCATGTTTTTGAGCGGGCATGGACGTATTTCACACTGATGCGGGGCGCCGAAAACCACTACTGTCATGATACCAGGGCAATTCTGGAATTTCTCCGGGAATCCAGGCCCATGTATATGTGCAGCGTTCCGCGCATGTGGGAGAAGATTTACGCAAAGGTTAAGGAAGGCGTTCATTCGGCGCCGACGATTAAAAAAATCCTGTTTAACTGGGCGCTGAATACGGGCGGCCGGTTTGCCGCCTTGAATAGGGATCGACAGCCCGTTCCGGTTTTTCTGGCTTTTCAGCACAGACTTGCCGAAAAGCTCGTATTGGGAAAGATCCGGGCCATTTTCGGGGGGAGAAACAAGCTTTTCAATTGCGGCGGTTCGGCATTTTCCGCGGAAATCGCCGAATTTTTCTTTAACGCCGGCGTGCTGCTGCTTCAGGGATATGGCCTGACCGAGTGTTTTCCCATTTGCATCGCCAATGAAACCCATAACAAATTCGGTACGTGCGGCCCCGTGCTGCCGCTTGTGGACGTCAGGGTGTCTTCCGAAGGCGAAATCCAGGCCAGAGGCCCGGCCGTGATGCAGGGGTACTACAAAAAGCCGGAGCTTACCCGGGAGATGTTTACAGAGGACGGCTGGATCAAAACGGGCGATATCGGCACGGTGGATGCCGAAGGATATCTGACCATCACCGACCGGATAAAAGACATGATGAAGACATCCGGCGGCAAGTACATCGCGCCCCAGCATATCGAAACCCTCTTGAAGGAGGACTACTTCATGGACCAGGCGGCTGTGATCGGTGACGGCAGAAAATACGTATCCGCCCTGATCGTGCCGTCATTCGAGCAGCTGGAAAATCATGCGGCAGAACAGGGAATCACGTTTTCATCCCGGGAAGAGCTGCTGAAAAATCCAGGGATACTCAGTTTTTATCGTGAAAGGATCGACTACCGGACGCGGCATCTGGGTCAGGTGGAGAAAGTGAAGCAATTTACACTCCTGCCCCGTGAATTCAGCCAGGAGAACGGGGAGATGACACCCACGCAGAAAATTCGAAGAAAGGTCATCAATGCGCATTTCAAGGATATCATCGATGCCATGTACCCGGATTAATGCTCAGACTGAACGGATTTCTGCAAAGACGAAGGCGATGGGAGAAAAGACATGAAGCTCATCAATTTGATCGGAAGCCCGCACGGGGCAAAAGGCAATACCGCAAGGCTCCTTCGGATCGTGGCGGAAGGTGCGGAATCGCAGGGTGCGACCACGGAGACCATTTTTCTGACAGGCAGAAATGTGCTGCCCTGCTTGGGCTGTGATGCCTGCCACAAGACGGGCAAATGCGTCCAGAAGGACGCGTTTGAACAGGGGAAAAAACTCGTCTTGTCATGGAAAGAAAAAGCGGTTTCTCCTGAAAACGAAAAGACGATTTCATCATTTAAAGAAAGAATGCGTTCGCTGATGCTGTGGCGAAAAGATGAATGGCCATATGAGTACCGATACTGGAAAACGCATCGGGGGCTGGAATGATTCACGCGGGAGACGATATCGAACCAAAACATGAGGAATCCGCGAACAGCGGCATTTCGATCGATGAGATTCCCGCCGACCTTCTGATGGCCCTTCTGGACAATCCTTATGAAAGCCTGATCCTGATCGATGCCTCCGGGGTCATTCGCTTCATGAGCAGCTCCAATGAAGGCATTTACCCGATTCCCGTAAAGGATGCCATCGGCCGCCATATCACCGAGGTAAGCGCCGATACCCGGATGCCGCGGATACTTCAAACCCGAAAGGCGGAAATCGGCCGGAGCATGGTGCTGAAAAATCAGCATCGGGTCGTTGCCCGCATTCCGCTCTTTAAAGACGGCCGCGTCGTTGGGGCTGCAGGCAAGCTGATGTTCATGAGCCCCGAAAAGCTCAAAGAGCTTTACGGCCGGATCGAAGTGCTCAAAAACAACCTTGATTTTTATAAGGAAACCTTGAATCAGGTTTACGGCAGCCGGTATACCTTTGAGAACATCATCGGCAATTCTGCGCTTTCGCTTCAGGCCAAGGCTTTGGCCGCACAGGCTGCGGAGAGCGACTCCCCCGTGCTTATTGTCGGAGAATCCGGCACCGGCAAGGAACTCTTCGCACATGCCATTCATCAGATCAGCCGGCGGCGAAACCATAATTTCGTCAAGGTTAATTCGGCCTCCATTCCCGGGGAACTTATCGAATCCGAGCTCTTCGGATATGAACCGGGCGCCTTTACCGGCGCCCGCAAACAGGGAAAGCCCGGCAAATTTGAACTGGCGCACCGGGGAACCATTTTTCTGGATGAGATCGGGGATATGCCGCACCTTTTGCAGGTAAAGCTGATGCGGGTCCTGCAGGAAAAGGAAGTCGAGCGCATCGGCGGCAAGACCCGGCAGATCGATTTCAGGGTCATCAGCGCCACCAATCTGGATCTTGAAGCCATGGTCAGGGAAAAGACATTTCGCCTGGATCTGTTCTACCGGCTGAATGTGATCATTATCCGGCTCCCGCCCCTAAGGGACATCCGGGAAGATATTCTTCCGATATTCACCCATTTTCTGAAACAGTTGAGCCGGGAAAATCACCGCGATATCCCATTGGTTTCACCGCAGGCCGCATCGGCTTTGCAGCAATACGCCTGGCCGGGAAATATCCGGGAACTGAGAAATGTTGCCGAGCGGGCCATGATTGTCTGCAGAGGGGGGGAAGGCCGGATTGAGATCGATAACTTGCCGATGTCCGTGACCGTGAAACAGGCCGGAGAAACGCCCCGCCCCCCGGCCTCATCCCTGAAAACCCTTATTGAAAACGCCGAACGCGAGGCCATCCTCCAGGCCCTCGATGCGACCGGAAACAACCGGAACACGGCTGCCGCGCTTTTAAAAATCCACCGCACCGGTCTGTATCAGAAGATGAAAAAGTACCATATCTCCTGATCGTTTTTTATGAAGTACCTCATGCCGAAAGCGGTTTCATTGAAAAATGATCCCGATCCATTTCAGGATTTGCAGGTCTTTACCTTAAGAATACGTCGTGAAGCGTCAATTTATTTGACAGGAATGATAGCATTATCATAGGGTAAATTTTGTATAAATGTTGAAATTGCTGCTTTCAAATTGCAAATTCTTAAGGCTGCCAGAGGGATCCGGAGAATCTATGATACCGTCCGTATTCATTAAGATGGCCGAACTCATGTATATATGAGTAGTCGCAACTTGAAAAAATCAAGAAGATGCACGAGATGATATTTTTCTGCTAAACCACCTATGAGGAAGTAGATCAACCAGGTTCTGTAAAAAACGGAAGGGTGATTTCGATTTAAGTCAGTGACATTTGAGATATCATGATAGACGAACTGATCGTTTTTCTGGCCAAGGCACGGAAGTAATAACTTAATATTGTGAGGTATTGAAATGAGATCTTTTTTTGCCAAAGGGTTATTTATTTTTTCAATTATTATTATTGGGATTGGTATTTCCAATGCGGACAGTTGGTTAAAGACAATTGGCGATAATAGTAATCTCTTGGGAATTTGGATCATCCTATACAAACCACTGACGGCGGTTATATATTTGCTGGGGGAGTTTAGGGCAACCGCCCCTTCGGGTGTGGGGGTTGTAAAAATTGATGAAAGCTGGAATATTCAGTGGCAAAAATCTTTCGGTGAGACTGGGTATAAAGACGCTCGAAGATATTAAACAGGTCTCAGACGGTGGCTTTATAATAACGGGTATATCAGATGGTGCTACGTATTGTGATGCATTTGTTATAAAGCTGGACTGTGTTGGCAATGTGCAATGGTATTATGACTATGGCGGAGATGGCGATGATGGAGCAAATTGCATTGTTCAGACCTTATTGGATGGCGGCTCATATATTTGCGGTGGCAACAACATCTTTTGGTGAACCAAATGGGGATGCATGGGTTGTGAAACTCAATTCGGACGGAAGTGTCCAATGGCAAAAATCTTTTGTGGTGGTTCAGGGGGTGAGAGTGCTAATAGTATTCAGCAGACTTCAGACGGTGGCTTTATTATCGGCGGAGGTGCGAGCTCTATTGGTGCAGGCTCATCAGACGCATGGGTAATTAAACTGGACTCCACTGGAAATATTCAATGGCAAAAATCATATGGTGGTACTAGTTCTGATGGGGGGGAGTTAAACAAACCTTGGATGGCGGATTTATACTTTACGGGAAATACAAGTTCGTTTAGTACAAGGTGTCAAGCATGGCTTCTGAAACTTGATGCAAATGGAAATGTTCAGTGGCAAAAAGCGTATAATGGTACAACGTACTTTCTATATGTTTATCTATCTGCCGACGGAGGATATTTGGTCGGCGGGGACGGATCAATTGTTACCTACAGGTTGTAATACTGAAAGCTCATAATAGTTTTATTATGAAACTTGATGGAGTTGGGACAATACAGTGGCAAAAAAAGTATGCTTATCCATTCCCAATCCGCACCTTCATTATTTTTAACTCAGGCACTAGATGGCGGTTATATGTGGCGGGACCAACGACATCTTTTCATGCGGACTATTAAGAAATTTGTATAGTGTAATATATTTAAGACGGAGACTTATCGGGAACGACATGTAATTTAGCCTTGCAATCAAATATTACTGCAATAATCACTAATGCCATAATTAAAATCAATTCAACGATTACTGTGAGGGCAACGCAAGCTACAATTACTTCCAGTTACTTGGTCGTAGCAGACACACAAGCTACCGTAACCACACAGTGCAGCAGCAATGCCACAAACAACTGTGCAGCCACATTATCAAACGATTTAAGCCTTCATGTGCCAGAAATAAACTTCAACAATAATCAGACTTATTACTGGGCGGATTTTGCCTATGTTCCGAATACAATGAATTTCACATTAACAAACGCTGGTATCCTTTCAGACACAAGTCCTTTCAATGGGTGTTCCCAGTCCACCCTATCTGCCAATTTAAATCTACACGTCCCAACGTTTACTTATGGCGGCTCCTCCTATTGGGCTGATTTTCAGTACGCATATGATTTATATTTCACGCTAACAGGTTTTGGACAGAACTGAAATTTTATATCACTCAATCTGAAAAGGAAAACGGCATGAACAAATTATGGGTAAGTGCTTTCGGCTTTATGTCTTGATGGTTACAGCAGTTGCATGGGCCGCACCGGTTCCGGATACCGGGCAAACGAAATGCTATGATGTTGCGGCAATGTGATTACCTGCCCTTGCCCGGCCAAGCTCTTTACGGCCAGGACGCCAACTACAGCATCAACCCGATGTCCTACACCAAACTGGACGGCAGCGGCAATAACCTGCTGGATTCTGCCACGTCCTGGGCTATGGTGCGGGACAACGTGACCGGTCTGATCTGGGAGGTAAAACACAACGGATGGACTCAAAAATTACAATGACCCTCATGATGCGGATAACACTTATACCTGGTATGACAGCAACCCGGCTACCAATGGTGGCAATGCAGGTACTCCAGGCAACGGCACGGATACCGAAGACTTTATTAAAGCCCTGAATAATGCCAATTATGGTGGGTATAGCGACTGGAGACTTCCCACCATCAAGGAACTGGGCCTATATCAGTAAATACGGTATTCCCGGACAGGGACCGACGATCGACACCGTACTTCCCAGCACCTCGCTCCTTTTATTGGTCGTCTACTCCCGATGCCGATGGTTCCAACGCTGCATGGCGTGTGACCACACTTGGCACCGTCTGGGCCTACAGGACTTCGTATTACATTAATGCCCGGGCAGTTCGTGGAGGGACAGTTTCGTCCGCCTATGCGAACACCTGTGCTGGCACAGTAACAGACACATCTACAGGCTTGATGTGGCAGGAGGCAACAGCCAATCCCATGACGGTGGAACAGGCACTGTCCTATTGCGAAAGCCTGAACCTATGCGGTTATACCGACTGGCGTCTTCCAACAATCAAAGAACTGCACTCGCTGGTAGATTATAACCGGTACAATCCGGCCATCAATCCAATTTATTTCCCAAATACAGTGGCTGGAAGTGATTGGCCGTTCTATTGGACATCTACTACCAACTTCTCCTTCACGCAGTTCGCGTGGGCAGTTACATTCTACAATGGATTCGACACGAGTATGAACGGAGGTGAATATAAGTACAATAATTGCAGGGTCCGTGCTGTTCGCGGGGGGAATGTTGTGGTACCTACCCCACCAATTCTTTCTGTAAGTCCTGTCACTCAGTATGTGACAAAAGATGCTGGAGGAACTTCATTCAACGTTTCAAACACTGGAACAGGAACCATGCCTTGGACTGCGACAATAAAATCCGGAAGCCATGGTCTTCTTATCCCGCCGGGGACCAGTGGAACAAATACAGGAACCATCAATTGCTACTATGCAGCCAATACCACAATATCAACCCGAACTGCTACCATTCGTATAACGGCCGGTGGAGCATTGGGTAGTCCCCAAGAGGTGACGGTGACACAGACCACAAGTACCCAACAACTTCTGACATAAAAGCCAATGGACAGGATGGGCAGATTACTGTCTCATCCGGAACACCTGTTTCCATAACCGCCAGTCTTTCGCCTGGAAATGAAAATGGAAAACTCGCTGACTGGTGGCTTGCTTACAGCACTCCTTGGGGCTGGTATTCTCTTGATTCAAACGGATGGACTCCTGGAATCAATTCGTTGGCAACATATCCATTGTTTGGCATAGCCCCAGTTGAAATATTAATGGTTATCTCCCTGTTGGAGACTATGCTTTCTACTTCCTCGTGGACACAAATCCCAACGGCAATATTGATGAACCTTTTTATTATGACGTCGTTCAGGTACATGTTGTAACAACGCCACCACCGGAAGGGTGTAATGATATGGTATGTTTGTTTCAGGGCGGAAACTGTGTGAATGGCGTATGTGTTCTTCATTAAAATGGGCAGGATAACTCATTCCTCCCCGCTTGCTGTGGGAGGGGATTTGTGGACACTTTCTTAATAGTGGATTTATAGTCCGTGAGAAGGTGTTTAATTGCAAAGGCTTCTCTCAACCATATGTTATCCGATTCTTGAGTTTTAGGTGGTCCGGAAATATTAACCATACCTACAGTAATTGAAAGCCGAACGATTTCATTTCAGATTTAAATATTATTTTTCGAATCCTCCCGGCGTTACTTGAAATTTTCATTGCTGGGGCGGAACGCTCGCTGCTTCATGTGTGTTTAGATGAAAAACATGTGTAGATATTTCTATTCATGTAGATATTTCTATTCATCAGAATTAAACTCCATGATATCCGATTGTTTTCCGAATTCCAATCACCAGATGTATAAAATAATCAACATCTTCTCTTGATACTCTCCTGCTCGGCTTATCCCGTTTAACAGTATATTCCATTATTATATCAGGTTGTTAAATATTTATTTCCGTGCTTGTTCCCTTCTGGAACGCGACTTGCTTAACTATCGGGCATTCAGCCATTTGGCTCAATATCAAACAATCGCATAGACGCGAATGGGTTTTATGGGAAAACCCGGTTCTTAATCCGGCAAATCCGAAACGGCGTCCATGGTAACGATCAGGAGAAGGCAAATGAATATTCAAAAGGTAATGGTGATGGGTTCCGGCCTCATGGGAAGCGGGATCGCCCAGGTGTGTGCCCAGGCCGGCATTGAGGTGATATTAAACGATGTATCCACGGAAGCTCTGGACAGGGCCATGAAGACGATTGCCTGGTCTGTGGGGAAATTCGCCGAAAAAGGCAGGCTCTCCGAAGACAGGGACACCGTGATGAAGCGGATTACCGCAACCGGCGATTATGCGGCCGGAAGTGATGCGGACCTGGCCATAGAAGCCATTTACGAGAACATGGAGCTCAAGCAGGAAATATTTAAAAAGCTGGATCAGGTCTGCGGGCCCCAGACCCTGATCGCAAGCAACACCTCTTCGATTCCCATCACGGAACTGGCGGCTGCGACCCTTCGCCCGGAGAAGGTTCTGGGCATTCATTTCTTCAGCCCGGTCCCGATGATGCAGGCTGTCGAGGTCATCAAGGGCGTAGTCACATCCGATGAAACCGCTCAAGCCGGAAAGGATTTTGTCATCAAAATCGGCAAGGAGCCGATCATGGTGAATCGGGATATTGCCGGGTTTGTCATCAACCGGATCAATTTTCCTTCCACCATCGAGGCCATGAATCTGGTGGAGCAGGGGGTGGCGACGGTCGAGGACATCGACAAAGGGCTTCGCCTGGCTTCGGGAAGAAAAATGGGGATTTTCGAAACCGGAGACATGGTGGGTCTGGATATCACTTACGGGGCCATGATGTCGATTTATAATGAAACCGGCGATCCCAGATTCTATCCGCCCCTGCTGCTCAGGCGAAAAGTCAAGGCCGGTCAACTTGGCCGGAAAACCGGCAGGGGCTGGTATACGTATAATGCGGACGGAACCCGAAAAGCATAAGGAAAAGAGAAATGGGACATTTCAAGGTCAATCAGAAGGACATCTTCTTTATATTGAAAGAACAGCTCAATTACGGCCATCTCTGTACCCTTGAGCGTTACCGGGATCTGAATGAAAAGACCCTGGATCTGATGGTCACTGAGGCCATCAGCTTTGCCAAAGGGGTACTGGATCCCTTGAATGCAATCGGGGAAAGCCAGGGCGTGACATTTGACAAGGGCAGCGTTACCTGCCCGCCGGAATTTAAAAAAGCCTTCAAACAGTATGGGGTTGACGGCTGGACGGCCGCTGCCAGAGATCCGGAATACGGCGGACAGGGCTTTCCCCACATGATGCGCATCATTATCAACGACATGATGTACGGGGCCTGCCAGTCCTTCAACATGGCCCCGAGCCTGACCCATGGCGCAGCCCATCTGATTGAAAGCTTCGGCAGCGAAGAACTTAAAAGCCGGTTTGTCCCGAGAATGTTCGGCGGTGAATGGGCCGGCACCATGTGCCTGACCGAATCCAATGCCGGGTCCAATCTTGCCGACACACAGACGATCGCTTATCGGCAAGGAGACCATTTTAAAATCAAGGGAACGAAAGTTTTTATTTCCTGGGGAGATCACGACCTGACGGATAACATCATCCATCTGGTGCTGGCCCGGATCGATGGCGCGCCAGAAGGGGTCAGGGGCATTTCTCTTTTTGTGGTTCCGAAAATTCGCGTCAATGCCGACGGCTCTCTGGGTGAGGCCAATGATGTCGCCTGCGGTTCGATAGAAGAAAAACTCGGCCTGCATGCCTCTCCCACAGCGGTGCTCAATTTTGGCACCGCAGATGGGTGCATCGGGTACCTCTGCGGTAAGGAAAACAACGGGCTTGCCCACATGTTCCAGATGATGAATGCCGCAAGAATCAATACGGGCGTCAGCGGCATGACACTTGCCGGCACAGCCTATCGAAACGCCCTGGAATACACGCGTGAGCGCATTCAGGGAAGGGATATCGCCCGGAGAAAAGAAGGCAACGTAGCCATCATCGATCACCCGGATGTGCGGCGCATGCTGCTGTGGATGAAGGCGATGGTGGATGGCATGCGTTCCATGATCTACACCGGCGCCTACTGGGCGGAACTGGCCCTTGAACTGCCGGACGGAAAAGAAAAGGAGCGCTATCAGGATCTGGTGGATTTTACGACCCCCATCATCAAGGCCTATTGCTCGGATATGGGATTCCGCGTATGCGAAACCGCTATTCAGTGCCTTGGCGGTTATGGATTCTGCAAGGACTACCCGCTGGAGCAGTACCTCAGGGATGCCAAGATCATGTCGCTTTACGAGGGAACCAACGGGGTTCAGTCCATGGATCTGATGGGCCGGAAAATGACGATCCGGGACGGCGCGCCTTTTGCTGCGTTCAAAACCGAAATTGACAGTTTCTGCGATAAACACCGGGAGCATCCGGAACTGGGCGACAGGGTCCGGGCCCTGGCAGGGGTTGGAAACCGGCTGTGGGAAGCGGCCGGGGAAATGAAGAACCGGATGACCACCGATCCGCTTCAGTGGGCTTCCTACACCTATCCGGCGCTGATCGCATTCGGTGAAGTAGCCATGGCCTGGCGCTTGCTGGATATGGCCATCATCGCCCACCCCTCTTCCCGGAAAAAAGGCAAAGAAAGCGATTTTTACAAAGGAAAGGTGTTGCAGGCGACATATTTCGTGGACATGACCCTGCCCCATACCCTGGCCACCATCGAAACCTGTTGTCGTCATGGCAGAGAGATCGTGGAAATCCCGGACAATGCGTTTTAGAAAAGGCTGAAAGACCAACCCGTGAATAAAGGACGTAACATGAGTGCAAATAATCAAGATGTTGTGGTGATCGATGCTGTGCGAACCGCTTTTGGACGCGCCGGTGAAAAAGGCATTTTCTGGAATACGCGGGCAGAAGATCTTTCCGTTGCCGTGCTGAAGGCCTTGATGGATAGAAACCCCCTGGTAAGACCCTCGGATGTCGAAGATGTGATATGGGGGGCAACAAACCAGATCAAGGAGCAGGGCGGTACCATCGGCAGGATGATCTCGATGCTGGCGGACTGGGGATGGGAAATCCCCGGATGCACTGTTGACCGCATGTGTGCGGGCGGCCTGACCGCTACGGGATTCGGTGTTTCCTATATTGCCAGCGGTATGGCCGATTGTCTGATCGCAGGCGGGGTCGAGCACATGGGTCATCTGCCCATGGGATTCATGCGGGACAATCACCCCAGATTCGAAGAAGTGATGGGAGATGCTTCGGCTTTTAACATGGGAATGACCGCGGAGAATATCCATGACCAGTTCCCTGAATATACTAAGGAAATGGCCGATGCATACGCTGCGGCCTGTCAGAAAAAAGCCCATCAGGCCATTCAGTCCGGCAAAATGAAGGACATGATCATTCCAATCACAGTTGAACTGGCGGACGGCACCCGGTTGACCGCGGACAAGGATCAGCATCCGCGGCCGGAAACCACGATAGAAACCCTTGCAGGGCTGAAAACCCCGTTCCGGGAAAAAGGCGGCCGGGTGTCTGCCGGAAATGCTTCGGGTCTGAATGACGGGGCGGCCGCGGTGCTGCTGATGAGCGCGGCAAAAGCCAAAGCGCTTGGCATATCGCCGAGCATGCGATGGGTGTCCACCGGAATCGCCGGTGTGGATCCGAGAATCATGGGCACGGCCCCGGTTCCGGCAACCCTGAAAGCGCTGTCAAAAGCCGGGCTGACCATGAAGGACATCGATATCATCGAGGTCAACGAGGCATTTGCCGTTCAGGCTCTCTATGATCTGGACCGCCTGGGGCTTAAAGCGGATGATCCCAGGGTCAATATCTGGGGCGGCGCCATTGCTTACGGGCATCCCCTGGCATCATCCGGACCGCGCCTGATTGCTTTTATGGCCGGGCTTTTTAAGGAAAACCCCGGTGCACGCTATGGCCTGACCACCATGTGCGTGGGCAGGGGCCAGGGATATTCGATGATTTGGGAAAATCTGAAAAAATGAGAGGGCAGGGCGAGACCACGATATGGTTTATCACACGATTCCTGTCACAGCGTGCTGACGCCCGGAGAATAAGACATGGGAAATAGTTTCGAAATTGAATACGGCGCCAGGCTGATCTCTGCGGAAAAGGCTGCCGCAATGGTCAAATCCGGAGACAGCATCCATTTTGGAGGGGCTGCAAACGTTGCAACAATTATAGATAAATATCTGGCGGAAAGAAAAACCGAACTGGAAAACGTCACCGTCCGTTCCTACATCGATACGGCCCGGTACCGGATCTGCGATGCGGACCCGGAAGGCGAGGTGTTTCAATGGTACAGCGGATTTGTTCTTGGCTTTACACGGGAGCTGGCCAAAAAACGCGGGATCGGCGTCTATATCCCCAGCACCTGGCATAATGTGCCCGCATTTATCCGCAGCAGCCTGAAATTCGATATTTTCTTTCTGGTAACGGCGCCGATGGACGATGCCGGGTATTTCAATTTCGGCCTTACTACAGGTGAGACCATGGCCATCGCGGACGTGGCAAAAAAAATTGTGGTCATTGTGCGAAAGGACATGCCGGTGATTTTCGGCGGCCATGAAGAGGGTATTCATATTTCCCGGGTGGATCATATCGTTGAAGACCATGAATTCGAAACCTTCTGCCTGCCGATGGTCACCGGCACGCCGCAGGACAAAATGATCGCGGAGAATATTCTGGGAGCCAACCTGATCAAAAACGGATCAACGCTTCAGATCGGCATCGGCGGGCTTCCCAATTCGGTACTGGACCTGCTCAAAGACGGGGGATTTAAAAACTGCGGCTTTCATACCGAGATGCTGACCGAAAAAATGCTGGATTTGATAGAAACCGGTGTGGTCACGAACAGCCAGAAAAAGATGGACAGATTCAAGTCCGTCTTCGCCTTTGGTCTTGGCAGCCGCAAATTATACGATTTTGCCGACCGCAACCCCGCCTTTGCCACGTATCCGGTCAGTTACACGAACAGCCCCCTGGTCATTGCCGGCCAGCCGAATATGTTTTCGTTAAACAGCGCGGCCCAGGTTGATCTGACCGGACAGATCGCATCCGAGCAGATCGGCGGCGACAGACCGGCTCAGATCAGCGGCACCGGGGGACAGCTCGACTTTGTCATGGGCACCATGCTGTCCCATGACGGAAACGGGGTCAGCGTGATCGCCCTTTACTCGGCGCACAAGGGAAAATCCAAAATCGTACCGCTTCTTCCCAAAGGCGCAAATGTCACGGTTCCCAGATCCCTGGTGGATCATGTGGCGACGGAATGGGGAATCGCCCGCCTGCGCGGGCTTACCGTTTGCGAGCGCGCCAGGGCACTTATCTCCATTGCCCATCCCGAAAACCGGGAGGGGCTGGAAAAAGAAGCCATGGCCGCCGGACTGCTGCCTTATGCTCCGGCCTCGAACAGCAGGCTGCCAAGAGGGGTGATTGTCCGCAAGGAATAAGGGTCGGCGGTGATGGGTTTGTGGTCAGAAACAGCTTATTAAGGAGAATCGAGAAATGAATTTCGGACTTTCCAAAGAACAAGAGATGCTGCGAAAAGCGGTTCGGGAGTTTGCAGCCAAAAAAATTGCCCCGTTTGCAGATCAATGGGATGCCGACAATTACCTTCCTGTCAAGGAAGTCATCAAACCCATGGGAGATCTGGGTTATTTCGGGGCTGTCATTCCCGAAGAATATGGCGGGGAAAACATGGGATGGATGGCTGCCGTCATCATCACCGAAGAAATCGCAAGGGCTTCCAGTTCCCTTAGGGTTCAGTACAATCTGCTGGGATTGGGGTGCGCCTATCCCATTTATTGTTACGGCTCCGAAGCCATCAAGAAAAAATACGTTCCCAAACTCTGCAGCGCGGAATTCCTCGGCGGTTTTGCCATTACCGAACCGGACGCGGGTTCGGATATCATGTCCATGAAAACCATTGCCGAAGACAAGGGGGATCACTGGCTGGTAAACGGCTCAAAAACCTGGATTTCAAATGCGAATCAGGCCGACATCCTGATCTGCTACTGCTATACCGATCCGTCCAAAAAAAGCAAGGGAATGTCCGCCCTGGTGATTGAGGTGAAGAATTTCAACGGCATCACCACGACGGATCTGGAAAAAATGGGATCCCATTCCTCTCCGACCGGAGAGATTTTTTTCAATAACACCAAGGTTCCCAGGGAGAACATGCTGGGGCAGCCAGGAGATGGCGCCAGTATCGTTTTCAGCTCCTTAAACAACACCCGGATATCCGCTGCCGCCGGTGCCGTGGGTTGCGCCCAGGCATGCCTGGATATTGCCGTAAAATACTGCAACCAGAGAAAGCAGTTCGGAAAGCCGATCGGGGAGTTTCAGATGAACCAGGACATGATCGCCCAGATGTCCACGGAGATCGAGGCGGCCAGGCTACTTGTTTACAAAGGAGCCTGGCAGAAGGATCAGGGGCATCTGAACAACGGGCTGGAAGTGGCTCAGGCCAAATACATGGCCGGCGAAGTGGCCATGAAATGTGCCAATTACGCTATGCGCATCATGGGCGCTTACGGCTATTCCTCGGAATATCCGATTGCCCGCTATTACCGCGATATCCCTACATACGTCATCGTAGAAGGTTCTGCGAATATCTGCAAACAGATCATTGCCATGGATCAGCTCGGATATCGCAAAGCCAGCCGTTAGGAACCTGTCAAGCGTCACAATTCACCCATAACTTTCACAAAAATGATGGAGGCCTCAAATGAAAAGACTTACAGCACTTGCCATTTGTTTAGTCGTCTGCGCTATGATCGTATGGCCCCGGGTCGGCAGCGCCGAAACCGTAAAGCTCCGGATTCAGTGCGTGTATCCAGAAAAAGCCTATGTGGGCCAGACAACGCAGTTCTTTGCAGAGCGTGTTGCCGCCCTTACCAACGGCGAAGTGAATATCAAGGTTTTCTGGCCCGATCAGCTTGTTAAAACCAATGAGGCTTTCGACGCCATGTCCAAGGGAATGATCGACGGGTATTCGGGGAGCATGCTCTATTTCTCCGGCTTTGTCCCGGAGGTGAACTGCGAGTGGCTTCCTTTTGGCTGGGCCGATCCCAAGGAAGCAATGGATCTTTATAAAAATCATGGCTGGCTCGATTTGATGCGTCAGGCAACCCTGAAACACGGGGTTCACTATGTGGCGCCGCTTGGCGTGGCATCCATGGGGCTCATTACCAATTTTCCGGTCAACAGCGTCGAAGACCTGAAGGGCCGCAAGATCCGGGCTGTGGGCATGGAAGCCAAGATTATGGACGCCCTGGGCGCCTCTCCGGTGGCAATTTCCGGGGCCGAGCAGTATATGGCCCTGAAACAGGGCACGGTTGAAGGAACCAATTATCCGTTTTATACGATCGGAAACTACAAGTTTTACGAAGTCTGCAACCATATCATTCGCCCGGCCCTGTACACACCGGGTGTTGTGGAAATTCTGCTGAATGACAAGGTCTACCAGTCCCTTCCGGAAAAACACCGCAAAGCCGTTGATCAGGCCGGCTGGGAAGCGTTTCAGCGCACCGTGGATCTCAACCCGGTCTGGGACGAAGAAGCCTATAAAGTATGCAAGGAGAAGAACGTCACCATCATTGACCTGACTCCCGAAGCCCTGAATCAGTTCCGGAAGAAAACCCTTCCCCTGTGGAATGAGATCGCCTCGAAAAGTGACATCAGCGCCAAACTCGTTGCCTCTCTAAAGGCTTATCTGATTAAAAAAGGGATAACCCTTGATTAATTGAACAACAGTGCCGGGCTGAGAAGTCATTATTTCTTTGCCCGGCATTTATTTGACTGTGGAGAAAGAGCCAAATGAAACATTTGAGTGACTTCATTGACCGCCTGAATACCTGGATCGGCAGAACAGCTGCTTTTCTGATCCTGCCGCTCGTGTTCGTCATCATGTACGAGGTGATAAGCCGCTATCTGTTTAATTCCCCAACCCGATGGTCCAACGAAATCAGCCAGTACCTTCTTGTCGCAGTGGTCATGCTGGGAGGCGCTTATTGTCTGGCCGACAACGAACATGTCAATGTTGATATTTTCTATCGCAATTTCACATGGAGAACCCGGGCTGTTCGTTGAAATCCTCACTTTTTTCATGGTCATCTCATTTGTAACAGCCATTGTATGGAAAGGCGGCGAGGTCTGTTATGATGCTTTGATTCAAGGCAAGCGATCCCAGACCATTTTCGCAATGCCACTGTTTCCCTCCATGGTTCTGGTTCCCATCGGCGCGATCCTGATCGGTCTTCAGAGTCTGGCAAGAGCCCTGCGAGCGGTCATCCAACTGACCTGCGGAGCAAATTCAGGAAAGGAGACCTAACTTAATGGAAACATGGACTCTTGCACTCATTGTGGTTGGCTGCCTGATTTTTCTGCTCTGCCTGGGTATTCCCATCTCCTTTACCCTGTGCGGAATCGCCACCATCGGTATTTTGTTCACCTGGGGCCCAAAAGGGCTGCTGCTCTTGTTTAACGACGCCTATGGCGAGTCTTCCAGTTTTCTGCTGACCGCCATTCCGCTCTTTATCTTCATGGCAAACCAGCTGAAATCCAGCGGCATGGGCGATGATCTCTACGAAGTCGTTTACCGCTGGATGGGCCGGTTGCCCGGAGGTCTTGCCATCGGCACGGTCATCATCTGCGCCCTGTTTGCGGCGATGGCCGGGGTCAGCTCGGTTGCCACCGTCAGCATGGGACTGATCGCCCTGCCTTCGATGCTGAAACGGGGTTATAAAAAAGAGCTGGCAGTGGGGTGCATTTCCGCAGCCGGCGCCCTGGGAATTCTGATTCCGCCGTCCATCATCATGGTGCTTTACGGCGCCGTGGCCGAGGTTTCCGTGGGAAAGCTCTTTATCGGTGGCATCATTCCCGGCCTTTTGATGTGTGCGATCTTTATCGCCTATATTATCGTCCGCACGATGCTGAACAAGAATATCGCACCGGCTGTCGCTGAAAGCTATACCCTGAAAGAAAAACTGGTAGTGCTTAAAGGCGTCATTCTTCCTGTGATCCTTATCGTGATTGTCCTTGGCGTTATTTATCTGGGCATCTGCACGCCAACGGAAGCCTCTGCGGTCGGCGCCTTCGGCGCCATGGCATGCGCCCTTTTCTACGGGAAACTGACCTGGAAGAACCTGAAAGAGTCTCTCTGGAACACCATAAAAATCAACGCCATGATTTTCTGGCTGATCATCGGGGCCACCGCTTTTACCCATTTCATGTCCTACTCGGAGATTCAGAGTCTGATTCATAAAAGCGTTCTCTCGCTTCATGTTTCGCCCTGGCTGATCCTGATCGCCATTCAGCTTATTTATTTTGCTTTGGGGATGTTTCTGGATCCGGCAGGCATTCTAATGCTGACCACGCCGATTTTTGTACCCATCATCACCGAACTTGGATTCGATCCGCTCTGGTTCGGTATTCTTTTTGTTGTCAACATGGAAATGGCTTACATCACGCCGCCGTTCGGGTTCAACCTCTTTATCATGAAAGGGATCGTGCCCCCGGACATCACCATGATGGATATCTACCGTTCCATCATGCCTTTTGTCTTTCTTCAGATGGTCTGCCTGATTCTGTTAATGATATTTCCGGAACTGGCCACCTGGCTACCGAATAAAATGGTGACCCGGTAGCCTGCAATTTACTCGAAACGGAGGTTTATAAATGGCTCCAGAAATACGTAAAATTCTTTTTGCATCGGATCTGTCCGAACATGCAAAATACGCCTTTGATCACGCAGTGCTTATCGCCGCCTACAGCAAGGCGCGGATCATCATTTTGCATGTTATGGAAGAACTGCCGCCCGGATCGGAACAACGGGTGGCCGAAGCCTTTGGCAAGGAATTGTACCAGGACCTGAAAACCCGGAAAAAAGAAGGGGCCAGGGACATCCTGATTCATAAAAAGACCCAGGCCCCCAAGATCCGCGAATATCTCGCAGATATCTGCAGGGAGCTTTCAACATGCGCCAATGTGTCCAATTCCGATGTGATCGAGGACATCCGCGTTGTTGAAGGAAACATCGCCGATGAAATCATTTCAGCCGCAGCGGAAAATGCCTGCGATGTCATTGTCATGGGAAGCCGTCGACAAAGTCTGCTGGCGGAAGCTTTTTCCGGCAGTGTGGTCAGAAAAATATTGCGTCGCTCCAAAAAACCGGTATTTATCGTCCCGCTTCCGGAATAACCCGGATGCCGGGGACAGAGGAGAATAAAATTGCCTGCATACCAGAATATAAAATATGAATTAAATGAACATATCGCCGTCATCACCATCGATCACCCGCCCGCCAACACCTGGAACCTGGCGACATTGAATGAATTCGAAGCGGTGATCGGCCTGGCGGAAAATGACAACAATGTCCGGGTTCTGATCATTACCGGTGCCGGGGAGAAGTGTTTTTCAGCCGGATTCGATGTCAGCGACAGCGGTAATGCGCCCATCATCAGCCCCAAGGCGCGTGCGCTGTGGCGAAGAATCGATCGCATTTCCAAACCGGTTATCGCCGCCATCAACGGCCATGCGCTCGGCGGCGGACTGGAACTGGCCATTTCCTGCCATTTCAGGATCATGGCGGATGCGCCCAAGGCCATGATCGGCCTTACGGAACTCAATCTCGGCATCATTCCCGGATGGGGGGGCTCTCAGCGGCTTTCTCGAATCGTGGGCCGATCCAGGGCGCTTGAAATGATTCTGCTGAGCAAAAAAGTTTCTGCGGCGCAGGCATTTCAGATCGGGCTTGTGAATCAGATATCCGCACCCGAAGCGCTGATGGCCGACGCATTGGCCTTTGCAAGAGAATTGGCCGATCGCCCGCCGATCGCCGTGCGCTGCGTATTGGAGGCAATTTCGGCAGGCTTGTACGAAGGACTTGATGCCGGGCTGGATGTGGAAGCCCTGGGCAGCGCAACGGTTCGCAACAGTGAAGACTGCAAGGAAGGCTTTATCGCTTTTCTGGAAAAGCGCAAACCCGTCTTTTCAGGAAAATAAAAGAAATGGATATCTTTTGATAGCCGTCTCGAGTCAATCCACGGATCCGGATAAAGCGAAGATCTTTTATGGATGGTATGTAGTCGCAGGACTGTTCGGGGTAGCGTTTCTCGGTCCGATGGGGCGGTATATCCTGACCTCCCTTTTCCCCTTTATCATGAAGGACCCCGGCTGGTCCCGTGAAACCATCGGTCTTGCTTTTACCATTCATTTCTGGGTCTACGCGTTTTTTGCGCTGGCGACCGGGCGATTTATCGACAGGATCGGGGGAAGAGGAATTATCTTTGCCGGCGGCGCCCTCATGCTGATCGGGCTTGTCTGTCTTTCGGCCGTGCAGCGGATCTGGCAGTTCTATCTGGTTTTCGGTGTTCTTCTGGCCGCTCCGGTCTCCATGACGCATCTTGTTCCCAATACCGCCGTTGTTCGAAAATGGTTTATCAAAAAAGCCGGTCTTGCGACGGGCATGGTTACCGTGGGAACGGTTCTCGGGCTGGCTGCCCTTCCGCCAATCATCAATCATTACAGTGCCATTATGGGCTGGCGAAGCGTCTGCCTGATGAGTGGCGTTGTTATCGGCACTTTCATCATGGTGATTGCGGTTCTGGTGATTCGAAACACGCCCGAATCCGTCGGACTGGCACCTTATGGTGAAGCGCGCCCGGTCGGCAGCGCTGAGACCCCGAATGAAATGGATAACGGGGTTTCATCAAAGAGGCCCCGGGAGTTGACCCTGCGACAGGCTCTGCACACCAAAGCATTCTGGTTTATTTTTCTGGCGTATTCCATTACCGGCATTCCGCTTCAGGGAATATTAAGCCATATCATTATCTGGGGGGTGGAAGCCGGGGTCAAACCTTCGGATTCGGGTTTGATCATGGCGATGCTTACGATCCCGTCCATTCCGATAAGGGTTCTGACAGGCTGGCTCGGAGATCGTTTCGGCAAGAAGCAAGTCCTGATATTTTTCAACGTCTGCACCCTGTTGATCTGGCTATGGGCCTGGTTTTATATTAAGGGCGGAACGAGCTTCTTTGTGTTTGCCTTTCTGATCGGATTTGTTTACAGCGCCCCGTTTTCATTGTATACGCCTTTTCTCGGCGACATTTTCGGCAGGTCTGCCGTGGGAACCCTCATGGGGGCCATTACCCTGGGACACGGGTTGATCGGGGGAGTCGGCCCATATCTCTGGGGCTGGATTGCCGACACAAACGGGTCTTATGCCCTGAATTGTATTGTTTCCGCAGGATGTTACGGGGCGGTGACGATTCTTCTTTGCATGATTCAACCAGACGCCGCCGGCAAGAGCGTTTATACCCGTGCTGGAATCAACGGGTAACCAATCCGGTTTCTATCGTTAAAAAGATTCCCCTCTTTAAAAATGGGGGGGCAGGGGGTTTTTTAATGAACATTTTATTTGAAACCATGAATATCGGCAGGCTTCGGCTTCGGAATCGCTTTGTCCGGTCCGCAACCTATGACGGCTGTGCGGATAAGGCCGGTCATGTAACCGAAAAACAGATCGATCTGTATGAAGGGCTGGCCAAAGGCGGCGTGGGCCTGATTGTGAGCGGTATTGCCAGCGTCCATCCTTCGGGCAGAATATCCGCCTTTCAGAACATCGTCAGCGATGATGCGGCAATACCCGGGCTGAAAAAACTGGTCGATACGGTCAATTCCCACGGGGCCGCAATCGCCCTGCAGCTTTTTCATGGCGGCAGGGAATCGGCTGTCTATCAGCAACATAGAAAAACCGTGGCACTTGCGCCATCGGTTGTCGCAGACGATCCCTTCTGCGATCTGGAACACCGGGCAATGACGGAAGATGAAATCATCGAAGTCATCAAAGCTTTCGGTGATGCCGCCGTCAGGGCCAGGGATGCGGGTTTTGATGCCGTCCAGATTCACGGGGCTCATGCCTATCTGCCCAGCCAGTTCTTATCCCCTTTTACCAACCATCGCACCGATTTCTGGGGAGGCAGCCCGGAAAAGCGGTTGAATTTTCTTCGTGAGATCTACAAGGACATCCGAAACAAAGTCGGTGATGATTATCCGGTGATGATCAAAATCGGGGTTGCGGACGGATTTCCCGAAGGGCTTGAATTTTCAGAAGGCAAAGCCGCAGCCGTTCTTTGCGCAACCCTGGGTTTTGATGCCATTGAAATCAGCCAGGGGCTGAGAGGCAAGCGCTACAGCCAGACGGAATTCCGTACAAAGATAAAGCGTCCGGATCAGGAAGGGTATTTCAGGTCCTGGTGCAGGCAGATCCGGGAAGCAGTCGATGTTCCGGTCATGATGGTCGGCGGACTGAGAAGTATCGAGCTGATGGCGGAAGTCATCCGGAATCAAGAGGCGGATTATATTTCCCTGTGCCGGCCCCTGATCCGGGAGCCGGATATTATCGACCGGTGGGAAAAAGGGAAGGGCAGCAGGCCAACCTGCGTGTCCTGCAACCTCTGCTTTGAAGCACTGCTAAAGGGCAAGCCGCTTCACTGCGCTTATGAGTCAAGCATCGGTTTAAGCCGGTCCCGATCGGATTCAATCTGATCATGGGGAACAACCCGCAGCAGTTCTTCCAGCGTGGTCTCGCCGGCAAGCACTCTTTTGAAGCCATCTTCCAGCAGGGTAGTGCGTTCGCCGCGGCCAAACACCCTTTGCCGCAGCGTGAGATTGTCCGGCTTGCCGATTAATTCCACCAGTTCTTCGCGGGTCGGCAGCCAGAGCTCAATAATGGGTCGTCTGCCGCTGTATCCGGTGTAATTGCATACGGCGCATCCCCTGCCTTTCTTCAGTGCCGGCTGCAACAGGGAGGCAAGTCCAAAAGATTCCAGTGTTTTCTCCGACGGGGTATGCAGCGCAGTACATTTGCGACAAATTCGACGGACCAGGCGCTGAGCGAGCACGCAGTGAAGCGTCGATGAAACGATGCCGGCCGCAATGCCGCTCTCGAGCAGCCGGGCGACAGCGCCGGTGGAATCGTCGGCATGAAGCGTGCTGAGTACGGTGCGGCCGCTCAGCGCCGCATGGAAGGCGATTTCAGCAGTCTCCGGGTCTCTGATTTCACCGACCAGGATGTTGTCGGGATCTTGGCGGAGAAAGGTTTGAAGCAATTTTGCAGACGTGTTGCCAAGCATCTCGTTGACTTCTGTCTGGGTGATGCCTTCTATCGCATGTTCCATCGGGTCTTCAACGGTCAGGGTCTTTGACTCCGGGGAGATGATTTTTGAAAGCATGGCATAAAGTGTGGACGATTTGCCGGAGTCGGCCGGGCCGCTGACCAGAAAAATCCCTGCCGGTTTGTTCAGCGCATCGCTTAATGATTTGATCTGATTCGGAAAATATCCCAGATCCTCGAGTGATTTGACTTTGGCATATTTATCGAATATGCGAATCACCACATTTTCCCCGTACTGGACAGGAACCGTTGAAACGCGAACATCGATGTGCCGGACCTCACCGGCCTTTGCTGCTTTTATTGCAAAGCCGCCGTCCTGCGGCCTGCGGCGTTCGACAATATCCATATCGCAGAGCGTCTTGATTTTTGAAACGATCTGTTGCCTGCTGGCGTTGATCAGCCCTTTGTCGCCACCCGTGTCAAGCGTCTGAAGAATACCGTCAATCCGGAACCGGACGATCATTCTTTTTTCTGCGTGTTCAAAATGAATGTCTCTGGCTTCCTTGGAAATACCCAGAAAAAGCAGTTTTTTTACCAGCTGGTCGACATTGGCGCTGATAACATCCCCGATATTTTTTGATCCGAAAGAATCCTGGGGCGCGATTCCGGAGATTTCGAATGCCGGCGCCTCATTTGCCGGCGCTTGCGGATTTGAGATATTGAAAAGTTGCTGCATGGCGGCAACGATATCGCGCTCTTTGGCAATGACTGGTATGATGCGGAACTGAGTGAAGTTTTCAATCTCTCTTAATTCATTCCGGGGAAGTGGAAACGCCATGGCGATTGTGACGCTTTGACCATCCGAGGCAACAGGAACGATTTTGTGCTTTTGAGCGAAATTTGCGTTAAGAATCCGCGCCAGTTCCGGATCAGGATTAAACTGGGCAATGTCCATATACGGAAGATCATGCTGGCCGGCAATGGTCCGCGCCAGGTTTTCCTCACTGACAAGATTCAGCCTGAGAAGTGCCATTTCGAGCGGAATCTGTTCCCCCTGGCTCAGATTGACAGCTTTCTTCAGGCCGGATTCATCGATCAGTTTGTTTTTAATAAGCAGTTCGCCAAGTTTCTGCCTTTTGTTTGTGCGGTCCAGAAGCAGCTCCAGGTCGTCCGAACGCAGGACACCCATCTGGCAGAGAATCTGCCCCAATGGTACTTCCGGCGTCGACAGCTGTTTTACAAGCGCATCCTGAATTTGTCCGGCAGTGACGAGTTTGTTTTGTAGCAGCAGTTTGCCAAGTCTGACTTCAGGCATGAAAATTCCTTCATTTTGGGTTGATCATCCAATACCGCAAATGGAACAAGACGAAGTCGCTTTTAAGGGTTGTATGAAGCAAAGAATCGGGCTGGTGCGGTGAAAAAGCCATTTTTATTTAGGCAATTATTTGATATTTTGAAAATTTAGTAGCACCGGCGCAGAATCGTGTCAAGAACTGTTTCTTTTACATCCAATCCACCTCTGAAATTCATTAAAAGCGCTTTTTATGGTGGGATCAAGAAAGGATTGGCTTGTCCGGTTGTCTTTTTGCAGCATTTCTACCGAACAAAATCCCCAGTTTCCGCATCCGTTTGCGCAGCGTGGACGGATGCATGTTCAGATACCTGGCAGCCCCTTTTTCCCCTTCCACGCGGCCATTGCACAAGTCCAGTATCCGGCGGATGTGATGGCTCGTAATTGCGTTCAGATCCAGTAGTTCCGGTACCGGTGCAGATAATGGGAAGGTTTTGTCCATAGGGTATTTATCGGTTTTGGGCGCAATGTCGTCGAAGATCAACGGCTCGCCCCGGCTGAGTATCAGTGCCCGCTCCACCGCGTTCTCCAACTCGCGGACATTGCCGGGCCAGTGGTATGCCGTCAGGCGCTCCAGGGCACCGAATGCCAGCCCGGGAGCGGGACTGCGTTTCATCTCGCGGGCTTTTTTCTGGATAAAGTGCTGAACCAGGGCCGGCAGGTCCATCATCCGGCTGCGAAGTGGCGGGATAAGAATTGGAAACACCCGGAGACGGAAATACAGATCTTCCCGGAACGTGCCGATACGCATCATGTCTTCAAGATTGCGGTGGGTGGCGGCAATGACGCGGATATCCACAGGAATCGGGCCCGAGCCGCCGATTCGCTCGATCTCTTTTTCCTGGAGCACGCGAAGCAACCGGACCTGGGCTTCCAGGGACAGCTCTCCGATTTCATCCAGAAACAAGGTGCCGGTGTGGGCCCGTTCGATTCGCCCCCTTTTCTGGGAAAGGGCTCCGGTAAAGGCGCCTTTTTCATGTCCGAACAGCTCGCTGTCCATCAGGGTCGGGGGAATGGCGCCGCAATTGACTTTAATAAAAGGCGCCTGTCTGCGCATGGATGCCTTGTGAACGGCATTGGCAACCACTTCCTTACCGGATCCGGTTTCGCCCAGCAGCAGCACCGGGCTGTCCAACGGGGCCACCTGCCGGACCAGATCCATAACGGGTTTGAGCCCGAAATCCGAACCAATGACGTCTTCGCCGACCATCCGGCGCAGTTCATCCTGAAGATACCGGTTGTCGTCCGCCAGAAGATCCCGGAGTTTCTGGAGTTCCCGGTACCGCAGGCTGTTGGTCAGGGCCACGGCAAAAGGTTCGTTGATGGTGCTGACGAGCTGCAGATGTTCTTCAGTGAAAGGGATGCGACCGTTTCCGAAAATGGCAAGAACCCCAAGGAGCTTTCTCTCCAGAACCAGGTCGGAAACCACGGCCGGCAGATCCAGGGCATTGAATTTTTCGGCGACCGGACTGCACACCGGATCATCCCCGAGCCTGGGGATGGCCCGGACCCGGTTCAATCCCTGTTTTTCAATTCGCTTTCGCGTCAGGTCTGAGAGCTGGGAATTCAGGGCCATGGCCCTGGCCCCTTCACGGGTGGCATTGGCCACGGTCTCCACAACGCCCACATCGCGATGATAAATATGCAGACTCATCTGGCTTGCAGGCAGAAAATCCTGAATGTACAGCAGACATTGCCACAGGGCTTTTTCAATTTCCAGACTTCCGCAGATCCGGAGCGTGACCTGTCGGAAAAAATCCTTTTCATCGATATTCATGACCATGGAACAGTTATAAGGTAAAACCGGCAAATAGTACAGATATAACTGTGCCAGGGAGTCGTTATATGATATCGATATTTTATCTGTCTGAATTGTAACATTAATATGAGTTGGCACGACTTGTGCTCGTAAACACGGGGATGTTCCGGCCGACATGGCCTGCTCGAATGAAATCAAATTAATTGGACTTTATTGCAAAGCCATCAAAGGAGACACGATTATGGCACAGGTGATAACAGACAAAAGAGATGTGGAGTTTGTCCTTCACGAACAGCTGGAAGTTGAAAAACTGGCAAAATACGATCGCTTTGCCGAGTTCAATCGAAAAACAGTGGATTTGATCATTTCCGAAGCGCGCAATCTGGCTGTCAAGGAAATGCTGCCTGTCCTGAAAATCGCAGACGAGGAAGGGTGTAAATTTGAAAATGGTACGGTCAAGGTCGCCGGAAGCGTTTCACCGGATATACGATCTTTTCAAGGAAGGCGAATGGATCGCCTTGTGCGATGATCCCGAATGGGGCGGGCAGGGCATGCCGGCAGCCGTTGCCCAGGCGGTAAAAAATTATTTTTACGGCGCCAATTTCCCCTTTACCCTGACCATCCTGCTGTCTCACGGGGCCGGAAAACTGGTGGAGAGATTCGGCACGGAAAAACAAAAGAACCTGTTTCTGAAAAAAATGTACAACGGCGAATGGAGCGGGACCATGCTCCTTACCGAACCCCAGGCCGGCTCGGATGTGGGAGCCTTGACCACCACTGCCGTGAAAAATGATGACGGCACCTATTCCCTTACCGGAAACAAGATATTTATCTCCAGCGGCGAGCATGACCTGGTGGAAAACATCATCCATCCGGTTCTGGCCCGGATCGAGGGCGCGCCTGCCGGAACCGCGGGCATTTCCCTGTTTCTGGTCCCCAAAATATGGGTCAACGATGACGGCAGCCTGGGAGAGCCCAACGATGTCGTCTGCACCGGCATCGAGGAAAAAATGGGCATCCACGGCAGCCCCACCTGTTCCTTGACGCTCGGCGGCAAGGGACAGTGCCGGGGCACCCTGCTGGGTGAAGAAAACAAAGGCATGCGGGCCATGTTCGTCATGATGAACGAGGCCCGACTGGATGTGGGCATGCAGGCCCTGGGATGTGCGTCCGCATCGCTCCAGAATGCGCTGAACTACGCCAGGGAACGTGTCCAGGGCAGGCATCTTCTGGCCGGTGGAAAGGATGCCGCCCCGGTTCCCATTATCCAGCACCCGGATGTGCGCCGGATGCTGCTGAGCATGAAGGCCTATGTGGAAGGATGCCGGAGCATTATCTATTATATCGGCTTTTGCGAGGACATGATCCATGTCAGCGAGGACGCCGGCTGAAAAAGCCCGGTATCAGGGCCTCATCGATTTATTGATTCCCATTGCCAAGGGCTATGTCACGGACAGGGCTTTTGAGGTTTGCAGTCAGGGAGTTCAGATTTACGGCGGATACGGATATACCAAGGAATATCCCCAGGAGCAGTATCTGCGGGATTGCAAGATCACCCATATCTACGAAGGCACGAACGGCATTCAGGCCATGGACCTTCTGGGCAGAAAACTGGGGCTCAACAAGGGGCAGCCCTTCAGGGATCTGTTAACTGAAATCCGGCTGACGGTTGATGCCGCCAAAAATCTGAGCGGCCTTGAAGATCTTGCCGAAAAGGCTGAGGCGACTGCGGCGGAACTGGAAAAAACCGCCGGTTTCATCGGCAGATTTGCCGCTTCCGAAAACGCCATGACAGCGCTTTTCCCATGCCTATACGTTCATGGATGTCACAGGCGATATGGTTACTGGCCTGGATGCTGCTGTGGCGGGCGGTCGTGGCTGCCAAAAAACTGCTGGCAGGCGCCAAGGGCAAGGATGCGGTATTTTACGAGGGACAGGTTGCAACCGCCCGGTTCTTTATCAACACGGTGCTTCCGGTGACCTTCGGAAAAATAAATGTTATCCTTACTGCGGACAGCACGGCAACCGAACTTTCCGAGGATGGCTTCGGGGGAAAATAGACTGTTGATGATTTCCCCGTATCGCGATAACATTCAGCAATCTAAAAGATAATGTCATTATTAAATAAATAAGGAGATGGACGAATGAAAGAAGTAGTCATTGTTTCCGCCTGCCGCACCGCCATCGGCGCGTTTGGCGGCAGCCTGAAAGACTTAAACGGCGCAACCCTTGCCAGCATCACCATGAAAGAAGCCATCAGACGGGCCAGTATCGATCCGGCCATGATCGATGATGTGCGCTACGGGTGCTGCCTGGAACATCACGATACCCTGAATACGACGCGGGTCGCCGCGCTGATGGCCGGCATTCCGGATACGGTAACGGCCGTCACCATCAACCGGGTCTGCATTTCCGGAATGGAAGCCGTGATTTCGGGCATGGCCATGATCCAGGCCGAGATGGCCGATGTCATCCTGGCCGGCGGTGTCGAGCACATGTCCGGCGTTCCCTACACGGTTCCCGGTGCCCGGTGGGGATGCCGGCTTCAGGATCAGGAGTTTGTCGATGCCATGATTCATGCCCTGCACTGCGGCTCCCATGATCATGCCCCTGGATGCCACGGCCCCGCTGAATCTGGAAGAGGCCCCGGCCAAATTCTTTGCCGGCAAACCCTATATCATGGGGCATACGGCCGAATTCGTGGCCCAGCTTCACAACATCAGCCGAGAGGAAATGGATGAAGTGGCCTTAAGAAGCCACAATAACGCCGAACGGGCCACGCTTGACGGCTCTTTTAAAGAGGAAATCGTTCCGGTTGAAGTTCCCCAGAGAAAAAAAGCCCCGATCATATTTGACAAGGACGAGCATTTCCGTCCCGGCATGACCATGGAACAGCTTCAAAAACTGCCGCCGGCGTTTGTTCCCAAAACCGGCAAGGTCACGGCCGGCAACTCCAGCGGCCTCAATGACGGATCAGCGGCCATGATCATCATGTCGGCTGACAAAGCCAAAGAGCTGGGACTTACCCCCATCGCCCGGATCAAGGCCACTGGCAAGGGGCGGCTGCCATCCCGCGATCATGGGCCTTTCCCCGGTTCCGGCCGTTAAGAAATCTACTTGAAAAAAACAGGCTCAAGCTTTCGGATTTTGAACTGATCGAGGTCAACGAAGCCTTTGCGGCCCAGTACATCGGCTGCGAAAAAGAGCTGGGTTTGAACCGCGAAATCACCAACGTCAACGGCTCCGGCATCGGCCTTGGCCATCCCGTGGGCTCCACCGGTGCGCGGATCATGGTCACCCTGATTCATGCCATGAAAAAACGCGGCAACACGCTGGGCCTTGCCACCCTGTGCGGCGGCGGCGGCGTGTCCATGGCCTGCGCCATCGAAATGCTGTAAATCGCATCATTAAGGTCATTGTCTCATGGCCCCCCCTATTCTGATAATTCAAATCAACCCGGGTTGCCGGCACTGACGCCGGCAACCTGCAACCGCATCAGGAGGCAACCATGTCCGACTGGAAAAACGCTCCTTTGACCGGCGAAGAATCGGCTCATTACAACGTCGTCAACCGTGACACCATCGAGTTTTTAAAAAACCGCTACAACAAGGTCAATCGATGGGTCATTGCAGACATGATCCGCAGAAGCCGGTATCACTATCCTGACAAAAAAGCCCTGATTTTCGGAGACAAGAGCCTGACCTATTCCGAGCTTGAAGATCAGTCCAACCAGGTGGCCAACGCCCTTATCGGGCTCGGGGTTCAAAAATACGACCGGGTGGCGATTCTGGCCCACAACACGATCCACCACGTGCTGACCTGGCTGGGATGCTGCAAGGCCGGGGCCGTGTATCTGGCCATCAATTACCTGCTGCGCGGAAAAGATATCACCTATTGCATCAACCATTCCGAAGCCACGGTCTTTATCGTGGAAGATGCGCTTTACGATCTGGTCAAGGATGTTCTGGATGACATGCCGACCGTAAAAACCCTGATCTGGTCCACCCAGGGTGCGGGGAAACCGCCTGTCAGCGACCGGTTCAAGGATTTTGACCCCTGGTACCAGGCCATTCCCGCAACCGAGCCGGACACGGTCCTGAACATCGACGATCCCTGTCAGATGACCTATACCAGCGGCACCGAATCGCTACCCAAGGGGGTCATCATCAGCAACCAGGCCCTGATGTCCGAGTACATGGGCGCCATCATCGACGGCGGTTACGAATCGGATGATATCAGCGTGAACGCCCTACCCATTTTTCACTGCGCCCAGCGGGATGTGTTTTTAAATCCCATGTTCTGGATCGGCGCGACCAACATCCTGGTGACGCCGGAAATGGACAAGATCCTGAAAACCATCGCGGACTACAAGGCCACCGTGTTTTTCGCGCCCCCAACGGTATGGATCGGGCTCATGCGCCATCCGGATTTTGATAAATACGATCTGTCCAGTTTGAAAAAATGCTATTACGGTGCATCCATCATGCCCGTTGAAGTTTTAAAGGAAATCATGAAACGCCTGCCCGGAAGCAAGGTCTATAATTATTACGGGCAGACCGAGCTGGCTCCGTACCACACGATTTTAAAAGCCAAGGACGCCATGACCAAACTGGGTTCCGCCGGCATGGCGGGGCTGAACATGGAAACCCGGCTGGAAGATGACGAAAACAAACCGGTCACCGGTATCGGTGTTCCCGGAGAGATCTGCGGCAAAGGGCCCCATGCCCTGATGATGTATTTTAAAGAGCCCCAGAAAACCGAGGAAGCCATGAAAGGCGGATGGTTTCATTCAGGCGATATCGGCGTATTGGATGAAGACCGGTACATCGCGGTCGTGGACCGCAAAAAAGACATGATCAAGACCGGCGGGGAAAACGTCTCCACCCGCGAGGTGGAAGAAGTGATCTACCAGGACAGCCGTATCGAGGAAGTGGCGGTGGTTGGCATCAACCATCCATCGTGGGTGGAAGCGGTCACGGCCTTTGTCGTTATCCGTCGCGGTGAAAAGGTAACCGAGCAGGAAATCATCGACCGCTGCAAAAAAGAGCTGGCGCCCTTTAAAGTCCCCAAGAAAATCGTTCTGATGGACGCGCTTCCCAAAACCCCCACCGGAAAAATCCTGAAGCGGGATATGCGCGCTTCCAACAAGGAGCTTTTTACTCAAAAATCATAATATGGCGCCCATGAATCACCTCACATTTTCCTCCTTTGAAAAAGGGGGATCTGGAGGGAGGAGGGTTCCCATCACAAGCTTATATTCGAAACAGATGGGATGCCGGATTGCCCTAAACCGGCTTAAGAATAATCAATTCATGGCAACTTTACTACTGATCCTCATTTATTTGACGTTCATCAGCCTGGGACTGCCCGATGCCTTACTTGGCGGCGGATGGCCTGTCATTCAGGCCGAATTCGGGGTCTATTATGGTTTCGCCGGTCTGGTCTCGATGATCATCACGGCGGGAACTATCCTCTCAAGCATCTTCAGCAACCGGATCCTCAAGAAATTCGGAACAGGAAGGGTCACCCTCACCAGCGTTGCCATGACCGCCCTGGCATTGTTCGGTTTCGCTCAGGCGCCTTCGTTCGTGTGGCTCATCCTTGCCGCGCTCCCCCTGGGACTTGGCGGCGGGGCCGTCGATGCTGGGCTCAACAGTTTTATCGCAGATCATTATGAATCTCGGCACATGAGCTGGCTCCACTGTTTCTGGGGAATCGGAGCACTTTCCGGACCGCTTCTCCTTTCCGCAATTCTGGCCCGGGGAGGAACCTGGCGGTCCAGCTATCTGCTGATTGCTTCGGCTCAGGTAGTTCTGGTAACGGTACTGTTCTTTTCGCTTCCCTTATGGACCCGGATCAGCCAGCGTCCGATTGATGCGGCCACCCCGGTTGTGACCGGCCATCAGCCCCTGTTCTTCCCCCTGAAAATCCGGGGGGTTAAAATTGCGCTTTTTATCTATTTCATCTACTGCGGCATCGAGGCCACCATGGGGCTGTGGGGTGGCAGCTATCTCTTTAAGACAAGGGGCTTGAATCCGGCATCGGCAGCAGCGTGGGTTTCGCTGTTCTATGCCAGCCTCACGCTGGGCCGTTTCCTCACGGGATTCATTACCTACAAGGTCGCCAATAAAAACCTGATCCGGGCCGGATGCCTGGTAATCCTCTCCGGGGTAAGTCTCATGCTCTTTCACCTGCCCCTCCCACTCACGCTATCCGGTTTTTTGCTGGTGGGCCTGGGCTGCGCGCCGATTTTCCCATGCATGCTCCACGAAACCCCGGATCGTTTCGGCGCTGCGAATGCCCAGGCGATAATGGGTTTCCAGATGGCGGTGGCGTACACTGGCGCGGCAATCCTGCCGCCATCGTTCGGATTCATTGCATCCGCCATATCGTTGGACCTGTTACCGTTTTTCCTGTTGGGCTGTGTTACATTGCTGGTGTTCGGCTCGGAAACCCTTCGGAATATATTCGATCATAGGAAGCGGTAATGAAGAAGAAAGAATTGCTGTCTCTGCGTAAAAGAAACGATTGCAGGTGAAGCGGTCGTGTAAACCATCAGCCGTGTCTTTTGCGAGCTATGTCTCAAAACACAAAAACCTGGCATAAATCGAAAGATAAGCAAGGTGACTCCAGAATCCCCGATTTATAATATCAGCCAATTCTTTAAGTAATAATAAATCAGCGCTAATGTGGAATAAATTGATTTGCCACCTGGCAAGATTGAAATAAATTTATTTGCTGCGTTCAAATCGAACAACCGGTGTCCAAAAAACAGAACAAGAGGAGCTGAGAATGAGACATATGCGAGCACCCATTTCCATATTCCGAATGCACCCCTGGTGATCCGCTCCTTGATCTGTAATTCGGACAAATCCGAAAGAAGGAATACATCAAATATATCTGTTCCACTGGTCTTCCAGTCCTTGCCGAACATAATTGACTTGAACAAGCTGGGGGACTTCAGAGAATTCGAGGGTCTGAGGATCAGCCGCTCTAAACTGGATGCATCCTGACCGGCTTCGTTATTTTCCTCGATCGAACCGATGATAAAGACTGGATCTCCGGGAAGAAGACGTCGGGTCTCCTTGTCGGCGTCCAGTGAATGCCGGGTTTCGAGGTAAATCGATCGGATGGGCTTCCACATGAAATGGCCATGACCATCCCAAAAATCAATTCCCCTGGGATCTACAAGGATTTTGCCTGTTTCGTCCTCGAGGAAAAACCTTGAGTAATGAATCGTGCTGATCTGTGAATGCCGATTGAAAACCTCCAATAAAATCGGTCCCTGTTTTTCTTCTGAAATGACATTTTTCGTTATGGGGACTCCTTGGCTTGAGCGAATATTTTTTTTTATTTCTTTTTTTCCGTCGACGATCGTCTCTGCAAACCTTAACGCCGCGTCCTCGATGGGTCGTGCTATGCCCTTGAATTCGGATAGTCCCATAGCCGCAGAACGAACCGTCGAAGTTGAAAGGTTTTCTATCTGGCTTTTAACACGGAGGCTCCTTGCCCACACCATCATCCCGAATACAACAGCAAACGCCAGGCCACAGACTCCGAACCATGCATCAGCAAATCCGGCACTGGACATTTTCTCCCAGGATTCCTGCAAGTTTTTCCAGCCGCTCAGCCAAATAAAACCTGTAACGACCGCACGAAAAGGGACAAGAATTGACACAGTCATGAAAGTACCGATAATCGCTCCGCGCAAAGTTATAAGGATTTTTCCTTTTGTCCCTGGTGCGTTCTGTATCCCCCTTTCTTTTAAAATATACGCAAAGCCAAAGACCGGACCGACCATGAAGAGAAACGGCGTCAAGAATCCAAGTGCAAAGATTACGATCAGTACGATCGGAAGGCATAGGATAGACTGCCGCCAGGGATGTTTCTTCTGTCCTGCTTGCCTTGATTTATTTTTCATATTTCAGCTTTGTATCAGAACAGGTTTAAAGAAAATCCATCTTGAGATCCTGCTTTTTGTCCTCGGGAACCTCAAGCATTGCCTTCCTCGTATAGCCAAGCATTTTTGCCAGAATTAAATGCGGGAAACGTTCAATCTGGATGTTGTATATATTTGTGCTGTCATTAAAGAACTCCCTCCTGTCTGCAATGCTTGATTCAAGGGCCGATACCCTGTTCTGTATCTGGATAAAGTTATTGTTGGCTTTGAGTTCAGGGTATGCTTCTGCCCTTGCAAAGAACGTCATCGTCTGCTTGTTTAAATCGTTTTCGACCTTGGTTTTGTCATCGGTCGTTTTCGCCTGCACATATTGCTCCCTGAGGCTGATGATCTGGCCCAGCATCTCCTTTTCGTACTTCATATAGGCTTTGCAGGTGTCAATGAGTTTAGAAAGTTCATCGTGGCGTTGCTGTAGAAGAATATCGATGTTTTTGAACGCTTTATCCACATTGTTTCTTACCTGGACGAGGCTGTTGAAAATTGAAACGATGTAACCTCCTAAGCCCCAAGACGATAAGAACAAAGAAGATGACCTTTACAATTAATATCGAAACGGATTCCATAGCTTCGCCTCCCTTTAGGGATTGCTTTAAGTTAATTGGATGTTATTCAAAAGGCTGCATGAAACGAAGCGAACAACCGCTGATCTTGTTGTTCGGACTATAAGCGCACCTGTTCAGGTGCAATCACTGATCGGAAATTGCTCGCATCCAGCTCTTCGTGGACCTGCGCAGGCAGGGTCAGCGGATGGCGCAACGAGACTGTCAAGTGCTCTCAAGCAATTTGTTGCCGCACCCTGTTGCCGACAGCGAATCCTGTGATCAGTTTTATATTTATAAGGGATTGTTTTTAAAGGCGTTCGAAATATAAATGGAGAAGTTCTGCCTGTCAATATAAAACAGGGATGAAGGGACCGTAATATTTGTGCAACCGAGAGACATTATGACGATTTTGGTATTCCGAAATTTCCGGGAGATCACCCAACTCAATCTCGACTTGCCGCAAGACCGATGATTTAATTACCTTGACAAACAATATCTCTCCAGCCATAATCCGCCATCTGAAATTCAATAACTATGATAGAGGAAGAAAATGAATATAATTCAAACAAAGAACTATTCTCTTTGTTTTTCTTTTTTTTGCTGACGGCAATCGATAATGCCTTTCCATTTGAAATGACGGAGATGATAATTATCAATGAAGAAATTGACCGTCGGGCATCTGGGAAATGGATGTCGGTATGCTGAAGGCAAGAAAGTGTAGCGGCTATTGGGTCAGGACATTATTCATTAATCAAAAGGGGCGTGTTATGAAAAAAAGAGTATTGATGGGAAGTTTGGCGGCATTGCTTATGTTTTGTTCCATAACGAATGCCGGTAAAAGTCGTGATTTTAAAGTTATCAACAGCACCGGATACCCGATCAAATTGTTCAGCATCAATCATCCAGGAGATAGTGCGTGGAGTGAAAACGAACTCAGCGCAGTTCTTCAGGACAAAGAAAAATTCACAATGACATTTGAAGGTGTTGAAAAGGGCTGTACATGGAATATCAAAGTAATGTGGGCGGACAACAATAGCACCTCAATTTACAAAGACGTTGATCTGTGCAAGGTTAAGGTTTTCGCGATGAAATATGACCGTAAAACAGATACGACTACTTTCACAACAGAATAAGAACCAGCAACATCGGTTCCGAATTCATTAAATACGCCAACAGGGCGACGGTCTCCGGGCCTCTCAGAAATATCCGTTGAAAATAAGCCGCATTGTCTGCAAAGTGCAGACAATGCGGCTTTTTCATTGAATATATTTCACCAAAGTTCTATAGATTCAATTTACTGAACTTATCAGGAGGCACATCTGTTGGATCTTTCCGCTCACAATAAAATTGTTTCTTTCATCTGGTCGATCGCCGACGACTGTCTGCGCGACGTCTATGTGCGCGGCAAGTACCGTGACGTCATCCTCCCCATGTTCGTGCTGCGCAGGCTTGACTGTCTGCTGGAGCCGAGCAAGGAAACCGTTATGGAAGAAGTTGCGTTTCAGCGTGACGATGCCGGTTTTACGGATCTTGACCCGGAAGGGCTCAAGGAGGCTTCCGAAGAACCCGAATATGTGGGGGCCAGTACCTGGAGGGCCAGAAGATCTACTTGTTGAAATTATCAAGGTGTTCAATCAACGATGGTTCTCAGGCTGGGAAGCCACCCCGGAAGAGCAGCGGATCAAGTTCATCAATATTGTCCAGCATGTTTTCAAGAATCCCAACTATCAGACGCAGGTCGTCGACAACCAGGATGAACAGAACAGCCGCATCGCCCTGGAAAAGATGATCAGCCAGGCGGTCAGTCAGGAGCGCAAACGGGAACTGGACCTTTACAAGCGCTACGCTCAGGACCCGGAATTCAAACGGGCCTTTGATCCGAGTATTATTAGGCTTTTATCCATCCAGGATATTTCTAAGGTTGTTATTGAAACCACAGTGGGAGGAAATCAGCATGGCACGTGTAAAACAATCAAAAGGTAAGTGCGCTCATTGCGGGATAGAAATCGCCAAGGGTGGCGTCATCCGGCACCTTTCGGTCTGTGCCGCATGGAAAGAGCTTCAGACAAAAGCGGAACGCAAAAAAGGCGCCAGCCAAACATTATATCATCTTCGGATACAAGCAGTGGGGTCGCCGCAGTTCTGGTTGGATTTGGAGATGCGCGGGAGCTCAGCCCTGGAGTATTTGGATCAGTATCTCCGGACGATATGGCTGGATTGCTGCGGGCACATGAGTCAGTTTATTTCCGGCCGCCGCTGGGGCGAAGAGATCTCCATGCGGCAACGCATCGCGGATGTCTTAGAACCGGGAATTGAATTGACCCATATTGATAGGTGATGTTGGAACGTCATCGCGAGGGTGACGTTGATGAAAGGCGGCCTGGAGTGTCCGTATGAAGAAGATGAATGGGGAACCCTGTGCGACAAGCACGCCAAGACACATCCCCACAAGGACGATGGTGAGCCCATTGCGCTGGTGAATTCGCCCCGTCTGGGCATGTGCGGTTATGTCGGGCCTGCAGAGCCGCCGTATTGAATGTTGCATGGAGCACTCAACCGTGTTCGGCATTTTAATATCAATTTCTGCCGTTAGACGGATTTGCTGATGTGGGGGAATACACTTCCAGAAAAATCCTGGACATAATTTGAAGCGATTTTGCGAATGGACACCCGTTGTAAGCCCTTTGACGTATAACATTATTTTTTGGAGATGAACCATGAGAGAATTGAATCGTTTTTTTCTGATCACAGCGCTGCTTTTTATATGTATTTTTTTTGCAGCCCCGACGTTTTCCAAGGTAGAAAACGCCGCATCTCCCGCCCCGGAGATCACGGCTGTCATG
>CAVPHN010000024.1:0-33266 GCA_963704205.1 uncultured delta proteobacterium
AACCGCTACGCACACGGTGCAGGATCCGTCTGAGAAATTCCAGATGGATTCATAACGAAGCCCATATCCAACTGCTGCTGGAAATGATTGAAAAATTCGCCCCGCTAAGAGACGGTTTTACGGAATATCTGGATGTTGTCCTTGAATTTCTAACGGTTCTTCACACTGAATCCGATATCATGCAATCCCTGAAATCTGAAAAAGAGCGGCTCGTTCATCTCCTGGATATGGCAGACAGACAGGATCATTTGTTAAGAACGTCGCCAATGGAAGCCATCATGCTTCAGGGGATCCGGATCGTATCGATTGACAGGGAGGAAATCATCAACCGGATGCATATCATGGATCAGGTTTGCAAGACGGCAATTCCGAATCCTTATTGAATCCGATCCACTTGGATTTTCCGCTGTTTTCCAAGTCGGGACTTGGGAACCAGCTGCGTGTGTTGGTTTGAATGAAAAAAACGCAACACGATTTTATCGGTGGCCCCTACCGTGCAACAAGAAACAACTGAATGAACCGCGGGTCAAGATCCGCTTCTAAAACCCCACCCAGATCGGCTTCCAATTCTGCGAAAAGGCGCTCCATTTCCGGCCCGGAGCGCTCAGTCAGCTCTTTGGAAGTCCATCCTGTTTTTTCAGACAACCAGCGTAAAAACGACGATTTCATCGCTTTCCTGATTCGTCCCGGTTTTGCAGAATCCGGCTTTCCGCGTTTTCCAAAGAGCTCGCGAAAAAACGGGTCAAAGCTGTCCATTGGAATGGGTACGCTTTCCGGCAGCAGGCCGATATGACACTGTGCCCAGCGGGTCAAAATAAGATTTTTATAGGAAAGGCTCTGCCTGGAAGGAACAAACTGCAAAAACTGTATCAGATCATCCGTCATTGCCCCAAGGATCTGGTCAAACCGGATAATCTGATCCAAAATTGTTTGGGTCTTCTGGATATCCTCAAGAGATCGAAATTCCCTGTAGAGAACACCCGTTTGATAATTATCAAAAAACAAGGGTTTTTTAATCAACAGCCCGCCCAAAACACCGAGCCACGCCTCTCCCCAAAAACCCAGCGGTAATTTTTTAGCCATGAACCAGCTTTGTTTCATCCATCCCCGTGCCTGCCATTTCAGATCCAGGGCTGCGCCATACCCCACGCGAAAGATTCCCGACAACAGCCGGGAACGGATCAGGGAAGCGCTCCGGCCAACATCCAGGGACTTTGCCGACATGCGCTCCAGTCCGATAGACAGATATCCAACTGTTTTTTTGACAACTTCTTCAATATCCGCTTTGGTTGTAATCGTTTTTTGATCCGCCACCACGAGTTGATTGATCAAGGATGCCAACTCCGTCTGAATCTCCGGAAGAATGCGTTCCTGTTCCAGGGTCTTTAAAGATCGTATGAATGCATTGTCAGCATCCAACATGCCGGTGGCATAGGCCGGAACCGGAAGATAAGGTTCCCCGGTTCTTTTTTTGGAAATGATCCGTCGGGGAACTGCGTCCGGCTTCAGTGGCTGATAGACCCCAATGGCCTCGTCAAACGGAAGGAAGCCTTTTTCGGCCATCCGGATATTCCGGACCCGCCAGGTTTCTTCTTCGGTTTCAGCCGGAAGAATTGCCCGGGTTTCCAGCATCACGTTCAGATAGTGAATTGGATCATCGGAATAGAGTTTTTCCAGAAACCGTGTAATAAATGTATAGCGTTCCTCATTCGTATCCGATGCATCGGTTTCATTTTCAGATGAAGCCATGTCGCCGGATTCCGGCAAAAAACGAAAATACACCATGTTATCAATTGTCATGAACGCATCCGGAATATCCGCGGGCTCTTCGTCCGGTTCCTGAACCCGTATCTGGATGTTTTTAAAAAGATACCACTCGATGAATTCAGTCTGTTCATTTTGAAACCACCGGATAAAGCGATCGGGGTCTGCAAGAAATCTGAAATTCAGCCACCGGGTCAAAGAACGATTTTCTATCCGATCTCCTTTCCAGATTCCCATATCCAGCATAAAATCCCATTGGGAATTTGATGCCAGCGCCAGAAGCGGCAGAGAGTCCTCAAGCCCGATATCCTGAACCAGAAAAAACAGATCCGTTTCCGGAATGGAATGGACCAGGGCTGCCGGCTGCCTGGCATTCAGGATAACACCCATGGCTTTTTCCGCCGGCATCGCCAAGGCAATTTTTCGCTGCTCGGCCAATTCCGCAATGGCCTGCTGAATGGATGCCACTCCCGTTTTTTTCAAGTGATTCATCGTTTCATCCAGTCATGAGCATTTCGATTTCTTCGACTTCTACCGGAATGTCTTTCATCAGATCCACCGGCCCGTCAGCGGTGATCACAATATCATTTTCGATCCTTACACCAAGGCTTTCTTCCCGGATATAGATTCCCGGCTCAACGGTAAACACCATGCCAGGCTCGAAGAAGCGATGCCGGTTTCCATAATCATGAACGTTCAGGCCAAGATGATGTGACGTACCGTGCATGAAATATTTCTTGTAGGCCGGCGTGTTCACAGGCTGATTGTGAATATCTGTTAACGTAATAAGTCCCAGATCAACCAGCTCCTTTTCCATCACAAGGCCTACGGCCTTGTGATATTCAGCCAGCGAGTTGCCAGGAATCAGCATGGCGATGGCGGCTCTCTTAACCCGCAGAACCGCATTATAGACCGCCTTTTGCCTCGGGCTGAACCTGCCGCTGACCGGAACCGTCCGTGTCAGATCGGATGCATAGCCCGCGTATTCGGCCCCAAAGTCCATCAGCAGCAACTCCCCTTCCTGACACTGCCGGTCATTGTTTTCATAATGCAGTATGCAGGCATTGTCCCCCGAGGCAATGATGGATGGATAGGCCGGCCCCCTGGAGCGGTTTATCAGAAATTCATGGATGATTTCAGCTTCGACCTCAAATTCCCAGACCCCGGGCCGGATAAAGGACAATAGCCGACGAAACGTTTTTTCGGTAATCTGGCAGGCTTTTCGAATCAGGTCTATCTCAATCTGCGATTTGACTGCCCGAAGCGTATGCATGACAGGGGCCAGCCGTTCATAGTGATGAAGAGGATAATTGGCCATGCATTCCTTCAAAAACCGCAGTTCCCGGGTTTCCACAACAACTTCCGCCCGCAGGTGTTCATTGGTATTCAAATAAATCGTTTCGGATTCGATGACCAGGGTTCGGAACAAAGCTTCAAATTCCCGGATCCAGTAAACAGTTTGAACTCCGGATATTGCGGTTGCCTGTTCCTGGGTATATTTTGGCCCTTCCCAGATCGCAATTTTATCGCTGGTCTCGCGGACAAATAGAATTTCCCGGTGTTTTTCCTCCTGGGCGTCCGGACATACCACCAGGATTGTTTCCTCCTGGTCAATGCCGCTTAGATAAAATATATCGGAGTGCTGAGCAAACGTCAGCCTCCCATCGGCACTGGTCGGCATTACGTCGTTGGAAAGAAGCACGGAAATAGAATTGGGCTTGAGCCGTGCTGACAGTTGTCTTCGGTGTTCAACAAAAAGGGAGGGTTCAATGGGAAGATATCTCATTGGCCACGCTCTACGCCAGCTGGCAGGAATCGGATTCCGCCGCTTTCTTATTTTCCACATAATGGGCCGCGGCAAGGGCGGCTGTACAGCCATCCGATGCAGCAACAACAATCTGCCGGGCGTATTTCTGGCGAAGATCACCGATCACATAGATTCCAGCAATATTGGTTTCACATTTGTCGTCGGTAATCACATACCCGTTGGCATTCATTGTTGTTCCTGATGGCACCAGCTGGTTGTTTGGACTGAAGCCGACAAAGATAAAGACCCCGTCAGTTGGCAGCTCTTGATGCTGCCCGGTCTTGACATTTTTCAGTTCGATGGATGAAACGCCCTGTTCGTTGGCTTTGATCGCCAAGGGAATGGAATTCCAGACCATCTCGATCTTACATTCGGCCTTGATCCGCTGCTGAAGAATCTTGCTAGCCCGAAGCGCATCCCTGCGGTGAACCATGTAGACCCGACTGGCCAGTTTGGCCAGATAAAGGGATTCTTCAGCCGCGCTGTCTCCGCCGCCGATCACCACAACGGTTTTGTTTCTGAAGAAAAATCCGTCACAGACCGCACAATAGGACACCCCCTGGCCGTAATATTCAGCTTCTCCGGGGATATTCAGCTTATGGGAGCTGCCCCCGGTTCCCAAAATCACGGCATAAGCTTTCAGAACAGAACCGTCATCCAGATGCACGGAATGATATCCCAGCCCCGGCTCAATTTCCTTGACTTCAGAAAAAACCATTTCCAGCCCATAAGACAGCGCATGCTGGTGAAACTGCATGGACAAGTCGGGACCGCTGATTCGCTCGATTCCTGGATAATTTTCGACTTCTCCGGACAGGGTCATCTGGCCGCCGGGAGCGCCTTTTTCGATCAATATGGTTTTAAGGGCTGCCCGCATGGCGTAAATCCCGGCGGAAAACCCCCCCGGACCTCCGCCAACGATTATCAGATCATAAATTTCATTTGTTGACACAACGATCTCCTCCATTTGAGCTTTCATCGTCTTCTTCAACCTCTCCCCGACAGACATGACAACGATCTTCCCCGCACCGCTGACAGGAAAAACAATCCCTGCAAGGATGTTTCCTGGATCTTTCAGGATTAAAAACCGGCATAAAAACCTTGCCCGGCAATCCGGGGTGGCTGACAAACGGCATTGCGTTTTCCTTTCTCCTCATCCTGCGACCTGAAACAGCCGCAGTTTATTTTCCAATGTCTCACGTTTCCCTATTTATTTAATCATCATGGGCAGTTTACTCTGCATCTGAGTATATCCTTCTGGAACGGAAAAGAGAGATTTGTTCAGCGACTTTTTCTCGATTTTTTTCAGGGTAGTGGTTGAGGTGCCTTTCATGATATTCATGACCATCTGAACCGGAAATCCATCCAGTTGGCCCATCATCCCTGCTATATTCATTTGCTTCATCATGGGATTCTCATCAAATACTCCGGCGATTTTTTTTCCGATCTCCTTAACCTCTTCATACCCCTTGACATCTTTTGACAGCCAGTATTGACTATTCATCATCATGCCGGAAACCAGGTATTTCCGGCAGTTGTAGCCGGCAATCTGCCGGGTTTCATCCGTGGGCGTCACCTGGATATTGCCCATCATGCTTTTCATCATCTGTTGCTGCACCTGGCCTTTTTCGCCTTTCATTTCAGGCGGCTTCCCCATTTCCGCCATATTGATCTGCTGATAGGTCTTGGCAGCCGGATTGAGATGATACATGGTTTTGGTATCGAAATTCATGATGGTGATCTGGCCTTCCCGTTCGGTTCGGGAGGCATACGCCGTAAGATAGGTTTTAATGACCTTGGTTTCGTCCGGCCGTCCCGGCATGCCCTTGGTTTCCTGATCCGATTCCCAGTAAAGGTCCGCCGTGACAACGGATGATGTCATTAAACATAGAGCAACCGAAAACAATAAAAGCTTCAGCATCAAGCCGACTTTTTTCATGAAACGCCTCCTGTTTTGGTTCGTTTTTGTCAAAAACGTACAAGATGATTAATCGTATGATACCTACTATACCGGCATGAACTTATCAAGAAAAAGAGAGGATTTCGCCGGGCAAAACAACCATAGCCTTGGCATAAAGTGTCCGAATGATGATTTTATAAAAAAAATACAGACTAAATATCAACCGATCATTGAGTTTGATAGCACAAAAAAAACTACAAATTATAGAAAAAGTTCTTGACACGGTTTTTCGATCAATTTTGAAAAATTAGATGCACCGATAGATATTGATAGAATGCCATGCTAATGCCCCTATAAGCCTTTTTACGCAATTTATAGTTAGCAATAGGAGCCCCTGCGTCAAACATTTTTTAAAATGCGCTAAAAGTCATTCTGTCGCGAAAAATATCCACTTTTAAAACCTGTGTTATAATGGCTCAAATAAAAAACACAGGGATACAGAATGACCGTAGATCATATCAATGTCGAGGAAGCCATTCAACGGGTTAAGGACCTGCTTGCCAAAGAGAAAGACCTCTCTCCGGCACTCAAGGCCAGCATTGATATCCTGCTGCTTCTTGTTACGATTCTGGTAAACCGGCTTGGGCTCAACAGCAAAAACAGCAGCAAGCCGCCATCAACTGATCGCTTTCGTCCACGGAAACCGAGGACAAATGGTGATCGCAAGCCCGGTGGTCAACCAGGACATAATGGTATCACCCTGAAGCAGGTTGATACCCCGGATGAAATCAGGGAAATACCGATTGATCGAAGCAGTCTGCCCAAAGGCAGGTACCATCGCGTCGGATTTGAAGCCCGGCAAGTCATCGATATTGACATTGCCACCATCGTAACGGAATGGCGTGCCGAAATTCTCGAAGACAGTCGAGGTGACCAGTATGTGGCTCCTTTTCCGGAGGGCGTCAGCCGACCGGTGCAATATGGTATCGGTGTAAAGGTCAATGCCGTGTACATGTCCCAGTATCAACTGATCCCCTATAATCGAATTGAGGATCATTTTAAAGATCAGATGCAGATCCCGATCAGCGCTGGGACGATTCACAATTTCAATCAGGATGCTTTTGAGCGCCTGGAATATTTTGACAACTGGGTTAAAAAACAACTGACAGCCTCCGATTTGATTCATTGCGATGAAACAGGAATCAATATTGGTGGCAAACCAAATTGGTTACATCTGACATCAACCGAGCAATTGAGTTATTATTACCCCCATGCCAAAAGAGGATGCGATGCCCTGAATGAAATCGGGATACTGCCTCTATACAAGGGGACCATTTGTCATGATCATTGGAAGCCGTATTATCAATACGGCGGCTCACATTCACTTTGTAATGCCCATCATTTGCGGGAACTCGAAAGAGCCTGGGAACAGGACGGGCAACAATGGGCATCGAAAATCTCCGATCTTCTCAAAGAAATAAATAAAGCCACCCAGTCGGCAGGAGGTCGACTGGAAACAACCGAATCAGAGCGGTACCGGAAACAGTATCGGGACCTGCTTTTAGAAGCTGAAACAGAATGCCCGGCTCCGGATGAAAGCAAAAGAAAGGGCCGGCGGGGCAGGATGGCCCGATCGAAATCCAGAAATCTTCTGGAGAGGCTGCGTGACTTTGAGAATGATGTATTACGATTCATGGATGATCCAATCGTACCTTTCTCAAACAACCAGGCTGAAAACGATCTTCGAATGACAAAGGTTCACCAGAAGATATCCGGCTGTTTTCGATCGGTGGCTGGAGCAAAATTCTTTTGCCGGATTCGAAGTTACCTCTCCACCTGTCGAAAACAGGGCATCGGCTCATCTGAAGCGTTGCGACTATTATTTGAGGGCAAAATGCCCACGTTTGTTACTTGTGCTGAATAGTTACGATCATTTTTTCAAATAAACCGTCTATGAACAAAAAAACTACACTTTAGCAAACACATGTGATAGCGTTAAAATTAACATATCTTAATATAATAACAGCAGATTGGACTGTGTCCAGTTATAATGTTTTTTTTCAGAAATGCCATCCGCAAATTAATCCTTTCATGGAGGGAAAGAGTGAAAACGTACCAGGTTAAAGATTTGATGATTCCATTGACAGAATACGCCACAGTGGATGAAGATGCAACGCTGTTTGATGCGGTCATGGCGCTTGAAAAGGCCCAGCTATCCTTTGACCACAGCCGGTACCAACACCGGGCAATCCTGATCCTCAACAAAGAGGGAAAGGTCGTCGGAAAGCTCAGCCAGATCGATGTCCTTAGGACTCTGGAGCCCAAATACGCCGAGATGCAGGCCAGCGACGGCCTTTCCCGCTATGGATTCAGCAAGAAATTTATGAAATCCATGCTCACTCAATATCACCTCTGGGAAAGTCCCCTGAAAGACATCTGCAGCAAGGCCGGCGAAAAGCGTGTGAAGGATTTCATGTACGCCCCGACGGAAGGAGAATATGTCTCAGAGGAATCTGCTCTGGACGAGGCCATTCATCAGCTGGTTCTGGGACAGCATCAGTCTCTTCTGGTAACAAAGGACAATGAAATCGTCGGCATCCTAAGGCTTACCGACGTGTTTGCCGCTGTTTTCCACGTCATGAAACAATGCAGCATATGAGCCTGCGATGCCAATATTTCAGACTGTATTGCATTAATGAAACTTGCCTGACCCGTGGATTCTGATTTCTGACTTATGACTTCTTTCAATAAAAGGTAACGGAAATGAAACAGATTGAAAACCTCATTGCAAGAATTGCTCAGCGGATCAAAATCGACCTCAGAGAACTGGATTTCGACCTGACCCCCTATATTCAGAATGTGCTTCCTCTTGGCCAGCTTGCCAAATTCTACGCCTTTTACGGCATTACCCCGCACCATCCACTGAATTTTCATTTCAGACATTCCAACCTGGCCGGCAGCTATTTTCTGGGAAAATGCCAGGTGGATCACTCGGTGCTTTATAAATGCGACATTCGCGGAGATGAGTTGAAGCGAAAAGACGATATTTTTTTCTTTGGCACCCACAAGATTCCCGTTTATGAAGATGAATGCATTCAGATCCGGAACAGCTTTCTCATCAAAACTCTGGTTCACAACAATTCCCACGACCCGGAAAGCCTGGAAACTTTTTTTATTCACGACACCATGTCCATGCATTATGCCAATATTCATGGGTCTCCGATTGAAGGCTGTTTTCTGGGAACCTTCAGCACCATTGATCTGACAACTGCTCATGACTGCGTGATCAGACGTTTTTCGTATGTTCAGGTCGGTGAAATGTCACATGTCCATGTGGATCCGGGAACCATCTGGATCAAAAAAGACAAGGTTTTCAATTTTCTATATCGGTATCCCCGCCCCATCCTGGATCGTTATGTTAATTTCGTTCCCGGCCAAGGCCCTCCCCGCGGCATCATCATAGATTTTATTCAGGAGCGAAAAGCTGATTTTAAACGTGTTTTTGATGAGATTCATCTGGAACTGCCTATGTCCATCTCCCGGGGAGCTTCTGTGGATCGATTCGCCGTCATCAAAAAAAGAACCCGGATCCGCGAAAACGTCCTGGTCGCCCAACGCGCCTACATTCAAAATTCTTTTCTGGGCAAAGGCGCCAATGCCCAGGAAAATTGTTACATCGTAAACTCTCACCTTGATGGTTACGATATCACTGCTCATGGGGCAAAAATCATCGAAGCCCGACTGGAGAAGAAAGTTTTTGTCGGATTTAATTCTTTTCTGAGGGGAACATCCGGAATACCCACTGAATATCGGTGGAGAAAGCATTGTAATGCCGCATACCATTATCGATCTGGACAGAGCCGCTTTCCATTCCTTCCGGTCATCTGGTCTGGGGCTATATCAGCAATTCAAATGATTTAAAAAACAACAGCCTCCCGCTGGAAGAATTTTCCAAAATCAAGTCTGGTCTGGTGATGGGAGATATGCTGTTTGAAGGCGACGGAAAGCAGTTTGTGGAAGGACTTCAGGACCGCATTGAACATATTCTGGAAGCCAACGGCGCTTATTTTAATGGCAGACACAACCAGGGCCATGCCCAACAGAATCATAACATTTCCTTTAATACCATTCAGCCCTACCCTGAAGGCGAGTTTGAAGGGTTGTACCCAACCATTGCAATACTTCCATAGAAGTGACTGAGTTCATCGATATCAGCCTGGGAGCAAGCGGATCAAGCATCAATGCGCTTGCTTTCAGGCATTCAGGGTTTTAATCGTCACGAACTTGGATTTTCGATGAAGAAATCCCTCCACTTCCACTCTGTTCTGATTATTTTACTTTATTTCTCCCTGCTTCTCTTGCTGCTATGGACTGCGGCTGTCCCCTTGGAGCAAATCCAGCAATTTGCTGCTGAAAACAGAGATGAGATCGGAGACAGGGCTGCCTTTCAGGAAAACCTATTTCAGATTGAAACCCTGATATGGAGCGCGATTGCATTCACCGCCGTGATTGGAGTTGTCATCCCCAGGATGATCTTCCTCTGGGTTCTAAACCCCATTCTTTCTATTCGAAACACCATTCGCCAGGTCACATCCGGAGATCCGGAGGCAAGGATTCAGGTTCATGCCGGGAAAGAATTTATTGCGCTGACAAATGAACTCAATGGCATGATGGATCATCAAAAACAGGCGCATGAGCGATTGCTGAGCCTCAACCGCACGCTGTCCGCCATCTCCGCCTGCCGTCATGTTATGATTCATGAAGCCGATGAAAAGCAACTGATTCATAAAATTTGCCAAATCCTTGTCGACATCGGCGCCTGCCGGATAGCATGGATCGGTTATACCAGAAGACGACGCTACACGGAACCATGACTCTGGCAGCGCAGGCCGGATATCAGAAGCGAAACCTGCATGCCGCTCCCGAATCCTGGACAGAAACAGCGTGCAGCCCAGCAGCCAGAGCCATTCGAAACAGGCACCCCGCCATCATCAGCGATGTTTTTGGTGATCCCCAGTTTGCCCCTTTGCAGGCTGAAGCAGCCCGGCACGGATATGCCTCCATTCTTGCGCTGCCGCTTTCTGCAAATCAGCGAGATTCTGGGTGCTCTCACCCTATATGCCGAAAAATCCGGCGCGTTTGGAACAGAAGAGGTACGGCTTTTGACGGAACTGGCGGATGACCTGGCCTATGGTATCAATGCAATCCGATACTCCGGCCAGAAGAAAGCCCATCACCAGCCGCTATCCTGAAGAAACGTAATTTAACGAATCGGGCAGCCATAATTTACGGACTTTGACTTCCGAATGCTGAAAACCACTCAAATTTATTTTTGTTTCTTGACAAGAGTGCAATATTCGGGTTTAAGGCATGCATGCCAGAATGGATTGCCATCATCATACTCGGAATCATTGAGGGGATCACCGAGTTTCTGCCGATTTCATCGACTGCCCACTTGCTCATCGCTGAAAACTGGCTGCCCCGCCAGAGCGATCTCTTCAACATTGTTATTCAGAGCGGCGCAGTCATCGCTGTTCTGCCCCTATTTCCTCAGCGCCTGCACCAATTTGCCTTTCAGTGGCGACAAAAGCCAACTCAGGATTATGCGTTGAAAATACTGACCGCATTCGTCATCACCGGCATCGGCGGCCTCATGTTGAACAAGGCTGGATTCAAGCTGCCGGAAAAACTCTGGCCGATTGCCTGGGCAATGCTCTTAGGCGGAATCGGGTTTTTGCTCATTGAAAAATGGCTTCACGGAAAGAAACCGAAGCGCTCTGTTACCTGGTCGATCGCAGTGCTTGTGGGCATCGGCCAGCTGGTAGCCGCTGTATTTCCGGGCGCGTCCCGGTCAGGCGTAACAATCCTGGTGATGCTGATGATGGGCCTGAGCCGACCGGCCGCAACGGAGTTTTCCTTTCTCGTCGGCATTCCGACCATGCTGGCTGCCGGCGGATTCAAGATTTTTCAGGCGCTACGGCATTTGCAGCCAGGAAAAGCCCCTGAAAACTGGTCTTTGCTACTGCTTGGATTTATCGTGTCTGCGCTGATTTCGTTCATTACGGTCAAGTGGCTCCTGAACTACATTCAAACGCACACCTTCATTGTCTTTGGCTGGTATCGCATTGCACTTGCGGCAGGGATATTCTGTCTGCTTATGGCATCCGGATAAAGCCCCGAGCCGATTTTGTAGAACTGCCGGTTATCTCCGGTTTAGCTGATACGGATCATGGAGTCCGTCCCAGGCGCGATTCTCACCCGGGTCAAATGTCAGACATCCACTGAATCCTATTGCAATCGCCAAAATTATCCAGATCATCTTTTTCATCGTGTCCCTCTCATTATTTCCAGAGTATCACATTTATCGATTACCCAGTTCCGACTGGCAAAATTCAATCGAATATTTCCGCCAATTTTGATTCATGACCAGCTACGAAACCATCATTTTTTGTCGAGATGAAGCCCGGCTCGGACCGTGTCAGATAAGCTGAAGGTCTATTCATCGTTTCCCTTATGAAAGAAAAATTGCGCCGCTGCATACGCCAATTTGGCATCATCGTGGGCCGCGCCAGAAACTATTGTCAGTTTCCAGTTGAAAGTCATGCCCAGCCGGGATGCTTCATCTGATGCAGCAGCAAAAAAATTTGTCCCACGCTCAAAACTGCTGCTGCCCTGCGCCAATGCATCAGGGAACCTAGCAAGATTCAAGTCGTCCATCATGACATCCTTTTCGCCAAGAATCAGGATAAATTTCCTTTCAAAAGCCGCCCTGAGATCTTCCGGAGTCACACCTGAGTTTCTGATTCCGTAAGGATATTTATTCGTATAACTCGCCACTGCGTAGATGCCCGGATTGGCTGCAATGGCCATTCGAATGCGGGCATTTTTCTTGAACAGAACCATCCGCTGAACAAACTGCCCGCCTGCAGAATGGCCATAGATATCGTATGACGAACTTTGGTTCTGCGTCGCATCCTTAACAAAATCGAATAGATGTTCGATTACTGTGAAAGCGCGGTCGTTTTCCGGAATGGGTTTTTCCATTTTATCAAAAAGGTTGCCTTGGTTATATTCTCTTATGCCGGGATAATATTTGTGAGAGAATTCCGGCACAATCAAAAGAAAACCTGCGTGCTCGGCATATGCCGCCCATTCGTCCCGATACCGCTGTGCGTCTCGCTTTGCGCCGTGCATGACAAAAACCAGCGTCGCTCTGGAAGAAAAGGCAGATGGCTTATAGTACCAGACGGTTATCGGTTTATCCGGATTGCCCTGAGCGTCGGTAAAGGTGAAGCTTCCGGCTCCATCCTGGATTGACTGGCTATCCGGCCTGCTTAGAACTCGAGTACAGGAAATCGTCATCAGCATCAGAATGATAATTGCCGCCCGAAGTTTCATGAAAGCATATTTCCTGAGGCGAATTTCAGTTGAAAAGCAATCCTCATTTCCTTCGTCAGCCTCAACACCCTGCTATTAATAACCGCATGATACAAGAATATTTCTATTGATTCTGGAAAATATCGGTTATAAGAAGATAAGACATTAATATTTTTTTTCAATTCCGTTACCTGGAGCGTGAAAATGGAAAATGCCTTTTGGATTAAGCCCATCGGCGTCATTCGAAAAGACGGCGACAGAACATGGATTGAAATCAACCCCTGTTACAAAGACGCCCTTTTGGGTCTGGAAGGATTTTCACACATTCATGTGATGTACTGGTTTCATGAAAACGACACCCCGGAGTTGCGCAGCACCCTTCAGGTTCATCCCCGAAAAGATCCCGGCAATCCGTTAACCGGCGTCTTTGCCACGCATTCGCCAATGCGGCCCAATCTCATTGCCCTCACGCTTTGCCGCATCTTGTCCATTCAAGGCATAACCCTCGATGTAGAAGGCCTGGACGCCAGAAATGGCTCTCCGCTTATCGATATCAAATGTTACATTCCCTACGAGCAGACCGGGCAGATTCAAACTCCGGGCTGGGTCTAAACAGCGCAGGGCTTTTGCCGCCCCAGAAGGATTGCGGATCAATTCCTGTAGATGACTCGCAGCAGAATTCATATCGTTTATCAGTCAATGAAACAATAAAAAAAATCTTTTTCTTTGCTGATATTTTCATGCCAGTGCCCACAACCCGTGCATTCTGTCGGCAAGTTTGCTTGCGAAATCGATTTTCCGTACTTGCCTTTATGGGGAAAACCCATTAAATTACGGCCAAAAAAAAGACATACCCACTATAATCCATAAACATTCAGGAGGAATTCATGGCCATTACCAAAAATACTCACAAGGAAGACATTTCACGGCCCATCGCCGTATTTGAAACCACGCTGGGAAATTTCGAAGCCGAACTCTATGCCGGTGAATGCCCGGAAACCGTCTGGAATTTTATCAATCTGGCAGAAGGCCGGCAGGAAACCGACCGGAAAGGCAATTTTTATGACGGTCTGTCATTTCACCGCGTCATTGAAGGATTCATGATTCAAGGCGGATGCCCATTGGGAACCGGAACCGGCGGCCCGGGCTATCGGTTTAAAGATGAATTTCATCCAACCCTGATTCATAACGGTGAAGGCATTCTTTCAATGGCCAACGCCGGACCCGGCACCAACGGCAGCCAGTTTTTCATTACCCTTGCGCCCACGCCGCATCTGAACAACCGCCATACGGTTTTTGGAAAAATCATCAACCGGCATGGACGTTGTCCGAAAAATCGGCGCTGTTCAAACCGGCCCCATGGATCGCCCGGCAACACCGGTTGTCATGAACAAGGTGACCATTCGAAGATAAATTTTCGGTTGATCCATGACCATTTGTTTTGAGCTGGCCATGGATCATGGTCTAAGCCTATATTATAAAAGGAGTACCATGAAATTCTTAAATCCTAAATCAGAGCGTTTTGAGCATCTTGACGAACCCTCCCGTCAAATCATGTTAAAAACCATTGCGTTTTTCGAGAACAAAGGAAAGGCCCGGCTGAAACATGACGATCATGAGCGGGTGTGGTACAGAGATTTTCTGGATTTTTTAAAAGAAAACCGGATATTTTCAACGCTGCTGACCCCGGCTGCATACGGCGGAAAAGACTGCCGCTGGGATACGGCCCGGAACTGCGATTTCAGTGAAATACTGGGCTTTTACGGCCTGCAGTACTGGTATACCTGGCAGGTGACCATTCTGGGACTCGGACCGATCTGGATGGGACAGAATGAAGCGGTCAAGGAAAAAACCGCCCAGCTCTTGAAAGATGGTGAAATATTTGCCTTCGGTCTTTCCGAAAAAGAACATGGCGCAGACCTTTATGCCAGTGAAATGACCCTGACGGAAATCAAATCCGGCGAATACCGGGCAGACGGCGGCAAGTATTATATCGGAAACGCCAATGAGGCGGCCCTGGTTTCAACGTTCGGAAAAATGGCGGACAGCGATGAATATGTGTTTTTTGCCGTAAATTCCAAGCACCCCAATTACGAATGCGTCAAAAACGTGGTGAATTCCCAGAATTATGTGGCCCAGTATGCCCTTCACAGCTACCCCATCACCGATGGCGACATCCTCACACGGGGCCAGCAGGCCTGGGATTCATCCCTGAACACCATCAATGTGGGAAAATTCAATCTCGGCTGGGCCTCTATCGGCATCTGCACGCATGCTTTCTACGAAGCCATTCGCCATGCCGCCAACCGAAGACTGTTTAACCATTACGTAACGGATTTTCCGCACGTCAAGCAGCTTTTTACAGACGCCTATACGCGCCTTTTCGCCATGAAGCTTTTTGCCTCAAGGGCCGCGGACTACATGAGAAGCGCTTCCGCAACAGATCGGCGGTATCTGCTGTACAATCCCATGGTCAAGATGAAGGTGACCACGCAAGGGGAAGAAGTAATCAACCTTCTCTGGGACGTGATTGCCGCAAAAGGCTTTGAAAAAGACATGTTTTTTGAGATGGCGGCCAGAGACATTCGCGCCCTTCCCAAACTGGAAGGCACGGTTCATGTGAATATGGCGCTGATCATCAAATTCATGGCCAATTACTTCTTTAATCCGGATGTTTTCCCTGAAATTCCCAGAAGGACCGATCCGGTCAATGACGATTTTCTTTTCAATCAAGGCCCCACCAAAGGCCTGGGAAAGATCCGGTTCCATGATTGTCAGCTTGCCTACAGCCGCCTGAAACTGCCCAACATCGACATCTTCAAGGCCCAGATCGAAGTCCTCAAGACCTTTCTGGCAACCGCAACCCCCAGCGCAGAGCAGGCAAAGGACATCGATTTTCTTCTGATCGTCGGCGAGCTCTTCACCCTTGTGGCTTACGGCCAGCTGATTCTGGAAAACGCGGCCATTCACTCTGTTGAAGACGATATGATCGATCAGATTTTTGATTTCATGGTCCGGGATTTTTCGAAATTCGCGCTTCAGCTATATTCCAAGCCCAGCTCTACGCAGAAGCAGATGGATCTTTGCCTGAAAATGATTCAAAAACCGGTGGTCAATTCCGATCGTTTTGAAAAGATATGGAAAGACAAGGTTTATGCGCTGAAAGAAGCCTATCAGATGAATGAATAAGAAAAGAATATGAGGAGATTTTATGACTGACGTTTATCAAGACCTTGCCCGGCATCTGGATAACCTTCCGGCCGGCTTTCCGAGGACAGTAACCGGGGTTGAAATCCGGATTCTTAAACGGCTGTTTACGCCCCGTGAGGCCGAGATCGCCGCAGCTCTGGTGATGATGCCTGAAACGGTTTCCGCCATTGCCGGCCGGCTGAAAGTGGATGAAGCAGAGCTGGCGCCAATTCTATACGATATGTCCCGCAAGGGGCTTATTTACAGATCCGGCAAACACGGCCAAATGTTTTATATGGCCGCCCAGTTTGTTGTGGGCATCTGGGAATATCACGTCAAAAGCCTGGATCTGGATCTGATCAAGGATTTTAACGAATATGCTTCTTCCTTTGTGAACCAGGTCTGGACAGAAACAAAAACGAAGCAGCTTCGCGTCATTCCCATTTCAAAAAGCATTTCCGCGGAAATGCTCACCATGCCTTATGACGAAGCCGAGCAGATTATCAAAAAACAGTCCAAAATCGTGGTCTGTCCCTGCATCTGCAGAACCGAGCACAAAATGGCCGGCAAGGGCTGCGACAAGCCGGTTGAAGTTTGTCTGACGTTTGGCAGCGGGGCATATTATTATGAAGAAAACGGTCTGGGCCGATCCATCGGACAGACCGAGGCCCTCGAAATTCTGGCAAAGGGCATGGAAGCCGGCCTTGTGCTTCAACCCGGAAATTCCCAGAAACCCACCAACATCTGCCTGTGCTGCGGGTGCTGCTGCCAGATCCTGAAAAACCTGAACAATCTGGATGAGCCTGCCAAAGCGGTTCACACCAATTATTTTGCGGAAGTTTCTGCCGACGATTGCACGGGATGCGGAATCTGCCAGGAGCGGTGCCAGATGAAGGCCATTGAAGTCGAAGACGTTGCCAGGGTAAAAAAAGAGCGCTGCATCGGCTGCGGCCTTTGCGTCACATCCTGCAGTTTTGACGCCATGCGCCTGATTGAAAAAGCCCCGGAAGAGCGCTGGACGCCTCCGGCCAATACCGTTGAAACCTACATCAATATCGCAAAAGAAAGAGGAAAGATCTAATCAGGAACAGGGGAAATCCACCCGCCACCGATGACCTCCTCGTCTTTCAGATAAAAAACAGCCCCCTGCCCCGGCGTGACCGACGGCTGGGGGGCATCAAATTGAACAATCACTCCATCCGAATCTGTCGGCGACAAGGTTGCAAAAACCGCCTGAGAACGGTACCTGACCCGTATTGACACCCTTGCGGGAAACTCCGGCGGCCGGACAATCCAGTTGATACCCGTCACCCTGCAGGATGAAACCAGCAGATCGGACTTAAATCCCACAACCAGCAAATTGGCCTTTCGGTCCAGCCGGACCACATAATAGGGCTCTGCAGCCGGACAGTTAATTCCGCGACGCTGGCCGATTGTGAAAAGATGCAGGCCCGGATGTTCACCGATGATTTTTCCGGTGACCGTTACGATAGGCCCGGAAGGCGAAACAAATCCTTTTTGATTCGCCAGAAATTCGCCGTATGTCCGGCCTTTGATAAAGCAGATATCCTGGCTTTCGCACTGATGAACCGGCTGAAGTTTCAGCTCGTTGGCCAGTTGAATGACCCGGGATTTTGTCATGCCGCCCAGGGGAAAACAGGCATGACGCAGTTGTTCCTGCGTCATTCGGGACAGAAAATAGGACTGGTCCTTTACCGGATCGATACCTTTGAGCAGGTGCCAAGTGCCATTCGGATCCGATGTAATCCTGGCGTAATGGCCGGTTGCCAGATGGGAGGCGCCCAGACGCCGCGCGTGTTCCAGAACGGTTCCGAACTTGATCAGGGAATTGCAGACCATGCAGGGATTGGGTGTAAGTCCAGACAAATACGACAGGACAAAATAGTCGACAACGGTTTTCTTGAAACGGCTGAGCCACGTCCATCAGGTAAACGTCAATGCCAAGCCGGACAGCGATCAGATCTGAGATATCTTGCGGTGATGGGGAATTTGGGTTTTCATAACCGGTAACAAAATGAATTCCGATCACCGGATGCCCCTGCTGAATCAACAGTTTTGCGGCGACCAGAGAATCGATGCCGCCGCTTAAGGCAACGGCTATCACCGGCTTCATTCAAAAAAAGTCTGGGCAGTGGGCCGCGCGGCCATGGCACGGGATGGGCAGGCAGGGATGCAGAGTTCACACACGCTACATTTGGTTTCATCAAACTCCACAGCCATCTCCGGACGCACGATATGCAGCGCGGCCGTGGGACAAACAGCTGTGCAGGCCCCGCACTGGGTGCATTTATTCACATCCCGCTTGACTTCCTGAGAGGCGTTTTGAACCTGAACCCCCTGAGACTTTAAAAATTTGACGCCTTCCTTGAAATTTTTCCGGGTTCCGGACAGCTCCAGAACCATGATGCCTTCTTTTCGCGGCAGAACAGCCGCATTCAGAATGTTAAAAATCAGGTCATAGTCCTTGACCAGATAACAGACAATGGGCTTTTGGACTTCGGTTTGGGGAAAACGCAGAATCAATATTTTCGAGTACACCGTGAACCTCCGGAAATAGCTTTATTTTTTTATCAATTATCGCTAATTTAGTGATATTTGAAGAGGGTGTCAACAGGGAAGAACACCGGAAACACGTAAAAAAGGGAAGACCATGAACCGCTTTGCCTACAGAACAACGGAGCTTGCCATCAAAGCCCTTTCGCTGTTTTCAAAAGCCAGAATCAACATTCATGACAAAACCAATATTCCGAAGGGATCACTGATTTTTGTCATCAATCATTTTACCCGAATGGAAACCCTGTTTCTTCCCTATCACCTTTATTATCTTACCGGCAAAAAACCGGTCTGGTCCCTGGGAGATGCAGAACTGTTCAAGGGTGCTCTGGGGGATTACCTGAAGTCTGTCGGGTCGGTTTCAACCCGGAGTCCGGACAGGGATATGCTCATGGTGAAAAGCCTTTTGACCGGAGAGGCATCCTGGATCATCTACCCGGAAGGACGGATGGTCAAAAACAAGAAACTGGTTGAAAAAGGCCGCTTCATGCTTTCTTACGCCGGCGGCAAGCGCCCGCCGCATACCGGAGCGGCAACCCTGGCGCTTCGAACCGAGTTCTACCGCCAGCGGATCATCGCCCTGTCGGAAACCCTTCCGGATGAAGCCCGCAGACTGATGTCCCTGTTTCAGATAAAGGATATCGAGTCGCTGAAGGCAACCCGGACCGTGATTGTCCCGGTCAATATCACCTATTATCCCATGCGCTCCAAAGAGAACACTCTGAGCCGCATTGCGGAATTTTTTGTGGATCATCCATCGGATCGCATGATGGATGAAATGATGACAGAAGGCGCCATGCTGCTGTCCGGAGTGGATATTGACATCCGCTTCGGCACCGCGATTTCCATCCAGGACTACCTGGAGCGCATCAAGCATTGAACGCGATATTTCCGCCATCCGCACATTTGATTTTGATGATCCGATTTCTTCCCGGCGGGCCATGCGAAAACAGGCATGGAAAATCATGCAGCAGTATATGACGGCGATTTACAGCATGACCACCGTTAATCCGGACCATCTTTTTGCGGCAATGCTGCATAAAATTCCCTTTAATCGCATCAATGCCTTTGATCTGAGACGGCGGGTGTTTCTGGCAGTCACACAGAAGACAGGCTCTCCGGTGCTTTTATGCATAAAAGCCTGGCCGAAAACCAGATCCACCTGATAACCGACGACAACTATCATCGATTCCGGGATTTTATTAAAATTGCCGTTGAAAAGAAAATCTTGGCATGGAAAGGCAATGATCTGATAAAACTGTCTTCAACCCATCCCCGTGTTCTGGATTTTCATCGGATCCGGATCGACAACCCGATTGCGGTCATGGTCAATGAAATCGAACCGCTGGTCAGGCTCCAGCGCAGCATCCGCTGCCTGGCATGGCAGCCGGCATTCTGGATTCGCCACCGGATCACCCGTTTTTTACATGAGAAAGCCTTATCCGATTATGTCCGCGACTATGATGCATTTTTCATTAAAGGAGAATCCAAGGACAAATCCGTGGGCCAGCCCATTCTGATAAAAGGAAGATCCAACAAACTGGGGATTGTTTTGTTTCACGGCTATATGGCAGCTCCGATGGAACTTAAAGGACTTGCGGAATATCTTGCGGGAAACGGCTGGTGGGTCTATGTTCCCCGGCTGAAAGGTCATGGAACGGCCCCTGAAGATCTGTCCCTGCGAAACGCTGCGGACTGGATGGCCTCGGCGGATGAAGCCATTGCGCTGATGACCAGCAAATGCCGGAAAGTGGTACTGGGCGGCTTTTCCATGGGCGCGGGACTGGCCCTGGAGGCCGCAGCTCGAATTCGCCACCCGGCGTTTTCCGGCATATTTGGCGTATGTCCGCCTTTTCGCCTTCAGGATTTTTCCTCGAAATTTGTACCCGCCGTGAGCATGTGGAACCGCTTCATGAGCAGCGTCAAAAGAGAAGCCGTTAAAAAAGAGTTCGTTGTAAATCACCCGGAAAACCCGCATATCAATTATCTGAGAAATCCCATCTCCGGTATCCGGGAACTGGATAAACTCATGAAATCGACCGAAGACCGTCTTGGCGATATTCACCTGCCGGCCCTTCTCGTGCAATCCGATGAAGACCCGGTTGTGGATGAAAAAGGAACCAGGAAAGCGTTTAAACTTCTTGGCTCAGAGCGAAAACGCTGCCTTCTGATTCACGCCAGCCGACATGGCATCCTTTTGGGAGACGGGGCAACCGAAGTCTATCTGGCTGTCAAAGAGTTTATTGGCGGCCTGATATAACCCGTTTAACCTGTTCATGAAAGGGTTTTTCTATCCGTTTTTCGATAATTCTTGACTTAATTCGCCACGTAATATAGCTGTATCATAGCTTTATTTATTTCAAATCCGATACAAAGGAGAACCGTAATGCAGTTTGCACTCACAAAAGAATTGGAAATGCTGAGAAAATCCGTAAGAGAGTTTGCTACAAAAAAAATTGCGCCCTATGCCAATGAATGGGACGAAAATCATTATTTTCCATACAAAGAAGTCATTAAACCGATGGGTGAACTGGGTTTTTTTGGAACCGTCATTCCCGAGGAATATGGCGGCGAAGACATGGGATGGCTGGCGGCCATGATCGTCACCGAGGAGATTGCTCGTGCGTCCAGTTCCCTGCGGGTTCAGATCAACATGCAGACCCTGGGCTGCGCCTATACGATCTTTAAATACGGCACCGAAGCCGTCAAGAAAAATTACGTTCCCAAGCTGGTAAATGCGGATTATGTGGGCGGATTCGGCATCACCGAACCGGATGCCGGCTCCGATGTCATGGCCATGTCGTCCACGGCAGAGGACAAGGGAGACCACTGGCTGCTGAACGGCTCCAAAACCTGGATATCCAACGCCAATGTTGCGGATGCCATCATTTATTATGCATATACCGACAAAGCCCAGGGCTCTAGAGGGCTGTCCGCCTTTGTCGTCGAAATGAAAAATTTCAATGGCGTTAAAACCAGCAAACTGGAGAAAATGGGTTCCCATTCTTCGCCGACCGGCGAAATCTTTTTAACCGACACCCGGGTTCCCAAGGAAAACATACTGGGAAAACCCGGAGACGGCGCGAAAATCGTTTTCAGCTCGCTCAACCAGACCCGTCTTTCGGCTGCAGCCGGCGGTGTGGGGCTTGCCCAGGCGTGCCTGGACACAGCCATCAAATACTGCAACCAGCGCAAGCAGTTTGGCAAATCCATCGGCGAATTTCAGATGAACCAGGACATGATCGCCCAGATGTCCACTGAAATCGAAGCTGCCCGCCTTCTTGTCTACAAGGCTGCTTGGGCCAAGGATCAGGGCAATTTGAACAACGGGCTCGATGTGGCCCAGGCCAAATACTTTGCCGGCGAAGTGGCGACCAAATGCGCCACTTATGCCATGCGGATCCTGGGCGCCTACGGGTATTCCACCGAATATCCGGTTGCCAGATTTTACAGGGATGCCCCGACCTATGCCATGGTGGAAGGCTCGGCCAATATCTGCAAGATGATCATCGCCCTGGATCAGCTTGGTGTCAAAAAAGCTAACCGGTAACAAGGAGATAAAACCATTGAGCAAACCTCTGGCTGAAAAAACCCAAAAAACCGCGGCGCTCTATTTCAAGGATGTTCGGGACGAAAAGCCATACGAACTGTGGCGGGCATTCGATAAAGACCTGGCACGGGAGATGTCCATTTTTATTACCGGCCAGATGTACGCACGTGAGAAAATTCCCCACAAAACCCGGCAACTGGTAACCATTTCGGCACTGACTGTACTGTCGCGCCTGGATGAACTCCGTCTTCATATTCAGGCAGGATTGAATGTGGGATGCACACCTGAAGAAATCGCCGAAGTGATTTTCCAGACCCTGGTGTATGGCGGGGTTCCAGCTGCCAATGCCGGCCTGAAAACCCTGAAATCCGTTCTTGAAGAAAAAGGCCTCTGGCCCATTAACAAAGCTTAAGTCCGAATTCGCATTGCGACCAGCATGCTTTTTCAGCACAATAAAGCATGAAATGGTTTTTATTTAAACAAAACATTTTTCTAAGATTTTCACACAAACCGACAGCGGAGCAACCCCATGAAACCTTATTTTGAAAAAATGACGTCATTTGGCAGTGAATTGAAAAACGGGAAAATTAATCAGCAGCGAGAAGAAAACTTTAAAGCATTAAAATCAATCGAGGCGAAGGTGAAGGCTTGAACATGTTGAGCGTGCCAAAAATGCCGGATTTCCCGACAGAAAAAATAAATGCCAAAGAGGGCAGTGGACCGTCTGGCAGCGCCTGGAATACCTGGTTGACCCCGGCACATGGTGTCCATTGCATACGCTTTATAACCCCATGGACAATGAAGAAGGAACCACCAATGTCATCGACGGGTTGGCAAAATCTCCGGCAAATGGGCGGTTATTATCGGATTTGATAACAAGGTCATGGCCGGCGCCTGGCTGCCGGGTCAGTCTGAAAATATCCTTCAAGCCACCGATCTTTCCAAACGGTTAAATATTCCTCTTGTATGGCTGGTGAACTGCAGCGGCGTGAAACTGACGGAACAGGAAAAATTCTACGCCGGACGCAGGGGAGGCGGCACGACGTTTTTCAGGCACGCGGAACTGGAACAGCTTGGCATTCCATGCTGGCCGGTATATACGGCACCAACCCTGCCGGCGGCGGATACCAGGCATCAGTCCGACCATTCTTTTTGCTGCACATAAGAACTGCTAATATGGCTGTTGGCGGCGGCGGCATTTTAAGCGGCATGTCTCCCAAGGGTCATTTCGATCTGGACGGTGCGGAACAACTGATCAGCGCCGCCAAGACAGTTTAAAGAAGAACCGCCGGGATCTGTTAAGATTCACCATGATGCAACAGGCTTTTTCAGATATGTGTATGAAGATGAAAAGGGTGTTCTGGATGGCATTAAAGAATATATGGCAGGATATGCCTTCATACCATCCCAAATTTTTCAGGGTGACCGAACCCAAAGACCCGCGGTTTCCGTCCGAAGATCTTTACCGTCTGATACCCTTTAATCAGAAAGACGTATGATTTTGACGAAGTTCTTTCCCGGCTGGTGGATGGCAGCGAACACATGGAATATCAAGCCCGATTACGGACCCGAAATATATACGGGTCTATGCAAGGTGGATGGTTTCTTAGTCGGCTGCATCGGCAACCGCCAGGGATTTATGGGAGAGGACTATCCTGAATATGCCGACTATCCGGGTATTGGCGGCAAGCTCTATCGCCAGGGATTGATCAAAGATGAATGAATTTGTCACCCTTTGCGGCAGAGACCGGGTGCCTGTGGTCTGGTTTCAGGACACATCCGGCATCGATGTGGGAGATATTGCTGAAAAAGCGGAGCTCCTGGGGCTGGGCCAGATCCTTGATCTACTCCATTCAGCAGACCGATGTTCCCATGATGCTGGTTGTGTTGAGAAAAGGCACGGCAGCTGCCCATTATGTCATGGGAGGCCCCACGGCCAACCGTCACAATGCCTTTACCCTGGGCATTCCCACGACTGAAATCTACGTCATGCACGGCGAAACCGCAGCTGCAGCCAGCTTCTCACGAAGACTGGTCAAAGAAAAAGACGCCGGCCGGCCCCTGGAGCCGGTGATCGAAAAAATGAACCAGATGGCCCAGGAATACTACGATAATTCCCGGCCCGATCTACTGCGCCAAGCACGGCCTGGTGGATGAAATCGTATCCATGACGGATATCCGGAAATACCTCGTGGCTTTTGCCGGAGCTGCCTACCAGAACCCCACATCGATCTGCGCCCAGCATCATATGATGCTGCCCAGAATTATCAAGGGGTAATATTTTGTCTCTGAATAAACGGCGTTATCTATGCGCGTTTTGCCGATGCGTCAGGAGGGTGTTTTTCACGACAGTGGATTTCACCCCCTGACCTCAACTCCCGATCGGTCAGTCCCTGAGACCCGCTCCCCTGCAATTTCCCTTCAGGATTTCTGCAACCAGATCTGAGATTGTTTTTACCGGATTGCTGAAAACCGTATAGGCCATGCCGACATGCTCTTTTCGATGGCAGTCGCTTCCGCCAATTGACGGCAGATTCCGTATCCTTGCACAAATCATTGCCTGCGAATTCATCTCCGGGGTATTGCGGCTGTTATGCGTTTCAATGGCATCCAGCCCGTCCAGCTCCAGGGCCATCGCCCCAAAAGAATCCCAGCCTCTGAACGGATGGGACGGTACGCAGATTCCCCCCAGGCAGTGGATCTGTTCTATGACATCACGGACATTCAAATAGAGATTTGCATGCCAGATATTCCAGGAATCGTCATTAACGCCATAAGCCAGCAGATGACCCTTATCTGTTGAGATTTCCACCCCGCGAAATACGAGAAAATCGTCAGGAACGGGAATTCCTTCAACCGGCAGGGAAGCCTCAACCGAAAAATGCTCGGTGATGCAAATCCCGTCAAGACCCATTCTCAGAGCCTGTTCAATCAGTTCTTCAGGCTCAAGATCGTTGTCGTTGGAGTATTTCGTATGACAGTGAAGATCAATATTCATGCCATCCGCCACAGCGTCCCCTCTGGCCGGTCTTCGATAATGACGTTATTGGCTTCAAGCTCATTGCGGATATCATCGGCTTTCTGCCACTGTCTGGCTTTTCTGGCAGCAGTACGATCCGCAATCATTGATTCAATCCAGACCGGATCAACCGCAGTTTTCTGCAAGGCCAGCGATTTGCGGTCGGCCGCATATAGCTCCGGCGCTTCCCCAAACACGCCAAGAATCCGCCCGATCTTCTGGAAATCCGACCATGCAGTCAAAAGCGTTTGCGGATGGCTCAAAGAAAAGGATTCATCCGATTCGTCCAGCAAACGGTTCAATGTCCGGACAGACTCAAACACAAGTCCAATCCCTTTGGCCGTATTCAGATCATCATCCATTGCCTCGCAGAAGCGTTCCCAGAGATCCCCTGACTGAGACAGAACCGGTTTTTTTTCAAAGCGCTCCGCCAGCCTTGCCAGAAGCGCATATGCCTTGTCGAGCGCCGTGCTGGACTCATCCATGATTTTGTCGTTAAAATCGATGGGACTGCGATAATGACTGGAAAGCAGAAAGAGCCGGACGACTTCCGGATGATAAGACTTCAGGACATCTTTGATCAGCAAAAAATTCCCCAGGGACTTGGACATTTTTTCCTGGTTGATATTCACAAAACCATTATGCACCCAGTATTTGACGAACGTCTTGCCAAAGGCTGCTTCAGACTGGGCAACCTCGTTCTCATGATGGGGAAAGGTCAGATCCATCCCGCCACCATGAATATCGATGGATTCGCCCAGAAAGGCAGAGCTCATGGCTGAGCATTCGATGTGCCAGCCCGGACGGCCTTTTCCCCACGGGCTGTCCCATTCGGGCTCCCCTGGTTTTGAGGCCTTCCACAGGGCAAAATCAAAGGGGTTTCGTTTCCGGACATCCACATCCACCCGCGCACCGGCCTCCATATCATCGAGTTTTCTGCCGGAGAGCTTTCCATAACCGGAAAATCGCTCCACCTCGAAATACACATCCCCGTCCAGAGGATAGGCATGGCCTTTATCGATCAGCATCTGGATAATACGGATGATATCATCGATATGTTCGGTTGCCCGCGGCTCATAGGTTGCGCGCTCGACTTTCAGGGCATCCATATCCGCGTAGAATTCCTGAATGTATTTTTCAGCCACATCCCTGCAGGACATTCCGGTCTGATCGGCCTTGGCAATGATCTTGTCATCAACATCGGTAAAATTCCGGACATAAACGACGTCAAACCCCCTAGCCCGCAGATACCGGACCAGAACATCAAACACAACCACGGAACGCGCATGGCCGATATGGCTGGCATCGTATACCGTTGGACCGCAGACATACATTTTTACCTTATCGGGTTCGACAGTCTCAAAGATTTCCTTTTTCCTGCTCAGGGTGTTATACAGATAAATTGTCATGACAGTGTTTCCAGTCTATCGTCTCTCCGGTTAATCATGGCCACACACATGGCCGCAATCCCATCACCGTTTCCAATCGCCCCCAGCCCTTCTGTTGTGGTTGCCTTGACATTGACGCAATCGGCAGTCAGATTTAGAATGCCGGCGATATTCTCTTGCATGGCCTTTCTGAACGGGAACAGCTTCGGAGCCTGAGCCAGAACCGTAACATCTACGTTCACCGCAGAATAACCCCTGGATTTCAGCATCTCAGCTGTTTTATCCAGAAGCACCAAGCTGGATATGCCCCTGTAGGCGATGTCCGTATCCGGAAAATGGATTCCGATATCTCCAAGACCGGCTGCCCCCAGAAGCGCATCACAGAGCGCATGAATCAGCACGTCCGCATCCGAATGGCCGAGAAGTCCTTTTTCAAATGGAATGTCTACCCCTCCCAGAATCAGTTTGCGGCCAGACACCAGCCGGTGAATATCGTATCCTATGCCAGCGCGCATCTATTCGACATCTCCTCTGATCATTTTCATCGAAGCCCACGCAATCAAGTTCAGATCCGGGTATCTTTATTACCGACAGCCGTGGAATTTTATGATAAATTGTCATTATCACAAAAGACAGCAACGGTAAAGTCGGCTCATACAAAAGGTCATCACAATCTGCATCTTTCTACACCCTGAATAATAAATATCAACTGGTCTTCGGATACATACCTTTGCAAAGAAATGATGCAAACAAATTGACAACCTGTTTGAAATCAATTAGATTTATAAACAATAGAACAGAATGATCAAATTCATATTGCCATGAAACCAATATCCATATTCATCATACTCATCTTCGTCTTTCTTCCGGTTGTGTGCTTTGCACACGCGACCAATTTGCACGTAGAAATATTTTCTGATGTTTTTGAAACCTTTACTTCCGAACATCCTGACAAGCAGGATATGGACAATTGCGAATGCGCTTGCTGCAGCGCGGAATATACGCCGCCCATCTTGCCAGATATGAACATTTTCGCGACAAAAAAACTGTTCGTACAAACACAATGCGTTGAACCTCCAAAGATTTTCTTGCCAATTTTCGTTCCTCCACAGAATATATCCTGATTCGAATTCTTTTGTATTGCTTTACTGAGTGATTCATTTCGTTCAATAGACACACCATCACAACTAAATTTTCAACAGCTTGCAAACATTGATTTTGGCAGCTTATTTTCATCCTCATTTTTACGGTGATTGCAGGATCGACAGTGATTGCCTTGCATCGTTCTGTTTAATTTTGATTCCCGTTTGCCATGTGGCGCAATAGTGAAAATGTTATTTGGAGGAGTTAACCTGATGTATCCGTTAATAAAAACATTTGTTTCGATAAAGAAGGCGAATCTTTTAGGCTTGATGCTCGCATGCGCCCTGCTGGCGGCAGTCGTTGTTCTCGGAGCAGTCGGAGGCGTTACCTGGATAACAGAACGCTTTGTAACGCTTGAACGCGGATGGCTGGATACCCTGTTCAACTGGACTGTCGGCGTTCTTGCCGGCGTCGGCGGCTGGTTCATGCTGCCGGTGCTTACCGTGCTGATTTCCAGTCTGTTTCAGGAAACCGCGATTCAGCGCGTGGAACATGCGTATTATCCGGATGCCGCCCCTCGCGAAGTTCTGAAGTTTTGGCCCGAATTCCTGCATGATCTGAAATTCACCGGATGGGCAGTATGCCTCAATATTCTGCTGCTGCCTCTCTACCTGTTTGGTATCGGCTTTGCGGCGTCCATGCTTCTCAATAGCTATCTCCTCGGCCGGGAGTTTTTTGAGAGTGCGGCCGGATATCATCTTGGAAAAGTCAGCGCCAGGTCTCTTGCCCTGCGGCATAGAAAAGCCGTTTACGGCGGCGGTTTCGTAATCACGGCGATGGCGATTGTCCCCTTTCTGAATCTTTTTGTTCCGATTCTTGCAACCGTGTGGATGGTTCATGTGTATCATCGCATCCGCATTCAGGAAATCCAACGGGCACAGAAAAGCGAAAGGATGAACCCGCATGAAAGTCTCAATAGACAAAATTTATGAAAAAGCACTTTCCATGTCCTTGGTCCAGAAAAGCAAGGCATTTGTTAAGCGAACTGTTAAGATGCCCGACATACCCAAATATATAAATATGGTGGCCGACAAAGCGCAAACCATCATGAATCAACCATTGGCTCATGATGAATGCCCCATTCCTGAAGAACGTGAGACGGAAAAGTCATCGAGCCATATATTCCGGAGTATTCTTGGCCGGCCGAATAAGGCTCCGGCGCTTAATACCGGCAGCGGAAATGCGCCCTCATGCGTAAATGGAGGAACCCGCAAGAAGGTTTCTGCATACAAAATGGGTGAATATAAAATTACCGAAAACAATTCAGACGATTTGCTTTGGGAAATGCACTTTGGGATGGGCGCGCTTAAAGAAGGAAAATGTTTCAGGAAAGGGCAGATCCTGTTTCTCGGTCCTGCGCGCGATGAACGACCTGGCTTTCTGACCGGAGAATTCTTAGACCACTTAAAACCTTTGCCCTGCTGGCTGAAAACCAGATATTACTTCTCCGGTTCCCATGTCCGTCGTTGCGATTCCGGGGAAAAGGTATCCGAGAATGAAATGCGCCTGTGGGCAGATGACCTGAAACGTCATAACGCCCACAAAGAAGATCATCAGAAGCATGCACCGATATTTAAAACCAGCGGCCCGGATGAAAACAACATCGATGCTTCTTATGCGCTGAAAAATTATGAAATTGTGATAACAGGGAAGCGGAACAGTGTTTTGGAAAAAAAGTGGAACCCACAACCGGGTGAACAGCGGCAGGTGTTTAATCATGGAAGATATTTTGTTTATCGGCCCATTGGAAATTGAGTTAACGAATATACTGAAAAGGCAATTTCATGAACGGCTGAAGTTGTTACCCAAATGGGATCACACCGAATATTACACATGTTATACTGCTATTTATGATTGTAATCCGGAAAGATAACGGAAAAGGAGAAAAGATGATGCCGCATATTCGAATTTCATTGAAATTGTTCTTGACCGTCTGTTTGATTACAGGCGCCTTGTTTTTCTTGTGCCGCACACCCGCTGCTTTTGGAGACGATGACCATTACAAAAAACGAAACAAAGACATCGGTGCGGTTTTCAAGCATGCTAAAAATGACGAAAATAATGAAGCCACCGGCCAGGCCGCTGCCTGGATACTGGCAGCGGCCAATCTGAACGTTTTGCTGAGTTTGCTCATCAGAGGAATCCGCTATGCGTCTCTTCCGGCACAAATAAATGACGGACTCAAACGCTTCAATCAATTTCAGAAAAAGTTTCTGTTGCCGGTTCACTATTTTTTAAATCCTCTGGCATTGGGCATAGCATTTATCCATTTCATATCCGCTAAATCTGAATGCAGAGCCAGCGGCCTGCCGGAGTGGGGGCTTGCATTAATGGCTTTAATTGCGGGAATGGGGATCATGGTGAAGTTCAAGGTGTTTCCCAAAAGTTTACGAAAAAACTCCTATCGAATCCACACAAATCCAATACCGATTGCTTTACTATTCGTCATTCTTTTCATCGGCCATGCGGTTGTGGATTGATCGCCGGAAACATCGCTTCTGATTCAGTGGACTGCCTGTAGCATGAACCATATATTAGACATGAAACTTGTATTGTTTCTTTTAAGAAACCATCAATTTTAATAGAATGAAAAACGGAAATACGTGTTCGGAATTATACTCTTATCTTCTGTCACCGTGATGCAGATTTATGTTTTTTGGCGTGTCGGAACAGTGCCGTTCGTAAAGAATCATATCCCCGGAAAAGTGTTGTTTTTTGGCGGCTTACTCCTTTGGTTATGTTTTTTCCTTACCCGCATTATTGATAATAACAGAATCGGTTTTTTTACCAATATTCTAGAATTGTCAGATGACCTGGATGGCTGTTCTCTTTTTAACGTTTATACCTGTCCTTGTATCAGACCTGGTTACAGGCTTCGGTTGTTTTTTACCCCGTTATGCGCAGTCAGCACGCGGGGCATTTTTGATAATAACAGAATTGGTTTTTTTACCAATATTCTAGAATTTGTCAGTATGACCTGGATGGCAATTCTCTTTTTAACGTTTATACCTGTCCTTGTATCAGACTTGGTTACAGGCTTCGGTTGTTTTTTACCCCGTTATGCGCACTCGGCGCGCGGATCGGCTCTGATTATCGGCTTATTGCTTTCCGCAACCGCGCTCATACAGGGTCTTCGCCCGCCTGTAATAGAGAACTATGAAATGTACTTATCCGGTCTTCGTGATGAACTTGACGGGATCACGATTGTAGCCATTTCAGATCTGCATCTGGGTTCATTGATCGGCACGGAATGGCTTGAGGCTCTAAGAGCACAAGTATCGGGACAAAAGCCGGATATCATCTTCCTTCTTGGAGACATCTCCGAAGGGCACGGGGAATCAACTGAAAAACTGCTTCCGGTTTTAAACAGATTTTCAGCACCCCTTGGTGTCTGGGCGGTACTCGGCAATCATGAATTTCACAGTCACCGAAATATGGAAAAGTCCTTAATAGAAAAGACAAGCCATAACCTACTTCGCAATTCCTGGCGAGAAATTCGGCCGGGTCTCATTTTGGCCGGTATTGACGACCTATCTCCCAGCCGGCAATCCGGAAGGGACGATGACCTGATCTCAGCCTCACTAAAGAATCGACCTCAAGGCGCAACCATCCTGATTTCCCATAACCCCTTGCAGCTTGAAAAAGCCGCGGATGCCGGAGTCGATTTAATGATCAGCGGACATACGCATGGAGGTCAGATCTGGCCTTTCAATTTTATGGTCGGATCACGCTATCCGATCCTTGAAGGATTGCATCAGATAAAAATGATGAATCTGCTCATCAGCCGGGGGGCGGGAACATGGGGTCCACGTATGCGTCTCTGGCGTCCGGGCGAGATACTTAGAATAACATTGCATCCCAGGAAAAATTTGTAAAATTGCGGGTCAATATCGGTCACACAATGTTTGCCAGCCTGACACGCCAAGTCTTTTTCGCATCGCCAAAGATCTCTGATGCATACAATTCCGGATGTCTTCAACGATGCGGATATCGGAATCGGCGGCATGGACCTTCCAATGACACAAGGCGTATCGCTCCGGGAGGCGTCCGATGAAAATACTGCGAACAATACAAACGGCGCTTCAGGCGCTTCTACGCAATCCGATGCGGGCGTTGCTGACAACCCTCGGGATCGTTATCGGCGTGGCTGCAGTCATTGCCATGATGGAAATCGGCAAAGGCTCGTCCTCGGCAGTTGAGAAGTCCATTGCCAGCATGGGCGCCAACAACATTCTCGTTCATCCCGGAACTGCATCCAGTGGCGGCATCAGCTTTGGAGCCGGAAGTGTCGTGAATCTTACTGCCCAGGACTATGAGGCCATCATCCGCGAATGTCCTTCGGTTCGCAGTGCCGCTCCGGAGATTAGAGCGCGAACCCAGGTGGTTTACGGGAACCGGAACTGGGTGCCGTCGTCTATCGTCGGCACGACGCCATCATTACTGGATGTGCGCGATTGGACCAGCATGGCAGAAGGCGAAGTCTTCAGCGACCGGGACGTCCTGAACGCCAATAAGGTCTGTATACTGGGTCAAACTCTGGTCCGGGAGCTGTTTCAGGGGGAAACTCCCATCGGAAAGGAAATTCGCATCAAGAATGTCTCGTTCCGGGTGGTCGGTGTGCTTGCGGCCAAAGGAGCCAACATGATGGGCTCGGATCAGGATGACATTCTTCTGGCGCCATGGACCACCATCAAATATCGAGTCACAGGGTCCCCTCTGGCCAGTACCAATCAGAGCAACAGCTCCGATACCTCTTCCACACTGAACTCTCTCAGCCAGCTCTATCCCGGAGGCAAGATGAGCCTTTATCCGGTACGGTCGGCAACCCAGGCAGCCGACAGCCCGATGCCGGTGCGGTTTTCCAATATCGACCATATTCTGGCTGCGGCAGTTTCCACAGAGGAAATTCCCGCAGCCATTCAGCAGATTACGGAAGTGCTTCGCGAACGCCACCGCATCCGAACCGACGAGGCAGACGATTTCAATATCCGCGATATGACCGAAATAAGAAAAACGCTTTCAGCCACAACAACGCTGATGACCAATCTGCTTCTGTCCGTGGCGCTGATCTCACTGTTGGTCGGCGGCGTTGGAATCATGAATATCATGCTGGTGTCGGTTACCGAGCGAACGCGTGAAATCGGCCTTCGTATGGCGGTTGGCGCCAGATCCCGGGACATACTCAGGCAATTCCTGGTAGAATCCGTTGTCCTTTGCCTGGTGGGAGGGGGCGTGGGCATTCTGCTGGGTCATGGCGGATCCAAGCTTGTCGAGTGGCTTTTTCACTGGCCTGTCGAAAACTCGCCGGCAGCCATCGCTGCTGCCGTCATCGTGTCTGCCGCCGTGGGCATCATTTTCGGATATTATCCAGCCTGGAGAGCATCGCGGCTGGACCCGATCGAAGCCCTGCGTTACGAGTAATGGATATTAGATTCAAAGACCCATCCTGTAGCTCAATTATTGCCAAGCTGTATTGTAAGTTTGCTTTAATGGACCCAATCGACTGCCAGAGGATACAAAATGAACACGGTATTTAAAAAAATAGTATTAAGCAT
>CAVPHN010000025.1:0-13215 GCA_963704205.1 uncultured delta proteobacterium
TTGAAGTAAAATACATCCGCCCTGCCCCGCAGCCTTTCACCCAGGGGAAGGACCTGGCCGATATTGTCTCTGGTCAGGGTGAGCATCACCATTGAATAGACTTCAAGATCCCGGAGCAGCTCCAGAAAATGCATCACCCTTTCAAAATGGCCGCTTCCCCGGATATAGTCATTGTATTTGGGCAACCCCTCCAGGCTCACCTGAAAAAAACCGGGCGGCTGAATGGAGATCAGCTCCTCAAGCTGCTTTCGCGGTGCGGGATTGCCGAGAATGGCCAACGTAAAACCAAGATTTGCGGCAGCCTGGTATATGGCGGAAAAATCGGGGTGCAGCAGCGGATTTCCACCGGTAAAGGAAACCTGTCCCTTTACATGTTTTTCGCGGCAGAAACCGTCCAGATCATCGAGAATCCTTTTGGCCTCATCCAGCGTGAGCTCGGATCGGTCGCTGCGATCGTAGCAATGCCTGCAATGCAGGTCGCAGGCCTGGGTGACGTGCCATTGCAGTGTAAATGCCGGGGATGTCAGATACTGCCCGCTGTTGCAGGAGGATGACTCAAAGCGGGAAAAATCCCGCCGGATTCGGGATACCGGCGCAAAGAGGATGCCTTTTTCTACAGCCCTTTCCATGGCCGCATCCACTGCGGCGACCGGCATATCGCCGATCCGCGCCACTTCCTTGCGATCGATCTTCTCGAAGATCATTTTAAGCACCAGAAGGTCCTCCGCGGATGCCGCCTCTGCGCGGACCTGAGCATCTCCGGGATGCTTCCATATCATAACGAATTCGTTACCCGGCTCCGGAACAACCGAACCGGATGCGCTCAGATAGTCCGTCAGCTTCTTCCAGCAAAGCTCCAGAAGTTGCAGGGAAGGATTAAGGATCATCTCATTCAAATGATCCGGAACGGCAATCTCCTGCGCTTTGATTTTAAGAATGGAACACTCCAGGCGGGCGAGTTCGGGAAGGAATCCGGAGAGATTTTTTTCGATGTCAGTCCGATTCATAGGCGTATTTCATAAAAGGCAAAGGATGGCGGTTAATCCGCTATTGTCGATGCACATGTATAGAACTGTCTAAGAACTTGAATACCGATGCCTGGAAATTTTGAATGCATCAGATGGATCGTTGATTTATGGATAGTGCAACCTGCACTATTTCTTACGGCTTTTTTGCGCCGCCTCAGCCACTGCCCGGCTGAGGTGTTGGGGTAGGTTGGGTGCTACCTGCACCCTTCATTGATCCGGATCAACTGCTCTGGGTACTACCTGTACCCGTTTTGGTACCGGATCAACCGCTATGTGACTGCTTGCCGCAACCCGTCATAAGGGCCGCACTCGAAACAAGGCTGGTAATACATAGCCCTGCAAGGAGCTGTTTCAAGTGATCCTTGTCCATGTTGTCCTCCTGAAAATCAGGCCATCCTTTGCCTGATCTTTACTGTAATGAATATCAGGAAGCAGGTCAAGGAAATATCATTCAATAATGGAATCAGGATCACTGGTATATGGGAGTAACTGAATAACCGGAAACATCGAATCTGCCCGGCTCGTTTCTAAAGAGCATCAGATGTCCTGAAGCACTTTCTTCAGATAGATCACGGCGGGTTTTGTGTTCAGATACCCCAGTACCTGATAGGCGCGGCGATCGTCGATCAGGCGCCGAACCCGGCTTTGCGGATCCATGAAATTACCGAAAGCCATGGCCTGGGTGGGGCATGTCTGCGCGCAGGCCGGAATCACCTCTGCGTCGCGGATCTTGCGTTTTTCGTTTTTGGCAGCATCATGACCGTCCTTGATCCGCTGGATGCAGAAAGAGCATTTTTCCATCACCCCTTTGCTGCGGACCGTCACATCCGGATTAAGCTGCATGGGAAGCGGCTCCGGCCATTCCCATTCGAGCCAGTTGAACCGCCGTACCTTATAGGGACAATTCTGGCCGCAGAAGCGCGTTCCGATGCAGCGGTTGTAAATCTGGTTGTTGAGGCCTTCCTTGCTGTGATGGGGCGCATAAACCGGGCAGACCGACTCGCAGGGCGCATTGTCGCAGTGCTGGCACATCATGGGCAGGAAAATAATTTTTCGGTCGTCTTCCGGATCATGGTATCTCTCGATCCGCAGCCAGGCCATTTCGCGGCCGGCAAGAATCTGTTTTTCACCCACAACGCCGATATTGTTCTCTGCGGAGCATGCAACTGCACAGGCACCACAGCCGATGCAGCGATCCAGATCCACGACCATGCCCCACCGGTAATCCGCGTGCGAATGCGCCGGATAAATGTCCCGCTTGGCGTCATAACCTTCAGGCAGCGGCAGGGTTAGCGGGAAATCCCACATCCCGAGCCCTTCTGCGGCAGGAACCGGAGGATGCAGAATGGTATCAAGCGCAGTTGCCAGAGCGATCTTTCGGCCATGTTGAATCCGGCTGCCGTCAAGATGCGCAAGCGCCATCTTCTTTCCGGCGACTCCGGCGGCCGTAACAGGAACCAGATAAGAAGGGCCCCCACTCCCAGGATCGACGCCAGCATCAAACAGCACCAACGGATTCAGGCCCTGATTCCGGGCAGTTCGGCCATAGGCGGTATGTCCCTGCCCGATGGCCATGGCCAATACCTTGGGGTGAATGCCGGGGCAGTCAAATACCGGGGCTTTCAACGTACCGGACCGGGACCGGATTTCAATCAAATCCCCCTGCTTCCAGCCTTTGGCGGCCATGGTTTCAGGGTGAACCTGAACAACGGTCTGCCAGGAAACAAGGGTCAGGGGATCGGGCGATTCGCAAAGCCAGGATTTGTTGGCGCCCCTGCCGTCAAAAAAACGGGAGGACGGAACACCGATAAAAAACATTCTGTCTTTCGACGGATCAGCAGGCGGCTGAATGTGGCGGGAAAGCAGTTCCGCGGGCAGGGCGTCGGAAGGCAGTCCCGGAAAAACGGAAGCAGTATCCCGCGCCTTGAAGACGCCGCCGGCCTGAAAGGCGGCAACCCAATCCAGGTGACTTTCGATGGTTTTCCGGGAATTCAGACGGGCCACAACATAATTCTTGTAATCCGATACCGGCGGCTTTCCGCCAAAGGCGCAGCGAAGCAGCACGTCCCCGATGGCGGGTGCATCCGTCAGCCTGCCCATGACCGGCTGCAGGGTGCCGGTGACTGCGGTCTTGGCCTCGTAGGCGTCCCAGGTTTCCAGCGGAAGCTGGATGGGAAAGACCATATCCGAGAGCATTGCGGTTTCATCCATGAAATTGGTGAAACTGACCGTAAATAAATCCTTTCGGGAGATGATTTCCGCAGCACGGCTGGAAGGAGGCAGGGAAAAGACAGGATTGGTATTGTGAAGCAGGAGCAATCCTGGCGGCGCTTTTTCAAGGCCATCCAGAAAGACCAGGACTTCGGAGCGCCTTGCCGCGCGCTCGATGCGATGGCGGTTTTCAAAATCATGAAGACTGAGTTCTGGGTCCAGAACCAGATTCAACAGAACGGATCCGAAATCGGTTTGAAAAGAACCCGAAGGATCGGCTGCCGATGCCCGAGCCAAGAACAAGCGGGGTTGTTGCATCCAGGAGACTCGTCATCAGCATCTGAAAATCCGATTCGCGAATGCCGGAGAGACGAACCGCTTCAGCGGGGTAAAAGGTTTGCAGGCAGAGCAATACGGTCCCCGGAGCACGGCCGGCAGTTCCTGCCCCCTGCCCCTTTGCAAGCAGTTCGCCGGTCAGCCCGAAAACAACCGCCGCTTCACCGCCTGGCAGGCAGGCCAGCCAGCGATCGGCATTGGCTGCGGTCAGGGACTGGAAGGGGCTGACCTGGATAAAGGCCCCTTTTCTGCCGTCCCGAAACGCATGCATGGATTTGAATTTTTGGGCATATTCGACCGGAGACAGCCAGGTTTCCAGAAAGTCGGCGCCGAATCCGATCAAAAGATCGGCCCGGTCCATATGAAGGGACGGAACCGCGGGAATGCCGAAAACGGCCTCATGGGCGGCTTTCAGCGATTCGTGGGCAAATGGCTCAAAAAGAACCGGCCCATCGGACTTCCACTGCCCCAGCACCTCATCAAACAATGCAAGAAGGCTGTCGCCGACGATTTCGCTAAGAAGCCTGACCCGGTTCGTCCCCAGACTGCATGCCTGCATGGCTTTCTCTGCAATCAGGGCCTCGGCATCTTCAAAGCTGATGGATCGCCAGGCGCCGTTTTCCTGAATCATGGGCGTTTTTAGTCGATCAGGATCATAAACACCCTGCAAAGCCGCCTGGCCGCGCATGCAGAGCGCGCCCCGGTTGATCGGGTGACGGGGATTCCCCTCCAGCTTGATGACCCGGCCTTCGCGGTTCTTGGCCAGCACGCCGCATCCGGCCGGGCATTCCCGGCAGGTGGAGGCATACCAGGTGGCCCTTCCCGGAACCATGTCGTCCGGCGCCTGAACCAGGCTGTACAGGGTTTTCTCCGGCTCCGCCGTGCATCCGGCGGCAACGGCGATGCTGCCGATGCCCGCAATCTTAAGGAAAGTTCTTCGATTCATGCTGTTTCCATGATCCGCTATCGATACCGATCCGGCGATGATTTACATTTATCGCAAACAATACATGAATTTCAGAAAATATCAAACCCTAGTTCAGGCTTTTTTAAAACGGATATACATATAAAACCCGATCAGAAAAGGCTCCGCCCGTATCAGCATGTTGTCGGTAAATCCCCACAGGAACTGATACATGAAAAATTTAAGCCTGCTGACGGTTTCAATACCCCTGCTCATGAATATCTCAGTCAATTGCTCGGCCCCCAGGGAAAACACATAGATAAAGTGGACGATGACAAGCAGCAGGGCGGCCTCGGCATAAGCCCGGCGCCTTCGGGTGATGAAAAGACAAAGAGAGGCCATGATTGAAACTGTCAGCGGCACATTGAACGTATAGGAAGAAGTCCTGAAGGCCAGATCGACGACAAGGTCTTCCTTTCGCATCGTCCGGCAGAAACTGGCGTAGACGATATCCTTTTCCTGCCGTATTTTTTCCACCCGGACATTTTTGACCACGGCCACAAGCCTTGACGCCGTGGCCGTGACGACATAGCCGTAGAGTATCCTTAATCTGTATCCAGAGAAACAGCGAGACCAGATAGGCCGACAGAAATACGAGCACCGTTTTAATGATGATGTGATTTATGGAGCAATTTTTTCCACGGGTTTTGCATAATTCAGGTAGATGAAGAAAACGCCAAGAGAGATCGCGATCATCATCCCCTGTGCAATGTAGGTATGGATATATTCAAATAAGTTTTTGGCATGGATTCCGGAATAGGCCAGTCCCACGATCCGCAGAATATTGACGATCTGTATGACGACAAAGCCCGCTGCAATGCCGATGAGTTTTTTCTTCCAGGAAGCGGGAAAGGCGATGACGGCCACCGAATAGATCATGACCGCCTCCAGCCCGTTGCAGCCGAATTTTACATCCAGAGAAATGGAAAACAGCTCGATGATCGAACCCCGGCAGGTGGATGCAATGCCCAGCAAGGAAAGTATTTTTGCGGTAATCCAGACAATCGCCTGCGTATAAGTCCCATTGATATCCATCACCTTCAGAATGGGATCAAATCCGATCAGGATGAAAAACGCTCCCATCAGCACCAGATAGGTCAGGGCAAACCGCCAGACGCTGAGGTTGTTTTTATTTTTCGGCTTGTCTTTTTGCCTGCCTGGATTTTTCTTCTTTGTCATCGTCATTAAGTTTCATGAGCATTATAATGATTGAAAATACTTAGTGGATTTAAAGAAAAGAAATAAGCTAAAACTCATATATTTCCTCAGAATCGATACTTTTTGACAAAAACAATGACATCCCTATGCAACTCGACAGTTTTTGTCAATAAAATTAGATGACTGATATAATCATCTCTTCTTCCTCCTCCAGTAATGATTACAGAACGCAGCGGAATTTTTTCAGATAATCCACGGGGTGGTATGAGAGCTTGGCTTTTCGAAGGCCTTTGTCATCCAGGTCCTGTTCGCGGTTTACCAGAATATCCGGGTTGCCGAAGCGCTCCAGAAACATCTGGTTGATGGCCTGGTACACGCCTTTGTAGTCCGGGTTGCCTTTTTCAAAATGAATGACCAGGGTATCGGCGCCAAGTTTTTCGGCAACGGTATAGGCTACAATCTCATCACCGACAAGAAGCGCGCCCCCGGAAACTCCCTTTAAGGTGCTCCAGTTTTTCAGCACTTTTTCAATCACCCGGTTTTCCGCCGACAGCATGTCGCTGGCTTCGCAGTCCCGCCAGGTGCACCAGTCGTTTTGAAGGGCCAGGGCTTTTTCGGTCATTTCGGGACCAAGCGGCTCATACCGGTAGATGTAAGTGCTCACAAACTGGTTAAGCAGATTCTTTTTCTTGTGATACCGGTTGCCCTTCAACGCGATCAGGTCCGCGCCGGCATATAGATAATCCCAGTGCCCGCGAAGCGGCTCCGGAACGACCCTGCCCTCCCCTGCCCGATCCTTCCACAATTCGGCCAGCTTCTCCGGAACGCGCGTAAACGCCGTAGCACCGGAAAAATTCCCGGACAGAACAGCCGGCCAGTCGGCCCCATGCCAGTCGCCGACCGGCGCCCAGTACACGGGCTCCGGAAACGTCTGCTGAATCCAGACCAGATCGTTTTCCCAGGCCCATATCAGCCCGTATTCATCGGCCCATGCCCACAGGTTGATGAAGCTGTAATCGGAAGTGGGCTGCGGGCAGCGGGCCAGTATTTCGGCATAGGCTTGCTGCTGGTTAACGCGTATGGGTTCGAACGTAAGGGACATGGGAATTCTCCTGTTTAAGACGGTTTTCGCCAAATCGCATGGAAACGAATAACGACGGCAATACAAAGGACTATTGCGCCGGAAAATGCCGCCGCAGACCAGCACCACAACGCAAAAGAGACCTGTCTTCCCTTTACGCCCGCCATAAACAGCCGGTATACGGGGCCGGCCTCCAGAAGGATCACGACGCCGATCAGGGCAGATGCAAGCGTCATGAACAGCATCCCCCCGAAACTGGTCACGGACTGGGCGGGATTCTCGGATGCAAAATCCGGGAAAGCCGCGCCCATGCCGATTCCCATGGCAACCACCGCCGGGGTAAGGCAGAAAATGGTCGCCACCGAAAGCCCCATCATGAGCGGGGTGACGTGAAGCAGCAAATTGGTGGCAACAATGAGCGTTTCGGAAAGAACGAGCAGCGGCAGCAGATAAATCCAGAATTTAATCCATAAAAATGCGCGCAGCGTAATCGGCGATGAGCGAACGATCCAGAAGCTGCCGCCTTCCATGCTGACCGCAGGATACGCAAAGCGGGCAACAATGGCAATCAGCACGAAACCGGCCAGGGCCATGTTGAGAAACGACAGGACATTTTGAAGATAAATGGTTTGTATGGGGGATTTTTCGAGCGGCAGCACCGAATAATTGTACAGGTAAATGACGATCAGCGCCGCCGACCAGAAAGACCTGGGACCACTGGGTCTGGTCCCTTAAAAATGTTTTGATCTCTTTTACGGCAAAAGATTTAACCGGGCCGGGAAGAAACGAGAGCATGCGCTCCAGAAATGTTCCCTGGCCGCGAAACAGCCGGATCATGGCTTCCTGCGTCTTGGAGTATCCCTTGAAATAGGCCGCTTTGGCCGCCCACAGGTTCAGAAACAACACAAAGGCCGCAAAGCTCCAGGCAAGGGCCGCATGAAAGAGGGATTTCGCCCATTGGTTCCGAAGGGCGGCCTTCAGGCTGTCAAAGGCCCAGGTACTGGGAAGATACGGGGGCGAAGGGGTCCTTAAGCTGTTCCATGTAGCCAAGGACGGTTGAAAACGTTTCCGGGTCCACCAGCCGCTCCGGCCTTGCCATGCGAAACGCCAGGTAAAGGACGATGAATACGGAAAGCCCCAGAAATACCACGATGCTCTGGATCCGGGATGCCGGCAGCACCAGAACGACCCCCAGGACGATCAGGGCGCTGATGCCGGATGCCGTCAGGCAGAGCGGCACCAGCGCCAGCAGAATGTCCGCGTAAAAAAACAGCCCGGGCCGGTACACGGTGCCGTATGCCGCCAGCACCGGCAGGGTAAAGACCACCACCATCCAGGCGCTGTCCACGGTGCTTTCAATCCAGCGGGCCAGAAACAGGGTTTCCACGGGAACCGGCAGGGCGTGAACCAGGTTCAGATCCTTGCTGAGGTAGAGCTTGGACAGGGCGGTTAAAATGGCGCTGAAAACGAGCAGCGAAAAGCAGGTGACCAGCACGATCGAAAGGAGTTTATAGGCCAGGATATCTCCGATTTCTTCGGATTTTTGGAAATAGGCCAGAAGCCTTCGGGAAACCAGGTAAATCCCGGCCCAGAACCCAAGGCCCATTGCCGCGAACACCCCGGCTCTGAGGATGCGCCGGGGATCGCCATGCCCATGGGTCAATGACCACCATCGGGGTTTGAGTAGCTGCAGGGTCTGCCGGATCATATCCATATCATTCCTGTTGGTTTCAAAAAGTCCGATACCAGCGTTGCGTTTCATCACTCCTGGGTGATTTCAAAGAATACCTGCTCCAGGTCCGCGTCACCGTTCTGAATATGCTGCTGGAGATCCGCGGAGCGTGCCGATCGCCATGATCACGCCCTTGTGAATGATGGCGATCCGGTCGCAGACCTCCTGGGCCAGCCTGAGGGTGTGCGTGGACATGAACACGGTGGTTCCGTTTTGCGCCAGGGTCTGGAACAGCTCTTTCACCATCTTGATTCCCCGGGGATCCAGGCCGACCATGGGTTCATCCACGATGATAACCTGAGGCTCGTGAAGCAGGGCCGCGCACATGATCAGGCGCTGCTTCATGCCGTGCGAGTATGCCTCGATCAGCTCATTGGCCCGGTCCAAAAGGGAAAACCGGCTGAGGAGTTCCCGCGATTTTTCCGCAAAAGCCTGCCTGCCGACATTATAAAGTCCGGCGGTGAACTGCAAAAATTCCATGGCCGTCAGCTTCTCGTATAAAAACGGCCGGTCCGGGATCAGTCCGATTTTCAGCTTTGCGCGGACCGGATCCTTCGCCATATCCACACCGTCAATAAAAACCGATCCATGCGTCGGCGACAGGAGGCCCGCCATCATCTTGATGGTGGTGGTCTTGCCGGCGCCGTTCGGCCCGATGAATCCGAACACCTCGCCGGGCTGCACCTGAAGGTTGACATCGCTTACGGCAACGGTGCCGCCATAGGTTTTGGACAAATGAACGAGCTTGATCATTGCTGCTCCAGGATGGAAATGCCGATGTTTCCGATGGCGCCGAGGATTTCGAACTGATTCTCAGGATTGCCCCGGCTCAGGGAAATATGGGTGACATCCGCCGGAATCTGATTCATCAGCGCATCCACCGTGATCCATTTACCCAGAAAAACCGAATTCCAGGCGTGGTAGTAAAACCGGCCCCGAAGATGCACAAGCCCGACCTCGATTTGCGCCGGAATCCCCGCAGCCCTTGCAAAGGCGGCAAACAGGACAGCGTGTTCATTGCAGTCCCCCATGCGGTTCTCAAGGGTCTCCAGGGCATTGGGAACCGAAAGCACCGGGCGTTTTTCGATATTCTGAAAAATCCATCCGCAGATTTTTTGTATCCGGATCAGGGGCGTATCCTTTTCGGAGATGATTTGCCGCAGCTGTTTTACAATTTGGGGGTGATCGGACTGAATGAGCGCCGCAGGCTCCAGAAACTCGGCGGGCTCGGTATAATAATTTTCCGAAAGCCCGGAAAGCGATTCCCTGGAAAGGGTCAGGACGCCGCTGTCAAAGTGCTGTCTATCGGTGCCGGTGATTTCCACTCCGGTAATCCGTAAGACCAGCCGGCTCAGCTTTTCGGCATCCGCAATCACCCGGTCCGCCGGAACGGAAACCAGCCGGGTCAGATCCTCTCCGGCAGCCAGGCCCGATTCTTTTGCTTCTTCAGCCGAGATTCTTTTCAGGGTTATTCCCATCACGCCTTCTTCCTGAAGCACGCTGCCGTCCGTATCGATCCAGGCGCTCTGACGGCTGCCCATGACCTCAACCGATAGCTTGCGGGCCTCCTGCCATGCCCCCTTGATTTCAATCCGCTCCGTACCCGATGCCGTGATTCTGACCGGCTGCGGGCGTCATTGTCAAGGGGTCGAAGATTGAAAGCGTCAGGGACCGGTTTTCGGAAAGACCGGCCCTTGCCGCGGCATCCCATAGCGCCGCGGAAAGATATACCGGGGACTGCAATGAAAGGGTAACGGGCCGGCCGTTGGCGTCAAGTACAAGGGATGCCCCCTGAACCTGTCCGCTGACGGCAAAATGAAAAAGACCGGATTTTATTTCAGCCTGAAACGAGTCCAGGGAAAAATCCGGGTTCAGAACCCCTGTTGTCTGAAGGTGGATGTCCTGAACCATTCCCATGGTGTTCAGCCGCATCACCGTTGTTTCGGAAAGAGCAACACCTTCAGCAGTCGGCACGATTTTCCGGTGAGACACCCCGATTTTTGAGGATTTCTGGTAGATCCCCATCCAGCTTTCGGATGCCGGAACCTTGCTTTTCGGCAGCGATGACATGAGCATCCGCGTCGGTCGAAACCAGTCCATCCGAACGGCCAGAAGCGCCAGGAAGATCATGCCGCTCACAAGCGTTGCCATTGCCGGTAACGATAGGGTGTTGAAGACGGATTTCATTCCAGTCGCTTTGAATGTGACCAGTCTGCCGGAGCCCATAATCACCTAACGCATTTTGGGCTGGGCCAGAGACTTGACTCCCATCGTGTTGATAAGCTGATTGATATCCGTTGTTTTTAAATTCATGCCGCCTTCGGATACCGGCAGGAGCGCAATCCGTTTTCCCTGAAGGGATTCTGCGATTCTCAGCTTGACCAGAGCTGCGCCGCCGGAGCCTGCCATGGCGCGGTTCATTTCCTGAATGCCCTTGGCTTCGGTAATGCCTTCGGTTTTGATGGCTTCGGCCAGCAGGCCTTGTTTTTCAAAATACACATCGGCCTCGATCTTGGCTTTCAGATATTCGCCGTCGGCGTCGGCAACCAACTTGTTCACCTCGCCCCTCGCCTCTTCAAGTTTTCGCTTGTATTCCTCGGCCGTGGCCCGCTGGGCGGATTTGTGTCTTTCAACGCGCTGATCCGCTATTTTCTTGTCTTCAATGGCTTTCTGATATTCGTTATTGAAGCGATAATCCTTGGTCAATACTTTTTCAACGACGATTCCCATGGGACCCAGCATGGACTGCAGGACATCCTTGGCTTTCTGCGCCTGATGCTCCCGTTTATCCGCAATATAGAATTCTTCTGTCTTGAGCTCTCCAAAGATATCCCGGGGTTTGCTACGGGCAATGGTTCGAACGATTTTGTCTCGAAGCGTGGCATTGTCCGGCGCCACAAACTGAAGAATATAGGATGCTTTTTCCGGATCGATCCGGAAGGCCACGATCACATCCAGGCTGATATCATTGCCGTCGATGGTTTTAAACAGAAGGTCATCCCTGGTTCTACGGTCCCCACTGGTTTTATCAGTTGTCATTTCCAGATTCTGGAGCTTGATATCAAAGGTGTTCCAGTCATTGATAAAGGGAAGAAAAAAATAAGTCGACCCCGGGGCGTAGACCTTTTCTTCCACGCCTTTGGGCTGCCAGAACCCCAATTTCACGGTTCGAACGCCGACTTCGGTTTCACCGGTCGTATGCGGAATACACCCGACGAAACTCAGAACACTCATGCATAGCAGCGTAATCAAACGGATATTTTTCATTCCGCACCTCCTTTGGGGACATCAAACAGCTTCAATGCCTTGTTCAAATCCAATGGATTAAAGCCGGAAGGACCATCGCTGGGAAGAACGATCATATCCAGGCCGCTAAGCACTTCGGCCATTTTCAGCCCCACCATGCGTTCCGCGCCAACGCCCTTCATGGCGTCGTTTTTCAGGCGAATCTTTTCAGCTTCAGCCATTTTAACCAGAAGGTTGGCCTCTGCATTTTTTTTCCGTGCATATAGATCCCTTTCCGCCAGCTTCAGTGTCACATAGGCCTTGCCTTTTTCCATTTCAACATCAACCGTCACCCTGCCTTCCTGTTCGACTTTTTTAAGTCCCGCCTCCTCGGTCGCTGCCCGGGCTTCCGCCTGATTCTTGAAAACCAGTTGATCCTTGAGCTTTTTTTCTTCGATATTTTTTTGAATCTCCGGGCTGTAATTAAAATACCGCACCAGAACATGTTCTATCTGAATCCCTTTCTGATTAATCTCAAGATTCAGCTCGGCTCTGGCTGCATCGGCTTTTCTGGCCCGAAGCGGGCTGTTGTAGAATTCCTCGGTGGTCAGCTCGCCAAGCGTTGCTTTTAAAATGGGTTCTGCTTTTGGAATGATGCCGTTGTCTTCGAAAAGGGTTCCAGGACCAATCTGGGTAAATACCAGGTAGGGATCAACGATACGGTACAAAATGGACACGTCCACATCCACAAAAAATCCATCCGAAGTCTGAATATGAACAGCTTTCAGGTGCCTGGAGGATTGGGCCGCGGTCTGGGGAGAGTTGGTCAGCTCCAGAACCTGTATGTCTTTAGGCAGAACGTACATCTGCTGTAATCCGAACGGAAGTATGAAATTGAGCCCCGATGGGTAGATGTCTTTATGAACCCCGCGATCCATGCCGATTCTGACCACCTTGATTCCGAACTCATTGGGTTTGATGTAAACAAAAAACAATTGAAAAGCGATATACAGCCCGATCAGCAGCACGATGGCATATTTAAATTTTTTAAATCGGGACAAATCGGGATGAATTCGCGCACTTTTCAGGCGGCTGACAAGATCAATGATACTGGCCGGAGAGGTTGTTTCCATACCGGTATACTCCTTAAATAGTCAGATGCCTCCGGCAAAACCGGAGGATTGGAACCTGAATGTTTCATGTTTAATGACGGTTTTCCATGTCACGTCCTCCTTGAGTGATGATGCAAGGAATGTTATAAGTATATAGCCTGAAGGCAAAACGCTGTGACACATAATTGCATGGTCGTTGAGGCCATACAGCTATTGTTTCGTTGAAGTCGCAGGCCCATGATAATTATAGATAAATTAATAATAGTTATACATAATCTGTATGGCCCTTATGAGTCAACCGGATTTACATTTTTGCAACCGGGGTATTTACCATGATTGGAATTATTGGTTCTGGATTAGACAGTATG
>CAVPHN010000026.1:0-55146 GCA_963704205.1 uncultured delta proteobacterium
TTACACCACAACCTGAAGGAATGGACGAACAATGGAAGAACGCTATACGCCCGATGTTATTGAATCCAAATGGCAGAGGTTCTGGGAAGACGCAAAAATTTATAAGGTTTCGGATGATCCCGAAAAGGAGAAATATTATCTTCTCGAAATGTTTCCCTATCCATCCGGAAAGATTCATATCGGACATGTTCGAAATTATACCATCGGCGATGTGGTGGCCAGATATAAACACATGAAGGGGTTTAACGTCCTTCACCCCATGGGGTGGGACGCATTCGGCATGCCTGCGGAAAACGCGGCCATCGCCAATCAGACCCATCCTGCAAGATGGACTTATGATAATATCGATGCCATGCGCCGGCAGCTTAAGCAGATGGGATTTTCCTATGACTGGGATCGTGAAATCGCCACCTGCAGACCCGAATATTACCGGTGGGAACAGTGGCTTTTTTTAAAGATGTATGAAAAAGAGATGGCGTACCGGAAAGAATCTTATGTGAACTGGTGCGAGCCATGCCAGACGGTTCTGGCCAATGAACAGGTCGAAGCCGGAATGTGCTGGCGATGCGGAAAACCGGTCCGTCAGAAAAAACTGGCCCAGTGGTTTTTCAGGATTACGGATTATGCGGACGATCTTCTGGTTCACTGCGATCTGCTTCCCGGCTGGCCGGATAAGGTGGTCGCCATGCAGAAGAACTGGATCGGAAAGAGCATTGGCGCTGAGATTCGCTTTAACGTTGAGAATTCATCCGAGCAGATTGTGGTCTTTACCACCCGGCAGGACACGATATTCGGGGCAACATTTATGTGTCTGGCACCCGAGCATCCGATGGTTCAGAAATTGTCGAAAGGAACAATCCAGGAGCACCCGGTCCATGCATTTGTCGAGCGGATATCCATGCAGGACAGATCCAGCAAGGGTATTGAATCCTATGAAAAAGAAGGTGTGTTCACCGGCGCCTGGTGCATCAATCCGCTCAGCGGCAGAAGAATGCCGGTTTATACCGCCAATTTCGCATTGATGGGATATGGCACAGGGGCTGTCATGTCTGTTCCGGCCCATGATCAGCGGGACTTTGATTTTGCCAGAAAATATGACCTGGAAATCATTGTGGTGGTAAAACCGGACGAGGAACTGGACCCGGCGGCAATGACCGAAGCATATGCCGGCGATGGCGTGATGATCAACTCCGGCGATTTCAACGGCCTGAAAAATACCCAGGCCCTTGAGTCCATTGCGGATTATCTTGAGGCCCGTGATCTGGGAAAACGCACCATCAGTTTTCGGCTTCGCGACTGGGGCATATCCCGGCAGCGATATTGGGGAGCGCCCATTCCGATGATTCATTGCGATGCCTGCGGCATTGTTCCGGTTTCCGAATCCGATCTTCCCATTGTTTTGCCGGAGGATGCCGATCTTCTGGAAGGGGGGCGCTCTCCGCTGCCAACACTTGACTATTTTGCCAGAACATCCTGCCCGAAATGCGCCAGTCCTTCCGCCCGAAGAGAAACCGACACCATGGATACGTTTGTGGAATCTTCGTGGTATTTCCAGCGCTACTGCAGTCCGGACTATCACGAAGGGATGTTCGATCCCAAGGCTGTTGACTACTGGATGCCCGTGGATCAGTACATCGGCGGCGTGGAACACGCCATTTTGCATCTTCTGTATTCCCGGTACTATACGCGCGTTCTCCGGGATATGGGACTGATCACCTACAAAGAGCCTTTTACCCGGCTGCTCACCCAGGGAATGGTCTGCAAGGAAACGGTGCATTGCCCAACCCATGGTTTTTTATTTCCGGATGAAGCCACCGAAGGCAAAGAGCGGCGCTGTAAACGCTGTGATCAGGCGGTTGCCGTCGGCAGGGTCGAAAAAATGTCCAAATCCAAGAAGAATGTTGTCGATCCCCATACCCTGCTGGAAAAATACGGTGCGGATACGACCCGGTTGTTCTGTCTGTTTGCCTCCCCGCCCGAGAGAAGTCTGGAGTGGAACGAGCAGGGCGTCGAGGGCAGTTACCGGTTTTTAAATCGGGTCTGGCGGCTTTGCGCAGCGTGGATGCCATATGTCCGGCCAGTGGCCGCCTTTGATGGATCTATGGATGATCTTGAGCCTGAGCTTCGGGATCTGTATAAAAAAATCCATCAGACAATTTATAAAGTCACCAGTGACATTGAGGATCGATTTCATTTTAATACAGCCATCAGCGCGGTTATGGAACTGGTCAACATGCTGTACGGTTTTTCGGTTGATGAGAGATCGCCTGCAAAAACAAGCCTGTTTCGGCTTGCCATTGAATCGGTTGTTCTGCTGCTCTCTCCAATTACGCCGCATATCGCCGAAGAAATCTGGTCTGAACTGGGAAATGCCTGCATATTTATGGCATCCTGGCCCGTGCATCGTCCGGAAGCGCTGGTAAAGGATATGCTGCTTGTCGTGGTTCAGATCAACGGAAAGCTGAGAAGCAAATTCAGCGTTTCGGCGGATGCCGACGATGCCACGATTGAACAGATGGCTTTATCCGACGAGCGGGTTCAAAAAATGATTGACGGAAAGCCCATCAGAAAGATCGTCGTGGTTCAGAAAAAGCTGGTAAACATTGTAATATGATGACAATGCCGTGAAAATGATTCCCCAATGTGAAAATGACAGGGGGGATTTCAGGTGGCTATCCTGATGAAACTTCTCCTTTTATTCAAAGGGGCCGTCGTGATCATATTTATATCTTGGGGGAGAATCCAGGCATGATTCATGGGCGTTTACTTTATAAAAATAAATATGTCGTTCTGCTTTTAATTGGATTATTGCCTGTTCTGTGGGGCTGTTCATATCGATTTTCCGGTACGGGCACCCTGCCGTCCGGTATGACGCGAATCTATGTTTCCATGATCGAAAACAAAACCGCGGAGGTGGGTATCGAGAATTATCTCACCGATGACTTGATCAATGAATTTATTCTGAGAAAAAAAGAAGTGTTGAGCAGGCAGGAAGATGCGGAAGGAATTCTATCCGGAAGCATTGAATATATGCGAGATCACGTCCGTTGCGCACAGTTCTCAAAGTAAATCCTCCCAGCGCCGGGTGTTTCTTGGGGCCATGCTGAAGCTGGTGGACACGAAAGGAAAAACCGTGTGGGCTGTAAACGGAATCAATGCCAGCGAAGTCTACAAGGTTACCGATGACAAAACGCTGACCGAGCAGAACAAGAAAGCGGCCATGCAGGTTCTTTCAAAACGGCTGGCGGAAAAAATATATAACCGGCTGACGGATGATTTTTAACAGTGTTGCAACAGACCAGCAAATGCAATTTTTCTGCATTTGTGGTCTGTTACGCAAAGATTTAAGGCCGAACGCTACGACACTCGGCCGGAAAAACAAGCGATATTCCGAAAAATTCCAATAGGTGCGGATTACAGCTTTGCCATTGAATTCAGAAGTTTGGACATTCTGGAGATTTTTCGGGCAGCAGTATTGGGATGAATACAGCCTTTCTTGGATGCTTTGTCAATAACCGATTTTGCGATATTCAGATCAGCCGTCAGATCCTGACCCGACGGCTGAGCCGCCGCGGCGCGAATGTCTTTTATGACGGATTTTACTCTTGTTTTGGTGGACTTGTTTCTCATCCGGCGGTCTTCATTCTGTCGTGCACGTTTTAAAGCGGATTTGTGATTTGCCAAAGAATTTCTCCTTTCTTAACAGCTATCAAATATTATTTTCTTAAACTCTAACTATTTATAGAATTTCCAGTGGATTGTCAAGTAATAAATATCATAGAGCTGCAGCCTAAATGCTTTTGCCATGCACTCAAGGGTTGCCCTGGGCGCTTAGCTTTCCAAAACCCGTATTGGTTAAATAGATGCCGGTGCTGACCAGAACGGCGCCGATCAGCAAAGACAGGGTCAAGGGCTCGTTCAGCAGAAAAAAAGCCAGAACGACCGCGGACAGCGGTACGACATTGATAAATAGTCCTGCTTTTGTCGGCCCGATTTTTTTAATTCCCTCATAATACCAGACAAAACCCAGAACCGTTCCAAAAAAACCCAGATAGAACAGTCCCAGCCAGGTAATGTTTGAATATGCCGGAAGAAAAGACCATAAGCCTTCCAGCAGCGCCGGAATCAATAATGCCGCTGTTCCGGCAAGTGATGAGTAGCAGATCGAGACCAGCGGCGAAATTTTACCAAGGACGGATTTTCCGATCAGTGAAAAGGAAACCCAGCTGAGCACGCAGCCGAAAATGTTCAGCTCTCCCCATCCCAGATGGCCCTGGAAAAGATGAAGGGGGTTGCCCCTGGAGATTACGGTCATTGCGCCAATAACGGACAATAGAATTCCGATGATCTTTATGGGCGTTAGTTCTTCCTTGAACAGGATGGCGGAGAAGAATGAGATCATCACCGGATTTAATGCAATGATCAGGGCTGCGCGTCCGGCATCAATGGACTGAAGCCCCTTGAAAAAAAAAGCATTGTAGGCAAAAACTCCGGTCAGTCCCAGAAGGCATATCGGAATAATCAGCGATCGCTCAATTTGGGGCAATTTCCCTTCAACCCTCCAGGTAATCAGAATCAAAAATACGGAGGCAATGGCAAACCGCAAAAATGAAGCTGAAAAGGGCAGCACGTCCTTTGCAACGATTCTTCCGGCAATAAATGTTCCGCCCCAGAATACGGCGGTCAATATGAGTTTGATATAGGTCAGCATAAACAATAAAGAGTCCAATGTCCTTTTCAGGCACAAAATCAATGATTATTTCGACATAACCACCGCGTCCCGAAGGTTGCCGTGGTTATACGCTCGAAAGGCTTCTTCGGTTAACAAGTCTTCCTGGCCGGCATAGCGGGGGGAATAATGAAAAATCGTAAACTGTCTGACTCCGGCCATGGCTGCCAGGGTTCCTGCCTGCCTTGCGGTCAGGTGATATTTGTCTTCGGCGATTTGTCTATGGGCTTCCAGGAAAGCGGCCTCGATAAAGAGATGGTCGGACCCTTTGGCCAGGTCCACCATTTTATCGATATTGGCCTTGCTGAAAACCGCATCCGTGATATAGGTGATTTTCTGTCCCGAACGTAATGGCGGCAATTTCCCGGCTGAGCCACCCAAGCTCATAAGAAATATGGCGCTCGGGGTGTTTTGCGTCGATCACCTGAAAGATGGATGACGGATCATTGCCGGCAAACAGGGCCTGTTTGAAATCCATGATCCAGGGGCCGACTTCAAGACCCAGGGCTTCAAGGCGGTCTTTTTTGATGTTGACGTGAAATTTTTCTTGGATGGAAAATGCCAGGCAGGGAATCGCATGATCCAGAATGACCGTGGAAACGCTCCATCCGGGTGCTTCAACCAGAACAGCGCTAAATGGTTTTTCAACCACCGGAGTTTCCGGCACGAATCGATTCCGGCAGGAAAACCGACAACAGATGTGGCGGTCCGGGTGGATTTCGGTAATGTTCAGCGAAAAGGAATTGTCATAGCGATCCACAAGGTTCCAGGAATAACCTGCCAGCTTGCCAGCTATGTTGTTGATAAACCCTTCCGGTCCATAAAGCGAAAGTGACTTGTTTCGGCCAAGAAACAGCCGCAGCAGTCTGTCAAATCCGGAGAAATGGTCCATGTGGGTATGGGTGACAAAAACATGGCTGATTTTAAGGATGTCTCTGGAGGAAAGGGAGTCAATCTCGCCAAGATCAAACAGAATTGCTTGTTTTTCATAGATAAAGGCAATGTAAAGACCCGGATCATCAAACGGCCCGTTGATTAGTCGGGGATGGAGCGATGGGCGCATGGTTATGGCAGAAATTTAGTCACCTGCTTGTTGATGCAGGCATATATATCCTCATCCGAGCCGTAAATATCCACGACATCCTTGTGGTTGATCAGCTGTTCAATGACGAATGCGGTCAGATACAGACTGACCACATGAGGCTGCGAGGCAACATGCCTGAAGGGGGAAGACTGAAAGTCAATGTCAAAATCATCTGCGTGGGTGATTTTTTCCAGACTCTTGCCAATTTGCTGTTCAAGACCGGTTTTGTTCGTGGTTTCGATCAGTTTGTTCTCGATCAGTTTCATGGCAATGGCATTGGAAAGTGGTTCGATGCAGTCTTTGAGTCCGCTGATGGCTTTTCTCCGCCCGTGCTCCTTTGAGGACTCAATTTTGGATAAAATGCTGGATTCTCGAGTGCTGGGCCGGAATACTTTAGCCATGGGACGTCGCCTTTATAATAAATGGTTGACTGATATGGGTTGATGATACATTTATCTGACTTCTGTTAGACATCATTTCTTGTATGACACCGTATCAGGGGGCTTGATAAATCCTCGCATGTTTAACTGATATGGGTCCATCATCACCGTCTATAATAGATTCGCTCATAGGCGATTGCAAGGAAAATATGGCATCTTCAACAAGAATTTGCGGGGTGCGATTTCCTTTCCAGAAATTCCAGCGCAACCGATAGACCATTTCACATATTTCAGACCCTATCGGCAGCGGTGAATCAATGTTGAACTGAACTGCAGAAATAACGGCGCCGGAAGGTTTGTCTGCGGATTTCAATGTCATTCGACGGGTGTTTCTTCCGACAATTCCGGAGGAAACGATTTGAATGTTTTTCGCCAGAAATACCGGTTCGGGATTTCCGCTTCCATAAGGTTTCAGGGATTCGATTTCATCGATGAGGGCCGGGGTGATATCCTGGATATCCAGAATGCCGTCAATGGCCATTTCCTGGACGCGTTGCTCCGGGGATAGCCGGCTGTCAGCCATGCGGATAAACCGGCTTTGAAATTCCGCGATCCTTTCTGACAAGACCTCCAGTCCGGCGGCCGCGGCATGGCCTCCGAATCCGATCAGGCTGTCGGAGCAGGCCTTAAGCCCCTGATACAGGTCAAATTCGGGGATGCTCCTTGCAGAACCTCTGCCGGTCCCGTTTTGGGTGGAAATCAGGATAACGGGACGAAAAAACTGATGGACAAGTCTGGATGCCACAATTCCCAGAATTCCGGCGGGCCAGCCCGCATCCGCCAGCACCAGCGCACTGGCGTGAAGGTGTTCGGGTTCGTTCTGGAGCCGCAGAAGGATCTCTTCCAGGACGAGCTGCTCGACAGAGCGCCTTTTGCGGTTCAGCTCATTGAGCGTATCGGCCAGTCTCAGCGCTTTTTGGCTGTCGCGCGTCAGCAGCAGCTCAGCCGCTGTCTTTGCATGAGCCATTCTTCCTGCAGCATTCAACCGGGGGGCCAGTTTAAAGGCAATATCTTCGGAATTCAGAAAAGAGCGTTGCGTGCCGCTGATTTCTATCAGGGAGTGAATGCCGGGGCGTGGTCCCGAGTTGATCAGATCGATTCCGCTCTTGACAAAGATCCGGTTGTCCCCGGTCAAGGGAACCATGTCTGCAACTGTGCCAAGCGCCACAAGGTCGCAGGCGTTTTTTAAATTGGGTTCATTCCGGGACGCCCAGAACCCTTGATCCCGAAGATACCTGCGCAGGCAGATGACCAGAAAAAATGCAACGCCGACGCCAGCCAGATTTCCCGCGCCGGAGGTACAGTCGCTTCTTCTGGGATTTACCACTGCCAGCGCTTCGGGCATGGGGCTTGAGATCGTGTGGTGATCGGTGATGATAACATCGATTCCGGCCAGGGCAGCCATGCGGACGGCTTCATGGCTGCTGGATCCGCAATCCACAGTAATGATCAGATTGATGTTGTTTGAAATAACGGGATCGCTGATATGGCCTGGTTTCAGCCCATATCCTTCGGTTTCCCGATGCGGAATGAAGAAGGATACCTTGGCGCCAGCGGTATTCAGAAACTCGGTGACCAGGACGGCTGCGGTGACCCCGTCCACGTCATAGTCCCCAAAAATCAAGGATGCGTTCCTGTCTCAGGATGGCCTCATGGATGCGGCGGACGGCCGTATCCATATCCTTCATGGCGGACGGGTCCGAAAGCTGGTGGAAAGACGGAGCCAGAAAACGGTCTGCCAGGGCTGGTGTAGTCGATGCCCCGGTTTGCCAAAAGGGATGCCAGAAAGGGACTGCACATCGAGATGGGTGCAGAGGCGATTGACCACCTCGGCCATTGGCTGAAGAATATTCCATTTTTTCATTAAAAGGGCATATAGCGGATAATTTGATTTTCAACAACTAAAAATCATGACAACGAAATTCGGAACGGCATTTCCTTTGCCGGTTTTTTATTGATCAGTTGGATAAGATGATGATAGCATAGGATAAAGAATTGCCGGAATGATTGAAACCCTGATTTCTGCTGACCTTGCGCGCTATCGAATCCGTGAGCACAGAATAAAGGGTGTTTTAAAATGACAGTGAACCGGAAGGAAAACTTTTTTGAAGACCATTCAACGTTATTACCGGGTTGATCGAAAGGCTATCAGCCTGATGCGGTTTACCTTTGAAGGGTACGAGGGAATTGCCGGCGTCACCACCCTGAATCCCGCAACCGGCCTGATCGTATTAAATATCGCTCCGGGATGTGAGCCGGATGTCGAGCAGGTACTTCAGGATCTTCAAGAACAGGTTTACATGGAAGCGGTCTTGCCAGAGGATCTGAAAGGAAAAACGCTTAGCGATTCATGATGTATCCTAAAACCTTATATATTCACACCATCGGCTGCCAGATGAATGTTTACGACTCCGAGCGGATCGCCGGGGGGCTGGCGCCTCTGGGATACCGGCAGGTGTCGGAGCCCGAATCCGCCGATCTGGTTATATTAAATACCTGCGCGATTCGGGAAAAGGCAGAGCAGAAGGTATTCAGTTTTCTGGGCCGTATGGCCGGACTTAAACGAAAGAATCCGGAACTGATCATTGGCGTCGGGGGGTGCGTGGCCCAGCAGGAAGGCCGCAAAATTCTGGACCGTGCGCCGTATCTGGATCTGGTTTTCGGCACCCATGCCGTCAGCCGGCTTCCGGTTCTGGTCCAACAGGTGGAAACCACGGGGGGGCGCCTGGTGGATGTGGCGCTGTCAAATACCATCCAGGAAAGCCCGGCTTACCCTGCTTCTCCCAACGCCGATCAAATCAGCCGGTTTGTGACGATCATGCAGGGGTGCGATAATTACTGCACATATTGCGTCGTTCCTTATGTGCGCGGCAGAGAGATGAGCCGCTCATCCGGAGCGGATTCTTTCCGAGATTCAAGCGCTTGCAGACTCCGGCATTCGTGAGGTGACGCTCCTGGGTCAAAACGTCAACAGCTATGGAAAAAAAGAAGGGCTTTGCGATTTTTCGGAGTTGCTGACCCGGGTGAACGGGATCGAAGGTCTTCTTCGCATCCGATTTACCACATCCCATCCCAAGGACCTTTCCAGTGATCTGATCGCGACCTTTAACCGGCTGGATAAATTATGCAAGCATATTCATCTGCCGGTTCAATCCGGATCGACCCGAATCCTGTCCCGCATGAACCGCAAATATACCCGGGATATGTATCTGGAAAAAATTGCCCGACTTCGGGATGCCTGTCCGGATATCGCCATCACATCGGATATCATCGTGGGCTTTCCCGGAGAAACGCCCGAGGATTTTGAGGACACCCTTTCCCTGATTCGGCAGGTGGCCTATGATGGTCTTTTTGCCTTTATGTATTCGGATCGTCCCAATGCTCCGGCTGCGCATTTTCCGGAAAAAATATCCGAGGCTGAAAAGGCGGAGCGGCTTCAGCAGGTTCTCGGGCTTCAGGAAGCCATTACGCTTGAAAAAAATCAGTCCCTGGTCCATTCTGATCAGGTGGTTCTGGTGGAGGGCGTCAGCCAGCGGATGAATACGTCTGAATCGCCCCCTGATGCAGACCCCCAGTGGTACGGCAGAACCCCCGGGCATAAAATCGTGCATTTTCCGGAGCCGGAACGGCTTTTTGCATCCGGCAATATCGGCAGGCTGAAGACGATTCGAATTGAAAAAGCATTTTCGCATTCGCTTTGGGGACGGCCTGTTTCTCAGGAGGAATGATCGATGCAACATAAAGTGACTATTTCAGGGCTGATCCTGGATCCGGATTCCAATACGCCCATCCTGATCCTGAAGTCTGAAGAAAACGATCAGGTGATTCCGATATGGATCGGCCTTCTGGAAGCTACGGCCATTGCCACTTCGCTGAAGAGCATCCATTTTGACCGTCCCATGACGCATGATCTTTTCCTGAATTTTGTCCGGCTGACCGGGGCAGCTGTCACCAGTGTCGAGGTCTGTGACATCCAGGACAGCACTTTTTACGCCAAGATAAATTTTTCTTCTTCCGAGGCATCGTTCAGCCTGGATTCCAGGCCCAGCGATGCCATTGCCATTGCCCTTCGGGCGGATGCGCCGATTTTTGTGGATGAAATGGTTTTTCTTAAATCCAACAGAAACGATGAACCGGTTCGTGCTGCGGACGACAGCGAAGAAGGACAGAAATGGGCGGAGTATCTTAAAAATCTTTCTTCAGATGATTTCGGAAAGTATAAGGTTTAAGGATTACGGGATGAGAGGCAACAGATGTGATCGGGATTTGATTCCCTCAAGAAACGGTATGCATCAGGTTCGGCATATTTTCGATGAAAGGATACGAATAGAATGAAACAAACCATGATTTCCGGAACCGGCCGGTGCCTTCCCGCCCGACTGGTTACCAATGACGATCTGGCGCTGTGGATGGATACTTCCGATGAATGGATTCGCCAGCGTACGGGAATAGAACAGCGTTACTGGGTGCCTGAAGAAGGCGGGGTCGGGGTGTCGGACCTGGGTTTTGATGCGTCAAAAATCGCGCTTGAACGGGCCGGCTGGAGGCCGGATGACATTGATCTGATCATCTTTGCCACACTCAGCCCGGATATCTACTTTCCGGGTCCCGGTTGTCTGCTTCAGCACAAACTGGGGCTGGAAACCACGCCGGCTCTGGATATCCGGCAGCAATGCTCCGGCTTTGTTTATGGCGTAGCCACTGCTGACGCCTTTATCCGAAGCGGCCTTTACAACCGGATTCTTTTTGTCGGGGCGGAAGTTCACAGTACGGGCCTGGATATCTCCAGCCGCGGCAGAGATGTCACGGTGATTTTTGGAGACGGCGCCGGCGCGTTGTGTCTGGAAGGCGTTGATACCGAGCGGACTTGCGGGGTGCTGGCTTCCGTGCTGCACGCACAGGGTGAATTCGCCGGCAGTCTGATGACGGAAGCGCCGGCTTCCCGCCTGAACCCCAGGCTCAGCGAGGCCATGCTCCGGGAAGGCCGTCATTATCCCACCATGGACGGCAGGTCCGTGTTCAAGCATGCGGTCCGTCGTCTTCCCCAGGTTACTCAGGAAGTCCTGGACAAGGCAGGGTTGACGCTGAACGATATCGACTTGTTTATTCCGCATCAGGCCAATCTTCGCATCAACCAGGCATTTCAAAAAGCAATGGATCTGCCGGATGAAAAAATCTTCAACAACATTCAGCGCTATGGCAACACCACGGCGGCCAGCATTCCGATCGCCTTTGACGAAGCCATCGAAAAAGGACTTTTAAAATCCGGCAGCACGGTGATGTTTATCGGGCTTGGGGCCGGACTCACGTGGGGCGCGGTCATTTACCGGTTCGCATGAAAACAGATCCAGTCTAAGACCATGGTTTACTCGGCATTGCCCGGTCAGGAAATCGCATGCTGGAAACAAGATCTTTCAACTCCCTTGTGGAACAGTTTTTAGGCGCACGTTTGCCAATTTCACTTGCCGATAATATTTCTTTTCCGGAGTTATCGACAGAAACCAGGGGCGTTATTCTGCGCATGCTCGCACTCATGAAGCGGGCATCATATCCGGCAACGGAGTTTAATCCCCAGATGATTTGGCTGCTGGCCACCGTCACTCCTGGCATGCTGCCTTCTGCCTGGGGGGGCCGAATTCCGCCTGTCACATCGCCGGGCCGCCACAGAAAACTGGATGCCTATGTCGCTCGACAAACCTGGCTTTCAAGTAATGGACAGCCGGTTTTTGTCGATTTGGGGTGCGGATTTCCTCCGGTGACTACGGCGGATACCGCCAGGAATATGCCGGACTGGTCCGTTTACGGGGTTGATCGTTCATTTGCCCGCTATGTTCTTTACGATGCAGAGGGCCATTACGCCTGTTTCAACCGTGATGGAAAATTTGAATATTTCCAGCCGCAAATGAAACCATTGCACGATAATCCGAAGGCTGCCAGAGCGCGATTCAAATCGCTTTTTGCGGATCTTCTCCCCCAGTTGAAAGTTATTGATGATCAACGCCAGCGAAACTTTTGAAAAGGACGGCAACAGGCTCGTATATAATCATATCAAAGACTTCGAAGCAGAAAATCTGAAATTTATCGAATCGGATATCGAAGATCTTCAATTGCCGCCCGCCCGGGTTATCCGGTGTATGAACGTTCTCCTTTATTTTGAAAAAAGCGTCAGGGAAAGGATGCGGTTATCGATGGGAGCGTTGCTTGATGATGGCGGAATATTGATTTCCGGATTTAACCACCCTTTTGGCATATACGCCCGATATGCTGTCTACAAAAAAGACGACAACAGGTATATCGCCGAGTGAATTCGCATTCAGTCCGGATAATCTGCGGCCTCTGGGTATCGGGCCCTGGTTAACGATCAAGGATGGAGACCAGGAGGCTGAACTGCTGGCAGACTTGACAGGCGCCATTCGTGCCGATCGGATCTTCTGGCCGGAATTCAACCAATGCGTTGACGCGCTGCAGGAGGAGCATGGAATTTGCAGGCGGGGAGATGACGGCTATAATCATTTCACGGAAGAGACAAATACCGCGCCCCCCAATGTAATATTGAAAAAAACAACGGCGCTTTGGCATCAGGTTGAAGCATCGGGCTATACGGATGGCGCGGTAGCGGCGTTAGGTCGAGCCGGCTATAAAGCGTGGAAAAATCCGGTGGGCGATATTGCCGTTTTGCCGCCTGAGGGTTCGCTTTCATGACTTGAGTCTGTGGGAGATCCCGGCCGCTTATACAAGCCCCAGACAAGTGGCCTGCTCCCAGAGAAGTTCTGCAAGCCGGACCGTTGCCTGATCCACCATCCGGCCCTCCACGGCCACGGCTCCCAGCCCCTTGATGGTTGCCTGATGATGGGCGTCCAGAACCTTTCTGGCCCGTTCGATATCCTCGCTGGAAGGTGAAAACGTCTGATTGATGATGTCAATCTGATCGGGGTGAATGGCCCACTTGCCGTCATATCCCAGGGCGCAGGCCATGGCCGCTCCCTGTTTCAGTCCCTCAAGGTCTTTGAAATTGCCGTAAGGCGCGTCGATGGCCTGAAGGCCATTTGCCTTGGCAGCCATCACCATCCGGCTCATGGCAAAATGCCACCGGTGTCCGGGGTAGATTTCTGTCTCTTTTTCGCCGTGTCCGGAAAGGGAAACCAGCCTGGCGCCGATCGAAGCCGAATAATCCGCAACCCCGAAGACCAGGGTTTGAATCCGGTCGCTGGCTCTGGCGATTTCAGAGACAGCTTCAAGCCCCACGGCGGTTTCGATGGAGGCTTCAATGCCGATTCTTTTGCTCCATCCCATGCTGAGTTCAATGCCGTCCAGCATCCGGCTGACAAAGTGAACATCTCCGGGATGGCAGATCTTGGGAACCACGATGGCGTCAATAACGGGTCCTGCGGCTTCCACGACTTCCAGAAGATCCCGGTACCCGAACGGGGTATCCAGGCTGTTCATCCGGTACAGGACGGTTTTATTGCGCCAGTCGCGGGATAACAGCGACTGGATGATCCGGCCGCGGGCTTCCACCTTCATGTCCGCGGGCACGCTGTCTTCAAGATCCAGCATGATGGCATCGCTGCCGGAGTTCAGGGCCTTATCGTGCATTTTCTCAACATGCCCGGGTACGGACAATACGGTTCTTCTCGGTTTCATAAAGATAGACTTCTCCTTTTTCCTGTCCGCTTGCAACGATAAATATTATCCGTCAAAATAATTCCCCCCAAACGCTTCATTTCTTCGCATTGAACAGGGCTTTTTGCCGCAGGAGATGATCCGCAAGAACCAGCTTCACCATGGCATCGCAGACCGGGTTGATGCGGGGAATGGCCGATATGTCGTGCCTGCCCTTGATCGAAATCGTTACGGGCTCATTTTGGCTATTGATGGTTTGCTGGTCCATTGAAATGGAGGGAATGGGTTTTACGGCTACCCGGACCCGGATTTCATCTCCGTTTGAAATGCCGGCCAGTATTCCGCCGGCATGATTGGATGAAAAGCCTTCGGGGGTAATGGGGTCATTGTTTTCAGAGCCCAATCGGCATGCGGCCGTAAACCCGTCCCCGATTTCAACGCCCTTGACGGCCCCGATGCTCATCAATGCCTTGGCCAGGTCCGCATCCAGCTTGTCGAAAACCGGCTCTCCCAGGCCGGCGGGCGCGCCGGTGACGCGGATTTCGACAATGCCGCCAATGGAGTTCCCTTGTTTTCGCACCTGATCCACCCGATCCGCCATGGCCCTTGCGGCGTCTTTGTCCGCGCACCTGAACGGATTCTGAAGGATCTGGCTTAAATCCGTGACCTTGGCCCGGACCCCGCCAAGCTCCAGCGTATAGGAAACCACCTGGATCCCCGCCTGGTCGAGAATCAGACCCGCCACTGCGCCCGCGGCAACCCTTGCGGCGGTCTCCCGGGCCGAAGCCCTGCCGCCGCCGCGCCAGTCTCTGATGCCATATTTGGACTGATAGGTGATGTCGCCATGGCCGGGGCGAAAGAGTTGGGCGTAAGGCGCATAAGATCTTGAATCCGCGTCCGTATTGGCGATCAGGATGGCAATGGGCGTTCCCGTGGTTTTGCCCTCGAATACGCCGGAGAGAATGACGGCCTTGTCCGGTTCCTTGCGCCGGGTGCTGGCGGATGATCCCCCGGGTTTTCTCTGATCAAGAGCGGATTGGATCACGGCTTCATCCAGGTTCAGTCCGGGAAGACAGCCGTCCACCACCACGCCGATTCCCGGGCCGTGGGATTCTCCCCATGTGGTGATGCGAAACAGGGTTCCAAATGAATTGCCTGACATCATGCGTTTCCTTGCTGTGTATTTTCAATAATTTTCCGGCAAATGGCGTCGATTCCCAGAATGTCGGTATCCAGTATCAGATGGCTGGCCTTTTCGTAAAGCGGCTGCCTGGCCAGAAGAACAGCCTCGATTTCATTCATTGTGCCGGAAGATGTCAGACCCGGCCGCTGGATCGAGGAGGTTTCAGGGTCAGCGGCCATCCTGTCTCTGATTGTTTCCGGGCTTGCTTTCAGCCAGATCACCCGTCCTGCTTTTTTCATGTTCCGCACATTGTCGGGATTCAGGATCACCCCGCCTCCGGTTGCAATGACATATCGGTTCAGTAAAATACTCCGGTCAATCACGCTTTTTTCCAGGTCTCTGAAAGCATCCCATCCGTATCTATCAACCATTTCGCTGATGGTCATTTTGGCTTTTTCAACCACGGCTGCATCGGTATCCAGAAACGGCCGGCCCAGTATCTTTGAAAGCGCTCTTCCCACGGATGTCTTTCCGCAGCAGCGGTATCCGATCAGATAGATGTTCATGGATACAGGCTTTCAAAGACCTTCCAGAATTCGGGGAAGGATTTTTCCACGCAGGTTTCATTTTCAATCCGGATTCCGGGTGTTTTGAGCCCGGCAATGGCAAAGCTCATGGCAAGGCGGTGGTCATTGTGCGGGTCAATCAGCGCAGCGTTCGGCATTCCGCCCTCAATCCACATGGCGGTATCGCTGCATCCGGCTGCAATGCCCAGTTTTTGGAGCTCTGCCACAACCGATCCCAGCCTGTCGCTTTCCTTGGCTTTTAAATGCCCCACATTGGTGATGACGGTTTTGCCCTTTGCAAAAGCAGCCACAACGGCAAGGGTTGGGACCATGTCGGGCATGGCGCCCATATCCACTTCAACCGCGCGAAGCTCACCTCCGGTAACGGAAATGCCGTTTGGCTCCGCATGTGTCGTGCATCCCATGGATGAAAGTACATCCAGAAGCCGAAGGTCTCCCTGCCGGGAACCATGCGATACGCCGGCGACGGTAATCGTGGCGCCGGTCACCGCGGCAGCGGCCCAGAAATATCCGGCCTGGGAGATATCCGGCTCAACGCAAAATCTCCGGGACAAATATCTCTGATTTCCGGCAATCTGAAAACGCTGATACCCGTTTCGTGATACGCTGACGCCTGCCTGATTCATGATGTCGATCGTCATGTCAATATAGGGCTTGGAAACCGGGCCTTCGGTAACACGGATCTCCATGCCTTTCTGCGTGAAGGGAGAGATGAGAAGAAGGGCCGATAGATACTGGCTGCTGGTGCCGCAGTTTAGCGACACGCTGCCGCCGGAAATCACGCCGGCTTCGATTTCAATCGGCGGACATCCCGGACGGCCAAGCGATACCGTCCTGACGCCGAGCTGATGGAGTCCTTCCAGAAGATCCAGGATGGGCCGCTCCTGCATGCGCCGGGTTCCGGTCAGAATGTATTTTCCTTTTCCCAGAGCACAAACCGCGGCCAGAAGCCTCATGGAAGTTCCGGAATTGCCCAGAAAAATCGGGTTGGCACAAGGCTGCAAAGTGCCATAGCCTCCCCGGACCCGCCACGACGCCGGGCCCTGATCTATTAAAATGCCCATTTGGTGCAATGCGTCCCGGGTCAGCCGGGTGTCTTCACTGTCCAGTCCGTTCCGGATTTCGCATTCGCCGTCGGACAGCGCGGAAACGATAAGGGCGCGGTGCGTGTAACTCTTTGACCCCGGTACTGTTACCGTGGTGTTTTGGACCGGGCGCGATTGAATTTCGATCATGAGTCTCTCTTCTATGAATGGTTCTTCCGGGGATTGTTCAGGCAATCCATCAGGGATTGTTTCATGACGGCCAGAGGCGCCGGGCTTTGGGTCCACAGCTCGAATTGAAACGCAGCCTGATGAATGAACATGGAAAGGCCGTTGATTGTCCGGCAACCGGCCTTTTCGGCGTCTTTCAGAAGCCGGGTTTTCAGCGGTGCGTACACGATATCCATGACCAGAAGGCCGGGGGTCAACAACGCATCCGGAACCGGGGATTGATGGATATGCGGTGTCATGCCGACGGATGTGGTCTGGATCAGAATGTCAAAAGGAAGGGCAGCGAAGCTCCGAGATGGGAATAAACTCCGCTCCCAGCGCTGCTGCCAGTTTTTCTCCGTTCGAAACCGTTCGGTTGACGATGGTCAATCCGGATCCGCGGGATTTGACGCCGAAACCGATGGCCCGCGCAGCCCCGCCCGCGCCGATGATGGCAATTTGTTTTCCCTCCAGACGGGTAATTTCTTCAAGGGCCGTGACAGCTCCCAGGCAGTCCGAGTTATACCCCTTGAGCCGGCCCTCATGGCTGATGACCGTATTTACGGCCCCGATGCTTTCGGCCATGGCGTCCAGTTCATCCAGAAAACCCAGAATCGATATTTTGTGCGGAATGGTGATGCTGGCCCCCTTGATTCCCAGGGAACGCATTGCGGCCATGCCTTGGCCGATCTCATCGACCTGGAAAGCCACGTATACGCCGTTGTATCCGGTTTCCGAAATGGCCCGGTTGAACATCACCGGGCTCAGGCTGTGTCGGACCGGGTTTCCCATCACTGCAAAAACCTGTGTTGCTGCATCAATCATGATTTCCTCGTCTGTCATGCCCTGGGATAGGATCCCAGGCATTTGAGCATCATGCACATTTTGTTCATTTCATCAACTGCCTGCTGAACCGGAGCATCTTCTATATGGCCTTCAATATCAACAAAAAAATGATAGCTCCAGTTTTCATGCCGCGATGGCCGGGATTCCAGCTTGACCATATTGAGCCCGGCGTCATTGATGGGCTTTAAGACCTTGTAAAGCGCCCCGGGAACATGATGGGTTGCAAAGAGAAGGGAGGTTTTGTCCTGCTCGGTCCGGCCGGGCATCTTTTTTCCAATAACAAGAAACCGGGTTGTATTGCGGATACTGTCTTCAATCCGGGAGGCGGCAATCGGCAGCTGATAAATACGGGCAGCTTCCCTGCCGGCAATGGCGCCGGATCTGGGATTCTCCAGGGCTTTTTGAGCAGCCAGGGCCGTGCTTCCGCAGGGCTCCAGCCGGCAGTCCGGAAGATGGTTGGCAATCCATTCCCTGCACTGGGCAAATGCCTGGGAATGAGAATAGAGCACCTCAATGTCCGCAAGGGTTTTTGCAACCGATAGCAGGTCATGGGAGATGGTCTGGTAAATTTCGGCGCAGATCTGGACTTCCGATTCCCAGAACAGATCGAGCGTCGAATTGACCGCACCTTCAACGGAATTTTCGACCGGCACCACCCCGAAAGGGTAGATCTCCTTATCAACGCCGGCAAAAATATCCCGGATCCTGGCAAGGGGCGCTGTCTGTACCCCGCGGCCGAAATGATTCAGGGTGGCAAGATGGGTAAACGTGCCTTCCGGGCCAAGGAAGGCGACGGTCACCGGTTTTTGAATCTCCCGGGAGGCGGCAATGATTTCCTTGAAAATGTAATGCAGGGCGCCCGTGCTGAGCGGCCCGCGGTTCAGGCGATTCAGGCGGCCAAGGAGCAGCGCTTCTCTGGCGCTGTCAAAAACCGGGCCGCCGTTTTTTGCCTTTATCGCACCGATTTTTCTGGCGGTATCCAGCCGGGTGCAGATCAAATCAAGGATTTTTTCATCAATGGCGTCAATGGCTTTTCTAAGGCTGTCCAGGTCTTCTGTCTCTGAATTATCTTCGGCTGGTGTTTCAGAGTGCGTGCTCATAAAGTGATGCATTCCTCGTTATTTCCCGATATTAAATGAATTCAAAAAAAGTCAAAACTGGGATGGCAAAGCAAAAAGTTCAAGATCAAGGCGAGCGAGTCCCGAGGAGTGAGGCGTACGACCGGTACGCCGCAACGACGAAGGATGAAGCTCAACGCAGACATCTGGACTTTTTGCAAAGCCATCATTTTTCGGTGATGGTTTCCTGGATGGCATATCCAAAATGCCTTCCTCCCTGTTCAATGGCGACCAGCACCCGGTCTCCCGGCGTCAGATGAACCACCGACACCGGCTCGCCATCCGGCCGGGTCAGACGAATGGTTTCGGCGTTTTGAACCAGAGTTGTCAAAATCCTGTTGTTTGCGGAGGCCGTGATCAGCATCAGGGGCCGCTTTTCAATCTTCAGGCGGCCCACAACGGCAGTCGTTGTATTGCCTTCATTGTCCACGATCTGAACCGGATCTCCGGCACAAAGCTCCGAGAGATACCGGGTTTTGCCTCCAGGAACGCGGGTATAGGCATGCACGGGTCCGGCGTTGACCCGAAAAGGCCTTGGCGCCACGTAAGGGTTGGAAACGCTTTCGGCATGGACCAGAAAAAGTCCGCTGCTGCTGTTTCCGACCAGCATTCCCTGGCCGGCCGTCATCATGGTGCAGGTATCCACGCAGACCCGGTCGCCCATTCCGGCCGGCTGAATGCTCAGGATTTCGGCAATTTCCAGAACGGTTTTATCTTCCTGAGACCGTAAACGGGTCAGGGCCTGTTTGAGGGATGCCGGATCGGGGGCATGAAGCAGAATATGCCGGACGCCTTTTTCCAGAATGCCGAAGGCGGTCTGGGCATCTTCCAGGCTGCTGACCTGGGCGATGACATCGGCGCCTCTGGCGATCAGATTCTCAAGGGGGATAATGCTCCAGTCCTGACAGTCCAAAATGACTTTCTTGTCCCGGCAGATGTTCAGGATCGCCTCTTCATCTTCCTTGCAGGTTATCCGGCAGGAGACCACATCTTCCCCGGGCTTGATGTCGCCATCCAGGGAAATGGTCTGGATTCTTCCCAGCTCTTTTATTTTTTCGGAAAAACCCGGCGGCGCCATAATCCCGTCAGCCCCGTTTTCGATGGCAGTCGTTGCCATGTCTTTATCCCATGGATCAATTTTGACCCAGATCGTACGCGTCATTGTATTCCTTTCCCATTCAGCCTTCAGTCATCGGTCTTATTTCAAGAAGGATAAGGCCCTGTCCACATCCGCGCCGTCGTGGACAATGGCGGCTATGGCCATGGTCATGGCTGTCGGATCGCTGTGCTGAAACACGTTTCTGCCGATGGAAGCGCCTGCGCCGCCGGCATCTACGGAACCCTTGACCATTTCCAGAATGTCGATGTCGGAGTCCATTTTGGGGCCGCCGGCAATCACGACCGGAACAGAGCAGCCCTGGACCACTTCACGAAAGGATTCCGTGGATCCGGTATAGGATACCTTGACAATGTCGGCCCCCATCTCGTCGCCGACCCGGGCCGCATGTTTGATGACATTAACGTCATATTCATCCTTGATGTTCTCGCCGCGAGGATAGATCATGGCCAGCAGCGGCATTCCCCAGGCCCTTGCGTCATAACTGACTCTTCCAAAATCATGCAGCATTTCTTTTTCGTCGCCATTTCCCAGATTCACCTGGATGGATACGGCATCCGCCCCCAGCTTAAGGGCTTCTTCCACCGTACAGATCAGGGTTTTTGCATTGGGATGCAGCGAAAGGCTGGTGGATGCCGACAGGTGAATGATCAGGCCGATATCCTTGCCCCGGCCGCGATGCCCCGCTTTTACAAGTCCCTTATGCTCGACAATGGCGTTTGCGCCCCCTTCGGAAACCTTCTGGATCGCCTCTCTTACATTGATCAGCCCGGGAATGGGCCCGATGGACATGCCGTGGTCCATGGGGACGATGACGGTTCTTCTGGTATTTCGGTTGATAATACGCTCCAGTCGAATCTGCTTGCCTAAAATGCTCATGGTCGATCTCCTTTTTTTTAAAATAAAAAAAGGCCGTGAAGAATTTTTCTCCACGACCTTTAGAAAAAAAAAGCCGTGGGCAGAGTCTGCCCACGGCTAAGTGCTGGATAATGTCTCAGGGTATCAGCACACCACAGGCAGATCGGTGCTAAAGTAATAAAAATACCCGTAATAATATATGCCTGTAATGGTTTGATTCACGAGACGATAATTCCTTGATGTTTGATTTCGTGAAAAATTATCATCGATTGTTTCTTTATGTCAAGCTATTTTTTAAAAAAACGGGCAGGAAAGCCTGGCGGCGCGTCACTCTTTTTTCAGGTTAACTTGAAAATCATGCCTGTTTGGAGCTCATCTGGAAGTCAAAGTAGGCGTGACCACCGTGTTCGGCGACATCGAGACCCTCCAGCTCTTCCTCAGGGGAAACGCGCAGGCCGATGACGGCTTTCAGAAGCTTGAAGAGGAGAAAGCAGGTGCCGAAGGACCAGATAAAGGCCGCGACAATGCCTGTCAACTGGACGCCGATAAGGCCGGCCGTAACCCCTTTCATGCTGAAAAGACCTGCGGCCAGGGTGCCCCAGGCACCGCAGACGCCGTGAACGGAAACCGCGCCGACCGGATCATCCACCCCGATTCTGTCAAAGAAAAGAACAGATAGAACCACGAGCACTCCGGCAATGGCGCCAATTATGACGGAGCTTCCCGGGGTGACATTTGCGCAGCCAGCTGTGATACCCACCAGTCCGGCAAGTGCGCCGTTCAGACTCATGCCGATCTCCGGCTTTTTGAAGATAATCCAGGAGGTGAGCATGGCCATGATACAGCCTGCTGCAGCAGACAGATTGGTGTTGACAAAGATCATTGCGATATCCTTGTTGCCGGCGGTTGTGGAGCCGGGGTTGAAGCCGAACCAGCCAAGCCAGAGGATAAAGACGCCAACGGCGGCCATGGGAATATTATGCCCGGGAATGGCTCTGGGTTTGCCGTCTTTCCCGTACTTGCCCGTGCGCGGGCCAAGAACGATGGCTCCGGCAAGGGCCGCCCAGCCACCGATGGAGTGCACCACGGTTGAACCGGCAAAATCGATGAATCCGAGTTTTTCCAGCCAGCCGCCACCATGAAAAAGGCTGCCCCAGGCCCAGCTGCCGAAGATCGGGTAGATAACGGCGGAAATCACCGCACTGTAAACCAGGTAACTCACGAATTTAGTGCGTTCGGCCATGGCGCCCGAGACAATGGTGGCCGCGGTGGCGGCGAACACGCACTGAAACATCCAGAAGGCAAGAACCCATGGGTCACCGCCCACTATGAAATCACTGAGCATGAAGCCGTCGGTACCTATCCAGCCTGTGGTGGTGACGCCGAACATCAGTCCGAAACCGACCAGCCAGAAAGCAATTGAGCCCACTGCAAAGTCCATGAGGTTCTTCATCATGATATTGATTGAATTCTTCGCACGGGTAAAGCCGGCTTCCACCATGGCAAAGCCGGCCTGCATGAAGAAGACCAGGGCAGCCGCCACAAGGGTCCAGACATAATTAAGATGGGTTTGCACGCCTTTGATGGCTTCAGCGTTGATCTCGATCGTGGGAACCACCTCTTCCGCCCCCCAGGCAATGGCCGGAAAAGCAAGTAGTGCCAGAATCAATATTTCTTTTCTTTTCATTTTATTCTCCTTAAATATATCTTACAGGCCCGCAGGCCATGATTATTTCCGTTAGATTGCTTCTGTTCCCGTTTCTCCTGTTCTGATCCGGCAGACCGAATCCACCGGCAGAACAAAGATTTTTCCGTCTCCGATTTTTCCGGTCTTGACACTGCCCAAAATGGCATTCACCACTTTTTCAGCCATTTCCTGGGAGACAACGATTTCAACCTTCACCTTGGGGATAAAATCCACAACATATTCCGCGCCTCGGTAGATCTCCGTGTGTCCCTTTTGACGGCCGAAACCTTTTACTTCCGTAATCGTCATTCCCTGAACGCCGAGATCAGCCATGGCTGATTTCAGGTCATCCAGCTTGAAGGGTTTGATAATTGCCTCAATCTTCTTCATTCCATTTCCTCCTTTTGGTCGTTCATCATGAAAACGTTCCTTACTTACCACAAAGTGTGATATGATTTTTGTTGTTTCTAATTACAAATAGTGTGCCAATATTTGCTATAAGGAAATAAAATATATAACTATCTAATATAATAAAAAATATAAAATAGTAACTGTGTCAATTAAAAATATAAAACATAATAACATGACAATTATGTAATTTTTACTATCTAAAATACAATTATGTTGTATATATTAATCAAGAGACTATCGGAAATCCAGAACGTGCGTGAGAGAACCTTTGATTTTGATATCGGGGGTATCGGCTGGGGGGGAAGCCGGACGAGGCGTCGAGCGCTGTCCTGTTTGCCCTGAAAGGTGCGTTCATCCATATTGACAGGGAGCAGCAGTTACTATAGGTTGAATCATCAAATGGACTGATGCAAGCCATTCAGGGTTTTTTTAAAATGCTTTGGCAAAAACCGTCCTTTATATATCTTTTTCCGCAATTCCTTTGTGTAAAAACGGAGAGAAATTCCATGACAATGCTGTGGTGGCACTGGCTGTCTTTTGGATTGATTCTTATCAGCGCCGAGCTCTTTATCCCGTCCTTTACCATCATCTGGTTTGGTCTCGGGGCCTGTTTTGTGGGGCTTTTTCTATATGTCTTTCCTGAAGCTTCCTTCAGCGTCCAATTGTTTACATGGACGTTGGCTTCATCGGTGCTCACCTTTCTATGGTTTCGGGTGTTAAAACCCAAAATGGTGGACAAAACCACGGCCGGAATGGCGCAGGAAGCCATACTCGGTGAAGTGGGAATGGTCGTAAAATCCAATGCAACGTCGCTTGAAAGGGGCAGGGTGCGCTTTACCCTGCCTGTTCTGGGGGCGGAAGAATGGGACTACACCAGCGCAGAAGTGCTACAGCCGGGGGATTATGCCAGGGTCTCGGGTATTGACGGGCATGTGCTGAAGGTGGAAAAAAAATAATCTTCAAGAAAAGGAGGCTCATATGGCCGGAGGTCTGACAGTTATTGGAATATTAACGGTTCTGGTTGTTCTGACGATTTTTATGGGCGTGCGGATTGTTCCCCAGGGGTACAAACATGTGGTGCAGCGCCTGGGCAAATATCACTCGACCCTGAATCCGGGGCTGAATTTTGTTATTCCTTATCTGGATGCCATTGCTCACAAAGTCATTACCAAGGATATTTCTCTGGATATTCCGACCCAGGAGGTGATTACCAGGGACAATGCCGTGATCATGACAAACGCCCTTGCCTTTATCAATGTCATTGAACCTCAGAAGGCCGTCTATGGCATTGATGACTACCGGTTTGCCATTGTGAACCTGATTCAGACATCGCTGCGGAGCATTGTCGGGGAGATGGATCTGGATGATGCGCTCAGCTCCCGGGAGCTTATCAAATCGAAGCTCAAGGGCGGGATTTCAGACGATGTGGCGGCCTGGGGAATTGTGGTCAAGACCGTGGAAATCCAGGATATCAAACCCTCGCCGACCATGCAGCAGGCCATGGAAAAGCAGGCGTCCGCGGAAAGGTCCCGAAGGGCCGCCATTACCGAGGCGGAAGGCAAGAAAGTTGCGGCGATATTAAACGCAGAAGGCGCCAAGGAAGCTCAGATTCAGGAAGCTGAAGGGAAGCTGGAGGCCTCCAGGCGGGATGCGGAGGCCAAGGTGATCATGGCCAATGCCACGAAGGAGGCCATTGAGCGGGTATCGGACGCCATCGGGGATCGCCATCTGCCGGCCTTATATCTTCTGGGCGAACGCTATGTGGATGCCTTTAAAAACCTGGCGGCCTCACCCAACGCCAAAACCATCGTGATGCCGGCCGATATCCTGAAATCCGTTCAGGGGCTCCTGGGAGGAAAATAATTATCGTTTTGCCTGCCTGCCGTCTTCACGGCATTTTTTTCCATACCAGTCAATCTGCCTGCAGATTCCCCGGATGATGCTGACTTCCCCTGCTTTAAGCTGTAAGCGGGTAAAAAAACGCCGGATCTTGTTCATCCAGTAATCCGGGTTTTCCGGGTTGATGTAGCTGATCCGGACCAGAATATCCCGAAGCTGGTCATACATGCCATCCAGTTCATGGCGCGTGGCCAGCCGGGGGGCGTTTGCCTCTGTTAAAGGCCTGCCTGCCGTATACAGCTCGTAACAGATGACCATGACGGCCTGAGCCAGATTCAGTGAAGAGAACTCGGCGGTTGGAATATTGACCAGTTCATGGCAGAGACGAAGGTCTTCGTTCGAAAGCCCCCGGTCCTCAGGTCCGAAAACAATGGCAATGGTGTTCTCCTGGGAGAGAGGTATCAGCCGGTCGGCTATGTGAGAAGGGGATAGAACCACTTCCCGCTCCCCGCCCAGCCGCGCGGTGGTTCCCACAACCAGGTGAAACGGGGACAGCGCTTCCCGAAGATTCTGAGCGATCTGAATCTCTTGTACAACATCGGCAGCCACGTGGGTTGCCATTTTGAGCACCCGGGAAAGGTCATAGTTTTCCGGTTCAACGACGATCATGCGGCGAATCCCCATGTTCCGCATGGCCCGGGCAGCAGCCCCGATATTTTCCGGAAAATGGGGACGTTGAAGGACAATGGTGATATGGTCTAAACAGATGCGCTCGGTGGATGATTTCACTTCACAATTTCAAAGCTGTTAAAGAAATAGCCCATTTCAAAGGCCGCGGATTCCGGAGAGTCCGAGCCATGAACCACATTTTTTTCAATGTCCGTGGCATACTCCCTGCGGATGGTTCCTTCGGCGGCATTCTTGAAATTGGTTGCGCCCATCAGGTCCCGGTATGTTGAAATGGCGTTTTCTCCTTCAAGAATCATCACCACCACAGGCCCCGAACACATGAAATCCGTCAGGCTTGCAAAAAAAGGCCTTTCTTTATGAACGGCGTAAAACCCTTCCGCCTGAGTCCGGGTCATGTGCAGCATTTTCATGGCGATGATGTTTAATCCGGATTTTTCCAGCTTTTGAATCACATTGCCGATAAGGTTGCGGGAAACCCCGTCGGGTTTAATGATGGATAACGTACGTTGCATGATTTTATTTCCTTTCGAAATGGTTTGAGGTTAGACAGGAGTCAGGAATCTGGCGCCAGAGTCCGGATCAGCCTTTTGCCCGCTCCTGAGATAGATTAAGGCTTTTTTTGATGTTATGGATGCGATTTCGGGCATGATCGGGATTCCGAATGCCGGATAATGCCAGAAGGTTTTTGGAGGCGTCATCCGGAGATTCTTTCCGGTTGGCCAGAACCATGCGGTACCACTGGGGCAGGTCGTCATAATAGACGTCTGTCAGCAAAACCGATTGCTTCCGGAAGATTTCGGACTGGTCTGGCGAGAGCTGAAATGCTTTTCCGCTGGACAGTTTCAGTTCATGGTGACCAATGCTCTCCGCAATCTGCCCTTTGATCCGCTGATAGCGTCTGATGGGTAAAAGCCAGAATCGGAAAACAATATACCCTGTGGCGCCAAGGCTAAAGCCGATCAGGGATGCGAGAATGAGGCTATTCATGATTAGTCCGAGTCGCAATAATTTTATCACGCAGCTTTTGATAAATACGCAATGAAATATTGCGGGTATTTTCTCGGCTGCCGCTGTTGTCAATAACGATTGTGGCGCGCTTCTTTTTTTCTTCGATGGGCATCTGGGATCGAATTCGCGCCAGGGCCTGTGCCTGCGTCAATAAATCTCTGGTCATCAGCCTTTGGATCTGAAGCGACTCCGGAACATAGACCACGATGATATCTGAAAGGCCGGAGTCCATGCCGGATTCGATCAGAAGCGGCACGTCCAGAATCACGACGGCACCGGGCTGTTTTTTTTCAATTTCAGCCAGGCGGGTTGCGGTTTCCGAAAAAACCCCCGGGTGGACAATCTGGTTCAGGACTCGCTTCTTGGCCGGGTCATTGAAGATGATGTCTCCCAGAAGGATGCGATTGATTTGGCCGTCCGGCAGCAGAATCGACCGGCCAAAGGCGCCCACGATTTCCCGCCATGCCGGCTGGTCTTTTTGAACCACATCGCGTGCGATTTTATCCGCATCCACGATGACGGCGCCGGCATCTTCAAGAAAGGCGGATACCGTTGATTTCCCGGAAGCTATTCCGCCGGTAAGCCCTGCAATGACCAAAAAAAATCCTCCGTATCAAAATGACTGAAGGCTCCAGGCTGAAGGTAGTGTTTTGGGCCTGGAGCCGAGTGATCTGCGAATCGGGTATAAACTTAATTTGCTTATTTCAGCAGTGCGGTGATTTGCGAGCAAATGGCATCTTTGCTCATCCCCTGATACGGAATCTGTTCAGAGAGGCCGCCGCGGCCTTCTTTCCAGGTGCCCATGCAGGCAAAGCGGGGATGGAAGCCCCTCTCCAGAAGCCATGTTCCCATCCGGGCACCAAGGCCGGTCTTGACGTTCTGTGTTTCCACCGTAAGAATCGCTTTTGCCGAGCCGATCCGCTTAAGCATGCCCTCATCAATCATGTTCAGGGTGTTTTTATTGATCAGACCGATTGAGATCCCCTGAGCTTTGAGGTCCTCGACAATATCCAGGCACCGGTACAGCATTTCTCCGTAGGTAACGATGTAGCCGTCGCTGCCTTCCCGGATAAGGTCGTCCTTGCCGGCAATGAACGTGTATCCCTCTTCGAAAAAGCGCTTGCCGTCGGCGCCTAAAATATACGGGGTGCCGGACCGGGTTGAAAAGACAAACCGAAGGCCCGTTTCAAAAAATATCGAAGAAAGCACGGCTTTCAGCTGAAGGCTGTCCGCAGGATAGTAAAGCCGCGTCGCATCGTTTTCCAGAAGGCCGTTATCGGCAAAGAAGGCGTTGATTCCGAAATGGCAGGTATTATCCGCCATGTCGTCCACCCCGGCATGGGAAAAATGTGCCAGCACATTGGCCCGGTTCAGTCTGGCCATGGTGACTTCGGAGATCACCATCTCCAGAAATGCGGAAAACGTGGCAAATATGCCCTGTTTGCCTGCTGTTGCTCCAAATCCGGCTGCCACGGAAAAATTGTTCCGCTCCATGATGCCGCCGTGGACATAGACTTCCGGAAAGGCCTTTCGGATATGGTGAAGGCCGCAGGACCCCTCCAGATCGGAATCCACGACAATCACACGCTCTTTTCTGTCCGGCATGTCTTTTAAAATTTCGCAGACATATTTTCCGAAATCATCCCTGTTCTTGGCCTGTTCGGGGGTGCTGCCCTTGTACGGCGCAGCTTTTGGCTTGGGCAGAGGGGTCTCCAGAATTTTTACGGCCTCGTCATACCCGTTTCGCTTGAGATAGGAAATGGCAAAATTTACCGGAATTACATCATGCCCTTTGGGCAGCCCTTCAATACCGTCAACCCCCGGGGCCATTTTGCGTCGATTGACGAGGGCATACGGGCCGCTGGTGGTCAGCGCTTTGTGGATTCTTTCAAACAGGACATCCACATCTTCACCGTTTCCGGCATCAACACAAAGACCGTGCCCGTTCAGGGTTTTTTCAACATCAAAGCCCTTCATATACTGGCTGGGATGTCCGGCAATGGTCACGTCATTGTCGTCTATCAGCAGTTTGACATTCAAGCCCCGGGCCACGGCATAGCGCGCGGCTTCGGCATCCCCGCCTTCCTGCTGGGACCCGTCGCTGCCAAACAGGATGACCGATTTGTCGGGATTGGCTGCAGCAATTCCGTTGACATAGCTCCACATATGCCCCAGTCTGCCGGAGCTGAAGAAAATTCCCATGTCATCATGACGTTCAGGGTGGCCATAAAGCCCTTTGTCAAATTCCCGGTAATGCAGAAGCGCTTCTGCCGGCATAAACCCGTTTAGAGCCGCCATGATATATTGAATGGCCACCCGATGGCCGGCTTCGTCAAAAAAAACCGGATAAACGGACTGGCTGCCTTTGACGAAGCCGTCGATCATCAGCAATTCAGGAACAATATCAAAAGCCCCACCGGTATGGCCCCCCAGACCCTTGGCATTGGCGTAAGCCGTAAAGAAAACAATGCTGTCTCGGACGATTTTAATGTTTCGGCCAAGTTGCTCTTTTTGATCGGCAAGCAGTTGGGGCTGAGAAAGAGAAAATTGAACAGGCGAATAACGGTCGAGCGCAATCGGAAACTTCATGGGTTCAGTCCTTTAATCAAGGGAATTGCAATAAACTTGCAGGTTGTTTGCATTGTGAATTTCTTTGCTGCCGCTTTGGCATCACTCAGGGCGGGTCCCTTTTGATAAAAAAAATCGAATCTTCAATGGAAAGGGTTCGGGACGTTTTGTTGTTGTGGATATCCAGGGTGTTGAACACGAACTGATTGTATCGGATTTCCGTACGCTGGGCATCCGTTCGGCTGGCTGGAACCGGTAAAGGGGCGATGTGCCTGGCGTTTAAGGTATCCAGGCTGGTAATGCGCTGAACGATCTCCGCGGAAACCTTGTCAATCATCGCCATGCGCCTGGTTTCCGGCGACATTCGGCCGGTGGACGGATCCGAACCGGAATCTGCCATCTGAGCGGCGGTTCCGGCTTTGAAAAGTTGTAGGCTATAGGTGTTCAGAACATTGTGGATTTGATAAGCGGGAATATGCATGATTGTTAAAACCCATTAATGGTGAAACATAACCTCATCAACAAGAGGCTGTCAGCCCCCGAATAAACTTCAAATGACTCTCAAAGGCAATCTCCGGCAGGTTGCCGGGGGGAAAATACGCAGCATCGGAAGCATCATCCCCTGCAATAAGGTTTCCGGAATATGCCGTGACCCAGTAGCCCACCAGCAGGACCGAGTCGTACAACCGGCTGGGGTTGGTTGTTACACCCAGAAGCTTATGAATACGGCCCGTCAGTCCGGTTTCTTCGTAAAGCTCTCTAAGCGCGGCGCATTCCGGGGACTCTCCCAGTTCAATGAAGCCACCGGGAAGACACCACAGTCCTTTTTGAGGGTCAACGCTTCTTTGAACCAGAAGAATCCGTCCCTGCGCGTCTGTTACAACCAGGCAGGCCGCAGGGGTTGGATTTTCATAAATGGGATCATTGCAATGGCTGCAGAAAAGCCGGTTCCGGTTTTCATAAAATTTTTCGCTCAGTCGCAGGCCGCAATACGGACAAAACAGTTTTTTTTGCATCAGGTGTTCGTATATATTCGATATTCTGTTTTCTGGCCGATCAATACATCGATCTGATCCTGAATCTCGGCCCTTTCAGGATGATGCAGCCAGGTTTCCCAGTCCGCTTCTGACTGCCATGAACTGATGACCAGAAATTCCCGGGGATCAGTTGCGCATCGCAGGGTCTCACCGTAGATATATCCGGAATGATTCATGGCAAGCGCTCTGAGTTTTCTCAAAAGCGGTGTCAACAGATTCGTCTTGCCCTCGGGAACAATTCGCCTGATGATGATTTTGACAGCCATGAGGAACTCCTCTCATAAAATAATTTAAGAGAACAATGTCTGATTGTTCAAGACCGCTTGGATAATTATTTTTGCGACTATAGGAAACTACCCGTCATTGTGTCAAGAAAAAACCCGGCATTTGCCAGTATGAATGATGGTTCATTCATTATATCAGAAGTCCTTTTGTTCGATCTTATATTTTTACTTGACTATTGAAGCCGTGTTTTGTTAAATGAATGAATATTCATTCATCATTTTGTTGGTATCGTAAGGAGGCTGTTATCAGTACCCGAGACAAAAATAATGACAAATATCACCGCATCCTCGAAGCAGCCGTAATGGTATTTGCTGAGCAGGGATTCTATCAGTCCACCATATCCCATATTGCCAGAGAAGCGGGTGTGGCCGATGGAACGATTTATCTCTATTTCAAAAACAAGGACGATATCCTGGTTCAGTTTTTTACTTACAAGACCAAGCAGGTATTCGATCTGTTTCGAGAAGAAGTGTCAAAGGCGGACAATGCGGTTGAAAAGCTTCGGAATCTAATCCGCAGACATCTGGAAGAATTCCAGCGTGACAAGAATATGGCCATTGTCTATCAGGCTGAAACGCACCAGAACAGCCGGGCCGCAGACCCCCAGATTCGTGAAATGTCCAAGATGTATCTGGACATCGTTTCCGAGATTGTGGAACTGGGTCAGGCGGACGGCAGCATGAGAAAGGATCTTTACCTCAGCCTGGTCAAGCGCTTTATCGTGGGGGCCGTGGATGAAACCATCAACAACTGGCTCCATTCCGGAGGCAAATACGATCTGGTATCCATGGCGGATCCGTTAATCGATTTATTTATCAGGGGCATCGGCAATACCCAATGACCGCGTAGCTTCTCGGCGTTTGCCCGTGCATGAAAGATACGATCACAGATATTTAAATTTTCATAATTTTACAACCCCCCATAAGGAGAAACTAACTATGGCACAGCCTATTGCAGACCGAAGAGATGTGGATTTTGTTCTTCATGAACAGCTTCATGTTGAAGAACTCAGTAAGCACGAAAAATATGCTGACTTTAACAAAAAGACGGTTGACCTGATCATATCCGAAGCCAGAAACCTGGCCATAAAGGAAGTGCTTCCCACCCAGAAGATCGGAGATGAAGAAGGCTGCAAACTGGAAAACGGCGTGGTTTCCGTGCCTGAATCCTTTCATCGGGTGTATGATCTGATCAAGGAAGGCGAATGGGTGGCGATGCCGGAAGATCCGGAGTGGGGAGGGCAGGGAATGCCCAGAACCGTTTCTCTGGCTGCCAGTGATTATCTGGTTGGCGGAAATTTTGCCTTTATGATGTATCCCGGACTGACCCATGGGGCCGGCAAACTGGTTGAGGAATTCGGAACCGAAAAGCAGAAAAAACTGTTTCTGAAAAAAATGTACACCGGCGAATGGGCCGGAACCATGCTCCTGACCGAACCTGAGGCCGGATCCGACGTGGGCGCGTTGACCACGACAGCGGTAAAAAATGATGACGGCACTTATTCCATTACCGGCGCCAAGATTTTTATCTCGGGCGGCGAGCACGACCTGGCGGATAACATCATTCATCCGGTTCTGGCGCGTATTGTCGGCGCGCCTGCCGGCACCAAAGGCATATCGCTGTTTCTGGTGCCAAAAGTCTGGGTCAATGATGACGGCAGCCTGGGAGAATTCAATGACGTGGTCTGCACGGGCATTGAGGAGAAAATGGGGATTCACGGCAATTCCACCTGTTCCCTGTCCCTTGGGGGAAAGGGAAAATGCCGGGGAACGCTTCTTGGCGATGAGAACAAGGGTATGAAGGCCATGTTTCTGATGATGAACGAAGCCCGGCTTCTTGTGGGGCTTCAGGGCTTCAGCTGTGCCTCATCAGCCTACATGAACGCCCTGAACTACGCCAGGGAAAGAAAACAGGGCAAGAATCTGCTTCAGTCCATGAATGAAGCAGCTCCCTCGGTGCCGATCATTCAGCACCCGGATGTCCGGCGCCAGCTCATGATCATGAAATCCTATGTGGAAGGCATGAGAAGCATCCTGTACTACGTGGGGTTTTGTTCGGACAAGCTCGCCATCACGGACGACGAAAATGAAAAGGCTAAATATCAGGGACTTGTCGAGATCCTGACACCGATTGCCAAAGGATATATCACCGACAAGGCCTTTGAAGTCTGCAGTCACGGTGTTCAGGTATACGGCGGTTACGGCTATATCAAGGAATATCCGATGGAACAGCTCATGCGGGACTGCCGCATTACCATGATCTATGAAGGAACCAACGGCATTCAGGCCATGGACCTTCTGGGTAGAAAACTGGGAATGAAAAAAGGAAAACCGGTCATGGATCTTTTCGGAGAAATGCAGAAGACCATTGCCGCTGCCAAGGGAATTGCCGGTATCGAAGCCTATGCTGTAAAACTGGAAGCCGCGGTTAACAAGCTTGGCGAAGTTGCCATGCACCTGGGTGCAACGGCCATGTCTCCCCAGGTAATGACTGCCTTTGCGCATGCACATCCATTCCTTGAGGTTGCAGGCGATGTGGTGATGGCATGGATGCTGCTGTGGCGTGCATCGATTGCGGCGCCCCTTCTGGAAAAACTGGCCGGCGGCTTTGATCCCGAAGCCCGCCGGACCGCTGCCGAAAAGAACAAGAACGCGGCGTTCTATGAAGGCCAGGTAAGAAGCGCCGAATACTTTGTTCAGTCGGTCCTGCCCGTAACCTATGGAAAGATGAAGGCCATCATGAACTCCTGCGGTGCTGCGGTGGAAATTCCCGAAGTGTCTTTTGGGGGCTGATTAAAGGCAGGAGAAAGGCGTCAGAATTCGGCAGACAAACAAGGCGGATGACCGAGGTCCGAGAATCAAGTTGCGATTCTCGGACAAAGGGGCGATTCGAGAGAATCGCCCCTTTGTTTCAAACATAATTACCCCTTTTTCAGCGTCTCCGCCCGCAGATCCTTCTTCAGCACCTTGCCGACGTTGGTCTTGGGCAGCTCCGCCCGGAATTCAATGCTGGACGGCAGCTTGTATGCAGCCAGGCCCCCCTTGCAGTATTCGATCAGTTCCGCTTCAGTTGCGGTCTGTCCGCTTTTCAATACGACAAAGACCTTGACGCTTTCTCCCCGCGTGGGATGGGGAACGCCGATGGCTGTAGCTTCCTGAACCTTGGGATGACTGAAAAGCACTTCTTCGACATCCCGTGGATACACGTTGAATCCCCCGCAGATGATCATGTCTTTTTTCCGGTCCACGATAAAGAAATAACCGTCGGTATCCATCATGGCAATATCTCCGGTGTGCAGCCAGCCATCGGTAACGGTCTGAGCGGTTTCCTCGGGTTTGTTCAGATAGCCTCTCATGACCTGGGGACCGCGAACAATCAACTCTCCGGTTTCTCCAACCGGCATATCGGTGCTGCCGGTACCCAGATCCACGATTCTGGCTTCGGTGCAGGGAATGGGAAGGCCGATGCTTCCCACCTTGCGCTTGCCGCCGGCAAAGGGATTGACATGGGTGACCGGCGTGGATTCGGTCATGCCGAAGCCTTCGACAATCACGGCCCCGGTCTTTTTCTCAAAATCCCGGATGACTTCGACCGGCAGGGGAGCACTTCCGGAAAAACATCCCTTGATGGAAGTCATATCGGTTTTTTGAATCAGCGGATGGTTCAGCATGCCGATATACATGGTGGGAACCAGGGGCGCAAACGTGGGTTTGAATTTGCCGATGGTCTCAAGCAGGGGTTCGGGTTGGGGTTTGGGCACCAGAATATCCCCCCATCCCATGTAGATGGCAAAATTCATGGCAACCGAAAGGCCGAAAACATGAAAGAACGGAAGTGCGCCCAGCATCATTTCCTGGCCCTTGTTAAAACCGGGAAACCAGGATTGCAATTGCTGAACCTGGCGGCTGAGGTTGCCGTGTGTCAGGATAACGCCTTTTGAAACGCCGGTGGTTCCGCCCGTGTACTGATACATGGCGACATCGTCAAAGGAAAGATCCGGTCCCGAAAAATCCGGTTTTGCAGTTGAAAGCACTTCCTTCCATTTATGCACATTCGGGGCGGACTTGACATCTGCGGCCAGTTTTTTCTTTTTAGCGACCAGGGGAAAGAGGAGATTCTTCGGAAAAGGCAGATAATCGCCAATGGAGGTGTAAACAATGTGCTGGATGCCGGTTTTGGCTCTGAGGTCAATCATCCGGTTGCCCAGAAGATCCAGGGTAATCAAGAGTTTTGATCCGGAATCATTGAACTGGTGCAGCAGTTCCCGGTCCGAATACAGCGGGTTGTTCATAACGGCAATGGCGCCGATTTTCAATGTGGCATAATAGCCTACCACACAGGGAATGACATTGGGCAGCAAGAGGGCAACGCTGTCGCCTTTTTGAATTCCGAAACCGGAAAGGCAGGCGCTGAAACGGTTCACCATGTCATTAAGCTGGCGGTAAGTAACCTTGAATCCTTGGAAGAGAAGTGCCGTATGATCGGGAAACTCTTTGGCGGAGCGTTCCAGAAATGATGGAATGCAGGTTTCTTCAAATTGAATGGTTTCAGGGATCCCTTTTTCATAATGCTTCAACCAGGGCTTGTCTTGATAGTTGACTGACGCTGTCATAACGGTCTCCTTTTCCTGTAACTGGATACCACAAAATGATGTGGCTGTTAAATAATGATGAATTCAAAATAAATCATGAATTCGAAGGGGTTATTAAAAACCGGCGGATTCAGTGCAAGCGATGCCGACGTGGCTTTTTTTTAAGACATCAATTAATCATTGAAATACTCTCCATTATCAGATAATGATTCCGAACGGACGTTCAGAAACGATAAATTTTACTTGACGGAAATGGATTTTTTGTTTAAATGAATGAATACTCATTCATTTCCAGCCAGAAAAAAGCCGCTAAAAATATTTTTCTGATAATAAATGTGTTAGTATGACTAAAACAAAAATAATACAATCGAAGGGAGAAAGAAAGTAAAAAATGGAAACCGCTTTAATCTCTCCGGCTAAGGCTTGGGTGCTTGGATTTGTTCCCACGATGTTTTTTTCAATCGCCATTTTAATTATCGGGGTGGCCTGCTTTACCTACATCATCGCCAAGCGGACTGCACCCCTGGTCCGCGCCAAACCCGATCCCCGCCTGGACAATATCAAGGAAAGGCTGGCAGGCATGTTCAAGTTCGCCTTTGCTCAGTACCGCCAGCCCCGGTACATGATGGCAGGGGTACTTCACATCGTTCTGTTTGCAGGGTTCATGATCCTGTCGCTTCGCTCCATCACCCTGGTCATTATCGGCTTCAAAGCCGGATTCGTACTGCCGGGTCTGGGCGGATGGGCCGGACACTATTACAATATTCTGAAGGATATTGCCGCCACGGCCGTGTTTCTGGCCTGCGTGGTGGGCATGCTTCGAAGGGGCGTCTTCCGGCCCGAACGCTATGCTGTTCCCAAGAAATACGGCAAGGATCATACGTCCGAGGCTGTATTTGTGCTGATGTTGATTACGGGTCTGGTGACCTGCGACATGATTTTCGAGGGTACGCAGGCGGCTGCCCAGATTCAGAAAGGCCTGAATTCCGAATTTCTGCTGCCAGGAATGGGCGCGTGGATGGCAGCCGGCATCCTGAGCGGCACGAGCATTCCAACGCTGCAGAATCTCCATCTCGGGGCCTATTTTCTTCATAATCTGATTTTCTTTTTCTTTCTGTGTTTTCTGCCCATGGGAAAACATTTTCATGTCATCACCTCGATTCCCAACGTGTTTTTCATGAAGCTGAAAAAAGGCGCAATCAAGCCGGTTCAGTGGGGTGTGGAAGAAAACAAGCTGGATGAGCTAAAATCCTTCGGCGTCAAGAAATATGAGGACTTTACCTGGAAGCACATGCTGGATTTTTATTCCTGCGCGGATTGCGGCAGATGCTCGGACCAGTGCCCGGCCAATGCCGTAAAACGCCCGCTGTCCCCGCGGTTTATTTCGATCAAGTGCCGGGATTATGCTTTTAAAAACTATCCCATCCGCGGGGAAATGACGCCCAAGGACGAGCATCTGATCGGTTCGATATTAAGCGAGGATGAAATCTGGTCCTGCACCACCTGCGGCGCCTGCGAGGCCGAATGCCCGATTTTTATCGAATACATCGACAAGATCGTGGACTTGCGGCGGGGCATGGTGGATGAGGGCCTGGTGCCGCAATCGCTTCAAAAACCCCTGAAAGCCCTGGAAAAACGGGGAAATCCCTGGGGCAAGATGGAGAAAAAGCGGGCCGAATGGACAAAAACCCTGCCGGAAACCTGTGATGTCAAGCTGTTTGAAAACGGCGATGAAGCCCAGACCCTGTATTTTGTGGACAGCATTACCTCATACGATGACCGGATGCAGAACATCGCCCGGGCCACCGCCTGTGTGCTGAGCGCTGCGGGCGAGGATTTCGGGATTCTGGGCAAGGACGAGAAGGACAGCGGCAATGAGATCCGGCGATTCGGTGAGGAAATGCTGTTTCAGGATATCAAGTCCCATAACACCGAAGCCATTCTGGCCACCGGGGTTACAAAAATCATCACATGCCGATCCCCATGCCTTCAACACCTTGAAAAATGAATACACGGGACTGCCGCCGGTCGAGCATATCAGCCAGACCTTGACGCGAAGCATCAGGGATGGCAAAATCCGCCTCAAACCCGTTGAGGATTTAACAAGGGTCTACACCTACCATGATCCCTGCTATCTGGGCAGGCATAACGGCATTTATGAAGATCCCCGCGAGGCCCTGGATGCCATTCCGGGGTTAAGGCGCGTGGACATGCTCAAAAGCCGGGATCGCTCGTTCTGCTGCGGCGGCGGCGGACTGATGCTGTTTTACGAGCCTGAAGAAGAACAGCGGATGGGCGTGCTGCGGGTCCAGATGGCCAGCAAGGCCGGGGCAAACGTTATTGTAACCGCCTGTCCGTTCTGTCTGGTGAATATGGAGGATGCCATCAAGGTCGCCGGTCTGGAAGGAAAAATGGAAGCCATTGATCTGTGCGAACTGATTGAGCGGCATCTGGAAACAGCGTAAACTGTAATCGATGATATCAAAAACGAATTAACATTTAGCGCGGAGGAAAAGCATGGAAATTTTGGTATGCGTGAAAAGAGTACCAGATACTGCTGAAAATGAAATCGTGGTCAACAGCAAGGGTACGGACATTGAACGGGACGATCTGGTGTACTCGGTCAATGAATGGGACAATTACGCCGTTGAAGAAGCCATTCAGATTCGGGATAATGTCGGCGGCAGCGTCACCGTGGTAACGGTCGGGGATGCGGACGCAGAGGAGATTCTGCGGCGTGAAATGGCGATGGGCGCGGACAAGGGCGTTCTGCTGTCTGACGATGCCTTTAACGGCTCGGACGGCAAGGGCATTGCCGCCATTTTAAAGGCGGAGGTCGCAAAGGGCAAATACGACCTGATTTTGACCGGCGCCCAGGCCGATGACGGTGCCGCCCAGGTCGGCGGCATGCTGGCCGCCATGCTCGATATGCCGTATGCATCCCTGGTCAACAAGATTGAAATCGTCAGCGACAAAGTCATCAAAGTCGGCCGTGAAATCGAAGGCGGCAACCAGGAAATGAGCGAGATCGATCTGCCCTGCGTGCTTTCCATTCAGACCGGCATCAATGAACCCCGCTATGTCGGGATTCGGGGGATTCGAAAAGTCGCCTCTGTTGAGATTCCGGTTCATGGCTCTGGCGATCTGGGCATTGCCGCGGGATCTGTCGGCGCTGCCGGCGCAAAGGTCAAGCGGGTGGATTATTTTGTGCCGCACATGGGAGAAGGCGCTGAAATGCTGGAAGGCAGCTCCGATGAAATCGTTGAAAAACTGATTGAACTCTTAAAGTCCAAAGGAGGGATCAAATAATGACGCAACAGATTTTTGCCTATATATCCCATAAAAATGGAACTGCCGATGATTCCGCTTTCGAGCTGATCGTGGCAGCCAAAAAAATCGATCCGGCAGCAGCGGTCACTGCTATCGTCTGCGGCGCAGGCGCTGAACTGGATGCTGTCTGTACGGCAATGGCCGGGGTGTATTCCGAGGTATGGAAAGTCGACAATCCGGCGCTGGCTTATCCCAATGCGGAAATTCTGCGCGGTGTTCTGGTCAATGTCCTTCCTGCAGGCGCCATCACGCTGATCCCGAACGATACCTTCGGCATGGATCTTTCCCCGGGGCTGTCCATTAAACTGAATGCGGCCTTTGTTCCGGATGTTGTCGGCATTGAAGGTATTGACGGCGCGAATTTAAAAGTGATCCGCCAGGAATTCGGCGGCCAGGTCAGCACGCATATTCTTTGCGACATCTCCGCGGGCGCCGTGATGAATGTGCGTTCGGGGTGTTTTCTCTCCGATGACAGCAAGGCATCCGGCACTGTTGTGGATAAGTCCGGCCAGGCCGGCGACTGCAAAGCCAAACGCCGGTTTCTTGAAGTTGTGGCAGCAGAAGTGGGAGATGTGGATATCACCAAATCCGACGTGCTGGTTTCGGTCGGCCGCGGCATCGAGGATCAGGAGAATATCGATATTGCCCAGGAACTGGCCGATGCCATCGGCGCGGTGGTTTCCTGCTCCAGACCGATCGTGGACGCCAAATGGCTGGAAAAATCCCGGCAGGTGGGAACATCCGGCAAGACCGTCAAACCCAAGGTCTACATGGCGCTCGGGATCAGCGGCTCGTTTCAGCACATGGGCGGGATCAAGGGCAACCCCTTTATGGTTGCGATCAACAAAAATGCCAAGGCCCCCATTTTCCAGGTTGCAGACGTCGGCATTGTCACCGATCTTCTCGAGTTTGTGCCCGAGCTGACCGAAAAAATCAAAGAGATGAAATAGTCATCTTAAAGTCTTAATCCTGCATTTTGTAAACCCACCGGCTGTGCTTTTATAAGGCAGCCGGTTGATCCGCTTTTGTCCTGCCTCTCCTTTTGCAACCCCTTTGAGTCAATCTCGGGTAATTCCGGGGACATCTTACTTAATTCTTGCCCGAGGGAAATCTGGGGACACATTGATTTCGATTTTGTTCGGGAGTTAAGTAAGGTGTCCCCGGATTTCCAGATTTCCCCCCCAGATTTCCCCAAATTTCCAGATTTCACTCAGAAACTGTTATATTCATCTCTCAGAGCCAATTGCAAAAGTCAATCATCGTCATTCCGGCGGAGACCGGAATCCAGTCATTCCAATCGGTTCTGGATACCTGCTTCCGCCGGTGTGACGGTTTTGGTGAGTTTTGAAATTACCCTCCTCAGCATGATATACAGAAAAAACTAAAGTGCCAAAATATCTTGTTTAGTATTATTCGATAATATATTGAAAGAATGTATTGAGATAGTGGGTTGCATGCTGGAAGAATAGAAAAACAGATATCGTAGGTGCTCCTGTGATCATTTACATGCTGGAAAGATATCCAGAAACTTTTCAACTAATTGATTCGACAAAAAAAGCCTGTTGATCTGTGCAAATACACACTCGCGTCGAATTCAACATATTACTAAACGGACCATTGCAATGAAGCTTATTTTCAGTGAACTCATTCATTTAATAACGAAAAAACAAGAGCGGAACATTTGGTTATTAATAAAATTTTTCATCTCTCTGATCGCAATGGTTACCGTCTACAGTATTCTATTTCACTTTTTGATGGTATTTGAAAACCGAGAATTCAGTTGGATTACCGGCTTTTACTGGACGCTAACGGTTATGTCCACCCTTGGTTTTGGTGATATTACTTTTTCCACTGATCTTGGCAAGATTTTCTCGATTGTTGTCCTCATGTCGGGGATCGTGTTTCTCCTCACGATGCTTCCTTTTACGTTTATCCAGTTTTTCTATCTGCCGTGGGTGGAAGCCCAGGCCAAGGCCAGAGCGCCCAGGCGATTGCCCGAGGGCACCAAAAACCATGTCATCCTTACAAGCTATGATCCTGTTACGATAAACCTGGCAGAAAAATTCCGCAAGTATCATCATGAATACGTTGTCATAGTAGAGGATGTGCACCAGGCCTTGGATCTTCAGGATTTAGACCTCCGAGTGGCGGTGGGAGAATTGGGTAATCCGCAAACGTACCGGCAATTGAAAGTTGAAGATGCCGCCCTTGTAGTCGCCAATGTCGACGATATGATGAATACCAACATCGCCTTTACAGTTCGTGAGATATCTAAAAAGGTTCCCATCATTGCCAATGCTGATCTTGATGATTCGGTTGATATTCTTGAACTTTCTGGTTGCACATACGTATTCCAATTCACGAAAATGCTGGGGCAATCATTGGCTCGCAGAGTTCTTGGTACATCCACCAAGGCCAACGTTATCGGGAAGATTGAATCGCTCCTGATCGCGGAGGCCCCAACCATGAGGACATCTCTTGTAGGCAAAACACTTCAGCAAAGCAAGTTGCGTGAGACAGTCGGAGTCAATGTGGTGGGCGTGTGGGAGCGGGGTCTATTCATAATACCCACCGCTCAAACCCTTATCAATCCGACCACCGTTCTTCTACTGGCCGGATCCGCTGAACAATTCAGCGAGTACGATGAAAAGTTCGGCAGAGATATTAAACACCAGGCTCCAGTATTGATCCTGGGCGGTGGCAGAGTCGGCCAGGCTGCCGGTGAGGCCTTGCTGGAGCGCAATATAGATTACAGGATTATAGAAAAAAATAAAAGACTTATAGGCAATGAGCGTTATATCTACGGTAGCGCCGCTGACATCAATACCCTTATGCAGGCCGGAATCAAGAATGCTCCTTCGATCATCATCACAACCCATGATGATCCAACGAATATTTACCTAACCATTTACTGCCGCAGGCTGTGTCCCGATACACAAATCATCAGTCGCACTAGTACCGAAAGGAATATATCCAAATTGCACACTGCCGGTGCGGACCTGGTAATGTCTTATGCTTCCATGGCCGCCAACACGATCATCAACTTGTTAAAACCCGATGAATTGTTAATGCTGGGCGAGGGGTTAAATATATTTCGTGTTGTTGTGCCTCCATCTTATGTGGGTAAATCCCTCGCTGAAAGCCAGATTCGTAAACAGACTGGCTGCAATGTGATCGCCGTCTACGACCAGGGGATAAAGATTATAAATCCAGGTCCTTCCTTTCGTATTAGCGAAAATATCGAGCTGATTTTGATCGGCAGTGCGGAAGCCGAAAGCCGGTTCTTTAAACTGTATTCGGAAATGAAAAAGATCAAGGCATCTTAAGCCTATCGACTTATTCTGTTTGAAAATGATGCCTTTTTACTGGTGACAGTTTCGAAAAAATGATACTATTTTGTTGAAAAGAAAATGTTGTATCGCCTTTCGAGATGACCAGTTTGGATGCTTTGGGGAAATACGGAGACACCATATGAATTCGTAATTAATGAGGAATAATCAGACAGGGCAGAGCCTGCATAGGGCTTTGACCTGTTTAAAAAAATGGACAATTCATGAAACCAGACGACAAGATCATATCCCGCATCCTGTTTCACCCCAGAGAAGAAGAGCCGGGCTATGTCCCGGAAGGCATCCGGACCGTCACCGCATCCGGGAACGCCAGAATCGGCGGATATCTGCATCTTCACCCGACAAGCGAGACGCTCCTGCTTTTCTTCCACGGCAATGGCGAAATCGCAGCCGACTATGACGATATATCCTCCTTTTTTACCAATTGCGGCGTTTCGTTCTGGAGTGTCGATTATCGGGGGTACGGCAGAAGCACGGGCCTTCCGGCGTACAGTCTCATGTTTGACGATGCCCAAGCCCTCATAAATGACATCCCCCGTATGGCGCAGACCGTGGGCCAGGACGTTCAGCCGTATTCTGGTCATGGGCCGATCCCTTGGCAGCGCCTCTGCGATATTTCTGGCATCCCGCCATGGCTCAAAATTGTGCGGCCTGATTCTGGACAGCCCGTATGCCGATGGACTGAAGCTCATCTACAGGCTGAGCGGTATTGATTTGAAAAGACAGGATTTGCCGGAGTTCATGGACAACATCGATATGATGTCCGCCATTGACCTGCCGACGCTGATCATTCACGGCACACTTGACCAGATCATCCCCATTTCCGATGCCAGAGCCCTTTATAAAGCCAGCGCAAGTAAGGACAGACGCCTGGTCGAGATCGAGGGCGCCGGACACAACGACTTGATGTTTACAGGCGCCGACCGCTACTGGTCCTCGGTCCGGGAGCATATCATTCAAGCAATCACCAAAACCCATTCGGATTAAGCTTTTGATGGTCTCGTAAGAATTCGGAATGACGGTGGTAGTGATTCGCATTCCTTACCGGGCCCAAGGGCTGCAGGCAGTGTTATGACAGAATCTGGATTCCCTTGTCCGTGATTTGAATGCTGCCCGCTTTATAGAGTCCGCCGATGGCTTTTTTAAATTCTTTCTTGCTCATCGAAAAAATGTTACGAATCTCATCGGGCGAGCTTTTGTCATGACAGGGGATAAAGCCCCCCTTTTGTTTAAGGGTCTCCAGAATTCTGGCGCCGGAGCCGGTTACGGACTGGTATCCGGGGCTTTTCAGGGTGAGGTCGATTTTTCCGTCTTCACGGATTCTGCTGATGTATCCGGTTGTTTTCTCTCCGACTGAGACGGACGTGTAGACTTCGCTCCTGTAGAGCAGGCCGGAATACCGGTTGTTGACAACAGCCATGATGCCGATTTTTGTGATGCCGTAAATCAGAAGATCGACTTTTTCCCCTTCGGACAGATCCTTCGGATTTTTGTCGCAGTTAAGGGTAATCCGGTTTGTGCCGTAAACCCGGCCGGTCAATTCATCCAGACATATCTTGACGACATAGCTTTTCCCGGTCTTCATCCTGTCCTGCTGCTGGCTTGACGGAACCAGAAGATCTTTTTCAAGACCCCAGTCGAGAAATGCGCCGAACGAAGCAACGTCCTTTACCTGAAGATAGGCGAATTCTCCCACCACGGCTTTGGGTTCAAGGGTTGTTGCAACCGGCCGATCCTCGGAATCGGTATAGACAAATACCTTCAGGGTATCGCCCGGACGGGTATTCTCGGGCACGTATTTCAAGGGAAGCAGGACTTCGTCCGGCTTCGGATTCAGGTAGAGCCCGAAATCAACCATCCTTTCAACCACGAGTTCATTGTAACTGCCGATTTTCAACATACCGGACAACCTCTCAACATCCATCATTACTGTTAAATTATTGCGCCTGTAAACTATTTTCATGCTGATATCAGGTAAGTAAGTGTAGATCACCCCTCTTGACAAGTCAAGGACGGCTGTCTTTTGCAAATAATTGTGGTTGTGCAGAAATTGAGTTTTAGAAAAAAATCTGCATCTTATATTCGATTTTTTCCGGACTTATTTATTGACTTTCCTGTTCAAGTCAGTAATCTTTATGTATATTATAAACGTATTCCCGTTCCGTATGGACAGAGAATCTTAGAAACGACTGACAATTTTGAAGGAAACGCCATGCTGGAATTTGATGTGGTGATTGTCGGGTCAGGCACTGCGGGGCAGACGGCGGCGTATGATTTGAAAGCCGCCGGGCTAAGGGTCGCCGTGGTCGAGAGCAGCGACATGCCCGGAGGCGTCTGTGCGCTGGCCGGATGCCAGGCGAAAAAATGGTTCTATGAAGCTGCGGAGACGGTCTCCAGTTCTGTGCATCTGAAGGGCAGGGGGATCATTGATGCGGCCACAGGTTCATGGACCCAGGTACTTAAGGAAAAAAACAAATTCACTTCCGGCGTTTCCCGGCGCACTGTTGACGGATTTCTTGAAGCAGACATCGAATACATAGAGGGCAGCGGCCGGTTTGCCGCCCCAGATATGCTGGTTGTCGGGAGCCGGCAGATCCGGTCTCAGTTTTTTGTCCTGGCAACCGGAGCCCGTCCCATGCCGCTTGAAATGCCGGGCAGCGAGCACCTGGTGCTCAGCACCGAATTCCTGGAACTTGAATCCCTGCCCGAACGCATTTTATTTATCGGCGGCGGGTTTATCGCGTTCGAGTTTGCTCATTTTGCCGCAAGGTTGGGCCCCGTGAACAGCCACCTTGTCATTCTTGAGGCCGGGGAGCGTCCCCTGGGGCCTTTTGATGCGGAAATGGTGGATCTTCTGGTTCAGGCATCCCGGGAAGCAAATATCGATGTCATTACGGGCGTTCAGATTGTTGCCATTGAAAAAAAAGCTGCCGGATTTTTGGTAAAAACCCGATCCGGTCTGTCCTATGAAACGGATCTGGTGGTTCACGGCGCCGGGAGAATACCCAATATCGGGACGCTTGATCTGGATGCCGGTGGTGTGGCTTTCAACAGGCGCGGTATTGTTGTGAATGAGCACATGATGACCTCAAATCCCGGTGTATATGCCGTGGGTGACTGTGCGGACAGCGTTCAGCTGGCGCGGGTAGCCGATTTCGAAGGGCACACGGCTGCTGCCAACATCCTGGCGAATTCTGACAGGGCCGAGCCGGCAACAATCAGCTATCAAGCTGTCCCGGCGGTTCTCTTTACCTGTCCCCAGTATGCCATGGTCGGAAAAACCGAGTCGGCACTGCAAAAAGATGGCATCGCATACCGGAAAAGCTTTGGCAAAAACCTGCGATGGCCGACCTATCAACGCATCGGACTGGCCCATGCAGCCTATAAAATCCTGGTCTCGGCGGATGGCCGGTTTCTCGGGGCTCATTTTTTGTCGGACAATGCCTCGGGTCTGGTCAATACCCTGCGGCTGGCTATGATCAACGGCATCACCGCTGATCAGCTTTACCTGCAGAGCATCATGAGTCCCTATCCGACCCGGGAAAGCGATCTGATCTATATGCTGAAACCTTTGCTCGCCTGATGACTTTGAAGCTGTCCGGCTCAGGATCTGACAGGTGGATCAGGATTGAACCCATAATCGCCGGTAATTTATATTTCATTTAATGCAATAACAGGAGATGCAGCATGACACCATTAGTAGAAAAAGCGCTTAACGCCGTTACGATCGGAACCAATTTGTCTTCCGGCCTGTCTTATCCAAGCGACATGAATCGGGCAAAAGAAATGTTTGTCCGGCTGCATAAAGCCGGCGAGAAGCTTTTGGCGGAAGAAATAAGCGCCTGGGCCAGGTTGAACGGATGGCAGGCAAAAGATGCCGATGAACTGGGAGCGTTGGGAGAACAGATCGGAAAGGGAGAAAAAGTTTCAATTCCCGATGGACCCTGGTGGAATGAAAATATCCTTGAATTGCTGGTGCAGAATATCATCATGTCCAAAAAAAACGCCTCATAGCGAAAAACGCTACAGATCCGAATCCATATTATTAACAAGTTATTCAATTTTCTTGCAAAGGAGAAAACAGACATGAAGAAAAAATGCTTGGCCACAGGCTTGTTGATTGCGGTGTTTGTGGCGGTCGGAACGGCTTGGGCAGATCCCATCAAGATCGGCGCATTTTTTGACCTCACTGGGCCTTCTTCCGCGATCGGGACTCCGACAAAGCTGGTGGCTGAAATGGTTGTGAAAAAAATCAACGATGAAGGCGGAATCAATGGCGTTCCCTTGCAGCTTGTGATTGCGGATGACGAGGGTGACCCCACAAAGGCTGCGCTCATTGTAAAGAAATTTACCGAATCCGATAAAGTCGTCGCCATCATCGGCCCCACGCGGACCGATACCGGAATGGCGGCAAAACCGACCATCGAGCAGATGAAGGTCCCCACTTTCATGACCGTTGGCGGGGATCCGGTCATCGCGGGCGGCAAGTTCGGTCCTTTCCACTGGACTTTCAAGTCTCCTCAGCGGACCACGATTGCAGTAAAAAAAGTCTATGCCTATTTGAAGCAGAAAGGCATGCAGAAGATTGCCATCATCACCGCGGCCGATGGTTTCGGCAAGGATGGAAAAGGGGCGCTTGAAACCCTGGCTGCCGAATACGGAATCAAGATTGTGGCGGCTGAATCATTTCAGGCAACGGACAGCGACATGACGGCCCAGCTTATCAACATCAAGACGGCTTCTCCGGATGCCATCGTCTGCTGGACCATCGGCAAGGCCGGCTCGATTGTGGCAAAGAACGTCAAACAGCTGGGGATTCAGGTTCCACTTTTCCAGTGTCACGGGCTTCCGGACCCCAAATACATCGAACTTGCGGGAAAAGCATCCGAAGGCAATATCATGCCATCCACAAAATTGATGGTGGCCTCCCAGCTTCAGGATACCGATCCCCAGAAAAAAGTCATCCAGGAGTTTATCCGGCTGTATACGGATGTTTTTCACTATGACAAGCAGTTTCCCATCAATACCCACTCCGGTTATGCCTGGGATGCGATATACATCGTCGCCAACGCCATGAAGAAAGCCGGCACGGATAATGAAAAGCTTCGGGACGCCATCGAAAAAACCACGGGCTATGTCGGGGTCAGCGGCACTTATAATATCACTGCCGAAGATCACAACGGGCTTGGACTGGACTCCATGGTTCTGGTTCAGATCTCAGAGGGTCAGTGGAAATTGCTGCAATAGTGTTCAATTCGCCTGATCTTCCCTTATGATCCCCCCTTTTTTCTCTTTTCCAAAGGGGGGAGTTGCACTTTCATGCTTCGTTGCGCTGGCAAAGCAGGACGGTTAATGGATTTGTCGGCTGAATCAATGGTCGAGCTTTTTGTAAATCTCTCGGAGGATGATACCAATACCTGCCTGGTGATTCTGGCAGCCGCGGGGATTTTCTACCGGATCACCGGGCAGCAGGACGACTGGACGGTATCGGTTCTTCCAAATGACAGCGAAAAAGCTCTGGCAGAGATTGAAAGGTATTTTCAGGAAAACCGTGAAGCCCCGGATGAAGAAGATGTCTGGAGCCGTATTCCCCATAAAATCCATACGGGAATCGGGGCGGCCCTGGGACTTCTGGCCGGCCATGTTTTCATGATCCATCATGGGGGAATTCCGTTCTTTGCGGAAAAATATGGTGCGTCCGCCGCTTCCATCCTGAAAGGGGAGATTTACCGGACCGTAACCGCGCTGATGATTCATTCCGATTCGGTTCACCTTGCAGGCAACATGGCCAGTCTGGTGCTTTTTTTTACTGTCGTATGCAGTGTTCAGGGATTTGGCATCGCCTCTTTTTGCCTGCTGGCCTCCGGCGCACTGGGCAACTATGCCGCCGCACTTCTTTACCGCTCCGCACATCTTTCGATCGGGGCATCCACGGCCGTCTTTGCGGCGCTCGGCATTCTCATCGCCCATCAGACATTGCGCAGTTTCCGGGTTTCCGGACAGCGCTTCAGGGCATGGCTTCCACTGGGAGGCGGTATCTGCCTTCTGGGACTGTTCAGTCAAGGAGAGCATACCGATATACTGGCCCATCTTTTCGGCCTGGCAAGCGGAATCATGGTCGGTTTCATTTTTGAATGTGTTACGAAAAAACCTCCCGGACCGCCCGTCCAGTACCTCTGCTTTTCACTGACCCTTGCCGTTATTCTGCTGTCCTGGCTGCGGATCGGATGACCGGCTACCTGACCGCATCCCCCGGTGCCTTCAATCCTGAATGCCGAGTAACGCTTCACGAGATACGCTTCACACTTCACGCTAAAAAGGGGGAGCATTGGAAAGAACAATTAATGAAGTGTTTCATGATCGGACCGTAAAATATCAGGATCGACTGGCAGTTGAAAAAAAACGCGGCGGTTTATGGGAAACCGCAACCTGGAATCAGTACTATGAGCGGGCAAGGGCAACGGGACTTGGTCTTTACCATCTGGGAATCCGAAAGAAAGATCGGATATCGCTCCTGTCTGAAAACCGCCTGGAGTGGCTTTATACAGATATGGGATGCCTGGGAATCGGCGCCTGTCTGATCCCGGTATATACCACCCTGACCACGGACGAAGTCTGCTATATTGTTATGAATTCCGGGACCAGAATTCTGGTGGTCGAAGACAGCACGCAGCTGGATAAAGCCATGATCGCCATTGGCCGCTGTTCCTGCCTTGAAAAAATCGTTTTGATCGAAAACGGGGCCGGTCCTATCGATCAATCAGCGGTAATTTCCTTTGACAATCTGCTTGAGGCCGGCCGGGACATTCACCGGCAGAATCCCCATCTGTTTGAAAGCCTTTCCAGCGGTGTTGAACCCTGCGATCTGGCGACCATTGTCTATACTTCCGGAACCACCGGAGTTCCCAAAGGGGCCATGATCACCCACGGCAACATCATGGCGGTTCTCCGGTCACTGGATGCCATTACGCCAAAATTCGGCTCCGACAGTGACGTCACGGTTCCTTTTCTGCCCTTGAGCCATGTATTTGAGCGGGCTGCGGGCCATTTTTACGGCATGTATGTCGGTGTCACGGCCTTTTATGCTGAAAGCGTTCAGAACGTTCTGCAGGATTTCAAGGAAAAACAGCCGACCATGATTCTTGCCGTCCCAAGAGTTTGCGAGAAAGTCTATCAGCGCATTCTTTCTCAGGTGCAGAGCCAGCCCGTGTGGCGCCGTAAGGTGTTCTGGTGGGCGCACGGCATCGGCGCCGCCGTCAGCGCGCTCAGAGAAAGACATCAGCCCATTTCCCCGCTTTTAAAACTGCAATACCAAATCGCTTTTGCGTTGATTTTTAAAAAACTCCGCCTGGCACTTGGCGGAAGAGTCCGGTGGATGACGGCATCCGGCGGCCCGACCGCCCGGGACATCATTTTGTTTTTTAATGCAGCCGGAATAACGGTTGTTGAAGGATACGGCATGACGGAATGCTTTGCGCCGGCAACCATGAGCAATCTTGCGGATTTCCGGATCGGAACCGTGGGCAGGCCTATTCCGGGCGTCGACATACGAATCGCGGACGATGGCGAAATTCTGATCAAGGGAGACAATGTATTTGCCGGTTACTGGAAAATGGAAGAAGAAACACGCCAGGCCTTTACTGCTGACGGGTATTTGAAAAGCGGGGATATCGGGTTTCTGGATAAGGACGGCTTTCTGACCATAACGGACCGGAAAAAAAACCTGATCATCACTTCCGGCGGGAAAAATATCGCCCCGCAGAAAATCGAAAGCCTGTTTATGAGCGATCCCCTGTTTTCTCATTTTATCGTCATCGGCGAACGGAGGCGATTTCTGACGGCGCTGGTTGCGCTGAATTGGGAGCAGGCGGCACAGGTTGCCGAAGCAGAAGGGCTCTTTTTCGAAAAGCCGGAATCACTTCTGGATGAGCCGCGATTCACGGCCATTGTCGAGCGCCGTATCAACGCCAAAAACCAGCATCTGGCAAGGTTTGAAACCATCAAGAAGTACTACATCGTCAGAGAAGAATTCTCTCAGTCTACCGGAGAGCTGACGGCTTCCCTCAAATTGAAACGAAACGTTGTTTTTAAACGCTATGCCCGCATGATTGAAGACATGTATGCGCAATAGCGACCATTAAAAAAACCTGCCAAAGGCCTTCTGGGCCGCCGCATCCGATAACGGCGCTCTGAAGACAGGGGAGCCGAATTTTGTTGAAATCGTTTGACTCGGGTGATAGGAGATGCTCGCAGGTATTAAACCATTATAAGCATAATTTGATTTCGGAGATTCATATGGACAACTGGGCATTCGGGTTTACAATGATCATTGTTGGCATGGGGGGTACGCTCGCGGTTCTTTCGCTGTTTGCCGTTTTTATGGTTCTTCTTAAAAAGATTTTTCCGTTCCAGGAAGAGAACGCCAAATAATCTGTTTAATAGAGAGGGTTAGCAATGTTCGATGCGATTTTGAACGGATTGAGCGGTCTTGGAGCGGGTTTTGTCAATATGCACTGGTCCAACCCGGTGATGATTGCGGTGGGTTGCCTGCTTCTTTATCTTGGAATAAAAAAAGATGTGGAACCGCTTCTGCTGGTGCCCATCGGATTCGGGGCCATTCTTGTCAATATTCCGCTTGCGGGACTCATGGAAGACGGGGGTTTTTTAAGGACCATCTATAACATGGGGGTCGCAAATGAATTGTTTCCGCTTCTCATTTTTATAGGAATAGGTGCAATGACGGATTTCGGGCCCCTCCTGGAAAACCCGAAGATTTTTCTATTGGGAGCTGCCGGGCAGTTCGGTATCTTTCTGACCATCGGCCTTGCCCTGTTTTTCGACTTTACCAAACTGGATGCCGTTGCCATCGGCGTAATCGGCGCCTGCGACGGGCCGACGGCAATCTATGTGACGGCAAAATACGCCCCGCATCTGCTGGGGGCTGTCTCGGTTGCCGCTTATTCCTATATGTCGCTCGTTCCCGTGATACAGCCGCCCATCATGAGATTGCTCACAACCGAAAAGGAACGGTTGATCAACATGGATTCCGACACAAAGCCGGCATCTAAAACCGCTAAAATCTTTTTCCCCATCATCATTACGATCGTCGGCGGGTTCATCGCTCCGAAGGGCCTGCCCCTTCTGGGAACAATCATGCTGGGCAATCTCATGAAGGAATCCGGCGTTGTGAGCCGGCTCACCAAAGCATCCGAGAATGAAATCGCCAATGTCGTGACCCTTTTTCTGGGCATATCGATCGGGGCTACCATGGACGGCCCGCTATTTTTAAAGCCGCAAACGCTTCTGATCCTGGCATTCGGCTTTGTTGCGATCTGTCTTGATACGGTCTGCGGCGTTCTGTTCGCAAAGCTCATGAACGCGATGACAGGCGGGAAAATCAATCCGCTTATCGGCGCCGCCGGCATTTCGGCCTATCCGATGGCCGCGCGGGTCGTACAAAAAGAAGGACAGAAATACGACAAATTCAATTTTCTTCTGATGCATGCGGTGGGCGCCAACACCGGAGGGCAGGTCGGCTCTGTCATAGCCGCCGCCATCATGCTTTCGGTGCTTCAGGGGATGGGCATCATTCCGTAAAACCTGCGCAGAACAACATCAGGACAGGTCGCTTCAGACTTTCCAGAGAGGACATACGGTTATCACCAAATTATGAAACGATCAATTATTAAAAGCACCGGCAGGTTCGTACCGGATCATCATGTATCCAACGACGATTTGGCCGGAATTTTGGACACTTCCGATGAATGGATCCGCCAACGCACGGGGATTGAGGGCAGATATTGGGTCAAAGAAGGCGATGACGTGGGAACGTCGGATCTGGCGCTGGAAGCTTCAAAAATCGCACTTGACAGGGCCGGTTGGGAGTCTGCCGATCTTGACCTGATTGTATTCGCCACCATGACCTCGGATGTTTATGTTCCCGGCTCCGGTGTCATTCTCCAACATAAACTGGGAGCTAAAAATGTCCCGGCACTTGATATCCGCCAGCAATGCACCGGTTTTCTGCATGGACTGGAATTGTGTGATGCCTATATCCAAAGTGGCAAGGCGAAGAGAATCCTGTTGGTCGGGGCTGAAACCCAGAGCCGGTTTCTTGAACTGACCACGCAGAATCGCGATACAGCGGTTATTTTTGCCGATGGTGCAGGGGCGGTCTGCATTGAGGGTGAAGAGACCGACGCAGAAATTGGTATTCTGGCGTCTGTCTTTCATGCGGATGGAAATTATGCAGGTGTTTTGAAAGTGGGGGTTCCGGCGCGCAAAAGCGGCCCGGTCATGAATGCCGAGGTTCTGGCCAGACAGGAGTTTTTTCCTTACATGGATGGAAAAACCGTTTTCAAACTGGCGGTCACCCTGCTGCCTAAAGCAGCCCTGGAACTGCTGGATAAAGCAGCTCTTCAACCGGAAGATCTGGACATGGTCGTTCCCCACCAGGCCAACTTGCGGATAAACGAGGCTTTCAGGGATCGGATGAAGATTCCAGCGGAAAAAGTCTATAATAATATTCAGCAATATGGAAATACCACCGCAGCCACGATTCCCATCGCCCTGGATGAGCTGATGGAGAAAGGCATGCTGAAGTCCGGGGACAATGTCATGCTCATCGGTCTGGGTGCAGGACTCACTTGGGGCGGGGTTATTTACAGGCTTCCCTGAATGAAGCGCGGCGCATCTGCCCGGGTGAGCGTTCCGGCATGGAGTATGAATAACGCTGTTAATATTTTAAGTTGACACGGCACCCCGATTCGGCAGCTCTTCCGGAAGATGTATCCGGATATGGTTTTCTTCCAGAAAATCAAAATACCCGTATATTTTTTTGCCCATGAATTCCATGTGAACGGCACCGGCCGGGCAGTTGTTGACGCACCCCAGGCAGGCGATGCATGCATCCGTATCCACATGATTCTTCTCAAGATCAATGGCGCCCACCGGGCATTTTTTCAGACAGGTGCCGCACCGGATGCATTTTGATCCGTCGATGGTGTGATGGGTTATGAAAAGCTTGGTTCCCCAGATGGAAGGGGAATTTTTGATCAGGTCCCGCAAGTCGCAGTCTTTTTCGATTTCCATAGCCTGCCCCTGCCGCACGCGGTCCACTATCAATCGGGCATACGTCCGCATCCGATCATAGGCCAGTCATCCGGAAGGTGTCTGTATTCCAGCACACGTGCTTCATTCCCGTATGACCAGGTAATGGCAAACGTGGACATGTTGCCGAAGGTTTCCATCCCCACCGGCACGCCGCCTTTTTCAGCCAGCAGCTCCGCCAGGGTGCAGACGGTGTTGTGCTGATTGCCGCCGGGACCACCGAAAGTGACATAGGCGGCAAAGGGCTTGCCGGTGATTTCAGGCAAACTTTTGAGCCAGCGTTTGAAATTTTCCGGCACATCATAATAGTACACCGGGGAGCCGGCGACGATCAGATCATAGGTGCCGATGGATCCCCGGTCAAAATCCCTGTAGTCGGAAGCTGTGACGTTCAGCCCCTTCTTGTTGAATGTTTCTGCGATGAGTCTTCCGGTTCTTTCGGAGTTTCCGGTCTGGCTGTACCAGATTACAGCCGCGGTTCTGGGATCGGCGACGGTCAGCTCCGCCCTGGCATGCACCCTCACCGGGAAAAGAGATGCGGAAGTTGAAAGCGCAAGCAGCGCCAATGATCCTTTTTTCAAAAAAGTACGTCTGTTGTCCACGAGGTGGTTCCTTTATCTTTGGGAATATTGAAGGGTATATCAGTTAAGACTTTTGCAGGGATGGCCGCCAGGCGGTTGTTTAACTTCCCGGGGAATGATTCATGAGCTGCGCGGCAAGAGCTTCCGCATGCTTCATGATGCTTTCCTGTTTTTCGGCGTCGCCCGCATCATTCACACCGGCTGCCCGGATAAGGTGGTTGCCTTTGAATCCCAAAACCTGGAAAAAGAACTCGTATTTGGGGTAAATGTCATTGAAAAATTTATCACCGGGCTGGGCCTGGGTCTGGATAAAGACAAGCTGTTTGCCCGGGCGCAGACGGCCCGGCACGGGTTTGTTTAAAAAATCAGGCACGTAATATGAATAGGTCCGGTCGATGAACATTTTCATCTGCGCGGTAACGTCCGCAAAATAAACAGGGGTGGCAAGAACCAGGACGTCCGCGTCCCGAATATCATCCAGAACCGGTTCAAGATCGTCCTTTAACGCGCAGCGATCCAGCTTGTCTTTGCACATCATGCATGCCTGGCACCCTCTGAAATTCAGTTTGTTCAATGAATAGGTTTTGGTTTCCGCGCCGTATTTTTTTGCGGTTTCCATGAACCGGCCGGCAATGGCTGCACTGTTTCCGTTTGCACGGGGACTTCCGAGAAGTGTGATGATCTTTTTCATAGGGCCTCCTGTTTATAAGTTTTATGATTTGATAAGTATCGAAATGAAAGAGTAAATTTTTTTGATGTTTACTTTTCGATCAAGGATAAAATAGCGCTTGCCGTCTGAATGGTTTCCTTGTTTATTCTGGCTGCCAGAAATTTTCCCCGCCTTTCGGTAATAATCAGCTCTGCGTTTGCCAGTTCCTTTAAGTGGTGGGAAATGGTCGGGGCGCCGATGCTTAATGATCCGACAATATCCGAGATAAAACATTCACACCCGGTTTCGAAATTGGCTTCGTTCTGTTTTGCAATTTGCAGGTACAGTTCCAGACGCGTCTGGTTTGAAAGAGCTTTCATAATTTTTGACAGCTTGGCCGAATCCATAAAACAAACCTCTTGTTAAGTTCAATTTGAAACTTTTACAATTCGATAATTTTCGAACTAATATAACCGAAATTTCAAATCTGTCAATAAAAAGCCCGAACAGCGTCGCTGCGGCGAAAGCCTAAGTCTATAACCATACGATTTCCGGTCTTGACTCCTCTGGCATTTTTATGTCAGTGGTATAAACAACTGGCTGAATTCGCGAACAAGGGGCTTTCAGTCCATAAGTTCACGTCCGTGACGGGCGGACACAAGGCGCAGGCAAACGGGTGTTCGAGCTGCCGGAATCGGTCGATCCTTGGTGTGCAGCGACTTGCCATAATATTTATCAGCGGAAGTGATTCATGCATATTTTCGACAGGGATACGGAACTCAGAGAAACCGCGCCGTCAGTCTATACGGGAGCCATATCGGAAAACTGGCTCATCAACAAAAACCCCAACGGCGGATACCTTATGGCCATCCTCGCAAGAGCCATGAGCGATAAAAGCGAAAAAAAATCCACACCGATCATAACCGCCAACTATATTTCGCGCTGCCGGCCCGGCAAGATAGAGGTAAGGGTCGAGGAGATTTCCGTTTCCAGGCAGTTCAGCCGCTATGAGGCCAGGCTCTTTCAGGACGGCGCCGAAAAAATCCGCGCGTTGGGCACTTTCGCGGATGAAAATATTGAATGCGCGATCAACAGGAATGAATCATCGGCGCCACAGCTTGCGGCAAGGGAAGCCTGCATCGGGATGCCGCCGATTCCGGGATACACGGTGTACGACAACCTCGAGCTGCTGTTCGATCCGCCTTGCGCGGGATGGCTTCAGGGAATACGGAT
>CAVPHN010000027.1:0-2500 GCA_963704205.1 uncultured delta proteobacterium
CTCGCCGCTACTCTGAAAATCACTATTTCCTGAGGTTCAGATGTTTCAAGTCTTCACCTAGCTCACTTATATAACCTATGTATTCAGTCATAAATAACGAGTGTTCCCTGCCGGGTTCCCCCATTAGGATGTCACCAGAACAAAGCTCTAGCAACTTCCCGATGTGTTCTTCGCAGCTCCACGTCTTTCATCGCCTCTTAACGCCTGAGCATCCACCGCTTGCCCTTAATCGCTTGGCCACAAATCACTTATCACAATCATGCTGATGCTTTAAAATAAATACATCTTCACTTCGCTTTTTGTGTACTTCATTTTCAAATTGTCAAAGAACATTGATGAAACACTGACTCGCACATCTTTGGTGGAGGTCAACGGGATCGAACCGATGGCCTCCTGCGTGCAAGGCAGGCACTCTCCAGCTCAGCTACAGATCTTTCACCTCTTGATCGGATTGGTGGCATCGATCGATTTGAACCATCGGCCTCACGCTTATCAGGCATGTTGGCTGCTAACCAAACTGAGCTACGGGCCCCAAAACATTGTCAAGAGGACTTTCCCTTTTAATAACCTGTTGAGCTAGACCTTACTTCATCAATTGAAAGAACAAAATTTAATCTTGGAAAGCCGGACGGTGACAGAGTTTATTAAGGAAATATTTATTCTTAGGATTTCTTCCTTAGAAAGGAGGTGATCAGGCCGCTGGTTCCCCAACGGCTACCTTGTTACGACTTCACCCAATATACAGCCATACCTTTCAGCGCCTGCCCCTTAACGGGGTTGGTCCAACGACTTCTGGTACAACCAACTCTCATGGTGTGACGGGCGGTGTGTACAAGGCCCGGGAACGTATTCACCGTGGCATGCTCGTCCACGATTACTAACGATTCCAGCTTCATGGAGTCGAGTTGCAGACTCCAATCCGAACTGCGGATCGGCTTTATGGGATTGGCTCACCTTCGCAGGCTCGCGACCCTTTGTACCGACCATTGTAGCACGTGTGTAGCCCTGGACATAAAGGCCATGAGGACTTGACGTCATCCCCACCTTCCTCCCCGTTGACCGGGGCAGTATCTCCAGAGTCCCCAACTTAATGATGGTAACTGAAGATAGGGGTTGCGCTCGTTGCGGGACTTAACCGACGTCACGACACGAGCTGACGACAGCCATGCAGCACCTGTCTTGAGGCTCCCCGAAGGGCACTCCCTACTTTCATAAGTTTCCCCCAGATGTCAAGTCCAGGTAAGGTTCTTCGCGTTGCGTCGAATTCAGCCACATGCTCCACCGCTTGTGCGGGCCCCCGTCTCAATTCCTTTGAGTTTTAACCTTGCGATCGTACTCCCCAGCGGTCACTTGATGCGTTAACTGCGGCACAGCAGGGGTCAATACCCGCTAACCTAGTGATCACCGTTTACTGCGTGACTACCAGGGTGTCTAATCCTGTTGCTCCCCACGCCTTCGCGCCTCAGCGTCAGTAGACCAGGAGTCGCCTTCGCCACCGGTGTTCCTCCTGATATCTACGAATTTCACCTCTACACCAGGAATTGCACTCCCCTCTCCCATACTCAAGTCTACTAGTTCAAATGCACCTTCCCAGGTTGAGCCCAGGCTTTCACATCTGACTTGATAAACCGCCTTACGCGCTCTTTACGCCCAATAAATCCGAATAACGCTTGCACCCCCCGTATTACCGCGGCTGCTGGCACGGAGTTAGCCGGTGCTTCCTCCAGAGGTTCACCTCAATATGAAAACAGTATTACCATCTCCCACTTTCTTCCCTCTTGACAGAGCTTTACGACCCGAAGCCTTCTTCACTCACGCGGCGTTGCTGCGTCAGGGTTTCCCCCATTGCGCAAAATTCCTCACTGCTGCCTCCCGTAGGAGTCTGGACCGTGTTTCAGTTCCAGTGTGGCTGATCATCCTCTCAGACCAGCTAACCATCGTTGCCTTGGTAGGCTCTTACCCCACCAACTAGCTAATGGTACGCGGGCTCATCCCCAAACAATAGCTTACATGTAGAGGCTATCTTTGATCCCTGCGGCCTAAACCATAAGGATGTTATGGATTAGTACCCCTTTCGAAGTGTTATCCTGAATTCAAGGGTGATTACCCACGCGATACTCAGCCGTTCGCCACTTTTCTCTCCCTAGCAGAATCAGGATTTCTCGTACGACTTGCATGTGTTAAGCACGCCGCCAGCGTTCATTCTGGGCCAGGATCAAACTCTCCAATTAAACTATTTACTGCCCGCTCTCGCAGACAATTAAGGTCAACTATATAAACTCACAAGCTGTCACTATCTAGTTTCAAAGATCAAATCACGGTACTACAAATCTAGAACTCACACCCAAACCCGACTAATCTATTTTTTTTGAACCACTTTGTCAACTGTTATTTTGTGTATTTTCGCAAGGCATGAAAACATCTGTTTTTCGTCAGACTGGAAAACATGCCACCATCCGCGAACAAATCCCCTGATAAAAAAGCCTGTCATCACGATGTG
>CAVPHN010000027.1:7500-59243 GCA_963704205.1 uncultured delta proteobacterium
CTAACCATCGTTGCCTTGGTAGGCTCTTACCCCACCAACTAGCTAATGGTACGCGGGCTCATCCCCAAACAATAGCTTACATGTAGAGGCTATCTTTGATCCCTCCGGCCTAAACCAAAAAGATGTTATCCAGTATTAGCACCCCTTTCGAAGTGTTATCCTGAATTCAAGGGTAGATTACCCACGCGATACTCACCCGTGCGCCACTTTACTCTCCCTAGCAAGCTAAGGATTTCTCGTACGACTTGCATGTGTTAAGCACGCCGCCAGCGTTCATTCTGAGCCAGGATCAAACTCTCCAATTAAACTATTTAATGCCCGCTCTCGCAGACAAATTAACTGGGTTCCTTAAACTCACAAGCTGTCACTATCTAGTTTTCAAAGATCAAATCATCGTACTGCAAAAAAACTTTCGAACTCACACCCAAACCCGACTAATCTATTTTTTTTGAACCGCTTTGTCAACTGTTATTTTGTGTTTTTTTCGCGGCCCAGAAAAATCTTTCAGATGACTTTGTCCGGAAAAGAACTTCATCACCGAAAGCCCGCCTTATTTATATTGCCTGAAGCCCGTTGTCAATTTATTTTTTTATGATTCGTGACGATTGCACATCGTTCTTTCCGCTTCTGTTTAACTAACAATCTGTATTAACCGTGTAATCCGTCGATTCAGACAGATTCCGGACGATTGAACATAATAGTTGTGCTGCAATTGCATAAAACGGGAACCTGCCGTCCGCGGCTATCCGTTCGTAAAACAGGCTCACCCAGCCGGCCATCGCATCGCCTGCGAACTGAACCGCCTCCTGGACGTGGTTGCCGCTGGATTCCGACCAGCCTTTATTCAATAGATAGTAAAGATATTCCAGCTCAATGCAAAGATGATCCGCCGGCTCGTTTCCCGGCAAGGAAATGGACAGACCGTGGCGCTCGATACGGTTTCTCATATCTATGGCAGGGGGACCCATCAGCCGGCTGTCCGAAGCCAGATAACATGATTGATACAGGGGAGCCGGAGTCCCCTGTGATGTCGCTGATAAAAAGCGCGATATATCCTTCGGATAAATCCGCGCAGAGGGCTTCGGCATCTTCGTATTCGCCGGCAAGCCGGACCGAAGCCCTGACTGCGCTGGACAGGTCTATTTTGAAAGAATCCGAGGAATCCTGCAGCAGTTTAACAAATTTACCATTCATGATATCCTGACAAAGCTCAAGATCCGGCCCCCAGAATATTCGGCACAGGGTTTTCAGAACCGCAAGACAGCGTGTTCTCTTCAAGTCAGTACGGATTGGCTGCATATTGGTGACATTCTCCTGGCGGATGATAAAATGGGTTGATAATCACAAGTGGCATGCGTATATATAATAGCATGATATTATTCTTGCCAAAGTAATAAATGTCCTTTGGATATAAATCAACCGGAAATTATCCGTCGGCGCCCATCATGTCCGTTTTAATCGTGTGCGGAAAAGCAGATGCCGCCAGTCATTCAACACTTGATCTTATTTAAGGAGGCAGCATGTATCTACCGAATATCTACCAAAAATTTACTGAAAAATATCCCGATGTATTCAAAGACTACAAACAACTTGGCATTTCCTGCCGGGATGCCGGCCCCTTGGACGCCAAAGCCCAGAACCTGGTCAAGCTTGGAATTGCCATGGGTTGCAACTCCCGAGGCGGCGTCATGTCTCATACGCGAAAAGCCCTGGCATCCGGCGCCGTTCCTGAGGAAATCTTTCATGCCGTACTTTTGTCCCTGACAACAATCGGCTTTCCCAATATGATGGCGGCCATGTCCTGGGTCAATGAAGTGCTTGAGGAACGTACGAAAGAATAACCGGGCTTATCCAAACATCACCGCAGGATCATTTTGCCGTATCCCCAATCACCTTAAAAGCCCGACAAGGAGCTCAGATGAAGCTCAGAGCCTTTTTCAGGGATTCCGCCACTGCTGCGATGATGATCTGCCTGATCATCCTGACCTTTGCCGCAACCGCACGGGCGAATGAGGTTATCAAGGTGGCGTCCATCTATGCATTTTCCGGCCTGGGTGCCTTGTCGCAGGAATTATCCATCAAGGGGGTTCGATCCGGCGTTTCGGAAATCAACAGCCGGGGAGGGGTCCTGGGAAAGAAACTGATGCTCGTCGAGCTGGACAACAAAAGCACGCCCATCGGCGCCAAGGTGGCCGCGGACAAGGCCGTTAAAGACAATGTCGTTGCCATTATCGGATCTGCCTGGAGCTCTCACACCCTGCCTGCCGCAAAAGTCGCCCAGGCTGCCGGCGTTCCCCTGATTACCAACATTTCAACGCTTCCCGGCATTACGGATATCGGCGATTATATTTTTCGCGTATGTTTTACGGACCTGTTCCAGGGAAGGGTTATGGCACAGTTTGCCCGGCTGGACCTGAAGGCTGCCACGGCTGTTGTTTTCGAGAATCTGAACAGCGACTTCAGCATGAGCCTTTCCAGAGAGTTCTGCGGCAATTTCGAAAAACTCGGCGGGAAAGTCCTTCTGAGGACCACATACAAGGACAGACAGGAAGATTTTTCACAAATCATCGAACAGGCCGCGCAGGTTCGCCCCGATGTCCTGTTTATCCCCGGCTACGACGAGAGCGGGGCGATCATCGCCAAGGCCCGTGCTGCCGGATTGACGGCCATCCCTTTGGGCGGAGACGGATGGGATATGCCCGATTTCTTTATCAAGTCCGCAGGCAAGGCCACGGGCGGATATTACTGCACGCACTGGTCCAAGGAAATGGATTCGGAACCCTCCCGAAATTTTGTCAACAAGTATTACCCTTATTCTCAAAATGATATCGGCACGGCTCCGGCCGCCCTGGCCTACGATGCGGTACTCCTGCTGGCCGATGCCATTCAGCGGGCCGGATCAACCGACCGCGGCGCCATTCGCCAGGCCCTGGCCGCCACCCGTGATTTTAAAGGGGTTACCGGAACCATTTCTTTTCAGGGAAAGGGCGATCCAAACAAATCCGCAGTTATCATGAAAATCTTACCGGACAGTGCCGTTATGGTGAAAAGTATTTCTCCCGAATAACCCTTATTTTCCGACGTGAGCCATCCATGAGTTTCTTCAAAATCGTTTTCGCTGTCTTGCTGGGATTCTTGACTTTTTTCTCCGCTGTCGCGGGGGCTCCCCCCTCCGAACCCCTTACCATCGGGCTCATACTGGCGCAGACCGGCATTGCGGCCGATGACAACCGCCCCGGAACCATAGCCGCAAGCCTGGCCGTTAAAGAGATCAACCGGCAGGGGGGCGTTCTGGGGCGCCCGCTGAAAATTATTGAAATTGACAACCAAAGCACCCCGATAGGGTCCAAGCAGGCAGCAGAGGAGGCCATCCGCCATAACGTCATTGCCGTGATCGGCCCCTACTGGAGCTCTCATGCCCTGGCAGCAGCGCCCGTGCTTCAGGCGGCAGGCATTCCGATGATCACGCCCACGGGCAGCAGTCCGGAGATTACCCGCTGTGGCAATTATATTTTTCGCGCCTGTTTCAGCGACAGCTTTCAGGGCCGGGTTCTGGCCGAGTTTGCCAGAAAGCAGCTTCAATCCCAAAGCGCTGCAATCCTCATCAATGCCAATGAACAGTACAGCATGACGCTGGCGGATTTTTTCAAGTCCCATTACATCCAGAATGGCGGACAAATCGTCTGGGAAGGATTTTATTCGGGAAAAGCAGTCGATTTTTCCGACATTCTCACCGAAATAAAGCGCATTCGACCGGATGTGTGTTTTATTCCGGGATATTCCAGAGACAGCGGGTTTTTAATCAAACAGGCTGTTGGAATGGACATCCATTCTCATTTTATCGGCGGAGACGGATGGGGAGAGCAGATTCTTAAATACAGCGGCGGAGCGGTTGAAGGCGCATATTTTTCAACGCACTGGCATCCGGATATCAAGTCTGCCATGAATAGCCATCTTGCCGCAGTATACGCCAGAGAATTTGCAGAGCCGATCCCCAACGACATTCGTATTCCCCTTACTTACGATGCCGTAAATCTTCTGGCAGACGCCATTCAGCGATCCGGATCAACCGAGCGGGTCGGAATCCGGGATTCGCTGGCCAGAACATCGGGTTTCAAGGGCGCAGCCGGAACCATCACCTTTGATGAAAATCGTGACCCGATTCAAAAAGAAGCTGTTTTCATGCAGTACCTCAAGGGAAAATGGACTTACCTGACTTCCTTCGTACCCTGAAACCGGTATTGTCCTTTTGATCCGCTGAAATGATGACCCCATTTTTTTACAGGTTGCCTGATGAAATTGAAGAGCCTTCGTACCAAGGTAAATACAGCCATTCTGTCAACATGCCTCATTATTACAGCCTGCTACGGAGCGGTTTTATATCCGCTGGAGATCAATCGCCGCCAGGCTCATTTCAGCCATATCAACGCCCTTCTGAGTCGCCGTTTTTCAGCAGCAGAAAGAACAAATCGCCAATGAAATCTTTGCCGGGCAGAAAATGGCGTTGTCCAGGTCTCTTTCGGACTTTTTGAATATCAGCGGGATAACCGCCGCAGCCGCATTCAACTCAGACGGGAATCTGCTGGCATCCACCACAGTATCGGCAGTGCCTGAGCTGACGGCTCGATGAGATTGAGGTTCTGAAAACAATCCGCTGTTTTCCGAAAAGACAATCGGCAAATCGTATGTTGCGGAATTCGCCGCTTCCATCCAGGTCACAGGGGAACACGTTGGGTATCTTAAACTTCTGTTTGATCTGTCCAACCTGAAAAAAGAATCCGACACATCATTGCTGTTATTTTTATTGCTGCTGTCAACCCTTCTTTTTACAGTGTCTGTTTTTCTGAATATTTTTTTAACCAGAATGGTTATCCGGCCGGCAGCCCTGCTTCAAAATGCCATCCGGCATATTCGGGAAGGCAGACTGGGAGAGCAGGTCCGGGTCACATCCAACGATGAAATCGGTCAGATGGCGGTTGCCTTTAATGTGATGTCCACCCAATTACAGGAGCAGCACCTGGATCTGGTTGAAGCCATCCAGGAAAAAGAAGCCTACTCGCAGAAAATCAAGGAAACCAATCAGACACTTGAAAAACTGAACATCGAACTTGAGAACAGGGTCAATGAACGCACGCTCGCGCTTCAGGAAATCAACGATCAACTTCAACAGAAAATCATCGAAACAGAGCATGCCGCCAAGGAGAACCGGGAGTTGCAGGAACGCCTCTCCCGTTCCCAAAAAATGGAGGCACTGGGACTGCTGGCCGGCGGCGTGGCCCATGATCTGAACAACGTCCTTTCCGGCATTGTCAGCTATCCGGATCTGTTGCTCATGGATCTGCCCGAGAACAGCCCGCTTCGAAAACCCATTCTCACCATCCAGTCCTCGGGGCAAAAGGCCGCAGCCATTGTTCAGGATCTGTTAACCCTTGCCCGAAGAGGGGTTGCCAGCAGCGATGTTCTTAATTTAAACGAGATTGTGTCTGAATACCTCAACTCACCCGAACATGAAATGCTTCTTTCCCATCACCGGAGCGTTCATGTCGTCACGCATCTCAACCCCGAAGCTGCTTCTGATCAAGGGCTCCGCCATTCATCTGAAGAAATCGGTCATGAATCTTGTAGCCAACGCTGCTGAAGCTCAGCCGGACGGTGGAAGCATCACCATCAAAACGGAAAACCGCTATCTGGATACGCCGCTGAAGGGATATGAAACCGTTAAAGAAGGGGACTATGTGGTTTTAACCGTGGCGGATACGGGAACAGGCATTTCACCAATTGACCTGCCGCGGATTTTTGAACCCTTTTATTCCCGGAAAGTCATGGGCAGAAGCGGCACCGGCCTTGGCATGGCGGTGGTCTGGGGCACCGCGCAGGACCATGGCGGGTATATCCATGTTGAAAGCGTTGAAGGAAAGGGATCGACATTTGAGCTCTATTTTCCGGTATCGCGGGAAACCCTGATCCGCAACCCGGGCAATGTCCCCATTGAAGATTACATGGGAAACGGAGAATCCATTCTCGTCATCGACGACATGCCGGAGCAGCGGGAAATCGCCTCCGGCATTCTGACCCGGCTGGGATATTCGGTTATCTCTGGCCTCAGGCGGTGAAGAGGCCATCACGTTATCTGAAAACACATTCCGCGGATCTGATCATTCTGGACATGATCATGGAGCCGGGAATGGATGGCCTGAAAACATTCCGCAAGATCATCACGATCCATCCCGAACAGCGGGCCGTCATTGCCAGCGGATTTGCGGAAAATGACCGCGTCAGGGAAGTCCAGTCTCTGGGTGCGGGTCCGTATATTCGAAAACCCTATACCCTGGAAAAAATCGGACTTGCCGTAAAAAATGAACTCATGCGCCGGTAATGGGTTGGTTCTCATCATGCTCGCCAATCAAATGGAGGGTGTTTCCCATGCGAGAGCAATTTGTTTATGCGCTGCTTCTGACCATAAAATTCTTCAGCAAGGCATGCTACCGTTTCGACATTTCATGGATCGGCGATATCCCCGAAGATCCCTGGAAGAACCTTCGGCTGGTGACTTTTTTAAACCATACCAGCCTGTATGAACCCCTTTTTGTCGGATGGTTTCCCAATCATTTTCTCAGGCGCATTGCCAGGCACGGGGTGATGCCGGTAGCTGACAAGGCGCTTTGCCGGCCGGTCATGGGGTATTTTTTTAAAATGGTCGCCAATAACGTTGTTCCGGTTACCCGGCGAAGAGATCACACCTGGGAAAGGCTTTTTGAGCACCTGAAACCGGACTCCATGGTGATTATCATGCCGGAAGGACGAATGAAACGCGCCAACGGCCTGGACAACAGGGGAAATCCCATGACGGTTCGCGGCGGAATCGCCGATATCATCGAAGCAATCCCCAGTGGGCGGATGCTGATTACCCTGAGCGCCGGACTTCACCATGTGCAGACGCCGGGTCAGCGCATTCCCCGGTTCTTTAAAACCCTACGCATGCGCCTTGAAAATATTGATATCTCACAATACCGGCAGACAATTCTGGACCGATGGGGAAAGGAAGATTTCAAAAAGGGGGTTATCCAGGATCTCGAGCAGCGCAGAGACCTGCATTGCCGGATACGGGCCGGATGAGAAGCGCCGCCAAGGACAATATAAGCCGCAGGCCCTGAACACTTCTCACAGACCTGCCCGAAGGCTTTGCCTGCTTTCTTTCCATGCCTTATATCCTTCGATCACAATCGGAATGACGGATATAACGATAATGGCCATGATGACCAGTGTAAAATTTTTTCTGACCATGGGCAGGTTTCCAAAAAAATATCCGCTTGTTATAAATATGGCAACCCACATGATGGCCCCGGTGATGTTATACACGATAAATCGGCCGTAGTTCATGATGCCTATTCCGGCGACAAACGGCGCAAAAGTACGGATGATGGGGATGAACCTGGCGATGATGATGGTAATTGCCCCGTGTTTCTCATAAAAAGCATGGGTTTTCATCAAATGCTCTTTCTTGAAAAATCGGCTGCCTGCCTGCGTAAAAACTTTCGGGCCCACATACTTTCCGATATGATAATTAACCGTATCCCCTATTATTGCCGCAACCATCAGCACCCCGCTTATCAAAGCAATGTCCAGATCTCCGCCTGCGGCCAGTGCTCCAAGCGCGAAAATCAGGGAATCGCCGGGAAGAAAAGGGGTGACAACAAGCCCTGTCTCGCAGAATACGATCAGAAAAATGATAAAATAAGTCAACGTTCCATATTGCTGGATGATTTCAACCAGATGTCTGTCAATATGCATGATAAAGCTGAAAAGCCAAGTAACAAATTCCATTAATTCCTCCGGGGTATTTCCAGCGGATTCAACCGCCTGATCAGTAACAGAAATCATACCACAATCAAAAAATTTATTATACCTTAAACCATCATCACCCGCGCTTTTTCAGACGTTATCGCATCGGCCAGGTTGCGAACTGCGCCTGAAATCTTTTTTGAAGTCATCTGACGTCAAAATTAACTCGACTATCCCCTGTGTTTGGTTTATGTTTAGATAAACAACAATTAGATCCGGATGCCTGATGGTTAAAGACTTAAAAAAATACGAACGTCTCCGTGATGAAATGGTGAAATGGCAGGTAGAAGCCCGCGGCATCACCGATGTCCGCGTCCTGAATGCCATGCGAAAGATCCCCCGGCATTTATTTGTCAGTGAAGCGCTGATGGATCAGTCATACGGGGATTTCCCCCTTCCCATCGGAGAGCAGCAGACCATCTCTCAGCCCTATATTGTCGCTGAAATGACACAGGCGCTGGCCTTGAATAAAGGCGATCGCGTACTGGAGATCGGAACCGGCTCCGGGTATCAGGCGGCAATTCTGGCTGATATTGTCTATCGCGTCTATACGGTCGAAAGAATTTTTTCGCTGTATAAAAAAAGCCGCCAGCTTTTCGACAGCCTGAAGTATCACAACATCGTCACCCGGTATTCGGATGGAACGAACACCTGGCCCGGAGAAAGTCCGTTTGATGCCATCATTGTCACTGCCGGAGCGCCCCGGATCCCGGCAAACCTCGTCAGCCAACTGGCTGTCGGAGGCCGGATGGTCATACCGGTCGGAAACACCCATTCACAAGAACTCATCAAACTGATCCGGGATGAAAACGGAATTCACCAGTCAACCCTGGGCGGCTGCCGGTTTGTCAAACTGATCGGCGAACAGGGATGGAAAGAATAAAAGGAAAGCATAATGGGGAAAAATTATCAAAAATCTCATGATCTGTTTCAAAAAGCCATAAAACTGCATCCCCGGCGGAGTCAACAGCCCGGTCCGTGCCTGCAAATCCGTGGGAACGACTCCAGCATTCATTCATCATGCCGATGGCTGCATGATCACAGATATGGACGGCAACGCCTACATTGATTATGTCGGGTCCTGGGGCCCCATGATTCTGGGCCATCGCCATCCCGCGGTGATGGAAGCCATCGTCCGGGTCCTGGAACGCGGGACCAGCTTTGGCGCCCCGACGGATCTGGAGATTGAACTGGCCCAGCTCGTGATTGACGCAGTTCCTTCCATTGAAATGATTCGAATGGTCAATTCCGGCACCGAAGCCACCATGAGCGCCATCCGGCTGGCGCGCGGGGTCACGGGCCGGGATCTCATCATTAAATTTGACGGCTGCTATCACGGCCATGCCGATGCGCTGCTGGTTTCCGCAGGCTCCGGCGTTGCCACCCTTGCCATTGCCGGCAGCCCGGGTGTTCCCGATGCCGTCGCTTCCCAAACCCTTTCACTGCCCTACAATGACAGCGAGGGCTTTGTCAGGCTCATGGACAGGATGGGGGAGAAAGTGGCGGCAGTCATCGTTGAACCGGTTGCCGGAAACATGGGAATGGTACCGCCGGTTCCAGGCTTTCTGGAAACCCTCAGAGCCGAAACCACCCGATGCGGCAGTCTTTTGATTTTTGATGAAGTCATGACCGGATTCCGGGTGGCCCATGGCGGCGCCCAGGCCCTGTACGGCATTTCACCGGATCTGACCACGCTTGGGAAAATCATCGGCGGAGGCCTGCCGGTCGGCGCTTATGGCGGAAAACGCGATATCATGGGCCAGATCGCGCCGCAGGGCCCGGTATATCAGGCCGGAACCCTTTCCGGAAATCCCCTGGCCATGGCTGCGGGCATTGCCACCCTGGAGCAGATCAGGCAGCCCGGTTTTTATGAGGCACTGGACGCTGTCTCCGCAATGCTGACTGACGGCCTTGAAGCCGCCATTCAACGCACCGGGATCAAGGCAAGGGTCGGGCGGGTCGGCTCGATGGCGGGCCTGTTTTTTACCGACAAAGCCGTTCTCAATTTTGACGACGCCAAGACTGCGGATCTGGCCCTGTTTTCGGCCTTTTATCGCGGCATGCTGGATCAGGGGATTTATCTGGCGCCGTCCCAGTTTGAAGCGCTTTTTATCTCCGCAGCTCACGACAAAACGCACATCGCGGAGACCGTTCGCGCTGCAGAGGCCGTGTTTAAAGGGCTTACAGCGTGAGTTCCGGTCCAAACCGCATTCCCGAAAATGTCCAGCGGATTTATCTGATCGCCGTGTGCGGAACCGGCATGGGCGCGCTGGCCTGTTTACTGAAAGATCTGGGTTTTAAGGTGACAGGGTCCGACCAACACGTGTATCCGCCCATCAGCCTCCTTCTTAAAGACAAAGGCATTCCGGTCCTGGAAGGCTTTGATCCGGACCATATCACGCCGGATACCGATCTGGTGGTGGTGGGAAATGCCATTAGAAAAGACAATCCCGAGGCCGTCCGGATGCGGGAGCTGAATCTTCCGTTCTGCTCCATGCCCCAGGCCATCAACCACTTTGCGGGCTTGGGAAAAAAATCCCTGGTCATTGCCGGCACCCATGGCAAGACCACCATTTCCGCTCTTCTGGCATGGATTCTTTACAGCGCGGGACTTGATCCCACCTTTGTCGTCGGCGGCATTTTGAAAAATTTCGGCGCAAACTACCGGGTGGGCGCCGGCCCTTACATGGTGCTTGAAGGGGATGAATATGACACGGCCTATTTTGACAAAGGCCCGAAATTCCTGCACTATGATCCGGCAGTGGCCATCTTGACCAGCGTTGAATTCGATCATGCGGACATCTTTCCAGATCAGGCTGCCGTCAGGAATGCTTTTGATGCCTTCATTTCAGGGATGTCCCCGCAAAGCACGCTGGTTGCCTTTGATCAGGATCCGGTTATCCGGGAACTGATTCAAAACCGGCCATGCAGGATAGTGTCCTACGGCATGGATCCCGGATCTGCCTGGAGGCTGGGAAATCATTCGGCTGCTCCGCCCTGGACCCATTTTGACGTCATGAAAAATGGCGGACCCTGGGGCCGGTTTCAGACGCGAATGATCGGCGAGCACAACCTGTGGAATGCGCTTTCCGCCATTGCGGTTGCCGACAGCCTGGGGATTGCGCTGACTGACATTTCCGCAGCTCTGAAGACGTTTGAAGGCGTCAAGCGCCGGCAGGAAATCCGGGGATGCAAAAACGGCATCACGGTGATGGATGATTTTGCCCATCATCCCACGGCGGTCCGGGAAACCCTGCGCGCGGTCAAATCGTTTTATACTTCCGGACGCATCATTGCCGTGTTTGAACCCCGCACCAATTCCAGCATGAGAAAGATATTTCAAAACGACTATCCGCTGTCTTTTGATGGCGCGGATCTGGTGTGCATACCAAACCCGCCGCTTCTCCACAAAATTCCCGTTGCGGAGCGGTTTTCCTCCGAGCTTCTGGTCAGCGATTTAAAATGCCGCGGCATTGACGCCCATTTTTTTCCGGATACCGAGGCCATCATTGATTTTCTGGTCACAGCGGCCAGACCTGAAGATACTGATTCTCATCATGTCCAACGGCGGATTTGACCGAATTCATGAACGCCTTCTGGATGCGCTTTAACCTTCATCCAGACCCCTCTCGCATCCAGATGAACCGAGTGCCAGTAAAGGGAGATTTTTCATAAAAAACCGATGAAAAAGCCTTTCCGACATCTCATTACGGGACTTTGCGTGATACTTGGGGTGAGCATCCTTCTGGGGATCGGAACCCTCTGGTATCTGCATACCGATCACGCCCGAACACAAATCCTGAATGCATTAAATCGCCGGATTACCGGAACTGTTTCCATTCAAGATCTCCAATTTTCCTTGTTGTCAGGCCGGGTTGAAATCTGGAATCTTAGCATCGTTGACGCTTCACTGAAAGAAGCCGCCGCATGCGAGCATCTTTCAATCATTTTTTCCTGGTTCCAGCTGCTCCAGGGAAAGCTTCACGTTCAATCCGCAAGCATTTCAAAACCAAGGGTCACAGCAGCGCTCGATACTGACGGTATCTTGAATTTTTCCCGAATCTTTTCTCAACCCGCTTCTGATCCGAAAAACGACAGATCCTGAATCCAGCCATTTTTTCCCGTTTATTCTGGATAACGCAACCATCTCGGACGCCAGCATCCTATACAGCGATGACGCACAAAACCTGTCGATTTATCTGGAAAAAATGGATGCTGACATATCCGTTGATTTGTCAAATCAGAACGCAAGCGCCGATATCCGTGTCGGAAACGGCCAGATTTCAAGCCCGTTTCTTCATACCTTGTTAGGTCCTGTTTCGATCAAGGGAAGTCTTAAAAGACGGAGAAATCCTGCCCCTGCATCTCAGCCTGTTGTCCCCAGGCCTGGATGCCGAAATTTCGGGAAGCATTTCACAAATCTGGCAAACACCTCAGCTCAGCTTGAGCGTGAGCCTGGACAGCGAGCTTTCAGCGCTTCAGCAAAGCCTTGATCTGGAAACAACGCTTTCAGGCCAGGCTCATATCAGCGGAACCATTTCCGGCCCCCTGTTAAACCCGAATGCCGACCTGAACCTGACAAGCGGCCAGGCAAAGATTGCCGAATATTCGCTGGATCGTCTTTGCATGGCCGCAAATCTAAAAGACCGCGCCATTGCCCTGGATGCCATTACCGAAGCCGGCAGACAAAGGCCAAATCCATATCACCGGTGCTGCGGATCTGAAACAGGCGTTTGCTTCCGGACTTTTCATGCCTCCGGTCGATTTGTCCACACTGTCCGGAAATATGCAGGTGTTTCTCGATTCCGTGAGTCTGGACCGGGTTCACCCGTCCGCGACCGGCGTTGCCAGCGGAACCCTTACCCTGCAGAGCAAAGGGATATCCGGGTCACTCCCCGAAGGCGGATATCGGCATTGACCTGCAAGCCGCTCGGGTTTCTGCACATCCGGATATCAAACCCGTGGACATCCGGATCAATTCGCAATCCCAATGGGACAGCGGCGGATTCCGGATACAACAGCTTTTGGCCCAGGCCGGAGCCACCCGCCTGACAGCATCCGGACGCTGGAATGCATCGGACAACCATGTATCCGGCGATCTGAGCTGTCAATCCGACAACCTTTCCAAAAGCCTTTCACCGCTGGGGATTCGAGACGCAGCCGGAAGTCTGGATCTTCAGGCCAGACTGTCCGGCACGCTGAAGCGACCGGAGTTTACCCTTAAATTAAAAGGCAGCCAACTGGGTTTTCGCGAAATCCAGCTTGGCACGCTGGCAGTCGATGCTGATGCTGGGACCCTCCGGGCATTCTTCGCATCATAACCCTGTCTTTGAAAAACCAGGGCTCTGAACTGACGGCCAAAGGCGAGATCCCCTTATATTCAGACACGACCACATCCCCAAGGCCTTATGCTTTAACCGCGGCTTTCCGCCAGATTCAACCCAATAATTTTTTACGATCTTCTGACATTCAAGGCATCATCGACGGCAACTTCAAACTGGAAGGAACGGAGAAATCCCTGTCCGGAATCCTGAAGCTTCAGACAAAAGACCTGAAAGTCCAGACTGTCCGGCTGGGAAATGTGACCGGAGAATTTCAGCTTTCCGAAGGCAGGGTTCAAATACAACGGCTGTTTCTGCAAAACCGGAACTCACGTGCGGATTTTTCCGGAAATGTTCAGCTCTTTGAACCCGGCAGCCTGTCACTGCATCGCTCCATGCCTTTTCGCCTGAGCGGGTCCGCAACTGACCTGTCTGCTGAAGATTTCACGGATTTTGTTAAAGGGAAATTATCAATTGATGTCTTGCTGGAAGGAACTCCCGGACAGATCACGGGATCAGCAACCCTTCGATCCAATAATCTGAATACAGGCCAAAAGACATTCGGGCAGAAATTTTCAGCCCTTGATTTGGCAGCCGATTTCAAGGACAACAAACTGAATATTTCCAGAGCCCATGCAGCTGTCGGCCCCGGCGAAACTCTGGATGCCTCGGGCTGGGTTGCCCTGGACAGGACGTTTCATGTTACGCTTGCGGCAAACGGCATATCTCTCAATCATATGGACGCTCTGGCCGACAACTGGCCGGCCGGAGAGGGAAAGCTGTTTTTAAACCTCACGGGAAACGGGCACCTGGATCATCCCCGGATTCAGGGTGAAATCGTCTTAAATCCCTTTCGGTTTTATGAAAGCAACTGGGACCATACCCGTATTCAATTGCAGCTGGCCGATGATCTGGCCCGTTTTCAATTACATTCCCCGGTCAAAGGCTCGGTTTCGTACCAGTTTCAAACCCTTGATTATGCCGCTGATCTGGATTTTTTTCAAATGGAGCTCCAGCCTTTTTTCCAATCCGCCGGGCTGACGGGAATCGGCGGGACAGTTTCAGGGAAAGTCTCGGCTTCCGGAAATTCCAATTCACTGAAAACCCTGAAGGCCGACGCCGGATTTTCCAAACTTTCACTGAATGCAAAGGGACAGTCCATCATCGAAGGCCAAGGACCTGCATTTTGGCATTCAAAACGAAGCCATTATCATCCCCGAGAATCGCCTGACGCTTTTTCAGGAAGGCACCCTGGATATCGGCGGCGAAGCCCGGCCCGGTCAGAGCGTTTCTCTGCGCCTGCAACGCCGATATTCCGATAAAGGCAGCAAGGCATTTCAATGACGCGCTTTCCGATTTGCGCGGAAACCTGACCATCTCCGCGCTGATGAAAGGTCCCTGGTACAGTCCGGATACCGAGGCTGTCGTGGATATCCGAAATGCCGGCTTGTTTCTTGAAAACAGCTCACAGGATATTCATGATGTAAACGGCCGGATACATATCACACCCACGGCTATCTCCGTTGATTCTCTGGAAGGCAAACTGGACAGCGGCACCATCACGCTTAAGGGAAAAGCAGCGATGGATGCCTTCCAAATTCAGTCCATGGATTTTCAGATGACTGCATCGCTGCTTCCGGTCAACATCGTCGATACGCTCGATGCCAAACTCAATGCGGACCTGACGCTTCAGGGCACGGGCCAGGCGCCTTTGATTCAGGGAGAAATCGTTGTACTGGAAGGCCTGTATTATAAAGATGTGAGCCTCAATCCGCTAAGGTCTCTATTAAGTCGTGAGCGCGGCTTTCAGGCACGAAAAGAAATCGTTTTTCCCACTGCTATTCAGAATACGCTTCTGGATATCCGGATTCCGCCCCGCAACCTGTTTGTTGTGGACAACAATCTTGCGCAGTTGAATCTGTCTCCGGACATGCGTATCACCGGAACCCTTCAGCGCCCCATCATCCAGGGCAGAACCCGGATTGATTCCGGAAGCCTTCAATACCAGAGCACGACATTTACCATCAAAAAAGGGTTTATCGATTTTACCAATCCTTATACACTGGAATCTGTTCTGGACATTCAAAGCCAGGCAGCCATCCAGAACTGGACCGTTTTTCTGGATATTTCAGGCCCCCTGGACAACTTGAGTCTGAAACTGTCATCCTCTCCTTTTCTGGATGACAACGATCTGTTGTCCCTTCTGGTAACGGGAAAAACATCACGGGCCACAATCAACAAAACGTCCGACAGTTCAGGGATCTTCGCAAAAAATGCTTGCAGATCTTCTGTCCGCTTCCATCGGCAGCGATTTGAAAAAAGCATCCGGTCTGGATATTCTGGAAGTGGATTCGACCGGTGAGCGCCGCTATGTCAATGATGATCCCTTGAAAGTGACATTCGGGAAAATTATTTCTCCGCGAATCACGCTGAAATACGCGGTTGAGACCAAGGGCGGCGTGACGTTTCAGCGCACTATCACCGAATACATGTTCATCGAAAATATTATTTTCAGCGGATTCCAGGACAGCCGGGGTGTTATTGGAGGAGAAGTCAAATTTCGCCATGAATTCCGTTAATAAGCATGGACAGATGACAGAATAGACAGCGGAAGTTGGAAGGCCGGAGAGTTTGCAAGAGCGGCCTATCGGCTTTGGTGATCATCTGCTGCCTGTTTTTTTCATCCTTTCAAGCCATCTCTGCCGATTCATCCGAAGAAGAGCTTCCCTGCTTTTCCAAAGACTGCGGCGGAAAGATAAAAGACATCCGGATACATGGTGCTTTTCCCCTGTTTGAGCGGGATATCTTGAGCGCCATGACCCTTTATATCGGCTCTGCCCTGGATCCTCCGGAATACCGATTACTGTCCGAGCAGAAATCCCGGCTCGAATCCTATCTGGAGGCAAAGGGGTTTATCCATCCTGCTGTCACGGTGCAGGCTATTTTGGATGAATCGGACAGAAGGCCCTTTCGGCCATTATGTGATTCAGGTGGATATCGACAAAGGCCATTACCTTCATCTTCAGGATATTCGATTCATCAGTGCCGGAGCCTGGCGACCCACCAGTCATTTTCGGACCTGAGGCTCAAGACCCGGATGACGACCTGGAAAAAGGCCATTATTGCCGGGCGCTTCAGGCCGATTGATTCATTCCGATATTCAGAAAGACATTCAAAATCTGACGGCCTTTTACCGAAGCCACGGATATCTGGACGTTGGGATTGACTATAAAATCATACCCTACCCGCAACAACCCTATCAGGCTGACCTTGAGATATCCGTGTCCGAAGGCGCACATTATCGGTTCGAATGGGAGGGCAATGAGGCTTTTTCAGCCGCCAAACTGAAAAGCGATCTGGTTTTTTGGGACGATGGAAAAATAAATGACATCAGCATCAAGCGAAGTATCCGCAGAATCAAGAGCAGTTATGAAAAAGCAGGGTATCTGGCGCCACAGGTCCATATCCGGAAAAAACACGACACTTCCGAGGAAACCGCTCTTGAAAGGATCTTTGGAATCACCATCACGGAAGGCGCAAAAACCAAGATCGGCAGAATTAAGATTGACGGGCAACAATGCCCTGTCCACAACCGAAATCGAAAAACAGATTCTTTCTCGGCCTGGAGGTTTTTTTCAACCCGGCGTTCTGGTTCAGGAAACCCTGGATGAGGATGTACAGGCCATTGCCGAGCTGTACTTCAGCAAGGGATTTCGAACCGCTGAAATCACCCCCGTCGTTTCACTGACTCCGGATCGAACCCAGGCGGATATTCAAATCAATGTCCATGAGGGAACCCAAACCATTGTCTCTGAAATCACGATCACCGGACTGCATGCAATTTCTGAACAAGTCGCCTTTGACGCGTTCAGCCTGAAAACCGGAAGCTTGTTTTTTGAGGACACACTTGAAAATGACAAAAACAAATTGACGGAACTGATTTCTGAAACCGGTCACCCCCATGTCCAGATACAGGTTCGAGGTGACTTTCCCGGATGACCCTTTTCAGGCAAAAATTGAATACCGGATCGATGAAGGCAGATATGTGGTTATGGGGGATGTGATCGTATCCGGCAATTTCACCACCCGGGAACGTATTCTGAAAAATGAAATGGAGATCAAAACCGGAGATCCGTTTTCCTTGAAAAAACTGCTGCAAAGCCAGAAGAATATCCGGAACATGGAGATTATCCGATCCGTTCAGTTCCAACCCTGCGGACTTAAAGAAAAGGCGGACCGGGTCAATTTGGTCGTAGCAGTCGAAGAGACAAAACCCTACGTTCTGGATGCCGGCATCGGCTATGAAACCGAAAAAGGCGCTTTTGCCCATACCCGCCTGGAAGATCGCAATTTACTGGGTGCAAACATCAAAGCCTGGGCTGAAACCGAAATCAGCCAGATCGGGTATAAAGGCGAAACGGGCCTGACCGAACCCCGGCTGCTGGAGAGCCGTATTTCCGCCGATGCCCTGGTGTACGCGGAAGATCGCTCTGAATTCAATCAGAGCTTTGGGCTCAGAATCCTGGGATCATCACTGGCTTTTTCCCGCAAATGGGAAAACAGGATCCGGGCAGGGCTTGGCCTTCAATGCCGAACAACGACAGGTCTATGGCAATACCGATTTCTTCTTTCAGTCTTATCAGGCGAACTATCTATTAACAAACGGACTTGACTCCAGAAGTCTGATGAAGATAACGCCCATGCTTCAATATGACACCCGGGATTCTTTTGTCAGACCCCGCAAAGGCTTTTTTGCGGCCGGATATCTGGATGTTTCCAGAGGGATTGACAGCGATCTGGATCATTTCCTGAGATACCGGCTGGACACCCGATACTACATCACGCCGCTGAACCGGCTCACATTCGCCTGTTCAGCCAGGTGGGGATATATCGAGCCGATGAATGCGGAGCGGAGTCATCGCCAATGATCAGCTTTTTTACCTGGGCGGTTCAACCAATGTCAGGGGATTTGATGAAAACATGCTGAGATTTAACACCAACAATGAACCGGTTGGCGGCCTTTTGTCACTATCCGGAACGGTTGAGGCCAGAATTGACCTCGGCAACCAGATCGAGCTTAGTTTTTTTACGGACTCAGGAAGCCTCAGTCAGTATCAGGCCAGCAACATACCAAACGGCTTTAGAACTACCGCCGGCATCGGGCTCCGGTACCTGACGCCCATAGGCCCGATTGGCCTGGTTTACGGATTCAAACTGGATCGCAACCGGGTGAATCTCCGGGACGATTTCATATTTCCATCGGATACACGTTTTAACGTACGCTGATGCAACGACTAGCCAGGAACGATCTGTCCAATGGAACCTCTTTAAAAAAAGTATCGACCTGATCGGCTTTCCCATGGATCTGGGAGCAAACCGCCGTGGCGTGGATATGGGGCCGTCCGCCATCCGCATTGCCGGGATGGTGGAAGAACTGGAAGTACTGGGATACCATGTTCAGGATCTTGGCGATATTCCCATTCTTTCCAAAGAGCGGCAGAAAATCATCAATCCGAAACTTAAATATCTGGATGAAATTGTCAGAACCTCCAGTCTTCTGGCTGAGAAGGTGAAACAATCGCTTCAGCAGGGACGTTTCCCCTTATGCATCGGCGGGGATCATTCGATGGCCATTGGATCGATTGCCGGGGTTTCCGCGTTTTGCCGCAGTATCCACCGGACATTCGGAGTGATATGGATTGATGCCCACACGGACATGAACACGGAAGAAACAACGCCTTCCGGAAATATTCATGGCATGGCGATGGCCGTTTCCCTGGGGCTGGGAAACAATCCTTTGACCCATATTCTGGGGTTTGCCCCCAAAGTCCAGCCGTCCTGCTGTGCGCTTATCGGAATTCGAAAAATTGATCCGCTTGAAAAAGAAATTGTTAAAACGCTTGCAGCTTCCCGTCCACACCATGAGCGATATTGACCGGAACGGGACTCACGCGACGATTCGAAATATTCTGCAAACCCTGAGCCATGTGGATCATATTCATGTCAGCTTTGATCTGGACAGTGTGGACCCTTCCGTTGCCGCAGGCGTCGGGACCCCTGTTGCCGGTGGTCTGACTTACCGGGAAATCCACCTGATTATGGAAACCATCGCCGAATGCGGCTGCATGGCATCCCTGGATATCGCCGAGGTCAACCCCATTCTGGACAATCGAAATATCAGCGCCAGGCTGGCCACGGAGCTTGTGGCGTCAAGCATGGGAAGAAGGATTCTATGACGAAAAAGCCGAGCAAATTGCGGCTGTTTTTTCTTTCATCTGTCATCTGTTATCCGTTTTGTACTTGACCCTGAACCATCAGGAAATATATAACCATAATTAGCCGCCGGAATGCCTGGATTTCGTGCGGCGGGAAGCATTCAGGCCCAACCCGTCTTGGACGGCAAGGTTGGCGGTCTGTTTATTGATCTTCTCTTGTGTTAATCCTTATTCCCATAACCGGATCATCTCGACTGTGAACGATTCTAATCCACCTGCTGACAGAATTCGATTTCGTGCATTTGCCGTTGGGATATTTCTGGCAATTTTCATCTGCGCTGTAACGCCTTATAACAATGCCTTTCTTCAGGCAACGCCGCTAGGCGGCGGTCATTTCCCGCTGGCGCCTTTTTTCATTCTGGTGTGGCTGACCCTTTTGATCGCCCTGCTTAATATGATTTTCCGAAACCGGGCGCTTCTGACCGGAAAGGAGCTTCTGGTTGCCTGGATCCTGATGGTGCTGGTCTCTGGAATTGCATATACAGGCCTGATGAGAACTTTTTTTGTCAATCTGACAGCACCGTTTCATTTTGCCACGGTTGAAAACCGCTGGGAGGAAACCCTTCAGCCTTTTCTTCCCCACGCCTGGTATCCCCAGAATGCGAATGCCGTCCAGATGCTTTACGATGGACTGCCGGGGGGCAGGCAGATGACCTGGCACGAAGTCCTTTCCCGAATTCCCTGGAGTGCCTGGATAAGCCCGCTTGCGGTCTGGAGCGCGTTCATTCTTCTTTGTTACGCGATGATGATCCTTATGGTGAATATTGCCAGCAGACAGTGGCTTCACCATGAGCGGATGAATCTGCCGCTGCTTCAGGTTCCCCAGATCATCGAAGATGCCCTGGACCAGCACCAGCTGGCCAGCTTTTTTTCCAACCGCTATACCCGAGCCGGAATCCTGATTCCGGTGATTCTTCATCTGATGAATGGGCTGAATTTCTATTTTCCGTCCGTCCCCCAAATCCCGACCCTGATTCTGGCAGGTCCTTACATTCCATCGCAAGGAATTTTTTCCGGGTTTGTCAAACTGAAGATTTATTTTTATCCGGCTTTCATCGGTTTTGCATTTCTGACATCCAAACAAATATCTTTTTCGTTCTGGTTTTTTTACCTGATCGGAGGCCTGTTAATCGGAGTCCTCGGCATTCTTGGCTACAGTATTCCCGATGCAGCCCTGGGGATCACCTTCGGCCCTACCCTCTCGAGACCGGAAGAAACCCAGATGCTCGGCGCTTACGGCGTCTTTTTCGTTTTTCTTCTCTGGCTGGGCCGGCAACACCTCAGTGAGGTGATCCGTCAGGCTTTTGGTCTTTCATCAGCCAAAAGCTCTTTTGACCACTCGAAAGACGAGTGGATTTCCTTAAGAATGTCTTTTTGGGGCCTTGCCATCGGTTTTTCCGTACTGGTTGCCTGGTGCCATTATTTCGGCATGCCTTTTTGGGTTGCCGTTCTATTTCTACTGGCCTGTTTTATGATAATGGTCGTTGCAACGCGTGTCATCTGCCAGGGCGGAATTGCCTATTTTACGCTGACCGCCGCACCGGTTGACGGCCTGGTGGCGTTTTTCGGTCCCAGACTTTTCAGCGGCGCCAGCATTTTAATCGCAGCGGTCATCCAGAAAGTTCTTTTTGTGGACCTGCGCGAATCCCTGATGCCCTCTCTGCTCCATGCCAGAAAAATAACGAACCGGCTGCAGCATCAGCGCCTGATCATCACCGGAATCGGCTTTGTTCTGGTTGCCGGCGTCATCGTGTCCTTTCTCTCAATGCTTTTTCTATGCTATAAATACGGCATTCGGGAACTCGAACTGGACTGGGCTACCCGAACCACCCTCGGCGTTTACGATAACATCCAGGCATTCATGAGCACGCCTGAAACCCGATCCAGCTGGGTTCTCATATTTACTCTGGCTGGAGCTGCGGTCATGACCTGCCTGGTAATCTGTTACCATCGCGTCTACTGGTGGCCGATTCATCCCATCGGCTACCTGACCGCATACAGCTCTGCCATGCGAATCCTGTGGTTCAGTTTTTTCCTGGGATGGCTTTCAAATGCTCTATGTATGCGGTATGGCGGTGTTTCGCTGTTCAAAAAGCTCCGTTATTTTTTTATCGGCCTGATTATCGGTGACTTTCTGATGGGCGGAATCTGGGCGATCATCGGCCTCTGGGGAAACGCCAGTTATCTGGTGCTGCCGGATTAGTCCGAACTTCTCAAACCAGCATGCTCGGCAACGGGTAAATTCTGGCTTCTGACTTCTGACTTCTAATTTTATTCACATAACCCGCAATCCCGAATGGATCATACAAATCCATGTACGAAGACAAAGAACTTAAGGAATACCGGGATCTTCTGACCACTCCGGATCATTTTGAAGAAGGTTTTGACTGGAAAACCGTCATCGGTGCGATTTTCATCGGATTTCTCATGATGCCCGGAAGCATGTACCTTCAACTGGTCATCGGAACCGGCATCGGCCCCGCTGCCCGGTGGGTGACGATCATTCTGTTCGCCGAAATCGCCCGACGCGCCTATACCGATCTGAAACAGCAGGAGATCTTTATCCTGTACTACATGGCCGGAGCCGCTCTGGCCTCGCCGTTTCAGGGTCTCTTGTGGAGTCAATATCTGGTTCAATCCGACGCCGCAAAAATGCTGGGGCTTACTGAATATATCCCCCACTGGGTTGCCCCTGCCAGCGACTCGATGTCCCTGGTTGAACGAACATTTTTTCACAGGGACTGGATGATCCCAATCCTTCTTCTGGTCGGCTCTCAGATTATCCAGCGCATCGATCATTTCGGTCTCGGGTATGCCCTGTTTCGCATCACTTCGGATGTTGAAAAACTGCCCTTTCCGATGGCTCCGGTCGGCGCCCTGGGAACGATGGCCCTGGCTGAATCCACGGAAGACCGGCAAACAGGCTGGAAATGGCGCGTATTTTCCATTGGCGGAGTCATCGGCCTTTTGTTCGGCGGCGTTTATGTGCTGCTGCCCACGGTATCGGGACTGATCTTTACCGAGTCCATTCAGCTTATTCCCATTCCCTGGATCGAGTTAACCCGAAGGACCGAGGGAATATTGCCTGCAGTTGCCACCGGCATTCAGCTTGATCTGGGGCTGCTGTTTATCGGCATGGTCCTGCCTTTCTGGGCGGTTATCGGTGGCCTGATCGGGCTTATTTTCACGATAATCGCCAATCCGATTCTTTATCATCATGGAATTCTTCAGCGCTGGCACGAGGGAATGGAAACCGTTGACACGATTTTTGCCAACAATTTTGATTTTTACATGAGCTTCGGCATCGGCCTGGGCCTGGCCATCGGTTTTATCGGTATCTGGCATGTGATCAGTTCCTTCCGCAAGGAGCAGGCCGGCAGCAGGGGAAGCTTGAAAGACTTATTCCACCCGCCGGAAGGCAGAGGGGATTTTAATTTCTGGATTGCCATCGGCATTTATGTCTTCTCCACCCTTTCCTACGTCGGTCTCTGCGTATGGCTTGTCCCCAACTTCCCCTGGATATTTTTCTTGGGATACGGTTTTATCTATACCCCCGTCATCTCGTACATTACCGCACGCATGGAAGGCATTGCCGGCCAGTTTGTCAACCTGCCGATGGTTCGTGAAGCCAGCTTTATTGCCGGAGCAAAATTTTTCGGTTATCAGGGTATCGAAATCTGGTACGCTCCGATCCCGATTCACAACTACGGAAAGGCAACTGTCGATTTTCGGGAAATCGAATTGACCGGAACCAGCATCCGCGGAATCATCAAAGCAGAAATGGTCGTTTTTCCGGTGGTGATGATTGCAAGCCTGCTGTTCTCTCAGTTCATCTGGCGTCTGGCCCCGATTCCCTCCAGCAGTTACCCGTATGCCCTGAAGTTGTGGCACCTTCAGGCCCTGAATACGCTGTTGATGCAGACATCCACCTTGGAGGGAAATTCTCTTTTTTATCAGGCTCTTAATGGGATATATGTTATGTCCGGCCTGGGGCTTGGCGTGATTATCTATACGATTCTGTCCTTTTTCGGGCTTCCCACGCTTCTGGTGTATGGCATTGTTCGGGGGCTTGGCCAGAGCGCTCCTCACGGGTTGATTCTGGAACTCATCGGGGCTCTTCTGGGCCGGTATTATTTCTTGAAACGATACGGGAAGATGTGGCGCCAATACGCCCCTGTGCTTCTGGCGGGTTTTTCCTGCGGCATGGGGTTGACCGGCATGTTCGCCATGGGCTTTGCGCTGATCTTGAAATCCCTGGGAAGACTGGCCTATTAATGCTTGAATCAAGGAGTTTTTCATGAAGAAAACACTTTTTATTCTGTTCGTTATCACCGTCGTGTTTTATTCCGGTATCTGCCTGGCCGAAGCGCCCAGTCAGGTGGGCGGATTTCAATTGGGCGCAGATATTTCCGCTTACAAAGATTGCGTTGATATGACAACAGCCTTGCCCATCCGCTATGCGGAGTCCATTTCGGAAGTTGAAATCAATAAAACCGATTTTCTGGCAAGCGGCCTGATCGCTTACGGGACCTGCGCTTCTCCGGGAAAAGTGGTTCGCATCAAACTCAAATACGCCGACTCCGGAAAGGATTTCTACGATAAGATTCTGGCCAGGTTTGAGAAGAAATTCGGGAAACCCACTGAATGGCGCGGAGATCCTTTCCACATCGTGATTGCATGGAAATGGTCGTTTGTGGACAAGTCCAAAAACCGTATCAGCCTCATTCTCCAGCACAACAGGCAAGATACGGATGAAAAAATCGGCAATTCCATCAAGATGACGCTGACCGACGCCGTGGAAAAAGAGCGCCAATGCTATGAAAGATCCCATCCTGAACCCAGGGGACCTTCGGCTGGAAAACCACCTCTTCAGCTTGACTGGGATCTGCTGATTCCCCGTTGACCGAATGATGAAGTACAACTTCCGCCAGAACGCATGCCGGGAAGTTTTTATGGAAAAGACATCGCATCAAAACCAGTGGGATGAAATCGCCTGGAACGGTATCGCTTTTTACAAACCCGCCTCATGGGAGATTGCAACCATTGGCCGGAATTATATGATGATCGGCACCCATGCACATCCTCGAATGGAAATAACCTGGGGGAGCAGCCAAAAACGAGTTTCACGCCGGCAAGACATCAAAAAACTTCAATCACGGATTCGCAAACAGCATCTGACGACAGTTGACTCGTGGACCCCTTCCGGAGCCTGGCTTAAAGCCTTATCATCCTATGAAACCAGCGGTTTTTCCTGGAAAAATTCTGAAAGGACAGGATATGGGTTGATTCTTACCTGTTTATCCTGCCAGAGAGTTTCCCTGATTCAGTTTTTTCAAAACATTGATGAACCTGACAATCTTCACGATGCCGCTCCCAGCGTGCTGTCTTCTTTTATGGATCACGCAAATGGAAACGATCAAAGGTGGGCTGTTTTTGATGTTCGCGCAACCCTTCCGACGGATTTTCAGATCAAGAGCTACCAATTCTCTCCCGGGTTTATGGAAATGGGGTTTTCCTCCCTCGGGCAACAGATCCGCTTCTATCGCTGGAGCCCGGCTTCCGTGCTGCTTTCCGGAAAAAAACTAAGCGATTTTGCGGAATCGTTGATGCACTATCCCGACGGATCATCTAAAAAAACACTGGGTGCCGACAGGATAGAATGGGAGTATTCCCCTTCTTTGGGTCTTTGGACCCGATTTGCGGCTTTTCTCCCGGGCAAGTTTTGCCATCACAGGATGCTCATCCGGCATGATCCAGATAATAACCGCATTCTGGCAATCAAAGCTGAATGCAGGCAGTCAATGGATTCAAGCCGTTTAGATCGCATCTTCTCCAGCTATGAAATCACAGCCGCTTAGCCGAGCCGATGCACTTTGCTGCATTCCCATCCGCAATCCCCGGGTTGTGGAAAACCGTCTGGATTCCGGAGAAATGCTCCTGACCTATCCTGAAACCATCAAACCCTGGTTTGCGGGTATTCTGCAGCGGATGAAGAAAACGACTGAAATCCAGCGGGCGCGAAAACTTCAACTGGATATTTTGGGAACTTGCGTATGGGATTTAGTGGATGACGACGCCACGGTAATGGACATCATCGCCGCTTTTGCCAAACTGCACCAGCTTTATCACAAAGAAGCGGAAATCAGCGTGATCCAGTTTTTGCGGGAACTGGGCAGAAGGGGCATTATCGGGATGAAACAGGTTATCGAATAAGCTGGTTCATTTCAAAGATCGGCAGGCAGATCGACAGCACAATAAACCCCACCATCACCCCCATGATCAGAATCATGACCGGCTCCAGAAGCGATGCCATTCGCATCAGCGCGGATTCGACCTCGTTTTCATAAAGATCGGCCACTTTTTTCAGCAGACTTTCCAAAGCCCCGCTTTGCTCTCCGAGCTGAATCATCTGAATGAACAGACCTGGGAACTGACGGGTTGCATCCAGCGATCCGGCCAGTCCCTGACCCTGCCGAACCATGTTTGCCGCCGCTTCAACAGCATCGGCAATGAGTACATTTCCTGTAATGTTTTTGACAATTTGAAGGGCCGAAAGCAGCGAAACCCCATTTTCCAGAAGCAGCCCCAGGGTCCGTGCAATCCTTGCTGCAGATAGCTTACGCAGAAAAATTCCCATGATCGGCAGGGACAGCAGTGCCCTGTCAATGGCATGTCGGCCGGATACCGTGTTTCGAGCATGCCTGAAACACAGAAATAAAATAATTAACCCGATGGGAATAAGCCACCACCAGAGTTTAAGAAGCTGGCTGATTCCGATCAGAATACGCGTAGGCGCCGGCAGAACCTGCTTCATGTCGGCAAATAACCCGGCGATCGTCGGAACGATGTAGGTGATAAGAAAAAGCAGAATTCCGGCACCGATAAAGGTCATAAACACCGGGTAGGTCATGGCGGATGTTATTCGCTGCATTACCTGCTGCTGTTTTTCAATCATCTCTGCCAGACGATCCAGAACCAGCTCCATGGTTCCGGATGATTCTCCTGCATGGATCATGTTGATGTAGAGCGGCGGAAACGTACCGATTCCTTCAAGCGCTTCAGACAAACTGCTCCCGCCAACGATTGCATCCTTGATCCGGGTCAGTTGATTTTTTAGATGAGCAGAACGGGTCTGAGGAATCAACGCATCCAGGGCGGAAACCAGAGGGAACCCTGCCGTCAAAAGGGTTCCCAGTTGCCGGGTCATCATGGCAAGCTCTGAAGGATTAACCCGCCGGAAACGGCTTAAAAACGGGAGGCCAGCACGTTGCGCGGACGGATTGGCTGCTGCCCTGACAGCCACCGGATAGTTCCCGGCCGCGCGAATTTTTTGCCGGGCAGCGGCCGGGCTGTCCGCATCGACAATACCCGACAGGGTGTTGCCCTTAACATCCAGGGCCGTATATTCATAGACTGGCATGGATAGGAAAAATCATCTGAATGGGAACAGCCTGCTGGTACACAAGTAGTATTGACATTTACCTGAAAAAGTGGCAATAAAGTTGCAATTATCTATTTAACATATTGATTTATTAATACATTTATGCTATTTTGCACCTGAAATATCTTCACTTCCGAGGTGCAGCCATATGTCGATCATTTTTTCCGTCAAAGAGGGCAACGAGAACCTGTCAAGTCACTCTGGATTAGCGCTTATCGGTGCATTGATAAGTCGAACTCAGTTAAGAGAACGTCTAAACGCAGTTCAGCTTATTCGGTGTGAGTCTCCAGTAATTTCTCATGCTGACATAGTGACGGCAATGGTCGGTCTGCTGTGCCTGGGAAAGCCCGACTATCAGGCGATTGAACTTTTTAGAAACAATTCTTTTTTCTCTCAGAGCCTTGGACTGAAGGACTGCCCGTCCGGTCCTACTCTCAGGCAGCGCATTGATCTGATTGGAGACGCTTTTGACAAAATCATCAAAGAAGAATCAGCGGATTTGATTCGACGAATAGCCCCAAAAATTACTGCCATCGAAACAAGCTGCGGTGAATTCGTCCCAATGGATGCTGATGTCAGCCCTTTTGACAATTCAAAAACACAAAAAGAAGGCGTATCAAGAACCTATAAAGGCGATGACGGATTTGCGCCCATTTTCGCCTATCTTGGAAAAGAAGGTTACTTGGTTAACCTGGAACTTCGGGAAGGCAGCCAGCACTGTCAGAAAAATACCCCAGAATTTATCAAAGAGTCTATACAAAATGCCAAGCGTATTACTGGCCGGAGAATACTGCTTCGCTTAGATTCCGGCAATGACAGTCATGATAATATGGACTGCTGCGTTGATCAAGGAGTCGATTTTATCATCAAGCGCAATTTGCGTAAAGAAGATCCGCAAGCCTGGCTCAAACTGGCCAAAAAAATCGGAACATCAATCCCATGCCGTGTCGGCAAACAAGTTTGGCGTGGAAAAACATGTCAAAATCTGAAAGGCGAACCATTGCCGTTTCCGATTGTTTTTGAAGTCACCGAACGAACGATAAAAAAAGGACAGGCCCTTCTTTTCCCAGAAGTATCGGTGGATAACTACTGGACCAGCGTTGATTTGCAACCCTATGAAACGATCCTTCTGTATCATGATCACGGGACAAGTGAGCAATTTCACTCCGAGTTGAAAAGCGACATGGACCTGGAGCGCTTGCCCAGCGGTCGGTTTGAGATCAATGCCTTTGTGCTTCTTTTGGGAATGGTGGCCTATAATCTGCTGCGACTTTGTGGCCAGGAAAGTCTCCGGGAAGATAACGGCAAAATAGAGAAGATGCCAGAATACAGAAATAAAGCACAGCGGCGAAGAATCCGAACCGTCATGCTGGACTTAATCTATGTGGCCGGTAGAATCATACACACATCAAGAAAATGGATAATATCGTTTGGCAAGATGAATCCTTTAGCGTCTTTATGGGAATCCATTTACAAACGATTTGCTTCTGTTGTTACCTGATAGCTCAACGGGTCAAGAACTGAGGCGCAAATTTTGAAGTTGAAAACTGAGATGGATAGCTATACTCAAAAATAGGCGTTTTACGCAGAAATTTTGCTTTGGTCCCAGCGCCCATGCTTTTTTAATTTTCAAAGAGCATTTTTTTGCGTATTCAGCCAGCAAGCAATTATAGTGCCACTAATTCAGGTTTACCTAAAACGTCAACATTTTAGTTTAACCAAGCTCCGCTCAGCATGAACCAGATCTGCCCATCCGTCGTAGGTACATAAATTAAGTCAACCCGATAAGATACGCCATTTAAGATCACTATCGGGATATGCAGGACATAATTACCGTCAACCAGGGACAGGCTTGACAGGTTGCAGGATCTGTAGCCATCAAGGTTTGTAAGCACTCCGGAATCTGACAACCTGAACATCAGGCTCGCTCCAGGTATCGGAGCATACTGAAAATCAACCCATAAATACGGTGTCGTATCAACGATCGGAACACGCAATTGATAAGCTGAAGCTTCCTGGTACAGTGATGCTGAGTTTACCAGTTTTTCCCTGTCCCCGCAGGGAAAATAGAAATTGGAAACAACAGACAGGTAGTAGAAATCTGACAGGAAATTGTCACCGGTTCCCAGCCGGGGACAATACACAACAACATAATAGGTACCTGGAGGTACAACTCCGGTTTCCCATATTCCGTTATCAAAGACGCAATCAATATTATGACGAGACATCAGTGCATTATTGTCCGAATTCCGAATATCCACCTTCCAGGTGCCTACGGTCGTTGTTCCCTTATCACAGCCGGCGTCCGCGGGTGTGGCTGTTGTGATGAAATTGATGCCGATCCGACTGGGCGTTGAAATGGTAAAGGTGTACCAGTCTTCCTCGTAAGGTGAAAAAAGCTGGCCTATATATATGTTCTCGAAACAAATTCTATCAGCATGTGCCATATCGTTATTGGGCTCTGTTTCATATTCAAGCAGAAACAATCTCCACATAAACGGTTTGCGGCGGGGCGCTGCCAGCCGTGCAGGTAATCATGGCTCTTCCGGTAGAAACGGTGTTTTCCGCTCTCAAGCGCACCGTAATTGTGCCTGTATCATCCACCGTTACAGTCGAATACGATTTTTTTCCATTTTCAAAAATCCCCGGCGATGTCGTTAAAAATGTAACAGGCGTACCCGGTGCAACCGGTTTCGCACCGCTGTCCAATATGACAGCCGTAATGGCCGCATAACTGTAGCCGTCCGCAGGTATCCTGGTGGGATTAGCGCTAAGAGAGATGAATGCCGGAAAGCCTTCCCCGGAAAAATTAACAAAAACAGCCTCCGTATCTAATGAACCGATGGTGGCATCGACAGTTGCCACGCCAGGCACCGGGGAATATATCAATGCGATCGCATTGCCTTTATCATCCGTGTTAATTGCAATTGTTTGTCGATTATTCGCAAAATGCGCTAGCCCAACAGGCGCTGTTGTAAAATTTACAGTCACACCAGGCTGCGACAACGGACTTCCAAGCTTGTCGTACAATTGCGCCGAAACTTTGGAAGGGGTCAGATTGTCTGGGGGAACAGTCGGAGGATCAACGGATAACACAAAACTGTTAAGTTCGGGATCGGGTGTAAATTTCGTGAAAGTAACGGCAACACTATTAATAATCTCAGTTTCTTCATCATTAAGAATTGTTTTACATGTGACAATTGCAACGCCAGCATTCATGGAAGTGAGCGTCACAAGGGCTCTCCCCACCGAATTTGAATCTGCAGTAGTGCTTGATAAACTCCCCATGGTCGTACTAAATGTCAGCTCCACCCCTTGCTCCGGAGTTTGGCCATTAGAAACCGTCGCAGTAATAACTGAAGCGGTGACCCCATCGGCCACAACGGATGTCGGAGCTGCGAGTCAGAGTCATAGTGTCTGCTGCCAGCAGCAGATGCGGCCCAGCCATCTGCACGGACAGAATGCATAACAAAACAAAGCAACCCGTTTATCAGTTTTTTTCGACTTGTTCTCATGGTTTTCCTCCGCAGTCCTTCAAAACGGAATGCTTCACAGACGGATGCTTCAGTATCGACAATTCACACGAAAGCGTTTCAGGGCATTAAAAAGACTTGATTTCAATTCTTGTGATTGCGGAAACACTGCCGGAAGTACAGGTGACGGTGGCTGTTCCCGGCGTCAGACCGGCAATCAGCGTTGCCGTTGCCGTGCCGTTTTCATCAATGGTCGTTGTGTCATACTAGTTCTTGTTATTCGAAAAAACGCCAAGATTCGTCGTAAACGTCACAGGCAGTACCGATTGCAACGGATGTACCGTTTTTATCCTTTAAGATGGCGGTGATGATGGAAGAGCTGATTCCATCTGCGAGTATCGATCGATGCGGTTCGATACAGCGTCAGGGTAATGTTTGCGACCGGTCCGGGAGCCGACGCTGACAAATTTCAATTTGACAATCATGGTCAATCCGCCGGCGACGCAGGTCACGGTAACATCGTCTACTCGGCGTAGTTCCGGCATACAGGATGGCAACTGCGGTTCCCGTGCTGGCGTCTGTAACGGTCTGAAACGCATTGGCTCCGTTTGCAAATACGCCCAGATTTGTCGTGAAAGCCACCTGCGCTCCCTGCTGGCGCAGGCTCTCCGGTGCTGTCGGTCAACACGGCGGTTATCGTTGAAAACGATATGCCGTCCGCATTAACGGAATTGGGATTTGCAGTCAGCGTCAGCGTCGCCCCGCCCTGACTATCATTTAATCCGGACGAGGATCCGCCACATCCGCAACAAAGCAGCACAATGACAACAACACAATGACAGACTTAGCCGGAAACTGAAGAACGATTCATAAAACTCCTTATCTGGACATCAATAAATTATAATTTCATATACAATCAGTTGAAATCCAAACTCTTCAGCTCGCAGGCAAAATGCCTTTATCTGCCCGCTGTTCAAGCTGGACAATTCTCGGGGTCATAAATATCAGAAGCTCTTCATTGCTGTTTTTGTCACTGGCGTTTTCAAACAGCCAGCCCAGCAACCGGTATTTTCGCCAGAAATGGAACGCCGGTCTCTCCTTCCTTGCCCGTAGATTTGGTAATTCCGCCAATGACCAGGGTGTCGCCGTCATCCACCAGCAGCTCTGTCGTGGCTTTTTTTGTGGAAATGGTCGGAACGCCGGTACTCGTAAAGCTCTGCACATCGTCTTTTACGATTTCAATCTTCATGGAAATCCGGTTATCCTGGGTAATGTGCGGGGTTACCTTCAGGTTCAGGGTTACTTTTTTAAACTTGGTCGTCGGCGCTTCATCGGTTTTCCCTTTTTCAAGATAACCGACTTCAAGCCCCTGTTCGATATAGGCCTCTTTGTTGTCCAGGGTCAGTATCTTGGGAGCGGATATGATTCTCCCTTTGTTGTTGTTTTCCATGGCCTGGAGCTGGGCATTGATGACGATCGGGGTTCCTGCAATCCGCATGAAATTAAATCCGATGGATCCGACATTGCTCGCAGCCAAGGGGAAATTCACCGCCGCATTCCCACCTTGGGTTCCACCCAGCGTGTCATATCCGGGCTGAGGTCCCACTCCGGCATTGGGATCGCTATTCTGGATTCCCCACTGGGAAGACCAGTTGACACCCAGATCTCTTGAAAAATCCGTGGTGGCTTCAACAATTTTTGCCTCGATCACGACCTGAGGGGTCACCCGATCCAGTTTCTGAACAATCGAACGGATATGCCTGATCTTGCTGACGGTGTCCGTAACAATCAACTGATTGGTCCGTTCATCCACACTAAGGGAACAGTCCGGACGATTCGGCGTGATGAGCTTTTCGACATGCTGTTTCATCTCGTCTTTGGCTTTGGCGTAGTTCACCGGTATATATTCGGTCACGACCGGTTCCAGTTCCAGGCTTTGCTCCTTGGCTTTTTTTTCCGCTTCAAAGAACTGCTGCTTGGATTTTTCTTCCTCCTCCAGCGTTTTCAGTCTGGCGATACGGATAATCCCCCCCTCCTGAATCTTATCCAGCTGATTCATTCTGAGAACCAGATCCAGAACCTGATCCCAGGGGACCGGTTTTTCAAATGCCAGCGTCACCTTTCCCTGAACATCCTTGTCAATGGCAAAATTTTCACCGCTGTAATCCGCCAGAAGACGAAAGACATTGCGGATATCCGTATCAAAAAAATCGATCCCCATTTTCTCGCCCGTATAGACCTTGGGGATATCACTGCGATAGACACCGGATCGCCGGGTTTCCGCTGAAACGATCTTCGTTTCCCCGGAAACTTCGACACTGTGTTCACGCTTTTCAGAGGCGGCTTCGTCCCTGACTGGCTGCCTGCTTTTCTTCGGTTTTCCCAACGAATGTGGTTGCCAGCGGCGCATCGGGTCTGGGCGGAATGGAAGAGGCTTCAAAACGAATTCTGATTACGTTTCCTTCCTGCTCTACGAAATAAGGAACTGCTTCCCGAAGATCCAGTGCAATGACGGAGTCGTTTTTCATGGCGGGTGTCTGCAAGGGACGAATTCGGTCGATGGCACTTTCAAACCGGGTGGTGATCAGAGGCAGTTTTCGGAAATCCGAAATATGGGTGCGATAAAGCCTTAACTGAACGGCAGACGGCGAAACCTTTTCCATGCGATACTCAACAGGCTTTGTGGTTCCGATAATAACAGTGGATTTCCCCTTTGTTTCGCTTGAAAAATCGATTCGATTCACCCAGGCGACGCCGGTGGATTTTGCAGAAGTGGATTTTTTCGAAGCAGTCAACCGGATATGTCCGGCTCAGAGTGTGGCGTGCCCGCTGCGCTGCCGCTGTCGACGACAGGCTCGATTCCGAAATCGGCGTTTCCCTGACAGACGGGGCTGTGACATTTACAGAAGCTTCTGAAGCTTTTCTGGCAAAGGACACTTTCAAGGTGTTGCCTTCACGATGCACCTGATACGGAACATCTTTTGTCAAGGCGATTTCGACTTTGGTGGTCAGTGCATCCCCCACCCGTGAAATGGCGATGTCACCGATTATATCGGCATCAGCCGGCGTTGCCGGAGTCACATCACTGACAATCGTCTCCGGAAAATATAAAACAACGCTTAAAGGAGACGGCTGTTTGATGGATGTATACGACAGAATCGTAGTTCCCCTGAATATTCACCACATCCGCATCGGATTCTTTTATGACCTGAATCCCCGTGATTTGTTTGGGAACATCCACCTGCTGACTGTCTTGAGCCGCTGGCCGGATACCCGTATCCGTGGCGCATCCCATTGCCATCCCGATATACAAAATCAACAGAACCAGCAGCTTTATGCATCGGGATAACCAAAAAGAGTCACACTTCATACTACAATTCTCCGGAAGGTTTCTGGAATTTGAGCTCTGAGTTACGACTGACAACATTGCCCAGAGCATCTTCAACTTCTTCTTCCACAACAATTCGATCTTTCAGGATATTCACCACTTTCCCAGAATGTATTCCCATATAGGTTCCCATCCCGACAATATACCCCTTGCCGGTGGATTCCTCTACCATCGCTTTAAAACCCGATGGCGTCCGGATAATGGCTGTCAGCTTCAGCTGACTTAAATCAACCCGTTCAAGGGGCGTAGCGGGCTCACGTTTTTCCCTTTTTTGCTTTTCAGTCTGCAGCGTCTTGTCTGGCTCGTCCTTCAGGAGCGGAGCAAATGGGTCGATTTTTCCGGCAGGATTATATGAAACAGCCGTGGATACCACCTCCCCTGAAGAAGTCATCTTGCTCTCTTCAGGGGTTTGCTTCGGTATGGCGTCGGCCGAGCCGGCATCATCCGGAAGTTTTTTCGAAGACGACACAGAAGGCAGAGAAACAGCAGGTTCCAGCTCCAGGCTGGGGGTTCACGCTCTCCGGCTTTTCAGAGATTTTTTTACGGACGACCTCCGGCTTCAGCTGAGGCGCTTCGGGATTGCTGCATCCTGCAATGCCGGAAAGCGTTCCTATCAAGAAAAAAATCACCGCGATTTTGGATAACTGAATCATATGGGCGTTTTCATTTCAGACTATTTCTTTCCAGCTGGTTTCTGGGCTCCTTTGGCGGCATCTTTGTTTTCAGCTGCCGCAGGTGTTTCCACAAATTTATAGGTAACCGCCGTACAGGATGTAATCAGCCGGGTTGCATCATTGGCAGGCAATGCCGTCTTGATGTCCTTACCGGGCGGAACCATCTTGATATCCTTGATATTGACAATCCGGTGCAGATTGGAGACCTTGTCAAAAAACACGCCGACATTATGATAATTTCCGGACACCGTAACGGAAACGGGTATTTCAGCGTAGAAATCCCTGATGATTTCCGGCTTGGGTTCAAAAAGAATGAATTCCAGCCCCGCATCATGACCAAATTGCGAAACACTGGTCAGGAGCAGCGGAATTTCTTCTTTGTCCGGCAATGCATTCCGAGAGATCCTGAAGTCTTCTTCGGCATCTTTCATCTCCTGCCTGAATCTTCTCAATCTGTGCCGCGGCGGTTCTGGCAGTGGCCAGTTGCTGATCGAGCTGTTTCAGTTGCCGGTCATTTTATCCAGTTGGTTGTACTGCGGGTAATAAAAAAAATAACCGAATACGCCTGCCAGAAATCCAACCGTCAGCACACATATCAGAATCCGTTGAACCGGAGTCAGACCGGCGATTTTTTCTATTGCCGGCTCCAGAGATTCAAGAGAGATTGCCGGATAATTTCATTTTTTGGCGGCCTTTTCAGAAGATTCTTGATCGAGCACCACGATTTTCCTGCATGATATTTCAAAATTTTTTAATACGACATCCTTGATGGCCTGCTGTTTGAGGGTTTTGAGGCTGACACTTGAAAACAGTTTGGAGCCTTCCAGCTGAATCATGAAATCTGCAACCGTCTTGTTATCCAGGGCAAGGCCGATAATTTCCACAGTGTCGCTGATGGCGGAAAGACTGGTAAACCACATGCGGCCCGGAATCACCATGCTGGTCATGGTATCCAGAAGGATGACAGAAGCCTTGCGGTTAAGCTCCAGATTTTTTATAACCGCAGTTTTTTTCTTGATGATGCCAAGCTTTTTTTTGATCTCATCTATTTCTTTGGTCAACACAGTCAACTCGTTCAGTTGCTGCGTGGAGGTTTTGATGCGATTATCCATATCCTGAATCTTCCGATCGAGAACTGCCGCAAAATATGACATGCCCAAAGTCAGGAATATCAGTGCAAGAAAAAAAACAGAGATCTGCTGCCGGACATTCTCTTTTTTTCGCGCCTTACGAAAAGGCAGGAGGTTAATCCGTATCATTTGTCATCAATTCTCCGGATGGCCAAACCCATACATATTGCAGCCTGGGGGGATACCTTTTCGAGAAAAGAGGGATCAAGCCGTTTATCTATGGAAATATTACCGAAAGGGTTGATGATTTCAACTTCCGATGCGGTTTCCGAGGCCAGCGTATGCCGAAATTCCGTTATGTTTGCGCCCCCGCCGCTTATCAGAATCTTGCTGATCTGATCATCCGGATACGTTGAATAGAAAAAATCAATGGCTCGCCGAATTTCAAGACACCAGTCACCAATCACCGACGAGACGATGTCAGCAATTTCCTGAGGCGTTATCTTGTTGGAGTTGCCGGTTATTTTTATCGCCTCGGCGTCTTCCAGGGAGCAGGCCACTTTATCCGAAATTTTATGATTGATTTGATTACATCCAAGGGACACATCCCGCATGAACAACGTGGCGCTGTCCCTGACAATATTCAGGGATGTCTTGCCTGCACCGATATCGATCAAGGCCACAACGTCTTCCTTGGTATCGTAATTCGCCTCATAAATATTCTGAAGCGCAAAAGCATCGATATCGACCACACATGGCCGCAGGCCGGACAGTTCAATCAGGTTGACATACTCATCGACCAGTTCCTTTTTGGCAGCAACCAGAATCACGTCCAGTTTGTTGGCGACAAGAAGGCTTTCCCCGAGTATCTGAAAATCCAGATTCACATCATTGATATCAAAGGGGATGTACTGTTCTGCCTCAAATTGAATGGTTTCCTGCAGCTCGGCGTCCGTCATGCTCTGCACTTGAATTTTTTTTACAATGACTGAATACCCGCCGATGGAAACAGCCACATTTTTTTCGCTGACTTTCTGGGCCCTGAACAGTTCCCGAATATGCCTGTGAAACGGTTTCTGAATCTTTGATAACGCCATCTTCAATCGCTCCGTTCGGCAGGGTGATCATTCCGAATTTATTCAGCACAAACCCACTTTTCCGGGTTTCGAAAACCTCACACAGCTTAATTGCTTTGGAGCCGATATCGAGGCCGACCAGATGATTTTTTTTTGAAAATAGCATTTGTGGATTGAAGCCTGTTTGTGTTTTTACAGTGGTTTTTCAAAAATGTTTTCAGCAAGCATTTCAGAGGATAATGTCATGTGATACAACCCTTGTCTCTGTGCTGCAATGCAAATAAGGGTCAGCAGACAAATGACCTCGGTATCAATTTGATTATTAAGCCAATAATTTTAATTATTTTTACAATTGCCTTTAAATAATGAAATAGTCAATATTTTTTTTCAATAAAAAACCTGCCAATGATTATTAACATATGGAAGATAAATTATTCTTCTTATTGGTGTTGATGATAACCAATCATTCATAACCCAATAATGCCCGCTTAGAGCTTAATTCTTACAAGCAATTAGCATACCGAAATTAGCAATAAAATCAATTTAATAAGCAATTCGATAGAAGGCAAACATCCGCCTATTTTAAAAATATATCCGAAGAATCATACTGCAAGCGCATTTAGCTGATGACTGCGTGTTAGATGCTGTCGTTTGTTTTAAAGCGAATTCTCATATAACACCGGATGCAAAACAAGAGGCATCGACAAAAATTGTAAAATTTCAAACGATTTTTTGACAAATCGCTTTTTCCGTTCGACCGACATGTTGGCTGAAGCCCGTCGTCGACTTTGCCTTGACATTGAAACCTGTGTTGCCTATAACCTTTTCATGAAAAAGCTCCTTGAACTTACAGGCAGAACAGTCAACTTTCTGATAGAGGAAATTGGCCAGATCGTTATTCGTGGTGCCGGCATGGACCGATGCGAGTCTTTTTTTACCGGTGCCGGAATTCATTTTTCCGATGAAGACATCAAAACCCTCATCCCTGCCGTTCCATATCCAACACGCTAATGCCCCTGACAGAAAACGACAAAATAAAGCCCTTCAGGCTGGTCAAATACTTTACGATTATCAGCCTGATGGTTATTTTCATTGGCGCGCTTGTGCTGAGTTTTTTGAACATCCACTGGGCAAGGGCAATGCAATTGAAAAAAAGCGAGGAATATGCCCTGGTTCTGGTTGAAAATCTGAACCATCAGGTTTTTCTGCAGTTCATCATTCCGGTTGTCCTGAAATTTGGAAAAATCGAACTCAGCAATCCCGATCAGTTCGAAAGAATGGACACGATTGTCCGCAGCACGCTTCACAGCTTCAAAGTGGACATGGTGAATATCTACGATACCAACAATACCATTTCCTATAGTTTTGACAAACAACTTATCGGCCGGAAAAATATGGGGGGAACCGGCTACGAATACGCCATTTCCGGGACGCCGACATCCACGCTGGTTCAGCGCGGAAATTTTTGGGAAATCCCCATGGGGTTTACCAAGGAAAGCCGGTTGACGACTTTTGCGCCGATTCGGGCTGAACGACAGTTTCTGCGTATTTCCGGACCTGTTCTTGGGGTTGTGGAGATTGTTCAGGATATCTCGGAGGATTATCAAACCATACTCCGCTTTCAATTGCTGGTGATTGCAACCTGCATCGTGGTCATGAGCATTCTGATTGGCGTATTGATTTATGTAGTTCAACGCGGAGAGGCCATCATTCAGCAGCGGACCCAGGAGCAGCTCAGTTTAAAGGAAAAACTGGCACAGTCTGAGCGGCTGTCCTCCCTGGGAGGCATGGTGGCGGGAATCTCCCATGAGATTCGAAATCCGCTGGGCATTATCAGAAGCTCCGCGGAGCTCTTGAAGAAAAAGGTCGCACAATTCGATCCTTCCAATTCCATCCCCGATATCATCGTGGAAGAGTCCAGCAGGCTCAATCTTATCATCACGGATTTTCTTAATTTTGCCAAACCCAGACTTCCCCATCTCGCAGCCTGCCGAATTGAAGACATTCTCGAAAAAAACATTGTTTTTATCACCCCTCAGATTCAGGATCAGGGGTATATTATTGTTAAACATTTTGCGCATCATCTGCCCGAAATTCAGGCGGATTCGGACATGCTGTATCAGGCTTTTCTGAATATTTTCATGAATGCGATTCAGGCAATGCCGGAAGGCGGGAAAATTCAGGTCAGCATCCAGTCCGATAGCAGTATCCTCAGCGTCTGCATTGAAGATGAAGGACCCGGCGTACCGGAAGATCTGCTTGAAAGAATCTGGGATCCGTTTTTCACAACCAAGGAAAAAGGGACCGGACTAGGCCTGGGTATTGTAAAAAACATCATTGAATCCCATAACGGCAGCATCCGGGTCGATAACCGGAAGAAAGGGCCCGGTGTTCGCGTGATCATTGAATTGCCGATCACAAATAACGGCAAATCGGCAGATCAATAAAGAGCCGTTATGCCAGATATCGGATCGAAAGGTCGGAGGACGGCTGAGAAATCCCTTTTCGAATCACCAGGGTTTTACCAATTTCAGTTCCGTCCGATACCACATCGGGATGATAGTGTCTGCCTTTTCTCCGCAAAGTTCCAATGCGCGGATATCGCGTCATAAAATACTGTTTCAACTGGAGATCGGCTATGGCAACCAGCGAAAACGCGGGCGAAACGGTCTTGCCGGCTGACGATTCCTGTTCCAGTTTCATCTTGAATCCGGATAAAATTCCGGTTGCAAAATCCGTTTTCCGATATCGGTTCATTTTACCGTCGGTGTTATATCGATTCCATTCAGCATCAATAAAGCGCCCTATAAAATCAAAAACATAAGTGGCAATCTGAAGATTCCGGGCTGTTCCGCTGATTTCAAGGGCTCTGCCCATTTTTCCTTTTTCAACCACATAGGCGCTGACCCAGATTCCTTTCACAAAATAATAATCCATCAGCAGATGGGCCAGGGAATATTCCTCCCCGAAATGCCTGAGCGCCGGCTTTCCAACAAAAATGCTGAAATACTCCCTGGGTGTATTTCGAACGATTTGCTCTGTCTCGTATTTTGCCATCAGCGCATGGGCCTTGATCATGGCAGCTTCTGCCTCATAAAAGATTACTGCTTTGAGCCAGGGCCATGAGTTTTTGAATCCGAAGCCGGATTTTATCGCTCTCGCATTCCGATGTCTGAAAAATCTGCTGACTGAGGGGAATGTATGTTCCGGTTGCCCTGGGGTTGGCATTCAACATCCGGCATGCGTTTTGAAAGCCCGGGCCATGGGCCGGCTCCCGAGGTGCGCCGAAAGCTTCCGATGCAAACTGATGCGCCATTTCATGCAAAAGCACGTCGCGGATATCGTTCCAGGAATGATTCAAGACAAACGGCCGGCTGAAGGCCGATTTCCCGCTTTTCAGATGACCAGTATCCCAACCGGTTCTTAAAATCCCGCAAGGCAAACAGCGGCTTGCGCATCTTTTTTCGAAGCTCCGCATTGACAGTCCACAGCGCTGCATCCCATTCACACGACAGGCCGTGAAGGATGCGCCGATCCAGGCTTTCCAGAATCTGAGCGGTTTTCACGGGATATCAGCCATCTTCTGATAAGCCTGATAGGTCTGCCGAAGTCCTTCTGAGAGAGAAATGGCGGGTTTCCATCCCAAACGGTTCAGGACAGAGACATCCAGAAGCTTTTGGGGCGTGCCATCGGGCTGGGTGTGATCCCAGAGTACCCTGCCCGAATACCCGGTCACGGTTTTAACCTTATCCGACAGCTCGCGAATGGTTAAATCCTCCCCTGTTCCGATGTTGATATGGGTAGTTTGTCCGTTCTGCGTTGCCTGATCATAGATGCTGTCCTCAAGCTGCATGATAAATACCGATGCCGGATGCCATGTCATCCACATGGAGAAATTCCCGCCTGGCAGCGCCGGTTCCCCACAACAGGACATCCGGGAACTCCGGAGCCGGCTTGTTTCAGCGTATTCTTCTCTAAGATGCCCGTACCATATCGAAAGGGAATACCCAGATGCGTTCGAAATGAATCCGGAATCGGGCCAAAGACAGCTTCGTCTTTTTGAATGGCGCTCCAGTTGCTTTCTTCCACCAGCCTGGCCAGGTGAAATTTTCGAATCAGCGCCGGCAGTACATGAGAATTATTCAGGTCATAGGAATCGTTCGGACCGTAGAGATTGGTGGGCATGACACAGCGATACAGGGTTCCATGCTGGCGGTTATAGGACTGGCACAGCTCTATACCGGCAATTTTGGCAATGGCATAGGGCTGGTTGGTTGGCTCAAGGACACCGGAAAGCAGATACGCCTCTTTCATGGGCTGAGGCGCATGTTTCGGGTAAATGCAGGAGCTTCCCAGAAAGAGCAGGCGCCGGACACCAGCGCTGAAAGCCTCATGAATCACATTGCATTCGATCATCAGGTTCTGATAGATGAAATCCGCCCGATAGGTATTATTGGCAAATATTCCGCCGACTTTTGCAGCCGCAAGAACGACATAATCAATGGGTTCGGAACGAAAAAAATGGCGCACGGCCTGTTGATCCATCAAGTCCAGTTCCCGGTGAGTCCGGGTAATCAGGCGTTGATACCCGCCGGCCTTCAGAAACCGCACAATCGCCGATCCCACCATGCCGCGATGGCCTGCAACAAAAATCCGTGAATCCAGTGTCAAAGGGGGTACAGGGAGCATCGCATCATCCTCGGATTATTCGAAATGATTGTAAATTTGAAAACCTTCCTTCTCAATCAGAAAATCCTTTCGCGCTTCCATCAGTATCTTTTTCCACCATGATTCGAATCAGTTCTTCAAAATCCATTTTGGGTTTCCACCCCAGAACTGTTTCGGCCTTTGTCGGATCCCCCAGCAGAAACTCCACTTCCGCAGGCCTGAAGTACCGGGGATCGATGCTGACAACAATCTGACCGGGTTCGGGCGGTTTTTTCAGGCTGTTCCTGCAATTTTCAGAAAAGGAGACCGTGTCAATCACACGCGGTTTCTTCGATGCCGGAACCTCTCCAGGCCAGATGGATACCCACGGCATCGAATGCCTTTTCCACAAATTCACGGACCGAATGGGCCTTGCCGGTTGCAATCACAAAATCCTCCGGCTCCTGTTGTTGAAGCATCAGCCACATCGCCTCCACGTAGTCTCCGGCATATCCCCAGTCTCTCTGGGAATTGAGATTGCCCAGATACAGCCGGTCCTGAAGCCCCAGCCGAATTCTGGCAACCGCACGGGTGATCTTCCGGGTGACAAATGTTTCACCGCGCACCGGAGATTCATGGTTGAACAAAATTCCGTTACAGGCATACATTCGATAGGCCTCGCGATAGTTCACCGTAATCCAGTACGCATAGACCTTGGCAGCGCCATAAGGGCTTCTGGGGTAAAACGGCGTGGACTCTTTCTGAGGAATTTCCTGCACTTTTCCATACATTTCACTGGTTGATGCCTGATAGAAGCGGGTATGGGATTCAAGACCAAGAATCCGAATGGCCTCCAGAATCCGCAGTGCACCCAGGGCGTCCGAATTGGCCGTATATTCCGGAGTTTCAAACGATACCTGGACATGGCTTTGCGCTGCAAGGTTATAAATCTCATCCGGCTTGACTTCCTGAACAATTCGAATCAGATTGGTCGCATCGGTGAGATCACCGTAATGCATCAAAAAATGAACATCGGTCTCGTGCGGGTCCCGGTAGAGATGATCCACCCGGCGGGTGTTGAAAGAAGATGCTCTGCGTTTAATGCCATGGACTTCATAACCTTTGGCCAGCAGAAATTCCGCCAGATAGGCGCCGTCCTGCCCTGTGACGCCGGTAATCAATGCACGCTTCATATTGGCAACTCCTGATATCTTGATTGAAAATTATTAATCATGCTTCGAACCAAAGCATATCAAACAGTGACTCCCGAATATCGAAAGAAATGTTGTGATATTCAAATTTTCAACGGTTTTCATGCCGAATCCATTGTATTATTTCAAATGAATATGACATACTATTTTTAAGATATCATTGCAAGGCATTGCGAAGAGACGAACCGATTTATGCATGTTAACACGGTTCATTGTTATTCAAGAACTTGACAGAAAAAATCAGGAGATATCATGAACGTACTCGTTTTAGGGGGCTGCGGCATTCAGGGCAAGGGGGCTTTGTTTGATCTTTCGAAAAATCCGCTCGTGGATCGAATCATCTGTGCGGACCTGGACCCGGAACACATCCATTCCGTGAGCTATATCCAACATGACAGAATTGTTCCGGCCCGCCTGAATGCCCAGGACAAGCCCGCGATGGTTTCATTGATGAAGCAGGGTGTTGATGTGGTCATTGATCTGCTGCCATCCCAATTTGTCCGTTCCGTGGCCGAGGCCGCAATTGAAGCCGGCGTGAGCGTGGTCAACACCAATTATGGCTATGATCTTCTGGACCTGCATGAAGCCGCCCGCCGGGCCGGCATTGCCATCATGCCGGAATGCGGCCTGGATCCGGGGATCGATCTGGTGATCTATGGCTACGGCTTGCGGCAGTTTGATGAACTCCATACGCTGAATTCTTACTGCGGGGGAATCCCCGAAAAAAAAGCCTGCACCAACCCCTTGAATTACAAAATCAGCTGGAACTGGGACATGGTCTTAAAAACTCAGAAACGCAGTTCCTCCCTGATCAAAGACCATCGACAGGTAGATATACCGGCGGAAGACCAGCATGACAACCCCTTTATTCACGAAATTGACTTTCCGGGAATCGGCAGACTGGAAGCCTTCCCGAATGGCGATGCCGCCCGTTTTTCGGATTTGCTGGGGGTCAGGCAGTCCATCCGTGAAACCGGACGGTATACCCTTCGCTGGCCTGGCTGGTGCAATTTCTGGAACCCTCTGAAAAAGCTTGGATTTCTCAGCGATGATCCGGTTCCGGGACTTGCCGGTGACATAACCCCGCATCAGTTTCTAACCCGAATGCTGGAGCCCAGGCTTCAGTACGGGGACGATGAAAAAGATCTGGCGGTCATGCACAATGTCTTCACGGGAATAAAGAACGGGAAAAAGAAAACGATTGTCTTTAATGTACTGATTGAACGGGATTTAAACACCGGCCTCATGGGCATGGCCATAGGCGTCAGTTATCCCGCCTGTATTGTGGCGGAAATGATCGCAACCGGGGTTATACCGGAAAAAGGGGTGCTCTCTCCCATCCATCACATTCCCAGCAGCCCGTTCATAACCCAGTTGCAGAACCGGGGGGTCGTCATCGAAGAAATTGTCCGGGAATAACCGTGATGAACCCGTAGAAAGTCAAAACGGGATGGCAACGTACCGCCCCGGTCATTGGCAATGGATATCGAACAGGAACCCTGAAGCGCGGCTTCTTGTTCGATATCCAATCCAGTTAAAGGTTCTGGGAAGAAGACGGGCTTCGGAATTTTCCGGGAGGCTGAATGCTTCTGTCCGAGCGGAGTATCAGCACTGTTGCGGTTGTCTCCTCGGTATGCAGGACAAGAAGCGATCCGAAATCAACTGCATCTGTCGCAGGTTCAATGGAATGCTCTTCATAGATGGCATAAGTCTGACCCGTTTGAATGCCATCCTCAGATCCTTTGTTGATAAAAGCGACCACGTCATTACCGAATATCCGGCTGCCTTCTTCGGCCATAAAAATCTTCCCGTTGATACCGCCTTTTCCGGGAATCAGCTGGATTTTTGACGATAACGGCTCATACGGCAGAAGAAGATCATTAGCCATAATGGAACGAAAGGCTTTTTCGACCTTCGCAACCGCATAATCTTCTCGGCTTTCTACAATGCGAATCAACCCTGTCTTGTAATACTGAAATCCGATTGGATCCTTGGATTCAGGATCTTTTACCGGAACCGGCGGGCGATACACCGCATAAACATCCCCCACCTTCAAAGGCGTGTTTCCAGCCGGAGTTATATAGATGCTTTCATCCTGACTCAACATCGTTTTTTGAACATTCTTATCCCCTTTGATCAGGGCAATCTGCCCCGAAGCCGCTACTGGCTGCTCCTTGACAAATCCGGTACGATGAATGGAGGAATATACATAGTACCTGGATTCAATAACAGGCAGCCGGTCCGGGGATGAACTCTCGGGCTGATCCGATAATTCAGTAGTACGGGAAGCATCCCAGACCTGGTGGTAAAGCCTCAGCCTCTCCCCGGGAAAGATTCGGTGAGGATTCATAATCTGCTGGTTTTCACTCCAGATCTGCGGCCATCTCCAGTGGGTATTGAAATACCGGTTGGAAATATCCCAGAGCGTATCTCCTTTTTTGACCGTGTAATAAATACCGGATTCCAGTTCGATTTTAGAAGGTTCTTCACTGGATGCTGCGGCAGCAATGCCCAATACAGCAAATACGCCGGTGACAAAAAACCACCATACAATCAATCGTGAGGGTTTGATTCTCATATTTTTCTCCGTAAATCCGGTGAGGTTGACTCCTGAAATTCCGCAAAACCTTTACTTTTCTCGTAACGTGAATGAAATCCTTTTGTCAAGCGTTTCATGATATCATTGCGATTCATTTTCGCGATACCCTGCTCCCCTATTCTGTTGATTCGGATTTCGTTATGGGTTATAGAGTCTTGAAAAAAGAAGCCAACCTGAGAAAAGAACCCCGCTATCCCATTTTTCCATGGAGAGTTAAGTCATGAACCCGCTTGCAGAACAATTGAACCAGGACATTGAAAAAGGCAGTCCCTGCATCACGGAAATGCTGTCCACCATTGGCAAAAACCTTTACTTCCCGAAGGGAATTCTAAGCCAGAGCGCCGAAGCAAAGGAAAAAGCCCACAAACTAAATGCAACCATTGGAATCGCCACTGAAAAAGGCCGGACCATGCATTTTTCATCGGTCATGAACGCCATTCACGGAATCCAGCCCGAAGCCTCCCTGACATACGCCCCGTCTTTCGGGCTGCCGGCATTAAGAAAATTGTGGCAGGAATCGCTTTATCAGAAAAACCCCTCGCTTGCGGGAAAGACCATCAGTCTTCCGGTGGTCACCAACGGAATTACCCATGCCATCAGCGTGTTTGCAGATGTGTGGATAGAGCCGGGAGATGTGGTGATTATTCCGGACATGATGTGGGGCAATTACAGCCTGATTCTGGATGTTCGAAAAGGCGCCAAGCTTAAAACCTACCCCCTGTTTTCCAAAGCCGGCGGGTTCAATATTGAGGCATTTGAAAATACGGTCAAAGCCGAAGCCGCGATTCGCAACAAATTGATCGTGATGCTGAATTTTCCCAACAACCCGACAGGATATACGATTACGGAATCCGAGGGCAACCGGATTGTTGAAATTTTAACGCATGCGGCCCAAAACGGCGCTCAGGTTCTGGCAGTCATGGATGACGCCTATTTTGGACTGTTTTATGAAGAGGACACGCTTAAGGAGTCTCTGTTCGCCCGTCTTTGCGGAAAGCACCCCCGGCTGATGGCCATCAAGCTGGACGGCGCCACCAAGGAAAGCTTTGTATGGGGTCTTCGGGTCGGTTTTATCACCTACGGAGCTGCCATTGCAGGAGACAGCCGCCCGGTTTATGAAGCCCTTGAAAAAAAGACCGCAGGGGCTGTCCGGGGGTCCATATCCAATGCGTCTCATTTAAGCGAAACCATCGTGTTAAGATCCATGCAGGATCAGCGCAATCCTAGTGAAAAACGGGAAAAATTTGAAATCCTCAAACGCAGGGCAAACCGCGTAAAATCGGTGCTTCAGGATCCCAAATATCAGGATGCCTGGCAGGTCTATCCCTTTAATTCCGGCTACTTCATGTGTATCCGCCTGAAAACGGTCAATGCCGAAAGCCTTCGGCTGCACCTGTTGAACCACTATGGCGTTGGACTCATTTCCATCGGATCGGAAAACCTGAGGGTGGCTTTTTCCTGTCTGGAAGAAACCGATATCCAGCTTCTCTTTGATACGGTTCTTCAGGGTGTGAAAGACCTCAGCGTAACGCTCAATCAAACAGGGCAAAACAGGCAAATGACGCTATGTCTCTTTTGCCTCTTTTTCTGCAAGCCCTCATCATTCATACTGGACTTCAACCAAAAAAAGCCCCTGTGCCGGCGCAGTCGCGCCGGCCAGATTCCTGTCCCTTGAAAGCAAAATGCGCTCCATGTCCGCAGGAGGCCTTTTTCCCATTCCGATGCGAACCAGCGTGCCGACAATGTTGCGGACCATGTACCGCAGAAATCCATCGCCCTTTATGCACAACCCGCCAGCGGTCATTTCCGTTTTTGATGATTTCCGCCCGATGAATCGTTCGGACCGTATGCGTGCGGGGACTTCCGATCCCCTCAAATGCTTTGAAGTCATGCGTTCCCACCAGGCAGCAAAGGGATTCGCTCATGGCTTTGATGTTCAGCGGCTTCTGAATGTGCCATGAAAAATGCCGTTCCACGACAGAAGGTATCGGATGATTCAGGATTTGGTAATGATAGGTTTTGGCGATGACATCATATCGCGCATGAAAGCCATCCGGCACCTCACAGCAATCCCGGATGACGATGTCTGCGGGAAGAAGTCCGTTTAAAGCTCTCAGAAAGGTCTTCGGGGTCAGCCGGGTATCGCAGTGAAAACTGGCCGTCTGTCCCAGGGCATGAACCCCGGTATCCGTACGGCCGGATCCTTTCAAAATGACGGGCTGCCGGGTGACCAGCCTGAGAACCCGCTCGATTTCCGCCTGAATGGTGGGTTTTTCCACCTGGCGCTGCCAGCCGAAATATCGGGTGCCGTCATATTCAATAATGAGTTTAAAGTTTTTAGACAGCGGCGGCATCACAGCCGATCACACCGGGTACTTCCCAGTGCTTCCTCAAGGGCGTCATCCATGTCCTGAATAAATTTATCCAGCGGATATCGTCTGCCGCAGACCCTGCAGCTTAGCACCGCGGACCGTCATGTTTTCTGCAGTACGAGTTTTTCTCCGCAGCTGAGACAGCGCAGGTTTTCTGTTTTCATCCATTCATCTTTCTTTTTTTCTTTCATTGAGATCAAGATTGCAGCATCCGCCGAGCATTTCGATCAAGGCAACCCTTGCGGTATTTGCGCCGCATCCTGGCTTTTGTTTTACAAATCATACAAAGTATCATCCCGTAGCGGCGCCTTTTGCTTGCCAGCCCCGATCCTTCCTTTTTTCCCGGACAGCAGAAAGGGCTCTTCCTCTCCCAGGACATCCCCCATTTCCGATTCAATCTGTTCCGGATCTTCGCCGCTTTCCATCCGTCGAAGGGCTTCCTGCATACCCGGACCCAGTTCCATGCCGGTCATGTCCGTAAGTTTACGCATTAAATTGGCCGCCTGACGGGGATCGTCTTCATTGATATTTTCAGCTTCGCCTGCCAGCATCTTCATGGCCTGCTCCATCTTGCTCTCATCAAAAGGAAGATCATCCATCCCGCTGTCTTCCCTGGCCTTGCCCGTGAAAGCAAATGCCGACATCTGCCGGGATAACGGATGGATTCCGCATTTCGGACATGCAGGCGTTTTGGATGTGTTGATCGTTTTAGAAAAAAAATTAAACAGGGTATTGCATTTTTTGCAATAAAACTCATAAATCGGCATACACCATCACCTCACGAACTTATTGCCACTTCTCAAACACAACGAAGCATGAAAGAAGTCCCCCCCCCTTTTTGAAAAAGAGGGGACAGCGGGAATTTTCAAATAACACTTGCGCCATTCATCCCCATGCGGCAGAGGGTAAAATCATACCGGAGCGGATCTTCGGGAACCATTTGGCTGAAAGCCCGGGTGATTTCAAGCGCCGTCCGCATATCCGCCTGCCTTCGCCGGGTAAATCCCAGGCGAATCCCAACCCGGTGCATGTGAACATCCAGCGGAATGATCAGCTTTGAAGCCGGAACCTGATCCCATCCTCCGGGGTCCACGTCATCCCTTCGAACCATCCACCGTAAAAACAGATTCAAGCGCTTACAGGCGCTGCCGCGCTCCGGCAGCGGAATCAAATGACCCAACCCTTGCGATTTTCCGGCGATGAATGCGGCGACAAACCGCGTCAGAGCGGGCAGCACCGTGTCGTCTTCGATCGTCATGCCCGAAAGGAAACAGCCTTGAATCGATCCATAACGATCCAGCACATCCTTTATCGCCAGCATCAGATTGACCAGATTCCCGCCGGTGGCAAACCGATGGGAAAAACCGCCGTATGCCGCAGTCAGCGACTGGCGGGTCGATCGGTTCAAAAAACCCAGGGGCGAAGGACCCATTTTTTCCAGCACGCAGCAAAGACTCTTGTAAATCTGGGCAACGCGACCATAGGCCAGGGAAGAGGCCATAAGCCCTGCAATCTCCCGATCCCGGATATCCGCATACGCATACAGAAACACCAGCGGGTCCGGATGCACCCGTTCACGACGGTTATACTGATGGTACAAAACGTCCAGATCGCCTCGGGTAATCGGGCAATCGGAAATCATACGGATTTAAAATGGAATGTCATCTTCCCCCACAGGCCCTTCGGATCTGGAAAAATTCCCGCCCCCCTTGAATCCGGAATCAAACTCGCCGGAACTCCTTTTCGCCCCTTCGTCCTTGGGTCCCAGCATCTGCATGTCCGAGGCGACAATCTCGGTGGTATAGCGTTTATTCCCGTCCTTGTCATCCCAAGCCCGGGTCTGAATGCGGCCCTCGATATAGACCAGCTTTCCTTTTGAAAGATACTCGCCGCAGATCTCGCCCAGCTTTCTGAAGGCCACGATGCGATGCCACTCCGTGCGCTCTTTTTTCTCTCCGGTTGCCTTATCTTTCCAATCCTCGGAAGTGGCGACCGAAAAACTGGCCACGGCCGTACCGTCCGGCATGTAGCGCATTTCAGGATCTTTTCCCAGCCGGCCGACGATGATGGCCTTGTTGATTCCTGCCATAATTCCCCCCTTTACATTGATGACATGATGAAACGTGAATGATCACTGCCTGTTGCTTTCCGCGCCTGCTCTTCGGGCTTCCAGACGGGACTTTGATTTTTGGAAACTGGTTCATGTCCGTATGCGGCAGAAAAAGAGCCGCCACATAATTGTCCATATAGGAATGGGTTTCGGAGAGCTCGAAATTGGTCATTTTCTTCGTCACTTCAACCACATCCCGGCGAATCCGGTTGGTCAGCGCGCTCATCTTTGCGCCCATCAGAGACCCGTTGCCGATAAACGTCACCCGGGCCGGATCCATTTCCGGCAGAAGACCGATGGTCATGGCTTTTTCCAGATCCACATAACTGCCGAATCCCCCTGCCAGGGTGATGCGGTCCAGATCCTTTACCGTCAGTCCGACCTCTTCCAAAAGGGTCATGCACCCGCTGTAAATAGCGCCTTTAGCGCGAATCAGGTTGTCAATATCCGGCTCTGAAAGAACGACATCCCTATCGATCTGTGTTTCCGCAGACCACGCCACAACATATTCCCAGATTCCATCGACTTGGCGGACGCGGGGCGTTTGAAGGTCTCGGTTAAATTTCCCGAGATTGTCAATCACCCCCAGCTCAAACAATGTGGCAACCATGATAATGAGACCCGACCCGCAGATCCCCTTGGGCCGGACATTGCCGATGGTAATATTCATGGGCTCAAGGGTAAGGGGGTCCATGGAAAAATCCTCGATTGCCCCTTTGGTGGCCCGCATGCCGAAGGTGATGCCGCCGCCTTCAAAGGCCGGACCCGCCGAACAGGCGGCGCAGGCCAGCCAGTCCTTGTTGCCGATGACGATCTCGGCATTGGTTCCGATATCCATGTACAGGGTGAGCTCCTCTGTCAGATACATGCCCGAGCCCATGACGCCCGCAACGATATCCCCGCCGACATAACTTGAAACCTGCGGATAAACCAGGGCGGTCACATGATCCCCCAGCGACATTCCCAGATGCGCGGCCTTTATCGGCGGATAGATCGATGAAGTCGGCACATAGGGCGATCTGCGGATATACCGGGGATTTACCTTCAGCAAAAGCTGGGTCATGGTGGTATTGCCTGCAAGGGTAATGGTGGAAATTTCATCCAGGTCGATTCTGGCTTTTTTAACCATTTTTTGAATCAGGGCATTAATGACGCCAATCACCACCTCCTGCAGCTTTTCAAGACCCCCGGGTTTTTCAGCATACATGATCCGGCTGATCACGTCTTCGCCATAGCTGATCTGGGCGTTGAAATCACCGAACTGGGCCAGAACATCGCCGGTAATCAGGTCAATCAACTGGCCGTAGATGGTGGTGGTACCGATATCCATGGCAATGGCATAATTGCGATGCGTCGTATCGCCCGGCTGAATGTTGATGATGTGGGTTTTCCTTCCCGGATGAACGGGTCTTGCCAGGGTTGCGGTTATTTTAAAATCAGCGTCCCTGATGATCTGCGGAATTTTTTGAATTACCGGAAGATCCACTGCCAGCCGGTGCTCGCCATGTTCCAGTTTCAAAAAACCGACCAGGCGGGACACATCCGGCAGATTGTCCTGAGCTGTCGGCAGCGGCAGTTCCAGGTATTTCTTCTCAACCGGCGGGACAAACAGCCCCTTGTCCTTCAAGTCTTCAAGATTCATCTGCTTGATTCTGGCGGTACAGCGAGGGGTGCTCTGCATATTCAGAACACTGGCATCGATTGAGGATTCCACGGGAATTCTTACAATCAGATCGCTCTTGACCAGAGACAGGCAGGCCTGCCGGTAGCCGTCTTTTCGATCCTTCTGGCTGAGCTTTTCGGTAATCCCGCCTTCCACATCACCGGACTCGATAATGACGCGACATTTTCCGCAGACGCCTTCACCGCCGCAGGAAGCATTGATATGAACGCCGGCTTCCATGGCGGCCCGAATCAGGGTTTCCCCTTCCTTTACGGCGACTTGCTTGTCGTGAGGAAAAAATCTGATCTTGAATGTATCCTTCATTTACTTTCCTTTGGCTCTGAAAATTTACAGCTTAGTACCAGAACATCCTCATCAAAGGCAGTCTTGACCTTGTACGGCAGGATCTTGAACAGATTCTGATCATGGCCATGTTTTCATGGGAGGTGTAGGCGATCAGCCCGGAAATGCCATTTTCCCTTGCCGCCTCGGCCAGTTTCAGTATCAGTACGCGTGCAAGTCCTTTTCCCCGCCACTCTTTGTTCACCGAAAAAGCCACTTCCGCCATGTTTTTATTTTCA
>CAVPHN010000028.1:0-26107 GCA_963704205.1 uncultured delta proteobacterium
TGCCCCGATCGCTGAGCGATCTCTGGGCCATGATGCGCGATTTGCCGGATGCTGCGGTCTATGCCGGCGGAACCGATCTTCTGGTAAAAATCAGAAGCGGATCGATCCCCCCGAAAAACCTGATCTGTCTGGAAAGAATCCAGGCGCTGAAGGGGGTTGTGGACCACGGGAACCGGATGGTCATTCTTGCCTGTACGTCTCTCAGTCAACTGCTGCAGGAATCTGCAATCTCCAGGCATGTTCCGGTTCTTGCCAAAGCGATCGCCTGTCTGGGCTCCCCCCTGATTCGCAACATGGGAACCATCGGCGGAAACGTCTGTACGGCATCTCCTGCCGGAGATACCCTTGCACCGCTTTACGCACTGAATGCCCGGGTCGAACTGGCGTCCGAGGCCGGGGTTCGGAGCCTGCCCATCGACCGGTTTATTCCAGGACCCGGCCGGACGATTCTTGAAACCGGAGAGATTCTGTCGGCGATTCACATTGAAAAACCACATCCTGAAGCCGTCCAGCATTTCGAGAAGATCGGACGCCGAAACGCCCTGGCCTGCTCCCTGGCCAGCATGGCGGCCATACTCCGATTGTCGGATGACGGCATCGTTATGACCGCATCCCTGGCATGGGGCAGCGTGGGGCCGACGGTCATCACCTGTCCCGAGGCAGCGGACAGATCTGATCGGCCAGCCGCTTTCCCTGGATCGATTAACCGAAGCTGCCGCCATCGTTCAAAAAGCGGTTTGCCCCATTACAGACATCCGGGCCACAGCCGACTACCGCCGGGCAGTTGCCGGGAATCTTCTGCTTCGGCTCTGTGATAAAAAAATGGAGGAATGAACCTTGTTCCGGATCATCAAAGCCTTTGCAGAAGCCATATTTCCCAGCCGGTGTCTGAACTGCGGGACTTTTATTCGTCCGGACCCTCAAACGAATGAAAAACTTTGCGCAACCATAGCCTTAACCTTCAGGCAGGCCATGAACCGCTTTTTGTGTTCGGCCTGTTTAATGGATTTTCAGCCGGTCCAATCCCCTTTATGCTGCCGGTGCGGCGCTGTATTTACCGCTTTCGAAGGGGAGGATCATCTCTGTGAAAACTGCATTCGGTCCCCCATGCATTTTCATCAGGCACGCGCCTGCCGGAATCTATGAAGGTGCATTAAGGCGGATGATTCAGGATTTCAAGTTTCACGGCAAAATTCACCTGGCAAAGCCTTTTGGACTGCTGATGCTGCACACCTTTTACGACATGTACGCACAAAATGCCTGGGATTCGGTTGTCCCCGGCACCGTTGTTCCGGTTCCCCTTCATGCCAGAAGGCACCGGATGCGCGGATTTAACCAGGCCTTTCTTCTGGCCAATCATTTAATCGACCTGATCCGTCATGCATCCGGACCCGGGGTTTTCCGCCCTGAAAACAGACCGGGACATTCTGCTGCGATGTAGATGGACGCATCCGCAGACCGGACTGAACAAGAACCGGCGAAAAACAAACATTGCCGATGCTTTCAGGGTCAATGCTCCGGAAAAGGCGGCCGGAAAACACATTCTGCTCATTGATGATGTCTATACAACCGGAGCAACGGTTGATGAATGCGCCAGGATCTTAATCCAGGCCGGAGCGGCCCGCGTGGATGTCTTGACGCTGGCAAGGGCGTAATCGCATGATACACCGACACACACATAACCTTTTCTATTTACAGTTTCCCCACCTGTCTGAATATGCGGATATCCGGCACGGGATTTTTACCCGCAAGGGCGGATTCAGCAAGGGCTGCTATCAGGGCTTGAATGTCGGCATGGAAAACGGCGACAGCCTTGAGCATGTTCTTCAGAACCGCGCGGCCATTTCCGGCTGCATGGGGCATTCCGAGCTCGTATTTGCCAAGCAGGTCCACGGAACGACCATTATCAGTCACAGCCGAATGCGGCCCTTCCGGTTTAACTCTTCCTTCGGGCAAAGCCGAATCCGGGGATGCCATGATCACCGATGCTCCGGGAAAATCCCTGGTCATTCAGACAGCGGATTGTCAGGCGGTTTTAATCTATGATCCGGTTCGAAAAGCCGTGGCCAATATCCATTCCGGATGGCGGGGCAGCATTCAGAATATTATTGGACTCACGGTCCAAGCCATGATAAAGGATTATGGCAGCGACCCAAAAAATCTTTTGACAGGCATCGGCCCTTCCCTGGGTCCGTGCTGTGCGGAATTTATCCACTACCGCACCGAAATACCCAAAGCGCTCTGGTCATACAAAAACCGTACGGACTGCTTTGATTTTTGGGCCATGAGCAAAGATCAGTTGACAGAGGCAGGAATTCCCAAGGACCACATTGTTTCCAGCAACCTCTGCACCCGGTGCCGGACGGATCTTTTTTTTTCATACCGAAAAGAAAAATCAACCGGCCGGTTTGCCGCGGTTATTGGAATCACATAAAAAGCCTTTTTCTCATGCATATCGATAACGCCACCATTTTATGGAATCAGCCCCTGGGTTCGTCCTGCTACCGGATCGGGATTACCACTTGCGCCCAGTATGCCTATGCCACCCCGGGTCAGTTTGTGATGCTTCGCCTGCCGAACCAGACAGACCCCCTGCTTCGCAGGCCTTTTTCCATTCACCGGCTGATTGAGTCTGAAAACGGCATTCTCCAGGGCATTGAAATTCTGGTTAAAGTCGTTGGCAGGACGACCCGCAGCCTTTCCTTCTGCCAGCCCGGCGACACCGTGGACATTCTGGGACCTCTGGGGCATGGATTCTCCATCCCTTCAGGCTGCAGCCGCATTTTTATGGCAGCCGGCGGCATCGGGGTTGCGCCCCATGCTGTTTCTGGCAACCTGGCTTTTTAAAAAACAGTTTGACCTGTCACGCTGCATCATTTTTCTGGGCGGAAGGTCCAAAGCCGATATTTTATGCGAAGCGGATTTTTCCGCCCTGAATCTGCCGGTCACCATCACAACGGATGACGGCAGCCTGGGTGACCAGTGCCTGATCACCCACCCCCTGGAGCTTTGCGCCAGAGAACAGCGGCCCGACATCATTCTGGCCTGTGGCCCTTCGGGTATGCTGGCCTGTGTGGCCGGCATTGCCGAAGCCCTGAACATCCCCTGCCAGATTTCCCTGGAAACCGCCATGGCCTGCGGCATGGGAGCCTGTCTGGGCTGTGCGGTCAAGGGTAAAAACCCGGATGCCAGGCGACTTCATGCCTGCCTGGACGGTCCGGTGATGGACAGCCGTCAAATTGATTTTTTGCATTGACTTGAAAATGATCCTATGTTAGTTGCAGGAAACTAAAAGACAGGAAGCATGAACCCTTTCTGAACGAAAGGATGTTCTTTTTCATGAAACGGGAAACCAGACGGAACATCAGGGAACTGGCCTATTACAGCAGCCTTGGATTATCGGTTGCCCTGTCCATTTTTATCGGCCTGGCCGCAGGCATTTATCTGGACAGGTATTTTCAGAGTTCCCCCTGGCTGACCCTTGTTTGTCTTTGCCTGGGAATTGCAGCCGGTTACCGCAACATCGGCCTTGCGATTCGGAAAAGCAGAAAATTGTAACATCTTGCATGATCAATCATCAGGTGTATCATTAAGCCATCAATGACAGAAAATACAGAAACGACCTCGATTCAAAACCGCCTCCTGACCTTTGTCACCCGAGCCAACTGGCTGGTATTTGCAGCGGTGAGTGTCGCGGGCTTTGTTCTGGGAACCCCGGACGTGCTCTGGGGAATCCTTTTCGGGGGACTTATCGTCACCGTCAATTTTCACCTGCTGTCCCGAACCCTGAAAAAATCGCTTAAACCGTCCAACCTTACCTCCCACAATGTCATTCTGGCCAAATATTATGTACGGTTCATCCTCAGCGGATTTATTATATTTATTCTGATATCCGGACATTATGTCCACCCCCTGGGACTTTTTATCGGTCTTTCCGTTGTTGTCGCCAGCATCATGCTCGCCACGCTTCGTGAACTTAAAAACCTTTTTTTCAAGGAGGCTATGTAAGGTGGAACATCCCTATCTCTTTTTTGTCAAGCTATTCGAGGCCGTTGGCCTGGGACATTTTGCTCATGCCTATCCCCATGTCATCTATTCATGGGTTGTCATGTCGCTTTTGATCGGTTTTGGCCCTGTTAGGAACAAAAGGCATCAGCATGATTCCTTCAAAAGGACAGAATTTTTTTGAGGTGATCATCTCCGGAATTGAAGAATTCATGGTGGATGTCACCGGAGAGGAAGGCCGCTGGTTGCTGCCGCTGGCCGCCACGATTTTCATCTATATTTTTTCTTCGAATCTGATTGGACTGGTGCCGGGCTTTTTCCCGCCGACCGCCAGCCTGAACACCACAGCCTCCTGTGCGCTTACGGTTGTTATCTTTACCCACATTATCGGGATCAAATACCACGGCATCAAATATATCAAACATTTCTGCGGCCCGGTATGGTGGATGATTCCGATTATTCTGCCCATCGAACTCATCGGCCACCTTGCCAGAATCCTGTCCCTTTCCTTCCGTCTTTTTGGAAACATGATGGGTCATGAACTGGTACTGGGCATTCTGTTCGCCCTTGCCGGCGCTTTCTTTGCCCCGCTGCCCATCATGGCGCTGGGTATTTTTGTGGCCCTGGTTCAGGCATTTGTTTTCTTTCTGCTTTCGATCATGTATTTCACCGGCGCCATGGAACATGCGCATTGATCCGACAAGGATGGATGCCGCAACACAGTTTTTCTTATCGATATGTCAGCAAGTCGTATATAACGGCTTTCCGATAAAAGTTCACCAGATTTGGGATAATGGAAGAAGCCCAAATGTATTCACATCAACCAGAAGGAGAAAGAAAGTATGGAAGCACAAGCATTACAGTTTTTCATCGCATGCGTAACGGCAGCAGGTTTCGGTATTGCAGTAGCAGCATTTGGTTGCGGTATTGCCCAGGGTATTGGTTTGAAAGCCGCAGTTGAAGGTATTGCACGAAATCCCGAATCTTCCGGAAAAGTCACCGTTACCCTGCTGATCGGTCTGGCCATGATCGAGTCTCTTTGTATTTATGCACTCGTCATCGCGCTGATCCTCATTTATGCACATCCGCAGGCAGCAGCAATCGCCAAACTGTTCGGCAAATAATTTCTCTTTATTAAGTTCTGTCTCAGAAAAAAAGGGGCGATGTTCCAATCGGAACATCGCCCCTTTTTTTAATTGTGGTGCCGGAGGTCGGAATCGAACCGACATGCCCTTGCGAGCGGAGGATTTTGAGTCCTCTGCGTCTACCAGTTTCACCACTCCGGCTTGTAGAAGCCATATATGCAACTTTCGAAGTCTTGTCAATAAAATTACCGTGGATACCCGATTCATATCCATTTATGCCTTGATTCACGTCCATCCATATTGACGCGACCGGGCAACTCAAGTATGATAAGTCATTGGAAGTGATTGTTGGTGGAATGTCCATTCAGGAATGCAACAGCCTTATTCGTCAGGTTTATCTTTTTGGGACCCCATGCGAAAAGAACTTATCGGCATACTGCTTTTTTTTCTGGTGATTTTTACATTGTTCAGCCTGTTTTCCTTTGATCCGAAAGATGCTTTCTTTCATCATCCGGGCGTCAACAGCACCATCCACAATTTTTTCGGCTATGCCGGCGCCACGGTTGCGGGTCATTTAATCAGCCTGTTCGGGCTGGGATCTTACTGGATTCCGATTTTTCTGCTCATCTCCAGCATCCATTTTTTCAATGCCAGGCCCGGAACCACCATTGCCGTCACCATCACCGGCGGCATGATTCTGGCCATTACCACCGGCGGCCTGGTATCGTTCCGGGATCATTATATTCTGATCTGGGGAAACGGGTTTCCTTCGGGCGGCCAGATCGGGCTTTCCTTTCACCGCTATTCTGATCGCTTACACCAATATCTCCGGATCACTGGTAATCCTTTTTCTGCTGTGGATCATCGGACTGATCCTGACAACCGGATTTTCTCTGGTCGGGTTTGCAAAACGTTTCTGGATGGCTGTCCTGTTTGTGTTCTCCAGAAAACCCGTTGAATCCAAACCGGAAAGCCCGCCCAAAGATCCTCCGAAAAAAGACGCGGTCAAAAAACGCTCAAAGCCTGCCAAGGTTAAATCCGTCGATCCGCCGTCTCTGCCGATTTCTCAGCCGCATTCCGTCTTTGAGATGGTTCAGGAAGAGCTTCCCCTGAAGGTCGAATGCTTTGAAAAATGCAAGCGGATTTAAACTGCCATCCATCTCGTTTCTGGATGATCCGCAAATCCGCGCATCCCAGTTTGACACGGAACATCTTCAGTCCCAGGCCAGACTTCTTGAAAAGACGCTTGAGGACTTCGGGGTCAAGGGCTCGGTAACCGCCATCTCGCCAGGCCCGGTGATTACGACTTTTGAATACGAACCGGCGCCGGGGGTGAAAATCAATAAGATCGTCAACCTCTCCGACGATCTGTCCCTGGCGCTGAAAGCCCTCAGCATTCGAATCGTTGCGCCGATTCCCGGAAAAGCGGTGATCGGCATCGAAATTCCCAATACCGACCGCCAGCTCGTCCGGTTCAAGGAGATCGTGGTCTCTCCGGCCTTTGAAAAATCCCGCTCCTGCCTGACCCTTTGCATGGGAAAGGACATCGTGGGAAATCCCGTTGTAGCGGAACTGGACAGAATGCCCCATCTGCTGATTGCCGGGGCCACCGGAACCGGGAAAAGCGTGGGGCTGAACGCCATGATCTGCAGCCTGCTGTATAAGTCCACGCCGGATCAGGTCAAGCTGATCATGATCGATCCCAAACGCATCGAGCTTTCCATGTATGACGGCATTTCCCATCTGATCACGCCGGTGGTGACGGACGTTAAAAAGGCCACCAATGCCCTGTTCTGGGCAGTTCGGGAAATGGAGCGGCGCTATCAGCTTCTCTCCGATCACAAGGCCAGAAACATCACCCAGTTCAACCAGAAAATGGAAAAGGCAAAACCCGGACCGGACGGCGTCAAACCCGAAAAACTGCCCCTCATTGTCATCATCATCGATGAGCTGGCGGATTTGATGATGGTGGCGTCCCGGGACGTGGAAGTGGCCCTGACCCGGCTGGCGCAGATGGCCAGAGCATCCGGGATTCATCTGATTCTGGCCACGCAGCGGCCTTCGGTGGATGTGCTTACCGGCATCATCAAGGCCAATTTCCCCACCCGCCTGTCGTTTCAGGTCTCTTCCAGAATCGATTCCCGGACCATCATCGACTCCAATGGCGCGGAAAGCCTTCTGGGAAACGGGGACATGCTGCTGCTGCCGCCCGGCACCGCCAAGCTTCAGCGCATTCACGGCGCCTATCATTTCCGAAGAAGAGCTGACCCGGATTACCGAGTTTTTAAAAGAACAAAAACCGCCGGAATACAATACCACGATTACGGAGGAAGCCGTTGAGGAAGAAAACGGATCTTCTGCCGAAGACCATGACGATCGCTACGATGATGCGGTCGCCCTGGTGACCAGAACCCGCCAGGCTTCCATTTCCATGGTGCAGCGTCATCTGCGCATCGGCTATAACCGCGCGGCCCGCATTATCGAGACCATGGAAAAGGAAGGGATCATCGGCCCGTCCGACGGGGTCAAGACCCGCGAAGTCCTCGTTCGCGGATATGACGACATCTGAATGCTTGCAGGCATGTCATTTTAAAGCAAATATAGGCGCAACATGAAACCGGACATCCAACTGATCGAAGCGATCAAGGGTTTTTTAGACCCCGAAGAGGGCATGCGGTTATTTGATATCGCGCTGGAGGCTTCCCGGCTCGGTCCCTGCCTCGAAATCGGCAGCTATTGCGGAAAATCGGCAATTTATCTGGGAACGGCTGCAAAGCCGGCAACACGGTTTTGTTTTCCGTGGATCATCACCGGGGGTCCGAAGAGCAGCAGCCCGGTGAGGAATACTTCGATCCGGAGCTCTTTGATGGGCATGCCTATCAGATGGATACCTTTCCCCTGTTTCGAAAAACGATCGATTTGTTCAGGCTTGAGGATACGGTCGTGCCGGTGGTCTGTCGATCCGAAATCGCAGCCCGGGCCTGGGCAACCCCTCTGAGCCTTGTCTTTATCGACGGCGGCCATGCATTTGAAACCGCCCTGACGGATTACCAAAGCTGGGCTGCGCATATTGTACCCCAAGGATATCTGCTGATTCATGATATTTTTCAGGATCCGAAGGACGGGGGACAGGCTCCCTATCGGGTCTACCAGATTGCAAAAGCCTCGGGACTGTTTCAAGAGCTTCCAATGACCAAAACATTAGGCGTGCTTCAGCGCATCAAATAACCGGCTTTAAAAACCGCATTGCCGCTTCAACCCGGGGAACCCCTTATGGATCATCTCAAGTCCGCGCTTCAGTTTTTAACCCTTTTGCCGCTTGGCAAATCCGAAACATTCGACAGCCAAGGCATGACGCCTTATTTCCCGCTGGTCGGCATCATCGTCGGGGTTCTGGTTTCCATTTTTGACAAAATCGCCCTGCTTTTCTGGCCCCTTCCGGCCGTTGCCGCAATGGATGTGGTGTTTCTGGCCGTACTGACCGGTGCATTTCACCTGGATGGCCTCGGAGATACGGCCGATGGGCTGCTGGGGCATCGGCCCCGGGAAAAGGCCCTTGAAATCATGAAGGACAGCCGCATCGGGGCCATGGGACTGATGGCCATTTTCTGCTGCCTGCTGATCAAGTGGGCCGGGATTCTGAGCCTGGATGCCCATCAGCGAACCCTCATTCTGATTCTGGTTCCCGCATATTCGCGCTCTGGAATGCTGTTTGGCATGCGCCATCTTCCGTACGGCAGGACAGCCGGCACGGCCGTTTCTTTTTTCCAGAACCCGGTTGAACCCATGGACTTCAAATGGATGGCGCTGCCTGTACTTTTTTCCGTCTTTCTGGGATGGCGGGGGCTTTTGCTGAATCTGATGTTTGCCGGGGTTCTTGCCGCAATTCTCGGATATTACCGAAACAGGATGGGATGCATTACCGGAGACATGCTGGGCGCAATGACAGAGGTCATGGAAGCCACCCTGTTTCTGGTGATGGCCGCAGGATGGCTTTTTTGACAAATCCGCCTGCAGGCATTTACATTCATATCCCCTTCTGCGCAAAAAAATGCCTGTATTGTGATTTTTATTCCATAACGGATCTGTCCCTGCGGGATGATTTCCTGAATGCCCTTGACCGTGAAATCGCCGCCACCCAAAGCCTTTTGCCGTTCGATTCACTGTATATCGGCGGCGGAACGCCATCGATTCTGCCCGCGCATCAAATCGGCCGGATCATCGAGCGGATATATCGGCAGTTCAACCTGGACGTGTCGGCCGAGATTACCCTTGAGGTCAATCCCGGAACCGTTACGCTCGAATCATTAAAAGCCTACAGACAAAGCGGCGTGACCCGTCTGAATATCGGCGTGCAATCGTTTCAGGACAGCATGCTTCAATGGCTGGGACGCATGCATTCGGCGCTCGAGGCAAAAGACGGCCATCCGGTGGGCCAGGGCGGCAGGATTTGATCAAATCGGCATGGACCTGATATACGGCATTCCCGGACAGAACCGGCAGACATGGATTGCCGACCTGCACCAGGCGATTTCCTTTGATCCCGAACACCTGTCCTGCTACATGCTGACCTGCGAGCCCGAGACGCCCCTGGACCGCATGCGGCGCCGCAAGGAATACGAGCCATGGCGGATGAGGATGTCTGCGACCTGTTTGAAGCTACGGTCTCGGAATTGGCGGAAAAAGGCTATCCGCTGTATGAAATCTCCAATTTTGCCCGCAATGACAGCAACCGCCCCGATATCAACAGATCCCGCCACAACCAGAAATACTGGACCGGCGCAGCCTATATCGGCTTTGGACCCGCCGCCCATTCCTACCTCTGCCCGGTTCGATGCCGCAATCACCGGAGCATCGAAACATACATGACGGATATTAAGCGCGGAACGCTTCCCGTAGCCGAAAAAGAGACGTTAAATTTACAACAGCAGTTGATGGAAATCGTTTTTCTGGGGCTTCGAACGCAAGAAGGGATTTCGATTGAGCGGTTCGATGAAAAATCCGAAAAGCCTTTTCAAACGCTGTTTCAGGATCTTTTAACAGACCCGGAACTGAAGGCGTTTTTCAGCCTCACGCCAAAGCGCTGTGCATTGACCTTTCGGGGAATGATATATCTGGATTCCATTGCAGCCATGTTCGTTGACCGGATTTAAAGCGCCGTTTCAGGAATCCCGGGTCGGGACAGCCGGAAAATGCACCTGAACGGATGTGCCCTTGCCCGCTTCCCAGTCCAGGGTCAGATTGCCCCCGTGATTCTGAATGATGTGGTACGCTGCAAACAGGTTCATGTTCCTTTCTGAAAACGACGGAATGGTAAAAGAATTCGGCGTCCACTTCAGGGCTTCGTCCTTTGGCAGGAATCCGTCATCCTGAATTTTGAGATAGACATAATGACCGACTTGAATATTTTCCAGGCGTATCGGTAGACAGTTCATGCAGGGTAAGATCCTTGCAGATAACGCGAACCGTCCGCGCCTCGCCTGTATTCGTACTTGTCAGATATTTCAGAAGAGAATACAGCGCCAGTTGCAGACTTGCCGAATCTGCTGAAATCAGATAACCGGACGGGGCAAATTCCGTTTCCCAGGTAATGCCGGAAAGCGATGTCTGCTGAATGACGGGAAGCACTTTTTGAACCAGTTCACACACCGACTCCGGCTGAAAAGGTTTTTCCTCCTGCCGCGTCAGCACCGACAACTGACTGACGATGGTCGAGATCCGTTTTCCGGCCTGCTGAATGGCATTGGTATATGACAACAGGTCGTGATGCTCCGGGTACTTCATGTCTATCAGTTGCGCATATCCGGAAATTGCCATGATGGCGTTGTTGTATTGATGGGAGATCGCAGCAGACAGGGATCGGATGGCCTCTGCCTGGATCATTTTCTGCATCTGTTTTTCAACCACCCGCATGTCCTGGCCGCTGTCCGCCTCATAGATATTTCCCGAATTCGGCCCTTTCAAGGACGCGGTTGCCGGCTGTTGTGCAGCGCCAGCTCGATGGCGATCTCCAGCGCATTCTCCTGAACCGGCTTGATGAGATAGGCCGCAGGGCTTAACCTGCTTGGCCCGTTCAACGAAATTCTTTTCCGCATGGGAAGTGACGAAAATAATGGGAACGTTCATTTCATCGCGGATGATTTTCGAGGCTTCGATGCCATCCAGTTGACCCGGCATGACAATATCCATCAGAATCAGATCGGGCCGAAGAAGCCTGGCGTTTTCAACTGCCGACTCCCCGGTGATGGCCATTCCCGCAATTTCATACCCCATTCGGGTCAGCGTTTCATCCAGGTAGGTGAGAAAATCGATTTCATCATCAACGATCAAGATATTAGACATGACAACTATCTCCCGACAGCATGGCAAAGGTCACATCAACCTCCGGACTTTGCATATAAACCTGTTTCAGGTGTGATGTCAAATGCTGAATACAGGCCTCCTGTCAATTCGGTTCAGGCATTGGCCGTGACAGCGCCGCAAATCACATTGATTATCCTTAGATGGCTATGGTAAGCAATTCATAATTTATAAGAATATGCCATACGACACCTTTAAAAACATTACGATTCAGCAGCTCGAATCCCTCATTCATCTGGTGGCGGAAAGAAATTTCAGCCGGGCCGCCAGAAAAATGGTGTTGACGCAGCCGTCTCTGAGCAAGCACATCAAAAATCTTGAGGATGCGGCCGGCACAAGGCTTGTCAATCGGGAGGGGTCCGGAATTTCGCTCACGCCCGAAGGCAAGCTCATGTTTGAATTTGCCCGAAAAGTCCTCTATCTGCGGGAAGACGTCAAGGAGAGGATGCTCAGGCTTCAGGACAAGTCTTCCGGCAGCATTCGCATCAGCGCCAGCACCCTGCCGGCAACCTATATTCTGCCCTACATATTGAGCCGGTTCCGGAAATCACACCCTCAGATTCAGACTTTCGTTCAGTCCGCCAACAGCGAAGACGCCATTGACTCGGTTCTGCACCAGCAGTCGGAAATGGGGTTTATCGGCAAAAACCCCCACAGCAAAAAACTGCACAGCGAACCCTTGTGGCAGGACAGACTGATACTGGCGGTTCCCGCGGGTCATCACTGGATCGGGGCTGAAGCGGTTTCCGTTAAAAACCTTCTGGAAGCGCCTTTCGTGATGCGGGAAAAAGGCTCTGCCACGCGCGAAATCCTCGGAGACTATCTCTTGGAACATGCGGCAATAGATCTGAATCAGCTGAACATCGTTGCGGAAATGGGCAGTTCGGAGGCTGTCAAAGAAGCGGTTATCGCGGGCCTGGGCATATCGGTGCTTTCGCTTCACGCCGTCAAACGGGAGATGGACCGGGGAATTATCGTTGAAATTCCGATTCAGGGCTGGCGAATCGTGCGCCAGGTGTATCTCATTTACCGGCATCAGCTGGGAATCATGAAACACCATCAGCTTTTTCTGGATTATGTCAGGGAAAGCAGGGCTTCGGCTCTGGACAGCAGACTCGATGGCCCGTCTGAATGACCGGACAGCGTCGCAATGCCATGAGACAGGGAAAACGGCATATCATCGCCTGTTTTGGCGCGGATGACTTCCCGAAGCCGGGCACAGACCCCGAAGGCACTTTCCAAATCGGTTTCCGGCATCAGGATCGCAAACGTATGAAACGTCATATCGGCAGATCGTATCGAATTTTTCGAAGCTGCCCTGAAAGCCGGCTGGCCACCGCCTCAATCTGATTTCATGCTGCATTTTTCCTGCTCCCAGTCCTCGGATTCCGGAAAATGCAATCGAACCATACAGACGGCAAGAGCGCTTCCATAGCGGCGCCGAACGGTCTATTTCGATTTCAAGAATTCTTTCCAGTTCCTTGCGGTTACAGAGTCCTGTCAGATCATCCATGCATTTGAGATTCGATGAGGCACTGGGTGGAAATATCCAGCCGGTCGCATATCATGCTCATCAGGTTATGAAAAAATTTATGGGCAATGGGGGGATAGAGCCACTGAAGGCGGGTGAGGATCTTCCAGCTGATCAGAAGCAGCGCCCCTTCTTCCGTGGCAATAACCGTTGCCGATCGCGGAGCGGATCGAAAAAAACCCATCTCTCCGACAACATCTCCGGCGCGAAGCTGCGCAATCTGCTTGCAGAGTCCCGAATTCTCGCCACAGGTATCCGGATCTACCACATCAAATGATCCGGATACGACGGCATACATAAAGTCGCTGGGATCCCCCTTGTTGAAAAGGATCTGGCCGGGACCGATTTTTCTCAGTGCGCCGGATGCCATCAGCGCCCGCACCTGCCCCTTGCGCAGGCCCCTGAACAGCGGAATCGCTTCCTGTGGCTCCTTTCCCATTTTGACCCGCACCAAATCCCACAGGGTCACCAGCTCGACATGGAGCATGAGAGAGGGAAGCAGCAGAATATCTCCGAGCAGCGCGGAAATCATGATGAAGACCAGCATGATCCCGAGCGTGGCCGTGGGCTTGAAGCTGGAAAAAGCCAGAATGGAAAATCCGGCACAGATGGCCACGGTTGTAAAAATCATCGGGCTTCCGACATGCCGGAGGGTTTTTTCGAGCGACCGTCTTTTATCCAGAAGTATCTTTGAATTTCTGGTTGTAACGGACAAGATAATGAATGGTGTCATCCACGGTCAGGCCGATGGCGATGCTGGCGATCAGGCTGGTGACCATGGAAAGCTCGATGCCGAGCCATCCCATCAGGCCGAAATTGACGATAATGGGCAAAAGATTCGGCAGGATTGAAATTCCCCCGACTTTTGCCGACATGAACAACATCAGCATGAGCCCGAAGATGATCGCCATGGTCAGGGACAGGCTCTTCACCTGGCCATGGGTCAGCAGCCTGCTGCTGGAGGCGATTGCCATTCCAAGGCCTGTTACACTGCAACCGATGGCAGGCGGCAGGATATCGCGGGCCAGATTCAGAATCTTATCCCTTGCTGTCAGAAATCCGTTGGAACTGGCGATGTGGGTGAACAGCAGCACATTGGCCTTTGAAAAGTCCGGGCTCATGAACCGCTTCAGCATGTCATCCCCGAGCAGCATTTTATAGTTGTTGACAAGCATGCGCACCTCGATCGCTTCATCGGGAATGGCATAGTATCTGGGGTCGAACTGGTTGATGGCGTAGTTCACCAGCATCAGGTAATCCGCAAACGACACGGTTTTATCCACACCGGAAAGCGTTGTCAGCCTTTTTTGAAGATCCGATATCTGCCGGATATGGGAGGGATTTTCGAAATAATTTGAATCGCTTCCCTCCATCACCACATTCAGCGGAAAGCTTCCGGAAAGATCCTGATAAATATCATGAAAATTCCGGCTCACCGGCGAATCCGCCTTCAGATACCCCATGGGGTTGGTCTCCACCTCAATTCGGAAAATGCCCGCAATACAGAATATCGAGATGGCCGCAATGATCGGCAGGGTTACGTACTGACGGTTCAGGTTCAGGCGGATGATCTGCTGAATCAACCGGTCAAAGAAATGCTTCACCCGGGTTGTGGATGATGGCTGCGGTGTCGGCAGCAGAGACAGAACTGCCGGAAACAGGGTAAAGAGAACCATCAGAATGCTGATCAAGCCAAAGGAGGAAAAGAACGCAAATTCGCGGATCGCCGTGATCCGGTTGATCCACAGGGATGCAAAACCGATGATCGTGGTAAAAACCGTCAGAAAGGTGGGAAATGCAATGCCGTAAAAGGTCAGCCGCACCACTTCGGCCGGATCACGGTTTGTCCGGGAAAAGGCCATATACTCGGAACAGATGTGAAGGCAGTAGGCGATCCCGATGGCCATAAGGAATATAGGCACCATCATGGTCAGCATGGACAAAGGAATTTTACATATCGACATCAGCCCGAATGTCCAGACCAGCGCAACAATCACGCACAGAAGCGGCACCACGATGCAGTTGACATGGCGGTAAAGAACAAAAAGGATTCCGGCAAACAGCAGCATGGATAAAGGCGGCAGGCGGCAAAAATCTTTTTTGGTAAGACTCGATAGCGCCTCGGAAACCAGCGGAATCCCGATCTGATAGGTGGCAAGTCCCTGCGATTCCTTCTCGAGAAGCTGATTTACGGCTTCGATCACCGCATGCCGGTTCGCGTCCTCGGACAGCACCAGGGTTAGGGAAGTGGATCTGTCGTCATCGGAAATCAGGTTTTTACGAAAAAGCTCAACCGGTCGTATTCTGCTGACGAAGTCTTCCAGACTGAGCCTTCCGGAAATATCAATCTCTTTTTTAATTTCCGGAAGGCTGATGATCCGCCTGACGCCTTTGATCCGCGAGGCTTCTTCCGAAATTCGCGTCACTTTTTCAAACGTTCCGGCCTCAAATACATCAGCACCCTTGACGACAATCCGGATAATCTCGTCACTGCCGAAAAGTTTTTTGAATTCATTGTATTGAACGGTTTCCGGTATGTTTTCGATCACCAGATCATAAACCGACGTCGCAAAGGACAGATGGAAGAGCTGCCAGGCAAAAAAAAGGGTGATGACGGAGATGCCGGAAATGACTTTACGCGGATGCTTTAAAATGCGTTCGAGCCACAGTGAAAAGGAAAAAAAGGCTGACAGGCGGTTTGTTAAAGGCACATGGACTCCTTAAGGGTATAAGGTATAGGCCAAATGACGACAACAATGATATCTTCATCAGAAGTATTAAATAAAAACGACAGCCAAGTCAATAAAAGAGAAACAGGATGGATTCCGGAGAAAGAAGCGGCTGCCGCGGGATAAAAGAGAAGACATTACGCAATCAAGAACCGCCCTCGGCAATGGGTATCGCCGAGGGCGGGGTTCAGATCAAAAAATCAGGTGACTCTGATCTTGTACACCTCATTGGACTCGGGGTCGATGATATGAACGCCGCAGGCCACACAGGGATCAAAGGAATGAACGGTTCTTAAAACTTCGATCGGCCGTTTGGGATCGGCGATCGGTGTGCCGATCAGGGCTTCTTCTACCGGTCCGCGGAAACCTTTTTCGCACCTGGGACCAAAGTTCCAGGTTGAAGGCACGACGTACTGATAGTTCTTGATCTTCTTGTTTTCAATCTGAATCCAGTGACCCAGGGACCCTCTGGGAACGTCATTGAGGCCGTAACCCATGGCCTTGTCCGGCATCGTCCAGGACTGGTAGGTCTTGGTGTCGCCGTTTTTCACATTTTCAATCAGCTCGCCGATCCAGCCTTCCATGGCATCGCCGATGGCCACGGTTTCAAGGCCCCTGGCAGCGGTTCTGCCCAGGGTTGAGAAAAGGGCCGTCACCGGAATATCCAGTGTTTTCAGGGTGCCATCGACCAGTGCTTTTATGCCGGCATGGCCTTTGGCATACGCCACCAGTGTTCTGGCCAGGGGGCCGACTTCGCAGGATGCGCCGTCATACCGGGGGGCCTTGAACCAGGAATATTTGCCGCCGGGCTTATAGTCGCCGTGCTTGGGTTTGGTTTCACCCTCAAACGGATGTCTGGACTTGCCGTCCTCATACCAGGCATGGGTCACATTTTCGGTGACCTTTTCCTGCTGGGACATGGCGATACCGGCCAGATCCCGCTTCATGATGACGCCTCTGGGCATGAACAGGCTCTCGGGCTCTTTTTCGGTTGTGGGGAACTCGCCCCAGGCCATGAAATTGGTGGTGCCGCCAATGGCGCCCCAGTCCTTATAGAAAGAAGCCACAGCCAGCAGATCCGGAATATAGACGTTTTTAATGAATTCCTGGGTTTCTTTCCAGATATACAGAAATTCGGCAATGCGATCCGGAGTAAGGTCCTGTACGGAGGTGATGCCGCCGACAACCAGGGACTGCGGGTGCGGGTTCTTGCCGCCGAAAATGGCATGAAGCCTTGCGGTTCTGGCCTGAAGCCTGAGGGCCTCGATATAGTGGGCGGATGCCATCAGGTTGGCCTCCGGAGGAAGCTTGTATGCGGGGTGTCCCCAGTAGGCGTTGCTGAAGGGCCCGAGCTGTCCGCTGTCCACAAAGGTTTGCAGGCGCTGCTGGACGCCTTGAAATAAGGCGCACCGCCCACGGATGCATTGCTCAGATTGTCGGACAGCGCGGCGGTCTTGGCCGGGTCTGCCTTCAGGGCGCTGACGATATCCACCCAGTCGAGTGCATGGAGATGATAGAAATGCACCAGATGGTCATGCTGGAATTGCGCACCGTGTAAAAGGTTTCGAATGATGCGTGCATTTTTGGGAATGGTAACTTTGACTGCATTTTCAACTGCCCTCACCGAGGACAAGGCATGTGTGTAGGTTCAGACCCCGCAGGATCGTTGAACAAAATGGTGGGCATCCCGGGGATCCCTGCCCTGAAGAATGAGCTCGATACCTCTGAACATCTGGCCTGAACTCCAGGCGTCTTTGACCTTTCCGCCCTCGATCTCGACTTCGATGCGAAGGTGTCCTTCAATCCTGGTAATGGGGTCAATCATTATTTTGTTACCCATATATATCTCTCCTCTTATCTGCAGAAAATAGTGTCATCGTCGTTTGATTCGCTAATCAATGAAATGGCCGCCTGGAAACAACCCATCAAGTGGGTTCATAAAAAGGGCTCATTTTATCCCAGAATCCGGGCTCGCTGCATCCAATGCACGGATGACCGGCCTGAACCGGCCAGCTGGTGCCGTCGTTGAATTTTGCAGTCGGGCAGTTGTTAAAGGTATCCGGACCTTTGCAGCCCACTTTATACAGACAATATCCCATTTCAGCCTCTTTGGATCCGAATTCCAGCACGAATTCGTTGTTTTCGAAATGAGACCGTCTCTGGCATTGATCATGAACGGATTTTCCATAAGCGAACATGGGCCTGCCCAGACTGTCCAGGGCCGGCAGTTTGCCTAAAAGGAGATAATTGACGACGGTTCCCACAAAATTGACGGGATTGGGGGGACAACCGGAGATATTCACGGTTTTAATGCCAATGGCCTCGCCAACACCCATGTACCCGCCGGGGTTCGGAGCTGCCGCCTGGACCCCGCCGAAAGTCGCGCAGGTTCCTAGGGCGATCACGGCCGCTGCTTTGGTGCAAACGTCCTTGGCAAGCTGGAGGAAGGTTTTTCCGCCGACTTTTCCATATGCGCCGTCAAATTTGGTAGCCACGGCACCTTCCACCACGCAGATGAATTTGCCTTCATACTTTTTAAGGGCGGTGTGAAGCTGCTCCTCAGCCTGTTCGCCGGCAGCGGCCATGATGGTTTCGTGGTATTCCACGGACAGCAGCTCCAGGACAAGATCGTCCGCATAAGGGTACTGGGATCTCAACAGGGCTTCGGAGCATCCCGTACACTCGCCGAAATGCAGCCAGATGACCGGCGGGCGTTGTTTGGGAGCAGCAAAGACCTCGGCCACCTTGGGGACAAACGAAGATGAAAGCCCCATGGTTGCGGTCAGGAAGGTACAGTACTTCATGAAGTCTCTTCGTGAGACCCCTTTCTGTTCTAGCTTGTCGAAAAACGCTTTCTCATTTTCCATTGGCACCTCCAGATGCAGTTGTTAGAAATACACTCTCCGAATATATCAGACAATAAATTGTTTCCCCTAAGACATCCGCAAATAATACTGAATAAATACAATAAAGATGAAATGAGTGAATCCTTAATATATGAAATTAATCAAATTGTAAACAATGGCTTTTGTTTAGTTATAAGAAATGTCTTCATCAACGCTTTTACCCTGGATGCAGCCAGACATGGCGGATAGCAGACCGGGGTTGCCTGATAAAGGATGGATATAAACGGCTCTCGATGATGTCGTGCGCCGGAGATAATAAAGCCCCAAATTTACAGGGCTTAATAACTGCCAGGCAAGTCGTCTGAAAAAGCACATTTCTTACCAATGTTACATGCGATTGCCCTGCGTCTCTTTGTTGCGGCCGCACTTAAACTCCGGTGGGAAAAAGTGCCAAGTTGCCAATACGAGCAGAGCAAAGAGTGTATAGCCAAGCACAAACATCCACGGTGGGGCTTCGTAGTACAGCAGCCGTTGGAACCAATGCGCGATGAAGTCTCCGCTGTATGTTGTTTGACTGGCTTTGCCACGCAGCCACATTTCAAAGGTTGTGAGCGGACAGGTGACACCGAACCACGCCTCAAGCATGACAGCCGTAATGGCGCCAATATGCGCAAGCCTGAACCAGAGGTTGTTGACCCAGCGCCAGTTGCATAGATTGCCGACGATGACAAGAATCAGCCCCGCGACCACGAACACTGCAATAAAGAGGTGCAGCACCAGTACGACATCCGCAATCAGAAGGTATATATGATCCAGTTCGTTGCTCATCACTTTGCGCGTTTATTCTTGATTGTAACATCCCGGCCACACAAAAAGGGTAGGTGATTTCAGGTCGTTTATGAATCAGCGGTCTGAAATCACGTTCAAGCTTTATTCATAAATCTTTTCGTCTTCCGCAAATGCCTCTTCGGCGTCCGCCTCGAAATCCCGTGTCAGGTTGGCGGACCGGGCATTTTTGCATTCCCGGTACCATTCGTGGGCCACGATCATGGACATGACTTCACTGGTTCCGGTCCAGATGCTGGCAAGGCGGATATCGCGATAGATGCGCTCCAGTGGGAAGACGTTCGTGTAGCCGATGCCGCCGACGACCTGCATGGCGTTGTGGACGATCTTCTGGCAGGATTCGGTGATGAACTTTTTGGATTCCGAGACCATGCGTCGGATTCTGTCCATGCCGCAATTGGCATCAACGGCCCTGCAGGCAGCATACCCCATGGCCCGGGCCGCATCCAGCAGCATCGCAGCTTCGGCCACCTGGAAGCTGACGCCCTGGAAGGTATTGATCACTGCCCCAAAGGCCTTGCGCCGCGTGGTGTAATGGGTGGCAATTTCCAGAGCGGTCCGGGCCGACCCGATGGTCATGATGGCTGTTCCCAGGCGCTCCGGAATCATCATGGTGTTAAAGACGTCATAGGCTCCGTTGATGCGGCCCAGAACATTTTCCTTTGGCACCACAACGTCATTGAAGACAAGCCGGGCCGTTCCCCCGCCCCGGCAGCCCATGAGGTTATACAGGTATTTCGTCTCAACGCCTGGACCGCGATCAACGATAAACGCGGTGATGGATTCCTGGGGCCTGGCATCCGGCTCAAAATTGGTTCTGGCATAGACGAGAAAATAGTCCGCCCCCTCTCCGCCGACGATAAAGCGTTTCTGGCCGTTTAAAAGAAAATGGTCCCCCTTGTCCTCGGCTTTTGAGGTGGCGCCGAAAAAATCCGATCCCCCCCGCGGCTCGGTAAGGCATTCGGCGGCAAAGATGTCTCCGCAAAGAAGTGGCCTTACGTAGCGTTCTTTCTGTTCATCCGTGCCGTGCCGGATGATGGCGTCACAGACAAGTTCGGCGCCGACACCAAAGACGCAGGCCAGTTCATAGCCGATGGTGCCGATTTCCTCCATGACCATGCCCGTGCTGACCCAGTCCATGGCCCTGCCGCCCCACTGCTTGGGATGCCGGCAGCCCATGAGGTTGCGGCGCCCTGCTTCCCGCAGAAATTCCTTGGGAAACTTGATCTCGTCCTTGTCCATGTCCAGAACAAGTTTGCGCGGAACCCATTTGATAAACTCCCGCACCTCGTCCCGGAGCGCGATCTGCTCTTTGGTCAACATATAATCAAACATGCCCTCTCCTTATTCTTTCTCCTCTTTATTGCTTCCTGCTCCGATGGTGATGTTGAAAATCCAGCCTCAATTTGTTCTCTTTATCGGGCCTTTCTGCCCTTTGTCTCCACTTCCTGCAGGGCAAGATCCTGGTAAGCATGAAAGAATCTGCCGCAGAATTCATCCCATCGCCTGCAGATTGCAATGGTTTTTTCATTCACGTCAAAGAAATGCGGCTGGGCGAGCAGTTCCGTGATTTCTCCGGACAGTTCCCGGACACGGGCCTCTTCCAGACCATCCAGGGTGTTTCTGACGAATTCGCAAGGCTTGTACCAGTCCATGACATGGCGCATATCCCTGTGGATTTGGGTCAGCAGAACGTTTCTCGGGCCTTCCCACAGCTCGTTGATGGCAGCGTCCCGGTAGAGGCGCGGCAGGGATGAAAAATCCTCCATCACGCCATGGCCGCCGAATATCGACATGGCCCCCCGGATCACGTCCGTGCAGTCCCAGGAAGCGGCCATTTTCTGCATCATGATGAGTTCACGGATATCAAAACGTTTTTTTTCAGAAGATTTTTCTCCCCCGGATACACCTTTGTCTCTCTGGCCGCCTTCAAACGCCAGAAAGTCCCGGTACAGCTTGAAAGCGCCGGCCGTTGTTCTTCTGGCTGTATGCTCCATTATTGAAAGCTGTCCCGCTACCATGGGAAATTGTCCGATCGCCGTGTTGAAGGCCTGCCTGAATTCGGCATATTTTTTGGCTTCCCGAACGGCCCGCGTCATGCTGGCAGCAGCGGAAAGGCCCACGGTCAGCCGGGAATATGTCAGAACAATCGCAACAACATTGGCCACCCCTTTTTCCAGTGGCCCGACAGGGTAAGCAACGGCGCCGTTAAAGGTGAGCTCGCCGGTGGTCAGCTCGCTTGTCCCCATTTTCCATTTGATTCTGTCAATGGTGAAGCGGTTCCGGATTTCCTTTTCCTTATTGCCTGGAAGCCAGGAAGGCAGGACAAAAATGCCGACTTTCTCAGATCCCGACGGTTTTGCCGTGACCACAGCGTAATCGGCGTGCGTGGCGGAGCAGAAAAACTTGCTCCCATAGAGCCGCCACACGCCGCCTTCGTTGACTGCTTCCAGCACATTGGCCGGAATGTCCGACCCGCCCTGGATTTCAGAAAGGTACTGGGCGCCTATGGCATAGTCGCCATCTAAGCCTTCCCGGCAATGCCTGAGGATACGCCGGGTTTCCGGCGTGTCGGCAAAGCGCTCCAGCAGCTTGACCAGTCCTTCCGTACAGGTGATGGGACAGGCGATGCAGGCCTCGCCGTTCTGGTAAATGAGGTACATCAGAACAAGCTTGGTCCACGGATCGGTTTTTTCTGTAAATAACGCTTCAGCGAAAACCTCTTTTTCAAGAATTGCGGTTTCCATGGGCCGGACAATGCGATCAATGCGGTTGTGGTGACCATCGTAGTGCATCACATAGGGGCGGTTCTCGGGTCTGGCGATTTGCTCGGAAAAATCGCGCCAGCGAAAAGACGCTTTTTGGGAAACAGACCGGGCCCGGGCATCCACTTTTTTCCACCGGCCTGCCGCAAAATGTCGCACGACTTTCTGGATAAACGGGTCATCCCGATAATAATCAACATGTTGACGCCATGCCAGGAATTCATTAAACGTGTAGGGATTGTTTCGATCGGGCAAAGACATGAGACCTCCGCTGAGAAATCAGGTCAATTGAATAACCAATGGTATTTTTATAAACCATTGGTTATAAGTGTCAAGTTTTTTTAATGCCCCGAGCCCGGCTTTATGGTATATGGAAACAAAAGAAGGTTGACATGAAAGATCAAAACACGTTTGCAGGACTTAAGAGCCGGGAAAAAAAGGCGCGCCAGGATGTCATCATCGAAGCCGCGGAACGCGTTTTTGCCGTTAAGCCCTTCAGTAAGGTCAGCATCCGCGACATTGCCAGGGAAGCCGGCATTTCCCATGCGTCGATTTACCGGTATTTTCCGGATCAGCAATCACTCTTTGTCGAGGCGTTCATTCACGGGGCAAGGGAAATTGTTCAATTTCTCGGGGATATGATCCGGAGCAGCCAAACCGGAGACATTGAAAAAATAAGCCAGGCTTATATCACCTATCTGATCACGAACGATCAGTACTTCAGGATGATGACCCACTTCATGCTGGATGGGTCGCTCTCGGCTGAACTCATTGAAAAGCTGAACACGGCCGAACGCCAGATTTTCGATGAGTTCGACATCCTTTTCCGGAAGATGAAAATGAAGGAACCGGTAAGGCCCCTGTCGCACGCTTTTTTCGCCGCCTTGAACGGCGTTTTGATCACGTTCAGGAATTATCCCGGCAGAAGCATGGAAGCCGTTCACCAGCACATGCTGAATATAGCCAGGGTTATCGCAACAAAATTTCCGGCTGCATAACTGTTTCTGCATAAAAACGACTTCGTTCTTCGATTGATCTTTAACCATATTTGTTCGTTACCATGGCCAGACCCCGTTCTTTCTTTCATAAAGGATCGTAAAAATGAAGTCATCACGTCGGAAGTCAGCATGATAAGGAAAGATAAATGAATCTGTTTGGCAGAAAGAAAACGCTTACCGGGCTGGCACGGACTTGTGGCTGAGCGGCAAAAATCGGTCCGACGGCTCTGTCGGACGCACTTCAGGGGTTCCCCTTGCCCACTGACCCCGATCTTCTGGTAGGCTTTGAGTCCAGCGACGATGCCGCGGTCTATCGACTCAGCCCGGAACTTGCGGTCATTTCAACAGTCGATTTCATTACGCCGCCGGTGGATGACCCCGTCTGGTTTGGACGGATCGCAGCCGCCAATTCCCTTTCCGATGTTTATGCCATGGGAGGGCGCCCCATCACGGCGCTGAACCTGGTCATGTATCCCATGAAGAAACTCGGGCCCGATTTGCTCAGGGAAATTCTTCGCGGCGGCCACGAAAAGATTTCGGAGGCAGGGGCCTCTCTGGCCGGCGGTCACTCCGTGGACGATGAGGAACCCAAATACGGATCTGGCTGTCACCGGAATCGTGTCGCCGGACCGTATTCTGACCAACACGGGGGTTCGCCCCGGAGATGCCCTCATCCTCACCAAGCCTCTGGGAACAGGCGTCCTTTTCAATGCGAACCGGGCCAGAAAACTGCCATGGACGGAGCTGGAAGCAATCCTGCCCGAAGTTGCGGCTCTCAATCACACCGCCCTTCAAGTGGCGCTGGCTTATGACGTTCATGCCTGCACGGACATTACCGGCTTTGGCATTTTAGGCCACACGCTGGAGATGGCCCGCGGCAGCGGCGTGCAGATTGATCTTGTTTATGCGGATCTGCCCTTTTATGACAATGCCGCGGACATGTATCGCAAGGGGGAAACCACGGGGAGCAACCCGGCCAACCAAAAACTTGTCGAAGCGCATCTGGAGATAAAGGCAGGGCTTTCATCCGCGCAAAAAGAGCTCCTCTTTGACCCGCAGACCTCGGGGGGGCTTCTATTATCCGTTCCGGCCGACCAGGCAGAGCAACTTGTGCAGGCGCTTCGGGCCGCCGGCGTCACGAATGCCAAACTGGTGGGAATGGCTCTGGATGCCCCGCATGCGCGTGTAATGGTTCTGTGATGCGCCTTCTTTTGCCTGGAATTTATTCCATGAGTTTCCGCAGCTCGAGCAGGAAATGCCATGACGGTTCCGTTTTGCCGGTCCCGAAAAATCAGCTTGACAATCGAACATTAGGCAGTTATATCATCAACCTCACATATGGGAAAGAATGGCCCGCCACGAAGACGGTTCCTTTATGTGAAAAATTGGGAATTCACCCGGTGATGCCATGAGATAAAAAAACGGGTTGTCTTTTCTTCTTGGCAATGATCCAAAAATCATCGCCGCATTATTGAATCCGAAACAATAAGGCCACGAATGGCCTGTCCCCGCAAGATTGCGGAGCAGGTAATTTGTGGCCTTTTTTATTTAAGGATTATACGGTGAAAAACTGGCAGTGTGTACTGTTATCCGTTGCGGTTCACGGACTGTTATTTGGTCTTCCGGTCACCCCGAAGACACCACCGGATCTTTGTACGAAAGAAATTCGCCTGGTGGTTCTAGAGTCTTCTCCAATGGATTGCCCGGAGGATAAAACACGCAAACCGGTTGCCGCACCAGAATCAATTGAACCGCCTGATCACATTCCGGCCCCTGCCCCATTGGTCAAACAGCCGATGCGGGAATCCCCGACGTTCCGGAAAAAAATCAGTCCCCGTTTTCAAGACGGCTCCGGCTGTCCCTGTTCCCGAAGAACAGCCGGATTCCGATATGCTTTCAAACAAACCTTCGGAAGTGGCGGAGGCGACTCAACCCGCATCCCTCCAGGTTGCCGATGGCGTATCTGGCGAATCAACGCCTGTTGAAAATATATCCGTCAATTCCGAGACGGGAACCACCGGCGATCATGGGCATGTCATCGAATCCTCGATCGGTGCGCCGGCAGGACCGCAATTCATCCAAAGGACCTCTCCCCGATATCCCCGGCTGGCGCAGCGGCTTGGCCTGGAGGGTTCGGTCCTGCTTCGGCTGGCCATCGATGCCTCTGGAAAACTGACCCGGGTCGAGGTGCTCAACGGGGCGGGCAACGGATTTGATGAAGAGGCGATTCAGGCGGTAAAGCGCTCCAGCTTTTCCCCGGCGGTCCAGAACGGTCGGCCGGTCAGTTGTCTGGCGCTTTTGAAAATCCGGTTTCAACTTTCAAGCAAATGACAAAAGGAGTTAATTCATCATGCTGGATATGTTTATCAAGGGAGGGGCGCTTATGTGGCCCATTCTGCTGTGTTCGGTTCTGGCGCTGGCCATTGCGCTGAAAAAAAGCCTCCAGTTTCAGGGCGTGTTGAAAGAACTCTCAAATGAAATTGAAACGATTCTGATGAAACAGCCCGTCTGTATGGTTCCGGTTCTTCAGGCCATCGCCGCCGGCAGAAATGAAAAAGAAATCGGCATCATCGGCACCCGGCAGATCCGCGGGATGGAAAAAGGCCTGGGGTTTCTGTCCCTGATTGCCGTCATCTCCCCGCTTCTGGGACTGACCGGAACCGTGACCGGCATGATCAAGGCGTTTCAGGTCATTGCCGTCAGCCAGACCCAGGTCAACCCCGGAATGCTTTCCGGCGGCATCTGGGAAGCGCTTATCACTACGGCAGCCGGTCTGTTTGTGGCCATTCCCACGCACGTGGTCTGTCACTTTCTGGAAGAGCGACTGGATGAAATCGCTCTGGTGATTAAAGAAACAGCCACGTACGCATTGGCCCGGAGGACGCATGGAGTTTGAGCGCAGAAAAAGACGGCACAGCCATATCGATATCGCACCGCTTGTC
>CAVPHN010000029.1:0-92624 GCA_963704205.1 uncultured delta proteobacterium
AGCGCTTTTTCGCGAAGATATAATGGAATAGAGGTTCCCGCCGGATCGGATTGCTGGTTTCGGCGGGGAACTACTTGACAAAGAAAGCTCGGCTTCCTATAATGTGAACTGTGAATCACAATTCTTAATACGGGGGTCGCAAATGAGAGCTCGAAAGATCGAAACAGAAATACGGCAGGAGCAGATCGTTGCGGCGGCGCTTGAGCTGATCGCCGCTGAAGGGATCTACTGCGCTCAGCATTGCCGGAATTGCCGAACGGGTCGGTATCGTGCCTTCGGCTCTGTACCGTCATTTCAAAAGCAAGGATGATGTGCTGGATGCGGTTCTGGAGCTTCTTTCAAACCGATTGCTGGGCAATGTCGCTCAAGCCAGAAAAGAAGCGCCGCAAGCCCTGCATCGCCTCAAATCCCTCTTGATGCGCCATGTGCGCATGCTGAGCGAGAACCGGGCCATTCCACACATCGTGTTCTCGGATGGGATTTATACCGGGCACCCCGAGCGAAAAGCCAAGGTTGCTCAAATCATAACGACGTATCTTGTAAAGATTCAGGAGATTATTGAGGAAGGCAGGCAGGCCGGCACGGTCCGTGAGGATGTGGACCCTGTCACGGCATCTGTCATGTTTCTGGGTATGATTCTGCCTGCAGCAGTACTCTGGAATGTCTCCGAAGGCCGCTTTGACGTGATGGCACATGCGGAAAAAGCCTGGCCTGCTTTTGCCAGATGCATTGCAACAAATATTTAAAGCCGGTTTCAATTTTTATTTATTGGTAAATTTCATTCAACAATGGAGGCCTGACAATGTCCAAGAAAAAAAGATTGATTATCCTCCTGTCGGCGGTGGTGGTTATAGCAGCCGCAGTACTGACCGTTCGATACATCCGACATTGGTCGACCAACGACCCAACCCTGCTCAGCGTATCGGGAAACATCGAAGTGCGGGATGCGGAAATCAGTTTTAAACTATCCGGCCGTGTTCTTGAACGTTTGGTCTCCGAAGGCGAATTGGCAGAGGCGGGACAGATCGTGGCGCGGCTGGATGACTCCGACTTGATTCAGGAGGTCGCGCTTCGACAAGCCGAGCTTCGCGCATCACTGGCCTCTCTTGCCGAACTGGAAGCGGGCTTCCGCCCGGAAGAAATTGCACAGGGACACGCCGCCATGCAAAAAGCCCAATGGCGGCTGGATGAACTCCTTGCAGGGTCCCGGCCCCAGGAGATCGCCGCCGCCGCGGCTGGTGCGGAAAACGCAGCCGTCAATGTGGCGCATCTGAAAATCGAATTTGATCGGCAATCCAAGCTTCTGAAAGGAAACACGATTTCCCAGCGCGAATTTGACCGGGCCGAATCAGAATACCAGCGAGCGGTTGCAAGCCTTCGCGAAGCGCAGGAAAAATCGAAGCTGGTTAAAGAAGGGCCACGCAAGGAACAGATTGCCCAGGCACGGGCTGCTCTGAATGAAGCCAGGAACCATTATGAGATGCTTAAAAACGGCCCCCGCAAAGAGACCATTGAACAGTCCCGCGCCCGCGTTGAACAGGCAAGGGCTTCACATGCGATGGCAAATATCCGGTTAAGCTACGCAACGATCAGCGCCCCGTTCTCCGGAATCATCCTTTCCGAAAATGTGGAGTCCGGTGAATACGTGTCTCCGGGTACACCGGTCGTGACAATGGGCGACCTGAAAAACGTGTGGCTTCGGGCCTACATCAATGAAACCGACCTTGGGCGCGTCAAGCCGGGTCAAATGATTCGCGTAACCACGGACACCTATCCGGGAAAGATTTACGAGGGCCGCATTTCCTTTATCTCTTCTGACGCTGAATTCACTCCGAAAAATGTACAGACCGAAAAGGAGCGGGTGAAGCTGGTGTATCGCGTCAAAATCGATATTCCGAATCCTGGCATGGAACTGAAACCCGGTATGCCGGCCGACGCCGAGGATCGTGCTCGACCAGGGAGCCAGATAATGGACGCTATTCGAACCGAAAATCTGACCAAAATTTTTAACGGCCTTTACGGCGGTGGACCATTTGACTTTGTCGGTAACCGAAGGGGAAATTTTCGGCCTCGTCGGCCCGGACGGCGCGGGCAAGACGACGACCATGCGGCTGCTGACCGCCATCATGGACCCCACGGCGGGCGAGGCATGGGTGTCTGGCCATCACACGGTTCGCGAGGCGGAGGCGATCAAGGAGAAAATCGGGTACATGAGCCAGCGCTTTGGCTTGTATCCGGATCTGACCGTCATGGAGAATATCGATTTTTATGCGGATATTTATGGCGTGCCGCGCAAGGGACGGGAAGACAAAATCGATCGGCTGTTCTCTTTCAGCAACCTGACGCCGTTTAAAAAGCGCCATGCAGGCAATCTTTCAGGAGGAATGAAACAAAAACTGGGACTGGCCTGCGCCTTGATTCATACGCCTAAAGTTCTGTTTCTCGATGAACCCACCAATGGCGTGGACCCTGTTTCCCGTCGCGATTTCTGGCGTATTTTATACCAGCTCCTGCAAGAGAAGGTCACCATCTTTGTCTCCACGGCCTACCTGGATGAAGCTGAGCGCTGCAGTCGTATCGGACTTATCCATAAGGGCAAGCTGATAGCCGTGGGAACACCGGAAGAAGTGAAGCGGTTGATGCGGGGCACGATCCTGGAGGTTCGCGCCGCCATACCCCGCCGTGCCACGGCTGTTCTCCGGAAGGATTTTGGCCTGGATGCGGTCAGTCTCTTTGGCGATAAGGTTCATGTGGTAACCTCCGCACCGGAAAAAACGACCCATGATATTGAAGTCATCCTTGGCAGGGAAGGATTAGAATTTTCCGGTATACGCCCGATTGAACCGGCGCTGGAGGATGTGTTTGTCTCGGTACTTGGGGCTGAGAAGGAGGGCGTCAATCATGGATAACAAGAATAAACAATAAAGCAGTCGTGGTCGAAAATCTGGAAAGGCGTTTTGGCAGCTTCATCGCGGTCAACCGGGTGAACTTTGACGTGGCCAAGGGGGAGATCTTCGGTTTCCTTGGCCCCAACGGTGCCGGCAAATCCACGACGATCCGGATGCTCTGCGGTATCCTTGCTCCCACCGATGGATCGGGAACTGTGGCGGGTTTTGACATCCGCACCCAGTCCGAGAAGATCAAGGCGCATATCGGCTACATGAGTCAAAAATTCTCCCTTTACGAGGATTTGACGGTTGAGGAAAATATTAATTTTTACAGCGGCATTTACCGCATCCCGCAAGAAAAAAAGAAGGATCGAAAAGAATGGGTTGTCGAAATGGCCGGGTTGACGGAACACCGCCATTCCCGCACGTCGATCCTTTCCAGCGGTTGGAAACAGCGCCTGGCACTGGGCTGCGCCGTGCTCCACGAGCCTCCCATTATTTTTCTCGATGAGCCCACTTCGGGCGTCGACCCCATCAGCCGCAGGCAGTTCTGGGATTTGATTTACGAACTTTCCGGAAAAGGGGTAACGGTCTTTGTCACGACGCATTATATGGATGAAGCGGAATATTGCGACAGGCTGGGGCTGATTTACCGCGGCGAATTGATCGCCATCGGCACGCCGGAAGTTCTAAAGAGGGAGCAGATGGCCGAAGATGTGCTTGAAGTTCAATGTTACCGGCCACACGAAGCCATGGATATGATTGCAAAATTACCCGATGTCAAAGAGGTCGCCCTTTTCGGAAATAGACTTCATGTGGTGACGGAATCCATGAGAAAAGGCACTGCAGGCGATTCAAGAGACACTTCCCGCGCAAGGCTATCCGATAGAAAGCATTGAGCGCATTGTGCCTTCAATGGAAGATGTCTTTGTCTCCCTGATTGAAAGCCGGGACCGGGCCGAACAACCGCAAGAGGAGGTGCGGCGATGAACACCCTTCGAATCTGGGCGATATCCCGCAAAGAGTTCATTCACATCATCCGGGACCCGCGCAGTCTGGGCATGTCGATTGCCATCCCCATGCTGCTTCTCCTGCTTTTTGGTTACGCGCTGACCCTGGACGTGGATGATGTCCCCATGGTGGTCTGGGACCAGGACGGTTCGCAGGCGAGCCGAGAGTTCGTCAGTCGTTTCACGGGCTCGCCATACTTCTCGCTTGCAGGAGTATGTTCACAATTATCGAGAGCTTGAACGCGCCGTGGACTCGGGCAAGGCCCTCGCCGCCCTGGTCATCCCAACAGGTTTTGCCGGAAAGATTGAGTCGGGCCGGGAAGCGCCCGTGCAACTGATCGTTGACGGCAGTGATTCAAACACGGCCACAATCGCCATGGGATATGCCGATGTGGTTGGCGATGGTCTACTCGCAGGATGTTGCGCTTGACGAGATTCGCCGCATGGGCGGAACCGAACTGCGCATTGCCGCTCGATGTGCGGCCGCGCGTCTGGTTCAACCCGGACCTGGAGTCAAAGAATTACATCATCCCCGGCTTGATCGCGGTCATCATGATGGTCATCGCGGCCCTGCTGACATCACTTACCGTGGCGCGCGAGTGGGAACGCGGCACCATGGAGCAACTGATTTCAACACCCGTAAAAGGCCGGGAACTGATACTGGGCAAGCTTCTGCCGTATTTCGCCATCGGCATGTTCGACGTCCTGCTGGCGGTGCTCATGGGCGAGTTTCTTTTCCAGGTCCCGCTTCGCGGCAATGTTGCGCTTCTTTTTGCCATGGCGGCAATTTTCCTCGTCGGCGCGCTTTCACTGGGCATGGTGATCAGCGTCGTCACCAAGAGTCAGTTGCTGGCAAGTCAGTTGGCCATGGTGATGACTTTCCTTCCGGCGTTTCTTCTGTCCGGATTCATGTATGCGATCAGCAACATGCCAAAACCGATCCAGATGGTCACCTACTTGATTCCGGCCCGATACTTCGTGGCCTTGCTCAAAGGCATTTATCTGAAAGGCATCGGCCTGGATATTCTTTTCATTGAAGCCGGCCTGCTGACGATATTCGGGGTCATGATGATCGTCCTGGCAAATGTAAAATTCAAAAAGAAACTGGTGTAAGCCATGATAGAACGCATCAAACATATGCTGATCAAGGAGTTCATCCAGATTTTCCGGGACCCGCGGATGAAAGGGGTCATTTTCCTGATGCCCATCATCCAGCTGCTGGTTTTCGGCTATGCGGTCACCACCGATGTCAAGCATGTGGCGACCGCGGTGTATGACCTGGACAACAGCGTGGCCAGCCGTGAACTCGTCGCGCGTTTCGTGGAGTCCGGATATTTCGACATTGTGGCCTACGCCACGAACCCAGAACATGTCCGCGATCTGATTGATCGGGGACGATGTCCGTGCGGTTCTGCAAATGAACAAAGGGTTTGAGGATGACTTGCGGGCCGGACGGACCGCGATTCTTCAGCTCATCGTTGACGGCACGGATTCGAACACGGCCGGAATCGTGCTTGACTACAGCGCCAAGATCGCGGGTGAGTTTTCACAAAAAGTACTGGTCACACGCTTTAGCCGTCTCAAAGGATCGGCCATGGAGCCTGCCACGGTCAAACTCCAGACGAGGGCATGGTTCAACGAGAACCTGGAGAGCCGCAATTTCTATGTTCCGGGCGTCATCGCCATCATCGTCATGCTCATCACCCTGATGCTCACCAGCATGGCCGTCGTGCGTGAAAAGGAGATCGGCACCATGGAACAGATCATGGTAACGCCCATCACCCCGGCCGAGTTCATTCTCGGCAAGACGATTCCGTTCGCGCTCATCGGTTTTGCCGACGTCGTTCTCATCACGGTTCTGGGGGTTTTCTGGTTCGAGGTGCCGATTCGCGGCAGCCTTCTGATGCTTTTTGTCGCCACGGCCTTGTACCTGATGACCACGCTCGGCGTGGGGCTTCTGATCTCCACGGTCAGCCAGACGCAGCAGCAGGCGATGATGAGCACCTTTTTCTTTTACTTTCCGGCGGTGCTGCTGTCCGGGTTTATGTTTCCCATCGCCAACATGCCCGCGGTGATCCAGTGGCTGACCTATTTGAACCCGCTGCGGTACTTTCTGGTCATCGTCCGGGGCATCTTTCTCAAAGGGGTCGGACCGGTTGTTCTTTGGCCGCAGATGGTCGCCTTGGCGGTGATGGGACTGGTCATTTTGTGGCTGGCTTCAAGAAGATTTAAAAAGACGTTGGCTTGAGCAACGAAAGGAGATTGCCGATGATTCCCATATCTCGATTGTTCTGGTTCATAATACCCTTACTGGCCATTACGAGCGCGGGTTGCGCCATGATGGATTCCTCCCGCACGGCACGAATTGAGGATTATTTGACACCTTCCGCCTCGAAAAGAAAATGCGGCGGCGGTTCGTTCCGCTGACGGCTCAGGCGCCCCTGACCGATGAAGCCGCGGTAAAGGAACGGCCGTTGACGCTTGCGACATGTGTCCGGATCGCACTTGATGAAAACCCTACCCTCCGGGCGGCCCAGGAAGGCGTCGCTGCGGCACGTGAAAGCGTCGGCATGGCCAAGGCCCCGTATTACCCGACAGTAGGTCTTGACGCAGCCTATCGGCGCTGGGAAACCCATGCGTTTCTGCCGGAGGGGCTATCCGGTATGGGAAGACCCTCTGTTATCGGACCCACCGATGACTGGTCCTCGGGTCTGCGTGCACGCTACCTGCTCTTCGACAGCGGGAAGCGTGCGGCGCAATTGCGCAGCCGCCTTATCCAGACAAGGCCTGGCAGAGGAGGAAGAAGCGAGTATCCGGCAGGATATTGCCCTGGCTGTCCATCAGGCATTCTACAGCTTGCTGTCGACCATGGAAGCACAAACGGTTGCCGAGCAGAACAGAACGCGGGCAGAGGATCATTTGCGGTTGACCAGGGAGCACTGGGAGGCAGGCGCGGTGCCGAAAGCGGACGTTATTCGCGCCCAGGTCGAGGTTGCGGATGCAAAGCTGCAACTTGTCAGAGCCGACAGCGCGGTCGAGACTCGCGCGTGGAAGCCTCAACACCGCTATGGGACTTCCGGTGGAAATGAAGATTGCTTTAGATGTGGAAAACAGAAAGATGGATTCGCCGGACAAAATTGACGTTTTCGAGCACTCAATCAGGCCATTCAGCGCCGTCCTGTGTTGAAAGCCGCACTCCATCGCATCGAAACCGCCCGAAATGCAATCGATGTCGCCAAGAGCGCATTTGGCCCCGTCATAACGGCCAATGCAGGGTATGGCTATCGTGATTCGCGAATTTCTGCCGGAGGATAAGGATTGGTCCGTGGGAGTCGGTATTGAGCTGCCATTGTTCGAAGGTTTCAAGCGCAGCCACGATCTGTCGAGGACCAAACACGAATTGGCAAAAGAGGAAGCCTAGATTCGGCATCTTGGTTCTTAAAGGTGAGGGAGGAAGTCTGGGCCGCCCATCTCAGGCTCAAGGAGTCCTATGAGGCAACTCAGGCTTCTGAGGCGGTTGTCCGCGACGCCAGGGAAAGCATGCGCATGACCAGAGAGCGATACGAGGCCGGGGTGGCGACCGCAACGGATCTTCTCGATGCACACACTACCCAGGCAAAAGCGGAATATATGCTGGTAGAATCGCACTGGAACTACTATTCAGCGCGCGCTGCCCTTGACCGGGCCACGGGAGCAATTCTTGATAACGACATTTGATGTTTATTTCAGTTTTGAAATTACACCAACAAAATCAGAGAAGGTGCTTTTATGCACAAAATGTAAAATCGGAAATGAAGAAGAAGAAGAAGACACAACAACAACAACAAAGAACATAAAGAATCTGAAAAGAAATGCACAACACAAACACCCATAATTCATTTATTGAACGTTGCGATGCCGTTATAATAACATCGGTATCGCATCAAGTTCAAAAAGGAGAATGCGCTATGAAAGCCACTCAGCAGTTAAAAGATGAGCACCAGGGAATAAAAATCGTGTTCCGCATTTTGGAAAAAATGTGCGAAAAGCTGGAATCGGATGCAACGCTCAATGCAGCGCATTTTGAAGGTATCCTTGAGTTTTTTAAAGTTTTTGTGGACAAATGTCATCACGGAAAAGAAGAAGACCTGCTTTTTCCGGCCATGGAAGAAGTCGGAATTCCGAGACAGGGACCAATCGGCGTCATGCTTGCCGAGCATGACATGGGGCGAAGCTATGTGAAAGTCATCAGCGGGGCATATTCCGAATATCAATCAGGCAAGTCGTCTGCATCTGTCACACTGATTGATAATACCAAAGGTTATATCTCGCTCATGCTGGCGCATATTGATAAGGAGGATAATGTGCTTTACCCGATGGGAGACAGCCGATTTTCCGAGGAAAAACATGAAGAGCTGATCGAAGGATTTGAAAAACTCGAACGGGAAAGAATCGGTATCGGCAAACATGAGGAATTTCACGAAATGATTGATAATCTCAGTAAGCTTTATTTGTGAATTCATCGTATTTAGACAGCGTGGCGCATCTATCGGGAGGAAGGGTTCTTCGAGTTCTTTGCCACGGTGATTCTCGGACAATTCTGCGAAGATTGACCTCAAGTTTAAGAGGGTTGTATTTTCATAAACATCAGAGAAAAAGGAATGAAACCCATGATTAAGCGTATTGAAGTATTCAAGGAAAATAGTTTCAGCGACAAAGCCATGAAAAAATTTCTGCTGCATGACTCGTCGGATTTCAAGATAATCAATTTCAATTTCAGTCCGGGGCAGGAATTGCCGATTCACTCTCACGATATTGACGGGCAATTATCTATCGTTGTTCTGGAAGGCAACGGAGAGTTTCTGGGCAAGGATAACACGAGTTTTTCCGCAAATACGGGAGATGTCCTGACTTCACATGGCCGTGAAATCCGAAGAAACGGGTGGAATGCGTTGGCCTCTTGATATTTTTATCCTTCATTGACACAAAAGGCTGAGCTGTGGTAAAATATAACTGATTTATACTACGAAATCTTTTTGTCACCCACATACACCCGACTCGTAGTCCGATAAACGTTACCCAGGAAGAGGTTGGTTCTTCGGAGTTCTCCATCAACAACACAGGGTGACGGATGGCTCTCCTACCCAATCCCGGCCAAGCCTTTTTTTGATAATTGACTGAGTTCGAAAGGCTAAATTCGGGTAATGCCAATCTTCAAGGATCAGAAAACAACTGTTGTTGTATAACAGCTTCAGCCGATCATACCGATGGCGAGAGTCTGACCCGATCCATAGATATCCCGTACCTTGCGCTTCAAGGCTGCAGCGGAAAAACCAGTAAGAGTCATCCATTCATTGTTCCAAATGGCAATACCCCAAAGGGGGGCAGTTTTTGGCAAATAAACACGGATAACGGAAATGGAGGATGAAAAATGAACTTAAAACTGTGCCTATGCAGCTTCCGGCAGAACGCTTTCGGGTTCAGCTGGAAGCTTACACCCGTCCAGAGGAAACGATTCATGTGAGCATACTCCGATATAACCATCAGCTTTAAGGGAGGAGATATGAAAAAACAGCTTCTGAATTATGAAACGCTACTTAAAATTACAAAGGTCATTTCGCATTCCAAGGATCCGGAAGAAGTTGTATTGATGACCGTGGAAGGCATTAAAACGGCATTGGATGTGAAAGGGTGTACGATATTTTCTGATCAATCGTGAAACCAACAATCTGGAAATCGCTGCCACATATGGTTTAAGCGATGAGTACCTGAATAAGGGGCCGATTAGCGCGTTGCGTTCGATTACCCAGTCTCTGGAGGAAGGGCCGGTAGCAATTTACGACGTTACGGATGACCCAAGAATTCAGTATGCTGATGCGGCAAAAGCAGAGGGAATCGCTTCTATTCTCTCGGTGCCCATCGTTGCCGCCGGTCGTCCGATTGGCTCACTGCGCGTGTATACGTCCGAACCCTGGGAATTTACCCTGGAAGATGTCAATTTTGTTCAGGCAATGGCCAATATGACCGGCATGGCTATCGAAATGGCCAAACATTACAAGGGCATGAAGGACAGTATTGAGATCTTGAAAACACTGAGAGATCCAAAAACGTTTAAATCCCGGCAACGGACAGCTTAAGAAGGCATTCCTGTCAATGACTCCGCTGCCCCTATAATCGGCACCCAATCATGTCGGGCAAGTGTCATGGTGATGATCAATGATTAATTGCCGTTATGATATTGACAATATCTGCGCCAATACCCTATAAAGCCGGGAACGGAAAATCATCAACGCCCGATAAACAATAGGCATTGCCTTGCCATTGGCTAACAGTTGGACCATTGTATTGATGGACGATGAAGCTGATATCCGCGATATCATGACTTTAAATACTTAAGGACTCAGGATGCCGGGTCATGAAAGCTATTATATTATTGCTCGCTTTGCTTGAAAAGCACGGCAGCGGATATCATGAGACGAAATGAATTATAAAGAGAAAAAAATCATGGGACTGACCGCTGCGTCCCATAACCTGGTGCATCTGTATGAAGGGGTTCTGCCCCCGATACTTCCGCTGCTGCTCATCGAATTTCATACGGATTATTTTCATATGGGAATGATCGTCACGATTTTTTCCTATGCTTTTGGCCTTGGCTCCCTTCCGGCAGGATATTTTTCAGATCGTGTCAGACCCGGAAAACTTGTTTCTCTGTTCCTTTTGGGAGCAGGGGGGCTTTCGGTCTGCATGGGCGCGGCAAATTCCCTGTGGGTTTATGGGGCACTGATGGGGCTGATCGGTCTGTGTTGCAGTCTTTACCATCCTGCATCCAATACTTTGATATCACAGGTTATGTCAGAAAAAGGCAGGGCCTTTGGAATTCATGGCATTGCCGGGAGCCTGGGGGTTGCCATTGCGCCGGTTCTCTCTGCGGCCATCGGATCCGGCCTTGGCTGGAAAGCGCCCCACATTCTCTTTGGAATTATGGGAATAGGGGTGGGTCTTTACTCTCTCAGTCAGTCCGTTCAAACTCCTGTTCCTGCTGCGAAAAATACACCTTCTTCTCAACCCCGGGCAAAAGGGCTGCGGGTGTCGCTGTCGGCCCTGATAGTGTTTTATCTGTCCGCCGCGTTTCTGGGATTAACGTATAAAGGGATTATGACTTTTCTGCCGGTTTATATGGGAGAGCGGGTCAGTATGGAATTTCTGGGAATCAGCAGACTGACCCTTGCCGGATCATTTGCAACGTTTGCCCTTCTTTCGGGTGCGGTCGGACAGTATATCGGCGGGCGGCTGGTCGACCGGTGGCGTCCGGAATTCATATATGCCGGTGCCATATGCATGGGAACCGTCTTTGTGTTTCTGATGGCCATCAGTTCAAATGGAGTACTGATTGCCTCCGCGGTGATGTATGCGTTCTTTTATTTTGCCACGCAGCCCATACAGAATTTCATGCTGTCCCGTTATCTTCCTCCGGATCGGTATGGTCTGGGATTCGGCGTCCATTTTTTTATCACGTTCGGCGTGGGTTCGACAGCCGCGGCTTTTTCGGGGTATCTGGCGGATCATCACGGACTGGCATCCGTATTTTATGCCATGGGCGGGTGCTTTGTCGCTTCTTGCTGCCTGGCCGGGTATTTGATCCTGCAAACCCGAACCCTGCTGAAACCTCTCAGCCAGGATGGTTCAGTTTCCTAATCGCCGCTTGATCGTTGTCCAGAGTTTTCGTCTTCGGCTGTGTTCAAATTGCCATTGATCAATGATTTGTTGATAGGCTTCGGGGTTGAGCTCTTTGACGACCGCCAGCCATCGGACATGCAGGTCGTAATTGGAACCGATCACGACAATGGGGCTTGGAACCATTTTGGGAGCATATTTGACCCAGCATTCCATGATAATCGGAAGATGGTTTGCATCCATCATTTTTTTAAGCCATTCCCGCCGGCTGTTGTTGTGGGATTTGTCGCCGATGATGCTGGCGGTGCATATCTGAACCACCTGGGGAAAACGGGTTTTGATATCGGTCAGTTCCGCCATGTCTCGGGTCAGAACAAAAAAAGCCTGTTTCTGATCCATGAACGCCTTGGGATTGGCCTGAATGAACATCAGCCATTCCTGCAGTTTTGCTGAAAACCAGGGCTTTCCTTTGGCAGGGTCCAGTCCGGCTTCAATCAGCCAGTTTATCCAGCAGTCGGAGAGATTTTTTACCCGCCCGGGTTTAAACCCCAGGGCAATGGAAAGGATGTGCTGCTGCCAGGCCTCCAGCAGGCGGGACACTGCAGGCAAACCGGTTTTTTGAACGATGCCGGCCACGCTGTTCCAGTCAAAGGGATTCCGGTAGGTGATCTGCTGAAACCGAACCACCTGGTTGCGCTCGACCCAGCCGATTTTTTCGGTAACAAGGCTCCAGTCCTGGAGAATTGCTGAAATTGCTTCATCCGGAAAGTGATGGATGCCGCGTTTGACGGCTGCGGCCAGAAGGTGGTTTTCCGGATCCCAGGAAGCGATTTCCCCTTCCTGGACAGCGTAATTCGTCACAATGAGATTGCAAACCTTTTCCGCTTCTTCCCACTGATTGTTTTTGAGCAGGTTTTTTAAAGGAGGCACCCCATACAGCCAGTTTTCATTCATGAGCTTTAAACAGTTATCGAGATAAACCTGCGAGTCGAACCGCCGCGAAAGACTCAGGTATATCTGATGCCAGAACGAGTCTACACGGCTTAACCGGCTTTCCCACTCCGGGTCATCCTCATGCTGTTTGATATCATCAAAAACCTGTTCCTGATGATCCTCTGGAAGGGATTCAAAAAAATAAATCACCCCCTGGCTGCTCAACTGAATGATTTTCAGGCCATCTTCAACAAAATTCAGTCGGTTGATGAATTGTTCCGGGGTTGGGGATGTCATCCATGTCCACTTTAAGATGCACTGGGTGGCAAATGTCCCGATCGTGCATCCTTTTTTTTCAAGGTCCATCCAATCCGGATATTCCTTCATGTTTTTTTCAATCCCGACAATGGCATTCATAAATATGTTGGGATCTGCCACCTTGAGAGGGGATATTTTTTCGATCAGGGGAAGAAGATATCGGCAGACTTCTTCCAGATCATCTGAAAACTGGGTATTGTTGAAAATCGGCGATTCCCATGTATGCTGACGAATAGCATATTCTCCATCTTCATCACCGATTTTTGCGATAATACTGTTCCAGAGGTCCCAGAGACGTTGCCATTGTTGAATAATTTTTGCATCCGGAGAAATAATTTTTTTGGATTTGGTGCGGTTCGGGGTGACCAGGCCGGCCACGCTTTCTGCCGTGCCTCCATCCAGGCGGGACAGCAGCACTTCCAGATGGTCGGGATTGATGATGGAAAATGCAGCATCGAATACTTTCGCAAGCTCATCATACGTCAATGCTTCCAGCAGGCGATATCCAATTTTTCTTTTCATTCATCTTTCTCCAACAAACGAATTGTGCTCTTCATGGCTTTCTGTTACAGGCTGATGACCGTTCCATTGCAGGAAAGCTCAATCAGTTCAGGGCCGGTGGCCATTCTTGCACCTTTGATCAGATCCTGCGCAGTGATTTTACGGGATATCGCACAAGGCGTGCAGACCAGAATCGGTACGTCATATTCCTGAAGGTAGGACAGATGATCGTCCGCGGAATCGCCGGTGGCTGCCCGCAAATATGCGGACATGCCTTCTTTGGCCAGATAAACGCCTTCATCCAGGAGAAAGAGGGTTGTGTTTTTCCCCTGTTTTTTGGCGGTGGCAGCCAGAAAAAAAGCCCGGGTTGCCCGGTTGGGATTGTCGGTTCCACACGAAAGTACAATTACGACGTTGTCTGTCATTTGGTCTCTCCTATGTTTGCGGGTAATCGTCCAGGCTGAAGGGTTTCCTGTCTGGCGCTTTGGGTGAAGTTGTGGTAAGATCAGTCCATATGAGTAGACCTATACCACCAAACCCGGGTCAAATCAATGGTATTATCCATGATTCTGAACAGATACTTTAAGCTTTAGGTAAACATGATTCCCAATCCGATTTATACCCGGCCCATCTGGCTGGACAGTGACCATCAAACCTTGAAGGTAATTGATCAGAGACTGCTTCCCCATTCCGTTTCCGTGCTGAACCTGAAAACCGCCGATGATGTCATTATGGCCATTGGCGACATGGTGGTCAGGGGTGCGCCGTTGATTGGCGTTACGGCCGCCTATGGTGTTTATCTTTCCGTCGTGAATTCAAAAACGCAGGATGATCCGGAAAAATATCTGATGCAGGAATGCAGCCGTATCAAGTCCAGCCGTCCGACAGCCGTAAATCTGTTTTGGGCCGTGGACCGCATGCTGGAAAGGCTTTCCGGCGTAAAAACTCTTTCGGATAAAATTGAAGCCGCAAGGCAAGAGGCGGAAAGCATCACGGAGGCCGAAGTTGAAAACTGCCGCCGAATCGGGATCCATGGGCTTTCACTGCTTCAACAGATTGCAGCCGAAAAGCCGGGAAAGCCCCTTCATGTTCTCACGCACTGCAACGCCGGATGGCTGGCCTGTGTGGAGCATGGAACCGCCACGGCTCCGATATATGCCGCTTTTGAAGCCGGCATGGATATTCATGTGTGGGTGGATGAGACCCGCCCCCTCAACCAGGGAGCCCGGCTGACCGCTTGGGAACTGGGGCAGCGCGGGGTCAGCCACACGGTGATAACGGATAATGCCGGAGGGCACCTCATGCAGCACGGCATGGTGGATATGGTGATTGTCGGCTCGGACCGTGCAACCCGGACTGGGGATATCGCCAACAAGATCGGAACCTACCTTAAAGCGCTGGCTGCAAGGGACAACAACGTTCCGTTTTACGTGGCGCTGCCGTCCAGCACATTTGACTGGAACATGACCAACGGGATGATGAATATCCCCATTGAAGTTCGGGATCCGGATGAAGTCCGGTATGTTCAGGGATTGACCAACAATACCCTTTCCCGGATTCTTATCCCTCCCGAGGACAGTCCGGCCGCCAATTATGCATTTGATGTGACACCGGCAAGGCTCATTACCGGTCTGATTACCGAAAGAGGCATCTGCAGATCCGATGAAGCCGATATCCTGAGGCTTTTCCCCGAACATTCTAAAAACTGAGAAGACTTTGATAAAAGCTCAATGTGCGAGGCGCGCAAATCCTGAGGACCGGCGTTCCGCCTGCCGAATTTTGGGTACGCCGCAACGATGCAGATGGATTTTTTGCGAAGTCATCAGAAATATTCCTTGACATCTTTTGGAGATATCCCTTAAATCGCCCCATGCTGACAGATCTGGAAAAAAAAATCATCACCGCCGTTCAGGACGACATTCCCATCACCGCTCGCCCGTTTAAAGTCATTTCCGAAAACATCGGGATTTCTGAAACAGTATTTCTGAAGACCCTTCAGGATTTGTGCAACCGTGGCGTTATCCGTCGGCTGGGCGCAACCCTTCGCCATCAGAAATCCGGGTTTGAGGCCAATGCCATGACCGCCTGGCAGGTAGAAGAAGCGCGGGTTGAAGAAGTTGGACAAAAAATGGCCTTGTTTCGGGAAGTCTCCCATTGCTACCGTCGAAATCCCAATATCCGGTGGCCGTATAATCTCTATACGATGATTCATGCCCGGGATGAAGGCGCCTGTGTGGAAATCGCCCGCAGCATTTCCCGTGTCACCGGTGTCACTGCCTATAAACTGCTTTTCAGCCGAAGGGAATTGAAGAAAACATCCATGGAATATTTCCCGAACGGCGATGAAGATGGATAAGGATATCTGCGGACCGGCCGCATTTCCTGCTCTGACATCAGCCGCCTCTCCCCACATTCTTCTGGTTAATCCCTGGATACACGACTTTGCAGCCTATGATTTCTGGGCCAACCCCCTGGGGTTGCTGACGCTTGGGGCCATGCTTCGACAGCATGGCGCCAGGATTTCTTACGTGGATTGTCTCGACCGGTTCCACCCCCGGTTGCCGGATGCTGATCATTTTGCCCGGTTCGGCAGGGGGCCTTATCATGAAAACGTGCATTTCAAAGCCTGCCGGAATGGAGGATATTCCGAGGAACTACTGCCGGTACGGGATTCTGCCCGAATGGTTCCAATCGGATCTAAGATCCCTTCCCGGAGGCCGGACCTGGTGCTGGTCACCTCGATGATGACTTACTGGTATCCGGGGGTTCAGGAAGCCATATCGATCGTCAAGTCGGTTTATCCTGACGTACCGGTGATTCTGGGAGGAATTTATGCCACGCTCTGTCAGGAACACGCCATCCGGTTTTCCGGAGCGGATCTTGTCATTGCAGGCCCCGGCGAAACGCAGCTCTTTGCAGCGGCTGATAAGCTTATCGGATGGTCTGCAGCCCCTGAAGACGATCCGGACGATCTGGACGCTTTTCCGTTTCCAGCAGCGGATCTTCAGCGAAGAATCCCTTTTGCCGCCTTGTTGACATCAACCGGCTGCCCGTTTTCCTGCGCCTACTGCGCATCCGGGTATCTGAATTCACAGACGTCGGCTGCGGTCTCCGGATCGGATTGTAGAAGAAATCCGGTTCTGGAATTCCTGCTACGGGGTCAGGGACATGGTTTTTTATGACGATGCCCTGCTGGTGGATTCCGAATGTCACGCCATTCCCCTGTTTGAGAAGATCATCGCCTGCGGGCTCGGCAAGAAAGTCCGTTTTCATACGCCCAATGCCGTTCATATTCGGGAAATTACGAACACAACCGCCCAGCTTATGGCGGCTGCGGGATTTCAGACTCTCCGGCTCGGCCTTGAAACGGCAGCAGGCGATCGGAAGGATTTCGACCACAAAGTGACCCGGAAAGAATTTCTCGCTGCCGTTTCATGCCTGAAATCCGCGGGATTTCGCGGGGACCAGATCGGCGCCTATCTGCTGACAGGACTGCCGGGTCAGTCCTGGGACTCGGTTGAGGCATCTGTTGAAACGGTTCGGGAAGCCGGAATAACGCCGGTTCCGGCTCACTTTACGCCGATTCCGCACACGGCCCTGTGGCCTGCGGCCGTGGCATCTTCCCGATATGATCTGGAATCGGATCCGCTCTTTACCAATAACGCGATATTCCCCTGCCAGAAGGAGCCGTTTTCATGGGAGCCGTTGATCAGATTGAAAAATCTGATCAAAGCACCGGCTTTCCAGGCAAAATGACAGAATTCATTTGACTTGTTTCCGACAATTTCATATTCATTTAATGTTTTACACCTGTTCAAGCTGGCGTATGTTATAATCATTAACCTATTTTCCATTATTAAAGGAGGATACCACAAAATCATATATGAGCTGTAAAATCATCATTAACGCCATTGATCCTGCGGAATGCCGGATCGCCAAGGTACAAGACAGCAAACTCGAAGAATTCTATGTAGAAACCGCTTCCCGGGAATTTACCCAGGGAAACATATACAAAGCCGTCATTACCCGTGTGGAGCCCAGTCTTCAGGCGGTTTTCGTGGATTATGGAGCAGAACGGCACGGATTTCTTCAAAAAAGTGAAATTCACAGCGATTATTATCAGGATGTTTCCTCGGGAGACTATTCCATTCAAAATCTTGTCAAGCGCGGTCAGGAGCTTCTGGTTCAGGTAACAAAGGAACCGTTCATGAAAAAAGGGGCCATGCTGACCACATTTATTTCGCTTGCCGGAAGGCATGTGGTGCTCATGCCCGGAAGCGAAAATCGCGGTATTTCCCGAAAAATTGAAGATGAAGAAGAGCGCAGGCGGCTCAAAGAAATCATTGTCGGAATCAAACTGCCGGAAGGTTACGGCGTCATCGTCCGCACTGCGGGGGTTGACTGCACCAAAACCGATATTACAAAGGATTTGAATTACTTGATGCGGCTCTGGAAAAATATCAAGGGCAACGTCATGAAGGAAAAAACCCCGACGCTTCTATACAAGGAGCGCAATCTAGTGCCTGCGGTCCCTGCGGGATTATTTTACTCCGGACATCACGGAAATTCTCATCGACGAGCCCGGGGTCTATCGGGACGCCAAGGAATTCATCGAGATCATCTCTCCCAAGCAGACCAAAATCGTCAAGCTCTACAAAGGTCCCAAGCCCATCTTTACCAAATGCGAACTGGAAACCCAGATTGCATCGATTTTTGAAAGCCGGGTGAATTTGAAATCCGGCGGATCCATTGTCATCGATCAGACCGAAGCGCTGGTAGCCATTGACGTAAATTCCGGAAAGGCGACGCAGAATAAATCCATCGAGCAGACAGCGCTGGTAACCAATCTTGAGGCAGCCGAAGAAATTGCCAGGCAATTGCGATTGCGGGATCTAGGGGGACTGCTTGTTCTGGATTTTATTGACATGCGGGACCAGAAACATAAACTGGACATTGAAAAAGCGCTGAAAAACCATCTTAAAATCGATAAGGCCAAAACCAAACTCGGCAAAATATCCAAGTTCGGTCTTCTGGAGATGTCCCGCCAGCGCATCCGTCCCTCCATCGAATTCGGCAGTCACGAACCCTGCCGGTTCTGCAAGGGAAAAGGGGTGACGCCTTCCGCCGAAACTCTGGGACTGGGATTTTTACGCCAGCTCAACCTTGAAACCCTTAAAGAAGATATTATCGGGGTCAAGGGAATTGTCCCGTCGGAGGTTGCCTTCTTTTTACTGAACCGCAAGCGTCGGGAAATTCTGGATATTGAAGAAAGCAGAGGATTTAAGGTCACCATTGAAGGAGATCCGCTCATGGTGCCCGGGGACAGCCGTATTGTCTGTGACAAAAAGGCGGCACAGGAGGGCGTGTAACGGGGTAAAAAGGGGGGGGCGATGACGGAAAAGAAACCAAAGCCCGGCCGCGGCTTGTCGGGTGTTGCTAAAGGGGTTGTCTTTCTGGCGGTTTTTCTGCGGCATTATGGTTTTGGACCATATTCGATACAAACCCTTTCAAAACCCAAGTGCAGGTACAGCAACCGATGCCTGAACGCAGACCCATTCATCAGCCTCCGGTCATTGATTACAGCCAGATTGATAAAAATGCCGAACTTCAGGCGCTCATGAAAAGCCGAAAAATGGAGTACGGTGTGGATTCCGGCGTGGACATGATTGCCACACCCGAAGAAACGCTTAAGGTCGGGGATGCGGTTGTTCCTATGAAAGAAATTCTGGACAAAATCCGCCTGAATCAACGGGAAGTCACCGAGGACGATCTGGCCGTTCCCCGGGAACAGCGATCTGTCGATGTATACGGGATTTATGTGGTAAAGCCCGGAGACAGTATCTGGAAGATCCATCTCAATCTGCTGAGGGGTTATTTTCTCCAAAAAGGGATAACCCTTTCCCGATGGTCTGATGAGCCGCTGAAGACCGGAGAGAGTTCAGGGGTGGGGAGAATTTTGAAATTTTCCGAGACGATGGTATCCATTTACAATGTCAAAGAGCGAAAACTCGAAACGGATCTGAACCAGCTTCAACCCTTAAGCAAAATTGCCGTGTTTAACATCGGCCAGACCCTTGACCTGTTCAAGCAGATCGATTACCAGCAGGTCGACAGCGTCCGGTTTGATGGAAAAAACCTTTGGATACCCGCTGAACAATAATTTGCTGTGAAAATGAAGTCAGTAGTCAGTAGCCTGGAATCAGAATATCAGCGGATAGAAATCATTTGTTGTTATGGCTGTGACGCCATAGACGATTTGTAATAGGAAATGTTATGATCAAACGTTATACCCGCAAACCCATGGGAGATATCTGGACCGAGGAGAATAAATACCGGACCTGGCTGAAAGTGGAAATCGCCGCCTGCCAGGCTATGGCGGAAGCGGGGAAAATCCCCCAGAGCGCTCTGGATGTCATTCGGGCCAGAGCCGATTTTTCGGTTGACCGCATCGAAGCCATCGAGGCCGAAACCCGGCATGATGTGATTGCTTTTTTGACCAGCGTGGCTGAATTTGTAGGTCCGGATTCCCGTTATATTCATCTGGGGCTGACCTCATCGGATGTGCTGGACACGAGCATGGCCTGTCTTTTGAAGCATGCCGGTGAAATGATTCTGGAAGACTGCGACCGGCTGATGTCCGCCATCAAAACCCGCGCGTTTGAACACAAAGATACGGTCATGATCGGCAGGTCCCACGGCATTCATGCCGAGCCCATCACTTTTGGCCTGAAACTTGCCGTCTGGTACGATGAAATGCGGCGCAACCGCGGGCGGATGGAACGGGCGGTTGAAACCATCAGCGTGGGCAAAATTTCCGGTGCAGTGGGGACATTTGCCAATATCTCCCCGGCGGTTGAAGCCCGTGTCTGCCAGATACTGGGTCTGAAGCCGGCTCCGGCATCCACCCAGATCATTCAGCGGGACCGGTATGCGGAATATTTTACCACGCTGGCTGTCATGGGCTCTTCGATTGAAAAAATGGCCGTTGAAATCCGGCATCTTCAGCGTACCGAGGTTCTGGAGGCTGAGGAGTATTTTTCCAGCGGCCAGAAAGGATCTTCGTCCATGCCGCACAAGCGGAACCCCATCGGCTCGGAAAATCTCTGCGGCCTGGCCCGGGTGATTCGGGCCAATGCCATGATATCGCTTGAGAATGTACCGCTGTGGCATGAGCGGGACATCAGTCATTCTTCCGCGGAACGGGTTATCGCGCCGGACAGCACCATTTTGATGGATTATATGCTGAACCGTTTCTCCGGTCTGATCAGCAATCTTCTTGTTTATCCCGAACGCATGAAAGAGAATCTGAACCAGATGAAGGGCCTGGTGTTTTCTCAGCAGATTCTGCTTGCCCTTGCCGAAGCCGGCATCAGCCGTGAAGACGCCTATCAGCTGGTTCAGCATCAGGCCATGAAAGTGTGGGAGGAAAAAGCCGATTTTCAGTCCCTGATTCAGAACGATGCCAGGATTTCCGATCTGCTCGGCCAAGAAAAAATCAAAGAAATATTTGACCTTAATTATCATTTAAAGTATATCAACGATATTTTCAGTCGTGTATTCGGGTCATGAAATGCATTGATTTTCATTTCCGCTTATCCGCCTACCAGGTCCGGTTTACCGTTCTTTTTCCGGGCACTATTCGGCCCAGTGTAAATGATCAAACCACTTCGCTAAAGCCGGTGATTGCCATCGTGCCGTGCAGTGCTGAAATTGTGTGGGGGAAGAGTTGCGGATGATGGGCCAATGTCATGAAGTTGTTTCTTGCGTGCGTTGAATCCTAATTAACAATTTAAATAAATTCATTTGGAGGTTCTATCGTGGTGAATATGGCTTATGCAATGGGTCAGGGAGGGGCTGCCAGTTCGGGGTCAGCCGGAGGATTGGCATCGTTTATACCGCTGGTTTTGATGTTTGTCATTTTTTATTTCCTGCTTATCCGTCCTCAGCAGAAAAAAGCAAAGGAACATAAGGAAATGGTTGCCGGCGTCAAAAAAGGCGATCGGATCATTACCAGCGGCGGCATTCACGGTCAGGTTACGGCAGTGGATGACAGCACCCTCACGGTGGAAATTTCGGATAAGGTTCGGGTAAAGCTGAACCGGGCCAATGTTGCCGGGATGATTCAGACCCAGACGCAACCGGCCAAGAAAACAGCCGAACCCGAAAAATCCAAATAACCCTTCAACAGTAAAACACCTTGCCGGAAAAACCGCCGACCGCGGCTTTGCCGGCAAGGTCCGGTTTGATCAGTGAAAGGATTCGATTTGAAGAATATTTCATGGAAACTGGCAGCCAGCGTACTGGTCGTTCTGGCTGCTGTTATTTACACCATACCCTCATTTAAGTCCGAAATCTGGCCTTATAAGAAAATCAACCTGGGATTGGATCTTCAGGGCGGAATGCACCTTGTCCTGGAAGTTCAGACCGAAAAAGCCGTGGAAAGCACCATCGAGCGACTGGCCCAGGACATGCGCATTGCCTTGAAAAAAGAACAGATTCGGGCAACGGGCCTGGACCAGGTTCAGGGCGCTAAAATTTCCGTACGGATCACGGGAAAGGATCAAATCGATAAATTTGATAAACTCCTGAATGATTCCTTTAAAGAGCTTAGAATCCAATCCCGCAATATCGATGGTGAGTACGTTATCCATATCCCTGGATCTGCCGGACAAGGAATCGGCTCGTATCAAGAAAATGGCCGTGGAACAGGCCCTTGAAACCATTCGAAACCGGATCGACCAGTTCGGGGTCAGCGAGCCGGATATCCGCCTTCAGGGAGAAAAACGCCTGCTCATTCAGCTTCCCGGGGTAAAAGATACCCAGCGCGCCAAAGACCTCATCGGTAAAACCGCGCTGCTGGAGTTTAAGCTCCTGGACGAAACCCATGACGTGGACGCCGCAGTCAAGGGTACAGTGCCGCCGGGAACGGAAGTCCTCTATGAAGTCCGTGAAGATCCTGCAGACCCGAAGGGCCATCAAGACGCCTTATCTTTTGATGAAACGGGCCATACTTACCGGGTCCTATCTGACCGACGCCAAGGTCCAGATCGATTCCCAGTACAACGAACCCTATGTTTCGATCAAATTCGATAAGAAAGGCGCCCAGATTTTTGAAAAAATCACCGAAGAAAATGTAAAAAAACGCCTGGCCATCGTCCTGGACCAGAAAGTGTATTCGGCGCCCGTGATTCAGGAGAAGATCTCAGGCGGCGAGGCCCGGATCACCGGCCGTTTCTCTTCTGAAGAAGCCCGCGACCTGGCCATTATCCTTCGCGCCGGGGCCCTGCCAGCACCCGTGAAAATTCTGGAAGAACGCACGGTCGGGCCTTCCCTGGGGACGGACTCCATCCACCAGGGGCTGATGGCCGGAGTTGTCGGCGGTATTCTTGTCGTTCTGTTCATGGCCATCTATTATAAAGGCTCCGGCCTCATCGCCAATATCGCCCTTATTTTTAACATCGTCATGATATTCGGCGGACTTGCCGCCTTTCAGGCAACCCTGACCATGCCGGGTATTGCCGGTATCGTTTTGACCATCGGCATGGCAGTTGATGCCAATGTGCTCATCTTCGAGCGGATCCGCGAGGAACTACGCCGCGGAAAAACGCCGCGGGCCGCAGTGGATGCCGGATATGAAATGGCAACCTGGACGATTCTGGATGCCAACATTACAACGCTCATCGCCGCCCTGGTGCTCTTTCAATTCGGAACCGGACCGGTCAAGGGTTTTGCCGTGACGCTGAGTCTGGGGGTAATATCCAGCGTATTTACCGCCCTGGTCCTGACCCGCGTCATCTTCGATTATCTTGTTATCAAGCGCAAAACCAAAAAGTTGAGTATCTAAAAGGACATTTTCATGGAGTTAATCAAACCCAATATCAATATCGATTTCGTCGGCAAACGAAAAATCGCTTACGCCGTATCGCTTTCGATGATTCTGATCAGCATTCTCAGCCTCGTTTTCCACGGCGGCCCCAAATACGGCATTGATTTTGTCGGCGGCACGGTTATTCAGATCAAGTTTCCGACCACGATCGCCATCAGCGACATCAAATCCGGCCTTGCGGAAATGGGGCTTGAGAATTCAACCATTCAGACTTTCGGGAACGAAGCCGATCATGATTATCTGATCCGCACCGAATCGCCGCTTGAGACCGATGATAATTTTTCTCAGAAAATCAAGGCCGCCGTTCAGAAGACAACGGGTGTCGAACCGGATATCCGAAGGGTGGAAATGGTCGGTCCCCAGGTGGGCAAGGATCTGCAGGAAAAGGCCATGTTCGCCATTTTTTATGCCATGCTTTTTATTGCCATTTACATCTCCGGACGGTTCGAATTCAAGTGGATGGTCTGTGCGACCATTGCAGGCGCGTTGATGGGCGGCGTCTATCTGCTGAGCCTTCTGAATATCAGCATGACCATTCTGACCATTCTGGCGCTGATCCTGACCCTGGTGCTGTTCTGGGTTCTGAAACTGAAATATGCCATGGGCGCGGTGATTTCCCTGCTTCACGATGTGATCATCACCATCGGGCTTTTTTCGATCTTTGACAAGGAGCTGTCGCTTCCCATCATTGCCGCGATCCTGTCCATCATGGGCTATTCCCTGAATGATACGATCATTGTCTTTGACCGGATTCGGGAGAATCTGCGCAAGCATCCGAAAAACCCATTTATGGCCACCATCAACCGAAGCGTGAACGAAACCCTCAGCCGAACGATATTAACCGCGGCAACAACGCTTGGTTGCCGTGCTGGCCTTGTTTATCTTGGGCGGCGGGATCATTCATGATTTTGCCTTTGCCATGCTGGTGGGGATTCTTACCGGGACTTATTCTTCGGTGTATGTGGCCAGCCCCATCCTTCTGGCCTGGCAGGACGCCGCAAAAAAGAAGTGAGTGAATGGACGCCTATCTGCCATGGTTTACCCTTAAATATGTTCCGGGAATCGGCAATCATCTGTATAAACGGCTCATCGAGCGGTTTGGATCTCCGGAACATGTTTTTGACGCTTCAAGGGACAGACTTCTTGAAGTTGAAGGCATTACCTCCCGATTGATTACAGCGCTCCGGCAGGCCAGCCTGCCGGATGAAGCGCAAAAAGACCTGGATCTGGTTGCGCAAAAAGGATATGGCATCGTATGCCTCACTGATCCGGGTTATCCCCCCCTGCTGCGTGAAATTCCCGATCCCCCGCCGTTTTTATACGTTTCCGGAACCCTTGATCCGTCAGCACATTTGCTGGCGGTCGTGGGTTCCCGAAATGCCACGCCATATGGCGTAACCACAACCCATCGGCTCTGCAGCGATCTGGCGGGAAAAGGCCTGACCATTGTCAGCGGCATGGCAAGGGGAATTGATACGGCGGCTCATGAAGGGGCCTTGATGGGAAAAGGGCGCACCATTGCGGTTCTGGGAAGCGGGCTGGAGCAGATTTATCCGGCTGAAAACCATCATCTGTTTCAAAAAATCATTGAAAACGGCGCTGTGATTTCGGAGTTTTCGCTTTCCGCTCTGCCGGAAGCCCATCATTTTCCCCAGCGCAACCGCGTCATCAGCGGCATGTCCCTGGGGACCCTGGTGGTTGAGGCAACCCGGAACAGCGGCTCGCTGATCACCGCGCGCCTGGCAGCCGAACAGAATCGGGAAGTGTTCGCCATTCCCGGGAGCATTCACTCATTCAAAAGCGCCGGAACCCATATTCTGATCAAACAGGGCGCCAAACTCGTGGAACATGTTCAGGATATTCTGGATGAGCTGAATCTTCAGAATCGGACGCTTTCACAGGGCAGCGGTGAGTCCGGTGTCAAGGGAGACGAAGTTCGGGCTCTGCCGCCGCTTTCCGAAACAGAAGCCGTTGTTTTTAACGCGCTGAGTCCTTATCCGGTTCACAGCGACGATCTGGTCCGAAGGCTTTCCCTGACATCCGGAAAACTCATGGCGATTCTGCTTCAGCTTGAAGTCAAGGGGCTGGTTCAGCAGACGGCAGGCAATTGTTTTTCAATAAAGACTGAAGGCTGAAAGAAACGGTTGAAGATCCTTCAGCCTTAAACCCAATAACATTTATTAAAAGGATTATCTGTGTCAAAACCCCTGCTCATTGTCGAGTCGCCGACAAAGGTTAAAACCCTAAAAAAATATCTTGGCGAACAGTATGCCATTGCCGCCACAGTCGGCCATATTCGGGATCTGCCGGAAAAAGAGATGGGAATCGATGTCGAGGATGGTTTCAAAGCCAAATACAGCACCATTCCGGGTAAACAGAAAGTGATTACGGCATTAAAGCAGGCGGCCGGAGATACCGAACTCGTTTATCTGGCGCCTGACCCGGATCGCGAAGGCGAGGCCATTGCCTGGCATACCGCAGAGATCCTGAAGAAAAAAGGCCGGGTCTTTCAACGCGTGCTGTTTCATGAACTGACCCGAAACGCCATCCTCAAAGCCATGGAGTCGCCCATCGAGCTGGATCGAAATAAATTCGAAGCTCAGCAGGCCCGGCGCATTCTGGACCGGCTGGTTGGCTATCAGATATCCCCGCTGCTCTGGAGAAAGGTCAAGGGCGGCCTCAGCGCCGGCCGGGTGCAGTCGGTTGCGGTCCGCATGATCTGTGAGCGGGAGCGGGCCATTCAGGCATTTGAAACCGAAGAATACTGGAGCATTACCGCAAGCCTTGAGGGCAGCGCGCCGCCGGTGTTTTTGGCCAAGCTGGTCAAAAACCTGGGTAAAAAAATCAAGATTCCGGATGAATCCACTGCGATGGGCATTCGGGACGAGTTGTCCCGGCAAGCCTTTGTGATCGAAAATATCGTCAATAAGACCACAAAGCGAAATCCGCTTCCGCCGTTCATTACCAGCAAACTTCAGCAGGAAGCCATTCGAAAGCTGCGGTTTTCCGCCAAAAAAACCATGTCGATTGCCCAGGAGCTCTATGAAGGGATCGAGCTTGGATCGGGCGGACCCGTCGGGCTGATTACCTATATGCGAACCGACTCCACGCGAATCTCGGCGGAAGCGGCCGGTGAAGCGCTCACGCTGATTCAGGAGCGCTTCGGTAAGGACTATGCCCCATCAAAACCCCGTTTTTTTAAAAATTCAAAAAAAGTTCAGGATGCCCATGAAGCCATTCGGCCGGCATCGGTTTTTGTGACGCCCGAAAAAACAGAGCCCTATCTTTCAAAAGATCAGCAGGCACTCTATACCTTGATCTGGAAACGGTTTGTCGCATCACAAATGACCGAAGCCCTTATCGATGGCTGCACCATCACCATTCAGGCAGGAACCTATCAGCTGACCGCTACGGGTTCGGTGATTAAATTTCCCGGATTCATGGCCCTTTACCTGTCCGCGGACGATGAAGAAGGACAGTGAAGCGAACCCCGCCAAAACACGGCTTCCGGAGCTGTCCAAAGGCGAGACCCTGATTTTGAAACAGCTTGAACCCAAGCAGCATTTTACCCAGCCGCCGCCCCGGTTTTCCGAGGCTTCCCTGGTAAAGGCGCTTGAAGAAAACGGTATCGGACGGCCCAGTACCTATGCCGCGATTCTGACCACCATTCGCGGAAAAGCCTATGTGGAGATGGTCAAAGGCTTTTTTATCCCCAGTGAACTGGGGTTTATCGTTAATGATCTGATCGTCGCCAGTTTTCCCGAGGTGTTTGATATTGAGTTTACAGCCACAATGGAAGACCATCTGGACCGGATCGAAACGGCCGAAGCCGCCTCCCTTGAGGTCTTGACGCAGTTTTATGAGCCCTTTAAACAGCGGCTCGAGACAGCCTCCACGCAGATGATCAGCATGAAGGGGGTGGGCAGTTCAACCGATCTGGACTGCCCACTGTGCAAAACCCGAAAACTGCATATCAAGATGGGAAAAAATGGCCATTTTCTGGCATGCAGCGGATATCCGGACTGTAAATTCACCAGCAATTACACGCGAGACGAAAAAGGCCGAATCCAGACGGTTGAACTCCCCCAGGAGGCGGCAACCGATCAGGTCTGCGGAAAATGCGGCCAGCCCCTGGTCATGCGACAGGGGAAATTCGGCCCCTTTCTGGCCTGCAGCGGTTATCCGGATTGCAAGAACACCCAGTCCGTGACGCCGGCCGGATCTTCCCAGGAAACCGGTATTTCCTGCCCGGAACCCGGTTGCACCGGCAAACTGGTTCAGAAAACGTCCAAACGCGGAAAGGTGTTTTACGGATGCAACCGATATCCGGACTGCTCTTTTGCCATGTGGGATAAGCCGGTCAACCAGGAATGCCCGCTCTGTCATGCGAAATTCATTGTGGAAAAAATATCCAAAAAAGAAGGCACGTTTTTGGCCTGTCAGAACCAGGACTGCGGGTATAAAAGCACCTCGTGACCTGCGGCCTCCGGCACCCGAATCCGTTCAAAAGGAATACGACATAATGTCTCCGGTCTACCGGCATGAATTCACGGTTTCTTCGGAAGCCATCGACGGAAACGGGCATGTGAACAATGTGGCCTATGTTCAGTGGATGCAGGATGTCGCGGTCCTGCATTCGGAAGCATCCGGGTGTACGCAAGCTGCAAGGGATGCCGGCGCAACCTGGGTCGTTCGCAAGCATAGCGTCGAGTACCTTCGGCCTGCTTTTGAGGGAGATCCGATAACCGTCATGACCTGGGTAACCAATTTTCGCAGGGCATTGTCGCTTCGCAAGTACAAGTTCATTCGGACTTCCGACAATACGGTTTTGTCCAGGGGCGAGACGGACTGGGTCTTTGTGGATGCGGTTACCGGCCGTCCCCGGATCATTCCGACGGAGGTAAAGGGTGTGTTCACGCTCGTTCCGCAGGACCAGGAGCCATAAAGCAGGTCACTGCTTTCGCATCACACGATTTCCGGTCAGTTTCCGGCCGTCATCAAAGGTGAGGACGTGGTCGACGATCAGCGTCCTGCCGTCATCCTTTAGATAACGCCTGGAGATCCAACCTGCTTTTTGACCATCCGGCGTAGTGTGCTTCGAGACGGTCACAATTGCTGTACCGTCTTTGTCCCAGTAATTTCGGGATCTCAACTTCGCCGAATTTTCCGTGTCCTGAATCTGCTTTCTACCATCCAGATATAAGACCAGGGTACGGGAACCCATCGGAGTGTCAGCTTTAATGGTCAGAGTGTTCTTGGTCTGGGTGATCACCTGGGTTACGACCATAGGTGTCCACGACTTTTCGTTTTATCCAGGAAACCCCCAGCGCTTCAAACATTGGAGACATTGGAATGGATTCCGGTGCGTTCAGGTCCAGTGTCCAGGTACCTGAAAAGTTCGGAGGATCTGCCGCCTGAAGCGAATGTCCCCCCATTGCCACCATCAGACTCAAAATGAACAATAGACAATAACGTGCCATGTTTCCTCCTGCCTTTTGACTGAATTTGGTAACCTTATTGTTACGCCATGATATCACTTTGCAAATAAGAGATAAAGAGTTAAGAGGGCTGCTCTGGCTTCAATGACCTGTGCACTTCTGACCAGGCAGTTACGCATTGACAAAGAATAGCTGCTGCTATAGATATTTGAGCAAGTGAACCGACAGAAACGTCTTGAATTCGATCATCAGGAGGCCCATGAATCTTCAGCAATTCCCTTATTCTTCCGATAATTTCAGTTATGTCATTTATGGAGAACATTCGGCGCTGGCCATCGATGGCGGCGCGGTGGAGTCCATTCTTGATTTTGTTGAAAAAAACAAACTGAAACTCACCCAGGTCACGCATACCCATCTGCATCCGGATCATACCTGCGGGACCCAGGAACTGCTGGCCAGATCCGGCGCCGCCCTGCTGGACGGTGCGTTTCTGTCCGGGCATTCTCATAATCGAGCTTGACGGGGTGACCGTTCGCGTTTATGCGACTCCGGGTCATACCGATGATTCGGTGACATTCCATGTCGGCAACAGTCTGATTACCGGGGATACCTTGTTCAACGGGACCATCGGAAACTGTTTTTCCGGCAATATCCGCTCCTTTTACGATTCCATCAAATTTCTGATGGCTTTTCCCGAGGACACGGTCGTTTATGCCGGACATGACTACCTGAAATACGCCATGTCCTTTACCCGTATTATTGAGCCGGACAACCCGGACATTAATCCGTACCTGAAATCCTATAATCCGGCCCATGTCTTTTCACGTCTTGGCGACGAGCTGAAAGTAAACCCCTACCTGCGGTTCAATGACAGCTGCTTTCATTGAAATATTGAAAAAAAAGAATCTTCCGGTATCCACGGAATTTCAGCGGTGGGAATCGGTCATGAGCCTGGGATGATTGAGGGCAAATTCAAAATTCTTTAGGAGCGTTTATGAGAAGAAAAGACAAGGAAATGACGGATCCGGATGCGATTGCATCCGTCATCCGCAGATCAACGGTGTGCCGTCTGGGCATGTCGGATGACAACCAGCCTTACGTGGTTCCCATGAGTTTCGGGTACAAGGACGGTGCTGTGTATTTTCACTGTGCGACCAGAAGGGAGAAAAATTGATATTCTTCGTAAAAATCCCCGTGTGTGCATTGAATTCGATGTGGATTGCCGGTTGAAAACAGGCGACAGCGCCTGCAAGTGGGGATTTATTTTTCAGAGCGCCATTGCGTTCGGCGTTGCATCCTTTATCGAGGATTCCACGGAAAAGCAGGCGGCGCTGGACATCATCATGCGCCAGTATTCAAGCGAAGCGTTCACGTATCCGGAATCCGCTCTTGAGAAAATTCTCGTCATCAAGGTCAATATCACGGAGCTGACCGGAAAAGCGGCCTTCTGACATGGATATCCAGGCAATTGCACAGAAAATGTTCACCGGCGCGCGCGCCAGCCACGACTGGGATCACACGCTTCGGGTCCTTCGGCTGTGTGAGCATATCGGCCCGGCAGAGCAGGCGGACATGGATGTTCTTCGGGTTGCGGCCGTTCTTCACGATATCGGCAGGCCCCATCAGGACGCTTCCCGGGGTTCGCTCTGTCACGCGGCCCACGGCGCGGTGCTGGCCGAGCCGATCGTTGCAATGCTGGTGTTTTCACCGGGACAGAAAGACAATATCCTTCACTGTATTCGAACCCATCGGTTCCGGGGAATGCATGTTCCCGAAACCCTCGAGGCCAAAGTCCTTTTTGACGCCGACAAGCTGGATGCCATCGGCGCCATCGGCATTGCCAGAGCGTATCTCTTTGCCGGAGAAATCGGCGCCAGGCTTCACAGCCCCGATATTCCCGCTGAACAAAGCGTACCGTATTCCATTGACGATACCGGTTTCAGGGAATATCGCGTCAAGCTCCGTAAAATCAAGGATCGCATGATGACCTCCGAAGGCAAACGCATGGCAGGCGAGCGTCACCAGTTCATGACCGCATTTTTTAACCGTTTTTTACTGGAATATCAGGGGGCGATGTAAACAATGACACTGAATGTGGTTACAAAAATTGACCCGCTTATCGAAGTTCGCAATGTGCTGATCAGCGTTTCGGACAAAAGCAATCTGAAGCAACTGGTCACCCAGCTTCTGGAAATCAATCCGCAAGTGACCCTTTACTCGACGGGAGGCACCTACAACGCCATATGGGAGTTTCTGGGAGACCGGGCCAAGACCTGCCTCAAACAGGTTTCAGACTATACCGGGCAGCCGGAAACCCAGGGAGGGCTTGTCAAAACACTGGATTTCAAGATTTACCTGAGCATTCTCACCGAAACCTACAATGTCGAACACCAGCTGGATCTGGCACGTACCGGGGCCGTGCCCTTTGATATGGTTGTCGTCAATCTCTATCCGTTCAAGCAGACCATTTCCAAGCCGGAGGTGACCGTGGAGCAGGCCAGGGGCAACATCGACATCGGGGGGCCCTGCATGATCCGGGCGTCGGCCAAAAATTTCATCCGGGTGGCTTCCGTGGTGGATCCGGAAGACTATGGCGCCATTCTCTCCGAGATGAGAGCCGGAAGTGGCCGGATTTCCCTGGATCTGCGATTCAGGCTGGCTCAGAAAGCCTTTGGACACACCGCTGCCTATGATCGGATGATCGCCGAATACCTTAGCACCCGGACAATTGAAAACGTCAGGGAATGTTATTCGTCTATAGATGCCGGCGTTTTGGATACAGCCGATTTCTTATGGCTGGTTTATCTTTATAGGAGATACGCTATGGCAGATGACCTGAAAAAAATGTATAAAACCATCGTTGACGAGCATTTTCCGCCGCGCATGGAAATCAGCTTTATTGATGAAACCGGCCGCCAGACCCTGTTTTATGAAAAAGTCCTCTGGGATATCAAAGGCGAGCAGAAAGGCCTGCGATATGGCGAGAATCCGGGGCAGGAAGCGGCGCTTTTTAAACTGGTCAACGGCAATCTGATTCTCGGGGAAACCCGGACCATTCAGCCGGGCCAGTACCTGGCATCCGACATCGAACTGCTTCAGTCCGGAAAACATCCCGGAAAAACCAATGTGACCGATGCGGACAATGCCCTGAACATTCTCCGGTATTTCATGGACACGCCCACAGCCGTCATTGTCAAGCACAACAACCCCTGCGGCGTTGCCCAGTCCGATGTGCTTTCGGATGCCTACCACAAAGCCATGATGGCGGACCGGGTGGCGGCCTTCGGGGGCTGCATCGCGGTCAACCGGCCCGTGGATAAGGCGACCGCCGAGGCCATCGGCAATCAATACGCCGAAGTCGTGGTGGCGCCCGAATTTGAAGACGGTGTCATGGCTATTTTTTCCGCAAAAAAAAACCTGCGGGTCGTTCGCATTCAGAACATCGCACGTCTCCATGATTTTGTGGGCCAGCGCTTTGTGGATTTCAAAAGCCTGATGGACGGCGGCATTGTGGCCCAATGGTCTTTTGTTCCCCAGGCCAGGACCAAAGGCGGATTTAAAACTGGCCGCCTGCGACTACAAGGGAAAATCCTATGCGATCCGGCGGGAGCCCACGGAAAATGAATACCGGGACATGCTTTTCGGGTGGCTGGTCGAATCCGGCGTTACCTCCAATTCGGTGATTTATGTCAAGGACCGGGTCACAATCGGCATCGGAACCGGGGAGCAGGACCGGGTCGGTGTGGCCGAAATCGCGCGGGACAAGGCTTACCGCAAGCTTTCCGACCGGTACTGTTTCGAAACCCTTGGCATTGCCTACAACGATTTGAAGGATCCGGAAAAGAAAGCCGAAATTGACCGGCGCGTTGCCGGTGAAAACGGCGGCCTGAAAGGCTCAGCGATGGTCAGTGACGCTTTTTTCCCTTTCCGGGACGGCGTGGATGTCGGCCTTTGCGAAGGGGTTTCCTGCGTCATTCAGCCCGGCGGATCGGACAATGACTACCAGTCCATCGAAGCCTGCAACGAAGCCGGAGCCACCATGGTCTATACGGGGCAGAGAAGCTTCAAACACTGATATTAAACCTGGATTGCCACAGGAAACTGGACTATCGGCTGGCGGCGAAAGGGCAGGGGTCTTCCTGGTAAACTGGAGGAGGGCGGTCTTCCCGGTCGCTCATCGGCATTAAGAGGCGCGTATGATTACCAGCGGGCACCCGGGTTATCGATTCACAAGTGAGGCGGTATGAGTGTTGGCGCAAAATTCAAGGATAAGCTTGGCAAGATCAAGGCCCATCTTACGCGTCTTGATGACCAGCAATTGGGCAAGGCAGCGCTCGTTATCATTCTCTTTCTGGACATTTTCATTCTTATTGCCATCTTCAACGGCCTTGACGAGCATACCAGGCAGCTTTCCTCTCCCGATGCGTATATTCCCAATCCCAAAAATATTGTTGAAGAAAATTATCGATCTTCTGGAGTCACTCAAGCTCGTTGCGATTTGGCACTACTTCGTTATTGCCCTTGCGGCCACGGCCGCACTTCTTTTGATCTATATCTTTCAGAAGAAGCTTTTTTCAAATAAGAAGCTGATTGAGCGCCGGATATCGAAAGGAGAGTGCCAGCATTGCGGGAAACATCTGCCCGCCGGGGCGCAAGCATGCCCCTTCTGCGGATATGCGCAGTTCAACTCCTGCAGTAATTGCAACAAGCTGACGCATGTTCATGGAAAGTATTGCATGGCGTGCGGCTTTCAACAAACTGAGTCACGGCAATAATAAGAAACGCGGCTCAACTGCAGACATTGACAACAATGCCGGACCAGGCACTCCAGCCGCTTCTTTACACTCGCGGCAGGTTTCATTGTTATATAGCATTTCTTTTTGAGCAGATGTAACTCACTGTTTTAAATGAAAGGAAGGGGAATATGAGTAACAAGGAAGAAAGAGATATAGAGAAAAATTATCCGATTTCAGATTTTATTTCGAAACTTCGCCGTCTTGCAGATTCACTCGAAAAAGGTGAGCAGTTTGAAATTCAAATCGGGGGTGAAAGAATTTACGTTCCGGTTCGTGCAACTTACAGTATCGAGCACGAAAGAGAAGGAGGCCAGGAAGAAATCGAGTTTCAAATAAAGTGGTCAAAGGCGTAATTTAATAAACGGAAGCCTCATTATAAAACCTTGTGGACATCAAGTAAAAGGAAAGCAGCATGTACAAAACATGGGTAAGCGTTTTCGGCTTTGGTTTTCTGATGTTTACCGCGGTTGCATGGACGGCACCGGTTCCGGATTCCAGGCGGACGAAAAATTACGATGTCATCGGCGAGTTTTCCTATCCCTCACCGGGTAAGGCCCTCTATTGCCAGTCCGACACCTACATCAATGCACAGTCCTACACAAAGCTGGATAGCAGCGGCAACGCGCTGTCGGATTCCGCCGCATCGTGGAGCATGGTGAAGGACAATGTCACCGGCCTGATCTGGGAAGTGAAAACCAACAAAAATGGGGTCAAAAACTACAGTGATCCGCACGATGCGGACAATACCTACTCCTGGTACGACAGAAACCCGGCTTCCAGTGGCGGATACGCGGGAACCCCGGAAAAAGGCAAAGACACCGAGGCCTTTATCAATGCCCTGAACGCTGCCCAATTCGGCGGTTATTCCGACTGGCGGCTTCCCACGCTCCAGGAACTGAACTCTATCGTCAACTACGATAGTTTCATCGCCGGGACCGACAATCAATTCCACTTATTTTCCGAACACGCAATCGTCTTTTTATTGGACTTCAACGCCTAGCCCCGGCTATGATTACCGTGCGTGGGTGGTGGGGTTCGACGACGGCTACGGGCACAACTACGGTAAGTATGGCCAGTACTACGTCCGCGCTGTTCGCGGGAGACTGGAAATCCAACCACCACGGCAGCGTTATTGGGACAATTCGTCCGCGCCGAACGAAAAGGACAGGCTGGCAGTGCTCCTGTCGGCAGGTAATCTCTGAATTTAAAGGGATGGATCCCAGTAATTATATTGTTGACACCATATCCGTTCGACAAAAGACTAAACCATGCATAACTCCCCGGTTTCGTATTATTCCCGGCCGCTGGCCGCCCTGCTTGGGGCTTTGATGGCCGGTATCCTGATCGGGCTCGGGTGCGCCGGATCACTGGATATGGGTATGGCCCGTGGTTCTGGCCGGAATATCCGGAATCCTCCATGGCATTATCCGGCGCTCTCCGATATGGCTGTCGCCCCTTGTCCTCTTTGTGGCGGCAGGCTATTTTTCAATACAGCCCTGGGTGACTGCCCGACTGCCCGATCACCATATTTCACGCTTTATCACCACCACCCCGTGGCTCATCTCCGGCATCCTGGACTCTCCTGCCTGGACCGACAACCAGCGCCAGAAATTCGATTTAACGGTTGAAACCCTGGAAAGCGACAGCGGCATTTTTTCCGGTCACCGGCAAACTCCGTGTAACCCTAGAAGGGGAGCCCCTGGATCTGAATATGGGGGACCGCATCCGTTTTGCCGGCAGAATAAGCCCGCTTCGCAATTTTCAAAATCCCGGCGGGTTCGACTACCGGCAGTACATGGCGTTTAACGGTATTTACGGATCGGTTTTTGTGCAAAGCAGCGATATCGAACAGACAGCGCCGAATCGGGGCGGGTTTTTCCAGCGGGTGTATCGCCTTCGAAAGGCGATTTCCCGGACGCTGGACCATATCGGCGAAACGGATGAAACAGCGGTGCTAAAAGCCCTTCTCATCGGAGAGCGCAGCGGTGTTTCGGATCGGATAACGGAAAATTTCAGCAAAGCCGGAGTCAGTCATTTGCTGGCCATCTCCGGGCTTCATGTCGGAATTGTCGCCACGACATCATTTTTCATATTTCGATGGATACTCAGCTGGTTTCCGTTTTTCCTCTGGCGCGCCTGGACGCGAAAAGGCGCAGCGATTCTCTCCATCATACCCGTACTGGGTTATGGCCTGGTTTCTGGCATGTCGCCTTCGACCCAAAGAGCCGTTATCATGATCGTCATTTTCCTGATGACGTTTCTGATTCATAAGGAACAAGAGCCCTTCAACACGCTGGCAACTGCCGCAATCCTGATTCTGATACTTCACCCGCCGGCCCTTTTTGCCATTTCTTTCCAGCTCTCTTTTGCATCGGTGTTTGCCATTATATATTTTCTTCCCAGGTTCTGGCAGCCGGAAGATGATGTCTCCGACATCCGCAAGCGCATCAAAAATTACGTTTTTTCATCCCTGTGGGTAACTTTGTCGGCCTCCCTGGGCGTCCTGCCACTGGTGATGGTTTATTTTAACCAGATCTCCCTGATCAGTCCGGTTGCCAATTTTATTCTGATCCCGCTTGTGGGTTTTGGGGTCGTCCCCCTGGGGCTGGCCTTTGCCGGCATATCGCTGATTTCACCGGTCGCTTCCCTGTGGGGACTTGAACTGAGCGCAGCAATTCTGAAAATGTCCCTGAATATCACCCGATTTTTTTGCGGACATTCCGTTTTCCGCTGTCAAAACCATAACGCCTTCCCTGCTGGAAGTGATCTGCGCTTATACGCTGTTACTGGCGCTGATTGGCATTGAAAAGAAAACTTGTTTCGGATTCACAGCTACTGAGAACCCTTTCCCTGCAAAACAAAAAAGGCTTATCGGCCGGCGTAAAAAACATGTTGCTGGCGCTCTCTGTTGCTTCGGCAATCCTGCTTGGGCTGGATGCGCTCTACTGGGGATATCAGCGTTTTGTTCGTTCCGATTTCAGGGTGACGGTCCTGGATGTGGGTCAGGGAACCGCCAACCTTCTGGAATTTCCCAAAGGTCCGGTCATGCTGATTGATGCAGGCGGCTTTTCGAGTTTTTCCGCTTTTGATATGGGGAAAATGGTGGTGGCGCCAATTCTCTGGCGAAAAAAAATCAGGTCCGTTGATATTCTTGTCCTGTCTCATGCCAACAGCGATCATGTCAATGGGATGGGCTACATCGCCGAGCATTTTCATGTGAAAGCCGTCTGGGCCAACACGGAGCCGGAAGACAGCCAGGGATACCGGCGTTTTGCGGATGTCCTTCGCCAGCGCTGCCTGGTTCACGCCGATTTCATAACCTTTCCCCGGCACCATGAAATAAACGGCGTATTCCTGGACATCGTCAATCCGCCGCCGGATTTTCTGGAGAGGCGCCAGCAAGAACCCTGGCGGGATATCAACAACAATTCCCTTGCGGTTCACGTCCGTTTTGGAACTGTCACCCTGCTATTTCCCGGGGACATCAAGTTCAAAGCTGAAAAAGAAATGATTTCCCTGTATGGAGATCGCCTTCAAAGCCGGATTCTGGTTGCCCCGCACCACGGCAGCAAGAGCTCGAATTCCGAAGCTTTTGTTGAGACGATAAAGCCGGAAATTGTTATTTTTTCAACCGGGTTGAATAATCGCTTTAGTTTTCCGCACCCATCAGTTATAAAGCGCTATCAGGATATGGGCGCGACACTGCTGAATACGGCAATTCCACGGGGCGGTTCGAATCTGTACGGATGGAAATGCGCTGACAATCACCCCGTTTAACTCCAAAGATGTGGAGAATCACGATGGTAACCTTTGAATCCCTTTCAGAACGAAAAGATAAGATCGCTGTTGTCGGGCTGGGATATGTGGGCTTGCCGCTGGCTGTTCATCTGTCCCGGCATTTTGAAGTTGTCGGATACGATTTAAAGCCGGACCGGATCAGGGAACTGAAAGACGGCAAGGACAGAACCCTTGAAATTGCCGAAACAGAGCTTGCGAATGCCCGGATTTTATTTACATCAGACCCTTCCGAGCTCAGCCGATGCCGGCTGATTATCGTTGCGGTTCCCACGCCCATCGACGCCTACCGCATACCGGATTTGAGTCCGCTCCGGGGCGCATCCGGCACGGTCGGGAAATTCATGAAGCAGGGCACCTGTGTTGTCTTTGAATCCACGGTTTACCCCGGCGCTACCGAAGAAGTCTGCGTGCCGATCATGGAAAAAGCGTCCGGACTGAAGATGGGGATTGATTTTACAGTCGGGTATTCGCCGGAACGGATCAATCCCGGGGACAAGGAGCATACCATCGACAGAATCGTCAAAGTGGTATCCGGCTCTGATCCGGCAACCACGATGCTGCTCGCCAAGGTTTACGGGGCGGTCGTTTCCGCCGGCGTCTACCCGGTTTCCTCCATCAAGGTGGCCGAGGCTGCAAAAGTGATCGAGAATACCCAGCGGGACCTGAACATCGCCTTGATGAACGAGCTGGCCATGATATTCGACAAAATGGGTATCGATACTACCGAGGTGCTGAAGGCTGCCGGAACCAAGTGGAATTTTCTGCCCTTCAGGCCGGGACTTGTCGGCGGCCACTGTATCGGCGTGGATCCGTATTATCTGACATTCAAGGCCGAATCCCTGGGGTACCGCCCGGAGATGATTCTGGCCGGAAGACGTATCAACGACAATATGGCCAAATTCATCGCCGAGCGGACCGTTAAGATTCTCATCAACTCCAGCAAACAGGTGAGGGATTCCCGCGTGGCCGATCATGGGCCTCACTTTCAAGGAAAACGTTCCGGATCTCAGAAACACGAAGGTCGTGGATATCATTTCCGAACTGAACACCTATGGCGTGAATGTCGTTGTTCACGACCCGATTGCGGACCCGGATGAAGCCATGGCCTATTATGGCATCGCGCTTCAGTCCCTGGAAGACCTCGGCAAGGTGGATGCGGTCATCGTGGCGGTGATTCACGATACGTACAAAGCCATGGGACTTTCCCGAATGGCCCGGCTCTGCTACGATGGATGCCCGATCGTCATCGACATCAAAGGCGCTTTCGAACCCGGAGGATGCCCGCAATGAACAGATCCGTTACTGGAGATTATAGATGGTTTCATCATTATGAATCCGTTTTCCACTGTTAATGCATGTCGTTTCACATGGCAGAAAAGAAGCGTATCGAAACCCACTCATCAGGAAAGGACGTAACAACATGAAGAAACTGACACATCTGATTTTGGCACTGACGCTTGTCATTGGAATCTCAAGCAGTGAGGGCTGGCAAAAACAACCTGGAATGCCAACTCGGTCTGGCCGCCAAACAACCATCAGACCATGGCGCTTGACGAGTTTGCCGCCAAAATGAAAGAAGTAACCGGCGGTGAACTGGAAATCATTGTCAGCAGCGGCGGCGCGTTGGGTTACAAAGGCCCGGAGTTGTTGAAAGTGGTTCGTGACGGGCTGGTTCCGCTGTCCGACATGCTGATCAGTGGCGTGGCCGGCGAGGAAAAAATATTTCAGATTGTGACACTTCCGTTTCTTGCGCTGAACTTTGAGGAAGCCCGCCTGCTGAATGATACGGCCCGCCCCTATTTTGACAAAACAGCTGAGAAATGGGGACAGAAAATCCTGTACATCTCGCCCTGGCCGGGTGCGGGACTCTGGACCAAACGAAAGGTGGTCTCGGTAGCGGACATGAAAGGACTGAAGACCCGCACCTACGATAAAAACGGCGCTTTGGTGGTCGAAGCCGCCGGCGGAACGCCCTATGCCCTGCCCTTCAGTGAAGTCTATTCATCCCTTGCGACCGGTGTGATCGACTCGGTGATCACTTCCACCCCAACGGCCGTAGATGCCAAATTCTGGGAAGTTCTCAAATATTACCAGCCGCTGAATATCACCATCGCAACGAACATGGTCAATGTCAACCTGAAAGCCTTTAACAAACTGGATAAAAAAACTCAGGATGCCCTTGTCAAAGCCGGCCGGGATATGGAAGAGAGCATGTGGAAAAAAGTGGCCGTTCTGGATAAGGAAAAAGAAGATCTGTGTACGAAGAATGGCATGGAGACGGTTCCGGCATCCAAAGAATTCATGAAGGAGCTCAATGCCATCACCGAAATAATTCGTGCGGACTGGCTGAAGGATGCCACCCCCGATGCGAAAGCCATGTATGACGAGTTCCTGAAAAAAGTGCAGCGATAACCAATGCCTTTCTGCCGTTCGTCTGCAACCGGGCGAACGGTTCAACTTGCCGACTGGAGAACAGCATGAAGCGGTTTGTTCGAACAATCGATGGCATTGCCGCCGTCAGCGGCGGATTGGCCGGGGTGATGCTCTGCATTGGGCTGGGCATGGCTTTTATTGAGATCATTCTGCGCAGTGCGTTCAGCAGTACCCTTTACATCACCGAGGAATACTCCGGCTACCTGATGTGCGGACTTACGTTTTGCGGACTGGGATATACGCTGCGTGAAAAAGGACACATTCGAATGACTTTTCTGCATCGAATTGTCACGGGAAGATCCCGCGGGTATCTGGACTTGGTCTGTTATGCTGTCGGATGTTTTTTCTGTGCGGCCATCACCGGCTTTACCGGGGAGTTTTTCTGGGATTCCGTGGTGACCCGGTCCCAGTCCATGCAGTTATCGGAAACCTATCTGGCCATTCCCCAGTTTTTCATGCCGTTTGGGGCGCTCATCATGACCCTGCAGTTTCTAAGCGAATTCTTGAAAACCATCCTCGTGTTAAAGGGGGATGCCGGCGGACTTGCCATTATTGAAGAGGCGGAAGACCTGGGAAGGTAACATGGAAGGAGTCATATCTTGGAGCTTTTGAGCGTTTCGCTGACCCTGTGCGCATTGCTGGTCGTTTTTATGGGGGGAACCATCTGGATTGGATTTTCCCTGTTTATCGTGGGTCTGGGCGGATTTTTATTTTTTACGGATCTGCCGTTTGGCTCCATAATGGCAACGACCGGCTGGAACAACACCAGCGGCTCGGCCATGATGGCACTTCCCATGTTCGTGTGGATGGGAGAAATCCTGTTCAGGAGCCGCATTTCTCAGAATCTGTTTAAAGGTCTGACTCCCTGGATGGATCGAATCCCCGGAAGACTCCTGCATGTCAACATTCTGGCCTGCACTTTTTTTGCGGCAGTCAGCGGATCATCGGCAGCTACAACCGCCACGGTGGGTAAAATCACCGTACCTGAACTGAAAAACCGCGGCTACGACAAGGGCCTTTCCGTCGGGTCCCTGGCCGGTGCCGGAACCCTGGGGTTTATGATACCACCCAGCATGATGATGCTGGTCTATGGCATTATCGGGGATGTCAGCATTGGAAAACTCTTCATTGCCGGTATTATTCCCGGACTGATGCTGGCCTGCATTTTCAGCCTGTACATCATGGGTCGCTGCCTGATGAATCCCGGACTGGCTCCGGCAGGCGCGGACCGCCATTCCTGGCGTCAGCGGATTCAGGCCATTCCGGAAATCCTGCCTGTTCTGTTTTTGATCCTGGTGGTATTGGGCAGCCTGTATGCCGGATGGGCCACGCCGACCGAGGCCGGCGCCGTGGGAGTTATCGGAGCCATCCTCTTTGCATTTGTTACCCGCAGCATGAACTGGACGGTCTTTCGCGAGAGCCTGATGGGCTCAGTCAAAACCACCAGTATGATCATGCTGATCGTCCTGGGCGCTTCCTATCTTTCCGTGGTGGTCGGCTATCTTGGTATTACCCGGAAACTGACGCTTTTTGTGACCGAAATGGGCCTTTCGCCGTTCATGCTCATTCTGATATTGAGCGTGCTGTACGTCATTCTGGGGTGTCTGGTGGATGGTTTTTCGATGATCGTCATGACCACGCCCATTGTGCTGCCGCTGATTACTGCATCCGGGTTCGATACGGTATGGTTTGGCATTTATCTGATTCTGATGATCGAACTGGCCCAGATCACACCGCCCGTCGGATTCAACCTGTTCGTGATAAGTTCTCTGAATAACGATGACGTATTCGTAATCGCCAAAGACGCGTTTCCGTTTTTTTTCCTGATGGCGTTTGCCACTGTCCTGATAACGGTATTTCCCCAGATCGTGATGTTTTTGCCCAATCTGATGAAATGACGAGAATTCAGAGAATTTTATCGATCATGATGCCGAGCATCGTGTAATCGACCTTGGCCATACCCATCTTGCTGATTGCCGACAGATTCCAGATGGTTTCCTCCGCCGTTCTGCCGATAAACCCCTCGGTCTGCGTGATGCCATGATCGTTTATCGCCATGTAGGCGGCGCGGATTGCCGAATCGGTTGAACTTGCCACCTTCAGGGCGCAGCCGCCCTTGGCGCCGTCACAGAGCATTCCCCCCAGATCGCTGATCAGGTTATTGACGGCCAGTGTGATCTTCTTCATGTCTTTGCCGTACTGCTGATAAACAATGGCCACGGCCGCGCCGACGCCTGCCGCAATCGCGCATCCGCAAAGCGGAGACAAATCCCCGGTAAAACACTTGATATAGCTGTTGATCAAGTGGGAAAGCGCAATACTTTTGACAATCGTTGTTTCTTCGATGTGAAAAAACTCGCCGACCTTGCAGGGAACCAGAATCGCGACGATCCCCTGGTTTCCGCTGCCGCCGCTGGACATCACCGGAAAGCTCAAACCCGCCATTCGGGCGTCCGCGGCAGAAGCAGTCAGAATTTTGATCGTGGAAAACACATCTTCCAGAAGAAATCCTTTTTTCATCAGATCGGAAATATAATACCCCACCTTCTGAAGCTTCTGTCCGGCTTCGGCGATTTCAAGGTTCATATCGATGCCGCGCCGGATTTCACGAAAGTCCGCATCGTCCATGCATTCGGACAGATCCACAAACTCGGCGATGGTCATCTGCTTTAACGCCTGTTTATAGGCTTGACCGGCAGCGCTGTTTTCAGTCTGCTCCTTGGAATAAATCGATTGATTGTTCTTCTCCAGAAGCACCAGATTCGTATGGGAGCCTGCCAGGACGGCCCGGGCAGAGCCCGGACCGTTTTGATGGTCACGTCGATATACAGGTCTGTTCTGGACGGATCAAAATTGATTTTCGCTTTTTTCTCCGCAATCAGTACCTTGGCCTGAGTCAACGTCTCCGTGCCGGCCCCTTTTAAAATTTCCATCTTCAGCTTTGGCCTTTTTATCAAAGCGCCCAGAACGCCGGCGATCAGATTGCCTTTTTCTCCTCCCGTATTGGGGACGGTGACGGCAAAGCCGTTTTTAAAGACTCCGGGGTCCACGATAATGCCGATTTCTTCAATTTCGCCTTCGACCTGCTGGCCGGCAAGGCTTGCGGCATATGCCACGGCAATCGGCTCCGTACACCCCAGTGCCGGAAAAACCTCATGTTTCAGAACTTCCTTCAGGATATTCAAAAGATACTTCTCCTATAAAGGGTGACACCGGATCATCACTGCTTTGCGCGTGCATATTGATCGGGCCAGGGAACGTCTTCGCCGAGGCACTGCGCGGCGTGAAGCGGCCAGTAGGGATCCCGCAGCATCTGCCTTCCCAGAAAAATCGCATCCGCATCGCCGCAAACCAGCGTCTGCTCGGCCTGCTCGGGATTGGTGATCAATCCCACGGCCGCCGTGGCAACTTTGGCCTCCCTGCGGATGGCTGCGGCAAAGGGCACCTGAAATCCCGGGCCAACAGGAATTTTTGCATCCGCAGCCAGGCCGCCGCTGGAACAATCGATCATGTCGATACCGATCTTGCACAGCTTCCGGCACAACCTGACGGACTGGGAAAGATCCCACCCGCCTTCAACCCAGTCCGTTGCCGAGATGCGGACAAAAACCGGCAGAGACGCCGGCCAGACATTGCGGACGGCTTTGGCCACCTGCAGCGGGAATCTGGAGCGGCCCTCGAAGTCCGCGCCGAATTCATCCGTGCGGTGATTGGATAACGGCGACAGAAAAGAGTGCAGCAGATATCCGTGAGCCATATGAATTTCGATGACCTTAAAGCCTGCGGCAAGCGCGCGTTTTGCAGCTTTGATAAAGCTTTCCACCAGCCCGCCGATTTCGGCAGGGGACAGTTCCCGCGGGACATTGTAATTTGCGGCAAAGGGAATGGCGCTTGGCGCCAGCGGCTGCCATCCGCCGTCTTGGGGTTTTAACGGGTTCCCGCTATGCCACGGCCTGTCCGTGGACGCCTTGCGGCCGGCATGTGCGATCTGCAGTCCGGGAACCGAACCCTGAGCGCTGATAAAAGCGGCGATGCGCTGAAAAGCCGCTGCCTGGTCATCCGCCCAGATGCCTGCATCATTGGGAGAAATCCGGCCTTCCGGAACAACAGCCGTTGCTTCAGCCATCACCAGCCCTGCGCCGCCGACGGCCCTGCTGCCGAGATGCACCAGGTGCCAGTCCGTGGGCATGCCATCGATGCAGGAATACTGGCACATCGGGGATACGAATATCCGGTTTTTAAATTCCAGTTCGCGTAGACGAAGCGGTGAAAACAGACGGGTCGCCATCGTTAATTTCTCCTTTTCAAATAGAGGAATCGGTTCTTGCCGCTTTTTTCAGCCAGGCGTAAAGCAGCCTTCCCGTCATGGCCAGGCATTCCGGGTCCAGATAACTTTCGGCCCGCCTTTCAAAAAGCAGAGAACACGTTGCCGGCCAGGAGATTTCCGGGTCATCGGCCGTGTCGTTAAACAGCAGGATGACAGGGACTCGGGGAAGTGCGTCAAACTGCACGGACATGTCATAAGCGGCTTGCATCTTGGGCGGATAACCGCATAGTTGGCGGCATGATGCCTGCAATTCCCCAAGTTTCCCCGCGAAATGGGCGGCGATGGCACGTTCGACGTCATTTGAAAAATAGGTAGTCAACGGGCCGGAATCCTTCAGATCTCTGAAAGATACCCATTCGTTTTCTTTTGGAGCCATATCGGGGCAAAGCAGAAGATATTTACACAGAATGACGCGGACATCAAAACCGGGCTCACTGCCTGACGGATGATCCGTTATGCCGTCTTGGCAAACCCGGTGAAGTCTGCCGAAGAGTGGAATAAACACTTCCTTTCCCTGAACACTTACTCCCAGCAAATGCTCCAAACCCGCCAGGTAGCTTCCGCCGAACTGGGCCAGGTAATTCCGATAGGTTGATTCATAGACGCTTGTTGCTGTTTCCATGATGGATGACCATTTCTCTTTTGGAACGATTGGTTTTATGTGATCCGTCAAGCCATATTTTCAGGATAAATGGACTTATGCCATTGGTCAATATAAGTCTGCAACTTTTTTCAAATGTCGAACTCTGAAAACCACTGGAGAAGCCAACTTATTGCTTCTGATAAAAAAATGGAGATAGAGCTGGGTGCCTGATCTGGGAATTGCCTGAACGCTCGCAAACTGGTAAAGACGGGAGGACACTTTCATATTAAAATCCGAAACAACAGGTGATCTCATGGGCAAAAAGCAGCTGACGATTCGCTACATCATTTTTTATATTCTATTTTTACCCGACTCCTGGCAAGTCCTGACCGGACTCATCGCCGCATATTTTCTGGCCCCCGTTGTCGGGCTCCCGGACACGGGATACGGGGGCAGGGCAATGCTCTTTGTCATGATCGCCACCATCGGATATGCCGTCTCCAGCGTACCGGCCCGCTGGATCACACGGATTTTAATAAAATGGATACTGGGTGAGAAACGGCCATAACCAGTTCAATAATAGATTGCAATTGAAATTCCACGCTCATCTAAAAGCGTTCATTAAGATATTATCTCATAATATCAATTTGATAAATCGTTTTTAGCGAAATGTAAAGGTAATGAAATTAATTTCGTATATTACAAACATGTTTTTATGTGCACCCTGGAATTAATCATTATGGTCAGAAATACATTTTGCTGTTCTGAAATATGAAGACAGAAGGCTGAATGCTTTTTGAAATTGATACATTGGCATGCCTTCATTATTATCTTCGTTCTTGATTATGTTAATATGCAATGATACAAACGCATTATTTTATTGATGATATGCAATTTGAAGGAATTGGGAATGCTTGAAAAATCTGGTGTCATGAAACTGTTTGCAAACAACTGGGAAAAGATGGCGCTATGGGCGATTCTCGTCGGACTCTTTTATCTGTTGAAGCCGTTTTTTCTGCTGATTTTTGAGACATTTCTGATCACTTACGGTACGAAGATCGTCATTCAATGGGCCGTTGTCCGACTAAAAATGAACTACCGGCTGGCAGCGGTGATTGTTTTCATGCTTTTTGTGACGCTGCTTGGGGCAACCATCACCTGGATTGCGCCCAAGCTTATTATCGAATCCAACCGCATCGTGAAGGATTTTACCGGCAGCGGCGATCAGCAGACCCGGGAGAAGATCAACAAGTTCGTCGAGAGCGTTATTGTTAAGGTTGTGGGTGAAGAAAAGGCCCAAACCGTCATCAAGTCCGATGAATATTCCGCGCTGATGGAAGTTTTCAAAACCGAGTCCACAAAGGCGATTAAAGCGGCTTTGCCGCGCTTTCTCGAAATGCTCCTTCATATGGTCAAGCTCTGCTGGGAGATCCTGTTCACGCTGATCCTGGCCATCATATTTTCTTTCATTCTGGTCATGGACTGGCAAAGAATCGCCGGAACTATGAAGGAGTTGGAAAACAGCAGGATCCGATCCTTTTATATCGGCGCTGCGCCACACCTCCATGCCTTTGCCAATGTTCTGGGAAAGGCATTTACGGCCCAGGCCATTATCGCAACCTGCAACACGGTGCTGACCGCAGCCGGCGTCTGGTTTTTTCAGGTGCCGAACATCGCTCTGATCATGACTGTTGTCTTTCTCTGCGGGTTTATTCCCATCCTGGGCACTTTTCTGAGTTCCATCCCGATCGTGATCTTTGCCATTCAGGTCGGCGGATTATTGCTGGTTGTTAAACTCATCGTTCTGGTCGCTGTTGTCCATGCTTTTGAGGCATATGTGCTCAATCCAAAGATCACGGGAAACGTTCTGCATGTGCATCCGATTCTTGTTTTGGTACTGCTCCTGGTAGGAGAACGGTTTTTCGGCATATGGGGAATGGTTGTGGGAGTGCCCATCGGGTACTATATCATCAGCGTGCTGACAATGAAGGACGAAAGTCTTGAGTCCGCAGATCCCGTGTTGTAAACGGAATCAACAACCTTTCGGTATAAGGTGTCATTGATACTTTCTGAGGAGAACTTCAAAAGGAGGCTGCGGCACCTCACCCCTGTGTCCGGATTGTATGAAAGAGCATTATCCGGAGTTTGCCAAAAATACATTGAAACCTTGAATCCAAGGAAAAACCCTTCGATCCGTTTTCTCTAAAGAGGCAACCCGAAGGTTCGGATTCTTCTGACCGGCGGTTACAGAGCAGATGGGTTGTTGGTACCGATGCCTGTTAAGGAATTTTTAACAATTTAATAAACGGAGACAAATATGAAGAAAGCCGCGGCGCGACACATTCTGGTAAAGACTCAGGAACAATGCAATGACATCAAGAATCAGATTGTTAATGGGTCTGATTTTGCCGATATGGCCAAAAAGCATTCACAATGTCCATCTGGAAAGCAGGGAGGGGCCTTGGGAGAATTTTCTCCGGGTCAGATGGTTCCGGAATTTGATAAAGTCGTCTTCAGCGATGAAGTTGGTAAAGTCCATGGTCCGGTTCAAACCCAGTTCGGATTCCACCTGATTGAAATCACCAGCCGAAGCGAGTAATCATGAATCTCCGGGCAACACGCTGCGGTGTTGCCCGGTTTTTTTCCTTCAGCTTTTGTTCTTATTTTTATCGATTTTTTCCTGTTTCTTTTCTTTGGTTGTTTTCTGAGGTTTTTTCTTGTCGCTCTTTCGAATATCCTTTGATTTTGACATGCTGCCTCCTTCTTTATTACTGCCATTCAATGCATTGTTTCTTTGCCTCATGACTAAATCAAAATGAAGAATTATGTGAACACGGCATTATATATTCCTTTATCGTGATCAAGAAAAGAAAAATATCAATTCATCGACTTAAAAAAGCCAGTGTCCGTATTGTCCTGCTTGTCCCTATTTGGATGTCATCGTCCACACCCCGTTCCAGTTTTCCGGAGCAGATGCCATGTAATGGCGACATTTGGCCAGATACCGGGCTGCCGGAGGATCCTGATCTTCGATGGATGCAAACATATTTTCAGCTTCCGGAAAACGGCCGGCATAAAAAAGGCGCAGCCCCTGGTCGAAATATTTCCAGCGCTGCTTTGTTTTTTTCGTAGGCATTGGGCAGCATCGGCTCATAGACGGTTATGGGTTCCTTGCGACCAACAACGGCCAGCCTGGCAATTTCACGCACCGGAAAGGCGGATCCGATTCCCTGCCGGGTGGCCTCAGAGATCATCAAGTAGGTGCCGAAGGCCTTGTTGGCGCCTTCAAGCCGGGCTGCCAGGTTGACGGAATCCCCCAGCATTGTGTAGTCGAAACGACTGTGAGAACCCATGTTGCCCACTACGGCCGATCCTGTGTGAATGCCGATCCGCATGAGAAGATCTCTGCCCGCGCGTTTTTGGAACTGCGGATTCAAAAGCGCCAGCCGCTCCTGGCAGCGAAGCGCAGTCCGGACCACCCGAAGCGGGTGGTCGATGACCTCAAGGGGCGCATTCCAGAAAGCGATGATGGCATCCCCTTCGAATTTGTCCACCGTGCCGGCCTCTTCATGAACGATGTCGGTCATGGCCGATAAATATTCGTTCAGCAGGGTGGTCAGCGCTTCGGGGTCCAGTTTTTCGGAGATGGTGGTGAACCCTTCAAGATCGGAGAAGAAGATGGACAGAACCCGCCGCTCCCCGCCCAGTCGCAGCCGCTCGGGATGCAAAATGAGCTGATCGATCACCGCAGGGGACAAATATTGTTTGAAGGCGCCCTGTATGAAGCGTTTCTGGCGTCCCTCGGTGGCATAATTGATGACAAAAACCAGAAACAGCGTTGTGGCGACGGCGATTTCCGGGGCCACCAGGGGCAGGGACCATCCAGTGACGTAACCGCCCAGCGCGGCAATGATCGGCCCAGCAAGAAAGACAAGGCTTACCAAGACATGTCCGAACGGGCTGCTGAAAACAGAAGCCTGCCATGCCGGCAGCCAGAGCCAGTCCGAGAGCTGCAGTCACCCACACGCCGGTCGGGCACTGGCGGATAAAATTTCCGGACAGCAAATTGTCCAGGATCGTTGCTTGAATCTCCACACCCGGGGTGATTCCATCCACGGGTGTGGGGCGCAGATCGAACAGCCCGGGTGCGGTAAACCCGAACAGAACGAATTTATCTCGAAAGGCTCCCGGATCATCTATGGTGGGTTGCTGTCCGGAGCGCAGCCGCAACTCGGATTGAATCACTGCGGCTGCGCTGAAACTGCGAAAAGATCCGGCCGGCCCGCTGAACCGGAGGATGGCTTCTCCGTCGGTTGAAAGGGGTATGATCCGGTCCCCGATTGTTATTTTTCCGGGGTCAACGCCGAGGGTTGTTGACGGGTAAGCGGCCAGATAAGCGCCAAGGCCCAGGGACGGCATCAGTCGTCCGTCGAACATCGCTGCAATGGTTGCCTTGCGGTAGATGCCATCCGTGTCCGGGTTCATGTGCGTGTTGCATAGCACGTTCATGGAACGGGTCAGTTCGGGAATCGGGAAAGCGGCTCGCGGAAAGATCGGCGGCTTCCGACTGATATCATTCGGCAGGATTACGGGAAAGACCGGCTCCGGCGCCCCATCCGGCCAGGCAGTCTGACTTCCGGTTTCATGGCCGAGGGCCACCGCGCCTGCCATTCGGCCAAAGTCTGCCGCAGCTTCTGGCAAGGGTGGCATCATCCGCGACGCCATAGGCGGAAGGTTCGGTAAAGAGAACATCAAGAGCCAGCGAGCGAGCGCCTTGACGCTGGCAGTATTCGATGATGGGGACATAAACTTCCCTGGGCCAGGGCCAGCTGAGGCCATTTTCCTTCAGGCCCCAGTCCAGGCTGTCCTGATCCAGAAGGATCAGGGTGATCTGATCGCCGGCAGAACTGGGCCGGGCCAGGATTGTGGCGCGCCAGTCCCAGGTGATGGCTTCCCAGCGATCCATGACTCCGACAGCCCACAACCCGCCGGCCAGTAGGGTACCGGCCATACCCGATGACCAGTCCCTGAAACACTTTCCGGGTCAAGGGGGAAAAAGGCATATCAGGTTTTTTTAAGGGCCGATTCAAAGCGCATCTGACGCTCTCTGATTTCCATGACCGGCGAGACCGGTCCGATGATCGCTTTGATTTCGGCTATCCGGCTTTCAGGGCTGGGATGGGTACTTGCAAAGTCGGCCTGATCCGGGACCAGATTCTGCCGCATGACCTGAAGCATTTCCACCAGGCCTGCGGGACTATAACCCACCCGGCGCAGGAGCGTTATGGCAGTCCTGTCAGCCTCGGATTCATAAGCTCTTGAATATCCCGAATTGATAAGCGTCTGGGAAATGTCGTCAATGCTGCCCTCAAATTCGTGCGTCAGATCGGCCAGTTCCTGGCCGCCGAAGGTTTTTGCGCCTTCTACGCCGATAGTAATCAGCGCGTTGGTGATCCGGGATTTTTTTATGGCGCGCAGTCCATGTTTGGCCTGAACATGGCCGATTTCGTGAGCCAGTACTGCAGCAACAGCGGTTTCGTGCGGGCAGCATTCCAGAATGCCTCGGGTTACAAAGATCAGACCTCCTGGAGCAGCCAACGCATTGATCTCCTGTGTGTTCTGGATCAGAAAATGGTATCCGGCAAAGGTTTCAGGCATGTCTGATGCACGGGCCAGTGTCTGGCCCACCTGGTTCATGTATCGGTTGGCAGCGTCATTCGGTATCTGCCGGATACTTTTCCAGAATCACGGCGCCGATGCTTCGCCCGATGTAGTATTCCTGCTGGGGGGTGATGTCTTCAAATGACTTGCTGATAGCCTTTGAGGTTTTAACCATGGAATCGGCGTGATCCTGGGTTATCATGCCGGTGGCGGTGCCCAGCGTCGGCTCCGACCCGGGTGACTTCTTCAAGTGCCCTGCAGCCGGCAATCATCGCCGGTATAAATGATCCGGCGCCGATGGCGGCCGTCCACCTGGCGGCCGTCAGAAGGAATTTGCGTCTTTCAATAAGGTTCATGGCTTTCCTCCTTCGGGCGATAATTTTCCAGCCTTGATAAACTGCCTGATTTCCTCGTCGGAAACAACGATCTTCTCCATGCGATCGATCCATTCAAAATCCAGATTCGGGTTTCGTGTTCTTGTATTCTTTTTCTACATCCGCGTTGAAGCCTTTTCCGGCCAGAGCAATTTCACGCTGACTGGCGGTTTTCTGAACATTTGCATCTCCTGCGCGAAGAACGATTTCTTTCTCGGACAGGGCAGAGCTGTGAATCCAGCCGGTCAATTGTCCTGTTTTGGTTGAAACAAAAAACCACGGATCCTGCTGCCGGATTACCGTAACCGCATCGCCATAGGAAACCGAGCCGATGACTTTCCCGAGAAAGGACGGATCGGCCCGCAGTTTTCCGTCCTGAACTTGAACGCTCATTTTTGATTCTGAGCCATACACTACCCCCTTACACATCACATTTGACTTCCTGGGTGGATCCCGGACCCGCCAGGGGTTTAAAACATTTTTTACCGGCACCGCAGATCGGACACTTCCATTCATCATGCAGGTCTTCAAAACGGGTGTCCTTGGGAATCTTTCCTTTTTTGTCGCCTTTGTCCGGATTGTAGATATAGCCGCAGTTTACGGTCTGACACTGCCACATGTCTTCAGGATTTGCCATGGTTTCTTCTCCTTGTATTTCGGTATGATACTCTTTTCTACCTGATATTTCTTATGTCTTCAATAAATTTATGAGTGAGAAAATAAGTTATGTTTATGAAGGTAGAGGGTGTATCCATCGATCGCTTGTTGCCAGGCAGCCGACCGGCCACTTTGAACGACTCAAAATGGAAAGGATGCACATGCCACCCTGAGCAACGATATCGTATTTAGCCTGAAAAAGCCAGAGCCCTTTAACGATGATCGGATTACCGAGCCCGACTACCTGTACAGATATATTGACAATATCTTGCCGGATGATATACAAAAAATTATGAAATAATGGCTAAATTCATTGTCCCAGCTAACATGAAGTATATAAATGGGTATCGGAGGGAAGCTTTATGAAAGTTGGAATTGGATATTCCAATAATCGAAATGCTTTTGATTCCGGCAGATCCGCCGCCAGGGATGCCGTTCGTGCCGGTAATATGACCAAGGCTGATCTTGCCATGGCATTTTGCAGCGGACAGCTGGATCATGTAGAATTTTTTCGAGGGATTAAAGAGACATTAGGGGATACTCCCGTAATTGGTGGTTCAACAATTGGAGTTATCACCAATGAGGCTTTATCATATAAAGACCACCCTTCAGGCTGTTGCAACATTTCAATCAGATGAAATAAAATATCAAATTGCCGCAGTTGGTGGAATAGATAAAGATGAAAGGATTGCTGGGATCAGTCTTTCAGAAAAATTGTCAAGAGCACAAGAAAACAGAGTTCTTCTTTTGTTCTATGATTCAATAAAAGTTCCTGCTTCCCCAATTTTACCTCCTGTTATGAATGCTTCCTCCCCGTTAATTGTTGGCATAGAATCAGAAGTCCAATCAAATGTGCCAATCATCGGTGCAGGATTAGTCGGGGATTACCAATTTAATAAAACAAAACAATTCTGCGGCGCTACTGTTTGTGAGCAGGGAGCTGTAGGCGTGATTCTTTCTGGAGTCGGTAGATGTTTATCACAGCATCATGCACGGGTGCTCTCCCGTTGATGGCAGATATCGTAAAATAACAAAAATGCATGGCTCAGTTATCTTCGAACTGGACGGAAGACCTGTTGTAGAGATCATTGATGTATATTATGGAGATCAGCGCTGGAGAGAACAACATCCCCTCAATCTTCTGACAATTGGAGTGAATTACGGCGAGAGATTTCAATATCAGGAAGATGAGTATGTGAATAGGCTGATTACCGGAATTCTTCCCGATGGTAGCGGCATCGGTTTATTTGAGCCGGATCTTGAACAAGGCATGGACATCCAGTTTATGTTGAGGGACGGCAATAAGATGATTGAATCAGCAAGGAATAAGTCGGAAAGTTTAATGAAGAAGATAAACGATGATGGAAAAATCCCTGTTTTTGGACTATATATTGATTGTGCTGGAAGAACTGCTGAGCAATCAAATACGGAAAAAGAAGAAGCTTCTGAAGTTCAACGCGTAATGAATAAATACAACACGCCTTTGTTAGGTTTTTACTCCGGAGTTGAAATTGCGCCTATTCTGGGAAAGAGCAGGGGACTTGATTGGACAGGCGTCTTAATGGTTTTAGCAATGGACAAGAAAAATGGATGACCAAAAGCGCTTGCTAAAAGTATTGGGAAAAAGATGCGCAGCGTTGGAAAAACAGGCTGCGTATTATCAAAACATTGCCGAAATAACAGGGCAAAAACGTTTAAGAGAAGTTGAACAGTTAAACAGACTTATATCTGAGCGAAAGAGAGCCGAAGAAGCACTCATCCAAGCCCAGCGTCTAAGTGCAATAGGGGAGCTTGCTTCTGGAGTTGCACATGACTTTAACAATTCATTGCAGGGAATATTTGGAAACATTGATCTTGCGTTACTCAAAGATATTTCTCCGGAAGTGAAAGATTATCTTGAAACGATAAAAAAATCAGCAATTGATGCGGCTTCAAGAATTCATCAATTACAGCGTTTCTCTGGAAAATGCGAAAGCCTGAGCGGCCATGATCGGCTGGATCTTAACAGTATCGTTGAGGAAGCGATACTGCAGACAAGGCCATTATGGAAAGATGAATCCGAGAAGGCAGGTATTACAATTGCAATTGAAAAGAAGTTTGCGGCAAAAGAGTTAATTGTTAATGGAAATCCAGGAGAGCTAAGGTCTGTGCTGTATAATATGATTAAAAACAGTGTTCATGCAATGCCTGAAGGCGGAAAATTGGCTTTTGAAACAGGAGAAACTGAAAAAGGCGTTTATGTGACTGTCACCGACACAGGAACAGGGATGGACGAAGAGACAAAAGCAAGGGTTTTTGAGCCTTTCTTCACAACAAAAGGCTTTGAGCAGGGCAAGGGCTTGGGCTATGAGCACCTCATATGCGATCATCAAAGAGCATGGCGGGCGGACATTATGTCAAAGAATCCGTCCTTAACAAAGGAACTTCAATAGAGATCGTACTGCCATATCCCAAAAAGAAAAGGAAACAGGCTGGAAGGCGCTGTTTCAGGATATGCAGGCTTCAGCAAGCGTGCTCTGGGTAGATGATGAAGAAATGATTAGAAATATAGGAAAAGAAATGCTTGAAGCGTTAGAGCATCGTGCAGATGTGGCAGCAAGCGGAGTAGAAGCACTAAGCCTGTTACGGAACAATCAATACGATTTATTGATAACAGATATTGGAATGCCAGACATGAACGGATGGCAGCTTGTTGAGAGAATAAAAGAAAACTATCCTGAAATGAAAGTTGCTGTCGTGACCGGCTGGGGAGCCGATGTATCAAATGAAGAAAAAGAAAAATATGGTGTAGACAAAGTTCTTGGAAAGCCGATAGACATGATGCAGTTGAAACATATGGTCGGTGAAGTGCTGCGGGAAGGTTAATGAGTTTTTTCCATCTGGTTCAGCATGTAGTAAAATCCTTTTCGGGACATCAGCGCCTCATGGGTTCCGGATTCGATGATCCTGCCTTTTTTCATGACCAGAATCTGATTTGCCAGGCGGGCGGTGGACAGCCGATGCGCAATGATGATGGCGGTTCTTCCGGTCATCAGATTGACCAGGGCTTTTTGGATTTTCTGCTCGGTCTGAGAATCGATGTAGGATGTGGCTTCATCCAGAATAATCAGCTCCGGATTCCGGGCAAAGGCCCTTGCGATGGAAATGAGCTGCCGCTCTCCGCTCGATATGGAGGCGCCGCCTTCGGACAAAAGCGTGTCCAGTCCCCTGGGAAGTCTTTCCACGATATCTTTACAGTTGGCAGCCTCTAAAATTTTTTCCAGATCGCTCTCGGAAAGCCCTTCGGCGCCATGCAGAATATTTTCCCGGATGGTTTCAGAAAAGAGAAAAGGATCCTGGGTGACGAGCGCGATTCTGGCCCTGAGCTGCTCGGATGCGATGCTCTGGATATCCTTGCCATTGATCTGGATTTGTCCGGCATCCGGAGTGTAGAACCGGGTGATCAGATTCATCAGCGTGGTTTTTCCGGACCCGGTCGGCCCGACAACGGCAAGGGTGTCGCCGGCATTCATGTGAAAGGACACGTTCTTTAATACCGGTTCGTTTTTGACATAACCAAAGCAGATACCACTGGCTTCCAGGGAAGAGATGACAGACAGGGGCTCTTCGTGATCCGGGATATCGCTGTTTCATGAATGGATCCGGGGTGCGTCTTTTTCCGTATTGTCCAGGATTTGAAACAGCCGCTCCGCCGATGACATGGCGTTTTGCAGAATGTTGTATTTCTCGGCAATGTCCCGGATGGGTCGGAAAAACATTTTGATATAGGCGATAAAGGCTGTCAGGTCGCCGATGGTGATCTGGTCCGACAGGACGCGAACGCCACCGTAATAAATGATAATGGCCACCGCGGTGATTCCCAGAATCTCGATAACCGGCATGAATAAGGCAAAAACATGGACCTGGCGCATGCCGGCCATATAGTATTCGTGGTTCGTTTTTTTAAATTTATGATAATTGTTGGCTTCCTGGCGAAACAACTGAATGACTTTCATGCCGGTGATGGTTTCGGAAAAATGGGTGTTGATTTCCGCGGTTTTGGTCCGAATGATGCGAAACGCGTCTCTGGCCTGTCTGGAATAATGAATGGAAAAAAAACCGACCGCAGGCAGCACCACAAAAGCGATCATTGCCAGACGCCAGTTCATGTTGATCAAGGATGATCGTGATGCCGCCAAGCAGAAATAAATCCTTGAATATAAAGGAAATGACGGATGTGAACATTTCCTGCATGTTCTGAACATCGTTGGTGGTGCGTGTCACCAGCCTGGCAACGGGATTCTGGTTAAAATAGCTTACCGGCATATCCTGAATATGGGTAAAGAGCTTCATTCGAAAATCGTGCATGATTTTCTGGCCGGTATATTCCATGATAACCTGCTGGGAAAAATTGAGAAGAAAATCCAGGACAATGATGCCCAGAAAGATGGCGGCAAGCAGGGATAATCCCGGAAATGTCCTGTTTCCGAAGGGTCTGAAGATCGCTGCGGTGCGAGTTTTTCAAGCTGGTTGTAAGCAATCACGACGGATGATCCGGAAACAACGAAGTGTTCCGGATAACGTCGAACAATATCCGCCACATCTTTGCCGGCAATATCCACGGTGAGATAGCGGGCCGGCGCAAAATGCGGTGTTTCAATGCCCGTTTTGGGGACAATATACCGGTCGATGGCAATCTTGGTGATATAGGGAAGAGAGAGATCCATAAGGGTAATCACCATCGCCATGACGATGGAAAAAAACAGCATCAGCCGGTAAGGTCTCACATAGGGATAAAGCTGCCACAGCAGTTTGATATCATGGGACTGATCCAGCTTTTTTTCTTCAAAGAATCCGGCGTTCGTTTGCATCCAGCTCCTCTTCGATTTCCTGAAGGCGTAATATTCTGGCATAATAGCCGTCCAATGCCATCAGCTCGACATGGGTACCCGATTCGCGGATGCGCCCCTGATCCAGAACCAGAATCAGATCCGCGGTTTTAAGGGCCGAGAGCCGGTGAGAGACGATGAGCAGGGAGCAGGCGCCTGCTCTGGCCCGAAGGGTCTGTAAAATGGCATTTCCGGTTTCAGTATCCACCTGACTGATGGGGTCATCCAGTATGAGAAGCGCTGGGGACTGGATCAGGCATCTGGCAAGGGCGACCCGCTGTTTCTGACCTCCGGACAGGATCACGCCTTTTTCTCCCACAACCGTATCCAGTCCATGGGGAAAGGCCTCAATGGTGTCCAGAAGCGCGGCATCCCCGGCAGCTTGAAGGATGTCCGCGTCGCTGAAGCGCAGGATCGCCGAATGCAATATTATCCCGAATGGTTCCGGCAAACAGAAACGGCTCCTGAGGCATGAGCGCGATCTGAGATCGCAGGGCGGGCAGGGGATAATCTCGAATATCGACCTGATTCAGACGGATTGCGCCCCGATTGACATCATAAAGTCTGGGAAGCAGGTTCAGCAGCGTTGTCTTGCCGCTGCCCGGAGGGCCGGCAATTCCCAGTATTTTTCCCGGCTCCAGAGCAAAGCAAATATCTTCCAATGCAGGCTGAAGATCCGGTTGATAGGAGAAATGAACATGGTCGAATTCCAGCGTACCGTTTAAAAGGCGGGCTTCCGGCTGTAGGCTGTAGGCTGCAGGCTGAAAGCAGCAATGTCGGCTCTTGACCATCTGTCATCTGTCGTCCGTCATCTGTGTTGTCCGCAATGTCCGGTAGTCTTTCCATGATCCGGTTGATCCGATCCAGAGATGCCTTGCCGCGCTGAATCAGATTGGTCACCCATCCCATGGCCATCATGGGCCAGGTCAAAAGGCCCAGATAGCTGATAAAGGCCACGAAATCTCCCGGAGTGATCTTTGCCAGAATGGTATGGCGGCCGCCCAGAAACAGGATGAGCGCCAGGCTGATGTTGGACAGGAAGATCATCATGGAATACAGGGAACTGGTGATTTGAATCAGGCGAATGTTATGACGGATATACTCGCGGGAAATGGCGTCAATCCGGGAGGTTTCAAGAGGCTCGGTATGATGGGCCTTGACGATCCGTATTCCGGCAAAGCGTTCCCGAACAGCTTCGGTGAGATTCGAAAACGCAGCCTGTACATCCTGATAGCGCTGGTGCATTTTTTTGCTGAAAATCCGGGTTCCGATAACGATTAACGGCATGGGAATCAGGACATAGAGGGTGAGCTGGACATGAATATAGGCCATGAATCCGATGGCCGCAGCCCCCATGATGATGGAGTCAGTCAGCGCCACCATGCCCATCCCCACGGCCATTCGCAGATGCTGAATGTCGTTTGTCGCATGCGCCATGAGATCTCCGGTTTTCACTTGATCAAAATACCGGGCAGACAGCGTCTGTAAATGAAAAAACAGCCGGTTCCTCAGCCCTTCTTCTACTTCTCTGGCCATGCCGATCAGACAGCGCCGCCACACATATCGGAATCCTCCCATGGCAAGGGCGATTCCCAGAATCTCGAGTCCATAGACAAGAAGCCCCGTGGGTGAGATGGTAAACGATGTCAGATCGTCAATCACCCGTTTGATGATTCGGGGAATCACGAGCTGGAGAAAATCCACAAGAATCAGGCAGGAAATTCCGGTGAAAATGATGAGGCGATTCTTACGGAAATAAGGCAGAATCAGCTGGAACGATTTCATTTCCCGACTATAAATCAATTTGCGCTAAAGTCAATTCGAATGGCCTTGGGTGAATGTTAACTATTTGATTCAAGAATTAAAACTTTTTGAAGTTGACTTCAAATGGCAATTTGATTAGGGTCACTAGTGTTGATTTGTGAAGCCAGCGGCCAGAGAGAATGAATGAAAGAATAAGGATAACGTCATGACGCTCTCCCAAGATGACTCCTGAAGGTTTTTGTTGAAGAAGCCATGGAGCATCTGTCTTCTATTGAAACTGATTTTCTGGCCTTGGAAAAGGCAGGCAGACACTTTTGATCCGGAGCTGGTGAACCGGGTTTTTCGCGCAGCCCACTCCATCAAGGGGGGAGCGGGGTTTATCGGTCTTGCTTAATATCAAAGATCTGTCACATAAAATGGAAACGGTTCTTGGCCGGTTTCGAAAAGAAAAACGGGTACCGAGTTCAGAGATCATTAATAGCTTACTTCTGGCCGCCGATGCTTTGAAAAATCTTGTTGCCAATGTAGAGACCAGCGATAGAATTGACATCTCCCATCCCATGGAAGCCCTGAATGCGATTGACTGGAAGCCCCGGCTTCCCCAAAGAAGGAATACCATCCGGCTCCGCAGGTAATTGCGCGGCATCAACCCATTCAGGGTATTTTTTCAGAAATGTCCATATCGGAAAATGATGTGTTACAGGCCAGAAACGAAGGAAAAACTATTTACGTCCTGAGAATGGATGCCGGCCATGACGCACAGATTAATGGCCGGACCCATGAGGAAATCATTGACGACATCAAGGACATATACGACGTTTCTTTCAAGCCGGACAGGGTCAACGCATGATACCGACTCCGAGAATAAACGCAGCTCAGCCGGCATCCTTTTCTCTATGTAGCCTTTGCATGTGTTCTGAGCCCGGAAGATGTGACGCTGCTTCTGGACGTGAGCCGGGAAAACCTTTTTCAGGTGGATGAAGCTCTGTCTCCACCGCTCAACCCCGAACCCCCGCAGACGCTCGAAATCAGGGAATTTGATCCGGATGTGCGTGATGTCTTGCAACCTCAAACTGGAAACGGAACTTCTGCCGAGGTGTCGCCGACTTCCATTCGTGTAAACACGCATCTTCTGGATTCTTTGATGAATCTGGCTGGAGAGCTGGTTCTCGGCAGAAACCAATTGCTCAAAGCCATCACCGCCAAAGATATGAACAGCACGGAAAAGGTGGCAAAGCGCGTTGATTCCATCACCTCTGACCTTCAGCAAGTGATTATGCTGACGCGAATGCAGCCGGTTGGCAGTTTATTCAACCGATTTCCAAGAATTGTGCGGGATATTTCACGTGAACTGGGAAAAGAGACCGAGCTTGTAATAGAAGGCGCGGAAGTGGAACTGGATCGGACCCTTCTGGAGGCGATGAGCGACCCCCTGAATCATCTGATCCGCAATGCCGTGGATCATGGCATCGAAACAGCAGATGTTCGAAAAAAGAAAGGAAAAGTCGAAACCGGAAGAATCACGCTAAGGGCGTTTAACGAGGCAGGACAGGTAGTGATTGAAGTTTCGGATGACGGTGCCGGAATTGATCCGGAAAAAGTGGCTGCGGCAGCCGTTTCCAAGGGCTTTGTTTCTGAAGATCAGGTCCGGATCATGTCGCAGAAGGACAAGCTGAACCTGATTTTTATACCTGGCTTCTCAACGGCCCGTCAGATTTCAGACCTGTCCGGTCGGGGTGTGGGCATGGATGTGGTCAAGACCAATCTGGACAATCTTGGGGGCCTGATCGACCTGGTTTCCGCCCCGGGAATGGGAACCCGAATTAAAATCAAATTGCCGCTGACCCTGGCGATTATTCATAGCCAGATCATTTCCTCGGAAGGGGAACGGTTTGCCATTCCGCAGATGAATCTTGAAGAGCTGCTCAGAATTCCGGCCAGGAGTGTCAAGGAGCGCATCGAGCGGGTTGGGGATGCGGAAGTGGTTCGTTTGCGGGAAAAACTGTTGCCGCTGGTCCGATTGACGGATATTCTTAAAGTCCCGCGCACATACATTGACCCGGAAACACTGCAAAGAAAGACAGAGCGGCGCCTGTCCCTTTCTGACCGACGCTCCAGACAATCGCCGATGTTTGAGGATGATATTGCCCCGCAAGCCGTATTGCTTCATAGGAGGGGCCGAAGCACCGCTCACTTTCGCTCAGCCCAATCACAGCGATTATGCGGGAGCGTTCTGCCGGGAAACGGCGGATCGCAGGCAGCGCGCCAAAAGTGCGCTGAACATTGCCGTTGTATCCACCGGTCAGATCAAGTATGGACTCATTGTGGATGCGTTTCACGATTCCGAGGAAATCGTCGTAAAACCGCTTGGAAGACATCTGAAATCCTGCCGCGGATATGCAGGCGCCACCATCATGGGCGATGGCAAGGTGGCGCTGATACTGGATGTGAATAACCTGTCGGAAATGGCCGGGCTATTTTCCGTCAGCGGAACCCGCAGGGCTGTCGAGGTGGCCATGGCAGCTGAAAAAGCGATGAGGCCGGATGCCGATCTTCTCAATCTTCTTGTCTTCAGAAACGCCGAAGACGAACAATTCGCGCTGCCACTGAATCAAGTGCTGCGCATTGAAAAAATCAGATTGGCCGACATTCAGTCCTTCGGCAGAATCCGGGCCATTCAATACCGAGGCGGAAATCTGCCGGTGTTCAGTATCGATGAAGTTGCTCCTGTTCAGCAGTTGGCCACTTGTGAACAACTTCTTGTCATCGTATTTATGGTCGCCGGCAGGGAGTTGGGCCTTTTGGCCATCGGTCCCGTGGATTCCGTGACGACGCATGCCGGCGTTGACGGCAGCGCATTGAAGCAGCCCGGCATTATGGGATCCATTATCGTGGACGGAAAAACCACACTGCTTGTGGATGTTCTTGATCTTGTCCGCAGTCTTCAGCCGGATTGGTTTTCGGCGGTCGGCTCTCCGGGGCATGAAATCCTGAAAAATAAAACCATTCTGGTTGCCGATGATTCGAATTTTTTCCGAAGTCAGGTCAAATCGTTCATTCAGCAGGAAGGGTATTCGGTGGTGGATGCCGAGGACGGAGAGGCTGCGTGGCAGATTCTCCAGAAGTCCTGGAAGGATATTTCCCTGGTGATAACCGATATGGAAATGCCCCGATTAAACGGGTTTGAATTGGCGCAGACCATTCGAAAAGATGAACGGTTTTCCGGCATTCCGATCATCGCGCTGACGACACTGGCCGATGAAAAAGACATGGAGCGGGCAAAATGTGCGGGAGTCGATGAATATCAGATTAAACTGGATAAGGAAAGATTGCTTGACTGCATCCGCTCGCTGATTCATGGCCCAGGAAGGGATGCATGATCCCGGCGTTCCGTGAATTATTGCAGTCAAAGATAGGATGATTTCAGACAATTGATCGATACATCAAGGAGGGCCAGAGGCCGATGTTGCGAAATATGAAATTAATGGCCAAGTTCATGGCGGTGTTTCTTGCAGTGGGAATCGTTCCGTTTGTAACACTTGGAATCATCGCCAAGGTTGTTGCCACCCAGGCTCTGGAAGCGCAGGCTTACCGGCAACTGATTACTGTCAGGGAAGTGATAAAAAGGGATATTAATAATTATTTCAGCGATGCTGGAACGCAGATGAAAATATTTTCCCGCAGCACGGATGTCCTGCAGTTCTTTAGTATGGCTAAACACCTGCACGGAACCAACGTCAAGCCGGATGCGCCCTTTGATTTAACTTCTTACCAATATCTGCAGATTTCCGAAGAGTTCGGCGCCAACATCATTCAGTTCTGGAAAGACAGGGGGTATGCCGACATTTATCTGATATGCGCCGACCACGGCCATGTCCTGTTTACCTGTTTAAAGGAACCGGATCTTGGAACAAACCTGAGCGGGGGACCATATAAAGACAGCGGCCTGGCCAGGCTGTGGAAAAAAGTTGTCCAGACAAAAAAACCGGCCATTGTTGATTTTCAACCCTATGCGCCGTCATCAAACAAACCGGCTGCTTTTGCAGGCTACCCCGTTTTTGGAGATCAGGAAAAACTGATCGGCGTCATTGCCTTTCAGATTCCCGTTGAACACATCAATGCCATCACGAATCAGCGTGGTGGCATGGGAAAGACGCAAGTTACCTATCTTGTGGGTACGGACAAACTGATGCGCTCCGATGTTTTCATGAATTCAGATCGATTTTCAGTGAAAGCTTCATTTGCAAACCCGGAGGCAGGAAAGATAAATACCGAGGCTGTCAGCGAAGTTCTTGCAGGCCGCACCGGAGAAAAAATGATCCGTAATTTTGAAGGACGCTGGGTGCTCTCGGCCTATTCTCTCGTGAAAATCGATGAGCTGAACTGGATCATATTATCGGAAATTGAAAAAGATGAGGCATATGCTCCGGTTTATTCGTTTCAGTGGATCATGGCAGTTGCGGCTGTCATTGGAACCGGGATTAATTGTTTTTGTTGCCTACCTGATTACCCGATCCATTGTCTATCCCATCAAAAAAAGCACCCGGTTTGCCAAACGCATATCAGAAGGCGATTTTACGGAAATGCTGGATTTGGACCAGGGCGATGAAATCGGAACCCTTTCAAAGGCCCTGAATTCCATGGTGACCAACCTCAGAAGAATGATCGGTCAGATCGCGCAGGGCGTGGAGACCCTTTCGGCATCATCGACGGAGCTTTCCGCCATATCCAGACAGATGTCGGCAAATGCCAGTCAGACTTACGATCTGTCCGGAAATGTGGCGGCGGCATCCGAGGAAATGAGCGCCAACATGGTGTCCGTGGCGGCGGCAACCGAGCAGACATCCACAAATGTCAATATGGTGGCTGCTGCCTCGGAGGAAATGACGGCAACGATCAATGAAATTTCCAGAAATGCGGAAAAAGCCAGAAATATCACCAACCGCGCGGTTTCTGATGCGCAAAATGCTTCTCAAACCGTGGATGAACTCGGAAAAGCAGCGCGGGAAATCGGAAAAGTAACCGAGGTCATAGCCGATATTTCGGATCAGACCAACCTTCTGGCTTTGAATGCCACCATCGAGGCTGCCAGGGCCGGGGATGCCGGAAGAGGTTTTGCTGTTGTGGCAAGCGAGATCAAGGAACTGGCCAAGCAAACGGCGCAGGCAACGGATGAAATCAAGAACCGGATAGACGGTATTCAGAATTCCACATCCGGCACGGTAGCCCAGATACAGCAGATTACAAAAGTGATCCATGATATCGACGAAATTGTCTCCTCCATCGCAACCGCGGTGGAAGAGCAGTCCATTACCACCAATGATATTGCCGGTAATGTTGCACAGGCGGCCCGGGGAATATACGAAGTGACGCAAAACGTCTCTCAGAGCTCGTCGGTGGCGCTTGGCATTGCCAGAGAGATTTGCGGCGTCAATCAGGCCGGCGAGGAAATTTCCACGAACAGCTCCCAGGTCAGCCTCAGTGCGGACGAGCTGAAGAAGCTGGCCAAAGACTTAAAAGAAATGGTCGAAGTTTTCAAAATATAAGGATCAGGAGCATTCGGTATGTCGATCGGAACCGAAAAATCACAGCCTTATATCGAGTTGACCACATTCAATATCGGTGATGCGTGTTGCGGAATCAATATATTGAATGTTCAGGAAATCAACAAACTGATCCAGGTCACCCCGGTCCCTCTGGCGCCTGAATATGTGAAAGGGATATTAAACCTTCGGGGCCAGATCATAACGGTTATGGATGTTGGAAAACGACTCGGTCTGCCGTCTCAATGCGAAACCAAACATCAGAGAAATATCGTTGTTCGTTGTAAAAACGAATCCATTGGCCTTCTGGTGGACAGTATTGGCGATGTGTTTCGAACAGAGAGGAAAAACATCGAAAAGCCGCCGGCGAATGTCGTGGGCCTACAGGGTCAATTTTTTGAGGGCGTTCTTAAAAACCGATAATCAGTTAATCAGTATCTTGAACCTGACCGCTTTGCTCGGGTGATCGGATTTTCTATGTCTGATATCGTAACGCTGAAAGTGCTTGTCGTTGATGACAGCGCCATGTACCGGAAAATTGTTCAGGACGTTCTGGAGGCTTTCCCAAATGTTGAAATCGTTGGAACGGCACAGAATGGAAAAATTGCGCTTTCAAAAGCAGCGGCATTGAAGCCGGACTTGTTGACCCTGGATATTGAAATGCCGGAAATGGATGGACTGGAAGTGCTCGAACACCTGAAAAAAGAAGTTCCGGATGCCGTAGCCATCGTCTTCAGCGCATACACCACCGAAGGGGCCAGAATTACGCTGAGAGCGCTTGAGCTTGGGGCCTTTGATTTTATTCCAAAGCCAAGTTCAGGAAACCTGGAAGAGAACAGAGAACGCTTCAAGTTTGAAATAGCCCCCATGCTGGAAGCATTGGTTCGCATAAAGAGAGAAAAAACGGTTGCAAAGGTAATTTCATTACCCCAGCAAGCGCAGCGAGTTGCAGCTCCGGCGCCCTTGCCACGGCATGCTCTGCATTCCAAAGTGGTTGCCATCGGTATTTCAACCGGCGGCCCGGTCGCGCTGACAAAATTGATTCCAAAAATTCCCGCCGATATCGGTGTTCCCATATTTATTGTCCAGCACATGCCGCCCATGTTTACCGAGGCGCTTGCCCGGAAACTGGACGCAATCAGCGATATTTCAGTGAAAGAGGCTGTTGATGGAGAGTTGATACAGGCAAATACCGTCTATATTGCACCAGGGGGCAAACAGATGAAGGTGTCAAGGTCGGCTCAAGACAATCATCTTGTGGTTCGGGTGACGGATGATCCTCCTGAAAAAAACTGCAAACCGTCTGTGGACTATCTCTTTCGTTCGATTTCGCGTCACTACGGAAAATACGCAACCGGGGTGATCATGACGGGAATGGGTTATGACGGAACCGATGGCTTGAAGCTGATGAAGCAAAGGGGTGCCGTGGTCATTGCCCAGAATGAATCGACCTGCGCCGTCTATGGAATGCCCCGAAAGCCTGTTGAAATCGGGATCGTGGATGTGATTGCCCCATTGGATCTCTTGGCTGAGGAAATCTGCCGAACCATTCGATAATTATCTGTGAAGGATCATGCTGGAAATGGATCAGGCCGAGTTCAGATTGTGGGCAAGATATGTTTATGATATTTCGGGAATTTTCCTGGAGCCGGCCAAAGCCTATCTGGTTGAATCCAGGCTGGGACCGCTGCTGCAGGAATATGGATGCCGGACATTCAGCGATCTGTATCAAAAATCCAGAAATGACGGCTCAAGGAACATCGAGAAGAAAATCATTGATCAGATCACAACGAAAGAAACGTTATTTTTTCGGGATTCATATCCTTTTGAAATGCTCAAGTTCAAAATACTGCCGGAATTGATCGATCGAAAAACCAGGCAGGCGTATTCCTGCTGCCCGGTTTCCCTTCGCATCTGGAGCGCAGGATGCTCTACCGGACAGGAAGTATACAGCATTGTCATCGCGCTGAAGGAAGTCCTTGATGATTTGAAAAAGTATAACCTCATGGTTTTGGGAACCGATATTTCCAGCACGGCGATCGCCCGTGCCAGTTATGGAACGTATAATAAAATCGAAATGGACCGAGGCTTGAGCCGCGAACAAATTGAAAAATACTTTATTCGTGAAGGGGAAGGCTGGAAAGTCAAAGATGAGGTTCGGGCCATGGCCACCTTTAAAAAAATGAACCTGATGGAGCCTTTTGCGGGACTGGGAAAATTCGATATCATATTTTGCAGGAATGTTGCCATTTATTTCACGATGGATGATCGAAAAAAACTGTTCAGAAATATTGAAAACGTTTTAACATCGGATGGCCGGTTGATCATCGGCTCCACCGAGTCGTTGACAGACGTTGCCCCTCAGTTTGAGCCAATGCGCTATCTCAGATCGGTGTTTTATCAATTGAAGAAATAACATGACTCGACTCAGGCAGTAAGGAATGGTTTGTATGACTGATTTATCGCGACGGATACTAGTGGTGGATGACAGCCAGACGATTCGCATGCGGATTCGCGAGGAGCTTGAGCAGGGGGGATACGAGGTTCTCGAAGCTAAAAATGGACTTGAAGCGCTTATTCACGCTGCTTCCCCATCACCTCCGGATCTGATTACTCTGGATATCGAAATGCCGAAGATGAATGGATTTGAAACCTGCCGAAAGCTCAGAGAGACGCACTACGCCCGTTTTTTTTCTAAATAGTGAAGATCATCGCGTACCCATTATTTTCATTACCGGTAACGACACGATTGAGGATAGAAAAAAAGGCTTTGAACTGGGTGCCGTGGATTTTGTCTCTAAACCCTTTCAGGAAGGGGAAGTCCTTGCGATTGTAAATAAAATTCTGAACCCACCGGTCATGCGAAACGGAATCAAGGCCCTTGTTGCAGACGACAACATTGTTGCCAGAAAAATCGCTTCGTTATGCCTGAGCCGGGAAGGCATTGAAGTCCACGAGGCCGAGGACGGCAAACAGGCATATGACATCATCTGCGCATCCGGGGATAAGCTGGATATCATCATTACCGATTTGATCATGCCGAACATGGATGGCATGCAATTGTGCAGACATATCCGCCAGGACCTTGGCAAACAGGATATCCCGATCATCGTTTTGACCGCCATGTCGGATTTTTCGGAGATACTGGAAGTTTTTAAAGTCGGCGCATCGGACTATCTGGTCAAACCATTTTCAAAAGAGGAGCTTCTGGCCAGAATCAACGTTCACTTAGAAAGAAGCAGGGTGAACCGGGAGCTGCGGGAGACGATCACGCTTTTAAAAGAAGCCAATGAGAAAATTGAAAAAATGTCCATCATGGATCCTTTGACCGGATGCTTTAACCGCGGCTATCTGAACAAACAGATTCAGATGGAAATCAAACGCGCCATACGATATGGAAAACCATTCTCCATCATACTTGCGGATATCGATCATTTTAAAAAGGTCAATGATTCGTTCGGTCATCAGGCCGGGGATGCGGTTCTGATTCAGTTTGTAAAAAATCTTCAAAACAGTATCAGAAATGAAGTGGATTGGATCGCAAGATACGGCGGGGAGGAATTTCTGGTTGTGCTGCCCGAAACCACGGTCTCCAATGCCCAAATCGTTGCGGAAAAGCTCAGAATTGCCGTTTCGAGTCAGCCGATTGGCCATGAGGCGGAGCCGATAAGCATTACGTCAAGCTTTGGGGTGACAGGGTTTGATCCCGTCATGCAATCTGCTTCTGTAACACTGGAGCAGATACTGAAAACAGCCGATGAGAATCTCTATCAGGCCAAGAATGAAGGCCGGAATCGGGTCGTCAGCAGTTTGTTAAAATTTTAAGAAGAAGGATTCTTCATGTCTCTTGATGCTATTATTATTTCGAACTTCGGCACAGAAAGCCTTTCAGGTTCTAATCCTCAACGGTTGAGTCTAAACGGAAGGGTTGCTGATATCCAAACTATCATTAACTATTTACATCATAATGGTGAAATTGAAGACCCCATAGTTGGGTCCGATAGAGAAAACTGGTCATCTGCACCCACTCTGAATGGGATAATGCTTGTAAACTATCTGAATCATCGAGGATATTCCACTGAACTTATAAATGATTTTTATCTTGACCGAGAACAGTTTGTCAGCGCGATGCGCCGCAGTCCACGGTTAATCGCAATATCGACATCTTTTGTTTGCTCTAAAGAGCATCTCACAAACGTGGTGAAAGATATCAGACAACTGGCGCCGGATGCCCTTATTGTTGCAGGCGGTCCGTTCATATATCAATCCTATCGCATACATGAACGTTCCCGTGAACCCATTTACAGTTCAAATGAAATTCGTCAGACTTTTTTATTCTTCGATAACGACCAGCCTGCAATTGACATGTATGTAGTGAGTCAGTGCGGTGAGAGCATTCTTTGCGAATTGCTTGCCGCCCTCCGTAATAATCAATCGCCAAAAGAAATCCCTAACACAGCCCTGTATGAAAACGGCTCAATCCGTTTTGCCAAACGTGTTAAAGAATTCCCGAAAATCGAGGACTGCTTCGTCAACTGGGACAAGATTGACAAATCGATTTTTTCATCTATGGCAGTGTCTATACAGGCAAGTATGGGCTGCCCTTACCGATGTGCCTTCTGCAACTTTACTAAAGATCGTCGCTTCGTTCTTTCAAAACCATTAGATCAAGTTATTCTGGAAATTAAGGAAGTGGTACGACAGGGAATTCGATATGTTTGGTTTGTTGATGACAACTTCTTGCTTGGCGATAATGACCTAAATGTCTCCCTGAAACGGCTGGTTGAAGAAAACTTAGGCATTAAGTGGATGAGCTTTATTCGAGCCGATGCACTGAAGAATATCGACTACAAGCTGCTGCGTCGCGCTGGATGCATCGAGGTTCAACTCGGTTTAGAATCGGCTGATCCCAGCGTGCTTCGCAATATGAATAAAAAAGCTAATCCGGACACTTATCGAACGGTGATTAAAAATCTCTTAAAGGTCGGTATCAATTGCTCTTGTTATTTTATCTTCGGGTTCCCCGGGGAAAGTTCAGAAACTGCGCAAAGGACGCGTGATTTCATCCAGAGCATTGAATACCCTGAACTTGAAGGTGTCATGCGCTGGTCGCTTTATCCTTATTTGCTCGTACCCTTAAGTCCGATATTCGAGGAAGAACAACGGCGACGTTATGGGCTTAATGGCGCTCTTTCTAGCTGGTCCCACTCAACTATGAATTACAAACAGGCCGTGCAGGAAGTAGTCAAAACGATTTTATCGTGTGAACGCTCCGGTCCAATATATCGGAGTGATAATCTATCATTGTTGGAGACTATGACAAACGAGAAAAAGAGGTTATTTTATGCAGTTAGAAATGAATTATCGAAAAAAGCAATGGTGGAAAAACTCCAAAGCTCTGAAATTATAAAAGCGTTCAGCAATGTATTTACAAATGATATGTTGAATAGGTGAAAGAAAAATTTTCACGCTCCCATAAATCGGGTTATACGCCGATAACAAGTTGGAATAAGCATAAACATGGCAGGCATCATAAATCCTTCTGCCACAGAGGTAGTGATGTGTGGTCGGTGCGCAAGTTGAACACTGGCCCCCTCCCGATGTGAGTCAAGCCGTCCGTCTTTTATTATCCTTAATGCGGATGGCGCTGGCCGGGTTCGAGTGGGTGAGGAAAAGTGATCGCCGACCGAGCAAAGACAAGGCTGAACAGACAGCATCACATCTGGAGAAAGGCTGCAATGGCTTGCCCGTTGGAAGTTAAATCAAAATATTATTCCGATGGGGAAAGTCGCTCTTTGGTGGAACGATGAACACTTATGCGGCAAAAGGGTCTTTGCCCAGAATTTCACGGATTTTGGAAGAAATGCGATAAATATCAAATGGTTTTTGAATAAAACTGTTGCATCCCAGTCTTTGAAATCCGGGCGGCTTCCTCGGACAGGCTGTATCCGCTGGAAACAAGTACCTTCAAACCAGGCTGGATTTGATTCAGCAGGTTAAACGTTTCACTGCCGTTCATTTCGGGCATGACCATGTCGAGAATCGTCAAGTGAATCTCATCCTTATTATTCATGAATAATTCAACGGCTTCCTTGCCGCTTCTGGCTGAAATTACCTTGTAATTTAAGTTAGTTAAGCATTTCAGCGCCTACCTCAAGCATAACAGCCTCATCATCGATAAGCAGTATGGTTTCATCTCCCTTGAACAGCTTTTCTTCATGGATGGCTTTTTCTTTTTGAGCGGTTTTTGCCGAGATCGGCAAGTGAATGATAAAAACGCTGCCATGGCCGATTTCACTTTCGACATCAATAAAACCGCCGTGAGATTTAACAATGCCATAGGCTGAGGCAAGACCAAGGCCTGTTCCCCGGCCCATCTCCTTGGTTGTGAAAAAAGGCTCGAAAATCCTTTGTTTTGTTTTTTCGTCCATTCCGACGCCGGTGTCCTTAACGCTGACTCGGACATATTTACCGGGTTTGTAATAACTGTTTTGAGTCTTCGATTTCTTCAATTATGCAGTTTTGAGTTTCAATATCAATACGTCCTCCTCCGGGCATGGCTTGAGCGGCATTGAGATAAAGATTAAGAAGCACCTGCTCGATTTGCCCCTGATCAACTTCCACTGTCCAGAGGTTGGGCTCCAGTCTGGTGGTAATCGCAATCTCTTTTTTCGTGCGGCCAAACATTCTGGAGCTTTTGGTGATCAGGTCATTCATGTTGGCAGGCGTGATCTCGTATTTCCCGCCCCTTGCAAATCCCAGCAATTGCCTGGTAAGGTCCGCACCGCGAATCACATAATGCTCAATATTTTTCAGTTTTTCGTAATGATAGTGGCTTGCATCGGTTTTTAACATCATCAAGGAAGTATAACCCTGAATGCCCATCAGCAGATTATTAAAATCATGGGCGATGCCGCCGGCAAGTGTTCCGACCGCTTCCATCTTTTGGGCCTGTATGAGCTGTTTCTCAAGCTCCGTTCTTTTGGCTTCCGCTAATTCTTTTTCTTCTAATTAGCTTCCATAGTCGACGATTTGATTCCCATAATTCCAATTCTGATTTTCTTAAGTTCGGTGATATCTCTGAAAGTACCTACAGCACCGGTGACATTTCCATCAGAATCGATATTCGGCGCGCCGCTCATGTGAAACATCCGTTCTGAGCCATCTTTATGCAATATCGAGCCGTAAAAATCGACAATTCTTTGTTTGTTGTCCCGTGATCTGTTTAAAGACATAGATAAATTTTTTCATATCTTCTTTTTTTACGAAATCGATAAACCGTTTTCCTTCGACATCTTCTTCCCGATGCCCCAGGATTCTTTCCCAGGCAGGATTGACATAAGCAAACCTTCCATTGGCATGAATCGTATAAATAATATCCGGGGCATTTTCACTGAGGGCTCTGAACTGCTGTTCTCTGTTCCGGATCAACCCGTAAAATCTGGCGTTATTGATGCTGATTCCAAGTTGGGGTGCGATGCCTAAAAAAAGATTGATATCACTCTGATTCAGCGGTCGTTTCGAGTGATGGTTATCCACGGCCAGAATGCCTTCAGACCGGCCTTCGTAGACAATCGGAACGCAAATAAATGATTTGACATTTATTTTTCTGACGAATTCACGACTTCTTTCCGAAATATCTTTCTCGATGTCATTAAAATCATTTATTAAAAAAGGTTTTTGCTGTTTAAAGGAAATGATAAATGGCCCTCTGGATTTGGGATTGTCCAGATGAAACTCCGTGCTTTTTAACAGGGCTTCTTCATCCGGGTTGTATCCGTAGCCCACCCTGTAAACCAGGCGGGTTCTGTCCTTGTTGGCAAGCATGATTAAGCCGCGATCAAAATCCAAACGCTTGTCAACCGTTTCCATTGTGAATTTTAGGAGGTTATCAATATCCAGAATACTGGAGGCTGCCTGCCCGATCTCCTGGACCAGCATGGCAGTGTTATATCTTGAATTGATTTCATCCAGAAGATTACTGGCCGTATTGCCGTGATCTTTAAGTGATTCAGCAAGTTCGTTTTTTTTCAGATGAACCTGATACAGGGATATGCCCATCACAGCCAGAATCAATGACAGGATAGCTGTGGAACTGTAACTGCTCGGCAGGGTGAAAATAAAGAATGGGCAGATGATAAAACAGAGAAGGAAGCTGTAGTTTGCTATTCTTTTCCAGATAAATGAAGGCATGGACTTCCAGGTGATCTTGTAAACACAACGGTCACCGGAAATATGCATACAGGTAGTATGTTCAATCTCAGCCAGTTCATTTGTGAATAGCTTGGCGATTCCTTCAAATGTTCCCAAACGGTTTTCACATTGATAAGGCTTTTCTGTTACACCGGGATTCTGTATAGCAATAACTTCGACTTTGATTGGGTCCAACTTTTCTGGTTTTCAAAGTTGAACCTCGACTCATGTGAGGATAAATTTCCCGAGCACAGTATAGGCAGCAGATGGGGTAATAAATCCCAGGATATATTGAGATACGTTTCCGGCCGCTTTAGAAAAAGGCGTGTATTGCCCGACTTTTCTGGCAATATCTGGATCATCTGTCGTTTTTACGAGGATTTCATAAAACCGGTCAACCTGAGTTTGGGTCAGCCAGTGTCCTTCATCCTCAAGCTGGTAGATCGAAATTTTCGCGTAATCGAGAATTGGAACTATGTCAAGCTCAGGATGATATATATTTAGATATTCAGCAAAGCTCTTTATTACTCTAGAATTGTATAAGGGGAGGTCTTCCATTTTCTTCAATCCAGTGGGGCTACTGTCATTCGTACTTCATTCTGAACTTATTTTGCACATAGTCCATGAATTGATTCGAATAGCGCATATCCGTGATCCATAGCTGGTATTGTTTATTACAGGAAATATCGGTTGTTTCGATGACCGATGCAGGATAAATGAGGAGGGTAATCTTGTCAAGGTAATACACTCTTCCCAGTTTTGTGACTGCAATAGAGAGCAGTTCCAGATTGCAGCCATGCTGGATCGATAACCAGTACTTTGATGCAATTCAGGAGACCAGACATATTGATCACCAGATCGGATTGATCAACGATAAAAACGGCTTTAAGATGATTTTGATATAATAGCGAATATTTTTGCCATCTTCTTAATAAACCAAGGCGTTCGAATATTTTCTCCAGAGACTCATTTCCAGGATCAGATTTTCCGAACGCAGGATATTCAGCAAAAGACCTCCGGAGTGATGCTTGTAAAACTGTTCCAACTCCCATAAATCAAGAGGTGAACTCTCCCTTAATACCCATTCAGGGGGAAGGTCCTTCTCAGGAGATGTAACAGGCAGCGTGAGATATGTAAAAAGATCCAGAGAACAAGCTTGAAGATTGTTAAAGTCTCTTGCAAATCCGCCAAAGACACGATCGGGAAATTTGTTTTCAGGACGGAAATAAGAGATCACATAATCCATTTGTGCTGAAGACAATTGATACATGCCATGCAAAAAAAGCATCATTTGCCGTAATACGGCAAAACCGGCAAGCTTGTTTTCAGTTGATCTGGCAGCATGATGCTGAATGAGCCAGGTACGTTCATAGGCTCTGATCATGGATATATGGCCATAAATCCGACCGTTCTTTTGATAGGTAATATGCCTGGCAATTTCAGGATTTTCCTGATAGAGTCTTCCGGTAAGTTTCTATAAAATATTGCGATGCGCCTGGCAAAAACCATATTTTTCGGGATAAATGAATCCTGTCTGAAAAAAGAATTCCCAGAGGGCATCCATGTCAACCTCTGTTGAAACAGAGATATTAGGATCTGCATTGATACCGAGAATGTGGTTGATACGACTGTATGAATGAATATCCATATCCAGAATGGCGACAGCCATACTGGATAATTTTCTCTTCGATCCGCCGGTAGATGATCTGAACGGTGCAATTGGCAATGCAGATGCCGGCAAGAAGAATGGATAGATCCGGGATCGTCATGCCAGGCATGAATACCTCATCATCCGGTTTGTCTCGGATGGAAAAACCTGTTGTAGAAATGTCGAAAATATCTCTTTGAATTTTTTTACTAATCAAAGGATGCTTAAATACTGCGGATAGGGGTGGGTTAATTTGACGTCGGGGGTTACGAATCTTCTTTGCCGGAAAGCGGCTGATATGCCGGCTTTCCGAAGCGAAAACGATTTCCTTTGATATATTATGATCATCCTGCCAGCGAATGCATCTGCAGGACTCGGAATAGATTAGTTTTTTCATTCGAAAACAGGCGAATCGATACGGGAACATCTGGATTAAACCAGCAATTATGTTTAAGAGTTTCCGAACCTGCCTTAATGCGAAAGGCCGTTGGACTGAAGTCTATCAGATCACCCGTGGCCACGAAATCGCTTTGTTTCAATTCGGCCGTGATGTCCCTGCAAAGATATCTCTGAGACTGGCGCTGATTCAGGGCATAACACTTATCGGGCAATCGGATGGTGAAGCTGTTATTGTCACTGCGCAACAGGTTAAAGGGCGCTATGACCATGAATGGGTTGTAGCCGATGACCAGGCAAAGGGGCTGGTGTGATTCTAGATTGAATTGAAAATAGGATTCGTCCCATCGGCAGGTCAATTGACTTCCGAGACAAGGTTCGGGATGAGCTTTTACGAGCAAGCTGTTTTGATAGACCGGATGCTTCAAAAGAATATACAGCGGACTGCCTGTGAAATGAAGATGATTGATCATGTTGATCAGTTTTGTCTGATCAATCGCCTTTGCGGTTTCAAAAGTCTTGAACAGGTCAGCATGCTGAAAAAATCGTGGGGGAGAGATTTGGCTTTCCTCACAGCCATTTTTATCGGTTTCATCATTCATATGAAACGCTTTTCCTTTGTTGTTTGAATCTGCATTAATCTATGATAATATCCCATATATAGGTATGATGCTTGTGTGTCAATATAATTAAACCACAATATATTGTGGATATATTATTTCCTGTTTTTGAATCTCAGACGTCTGTCCCAGATCCCGATCCGGGATTCGTCGGAATGCCGACCTATAATATAATAAATATATAATTACAATATATTATATAAATTATTGACTGACAAGTTTATTGATATTAACTCTGAAAAACATGTCTCATTGGAGTTGACTTATTTTGAGTGAAACAGAGAAGGGAGCCCATCTGCAATTACTTAAGAATGCTGATGGATATTTAATGGAAAATTCGGAGGAAGCCTTCAGGCTTGAGATCAAGACAGACCCGGAAGCGGTTCGCCAACAGGCCCGCTGGTGCGGTGTCATGCCTGGGCTGCGGGTGCTGGATGTCGGATGCGGTCCCGGGAAAACCACATCAATTCTTCATCAAATGGTGCAGCCGGGAGGAAGCGCTTGCGGCATCGATTTTTCGACAGATCGCATCTCTTATGCAAAAAAGCATTATGGCCAATTACCCGGAATTGAGTTCTCTGTCTGCAATTTTAAGGAGCCATTAAACGGTATCGGTCAATTCGACCTGGTCTGGGTTCGATTTGTTCTGGAGTATTTTCTGGCTGAAAGTCCAGATATTGTACAAAATATCAGTCGCGTTGCTGAAGCCGGGAGGCATGCTCTGTTTGCTTGACCTCGATTACAATTGCCTAAGCCATTATGAACTGCCCCCGATGATTGGAAACCTTCTGCCAAAACTCATGAACAGGCTGGAAGAAAAATTCAACTTCGACATCTATGCTGGTCGAAAACTCTATTCATATTTATATGATCAAGGTTATCAGGATATCCAGGTAAATCTTGTGGCGCACCACTTGTTTTTCGGCGCAATAAAGGCCAGCGATGTTTATAACTGGATGAAGAAGATCGAGGTTAACGCAAACCGATTCACGGATTTATTTGATGAATATCCTGGGGGATGCGATGCTTTTATTAATGATTTCAATCAATTTTTAATTGATCCGCGCCGATTTACCTATACGCCTTTAATCCTGTGCAAGGGAATGAAACCAAAGGATTTCAATAATATAAATCGTGAAATCATTTCATGGTATAATAGCTCAATACCCATTGAATGGATATGCTATGAAATTATTTCAAAAATTCTTGCTCACTGAACCCCATGTCTGCCCCTGGTGGCTGGCCTATACTTTCGACAATCCGTTTCGAAGGCTGTTGCATACCCCTGAGACGATTTTCAAGCCTTATCTGAAAAAGGGGATGACGGCGGTGGATCTGGGATGTGGGATGGGATATTTTTCCATCGGCATGGCCCGGATGGTCGGAGATGCTGGCAAGGTTATTTCCGTCGATATTCAGCAGAAAATGCTGGATGTCCTCCAGAAGCGGGCTTCAAAAACAGGCATTGGACATCGGATTCAAACCCATTGCGCAACCCCGGATGGGATCGGGCTGACCCATCATTCCGGACAGAATTGATCTGGCGCTGACGTTCTGGATGGTACACGAAACCCCGCACATTGAAAACTTCGTTGCTGAAATTTATTCCCTGGTAAAGCCCGGCGGAAAATATCTTCTGGCTGAACCCAAAGGCCATGTTTCTCCGGCGCTTTTTCAGCGCATCACAGCCGCTGCTGTTCGGGCCGGGTTTCATGCTCTGAATCATCCCCGAATTGCCTTGAGCCATGCTGCCTGGTTTCAAAAATAGCATAAAGCGAATCATTATTTCAATTCGACGGTTATAAGGGGTTTCTGATTAAACATCACCGATTATTTTCAGTTGATGTTCCTCCTGAATCAGCTTCAGAAGTTCTTCGGCGGATATTCTGCCGGAAATGTCCCCGCCTTCCAGCAGGGCTCCGGCCAGGTTCCGCTTGTGCTGATGCAGGGCAAGGATTTTTTCCTCAATGGTGTTTCGGGTGACCAGTCGATACACGGTTACCGGACGCTCCTGTCCGATGCGATGCGCCCGGTCCGATGCCTGATGCTTCCACGGCCGGATTCCACCAGGGATCCATGTGGATGACGTAATCGGCCGACGTCAGGTTCAGGCCCAGCCCCCCTGCTTTCAAACTGATTAAAAACACTTCCCCATCGCCTGCCTGAAACGCGTCGATTTCGGATTTTCGATCCCGCATGGTGGTTCTTCCATCCAGGTAACGATACCGAATCCGCTTATGATCCAAAAGCTCCCGAATAAGGGTCAGATATCCCACAAACTGGCTGAAAACCAGCACTTTGTGACGGTTTTCAAGAAGATCCGAAATGAGGGCTTTCAAATAGATCCAGCTTGGCGCTGGGAATGCGGCTGGCAGGCTGAACCAGTCTGGAATGACAGCAGGACTGCCGAAGCTTGGCGATTTCGCCGAACACGCGGAACTGGTAGTCGCGCCCTGTGCCGGTTCGGCTGGTTTCGAACTGTTTCAAAGCGTTTTTTCGAAGGGATTCATAAAAAGCAGCTTCACCGGGATAAAAGTCCACGTTAAGCACGATTTCCGTCAGGGACGGAAGCTCTGTTAAAACCTGAGACTTCATTCGGCGAAGCATAAAAGGTTGAATGATTTTTTTAAGAAGATCTCTGGTCTCTGAATTCTTCTGTTTTTCTATGGGATCGGTAAACGTTTTGAAAAAATGCCGCGGTGATCCCAGCAGTCCGGGGTTGATAAAATTAAACAGGGTATAACAGCTCTCCAAGATGGTTTTCAATCGGTGTTCCGGTTGTGATGATTCTGAATTTTCCATTCAGGGACATGGCGGCCCGAGACCGTTTGGCTTTCATGTTTTTAATCACCTGAGCCTCATCAAGGACAACCGTTTCCCAGATTCTCGATGACAACAGAGCGGACTCATGCATCAGCAGTCCATAGCTGATCACCAGAACATCGAAGGGCTTAAGCGCGTGAACGGCTTTTTCACGATGGTGATCTTCCAGTCGAACCACATTCAGCGTGGGTGCAAACCGGTGAATTTCATCAAACCAGTTCAAGCAGACAGAGGCAGGGGCGATAACCAGAGAAGGGCCGTTTGGCGCACGCTCCAGAATGATTGCAAGGACCTGCATGGTTTTCCCCAGTCCCATGTCATCCGCCAGGCAAGCCCCGACGCCCCAGAAGGATAGCCGGGACAGCCATGTGTAGCCTTCAATCTGGTACTGCCTGAGTGTGGCTTTCAAATCCTTGGGAATTTGAGGAATATGCGTGCTGCAACCCTTGATGCGGTCAAGATGGGTTCGCCAGTTTTCGTCAGTTTCAAGAAGCGTCAGGTTCTTTGTCAGGCCATCAAGGCTCAATGCGGCAGTCGGATGAAACAGGAGTGCCCGGTTTTTCAGCTCGGTAAAGGTTGAAATCGCCTTTAGCTGATTTTTCAAATCATCGGTCAATGCCAGAAACTGACCCTCGCCAAGCGGTAAAAACCGCTTTCTGGATTTGGGGAATCATGGCAATCAAATCCTTTATTTCAAGAGCCAGGGTGTCGTCCACAACCAGTTGTCCGCTGATCTCAAACCACCCTGATTTGCCCTTTATCCTCACGCGAAGATCTGAAACCGACATTTCCCGGGTGATGCGCAGTTTTTCACCTTCGGGCCATGCCACAATAACACGGTTCTGTTGTTGAAGGATGTTGAGTTCAAGAAGAATGTCCAGAAAATCATGGGGATCAGCAATCAGCCACTGCCAGTTGGGGTGCGGAAACCGTGACAGGGTTTGGCAGTTGGCCGCGACATTTCCTGCGTTTTCCAATTCCCGAGTCAGGTTCCGCTGAATTTGATACGATTGGCCGTCAATATCGGTGATAATCCTTTCTGCGCCTTCTCCGGGTTTGAGTTTTAGCTCCCCGCGAACAAATGGCTGCACAAAAATCTCCACCCTGAACCCGGATGAGCAGGTTGTCAGATGCACATGGGGCAGGCAGTCCGGTTCGATCTCGGTTATGGATGCGGTAACGCCGCTGATGTCCGAATGAACTGTAATCACGGATGACAAAGCGGCAATGGCGTTTAAGAATTCTTTTCCGGCTGCAGCAGGAACTATAAGTCCTTTGTCGCCGACAATTCTTGCAATACGCTGCTGCTCGGCACTGAGGCAGACAATGCTCATGCGGCCGGGCGTTTCCTGAGTCACGGCAATTCGGTGTTCAATCATTCTTGGAGAGAATTTCATGATGAAAGCTGAATCCAGGGTTTCCACCAGGATTTTCGGTTCTCCCCATGACGATTTCGATCGGAAAAGTCCGGTTGATCGGCCAAAAAGACCAGCGGGTGGCCAACCAGGGCAGGGAAGGCTTTGTCCCAGTCAAAAAAATACTGGAACACGCGGGAATTGCGTTTGACTTTCTGTATACTGGAGCAGAGGGCTTGATCCTGACGGGTCATGAAATCCAGTTGTAAATAGCTGAACATACGTCCCAGTGGAAGGACTTTTCCAGGGGACCAGATTCCGGAACCCATGCGTTTTTGAACCTTGGGGATGAGCTCGATGTGCTGATCCATCAGCCGAATTACCCATATCAGGCGAAGCGCTCCGGCGTTTGATGCTGTTTTGCGATCGGGGTACTTAGGGAATGGGTGAGGGCATGAAGGCGGGTTTTCCAGGGCTCTTCGGGCTCAATGATGGAGAAAATAAAGTGAATACCTTCTTTTGCCTGAGCACGACGCAGATAATCCGACCGATCCTTGTCCGGCGTTTCCACGGCGTTTAACAGCACAGCGCATTCCAGGGCAAGCCAGTCGAGCCCGGCATTTTTTGCCCGCGTGAAAAGGTGAGACACCTGCTCAAGGGATGCCGGATCAAGGGTATGGGAAATGCCGTATTCCGCAAGAGCCGAAAAATAAACTGTCAGCGGGTTTTCACCGGTCTTAACCCTGGAAAGGATTTTGCCGGCAGCTTCAATTTCAAATCTCTGGATATGGCCGATGGCCTTCATCAACGTAAAAAGCGTGTCCAGAACACTTCCATGAAAACGGTTGTTTCGGGCTGATTTCAGGGCGGAGTCCATTTTTTCAAACAGAGAACTTTCTGCCTGCTTTAGAAGGGCCAGGATATAAAAAATGCCGACCGGACCTTTAAAGTATTCGGTCTTGTTTCTGGTCCATTTCCGAAGATGATCCAGATCAGCCTCAAACATCTGAACAGCCATTTGTATCTTTCCTTCAAGAAGAAAGACCCATCCGGAAAAGCCGCTTAGAAGCGGTGATACGTCCGTTTTTGAAAGAAGCTTTCGGACTGCCGTGATTTGACCGCCAAGAAGCAGTCGCGGGATAAGGTGCGAGTAAAATTCCGCCCTGTCGCACTCGGGCAAATGTTCGAGAAACTCCGAACTGATGCTGTACGCCAGAGCGTCAGCATCCGCATCCAGATAAGACACCGTGCGAGAAAATATGGCAATCAAGGCGCAGATCTGAAAATCAACCGGCATGCGCATGAACCATTTGCGGTCAAACGGATTCTGAAATACACGGACAAAGGGATTCACAAAATCTGAATCCAAGGCATACTGTGAAACGAGCTGCTGGTAGCACTCCCGGATACGGGGCAGGTTCGACGTGTAAATCCCGATACGGAAATCACGCATCAGACGATGACGATGCTGTTCCGAACCGGCGGGATAGCGGTAGTAATCGCTAAATGGCATGATGTCATGAACCGCATTGACCAGGTCCTGAAAATAGGTCGAATCCAGACATCCGGCAGCCTGCCGGATGGCAATTTCCAGAAAATCCGGGTGGCACTGCAACTGGTCTGTTAAAAGATTCAGTTTTTGCAGGTTTTGCAATACCGGGTCGATGTCTTTTAAAGAAGAGATATGCGGATTTTGGGTTGCCAGGCGTGTTTTGCGAAAGCAACTGTAAATAACCGGCGCTGTTGTGGGTTCATAAATAACGGCGCAGAGGTGAATCAGGGACTGTTCCAGGGCGGACAGTCCCTGATAAACATTCCAAAGATTTATTCGGACAAGTTCATGTTGAAACATGCATATCCTCTCAACTTTTTATTTTCATTACAGTTGCACAACGTTCATGTCAACTTAAAAGGCTTGACAGACAATTCACCCGTGGTTCAATATCGTTATCGACAGCTTCTATTCCATTTTCAAATCCTGTGCTTATTTTTTTAAAAAGGATGACACTACATGAGATATACTTATATGCTTGCAGGGGTTTCGTTGACCGGCCTGCTTTTCCGGGGTGCGGCGTCCGTATCTGAAAAGCAGATCCGGATCTGCTCCGTCAACGCCGTTTAAGGCCTTTTCAGTTGAAAAAGGAGAATATGTCATGACAGAGAAAATCGTTAAAACCGAACAGGAATGGAAAAAGCTGCTGACGCCCGAGCAGTTTCACATCATGCGAGAGAAGGGGACCGAACGGGCCTTTACCGGAAAATATTCGGATCATCACGATCAAGGTGTTTACCGCTGCGCCGGATGTGATCTGGATCTGTTTCATTCAAAAACCAAGTTTGAGTCCGGTACCGGCTGGCCGAGTTTTACCTCCCCGGTCGCTTTGGAGAACATTCAGTCCCTGTCGGACAACAGCCTGTTCGTGATCCGGACCGAAGTCCTGTGCAGCCGATGCGGGGCGCATCTGGGTCATGTATTTTCCGACGGACCCGTCCCGACCGGTCTGCGTTATTGTATCAATTCGGCCGCGCTTCAGTTTTCTGCACTTGCCGATGACGGAACCAAATTGATGGAAATGCCTGCCGGTAAAACGGAAAAAGCCATCTTTGCCGGAGGATGCTTCTGGTGCATGGAGGCGCCTTTTGAAAAACTGCCGGGTGTGATTTCAGCGGTTTCCGGATACACGGGCGGAGTCACGCAAAACCCTACCTACGAGCAGGTATCGTCCGGGGGAACCGGGCACGCGGAAGCCGTCGAAATTGTATATGATCCTGAAAAAATCAGCTATGAAAAACTGCTGGATGTCTTCTGGATGAATATTGATCCGACCGCCGCCGGACGGCAGTTTGTTGATATCGGAAATCAGTACCGGGCGGCTGTTTTCTATCTTAACGACGAACAGAAAAGGCTTGCCGAAGAATCCAGGGAAAAGATTCAAAAATCCGGTCGTTTCACCACGCCGATCGTGACGGAAATCAAGCAGGCTTCCGTGTTTTATCCGGCAGAAGACTATCACCAGGATTATTATAAAAAAAACCCGGTACAGTATAAATACTACCGCAACGGGTCCGGAAGGGATCAATTTCTGGACAGTATCTGGGGCAATGACAGGAAATAAGAAGGCTTAATATGGCACGACTCGACCAATTACTTGAACCGCAACGCTCTCACATCGCCAACTTCTCATTCAGTCGTTTGAAACGACGGCATGGGTTTGCGGGCCGCCTTTGGGACAACGAAGAGTATCCATCATCTCCACAGTCGGGCTTCGCCGTCGGGGAGCGACGTGTTCAACCGGTGGTTCTGGCAGGAAACAGCGGCCGGAAAAATCCTGAAAGCCTTCAAGGAACGGTGTCTCACTATTCTTTGTTTTGACAACACGCTTTTCGAGCCGATCTGGAATCGGCGTTCCATTCTATCTGCGATCCGGCAAGTCAATGAAAACATTAATACACGCGACTTTTCTCACCTGCATGGGCGCATTTCTTCTGATAGCCGTGTTATTAGCAATCCCTGCAGGCGTTGTATCGGCCCAGGAGTTCGACCATGCGTTTGGGAGCTATGACAAGGTTTTGAAGACATACGTCGCAGATGGTCGCGTGAACTATAGCGGCCTGAAAAATGCCCCCAAAGCACTGGAGTCTTATCTGGACAGTGCCGCCGGGGTTCCTGAAGGACAATTCAACACATGGATGGAATCCCAGCGACTGGCGTTCTTGATCAACATTTACAATGCGGCCACCTTGAAGTTGATTATTGACCACTATCCGGTTAAAAGCATCAAGGACATCGGCAGCTTCTTCAAGGGGCCTTGGGATCAACCGGCTGTAAAATTGTTCGGCAAGACCATCACTTTGAACCATCTTGAACACGACATCCTTCGCAAGCAGTACAGCGAGCCGCGTATCCACATGGTTCTGGTCTGTGCCGCAAAGGGCTGTCCCCAGTTGCGCGGCAATGCATACACCGCAGAAAAACTGGATGAACAGCTAAACGATCAGACCCGGCGATATCTGTCCAGCCCGTCAGGACTTAGCATTGACCGCGGGAAAAATGCCGTTTACTTTTCATCGATATTTAAGTGGTACGGGGAAGATTTTATTACCAGATACTCACCGGATGCCGGATTCACAGGGCTCGACAAGACCGAGCGCGCGGTTGCCAAATTTTGCAGCGCATATATGGCCTCCACAGACAGTGACTTTCTATCGGCCGGAGGGTACGCGTTCAAATACCTGGATTACGACTGGTCGTTGAACGAGAAGCAGTAAATCAGCCTGGGAACAAGCAATCATCCGACTGAGCATGGGAGGATATACATGTCGAAAGATGAAAATGATCAGCATATATTAAATCCGTGGGACAAGCATAACCAGCTGCTTGCGACGCACGTTCATCCGGGCGATTGGAAGAACCCGAAACCCGCATCACGCTACAATCTGGTTGTCATCGGCGCTGGAACGGCAGGACTCGTATGCGCGGCGGGAGCGGCCGGTCTGGGTGCAAAAGTTGCCTTGATCGAGCGTCACCTGCTGGGCGGAGATTGCCTGAATGTCGGCTGTGTGCCTTCCAAGGCCTTAATCAGCGCATCCCGCGCAGCTGCTGCCGTGCGGGATGCCGGTGAGTTCGGAGTTTACATTCCGGATGGCGTCGGGTTCGATTTCGGCAAAGCCATGGAACGTATGCGCAGGTTGCGGGCATCCATTGCCCCGAACGACTCCGTCAAGCGGTTCACCGACCTGGGAATCGATGTGTTTATCGGCGCGGGACGATTTGTCGATTCCAGTACAGTTGAAGTCGGGGGCGAGCGGCTGTCCTTCAAAAAGGCGGTTATCGCAACCGGTGCACGGGCTTCGGCCCCTCCCATTGCTGGACTGGACGAAGTGGCGTATCTGACCAATGAAACCCTGTTTTCCCTGACCGAGCTTCCCAAGCGACTCGCCGTCATCGGCGCAGGGCCCATCGGATGCGAAATGGCCCAGGCATTTGCGCGTTTCGGATCGGAAGTGTTTCTGCTGGAAACCGTTCATGGCATTCTGCCCAGGGAAGACAGCGATGCCTCGGCCCTGGTTCTTGAATCCATGGTGAAGGACGGCGTCAAGCTTCTTTGCTGCGGCAAGGAGTTGAAGCTGTCCAGGGCCGATGGCGGCGGAGTCCGTTTGGTTGTTGAATCGCATGGCAAAGGATATGATCTGGTGGTTGACCGGCTTCTGGTCGCAGTGGGACGTTCTCCCAATGTCGAGAATCTGGGGTTGGAAGAAGCGGGCGTGGCCTACACGAAAAAAGGCGTCCAGGTGAATGATCAGCTTCAAACAACCGTTTCAAATATTTACGCGGCAGGGGACATCTGCTCTCCGTATCAATTCACCCATGCAGCCGATTTCATGGCCCGCATCGTGATTCGAAACGCCTTGTTTTTCGGCCGGGCCAAGGTCAGCGACGCTGACCATTCCCTGGTGCACCTACACGGAGCCCGAAATCGCCCATGTCGGGCTGTATGAAAATCAGGCCAAGGACCATGGGATAAAGATCGATACATTCACCCGTGAATTCAGCGATGTGGACCGATCGATTCTTGAAGGCCATACCAACGGTCTGGTGCGCGTGCATGTTCGCAAAGGCACGGACAAGATCATTGGCGCAACAATTGTTGCATCCAATGCCGGAGATATGATATCCGAGATTACGCTGGCCATGACCCATGGCCTGGGTCTCAAGCACATCGCCGCTACAATCCACCCCTATCCAACCCAGGCCGAGGCGATCCGGCAGGTTGCCGATGCCTTCAATCGTACACGATTGACGCCAATGGTCAAGAAATTAATTTCAAGGTGGATGACTTGGCTACGGTATTAATTGACTACGCCAGAGAACTGATCAGTCATTTTTGCTGATGGAAACATGCAACGAGCAACTTTGACGCTTTATTAAGCGGACAGGTCGATTTATCAACATGAACCGAACAAGAGGGATAAAATGACGCAATCTTATTATGAACCCAAGGATTTGGCCGACTTTCCGAATATCGGAGAGTTTGCTCCGGATGAAGCGAAAAAATTCTTTGATTATTATGCCCAAGCCACGGGCCCCGGCAAATTGACGGAACGGGAAAAGGCCTTGATCGCGCTGGTTGTTGCGACCGTGCGGCACTGTCCTTACTGCATCGACGCATACACCAACAAGTGCCTTTCGCTGGGGGTGGACAATGATGAAATGATGGAGGCCGTCCATGTGGGCGCGGCCATGGTGGCCGGCGATGTTCTGGCTCACGCGACCCAGATCCGTAAAATCATCCGGAAAAAAGGAATGTGATTCCGATGTCGAGACAAATGGCGCTTTTATCAGGCAAATGCGGCGAAGAATCGTTTTCCTCCGTTATCAGGGAATCGGGCATTTGTCCCTTGCGTGCGGCCGGGATCGATATTCTTCAGATCAACATCACCCGGCAATGCAATCTCAGCTGCAGGCATTGTCATGTGGAGGCCGGTCCGGACAGAATCGAGAGCATGGACCGGAAAACACTTGAGCATTGTCTTCTGGCAGCCGATACGCACCATATCGCGACCGTGGACATCACAGGCGGTGCGCCAGAGCTTCACCCGGATCTTCCCTGGTTTCTGGAACAGGCCGCCCAGGCCAATCGCCGGGTCATTGTCAGAAGCAATCTTGTCATTCTCGCAGGATTTGAAATATGCTTTTTATCTGGATCTCTTTGCACGATTGGGCATCGAAGTCGTGGGCTCCGTACCGGACTATCGCCTGGATCGCGCCGAACGCCAGCGCGGGAAGAGCACATTTCTGCAGGCCATTGCCTCCATCCGAGAGTTGAACCAAAGAGGGTATGGCATGCCTGGAAGCGGGCTGATCCTGAGCCTTGCGCACAACCCCTCCGGCGCCTATCTTCCCGCCGCCCAGGCATCCCTGGAGCACGAGTACCGGGTTCGTCTTCGGCAAGAGTTTGGAATCGAGTTCAATCACTTATACTGCCTGACGAACTGCCCGGTGGGCCGTTATCTGGAATATCTGGTTAACAGCGACAATTTCGATGATTATATGTGTACCTTAAGGCATGCCTTCAATCCTGCTGCAGTTCAGAATGTAATGTGCCGGACCACGCTTTCGGTGGGATGGGACGGACGCCTTTTTGATTGCGATTTTAACCAGATGCTGGATCTGTCCGTGAACAGCGGCGCGCCGAAGCATATCCGTGATTTTGATTTTAATAAGCTGGCGAGTCGGGAAATCATGATTCTGAATCATTGTTTTGCCTGTACGGCAGGCGCAGGGTCATCCTGCCAGGGAGAGCTGACACCCGCGTAAGGGAGTCCGTCAAACAGCCGCCGACTGCGCCGGGATGAGTTTGCAGTGCTGCGAGCAGCCGGGGAATTGCGTCAGGCAGAAGTCGGGACGATAAATGGCAGGGCAAAACGTTTTTTCAGGGTTCCACCTCTTTTTTGTTCATTGATTTACGGTGTAAATCCATTTTCAGCAGCGCTTCATAGACGGGTTTGTCTTTAAAATACTCGGGAATGCTATAGGAAATAATTGAGACGATCATCAGCGGCAACAACAGATCGTAGGCGCCTGTCATTTCCAGTATCAGAATGGTTCCGGTGATGGGTGCGCGGACAATCGCCGAAAAATACCCCGCCATTCCCAAAACCCCCCAAACAGAGAAATCAAAAGCAGCATTCGGATAAATGACCAGCACGATAAAACCGAAAAAAGAGCCTGTCAATGCGCCAAGCAGCAGCAGGGGAGCAAAGATGCCGCCGGGGGCTCCCGTACTGTAACTGACCATGGTAAGCATAAATCTCAGGATAAAATACATCAGGAGCTGAGGGGGCGCAACCGATGTTCCTCAGAACTTTTTCCGTCAGATCCGCTCCGGTTCCCAGAGCTTCGGGCAGCATCAGCCCCAGCAGTCCGAAACCGATGCCGATGCCGAATGCAAGCTGGATTTTTTTAAATAACGTGAAGCGCTGGAAGTAATCGGATGCGGCAAGAAGGGACTTTATTGAAAAGAAGACCCAGAAAACCCAGAAAAAGCCCCAGCAATATAAAAAAAGGGAACATGCTGAGTTGGGGATAACTGGATATGGTGATGTGAAAAACAGGAAGGTGGCCCACGATTAAACGGCAGACGATATCGGCAGTTACGCACGCGACAAAGGCGGTTACCAGAACAAGGCGATTGAAGCTGTTCTGTAATTCTTCCATCACAAAAAACACACCGGCCAGGGGCGCATTAAAGGCGGCTGCCAGGCCGGCACCGGCACCTGCCGAAATCAATATCTTTCGTTCGACCCGGTTCGGGGCGATAAAATCTCCGAAAATCTTTGCAATGGCCGCACCCATTTGAACGGTAGGACCCTCTCTGCCCAGGGCAAGTCCACTGCCCATTCCGATGACGCCTCCGATGAATTTCACAATTAGGATGCGCCAGGCGCGCAGTGGAAAATGTCCTTCAAGATATCCCTTCAGGTGAGGGATTCCGCTGCCGCCCGCATCCGGTGCGAATTTTGTTGTTATCAACACAACCATAGCGATAGACAGGCCAAAGAGTATCGCAGGCGAACGACCAATAATAGAATTCATGTGATCGTGAAAATGCGATAAATGTATTGCGCAGTTTCTCGGCATATTCCAGGCTGAGACGAAAACCGACTGCGGTCAGTCCAGCAATGAGACCGATCAACAGGCCTTTCAAGGACAGGATTCTTCTTCTAAGCGTGATGCGGGACTGATCCGATGACGAATCTGGATGAACTCTGCATTCTTTTTCTTTCATTGGTGTGGAAAATAACTGATTGATGTTATCTTACAGGACGGCGGGAATCTTCTCAAGTTCTTTATTGTGGGCGATTCGACTGAAAACCATATAAAATACTATGTTACAGTATATCATATTAAAAAAAAGCCACTCAAGCAAATTTGATGAACTCGTAAAAAGTCGTCACACCGGTAAAAACCGGTGTCCAGTCTTTCAGCAACTATCCGAAAACACTGGATTCCAGCTTTCTCCGGAATGACGGGACGAGTCAATTTATGACTTTCTACGAACTCATCAAGTTTAACAAGAGAAACAAAAAAAATCTGATAATTCCTCTGAAAATGGTGTATAAAAGCTATGCGTTTGTTTCACTGTTACGGGTTTTCGGGCCTGAAACTTTCTCCCGTCCTGAATCATATGGATCGACAAAAGGAATCCTGCAGATGACAAAACAGACACCAGTGATTCTGACAGGCGATATCGGTGGAACAAAGACCAGACTGGCCGTCTTTTCGTCCGAACCGGCACTGGGTAAACCCTTGTCGGAAGCCACCTTCTCCAGCCAAGACTATTCCAGTCTGGAGGTTATCGTCCGGGAATTCCTCTCCCGGATCAAGATAAAAGTCGATCTCGCAAGTTTCGGCGTTGCCGGTCCCGTTGTCAACGGGCAGGCAAGAATCACCAATTTACCGTGGGTTTTAGACGAGAAACAGCTGGCTGCTGCGCTCGGTCTTTCGCGCGTTCATCTCATGAACGATCTTCTGGCATTTGCCCGTGCCGTGCCGCTGCTTTGCCCAAAAGATCTTTTTACGTTGAACATAGGACGCAAGGTTCCTGGCGGCGCCATTGCTGTTGTGGCGCCGGGGACAGGACTTGGCCAGGCGTATCTCACCTGGGATGGCATCCGTTATCTGGCCAATCCTTCAGAAGGCGGTCACGCCGATTTTGCACCGTCAAACGCGCTGGAGGCCCGGCTGCTGCTGCACCTTCTTGATCGTTTCCAACACGTCAGCACGGAACGCGTTTGCTCCGGTATCGGCCTGACGAATATCTACGAATTCCTGAAAGAAATCGGGCATGGCAAGGAGCCGGACTGGCTGGCCGAACAATTGGCTGCGGTTCTTGATCCAGTGCCGCTCATAGTCGATGCCGCCCTTGATGACACCAGGCCGTGCAGCCTCTGTCAGGCAACGCTCAGCATGTTTGTCTCCATTCTGGGCGCCGAGGCCGGGAATCTGGCCCTGAAAATAATGGCCTCCGGCGGCGTCTATCTGGGAGGCGGCATTCCCCCACGGATCATTCCGGCGCTGCGTAAAATCTCATTCATGGAGGCTTTCAGAAATAAGGGGCGGATGTCCGGGCTCATGGATGAATTTCCGATCCATGTGATCCTGAATCCCAAAGTGGCGCTTATGGGTGCCGCATGCCACGGACTCAGTTCTGAAAACGATTGAACAGAATAAGTCATCCTAAATTCGGCAACTGCGGTTGATTTGCTCAACGATGAAATGGCATTGAACGAAAGACAGAAGGTAAAATGAACGAAAAAGACAATTCACAGCTCAAGAAGGCAGGCCGTGGGGGGATAATTATTAAGGCGATGCTTGTCACAGTGATCATCGTCGTTATGGTCGTTGCGGCAAAAACCTTTAATCTTCAACAGGTTTTTCGCGATGCACTGACATGGATTTCCGATCTGGGCCCGCTGGGCCCGATGATCTTCATCGCCCTCTATATCCTGGCCTGTGTGCTGCTGTTTCCGGCGGCCATCCTGACATTGGGGGCCGGTGCGGTGTTCGGGGTTGTTGAAGGATTCCTTGCGGTTTTGACCGGGGCAACGCTGGGCGCAACCTGCGCCTTTTTGGTCGGTCGCCATTTTGCCCGCGACTGGGTGGCCAGGCGAATCGCCGGCAACGAGAAATTTAAGGCCATTGATGTAGCCGTGGCAAGGGAGGGCTGGAAGATCGTTTTTCTGACCCGCCTGTCTCCGGTTTTTCCCTTTAACCTCCTCAACTACGCCTTTGGACTGACACGGATCAGCCTCAAGCACTATTTTTTTGCCTCCTGGCTGGGCATGATACCCGGAACCATGATGTATGTGTACCTCGGGTCGCTGGCCGGTGACCTGGCAAGCCTGGGTGCCGGCGGACGCACGCGCACAACGGCAGAATGGGTTCTCTACGGGATCGGCCTGTTGGCGACCGTTGTGGTTACGGTTTTTGTCACGCGTCTGGCAAGAAAAGCACTGTCTTCACGCATTTCTCCATGAAATAATCGTACCACGACGGCATCCCGATGACGAATCAGAAAAAACTGATCATCTTTACCCGCTATCCGGAGCCCGGAAGCACCAAGACGCGTCTGATCGGCGCACTTGGTGCCAATGGCGCCTCCGAACTTCAAAGACAGATGACTGAACTGGCTGTCGGCATTGCGTGTGAGTTGAAAGCCCTGATCGGTATCGCTATTGAAATACGGTTTGTCGGCGGCGATGATTTCAAAATGCGGCAATGGCTTGGAAATGACATTGAATATGCCGCTCAGATCGGTCTTGACCTCGGCGAACGGATGGACAATGCCTTCAAAGACGGGTTTGATAAGGGATTTGATCGCATTGTCGTCGTGGGCTCGGACTGTCCCGAACTGACAACCGATATCCTTAATGAGGCGTTTCAGGCGCTGGATCACCATCCCGTGGTGTTGGGGCCTGCTTCAGACGGCGGTTATTATCTTATCGGCCTGAAACAACGGCTTTCGAATGTTTTTCAGAATATTCCATGGGGGACACAAAACGTTCTGGAAGTTACACGCACAGCGCTTTCATCCCTTGAAGTTTCCTGCACGCTGCTGGAGCGGCTGAGTGACGTGGACACGCCGGAGGATCTGCATATCTGGGAAAGCGCTCAAAATGCACGGATCCGCCATAACGACGCTCTTTCCATCATCATCCCGGCGCTGAACGAGTCCGCCCGGATTCTGGAAGCCATTCAAAGCGCCCGAAAAGGGCTTCCGCTTGAGGTTATCGTTGTCGACGGCGGCAGCAGGGATGAAACGGCTCAAGTCGCCTTCAAAGCCGGGGCAACCGTCATTCAGGCGCCTCGGGGCAGGGCGGTTCAGATGAATGCCGGGGCCGGGATTTCCCGGGGCAGCCATCTTCTTTTTCTGCATGCGGACACCCGGCTTCCGGACGGCTACTCGGTTCATATTCGCAGAATCCTGAATGATTCGGCTGCCGCCGGTGCGTTTCGCTTTGGCATAGCCCAGCCGTTTTCGGGCCGCAGGCTGGTCGAATGGATGACCAATTTCCGTGCGCGCAAGCTTCAGATGCCTTACGGCGATCAGGCGATTTTCATTCGCAGGAGGGATTTTATCGAGATGGGCGGCTTCAAACCAATGCCGATCATGGAAGATTACGATTTTATACGAAGGCTGAGGAGACGGGGGCGCATCGTGATAGCGGACGCAGCGACTTTGACTTCGGGCAGAAGGTGGCTTGAACTTGGAGCGCTTCGAACCACACTGATCAATCAACTGATGATTACAGGATATCATTGTGGCGTGACGCCAGCAAAGCTGGCCGAATTTTACAGAAACGTGAATAATAGACAGTCAGGACAATAAAGCCGGTTCGTTACATTTTGAGCATGGCGTCTCTGATGTCTGGCAAAAGAGCGCGAAATTCGATATGCTGTTCATAGAAGCAAGGGAATAACCGCTGTTCAACCCTATCCATCAACGCTTTGAGGAGGATTCATTCCGTGAGGTATCCCAAGGAAGTTGTTCTGAAAGAAGGAAAGGAAGCTGTCATTCGTCCGCTGGAAAAGCAGGATGAGGCGCTGCTGGGGCAGTTCTATGCAGAACTGCCGGATTCGGATCGGTGGTTTATGCGATACGATGTCCTGGATTCGAAAGTGATTCGAAAGTGGGTTGATGGCATCGATTCCGCAACAGTTTTTTCCATTGTTGCGGTGACGGAAGACAAAGTCGTGGGACATGCCAGTCTTCATCTTCGGGGTTTCGGCTGTACCCGGCATGTGGGGCGATTTCGGGTGATGATTCTTCCGCAATACCGCCATATCCGACTGGGAACCTGGATGCTTCTGGATCTGATTCAACTTGGCATGGACAAAGGTCTTGAAGAGCTTCGTGCCGATCTTGTTGTCGGGGTGGAAGACCCGGCCATAGAGGCTGCGCAAAAAATGGACTTTTTTCAACGGGGCGAATTAAAGAATTATGTTAAGGATTCCTGTGGCAATTTTCATGATCTTGTCATTTTGACCAAGCGGCTGCACAAGAATTGGGGGGATTTTTGAGTACGAGTGCCTGTGGAGTATGGATGAATGGGTGAAGCAGCGTCAAAATCAATCGTTTGGCAAACGCCTGTCGGAAGGATTCTGATCCGGTCGTTCTGCAGCAGGGATGAAATCCGGATGTGCAGTTTCGACAGTCAGTTCGGAATTCATCCCCATTATAAATCCCTTTATACCCGGAAAGAGACGCTTGAAAAAATCGCCGGATTGCCGGATGCCAATGTCGTCCTGGCCCTGATCGACTATCAGCACATCATCGGTTTCGGGGTAATGGTTCATCCGGAACCGGAAGAACGGTGGGCGGAAATAGGTCCGGGAATCATGATCGAGATTAAAGCCATTGAGGTCTGCAGGGACTGGCGATCCACGGGAATAGCCAGGGGCATTGTTCAACTGCTGCTGAATCATCCCCGGATTGAAGACATGATTGCTTATATGGTGGGATATTCATGGACCTGGGACCTGGACGGCGCACTTAAAACCGCCCAGGAATATCGCACCATGCTCATCCGCTTGTTCGGTCCGTTTGGATTTCAGGAATTTCAGACCAATGAGCCAAACATCTGCCTGAAACCGGAAAATATATTCATGGCAAAAATCGGCAATGCCGTTTCCAAAGACGTCCATACCCAGTTCAAATGGCTTAGATTCGGAGTATCGCAGTGATAAAGAAAACAGGTTGCGGCTGCCCATTTTTCCTGTCAGAAAGATGAGAGGAGGGGCCTAAGCAAAGGCCTCAGAGGGAGTACAGATTGCACATTGTATCGGTTGGCTGATGGATCGAAGAGTGAATGATACCATGCCATTTGTATCCTTAAAGATGGCCGAACTCAAGGATATATGCAAGTAGGCATGATATTTCAAGTATACTTCATCACTGTTTCCGGTAGACCAGCTATACAAAATAACAATAATACTTTTTTAAAATCCATATCTTCTTTTCCGTTGATCACCTCCTAAAAAATATAAATCCACTCTTTAGAAAGAGTTGAAATATTTCCCACCACCTCATTTGTCCACCGGGTCATATTCGGTGCAAAATACTTGAATATTTATCTTGACATTTAAATGTCTATT